>NZ_QBKN01000006.1 GCF_003054175.1 Allosediminivita pacifica
ACATCAGGTCTCGTGCCAAGCTGGTCTCCATCGCAGATACCAGCTTGAATCACGCCTTCCGGTCGGCGTGAAACCCTTTTGTCAACACGGCCTAGGTTGCTCTCACGGCTGAATGTCCTTTTCGCGATCAAATTTCGTAAACTCCTCTCAACAATTTCTCGTCTCGCCGGGATCGGGTGCCGCAGGGGCAACAATTGGAGAGGTTGACGTTACGTCTTTTTGTCTTCCGCTGTATGCGCAGACTGTCAGACCTTACGTCACCGTCACGCCCTTCGAGTGACACAATGTTCGTGCACGCCAAGGCGCCACGGAGTTTTCGATATGTTCAGTAAGATCCTCACAGCCGTCGCTGCACTCGCCCTCTCGACCGCGGCCGCCGGCGCCGCGACCCTCAACGAAGCCGATTTCGGCGAGTTCGGCGATACCTACGACTCGCCCACGAATTTCAGCGGGTACAGCACCATCATCGGCAGCTCCAACGGGTCGGAGGATTTCGAGTACTTCTGGTTCGACAGTCTTCAGGGCGGAAGCAGTCTCGACTTCACGCTGACCAACGCTGGCAGCGGATCGAACATGCTGATCCGGCTTTCCGCGACGCCTTTCACCATGGCCGAATGGGACTGGACCATCCAGGACGACGAATTCGACGCCGAGAACATGGAAGGGCGTGAACTCTACGCCAACCAGTGGGCCTCCGAAGACAGCTATTCCTTCCTCGTCCCCGAGGATTACGACGGGCCGGTCTACGGTTTCGCCCGCTTCTACAGCACCAACTCGCCCTCGAGCTTTACCGTCAATGCCAATGTCTCCGCCGTGCCGCTGCCGGGCGCCTTGGGGCTCATGCTTGCAGGGCTCGGTGCCATCGGCGTGGTCACCCGCGTGCGTCGCAAGGCCGCCTGATCTTCCGAACCGGACCGCAAAAAAAAGGGCGCGCTCCCGGGTGGAGCGCACCCTCGTCGCAACTGGTCGGGATCACCCGACTGTCACGGAGCTGCCGACCGGGCGTTGCATTCTCAGCGCCCCCAGCCCGATCAGTGCAAGAAGCGCTGCCGCCAGCGGCACGGCTGCCACGCCGAACCCAAGCCCGATCACCGCGCCTCCCACGGCCGCGCCGACGGCGTTGCCTAGGTTGAAGGCCGCGATGTTCATCGAAGCGGCCAGGCTCGGTGCATCCTCGGCGGCCCGCATCGCGCGCATCTGCAGGGCGGGCACGCAGGCAAAGGCCGATGCCGACCACGCGAGCGTGCCGAGTATCGTCCCTGGAATAGACCCAACCATCAGAGGCAGCGCCAGCGAGGTCACGGCCAGGGCAGCCATGGCCTGCATGGCACCGTGGCGTAGGGACCGGTCGGCGAGCTTGCCGCCAAGCCAGTTGCCCAGTGTCAGCCCGACACCGATCAGCACGAGCAACAGCGTCACGAAACGGGGGCCGGCTCCGGCCACCTCTTCGAGGAAGGGCGCGATATAGGTGTAGACCGCGAAGAACCCGCTCGCGAAAAGTACGGTGGCGGCCAGCGTCACGAGCATCTGGGGCCGCAGCAGCGTTGCCAGTTCACGGCGCACCTCGGCGCGGCGGCCCGGCTCTCCCTCGGGGAGGGCAAACGCCAGCGCGGTGAAGGCGATGATCCCGAGGCCCACGGTAACGGCAAAGGCCGCGCGCCATCCGATCGTCTCGCCCATCCAGGACGATGCGGGCACCCCGCCGATATTGGCGATGCTTGTCCCCATGAACATGATCGCCAGTGCGCTGGCGCGTTTCTCGGGCGGCACCACGCTTGTGGCCGCCACGGCGCCGAAGCCGAAGAATGCGCCTTGGCAGAGGCTGGTGATCAGGCGTCCGGCCATGAGCGACCAGTATTCGGGTGCGACCGTCGAGACGAGGTTGCCGATGATGTAGATCGCCATGGCGATCAGCAGCGCGCGCTTCTGTCCGAAGCGGGCAAGGTAGAGCGTCATGAAGGGAGCGCTGATCATGACGCCCACGGCGTAGGCGGTGACCAGCTGCCCGGCGGCCGGGATCGAGACGTCGACGCCCTCGGCGATCGCGGGGAGGAGCCCCATGGGGGCGAACTCCGTGGTTCCGATGCCGAACGCACCAAGGCCGATGGCGAGCAACGCAAAGCGCCGTGTAGGGGCAGGCGAGGGGGCTCCTCCGGGCATATGGGGTCTCCTGGGATGGGGTGGTCGCGCGGCGGCCTTTTCGGCGCTTCCGCGCGAGCCTTTCCCATCCGACCTAGCCCTCGGGTCGTCCGTCCTGAATGGCGTTCGGATCACTGTCGCCCATGAGCCGCCTTCATGAATCGGGCTGTTCATCGCCACGCGCTGAGGTCTGACGAGCACTGTGCTGATTGCGGTTCCTCGCGGCCACGCCACCTCCCGGTAAACACTTCGGAGTTCTGGCAGCGGCCTCTCTATCCTGAAGGAAACGCGAAGGGCGGGACGCGCATTTTGCGCATCCCGCCCGGGACAATCCTACCAAAGGGTTAACTCTTCTCTGTAACCCATTGATTTATATACGCTGAAGATGTGTCCCGGCCCGGGACATGCCCGGGCCGGGACATGCCCGGGACGTCCCGGCCCGGGAGGCCTCCGGATCGCGATCAGGCCGCCCGGCGTGACCGGCGGCGGCGCGCTTGGCCGCCCGGTTTGCCTGCCGACTGGGGCTTGCCTTGGCCCTGACCGCGCCCGCGGCCACGACCGCCTCCGCCACCACCGCGGCGGCCCGGCTTTTCGGCCTCCGAAGCCGCCGGACGGCTGCCCGAGGCGACGGGGATATCGATCTTCATCAGCTTCTCGATCTGGCCGAGCAGGCCGACCTCTTCGGGCGAGCAGAGCGAGATCGCCTCACCCTCGCGCCCGGCCCGCGCCGTCCGCCCGATCCGGTGCACATAGTTGTCCGGGGTCTCGGGCAGGTCGTGGTTGATCACGTAGGCCACGCCCGGAATGTCGATTCCCCGCGCCGCCACGTCCGTGGCCACGAGGATGGTCGTCGTCCCGTCGCGGAAGGCCTTGATCGCCCGGTCGCGCTGACCCTGGCTCTTGTTGCCGTGGATCGAGGCGGCGTTGTAGCCGTCCGCCACGAGGCTCTTCATGAGCTTCTCGCAGCCGTGCTTGGTCCGCCCAAAGACCAGGGTGAGCGCGTCGCGATCCGCAGAGAGGATCTCGCGAAGCTTGTCGCCCTTGCGGTTCCTGTCGAGGAAGTGGACCGACTGGGTGATCTTGTCCGCCGCCTTGCCCGGAGGCGAGACCTGCACCCGCTTCGGGTTGTTCAGGTAGGCACGCGACAGCTCTTCCATCTGCTTCGGCATGGTGGCCGAGAACAGCATGGTCTGGCGCGGCGTGCCGAGCGCCGGCGCAATCTTGCGCAGCGCGTGGATGAAGCCGAGATCCAGCATCTGGTCCGCCTCGTCCAGCACCAGGTGCTGCACGGTGCTCAGATCCACGGCGCCCCGGTCCATAAGGTCCATCAGGCGGCCGGGCGTCGCCACCAGGATATCGGTGCCGCGGCTGAGGAAATTGATCTGGCGGTTGATGCTCTGGCCGCCGACGACGGTGCCGATGCGCAGGTGGGTGTCACCCATCAGGCCACGCAGGCTCTCGGCGATCTGGTTCACCAGTTCGCGGGTCGGGGCGAGCACCAGTGCCTTAACCGACTTGGGCGCGGGTTTGCCCTGCCGGCTCAGCAGATGGTCGATGAGAGGCAGGCCGAAGGCCAGCGTCTTGCCGGTGCCGGTCTGTGCCAGCCCGAGAATGTCGTGCCCGTCGAGCGCGAGCGGGATCGCTTCGTTCTGGATCGGGGTGGGTTCGTTGAAGCCCGCCTTCTGGAGGGCGGTATTGAGGGTCGGCGCGAGGCCGAGCATGTCGAAATCGAACAAGTTGCTTCCTTTGCAGCCGCGAGGGCACACATGCCGGCGGCAGATCGCGTGGTCCCGCCAAAGGGCGCGACGCGCGAGAGGGTGCAGCGCGGCCTCGGGATACACGGGCGTGTCCCGCGTTTCCGGCCGTCGCTTCAGAACCCTGCGTGATGGGGAACCGGGATGGGTGCGCTGTGGGCGTCTTCTCGCCCTGCCTGCTCACGCGGCGGCGCAGCGTCCTGCCTCATATGCGTCGTGGCGGGTGCCCTGTCAAGCTTGCGCCGCCGTCAGCCCAGGATCACGTCCAGAAGCATCATCAGGATGAGCCCGAAGATCAGCCCGCGTGTGGCCCTGTCCTGGTGTCCGTGACGGTGGGTTTCCGGGATGATCTCGTGACTGATGATGTAGAGCATGGCGCCCGCCGCAAAGCTGAGCCCCAGTGGTAGCGCGAAGGCCGACACCTGCACCGCCGCGACGCCGATGACGCCGCCGATGGGCTCGACCAGTCCCGTCAGTGTCGCGATCCAGACCGACCGCAGCCTGCCGTAGCCCTGGCCGCGCAGCGCCACAGCCACGGCGAGCCCTTCGGGCGCGTTCTGCAGGCCGATCCCGGTGGCCAGCGACATGCCGTTGGTCACGTCCCCGCCCCCGAAGCCGACGCCGACGGCCATGCCTTCGGGAAAGTTGTGGATCGTGATCGCCATCACGAAGAGCCAGATCTTCGGCAGGGCCCCGGGGTCCGAGCCTTCGGGGCCCGAGACGAAGTGTTCGTGCGGGATGCGGGCATTGAGCGCCGCGACCATCCAGGCGCCGAGCGCGATGCCGAGCCCCGCGACCAGTGCGGCCGCGGTGGTGCTGCCATAGATTTCTTCGCCGCGGGCGACCCCGGGAAGGATGAGCGAGAAGAACGAGGCCGAGATCATCACGCCGGCTGCAAAGCCCAGAAGCGTGTCGCGGTTCGATCGCGAGATCGTCCGACCGAAGGCCACGGGAAGCGCGCCCACCGCGGTCATCATACCGGCGCAGAGGCTGGCAAGAAGGCCCCAGAGAATCATGCCCACGTCCTCGGCGGGCCGAAACTGTTGCGATCGAGTGCGTATCTTGCGGCCATGAGAGCTCCTTTGCGCCGGATGCCATCGCCATTGGAACAAGGTTGCAACCCGGAAACCGCGCCACGCGGCGCTTTGTCCGGCAGCCGCACATTGCGCGTCCCGCACCCCATCGGTAAGAAAACCTAACCAATCCTGACGAAACGCCGGCCCCAAGGTGGAGAACACGCCATGCCCGTCATCACCGAGATCGAAGACCTCAAGCGCATCTATCGCCGTCGGGTGCCCAAGATGTTCTACGATTACTGCGAGTCCGGGAGCTGGTCGGAGCAGACGTTTCGCGAGAATGTCAGCGATTTCGACAAGCTCTATTTCCGGCAGCGCGTCGCCAGGGACATGGCGGGGCGCAACACGCGGACGCAGATGCTGGGCGAGAATGTGGCGATGCCGGTGGGGCTGGCGCCGGTGGGGCTGACGGGGATGCAGCATGCCGACGGCGAGATCCACGCGGCGCGGGCGGCGGAGAAGTTCGGCGTGCCCTTCTGCCTCTCGACTCTGTCGATCTGCTCTATCGAAGACGTGGCGGCGCACACGAGCAAGCCCTTCTACATGCAGGTCTACACGCTCACCGACGACGACTTCATGCAGCGGCTCTTCGACCGGGCGAAGGCGGCGGGGTGTTCGGCGGCGGTGGTCACGGTGGACCTGCAGATCATGGGGCAGCGCCACAAGGACATCAAGAACGGCATGTCGGCGCCGCCGAAGCTGACGCCGAAGAGCGTGGCCAACCTCGCCACCAAGGTGGGCTGGGGCCTGGGCATGCTGCAGACCAAGCGGCGGGCCTTCGGCAACGTGATCGGGCACGCCAAGGGGGTGACCGATCCCTCGTCGCTGACCACCTGGACGGCCGAGGCCTTCGACCAGTCGCTCGACTGGGACCGCATCCGGCAGTTCCGGAAGATGTGGGACGGCAAGCTCATCATCAAGGGGATCATGGACCCGCGCGACGCGCTCGAGGCGGTCAATGTGGGGGCCGATGCCATCGTGGTGTCGAACCACGGCGGGCGGCAGCTCGACGGGACGATCAGCTCGATCCGGGCGCTGGAGAAGGTGGTCGACGCGGTGGGCGACAAGATCGAGGTCCACCTCGACAGCGGCATCCGGTCGGGGCAGGACGTGCTGCGGGCGGTGGCGATGGGGGCCAAGTCCACCTGGATCGGGCGGGCCTTCGTCTACGGCCTCGGCGCCATGGGAGAGAAGGGCGTGACCCGCGCGCTGGAGGTCATCCAGAAGGAGATGGAGACCACCATGGGGCTCTGCGGGGTGACCGACGTCAAGGATGTGGACCGGGATATCCTGATGGTGCCCAAGGGCTTTTCGGGCGACTGGGCCGAGTGATCCGGGACGTCCTCGCCGGGACGTCGCGGGGGTGTCCCGGGCCGGGACGTCTTTGTCCTCTATATAAATCAATGAGTTAAATATTCGAATTAACCTCGTCGCAAGATTGTCCCGCAGGGACAGGGGCGCGGGCGGTCCGTCTAGGGCTCGGACACCGGCCCCCGGTCGCGGAGCGCTTCGCGGAAGGTGAAGGCCTCGGGCGAGGGGCCGTGGGCGTGCAGCGCCTCGATCCGGGCGACGCCCTCGGCCCAGGTCGGGCGGTCCTTGCGGCGGTGCCTCCAGAGCACGTAGGGTGGCCATCGGGGCTCCACGAACCACTTGCGCCCCTGCGCCATGGCACGGGCATGCAGGCCGCCGTAGATCCAGTCATGGGCCGAGGCCGCATCGCGCCAGAGCGAGAGCGTCGAGGGGGCCCAACCGTCGCCATTGTCCTGCCAGAACCCGGGATAGACCTGCGGCCCCCAGCTTTCGGGGCCCTCGGGTTCGTCCGGATAGCCCGACCGCGCGATCAGCCCCGGCGCCGCATCGACGCGCGCAAAGACCGGATCGTTCAGCGCATGGAAGCCGTCGTTGGCCGGGTCCTCGGATGGCCTGGCGAACTGGCCGAAGGTGTAGAGGGCGAGGGGCATGGGCGGGATTTGGCAGGGCGGTGTGTCGGGTGCGTTTGGGGAGGGGCGGCGTTTCAAGCTTTGCAGACTTGAGCGTTGTCGGCAAAGCTGAAGTTAGTAGCGGATGCCGAAAAAGGTAGCTTAGAGTCCACATTGGCTGATGCTACGGACAACACCATGTTCGCAATGCGCTCGGTGTAGTTCGAGACGCTCAAAGCTGTTTTTGGAGACCAGCCGATTTCTGAGTTGTCATTCGAAATCCCTTGAACTCCGCACGAGCAGTTTGAAAGCTGATGCCCTCGGATTTCAATTCAGATGAGAGTTGTTCGGCATGTGAAGTTTGATATCTTGCGCCAAGAATAACCTCTTTTAGGGGGGTTGTCTCGTTGAAATCCGTGAAGAAGTTATTGCCCTCACGAATGCAATTCTTTAATGGGCGAACCAGCCGAAACTCTTTCTCGTAAGACCATTCACTATGCTTTGTCCGCAATAATTTTTGGACTAAGATCTTCATGGATGCTCTGGAGTGGTCGACATCCATCGTGGGCTTGATCCGATTTTCTACGTAGTCAATCTTAAACAGAAGCCGCTCAGGGATCTCAAAGCCCAATGCGACGCCTTTGTGGGAATCCGCGTAGTGAGCCCACATTAGTGGCTGAGACCAATTGCTTGAGAAAGAAATTATTCCATTGTCCTCAGTGACAATTTTTCGAAACTCTTTGGCCCAAGCTCGTACACTCTTCTCACCCAGATCAAGCGAAAGATACTCAAATGGATCATTCAATTCGTCAATCGGCGATACTTTGAGGCGCCGCTTGGACAAAGCTTCAAGCCCCCATTTGGCGGGATAGAATTTATAGACGCGCATGTGGTCTGTCTAATGCCGATTGCTGGGCAGGGCAACACAGTCGGCTCGCTGCGGATATTGGTGGCGCCCGGACGAAGAGTAACTACGTCCGTAATCCGGGCGGTTGATCAGCCCGCCGCATCTGGTAGCGCAAAGAAGTCTGGAACGACGCCCGAGTGCGAAGCCCCCTGCGCGGGATCAAGGGCCGCAGGCCCGCCGCGCATCGCAGCCGCGCCCCCACGCGGCGGCGATTTGGGGACGCTGGGTGCTTCGTGTTGGGGTCTTTCGGAGTTGCTGAGATAAAGCGCGCGGATCAGCGGGTTGGATCGCCACCGCGCGCGGCTGCGATGCGCGGCTTCGCGCCTTGGATCGGGCGGCGGTGCAGTGCTGGCCGCTCTGCCTTTTGAGTGTGCAGCCCAAGCGCGGAGACGAGGCTCGCCGCGCATTGTCATGCTGGAAGCATGCCTCCGGCATGACCGCGCTCCCACGCGGCGGTGATTTGGTGAAGCTAGGCGCGTCGTGTCGGGGTCTTTCGGGGTTGCCGGGATAGAGCGCGGGGATCGACGGTCGGGATCGCCACCGCGCGCGGCTGCGCTGCGCGGCTTTACGCTTTGGTTCGGGCCGCGGTTCAGTGCTGGCCGCTCTACCTTCCGAGTGTGCAGCCCAAGCGCGGAGACGAGGCGCGCCGCGCATCGTCATGCTGAAAGCATGCCTCCGGCATGACCGCGCCCCCACGCGGCGGCGATTTGGCTGAGGCTGGGTGCGTCGTGTCGAGGTCTTTCGGGTTTGCCGGGATAAAGCGCGCGGATCAGCGGGCAGGATCGCCACCGCGCGCGGCTGCGCTGCGCGGCTTTACGCTTTGGTTCGGGCCGCGGTTCAGTGCTGGCCGCTCTGCCTTCCGAGTGTGCAGCCCAAGCGCGGAGACGAGGCGCGCCGCGCATCGTCATGCTGAAAGCATGCCTCCGGCATGACCGCGCCCCCACGCGGCGGCGATTTGGCTGAGGCTGGGTGCGTCGTGTCGAGGTCTTTCGGGTTTGCCGGGATAAAGCGCGCGGATCAGCGGGCAGGATCGCCACCGCGCGCGGCTGCGATGCGCGGCTTTGCGCTTTGGATCGGGGGAGAAGGATTCCCAAAGAGGCTGGTTGGTCGCCCGACCAGATCGCCGGAGCGGCGGCAGGGAGGCGAGGCGGGCGTGACTTTGTCGGCGCTTCACAAAAAATGGTGCCGCCCCCGGGGCGGCACCAGTGGGAATGGACGGACTCTGTGGGGTCAATGCCGCCCCGTCCCGAGCGGCGCTCAGAAACGGTGAACGAAGGAGGCGCCGATCGCGACCGGATTGATCTCGGCGGTGCCGATGGAGTCTCCGTTCAGCTTCGCGTCGGTTTCGATGTTCATGTAACGGACGTTCAGGCGCAGGGAGTCGCGGTCGGAGATCGCCCAATCCGCGCCGACGGTGGCGGCAAAGCCGAAGCTGTCCTCCAACTCCAGATCGCCAAGGTCTGTCTCTTCGTCGAAGAAGGTGGTGTAGTTCAGGCCGGCGCCGAAGAATGGCGTGATCTTGGTCTGCGTCGGGACATGGTAGACCAGCGACACGGTGGGCGGCAGGTGCCTGGTCGAGCCGATCTTGGAGCCGCCGAGGGAAATATCATGCTCGAAAGGCGTCGCGGCCAGGAGCTCGATGCCGAGGTTGTCGCGGATGAAGTATTCGCCGGTCAGCGACAGCTGCGTGTCGTCGTCGACCTCGGCGTCCGCGCCGGCGAGGGTGCCGCTGTCGTCCTGCGGGGAGACCTTGATGACCCCGATGCCGAGGGTCCAGTCCCCCTGGGATTGCGCCATGGCAGGCCCAGCGAGAGCGGTGGAAAGCGCGCCCACCAGGAGAGGGGAGCCGAGGCTGAGGTTTACGAGCTTCATGGGAGTGGTCCCTTCCTTCTTCGTTGTGACGGGAAGGTGGCACAGAGGGACGGCCCGGAAACTGATCCAGGCCAAAGGGGGGCGCGCTTTCCGTTTGAAATCAAAGGATAAAACGCATGGCCGCCATGCGTTTGGCGCAAGGGGGAGATGGGTCGGCGATGCGCGCGGGGGCGCTGCGGACGCGGGCCCGGGTGATGTGTTGCCGTGCAATTGGCGTCGGCCTGCGGAACGAAGCGGGCGGCTTGCGCCGCCCCTTGCCTCAGACTCGGTGGGCGCCCTCGGCGAGGCCCTTCACGAAGTCCAGCACCTGCGCGACCGGCTTGCCGGCGGCGATCTCGCTCACGATGGCGGAGCCCACGACGCAGCCGTCGGCGACGCCCGCGATCTCGGCCGCGGCATCCGGCGTGCGGATGCCGAAGCCCACGATGACGGGCAGGTCGGTCTGGGACTTGATGCGCGTGACCTCGGGGGCGACGTCGGTGGACTGGGCCGCGGCCGAGCCGGTGATGCCGGTGATCGAGACGTAGTAGACGAAACCGGAGGTGTTCTCGAGTACCTTGGGCAGGCGCTTGTCGTCGGTGGTGGGCGTGGCGAGGCGGATGAAGTTCAGACCGGCCTTGTGGGCGGGGATGCAGAGCTCGTCATCCTCTTCGGGGGGAAGGTCCACCACGATGAGCCCGTCGATGCCGGCCTCGGTCGCGTCCTTGAGGAAGGTCTCGACCCCGCGGTTGTAGATGGGGTTGTAGTAGCCCATGAGCACGATGGGCGTGTCGACGTCCTCCTCGCGGAAGCGGCGCACCATCTGGAGCGTCTTCTCCAGCGTCTGGCCGCCTTCGAGCGCGCGCTGGCCGGCGAGCTGGATGGTGGGGCCGTCGGCCATGGGGTCGGTGAAGGGCACGCCCAGCTCGATCACGTCGACACCGGCGGAGGGCAGCCCCTTCATCACTTGAAGCGAGGTTTCGAGGTCTGGGTCGCCCGCCATGATGTAGGCGACGAAGGCCTTGCGCCCCTGGCTGCGCAGGCTTTCGAATTTGGTGTCGATGCGGGTCATTGGGTCCTCCGGCTGATTGGTGATCCCTTGCCGGATGGGCGGGGGAAAATCAATGGCATGGCTGCGCGGGGCGGGCAGATGCGGGCTTGACGGCGGCGCGTGGAGCGCCAGCCTCTGCGGCAGCACAGATGGAGGAGACGGAGATGCGCATTTTCTTTACCGGCGGTTCGGGCAAGGCCGGGCAGCACGTGGCGCCCTGGCTGGCGGCGCAAGGGCACGATGTTCTGAATGCCGACCTGAAGCCGCTGGGGGCCGAAGGCGTGACCGACCTGATCACCGACCTGACCGACCCGGGGCAGGTCTGGAGCGCGATGACGTCGTTCATCGGGCTGGACGAGTTCGAGACCGGGCCCGCGGCTCCGGGGTTCGATGCGGTGGTGCATTTCGCGGCGATCCCGCGGGTGGGGATCGTGCCGGATCCGGAGACCTACCGCATCAACACGCTGTCGACCTACAACGTGCTCGAGGCGGCGACGAAGCTGGGCATCCGCAAGGTGATCTTCGCCTCGTCCGAGACGACCTACGGGATCTGCTTTGCCAAGGGCGAGCGCAAGCCCGAGTACTTGCCGGTGGACGAAGAGCACCCGACGGTGCCCGAGGATGCCTATGCCATGTCGAAGGTCGCCAACGAGGTGACGGGGCGCAGCTTCCAGCGGCGCACGGGCGCAGACATCTACGGGCTGCGGATCAACAACGTGATCGAACCGCATGAATACGAACGCGATTTCCCGGCCTACGTGAAGGACCCGGGGCTGCGGCGGCGCAATATTTTTGCCTATATCGACGTGCGCGATCTTGGCCTGATGGTGGACTGCGCTTTGAAGACCGACGGGCTGGGCTACGAGGTGTTCAACGTGTCGAACGATGACCTGTCGGTGGGGGCGAGCAACGCCGAGGTGCGCAAGCGGTTCTACCAGGGCGTGCCGGTCAAGCACGAGATGGGCGCGCAAGAGACCTTCTATTCCAACCGCAAGGCGCGCGAGATGCTGGGCTTTGCGCCGCAGCACAGCTGGCGCGACGTGCTGTCGGGCTAGGTGCCGGCGAGGACCGTGGCGAGCCAATGCTGCAGCGGCGCGAGGGCGGTGAAGGCCCGTTCCAGCGCGGCCCGCGGGTCGTTGCGGAGCGCTGCGTCGAGATTGTCCTGCCAGGCGACGAGACCCTTGCGGCGCAGCAGGGCCTCGCGCGGGTGCTCGGCGCTGTAGGGCGCCGGAACCCGCGCCAGTGCCGGGGCGTCGAGGCGCCAGCCGGCGCCTTCGAGCAGCTTGGCAAGGCGGCTGCCGCCGGGGGCTGCGACCGCACGGTGGTATGCGGCGAGGACCTCTGCGGTGAACTCCATCACGCCGGCGCCGGCGGTGGCGTAATCCGGCGAGAGCCCGAAGAACCAGCCGCGCCCGTCGGGATGGGTCCAGAGCAGGTGCAGGTGGGTGTTGTAGGGGCGCTTGTCCTCGGAAAAGCGCATGTCGCGATGAGGGCGGAAGAGCTTGCCGCGCGTCCTGCTGCCGCCAAGGCGGGCGAGGCGGGGCGCGAGATCGGCCAGCAGCTTTTCGGCCGGGCGCTTGAGATCGCTGTCGTAGCGGGCCTTGTGGGCCTGGAACCAGTCGCGGTCGTTGTTCGTCGCCAGTTCGCTGAGAAAGGCGCGGGTGTCGTCATAAAAATGGGTCAGGTCGATGGCTTCCGCCATGGACGCCTCCAGCGCCGCCCTGCGAGAAATCGCTCACAGGATAACACGCCACGGTGTGCGCCGGTTCGCATTTCTTGCGGTGCCCCAAGGACTGCACTAAGCGATAGCTCATGTTTCAGCGTTGCTGCTTCCTTTTTCTTGCGATGATGGCGGCCGCCCCGGCCGGGGCGCATCCGCATGTCTTCGTGGACAGCGACCTGCACCTGATCCTGAACGACAGCGGCGAGGTCACCGGGGTCGATGTCACCTGGACCTACGACGACTTCTTTACCCTGCTGATCCTCGAGGACATGGGGCTCGATCCCGACGGGGACGGGGTGCTGACCGACGAGGAACTGGAGCAACTTCACGGCTTCGACCTGGTGGAGTGGCCACCGGGATTCGAGGGTGATCTCTACGTGCACCGCGATGGCGAGAAGGTCGAGCTTGCGCGCCCGACCCCCACGGCGATCGCGGTCGAGGACGGGCGGATCGTGGCCTCTCATCATCGTCCGATCCCGGAGGTCCCGGCGCAGGACATGCTGCTGGAGCAGTACGATCCGACCTATTACGTGGCCTATACGCTGACCGACGTGAGCGTGGAGGGGCCCTGCCGCTCCGAGATCACGCCGGCGACGCCGGGCGAGGCCGACAAGGCGCTGGCAGAATCGCTGAACACCGCCTCGGAGGACATGTTCCAGACCATCGAACTTGGCGTGCATTTCGCGGCGGAGGTACGACTCGCGTGCGAACCGCGCTCCTGATCGCGGCGCTGGCGGTCGTCGCGGCCGCGGTCTGGCTCTGGGGTTTCGGCGGCGACGACCGGCTGGCCGTCTGGGCGGCAAGCGGCCAGCGCGAGGCGCAGACGGCGATGGCACAGGGGCTGCGGGCGCTGCGCGCGGGCGAGCCGGGGGCGCTGGCGGCGCTGCTGGGTGTCTGTTTTGGCTACGGGTTCTTCCACGCGGCGGGGCCGGGACACGGCAAGATCCTGATCGGAGGTTACGGTGTGGCGCGGCAGGTCACGCTCTGGCGGTTGTCGGCGCTGGCGGTGGCCTCGAGCCTTGCGCAGGCCGCGGCGGCGGTGCTGCTGGTCTACGGGGCGCTCTGGCTGCTGGGCTGGGGCCGGACCGAGATGGAGGGCGCGGCGGAGCGCTGGATGGCGCCGGCCTCTTACGGGGCGATTGCGCTGATCGGGGTCTGGCTGGCGCTGCGGGGCCTGCGCGCGCTTTGGCGGGCCCGGCGGGCCGGGGCGCACGATCATCACCATCACGACCATGGCGATCACGCCCACGGGCATCACGATCATGACCACGGTCACGATCATGGCGCGGTCTGCGCCACCTGCGGACACGCGCACGGGCCAAGCCTGGAGCAGGCCGAGAACGTGCATTCGCTGCGTGACGCTCTGGCGGTGATCGGCGCGGTGGCGATCCGCCCCTGCACCGGCGCGCTGTTCCTGCTGATCCTGACCTGGCGCATGGGGCTGGATCTTGCCGGCATCCTCGGGGCCTTTGCCATGGGGCTGGGCACGGCCACGGTGACGGTCGTCGTCGGAGTGGCCGCGGTCACGCTGCGCCAGGGCGCGCTCACGCGGCTCGCCGCGGGTCCGGGGGCTGCCTGGTCGCTTGCCGCCATCGAGATGCTGGCGGGGAGTGTCATTGCGGTGATTGCCGGCGAGTTTCTGCTGCGCGCCATCTGATCGAAGATTGCCCTGCGCGCGGGGCCGTGCCAAAGCCGCCGCATGGCACAGATGCACACCATGACACGGGGCGCGCATGCGCGCGCGATCCTGAGCCTCGGCCTGCCGCTTGTCGGCGGGCACGTGGCGCAGTTCGCCATCGGCCTGACCGACACGGTCATGATGGGCTGGTACGGTGTGCCGGAGCTTGCTGCGCTGGTGCTGGCGCAGTCGCTGTTCATGACGCTGTTCCTGTTCGGATCGGGCTTTGCCTGGGCGGTCATGCCGATGGTGGCCGATTTCGCCGCGCGCGGGGACGAGGTGATGATCCGCCGGTCGACGCGCATGGGCCTGTGGCTGTCGATCCTGTTCTTCGTCGTCGTGATGCCGCTGATGTGGTGGTCGGCGCCGATCCTGCGCGCCATCGGGCAGGAGCCGGGAGTCGCGGCCAATGCCCAGCTTTACCTGCGGGTGGCGGGCTGGGGCATGCTGCCGGCGCTGGGTGTCATGGTGCTGAAGAACTACCTCGCGGGCCTCGAGCACACGCGGGTGGTCTTCTGGGTGACGGTGGCGGCGGCGGTGGCCAATGCGCTGGCCAACTACGTGCTGATCTTCGGGCATCTGGGCTTTCCGGAACTGGGGATCACCGGGGCGGCGCTGGCCTCGCTCGTGTCGCACGGGACGATGCTGGTGCTGGTGGCGGCCTATGCCTTGCGCAAGCTGCCCGATCACCAGCTGTTCGTGCGCTTCTGGAAGCCCGACTGGGAGATGTTCGGCAGCGTGTTCCGGCTGGGCCTGCCCATCGGGGTGACGACGCTGGCCGAAGTGGCGCTGTTTGCGGCGACGGCGGTCATGGTGGGCTGGCTGGGCACGGTGCCGCTGGCCGCGCATGGCATCGCGCTGCAGATCGCGACGGCGAGCTTCATGGTGCATCTTGGCCTTTCCAATGCGGCGACGGTGCGGGCCTCCAACGCGCAGGCCAAGGGCGACGCGCCGCGGCTGGAGCGCGGCGCCTCGGTCACGGTGATGCTGTCGCTGGGCGTGGTGGCTCTGGCGACGGTGGTGTTCCTGACGGTGCCGAACGTGCTCATGGGGCTCTTCGTGGCGCCCGACGATCCGGACCGGGCGGCGATCCTGTCGGTGGGTGCGGCGCTGCTGGCCTTTGCGGCGCTGTTCCAGCTCGTGGACGCGATGCAGGTGATCCACCTGGGCGTGCTGCGCGGCTTGCAGGACACGCGGGTGCCGATGATCATGGCGGCGGTGGCCTACTGGGGCGTGGGGCTGCCGGCGGCCTGGCTGTTCGGGTTTCCGCTGGGCTATGGTGCGCCGGGGGTCTGGTTCGGACTGGTGCTGGGCCTTGGGGTCGCGGCTGTGCTGCTGGGCTGGCGGTTCTGGCGGCACGCGCTGCCGGAGCAGAGGGCTGTGGCGGGCTGAGGCCGCGCCCGCTTGCGCCTTGCGGCGCGGGCCCCTAGAAGCGGCGCCAGCATTGGCCAAGGAGCGAGAACATGGGCTTTCGGATGGGGATCGTGGGGCTGCCCAACGTGGGCAAGTCGACGCTGTTCAACGCGCTGACGCGGACTGCCTCGGCGCAGGCCGCGAACTTTCCCTTCTGCACCATCGAGCCCAACGTGGGCGAGGTGGCCGTTCCCGACACGCGGCTGGACAAGCTCGCGGGGATCGCGAAGTCCAAGCAGATCATCCCGACGCGCATGACCTTCGTGGACATCGCGGGTCTCGTGAAGGGTGCGTCCAAGGGCGAGGGGCTGGGCAACCAGTTCCTGGCCAACATCCGCGAGGTCGATGCCATCGCCCACGTGCTGCGCTGCTTCGAGGATGACGACGTGACTCACGTCGACGGCCGCGTGGACCCGGTGTCGGATGCCGAGACCATCGAGACCGAGCTTATCATCGCGGACATGGAGAGCCTCGAGAAGCGGCTTCAGAACATCGTCCGCAAGGTGAAGGGCGGCGACAAGGAGGCGATCCAGCAGGAGCGCCTGATGAAGGATGCGCTGGCGGTGCTGGAAGAGGGCAAGCCCGCGCGCATGGTCGAGGTGGCCGAGGATGACCAGAAGGCCTGGCGGATGCTGCAACTGTTGAGCTCCAAGCCTGTGCTCTACGTCTGCAACGTGAACGAGGCGGACGCCGCCACCGGCAACGCGCTGTCCGAGAAGGTCGCCGCCATGGCGGCGGAGCAGGGCAACGGCCACGTCGTGATCTCGGCCCAGATCGAGGAAGAGATCAGCCAGCTCGACGCCGAGGAAGCCGCCGAGTTCCTGGAGGAGCTGGGGCTGGAAGAGGCCGGGCTCGACCGGCTTATCAAGGCGGGCTACGACCTGCTGCACCTCGAGACCTATTTCACCGTGGGCCCCAAGGAGGCGCGCGCCTGGACGATC
This sequence comes from Allosediminivita pacifica, assembly GCF_003054175.1. Classification (GTDB taxonomy): domain Bacteria; phylum Pseudomonadota; class Alphaproteobacteria; order Rhodobacterales; family Rhodobacteraceae; genus Allosediminivita; species Allosediminivita pacifica. The sequence goes on from NZ_QBKN01000006.1 coordinate 16,453, forward strand.
AAGACCGGCACGCAGGCGCCGCAGGCGGCGGGCGTGATCCACGGTGACTTCGAGAAGGGCTTTATCCGGGCCGAGACGATTTCCTACGACGACTTCATCGCCCACAACGGCGAGCAGGGTGCCAAGGACGCGGGCCGGATGCGCGCCGAGGGCAAGTCCTATACCGTGAAGGACGGCGACGTCCTGCACTTCCTCTTCAACAACTGATGCACCCGCGTCACTGCCGCTGAAGCGGCAGCGGCGCGGTCATGCCGCTTTCCTCGAGATCCCAGCGGGCGGACCAGTCCGCGCCTTTGCGTGACAGGATCAGGTAGTTGCGTTCGGCCACGTAGCGGTGCGGCTGGCCGGGCAGGGTGCGGATGGCGATGGGGTGGCCCTGAAGCGGGTCTTCGCCCAGCCACGACAGCGCGCCGAGGAACCGCGCCCAGGCCTTTGGCGGCGCGCGGTGCGCCACGCCCGAAGCCACGAGCTGGTTCAGGACATCGCCATTGCCGAGGTCCATGACCGCGCGGGTGGCAAGGTGGATCTCGCCCGACAGGACCGTCACGGCCTGGCCGTCATTGCGGGCCATGTCGCGCACCAGCCGCAGCATCCGCCGCCATTCGCCGCGATGGGCGCGGCTTTGCCACTGGTCGCGCAGGTCGTCCTCGTATTCCTGCATCTTGGGGATCGCGACCATGACGGCTTCGAGCAGCGACAGGCGGGGGCCGAGGAGCGGCACGCTCGACAGGATCATCGCGTGGCCTTCGCGGGGGCGGGTGGCCTCGAGTTCCATCATCTTCCAGCCGCCGGGGCCCATGACGGCGCGCCTGTTGCGTTCGCCGCGCAGGTCGGGGGCGATGATCGGCAGGCCGGGGGCCTCGACGCGCCAGCCGAGGTGGGTGCCGGTGGGATCGGCGAAGCGTCCGGGCAGGTCGCCGTCGGCGCAGGCGTGCTGGAAGGTCAGGAAGGCCTCGCGCGCGGCGGCGAAGAGCGTCTGGCCCACGGCGGAATTCGTGCGCCGTCCGGGCAGGGACCCCCAGCCGTCGCAGATGTCGTGGTCGTCCCACTGCATGAGCGAGGGCACGCGCGCGGCGATCCAGGCGAATTCGGGCGAGGCATCGAGCGTCGCGTAGCGTTCGAGGAAGCGTTCGCGCAGGTGCGTGGTGAGCGAGGCGAGTTCCTGCGGGCTCGGGTCATCGGGCACCTCGTCGGGCCAGTCGTCGCTGAGCGCGTGGCCGCGGGTGACCTCGTCGGCATAGACCTGGTCGCCACCATGCAGCAGGAGCGAGAAGGGCGCGCGGCGGTGTTCCTCGCGCAGGCGGGCCCACATGGCGTTGCGCTCGGAGCCTTCGCGGTCGAGGTCGCCGATTTCCTCGCCGTTGCAGGAGACATAGGCGAGGCGCAGGTCGCCGGTGAGGTCGGCGGCAACCTCGTAGGTGGTGCCGTCCCATGTGTAGCTTGCCGCGCGGTCGGCGGGCAGGGTGAAGCGCGCGCGCCAGACGGTGACATCGGTATAGTGGGCGAGCGGTTCGGGGGCTGTGGGCTCGGCCTCGGTCTCGACCGGGGGCGGGGTGTCGCCCTTGGGCGCGATGAACAGCGCCGCGAGGTGCAGGGTCGCGTCGGTGATGTCGTCGAGGATCAGAACCGGGCCGACCGGGCGGGAAAGCGAGACTGTCATGACCGGGGAAGTAGCTGCGCCGGGTGAGCGGGCAATTCGGGATCTGAGGGGATCGGCGGGTTTTGGCATGGTCGCATAGAGTTGCGTGCGCCAGCTGCGGGAGGCTTGTGCATCTGCACAGTTTTCGCGCAGCGGCCCGCCGCATACGTGATTGGTGTGCCCCGGTATACAGGGCACGGTAACTATCGGAGATATCTCATGGATTTCGAGAACAAGGTCGTCCTGATCACCGGTGCCGCCGGTGGCATCGGCATCGCCGCCGCGCGCAAGTTCGCGGCAGAGGGCGCGAACTTGCGCTGGTGGACCTGAGCCGCGAGGCGCTGGAAAAGGCGGCGTCCGATCTCGACGGGGCGCTTCTGGTCGCGGCGGATGTCTCGAAGGAAGAGGACGTGAAGGCCTATGTCGACCAGACGGTCGAGGCCTTTGGCCGGATCGATGTCTTCGTGAACAACGCCGGGATCAACGGCGACTTCAAGCCCATCACCGAACAGACACGCGAGAACTATGCCAAGGTGCTGGACATCAACGTGATCGGCGTGGCGCTCGGGCTGAAGTACGTCGTGGCGCAGATGCAGAAGCAGGGCAGCGGCGCCATCGTCAACACCGCGTCGAACGGCGGTCTTCTGGGCGCGCCCGGCATGAGCGCCTACGTCGCCTCGAAGCACGCGGTGCTTGGCATCAACAAGTCCGTGGCGCTGGAAGTGGCCGGTGACAACATCCGGGTGAACGCGGTCTGCCCCTCGGGTGTCGATACGCAGATGATGCGGTCGATCGAGGCCAACGCCATGAAGGGTCGCGAAGAAGAGGCGCGCAAGCAGTTCGAGAGCTCGGTGCCGCTGGGCCGCTATGCCGAGGCCGACGAGATCGCGGACCTGATGCTGTTCCTGGCGAGCGACAAGGCGAGCTTCATTACCGGCGCCTACTACCGCATCGACGGGGGCGGCGGCGCGACGTCGGTCTGATCCCCCTCACCCTAGCCCTCTCCCCCGAGGGGAGAGGGGACCTGTTGCGCGTGTGGCAGATCTCAGCTCGTCATCCGACGGGCCATGTCGCGCATGCGGGCGGAGAAGCCCCATTCGTTGTCGTACCAGCCGAAGATGCGCGCCTGGTCGCCGGTGACACGGGTTTCGTGCGGGGCGAGGACGAGGCTTTCGGGGCGGCCGCGCAGGTCGGTCGAGACCGTGGGGTCCTCGGTAAGGCCGATCACGGCGCTGTCGTTCGCCATCTCGCGCAGGGCCTGCGCCATGTCGGCGGGCGGTGCCTTGAGGCGCACGGTGAGGTCCACGGCGGAAACCGAGATCGTGGGCACCCGCACGGCCGCGCCGGTGACGCGGCCGGCGAGGTCGGGCAGGACGCGGTCGATGAGCTTCATGGCGCTGGTGGTGGTGGGCACCATCGAGACCGCCCCGGCGCGCGAGCGCACCAGCGTGTCGCCGCGCGGCGCGTCGACCATGGGCTGGCTGCCGGTGTAGCAGTGGATCGTGGTCATGTGGCCGGTCAGGATGCCGAAGCGGCTCTCCAGCTCGCGCAGCAGCGGGGCCAGCGCGTTGGTGGTGCACGACGCGTTCGAGACGATCCGCGCCGCGCCCATCTGGTCTTCGTTGGCGCCCATGACGCAGGTCACGTCGGCGCCCTCGCAGGGGCGGGAGACCAGCACGCGGGTGGCGCCCGCGTCGAGGGTGCGCAGGGCGTCGTCGCGCGTTTTTACCTTGCCGGTGCATTCCATGAGCAGATCGGTGGCGCCGAGGTTCAGGGCGCCCGGGTCGGCGATCTGGGTAAGGGGGATGACGCGGCCGGACACGTGCAGGGCGCCGTCGCGGGCCTCGGCCCGCTGCGGCAGGGGCCCGTAGACGCTGTCGTAGTTCAGCAGGTAGGCGCAGGTTTCCGGCGGGGCGATGTCGTTGATGCGGGTGATCGTGATGTCATCCGCATGTGGGTCGGTGAGGACCTGGCGCAGGATGGTCCGGCCGATGCGGCCGAACCCGTTGATGGCGATGCGCATGGCGCGCCCCTTTCCGCAAGCTGGCGCCGGGGCGGGGCCCCGGTTTCGCGCGCAACCTTGCCCGGAACGGCGCGGGCTTCAAGCGGCGTCAGGCGACGTTCTCGAGCCGCACATCGGGGGTGACGCCAAGCGCATGGCAGACGTCGCGGGTGAGCTCGGGGCGGTTGAGGGTGTAGAAGTGGAGCTTGTCCACGCCGCCCTCGATCAGTTCCGAGCACAACTCGGTGCAGATGGCGGTGGCCAGCAGGTCCGAGCGGCCGTCGCGTTCGGCCTTCTCGAAGGCGTCGATCACCCATGCCGGGATCTTGGTGCCGCAGCTTTCGGCGAAGCGGCGGGCGCCCTTCCAGTTCTCGATCGGCAGGATGCCGGGCACGATGGGCTTGTCGATGCCGGCCTTCACGCAGGCGTCGCGGAAGCGGAAGAAGGTGTCCGCCTCGAAGAAGAACTGGGTCAGCGCCTCGGTCGCGCCGGCGTCGAGCTTGCGCTTGAGCCAGTCGATGTCGGCGGCGCCATCGGCGGCCTCGGGATGGACGTCGGGGTAGGCGCCGACGCGGATGTTGAAGTCGCCCTCGGAGGCCAGCGATTCGATGAGCTCGACGCTGTTGGCGTAGCCTTCGGGGTGGGGCGTGAAGCCGTCCGCGCCCTTCGGCGGGTCGCCACGCAGGGCGACGATATCCTTCACGCCGGCATCGGCGAAGCCGCGCACGATCTCGCGCGTCTCTTCCTTGGTGGCCTCGACGCAGGTGAGGTGGGCGGCGGTGCGCAGGCCCGAATGCTTGTGCAGCGTGGCCACCACGTCGCGGGTCAGGTCCCGCGTGGTGCCGCCGGCCCCGTAGGTCACCGAGACGAAGCGCGGGTTGAGCGGCGCAAGCACCTGCACCGTGTCCCACAGGCGGAAGGTGCCTTCGATGTTCTTGGGCGGGAAGAATTCGAGCGAGATCTCGGGGCGGCGCATATGGCAGGCTCCTGTTGGTGTCTCGCCTCTTGTCGCATGCGCAGCATTGTGAGACAAACTCATAAATCTCAAGACCAATATGAGCGCAGCATGCATATCGAGTTCCGCCACCTGCGGACCATCAAGGCGATCCACGATCACGGGGGGCTGGCCAAGGCGGCCGATGCCCTCAACATCACGCAATCGGCGCTGAGCCACCAGATCAAGGGGCTGGAGGACCAGGCGGGCGTCGAGCTTTTCGTGCGGCGATCGAAGCCCATGAAGCTGTCGCCCGCGGGGCAGAGGCTTTTGCGGCTGGCCGAGCAGGTGCTGCCGCAGGTCGAGGCGCTGGCCGAGGAATTCTCGGGCCTGCGCAGCGGGCAGACCGGGCGCATGCACATCGCCATCGAATGCCACGCCTGCTTCGAGTGGCTGTTCCCGGTGCTGGAAAGTTTCCGGAAAAGCTGGGGTGACGTGGACGTGGACATCCGGCCCGGCCTTGCCTTCGACGCGCTGCCCGCGCTCATGAAGGAGGAAGTCGACGTGGTGATCTCGTCGGACCCCGAGGACCTGCCGGGCGTGACCTTCACGCCGCTCTTCGAATACAGCCCCGTCTTCGTGGCGGCTTCGACCCATCCGCTGGCGCAGAAGCCCTGGATCGACGCAGCGGATTTCCGGGGGCAGACGCTCATCACCTACCCGGTAGAGCGCTCACGGCTCGACATCTTCAGCCAGCTTCTGACACCCGCAAAGGTGGAACCGGCGGCGATCCGGCAGGTGGAACTGACGGCGGTGATCCTGCTGCTGGTGGCCTCGAACCGGGGCGTGGCGGTACTGCCCGACTGGGTGGTGCGCGAGGTGAAGTACAATTCCGACTACGTCACCCGCCCGCTGACCGAAACCGGGCTCACGCGACGGCTCTACGCGGCCTCGCGCACGGGGGACCTGGAAAAGCCCTTCATGCGCGACCTGATCCGGCTCGCGGGAGAGGAAGCCCGCCGCCTTCAGGCCGCGTGAGGGAACTGTCGATGAACGAGGGGGCGGGGCGATCCGCCCCCGCGGCGCCCGCTCAGAGGGCGCGCAGGTCCGAGGCCATCATGCGGCCGTCGCGGCCTTCCTTGAGCTCGTAGGCCACCTTCATGTTGTCGGCGAGCCCCGTCATCCCCGAGCGTTCGACGGCCGAGATGTGCACGAACACGTCCTTGCCGCCTTCCTCGGGCGCGATGAACCCGTAACCCTTCGTGGTATTGAACCATTTCACGGTGCCGTTCGGCATGTTCCCCGTGCTCCTTTCCCAGTCTCGCTTCACCCCGCGCGGGGCATCCTCCTGTCACCTCCGAAAGCACTGGGCGGGCGGGCAGGCCCGGTCCAAGCCACGAATGTCACGCCTTTCATTGGGAACAATGGCGCTGCAAAAAACAAGATTGCATCGATGGGGCGCCTGCGATTCGGCGCTTATTTGTTCGTGAAGGAGACGAGAGGCCATGATCATCTACGGGTTGAAGACCTGCGACACTTGCCGCAAGGCGCGCAAGGCGCTGCCGGAGGCCGATTTCGTCGACATCCGCGAGGCAGGCCTGCCCGAGGGGCTGCCGGAGCGCGCGCAGAAGCGATTCGGAGACAAGATCCTGAACACGCGCTCGACCACCTGGAGGGGGCTGTCGGAGGACGAACGGGCGGGCGATCCGCTGACGCTGATCGCGGCGCATCCGGCGCTGATGAAGCGCCCGCTGATCGTCGATGGCGACGAGATGCACCTGGGCTGGGACAAGACGGTTCAGGCGGCGCTGACCTGAGGAGCCGGGCGGCGGAAGAGCAGCGCGTCGAGCGACAGCCAGCCGCCGCCCTTCAGCACCAGCGTGACCATTGCCAGCATCCAGAAGGCGCGCTGGTCGAGGATCAGCCCGTCCGGAAGGCCGTCGAACCAGGCCCCCAGGGTGCCCTCGTGGGCGATGCCGCCGTGGCCGTAGAGATCCGTGAGGCTCTGCACCACGACGAAGCCGATCATGGCAAGCGCGGCGAGCCGGGTCAGAAGCCCCAGAACGATGAGCGTGGGCAACACGAACTCGGCCAGCGTGCCCGCGACCACGACGGCCCAGTGGAGGGGGCCGAGCTGCGAGACATCGTAACCTGCGGCCTCCATGGCGCGGGGAAATATCTGCGCGTAGGCGCCGAGCGAGGGCTGGAATATCCCCAGCGGCCCGTCGCCGAGCTTGGTTGCCGCCGCGCGCCAGAAGTAGACAAGCAGCGTTCCCGCAAAGACGAGGCGCGCGAGCAGCGGCAGGAGGCCCGCGGTCCTGGTTTCGAGCGGCTCCCCGAGGCGGGCGTAGCGGGCGATCGTCATCGGCGTGTCTCCTTGGGGGCGGCCAGCGCGCCCTCGCGCAGCAGCAGGGTCAGGGTTTCGGCGGCATCCGCGTCGGCTGCGGCGATGGCGGCACCGAGCGGGGCGCTTTCGGCGAAGGCTGCCACCATGGCGGCGCCGCCGGGGGGTAGCAGGTGCGCGTCCGGGTCGAAGCCGGGGCGGGTGATCAGCACGTCCTCAGCCCGCGCAGCGGGGCGGGGGCTGCCGGGCTGCATGGCGAAACGGTAGACCGAAAACACCGGCCAGGCGGATCGCAACAGCGCGGCGGCGGGTACGAGCGACAGGCAGGTATCCTCGTGCAGCCCCGCCAGCGTCTCGGGCCCAATCGGCGTGGCGTCGGCGGCGTGGTAGGCGTGGCGCAGGGCCAGCTCCAGCCGCGCCACGTCGGGCAGGTAGCCGAGGCGGCCGGGGGGCAGCCGCGTGGCGAGGAACTCCGGGAAGCCCGCGCCGTAGCGCTGCATGACGGGGGCGGCGGGGTGATGTTCCTGCAGGAAAGCCCGCGCGAGCCCGTCGAAGTTCGCGGGTCCAAGCAACCGCGCCACCGCGGGGAAGCCGCTCTCCAGCGCCTCGCGCAGGCCCACGGCCACGTTGTTGCGGTAGACGTCGAAACGCCGCCCGGCGGGCCGCCCCGCGCCGTCGGTCAGACCCGGCGGCACGCCGGACCCGGACGCCAGCCGCGCGCGGAAGGCCCGCTCGGAGGGCGACAGGCCCCCTGCTTCTTCTTGGTCCAAATATTCCGGGGGAGCCGCCCGCAGGGCGGTGGGGGCAGAGCCCCCTTCTTCCGTCAGGGGCAGGCGCGCGTCCGAACTCATGCGGGCACCCGGGCAAGCGCCCCTGCGGCGCGCAGGGCCTCGGCGCGCAGGACGGGCCAGTCGGGCACGTCGGTATCCCACTCGATCAAGAGCGGCCGGACGCCGCCGCGGTAGAGCACCCGGTCCAGAAGCGCCCAGACCGGATCGGCGACCTCGCGGCCGTGGCTGTCGATCAGCAGGGGGGCGCCGTGATCGTCGTGATCCTCGTCGTGCCCGCCGAGGTGGATCTCGCCGACGCGGTCGAGCGGGAAGGCGTCGATGTAGGCCTGCGGCGCGTAGCCGAGGTTGGTCGCCGAGACGAAGACGTTGTTCACGTCGAGCAGCAGCCTGCAGCCGGTGCGGCGGGCCACTTCTGAGAGGAAGGCGGGTTCCTCCCAGGTGCTTTCGGCGAAGGCGAGGTAGCTCGAGGGGTTCTCGAGCAGCATCTGGCGGCCGAGGGCCTCCTGCACCTGCTCCACGTGTTCACAGACGCGCGCCAGCGTGGCGTCGGTATAGGGCAGGGGCAGCAGGTCGTTGAGGAAAACGCCTTCGTGCGTCGACCAGGCGAGGTGCTCGGAAAAACTTGCCGGGGACAGCCAGCCCACGAGGTGCTTCAGCCGGGCGAGGTGGTCGGGGTCGAGCGGCTCGGGGCCCCCGATCGACAGGCCCACGCCGTGCACCGAGATCGGGAAGCGTTCGGCCAGCGCGCGGAGCTGCGCCAGCGGGCGGCCGCCGTCGCCCATGTAGTTCTCGGCGTGGATCTCGAGCCAGCCGACCGGGGCGGGGTCGTCCATGAGGTCGGCGAAATGGCGCGACTTGAAGCCGACGCCGGGCAGGGATGGCAGGGGGGATGCGTGATCGAACATCGCGGGCGGTCCTCGCTTGGGGCCGGGCGGCGCGAAAGGCGCCGCCCGGCGTCGGTGTCAGCCCTGCTCGGGCAGGTCGCGGTCGAGCGCCTCGAGGCTGCCCATGCGGTCGGAGCCGTCGGCCATCTGCGGCAGCTCGATGTCCATGCAGGTGCCTTCGTCGACCAGCGTCCAGGCGTTGCCCTGGTAGTCGACGGTGGAGGTGCCGGCGCATGTTGTGCCGGGACCGGCGGCGCAGTCGTTCTCGCCGGCGAGGCTGACGCCGTAGCATTTCTCCTGCGCCTGGGCGCTGGCGGGGGTGGCGTGACCGGCCAGCGCGGCGGCAACGGCACCGAGGATCGCGGCGGTCTTGAAGGGCGTGGAGGGCTTGGCGGACATGGATCGTCCCTTTCGGTGTCATGGACTTTAGAGGTGACCGGGGCGGGTGCCTCCGGATGTCCCCAAGCCTGCGGTGACGCGGCGTCCCGAGCCACTCACGTGGGCGTGGCTCACACGTGTGTCAGCCTGTCGCAGGTATTCGGAAACGCAGATGACTTCTCAAGTATCTGAAAACCTGAGTTTCGCGCAAAAGAAAACGCCCCGCCGGGGGCGGGGCGCTGTCAGAATGTTACCGATCCGGGGGCCGGATTGTTACAGGTGGTCCGGCGGCGTGGCCTCTTCGGCAAGCGTGCTCACGATCTCGGCAAGGGGCGCGACCTGCGTCTGCTTCTCACCGAGACGGCGGACGGTCACGGTACGCTCCTCGACCTCGCGGTGTCCGATGGCCAGGATGACCGGCACCTTGCCGACCGAATGCTCGCGGACCTTGTAGTTGATCTTCTCGTTGCGGATGTCGGCCTCGGCGCGGATGCCGGCCTTGCGCAGTTCCGAGACGACCTCGTGCACGTAATCGTCGGCGTCGGAGGTGATCGAAGCAACCACGACCTGCCGCGGGGCGATCCAGAAGGGGAGCTTGCCCGAGTGTTCCTCGATCAGGATGCCGATGAAACGCTCGAAGCTGCCCAGCGTGGCGCGGTGCAGCATGACGGGGCGGTGCTTGGCGCCGTCGCGGCCGATATAGGTCGAATCCAGCCTTTCGGGCAGGACGAAATCCACCTGCAGCGTGCCGCACTGCCAGTCGCGGCCGATGGCGTCGGTCAGCACGAACTCGAGCTTGGGGCCGTAGAAGGCGCCTTCACCGGGGTTCATCTCGACGTCGTTGGTGATCTTGCGCGTGGCGTCGAGCAGCGCCTTTTCGGCCTTGTCCCAGATCTCGTCCGAGCCGGCGCGCACGTCGGGGCGGTCGGAGAACTTGATGCGGAAGGTCGGGAAGCCGAGGTCGCGGTAGATCGAGGAGAGGAATCCGATGAACTTCTCGGTTTCCTCCGCGATCTGGTCCTCTTCGCAGAAGATGTGGGCGTCGTCTTGCGTGAAGCCGCGCACGCGCATGATGCCGTGCAGCGCGCCCGAGGGCTCGTAGCGGTTGCACGAGCCGAACTCGGCCATGCGCAGGGGAAGGTCCCGGTAGCTTTTCAGGCCCTGGTTGAAGATCTGCACGTGGCAGGGGCAGTTCATGGGCTTGAGCGCGTTGACGGCCTTTTCCCGGGCATGTTCCTCGTCCACTTCGACGATGAACATGTTGTCCTGGTATTTCTCCCAGTGGCCCGACGCCTCCCAGAGCTTGCGGTCGACGACCTGCGGCGTGTTCACCTCGACGTAGCCGCCGGCCTGCTGCTGGCGACGCATGTAGTCCTGCAGCGTGGTGTAGATGGTCCAGCCGTTGGGGTGCCAGAAGACCTGCCCCGGCGCTTCTTCCTGCATGTGGAAGAGGTCCATCTCGCGGCCGAGACGGCGGTGGTCGCGCTTGGCGGCCTCCTCGAGGAAGTTCAGGTGCGCCTTGAGGTCCTCGCGGTTCTTGAAGGCCACGCCCTGCACGCGCTGGAGCATGGGGCGCGAGGTGTCGCCGAACCAGTAGGCGCCCGAGACGCCCATGAGCTTGAAGGCGTCGGCCGGAAGCTGGCCGGTGTGCTGGAGGTGCGGACCGCGGCAGAGGTCCTGCCAGTCGCCGTGCCAGTACATGCGGATCGGCGCGTCCTCGGGGATGCGGTCGATGAGCTCGACCTTGAAGGGCTCGCCCGTCTCCTGGTAGTGCGCGATGGCGCGGTCACGGTCCCAGATCTCGGTGCGGACGGGATCGCGCGCGGCGATGATCTGCTTCATCTTCGCCTCGATCTGACCGAGGTCTTCGGGGGTGAAGGGCTCCTGCCGGTCGAAGTCGTAGAACCAGCCCTTTTCGGTCACGGGACCGATGGTGACCTTGGTGTCGGGCCAGATCTCCTGCACGGCGCGGGCCATGACGTGGGCGAAGTCGTGTCGGATCAGTTCGAGCGCCTGCGCGTCGTCCTGCATGGTGTGAATGGCGATCTGCGCATCATGCTCGATCGGCCACTGGAGATCCCAGTGGGCGCCGTCGACGCTGGCCGAGATGGCCTTTTTCGAGAGCGATTTGGAAATGGAGGCGGCGACCTTGGCGGGCGTGACGCCGGCCTCGTAGTCGCGTGCATTGCCATCGGGGAAAGTCAGGGAAATCGGGGCCATCGGCCTTGTCTCCTCGTCGGTTTGGCGCCCACGGAACGCCCGGTTGCGGGTTATGTCGTCTGCGCTATGTGCTTCTGTCGTCCGGGGGTGTCAAGCTGCGCCGCGGCGGTGCGGCCGCCCCCTGTGACAATTCCCACGCCAGCCAGAGGAGCCAGCGGGACGATGACAGAGCAGAGCGCGGAGCAGGCCGTCTATGCCGGACTGACCGAGACCGGAGACGAGGCTAGCCCGGCGGAGGCGCGCAACGCGCTGAGGCATGTGACATCGCTGGGCATGACCAAGGTGGCGGACGGTCTGATCGATCCCAAGCTGGTGCTGAGCTGGCTTTCGGGGGCGCTGGGCGCGCCGGCGGCGGTGACGGGTCTTCTGGTGCCGATCCGCGAGGCGGGGGCGCTGCTGCCGCAGATGCTGCTGGCGCCGGTGGTCATGTCCATGAAGCGGCGCAAGTGGGTCTGGGCCGCGGGCGCGCTGTGGCAGGGGATCGCGGCGGGCGCCATGGTACTGGCCGGGCTGACGCTGTCGGGGGCTGTGGCGGGCGTGGCGCTTTGCCTTGCGCTGGCAGTGCTGGCGGTGGCGCGGTCGGCGGCCTCGGTCAGCTTCAAGGACATCCTCGGGCGGACGGTCGCCAAGACGCGGCGCGGATCGGTCACGGGCACGGCGTCCTCGGTGCCGAGTGCCGCGGTGGTCGTCTTTGCGCTGTTGCTGATGTCGGGGCTCTTGCAGGACAAGGGGCCGCTGCTGGCGGCGATCGGGCTGGCGGCGGTGCTCTGGATCGGCGCGGCGCTGGTGTTTTCCACGCTGGAGGAGCCCGAGGCGGAGCCGCAGGCGCGGTTGGGCATCGACCTGACCCCCTGGCGCGAGGACCCGCAGTTCCGGCTGTTCGTGACCGTGCGCGGGTTGCTCACGGTGACGGCGCTGGCGCCGCCCTATTTCGTGCTGCTGGGCGGCGGGGCCGAGGCGCTGCAGGGGCTCGGCGCGCTGGTGCTGGCCTCGTCCGCGGCCTCCTTCGTGAGCGCCTATGTCTGGGGGCGGTTGGCGGACCGGTCGTCGCGCACGGTGCTGTCGCTTTCGGGCGTCTTCGGCGCGGTCTTTGCCGGGCTTGCCGTGGTGGCAGAGGCGCTGGGCTGGACCGAGGCGGGCTGGGTCGCGCCGGCGATCCTGTTCGGTTTCATGATGAGCTACCACGGCGTGCGGCAGGGGCGGTCGACCTATCTTGTCGACATGGCCCCGACCGAGACGAGGGCGAGCTACACGGCGCTGGCCAACACGCTGATCGGGGTGTTGCTGCTTGTGACCGGTGCCTTCGGCGGCGCGCTGGCGCTGGCGGGGCCGATGGCGGCGCTGGCAGGTTTCGCGGTGCTGAGTGCCGCGGGCGCGGTTCTTGCGCTGCGGCTGCGCGAGGTGGAGGTGAGCGAGGAGCGCTGACTTCCCTCGGGGCAGGCCTTTGTGCATGATCCCGCCGCGATTTGCGGAGGGTGGGATCATGCGACGATTCGAGGACATCCTGGACGAGGCGGCCGCGCGTCACGGCGGGCGCGAGGCGGTGCTTGCCGATATCGCCGAGCCGAAGTCGGCGGAGGAGATCGCGACCGTGCCAGATGATCGCTGGCTGGCCGAGGTGGCGCGGGGGATCTTTCGCGCGGGGCTGAGCTGGGATGTGGTCGAGACCAAGTGGGATGGGATCGAGGCGGCCTTTGACGGGTTCGATACGGGCAAGGTCGCGGGCATGAGCGAGGATCGCTTCGACAGGCTGCTGGCGGACAGCCGGGTGATCCGCAGCGGGGCCAAGATCGCGGCGATCCGGGACAATGCCGTCTTCATCCGCGAGGTGTCCGAGGCGCATGGCAGTTTCGGCGCGCGGGTGGCCGAGTGGCCGGGCGAGGAGTTCGCGGATCTCTTGCAGTGGATGCGCAAGGAGGGCGCGCGGCTGGGCGGCAATACCGGCGCGATGGTGATGCGCACCATGGGCAAGGACGGCTACATGCTGTCGCGGGACGTGGTGGCGCGGCTGGTCGAGGAAGGGGTGATCGAGGGGCCGCCCAAGTCGAAGCACGCGCTCACGATGGTGCAGGCGGCGTTCAACATGTGGCAGGGGGAATCGGGGCTGAGCCTGACCGCGATCAGCAAGGTGCTGGCCCGCAGCATGGGCTGAGGCCGGCGGGACGCCGCTCGCGCGCGAGACGCGCATCGCCCCGCCCGCCGTCCCGCAGGGGCGACGGACTGCTTGGACTCGCGCGATGCTGCCCTATGGTGGGGCTCGCAACGAAAGGAGGGCCGATGGCCGAGATTGCGCGGATCGACGGGCCGCGGGGCAACCCGCTGGCCTATGCCTATACCGAGGGGCAGGGCCCCTGCGTGGTGTTCCTGTCGGGCTACCGATCGGACATGGAAGGCACCAAGGCGGTGCACCTGGAGGCCTGGGCGCAGGCGCAGGGCCGCGCCTTCCTGCGGCTAGACTACTCGGGGCACGGCCAGTCGGGCGGCGTCTTCGAGGAGGGCTGCATCGGTGACTGGGCCGCGGACGCCGAGGTGGTGATCCGGCATGTGACCTCGGGGCCGGTGGTGCTCGTGGGGTCCTCCATGGGCGGCTGGATCGCCTGCCTGCTGTCGCAGCGGCTGGAGCTTGCGGGCTTTGTGGGCATCGCCGCCGCACCGGATTTCACCGAGGACAGTTTCTGGGCGGGCTTTTCGCTGGCCGAGCGGCAGAAGGTGATGGAGGAGGGGCGGCTCTTGCGGCCCTCGGCCTTCGAGGACCCCTATGTCGTCACCCGCAAGCTGATCGAGGATGGGCGCGAGAACCTTGTGCTGCGGGCGCCGTTGCCAATGCCGTGGAAAGTGCGGCTGATGCAGGGCACCGAGGACGAGGCGGTGACGCGCGAGACCGCGCTGAAGCTGCTCGATCACATCGAGGGCGAGAATGTGCAGCTGACCTTCGTGCGCGGCGCCGATCACCGGTTTTCCAGCCCGCACTGCCTGGCGCTGATCGAGACCATGCTGTTGGAAGTGCTGGGGTGAGGCGGCTCTTCTACGTCACCCACGGGGACGTGGAGATGGACCCGGCCACGCCGGTTCCGGACTGGGGGCTTTCGGTCCGCGGCCGGGCCCGGCACGAGGCCTTCGCGGCGCGGCTGGGGCCGGTCGCTGCGGTCTTTTGCAGCGAGGAGCGGAAGGCGCGCGACGGGGCGGAGATCCTGTGCCGCGGTCGCGGGCTGGTGCCGAAGGCGGTGCAAGCCCTGCACGAGAACGACCGCTCGGCCACGGGGTATCTGCCGCCCGAGGAATTCGAGCGCGTGGCGGATGCCTTCTTTGCCCGTCCCGAGGAGAGCGTGCGCGGCTGGGAGCGTGCGGTCGATGCGCAGGGGCGCGTGGTCGGCGCGTTGCGGCAGATCGCTGAGGAGGTGCCAGGAGGGGACGTCGCCGTGGTGGCCCATGGCGGGGTCGGCGCGCTGTTTCGGGCGCATCTGCTGGGCTCCGGGATCGACCGGAGCCACGACCAGCCGCAGGGGCGCGGCGGCGGGCACGTGATCGAGGTGGCGCTGCCGGATTGGACCTTGCTGCGGGACTGGACGGCGCTGGAGGACTGGCCGGAGATGGCGGAATGAAACTCTTGCTCGGGGCGATGATCGTCCTGCTGGTGCTCGCGGGCGCCGGTGTCGCCTGGACGCTGCGGTCACCGGAACTGGCCGCGGGACACTTCGATGAGGAGCGGCTCGCCGGGGGCGTATCGGACTACCTCGACCAGCAGGAGGCGCGCTTCGGGGACATCGTGCGGGGCGTGGAGAAGCGGGTGCTCTGGGCCGAGGCGCCGGAGGTGCGCACCGGCTGGGCCGTGGTCTACGTGCACGGTTTCTCGGCCAGTTCGGAAGAGACGCGACCACTGCCCGACAGGCTGGCGGCGCGGTTGAGCGCGAACCTCGTCTTCACGCGGCTTGCCGGGCACGGGCGCAGCGGGGCGGCGATGGCCGAGGGCAGCGCCGGGGCCTGGATGGATGACATGGCCGAGGCGCTGGCGGTGGGGCGTGCCGTGGGCGACCGCGTGCTTCTGGTCGGGACCTCGACGGGCGGTACGCTGGCAGCGCTGGCGATGCACCGGCCGATGGCCGAGGGCGTGGCGGGCGTGGTGATGCTGTCGCCCAACTTTCGCATCGCGAACCCGGCAGCGCCGCTTCTACGGGCGCCCTTCGTGTCGGCCTGGCTGCCGTTGGTGATGGGAGATCAACGGGGGTTCGATCCGCAGAACGCCGAGCACGCGCGCTACTGGACCGAGCTTTACCCCAGCCGGGCGGTGCTGCCGATGGCCGAGGTAGTCGCGGCGGCGCGCGGACTGTCGCATGGCGCGGTGGATGTGCCGGCGTTCTTTGCCTTCGATCCGCGCGACAGCGTCGTGGATCACGCCGAGACCCGCCGGGTGGCCGCGGCCTGGGGCGGGCCCGCAGAGGTGGTGGAGGTCACGCTGGGGCCGGGGGACGACCCTGACCGCCATGTGATCGCGGGCGATATCCTGTCGCCGTCGACGACAGAGACTCTGGCGGAGCGGATCGCGGAGTGGACGGAGGGGCTCTAGGCCGTGGTCCGGCGCCGCCGGGAGAGGCCCACGCCGAGCGCCATGACGAAGGGCGCGGTGAGGGCCACGCCCGAGGCCACGTGGAGCACCGCCTGGAAGTCCTGCCACTGGGCGATGAGGCCCGCGGCAGGACCCGCGAGGATTCCGCTGATCATCATGCAGTTCCAGTAGGTTGCGGTGGCCGCTGCCGGTCGGCCCGTGGCGAAGGACTGCACGTAACTGATGCCGAGTCCCGCGAAGAGGCCGAAATAGAGCCCCTCGAGCGCGGCGCCCGCGACCATCTGCGGGAAGGTCTCGACCGCGGCCATGACCTGGATCGTGGCCACGGCCAGCAGCGCGGTGGCCAGCAGGGACCGCTTGATCCCGAAGCGTGAGATCAGCACCGGTGTGGAGAATATGGCGAAGACCTCGATGAAGGTCTTTACGCTGAAGGCGAGGCCGGGCGCGTATCCGGGCAGGCCGACCTCGCGCACATAGAAGATCGGCAGCGCGGCAAGGCAGAGCGCGTGGGCGCAGGCGAGGCAGAAGATGAAGGCCGCGGCCATGCGCAGGTCGAAGGCCATGCCGACGGGGCTTGCGCCCTGCACGGGGCCGGGGGCATCGGCGCGCACGTCGTGCGGCAGGACGCGCCACCAGAGCACGAGCCAGACCAGCGCCACCAGCGCGCTGAGGCGGAAGACCATGAGCGGGCCGAAGGCGTCGGCCACGAGGAAGGCGCCGGCCGGGCCGACCATCCAGGCGGTCGACATCGTGGCGCGCATGTAGGCGTTGAAACGGTCGCGCGGGACGGTGTGGCGTTCGGCCATGCTGCCTCCGAGGCTGAACATGGTCGAGGCCGCGCTGGCGCTGAAGCCGAAGCAGAAGGCACCGATCGTGAGCGCCGTGGCGAGGGCCGGGATCAGCGAGAGCACGGTCGCCGCCGTGAGGAAGCAGGCGGCGGAGAAGCCAACCATGGGAAAGACCTGCGCGCCGCCGTCGATGCGGCGGGCGAGCAGACGGTTGGTGGCGACTGTCGTGCCTACCATCATCGCGGAGTAGACGCTGAGCATCCAGGGCGGCTGGCCGAGAGCCTCGACGAGGAAGAAGCCCATGAAGGGGATGATCATCGCGCCGCAGGCGGTCCCCGTGAACTGAAGAAACAGGAAGGGGACGAGCGGGCGGAGGGAGGCGGAACGCATGACGGGTGTTACCGGTAACTGAGGACCCTTGCCGCCTCGCACGGCTGTGCGGGGGCCGCAACTGTCACGACCGGGGCGAGCGCGGGGTTCCGCCGCTCCGGCCCGCGGCGGGTTTCCCCTCCGTCGAAGGCTCTGGTAGGGCGCATCCGAATGATGGCATTGATGTGGCGGGGCAGACGGGCGCTTGATTGCGGAGGCCGGCGGCCCTGTCGTTTGGAGGGTGACTGGGACGATGCGGGACGCGGTGGTCTTTCTGCCAGGGTTGATGTGCGATGCGCGGCTTTTCGGGCCGCAAATCGCCGATCTGTCGCGCGAGGGGCCGGTGATGGTCGCACCGCCGATCACCGGCGAGCGGATCGAGGAGATGGCCTCGTCCCTGCTGGACGTGCTGCCGCGCCGCGCGGCGCTGGTGGGGCACGGGCTTGGGGCCGCTGTCGCGATCGAGATCCTGCGCCGGGCCCCGGACCGGGTGAACCGCGTGGCGCTGATGGGGATCTCGCCGCTGGGCGAAACGCCGCATGAGGCCGCCGACCGCGATCCGCAGATCATCCGCGTGCGGTCCGGGCGGCTGAACGACGTGATCCGCGAGCAGATCGCGGCGGCGGGCCTCGCGCCGCGGCCGCACCGGGGAGAGATCATCGGGCTTCTGGCCGAGATGGCGGCGGGACTCGGGCCCGAGGTTTACGTTCGGCAGTCGCGGGCGCTTCAGCGGCGGCGGGATCCCCAGACCACGCTGGGCCGGATCGCGGTTCCCGCGCTGGTGCTCTGCGGGGAGCATGATGCCCTCTGTCCGGTCGAACGCCACAGGCTGATGGCCGACCTGATCGAGAGGGCGGGGCTCGAGGTGATCGAGGGTGCGGGGCACTACCCGATGCTCGAATCTCCGGACGAGGTCTCGGATGCGCTGCGCGACTGGCTGGAAGCGCCGGCGGGGGCGCGCTGATCCTGCGGCATTGACCGGGGCGGGCGCGCTCTCTATGTCCCGTCCGGCGCGGAGGGCCGGACGGCCGCTGCGGTGCAAGCCGCGGAGGAAAGTCCGGACTCACCGAAGTACCGGTGCCGGGTAACGCCCGGGCAGGGCAACCTGACGGAGAGCGCCACAGAAAACAGACTGCCTCCGGCCTGGCCGGGGGTGAGGGTGAAACGGTGGAGTAAGAGCCCACCGGGGCCCTGGCAACAGGGTCCGCATGGCAAGCCCCACCGGGAGCAATGCCGAATAGGGGTCTCGCGCGCCGCAAGGCGCAGGGCAGCTTCGGCCCGAGAGATCCGGGTTGGCAGCAGGAGCCGGCGGGCAACCGTCGGCCTCAGATGAATGGTCGTCGCCCCGCAAGGGGTACAGAATCCGGCTTACAGGCCCTCCGCGCATTTTCGGGCCAGTGATCGGGACAAGGGGGCCCGAATCCGCCTTGACATCGCATTGATGACTTGTAGAAGGCGGGTTCCACGAGATTTCTACGGGTGAGCCGCATTCCGGCGCCCCCGGTGCAGGAGACGACAATGGCGAAGCCGACGACGATCAAGATCCGCCTGAACTCGACCGCGGGCACGGGTCATTTCTACGTGACCAAGAAGAACGCGCGCACGATGACCGAGAAGATGACCATCCGGAAGTTCGACCCGGTCGCGCGCAAGCACGTCGAATACAAAGAAGGCAAGATCAAGTAAGACCGGAGTTTCCGGTCTGCTGATCGAGTGGCCGCGCGGGGCATCCCGGCGCGGCCTTTTGCATTGATGTGGCGCGGAATGGTCTTCCGTGCATTGCGTCCGGGCCCAGACGACCTACGTTGGACGACATGACGGACACGACGACACTTCGAACGGCCACGAGCGACGACATCGACGCGATCGATACGCTGATCCAGCGCAGCTACATGACCCTTCTCAAGGACGACTATCCGCCCTCGGTGCTTGTCACCGCGGTGCCGGTGATGGCGCATGCCGAGCCGGAACTGGTCGAGGCGGGACGGTTCTTCCTGGCCGAAAGCGACGGCCGGATCACGACAGCCGGCGGCTGGTCCGAGGAGCCGCCCGGCGGAATGGCGGCGGTGCCGCATGTGGCCCACGTGCGCCACATCGCGACCGACCCGGCGATGGTGCATCTCGGGGGCGGCCGGGCCGTGATGACGCGGCTGATGGAAGAGGCGCGCGCCGCGGGCATGCTGCAACTTCAGGGTCTGGCCGCGCAGAGCGCCGTTGGCTTCTACGAGAAGTTCGGGTTCTCGCCCGAGGCGGAGACGCTGGTGGAACTGGCGGGTGGCATCCGCTTTCCTGCGGTTCTGATGGGCGCCGATCTCTGACCGCGGCGCGATCATGCAAGGCGAGGTGGCCGGTCCGGAGGGGCCGGCCTTTTTCGTGTCGGCACGAGGTTCGACCTTGGTCGGGCCTCTGTGCATGACGCTAATTGGCGTGCCATGAAAAAAGGGCCGGTCCTTTCGGACCGGTCCTTCGTCTTGTCTGTCGACGCCTGCGGCGCAGATTACTCGCGGTTGCCGAGCAGCTGCAGCAGGAACATGAACATGTTGATGAAGTCGAGGTAGAGGCTCAGCGCGCCCATGATGGCAGCCTTGCCCAGCCATTCCTTATCGCCGTGCGCGGCCATCTCGAGGTAGGTGCTCTTGATCTTCTGCGTGTCATAGGCGGTGAGGCCGGCGAAGATCAGGACGCCGAGGATCGAGATCGCGAACTGCATCGCGGCGGACGCGACGAAGATGTTGATGATCGAGGCGACGATCAGGCCGATCACGCCCATGATGAGGAAGGAGCCCCAGCCGGAGATGTCCTTCTTGGTCATGTAGCCCCAGAGGGACAGGCCGGCGAAGGCGATCGAGGTGACCAGGAAGACCTGGATGATCGAGTAGCCGGTGAAGACCAGGAAGATCGAGCTGAGCGACAGGCCCATCACGGTCGCGAAGACGTAGAAGACCAGCTGCGCGGTGGCAGCGGACATGCGGTTGATCCCGGCGCTGAACGCAAACACGAAGATCAGCGGCGCGAACATGATCACCCACTTGAGCGGCGACAGGTAGATCGCCGAACCGAACTGCGTCAGGTAGGTGTTCGCGCTGATCTGCGCAACGGCGCCCGACGGATCGGTCGTTGTGGCAAGACCGGAGATGGCCCATGCCGCAAGGAAGGTGATGAACGTGCCCACGGACATGGTGCCGTAGACCTTGTTCATGTGGGCGCGCAAACCCTCGTCAATCTGGGCGGTGCGTGCGCCGGAGACGCCTGCCGCCCGGATCGTGTTGTAGTCAGCCATTGAAGCCTCCGAGATGAACCCTGATGTCGCCCGCAAAGCGGGCATATTTTGTGTTCTGGATATTGGCAGAGCGGGCCCGGGTTTCAAGGAAATCCGGCCCCGCCCAAGGAAATGTTATTTCAGAGTTTCCAATGATCCGGCGCGTCCCAGGGCGCCCGGGCGGCTTCGCGACGGGCCTCGGCCTCGGTGACGCCGATGTCCTCGAGCAGGTGGGGGTCGAGCTGGGACAGCGCGGTGCGCTGCCGGTGGAGGCTGTGCCAGCGGCGCAGGAGCGCGGAGAGGCCGGGCCGGGGGCGGTGCAGCGTGGGTAGGAAGAGGGCACGGATCATGATGAGGTCCTTCACAGAAATTGATGGTTGATGCTTCCAGTTCGTTATTCCTTGATGAATGTGGCGGGTCGTGCTTGATTAGGGAAACGAATGTTCTTGACGCACTCCATCACGAGGATTGAACGATGCGGAACCTCGACATTGCCACACTGCGCTCCTTCATGGCCGTGGCCGACGCGGGCGGCGTCACGCGCGCCGCGGGCTTCCTGAACCTCACGCAGTCGGCGGTCTCGATGCAGATCAAGCGGCTTGAGGAAATGCTGGGCCTGTCGCTGCTGGACCGTTCGCGGCGCGGGATCACCGTGACGCCCGAGGGCGAGCAGCTTCTGAAGTACGCGCGACGCATGATCGAGCTGAATGACGAGGCCTATGCCCGGCTCACGCAGGTGGACTGGGAAGGCGAGGTGGTGCTGGGCGTGCCGCACGACATCGTCTATCCGGTGATCCCGCGTGTCATGAAGCGCATGCGCTGCGAGTTTCCGCGCGTGCGGCTGCAACTGCTGAGCTCCTATACCTCGGGGCTGAAGGAGAAATTCGCGAGGGGCGAGGTGGACGTGATCCTGACGACGGAAACGGCGCCGGACCCGGAGGCCGAGGCGCTGCTGGAGATGCCGCTGCGCTGGTACGGGGCGCAGGGCGGCACGGCCTGGAAGTCGCGGCCGCTGCGCATCGCCTTTTCCCGGCATTGCGGGTTCCGGGCGGTGGCGGCGGGGCTGATGGACGCCGGGGGCATGGACTGGGAGCTTGCGGTGGATTCGGAGAGCGACCGGACGATCGAGGTGTCGGTTTCGGCCGACCTGGCGGTCACGCCGATGCTCGAGGGTCATGCGCCCGCGCATTTCGAGATGATCCCGCCCGGCACGCTGCCCGACCTCGGGTTGCAGAAGATCGCGCTTTATTCCGGATCGGCCCGGCCGCAGATCGTCGAGCCGCTGGTCGAGTTCCTGCGGTCCGAGTTTTGCTGCCTGGGCGGGGCTCAGGTGCGGGAGATCGCGGCGGAGTAAAGCTCAGGCCGGCAGGGTGATGACGATCTTGCCGGTGGACCTGCGGGTGCGAAGCAGTTCGAGCCCCTCCTCGGCGCGGTCGAGCGGCAGGACGTGGCTGATCTGCGGCTTCAGGCGGCCCTCGGCGTGCCAGTCCATGAGCGTGGCGAGAGACCCGGTCAGGATGTCGGGGCGGAACTGCAGGAACCCGCCCCAGTAGAGGCCGAGCACCGAGAGATTCTTGACCATGAGGTGGTTGGCCCGGATCTGCGGGATGTCGCCGCTGGCAAAGCCGATGGTGATCAGGCGACCCTCGGGGTTGCAGGCGCGGAAGGCGGCCTCGAACTGGGCTCCGCCGACCGGATCGTAGACCACATCGGCGCCGCCGAGCGACTTGACCTCTGTGCGCAGATCGGCGGTTTCCGCGTCGAGCAGGTGGTCGGCACCGGCGCGTCGGGCGGCCTCGAGCTTGTCGGCGCCGCCGGCGCAGGCGATGACCCGGGCGCCCATCAGCTTGCCGATTTCGACCGCAGTGAGCCCGACGCCGCCCGCCGCGCCGAGCACCAGAAGCGTTTCGCCCGGCTGCAGGCGCGCGCGGTGGTCGAGCGCGAGATGGCTGGTGCCGTAGGCGATCTGGAAGCCCGCGGCAGTCACGTCGTCCATGGTGTCGGGGATCCCCACCGCTCGGCTGGCGTCGAAACACCCGTATTCCGCCAGCCCGTCGCGCCCGCCGAAGACGGCGACGCGGTCGCCGACGGCAAACCCGGTCACCTCCGGCCCGAGCGCATCCACCGTGCCGGCCACTTCCATGCCGGGGATGAAGGGGGGCTCGGGGGTGTCCTGGTAGGTCCCGCGGATCATGAGGAGATCGGCAAAGTTCAGCCCGCAGGCGACGATCCGCAGGCGAATCTGTCCGGAACCGGGGGAGGGGGCCGGGTGTTCCGTCAAGGTTGGAGAGAGGCCATGGTCATGCAAAACGAACGCTCTCATATGCTCTCTCCTTCTTCGTCGCTGGCAGGAAGGCGCGTCCGGACGATCAAACGTCGCAAAAGTGACGTAAGGTCGCGTTCCGTCAACCTGCTGTTAAGTCCCATAAATCTACAACCTTTTCGGGAGCCTCGTTAACTAAGCTCATCGAATGGTATTCGAAAAGGTTGATTTCTTCAGCAGAGGCGAGGTAATGAGTTCCAGCTTCTGTATGACGCCGAAACATGTGGGGATGTGTATGTCGTCGTTGACGCAGGGCGTGTGGGAATTGTTCGCAAAGTGGATAGAAAAGACATGGCGCATCCGGTTGACGTACATGTGGGCAAAAGAATCCGGCATCGCCGGTGGCTCGTGGGTATGACCCAACAACAACTGGCCGAGAAGGTCGGTATCAAGTTTCAACAGATCCAGAAGTACGAGACGGGTGCTAACCGCGTCAGTGCTTCCCGGCTCTGGGACATCGCCGACGCGCTCGACGTGCCGGTGAGCTTCTTCTTCGAAGGTCTGGACGCGGCTGAGCAGCATCAGGATGTTGCCGAGAGCAAGTCGGACAAGGTTCCGGCAGACATTCTCGGCGACAAGGAAGCGCTCGACCTCGTGCGGTCCTACTACGCGATCCCCGAAAACCAGCGCCGTCGCCTGTTCGAACTGGCGCGGGTCCTGTCGGACGTCGCTTGAGCCTTTGCCGTCGCTGCGTTAGCGCAAGAGGCGCAGCGCAGGAGACGGCATGGACATTTCGCAGAAAGAACGGGCAGAGCTGCTCGGAACCGCGGCCGCATTGGCGGACGCGGCCGGTGTGGCTATTCTGCCTTATTTTCGTTCCGGGGGCCTGACCGCGGCCAACAAGGCCGGGCAGGGCTTCGACCCGGTGACGGAGGCGGATCGCGCGGCCGAACGGGCCATGCGCGAGATCCTGGCCGAGCGTCGCCCCGACGATGCCATCCTGGGCGAGGAGTACGGCCGGGAAGAGGGCACCAGCGGGTTGACCTGGGTTCTCGACCCCATCGACGGGACGCGCGGGTTCCTCTCCGGCACGCCCACCTGGGGCGTGCTGATCGCCGTGGGCGGGACCGAAGGGCCCGTCCTCGGCGTGATCGACCAGCCCTATACGCGCGAGCGGTTCACCGGCGGCCTTGGTGTCGCCGAGTGGACCGGGCCGCACGGGGGCGGGACGCTTGCAACGCGCGGCACCACGACGCTCGACGACGCGATCCTTTTCACCACCTTTCCCGAGGTCGGCAGTGCCGAGGAGCGCGCGGCCTTCGACCGGGTCGCGGCCGAGGTCAAGCTGACGCGCTACGGCATGGATTGCTACGCCTATGCGCTGCTTGCTGCCGGGCAGATCGACATCGTGGTCGAGGCCGGGCTGCACCCCTACGATATCCAGGGGCCGCAGGCAGTGATCGAGGCCGCGGGCGGGATCGTCACGGACTGGACCGGCGGGCCGGCACACATGGGCGGGCGCGTCGTCGCGGCGGCCAACGCCGACCTGCACGCCCGCGCGCTTGCCCAGCTGCAGGACGCTCAGTAGCCGCCGCTGCCTTTTTTCGTTTCAGTTAAGACGGGCTCTGCTAGTCCTGTGGGATCAGAGCGAAGGGAACCATGACCGAAATTCTGATCCGCAACGCCTACAGCATCGTCACGATGAACGAGATCGGCGAGGAACTTGGCGAGACCGATATCCTTGTCCGCGACGGTGTCATCGAAGAGGTCGGGCCGGGGCTGCGGACCGCCGGCGAGGTGATCGACGCCTCGGGCTGCGTGGTGACGCCGGGGCTGGTCAACACGCATCACCACCTGTTCCAGACCCTCACCCGGGCGGTGCCGGGGGCGCAGGATGCGCTTCTGTTCGGCTGGCTGCGGCGGCTCTACCCGATCTGGGGCGAATACGGGCCGGAGGAGATGTACATCTCGGCCCTGACGGGGCTGGCGGAGTTGGCGCTGTCGGGCTGTTCGCTGAGTTCCGACCACCTCTATGTCTACCCAAACGGGGCGCGGTTGGACGATACCATCGCGGCGGCGCTGGACCTCGGGATGCGGTTCCACCCGACGCGCGGCGCCATGAGCATCGGTGAGAGCGATGGGGGCCTGCCGCCGGATGCGCTGGTCGAGGACGAGGACCTGATTCTCGACGACTGCATCCGGGTCATCGACGCCTTTCACGACCCCTCGGAAGGGGCCATGATCCGCGTGGGCGTGGCGCCCTGTTCACCGTTTTCGGTGAGCCGGGAGCTGATGCGCGATTCCGCGCTGCTGGCGCGCGAGAAGGGGGTGATGCTGCACACCCACCTGGCCGAGAACGCGGAGGACGTGGCCTACTCGCTGGAGAAATTCGGCTGCCGCCCGGGGGAATACGCCGAGGATCTGGGCTGGACAGGACCCGATGTCTGGCACGCGCATTGCGTGAAGCTTGACGAGAGCGAGATCGGGCTCTTTGCCTCGACCCGCACCGGCGTTGCGCATTGTCCCTGTTCGAACTGCCGGCTCGGCAGCGGCATCGCGCCGGTGCGGGCGATGCGGGACGCGGGCGTCAACGTGGGGCTGGGCGTCGACGGGTCGGCCAGCAACGACGGCAGCAATCTGATCGAGGAGGCGCGGCAGGCCATGCTGATGCAGCGGGTCGCGAATGGCGCCGATGCCATGAGTGCGCGCGAGGCGCTGTGGATCGCGACGCGGGGCGGGGCCGAGGTGCTGGGGCGCGACGATCTGGGCCGGATCGACGTGGGCCAGCGCGCCGACATCGCGCTCTGGGACGTGAACGGGCTCGAGAGCGCCGGAAGCTGGGACCCGGCGGCCCTACCACTGGCGGGCCCGCGCCGGGTGCGTCATCTGCTGGTCGAGGGGCGGCAGGTGGTCCGTGACGGCAGCCTTGTCACCGTGGATCTGGGGCGCCTTGTTCAGGAGCAGGGGCGGATCGTGTCGCGGCTGCTCGAGAACGCGCCAAGGCGGCGGGCGCGATGAGGGGGCTGGTTCTGGCGCTGTGCCTCGTGGCCGCCCCGGCGGCGGCCTGGGAGCCGTTGAACACCTACCGCGAAGGGCAGGGTCTGGCGCCGCTCGAACGCGCGCCTGCGCTCGAGGAGATGGCCGCGCGCCACGCCAGTGACATGGCGGAGAAGGGCTATTTCGACCATGTCTCACCCGACGGGCGCGGGCTGACCGAAAGAGCGCGGGCCGTGGGCTACCGCTACTGCAATCTGGCCGAGAACATCGCGCTGGGTCAGCGCAGCCCCGGCGAGGTCTTTGCCTCCTGGCGCAACTCGACCCCGCACCGTGAGAACATGCGGCTCGCCGAGGTGACCGAATACGGGCTGGCCCGTGCGCAGGGCGATTACTGGGTGCTGGTGCTGGGGCGTCCGGGCTGCTGAACCGCGTGGCCGGCCAAGTAGGTGGCCGCGATGGCGCGGTCGTCGCCCATCATGATGGTCGGAAAGATCGCCTCCCAGATGTCGCTGGCGCGCTCCGCCCGCTGCGCGATGGCGGGGGTGGAGGCGAGGTCAAGCACGATGAAATCCGCCTCGCGCCCGGGCTCCAGGTTGCCGATCCGGTCATTCATTCGCATGGCGCGGGCCGATCCTTCGGTGGCGAGCCACAGTAGCTCTGACGGGTGCAGCGCGCGGCCACGTAGCTGCCCGATCTCGTAAGCCGCGGCCATGCTGCGCAGCATGGAAAACGACGACCCGCCGCCGGTGTCGGTGGCAAGGCCCACGGTGTTTCCCTCGGCCAGCAGCCCCGGCATGTCGAAAAGCCCCGAGCCGATGAAGGTGTTCGAGGTGGGACAGTGGACCAGCGCGGCGCCGGTTTCGCGCAGGCGGTCGCGTTCGCGCGGTTCCAGGTGGATCGCGTGGCCGTAAAGCCCGTTCCTGCCGAGAAGCCCGTGGGCCTGGTAGGTGTCGAGGTAATCGCGCGCCTGCGGGTAGAGCGATTTCACCCAGTCGATCTCGTCCGTCTGCTCGCTGAGGTGGGTCTGCATCAGGCAGTCGGGGTTCTCGGCCCAGAGCGCACCGAGCGCGCTCAGCTGTTCCGGCGTCGAGGTGGGCGAGAAGCGCGGCGTGATGACGTAGCGGGCCCGCCCGCGCCGGTGCCAGCGCTGCAGCAGGTCGCGGCTTTGGTCGTAGGCGGCCTGCGCGGTGTCGCGCAGCCCCTCGGGGGCGGTGTCGCGGTCCATGCAGGTCCTGCCGCCCGCCACGCGCATGCCGCGCAGCTCGGCGGCCTCGAAGAAGGTCTCCACCGAGGCGGGGTGGATCGTGCAAAACGAACAGACCGTGGTGGTGCCATTGGACAGCAGCAGGTCGAGATAGCGGCCTGCCACGTCGGCGGCATAGGCTGGATCGTCGAAGCGCATTTCCTCGGGGAAGGTATAGGCGTTCAGCCAGTCGATCAGCCGCTTGCCCCAGCTCGCGATGATGCCGGTCTGCGGGTAATGCGCGTGGGCATCGACGAAGCCCGCCATCAGCAGCCCGTCGCCGTGATCCGTTACCGGCGCATCCGGGTGCGCGGCGCGCAGATCGTCGGCGGCCCCCGTGGCGGCGATCCTGCCGTCCTCGACCAGCACCGCGCCGCGGCGCTCATGGCGTGCGGCGCCCGGCCCCTCGTGGCAGGGATCCCCCGTGAAGGTCAGGGTCTGGCCCAGATGCAGCCCGTTCATCGCCGCTCCTCGTTCTAGAACCGCGCCAGAGTAAGTGCACCGCAGAAAAAGGTAAATCGCGCGCGCGCCCTGTTGCATCTCGCGACGCTGCTCTAGATTGCCGCGGACACAGACACGCCAGCGACGGAGGCGCCCCATGTCCGATCAGACCGAGATCGTTCCCGAGGCCGAGGACGAGGACGCCTACGCGCTGGACCAGCGTGCCGTGGCGCGGATTCTCTACGCCGTCGACATCGAGGACCGCCAGCAGTTGCTCGAACTGCTGGAGCCGCTGCACGCGGCCGACATCGCCGACATGCTCGAGCAGATCAACGCCTTCGACCGGATGCGGCTGGTCAAGCTGCTCGGCGACGAGTTCGACGGCGAGATCCTGTCGGAACTCGACGAAACGCTGCGCGAAGAGGT
This sequence comes from Allosediminivita pacifica, assembly GCF_003054175.1. Classification (GTDB taxonomy): domain Bacteria; phylum Pseudomonadota; class Alphaproteobacteria; order Rhodobacterales; family Rhodobacteraceae; genus Allosediminivita; species Allosediminivita pacifica. The sequence continues at coordinate 43,995 of NZ_QBKN01000006.1, forward strand.
CATGCGCACGCTGAACCCGCAGGTTCTGGCCGAGGCGGTGCGCGAGCTCGACAGCGACGACGTGGTCGACCTGCTCGAGGACCTGGCCGAGCCACAGAAGGCCGCGATCCTCGAGGTGCTCGAGGACAGCGACCGGGTGGCGGTGGAACAGTCGCTGACATACCCGGAATACTCCGCCGGCCGCCTGATGCAGCGCGAGGTGGTCATGGCCCCCGAGCACTGGAACGTGGGCGAGGCGATCGACTACCTGCGCAACCGCCACGACCTGCCCGAGCAGTTCTACCACATCATGCTTGTGGACCCGAAGCTGCGGCCGGTGGCCAAGGTCGCGCTGGGCAAGCTCATGGCCTCGCGCCGAGAGGTGCTGCTCAGCGACATCACGTCCGACACCTTCGAGGTCATCCCGGCGACGCGCTACGAGGGCGACGTGGCCTATGCCTTCAACCAGTACCACCTGATCTCGGCCCCGGTTGTGGACGAGAACGAGCGCCTGGTGGGTGTCATAACCATCGACGACGCCATGGCCGTGCTGGAAGAGGAAAACGAGGAGGACATCCTGCGCCTCGCCGGTGTGGACGAGGAAAGCCGGATCTCCGACACGGTGCTCAACACCACGCGGCGGCGCTTTCCGTGGCTCGCGGTGAACCTCGGCACGGCGGTGCTGGCCTCGCTGGTGATCTCGCTCTTCGAGGAGGCGATCCAGACGGTGGTGGCGCTGGCGGTGCTGATGCCGATCGTGGCCTCCATGGGTGGCAACGCGGGCACGCAATCGCTGACGGTGGCGGTGCGCGCCATCGCGACGCGCGACCTGACCGGCTCCAACCTCTTCCGGGTGATCCGGCGCGAGGTGCTGGTGGGGGCGCTGAATGGCGTGGCCTTTGCCGCCATCATGGCGGTGGTCGGCCTCATCTGGTTCGGCTCTCCGCAGCTCGGGGCCGTGATCGCGGCGGCCATGGTGATCAACCTCGTGGTGGCGGGGCTCGCCGGGATCGCCATCCCTGTGGCACTCGACAAGCTGGGCGTGGACCCGGCGCTGGCCTCGGGCACCTTCGTGACCACTGTGACGGACGTGGTGGGCTTCTTCGCCTTCCTCGGTCTTGCGGGCGCCGTCCTGCTGTGAGCGACCTCGCCTCCGAGAAATCCGCCGCCCGAAAGGCGGCCCTTGCCCGCCGCCGCGCCGCCTTCGAGGAGCAGGCCCCGGGCGCGGCGGGGCGGCTGAGCGAGGTGCTGGCCGGCTACCGCGGCGTGGCGCTTTCGGGCTACATGCCAATCCGGACCGAGATCGACCCGCGCCCCGCCATGGCCGAGGCGGCGGCCCACGGGCCTGTAGGCATTCCGGTGATCGAAGGCGAGGGCCTGCCCCTGCGTTTCGCCCGGTGGGAGCCGGACATGCCGCTGGTCGACGGGCCTTTCGGCGCGCGCGTGCCCGCCGTTGTCGAGGACCTGACTCCCGAGATCCTGATCGTGCCGCTGGTGGCCTTCACGCGCGCCGGCGGGCGGCTCGGGTACGGCGGCGGCTTCTACGACCGCACGCTGGAAAAGCTGCGCGCGGCCGGCGGCACGTTCGCCATCGGCTTCGCCTTCGCCGCGCAGGAAGCCGCGGAATTGCCTGGCGAATCCACCGACCAGCCGCTCGACCTGATCGTGACCGAGACCGAGGTCATCACGCCGCGCCCCTGAGTTTCTTCTCGCCGGAAATACCTCGGGGTGAATTGGCCGCAGGCCAAGAGGGGCAGAGCCCCTCCCGCAGCCTCACTCGGGGCCGAGCGCCCGCCAGCCGATATCGCGGCGGAAGACACCGCCGGGCCAGTCCACCGCCTCGGCCAGCGCGTAGGCCCGCGCACGGGCCTCTGACAGCGTGGCGCCCCGCGCGGTGGCGTTGAGCACGCGCCCCCCGGCCGAGACCACCTTGCCGTCGCGCGTAGCCGTGCCCGCGTGGAACATCTGGTGGCTGCTGTCCTCGCTCAGCGCCTCGAGCCCGCCGATCACCTCGCCCTTCTCGTAGGCGCCGGGATAGCCCTTCGCGGCCAGCACCACGGTCATGGCGGCATCCTCGGACCAGTGCACTTGCGCCTCCGCCAGCCGCCCCTCGGCGCAGGCGTGGATCAGGTCGAGCGCCTGCGCGCCCAGCCGCATCATCAGCACCTGGCATTCAGGGTCGCCGAAGCGGACGTTGTACTCCACGAGTCGGGGCTGTCCGTCCTCGATCATCAGCCCGACGTAGAGCACGCCGGAATAGGGCGTACCGCGGCGGACCATCTCGGCCATTGTGGGGCGGACGATCTGATCGAGCGCCTTGGCGGTGACGGCCTCGTCCATGATGGGTGCCGGGGAATAGGCGCCCATGCCGCCGGTGTTGGGGCCGGTGTCGCCCTCGCCGATGCGCTTGTGGTCCTGCGCGGTGCCGATGGGCAGCACTGTCTCGCCGTCGACCAGCACGAAGAAGGACGCTTCCTCGCCGCTCATGAATTCCTCGATCACCACCTCGGCACCCGCGCCGCCGAAGGCACCGGCGAACATCTCGTCGACGGCGGCCTCGGCCTGCGCATGGGTTTCGGCGACGACCACGCCCTTGCCTGCGGCGAGGCCGTCGGCCTTGACCACGATGGGCGCGCCCATGGCGCGGATGTGGGCCTTGGCGCTTTCGACATCGGTGAAGTGGCCGTAACCGGCGGTGGGCGCGTCGACGGCGGCGCAGATCTCCTTGGTGAAGGCCTTGGAGCTTTCCAGCCGGGCGGCGGCGGCCGAGGGGCCGAAGACCGAGAAGCCCGCGTCGCGCAGCCGGTCGGCGACGCCCGCGGCGAGCGGGGCCTCGGGCCCGACGATGATCAGGTCGATGGCGTTGTCGCCGGCGAATTCGGCCACGGCGCCGCCGTCCTCGATGTCGAGATTGGCGCATTCGGCGATCTGGGCGATGCCGGCATTGCCCGGCGCGACGATCAGCTTGTCGCACTTGGGATTCTGAAGCGCGGCCCAGGCCAGCGCGTGCTCGCGCCCGCCGGCGCCGAGGATGAGGATGTTCATGGACGGGCCTCCTTTGGCCCGGGTCTCTAAGATGCCGCGGGGGCATGGGCAAGCCGAACCCGCGCGCGGCGGGCCGCACGGGGCGGGAATGCGGTTTTCCCCGCGCCGGGCGGGCGCTAGGATCGCGGGGCAGGCAGGAGAGGTGACATGGACCTGATCGACGAAGGCCCCGGCGGCGCCCCGGACAACGCACCCGAGCTGAGCGTCTCCGAGATCTCGGGCGCGGTGAAGCGGGTGATCGAGGGCGAGTTCGCCTATGTCCGCGTGCGCGGCGAGGTGGGGCGCGTGTCGCGGCCCCGGTCGGGGCACGTCTACATGGATCTCAAGGACGACCGATCGGTCCTGGCCGGGGTCATGTGGAAGGGTGTCGCCGCCCGCCAGCAGACCCAGCCCGAAGAGGGCATGGAGGTCGTCGCGACCGGACGGCTGACCACATTCCCGGGCCAGTCGCGCTACCAGATCGTGATCGAGGACATCCGGCCCGCGGGGCTTGGCGCGCTCATGGCCATGCTGGAGAAGCGCAAGGCGGCGCTGGCGGCCGAGGGGCTGTTCGCACCCGAACGCAAGAAGCCGCTGCCCTTCCTGCCGGAGGTGATCGGTGTGGTGACCTCGCCCTCGGGGGCGGTGATCCGCGACATCCTGCACCGGCTACGGGACCGGTTTCCGCGCAAGGTGCTGATCTGGCCGGTGGCGGTGCAGGGGGCCTCCTGCGCGCCCGAGGTGGCCCGTGCCATCGCGGGCTTCAACCAGCTGACGCCGGGGGGCGCGCTGCCGCGGCCCGACCTGCTGATCGTGGCGCGGGGCGGCGGCTCGGTCGAGGATCTCTGGGGGTTCAACGAGGAGGTCGTGGCGCGGGCCGCCGCGGCTTCGGAGATCCCGCTGATCTCGGCGGTGGGGCACGAGACGGACACCACGCTGATCGACTTCGTGTCGGACCAGCGGGCGCCCACGCCCACGGCGGCGGCGGAGCTTGCGGTGCCGGTGCGGCTGGAGCTGCTGGGCCGCGTGGACGAGGCGCAGGCGCGGATGAGCCGCGCCATGGGCCTCCGGGTCGAGACGCGGGGCCAGCGGTTGCGCGATTTGGCCCGAGCCATGCCGCGTCCGGGTGAGTTGCTGGACGGGCCACGGCAGCGGCTGGACGTGCTGGGCGAGCGCCTGCCGCAGACGCTTGTGCGGGGGGTGGAACGCCGCCGCGCGCTGCTCTCGGAGGCGGCGGGCAGCCTGCGGCCCTCGCTGCTGCGCCGGGCCATCGCGGTCGAGGGCGCACGTCTGAAGGACCGGGCGGGACGCACGGGGCCTGCCCTGAGCCGGCTTGTGGCGGGCAAGCGCGCGGCGCTGGACCAGCGCGCGGCGCGGCTGAGCTCGCGTGCCGTAACGCGCGAGATCGCCACGGGACAGGAGCGCCTGTCGGTGCTGTCGCGGCGGTTCGAGGCCGTGCTGTCGGCGGGGCCGCAGGCCGCGCGGCAGCGGCTCGAGGCGCAGGGGCGGATGCTGGAGACGCTGAGCTACAAGGGCACGCTGGAGCGCGGCTACGCTGTGGTGCGCGGCGAGGGCGGCGTGGTGACCACCAAGGCCGCGGCGCAGGAGGCGGTGGGGCTCGAGATCGAGTTCAGCGATGGCCGCCTGAAGCTGGGTGGCGGACGGGCACCGAAGGCGCGCAAGCCGGAGCAGGGGCCGGATCAGGGCAGCCTGTTCTGATTTTTGGCGCGTGATCCGGCGGAGCGCGCCTTGCGGCGCGCGCTGTGTGAGCCGGCGCCGGCCTGCGGCCTTTGCCAGCGGCGCCCTTGGCGGGCGTGTCGCGTCAGGGCGGACGTCCCGCGCGGGGCGGGCGGCGGCGCGTGAGTATTTTTGCCAAGAAGAAGCTGCTGGCGCGCGCCCGGTTCAGATCCGGTCGGGGTTCAGACGCCGACCTCGGGGCCGAGGCACATCATGGGTTCGTCGTCCTGGTTGGCCTCGTAGAGCGTAGTGTTTTGGGGGTCACTCTCGAAGACGGCACGCAGGTTGCTGCCCTCGCGGAAGAAGCTCCAGCATTGCGGGCTGGGGTTGTCCTCGTAGACGAAGCAAATCTCGCCCGCCTCCTCGTACCAGAAGCCCTCCTTGCAGTTGCCATCCAGGAAGGACCAGCGGACACGGCGGTCGGGGAAGTATTTCTCGACGCCGTAGGCCTCGCCGTTCTGGCCGAAGTAGAGCGTCTTGCCGGTCACGTAGCTCTCGAACTCGGCCGCCGACATGGGTTCGGCGGCGGGCAGGGCGGTCGCGGTGAGGGCTGCAGCGAGAAGCGCGGGGATGAGGCGTGTCATGGGGGCAGTCTGCCAGAGGCGCGTCGGGCGGGGAAGAGGTCGCCCGGTCGCGGGGCGGGTGACGGGCGGCGATGATCTTGCATCCGGCTTGGCCCGGCGGCGCCCCCCTGGCGGGCCGGAGGCTCTTTGAGGTCTTTTCATGCGATTCTTGCTCGCGGCTGACTTCGCCGCCGCCTTTCCTTCCGCACGGGCAGGGGTTAGGTGAAAGGGAAAAGGGGAAATCTGCCCATGTCCTTTTTCGGCAAGCTCAAGACACGGCTTTTCAAATCCTCGGCGAAGCTCGACCAGGGGCTCGATGCGCTCGTCTCGGAGGGTGAGGGGGAATCCGATGCGCCGCAGGTGCCGCCGCCGGCTGACCCGGCGCCCGACACGCCGCCCCGCGAGGCGCCCGAGCGCGAGACGCCGCCGTCTCCCGACGCGCCTGTGAAGGTGCCGCAGCCGGCCGAGCCGGACCTGCCGACGCCCGGCGCGCCGCAGCCGGGGCCCGACACCTCGCCACCCGTCGATCCTCAGCCCGAGCGCCCCTCGGAGATGCCGGGGCCGGCGCCCATGGGGCTGCCGCCGATCGGCGATTCCGTGCCCGAAGGTGCGCCGCCCGAGGCACCCGAGAGCCGTGGGCCGGGTCTGTTCGGGCGTCTCATGGGACGCGGGGCGGGCGAGGGTCCGGTGGCGCGCCGAGTGCTCGACGACGACATGCTGGAGGAGCTCGAGGAGCTGCTGATCGCCTCGGACATGGGGGTAGAGACGGCGCTGCGGGTGAGTGCCAACATCGCCGAGGGCCGCTACGGGCGCCGGGTTTCGGCGCGCGAGATCAAGGAGCTGCTGGCGCAGGAGATCGCGCGGATCATGGAGCCGGTGGCCAGGCCGCTGCCGCTTTACCCCTCGAAGCCGCAGGTTGTGCTGGTGGTGGGCGTCAACGGGTCGGGCAAGACCACAACCATCGGCAAGCTGGCAAGCCAGTTCCGGGAGGCCGGCAAGTCGGTGGTGGTTGCCGCGGGCGATACCTTCCGCGCCGCCGCCGTGGAGCAGCTGCAGGTCTGGGGCGAGCGCGCGGGCGTGCCGGTGATGACCGCACCCGAGGGCAGCGATCCGGCGAGCCTTGCCTTCGAGGCGCTGACCAAGGCGCAGGCCGAGGGCGCGGACCTGCTGATGATCGACACGGCCGGGCGGTTGCAGAACCGCGCCGACCTCATGGAGGAACTGGCCAAGATCGTGCGGGTGATCCGCAAGAAGGACCCCGACGCGCCGCACAACACGCTGCTGGTGCTGGATGCCACCACCGGTCAGAACGCGCTGAACCAGGTCGAGACCTTCCGCAAGCTCGCCGATGTTTCGGGGCTGGTGATGACCAAGCTGGACGGGACCGCCAAGGGCGGCGTGCTGGTGGCGCTGGCGGACCGCTTCGGACTGCCGATCCACGCCATCGGGGTAGGCGAGCAGATCGACGATCTTGCCCCCTTCGACCCCGAGGAGTTCGCGGCGGCGCTGACGGGGCTCGACCCTTGAGCCGATCAGTCCGTGCCGAGCAGGCGTTCGGCCTGGCGCAGGAGCAGCAGCACGAAGAGCACGATGCCGGTGGCCATGGCGGCCAGCGGCATCTGTCCCGCGCCGCAGCCGAGGCCCACGGCGCCCACCAGCCAGAGCGAGGCGCCGGTGGTGATGTTCTTGACCTTGCCGTTGGAGGTGAAGATCAGCCCCGCGGCGAGGAAGGCGACGCCCGCGGTCACCGCCTCGATCATGCGAAGGGGGTCGTTGCGCTGTTCGGAGGAGCCGCCGAAGTCCATCGCGGCGAGTTCGAGCCCGAGGATCACGAAGAGGCAGGCGGCAACCGACACGAGGATATGGGTGCGCAGGCCTGCGGGTTTCTCGGAGTATTCGCGTTCGATCCCGACGGCCGCGGCGAGCACCACCGCCGCCGCGAGCCGGGTGAAGGCAACCGGGGCCGGGACGGCGGAAAAGGTGGTGGTGAGTTCGTCCGCGATCTGCTCGAGCATCTGTCTTCTCCTCTAGCCTGTCTGGCGAAAGACGCCCGTGGGCGCGTAGGTTCCATGGTGCGGGGGTACGCATGAGCGACTGGCTCCTGTCCCTCGAGGGGACGGCGGCGGGGCACAACCTCGCGCTGTTCCTCGCGCTGATGGCGGCCTTCCTGCACGCGGTCTTCGGGGCCTTGCAGAAGGGTCGGCACGATCCTTGGCTGTCGCGGGGCGCGATCGACGGGGCCTACGGACTTATGGCGGCACCGGTGGCGCTGTTCGTGGTGCCCTGGCCCGAGCCGCACATGTGGGTGATCTTCGCGGGCGCCTTCGTCATCCACACGGCCTACAAGTTCCTTCAGGCGCTGGCCTACACGCGGGGGGCCTACACTGTGGTCTACCCGGTGGTGCGTGGCACGGGACCGCTGTTCGCGGTGATCGGCGCCTGGCTGATCTTCGGCGAGGTCTTCGCGCCGCTGCAGTGGCTGGGCGTGGCGGTGCTGCTGTCGGGGATCTTCGGGCTGGCGGTCTACAACCTGATCTTCCTCGTGAAGGACCGCGATACGCTGCCCGCGGCGCTGGCCTTCGGGGTTGCGACGGGGCTTTTCGTGGCGCTCTACACCACCTATGACGCCTACGGGATCCGGGCGACGGCAAACCCCTTCACCTTCCTCGCGTGGTTCTTCTTCATCGACGGCTGGCTGATGCCCGTGATCGCGGCGTTCCGCTGGCGCAAGATGGCCGAGCCTCCGGCGCTGGGACCGCTGCTGAAGCGGGGCTTCGTCGGCGGGATCGTGGCGTTCTTCAGCTTTGGCTCGATCATGCTGGCCACGCGGCTCGACAAGGTGGGCGAGGCGGCGGTGCTGCGCGAGACATCCACCGTCTTCGCGGCGCTGATCGGGGTGCTGGTGTTGAAGGAAACCGTGGGGCCGCGGCGGATCGCGCTGATGACGCTGATTGCCCTCGGGGCGGTGATCGTTGAGTTCGGCGGCTGAGCCGCCTATCTGAAACCGGGATCTCCCGGAGAGAAGGACAGACCATGGCTGGCGAGACGCGCCCCAAATACCTCAAGCCGCTGTTGGAATACGGCCCCATCCTGGGGTTCTTCGTGGCCTATCTTCTGCTGAAGGACCGCGTCTTCACCATCGGGGGGACCGACTACGAGGGCTTCATCGTGGTTACGGCCGGGTTCATCCCGGTCTTCCTGATCTGCATGGGCCTGCTGTGGAAGCTGACCGGGCACCTGAGCAAGATGCAGGTGGTGACGGCGGTGCTGATCGTGGTCTTCGGCGGGCTGTCTGTCTGGCTGAATGACGAGCGGTTCTTCAAGATGAAGCCGACGCTGATCTACCTGATCTTCGGGGGTGCGCTGGCCGTGGGGCTGCTTCGGGGCGAGAGCTACCTGAGGCTGGTCATGGAGGAGCTGGTGCCGCTGCAGGAGGAGGGCTGGATGTTGCTGACCAAGCGGGTCATGGCCTTTTTCCTCGGGCTGGCGGTGCTGAACGAGGTGATCTGGCGGACCATGAGCACCGAGAGCTGGGTCTGGTTCAAGACCTTCGGGCTGACCGCCGCGATCTTTGTCTTTTTCCTCACCCAAGGCGGGTTGTTCCGCCGCTACGGGATGGAGGAAGACAAGGGCTGATAAGGGTGTCCCGGGCCGGGACATTTTCCCGAGTGAGCAATATCAAAGGCTTATCTCTCGCCATTAACCGGGTTTTAAGGGTTTGGCCGCTTGGGGTCGGGTTTTACCCGGGCCAATTCAGACGGATTTGAGGCGTTTTCCGAAGCGTGGTCCCGCAATATCGCGAAGGCCGCAAAACGTGGCGTCGCGTCGCTTTCGAGACAGGCGGTTCCCGTATAGGTAGTTCTGGGATATGACTTAACGTATTCCGGTATTCGGCCAAAGCGGGAGCAGCAGGATTTATTGGAACTAAGCGCCGGAAATTCTGTCTGGCCCAAGTGGCTTTCGCTGATCGTGGCGGGTCTGAGCGCGGCCGTGCTGATTGTCGGCTGGGGGGCGGGTGTCGACGCCTTCACGCGGATCCGTCCGGATTTCGCGGCCATGGTGCCGAGCACGACCCTCTGTTTCATGCTGCTTTCCGCCGGCATTTACGCGCACGCGACCGGCCGGGACCGGACATGGCCGAGACTGTGCGCCGGGTTTGCCGGAGGCATCGCCGCCGTAAACCTGATCCTGGCCAGCTTCCAAATCGGCGTGCAACTCGACAACCTGGTCGTCCCCTCAATGGCTGCAGACGACGGCATGGCCTTTGCCACCTCGGGTTCGGTGCTGCTTGCCGCCTACAGCCTGTTTGCGCTGACGCGGAAGGACGGAGAGGCGCCAGCGTTTCAGTGGACGGCGACGCTGGGTCTGCTGGCCGCGCTGGTTGCGCTGGTGGGCTATGCCTTCGACACCCGCGCGCTTTACGACGTCTTCGTCTTTACCGCCATGGCGCTGCACACGGCGGTCCTGTTCGTCTTCGTGTTCGCCGCGCTCCTGCTTCTTGCGCCGGGTCGGAGCTGGGTCGCCATCCTGGTCGGCCGCGGGCCCGGCAGTGTGGGGGCGCGGCGTCTTCTGCCGCTGGTGGCGCTGGCGCCGGTCGCCCTGTGTTTCGTCGCGCTGCAACTGACGGACGTGGGGCTTTTCAACGCGAACTTCCGGCTCAGCCTGCTTGCCATCGTGATGATGGCGATCGCCACATGGGCGGTTTTGAGAAACGGTCACCTCATGAACGAGGCCGATCGCGACCGGGCCCAGCTTGTGCAGGACCTGAGACAGACGAGCGCCGAGCGGGCGCTTCTGCTCAAGGAGCTCTACCACCGGGTCAAGAACAACCTGCAGCAGATCAATGCCATGCTGCGGATCGAGGCGCGGAAGTTCGATGATCCGCAGCTGACCGAGTCGTTTCGGGCCGTGTCGGACAGGGTGGCAGCCCTTGGCACGGTGCATCAGCTTCTGATCTCGTCACCGACTCCATCGGAAGTGGAGGTGAAGGAATTCCTCGAGGTGCTCTGCAAGGGCGTCGCGGTCAGCAACAGTCTCGAGCGTCGCGGGATCGAGCTGATCGTCGAAGCGGACGATGGCCGCGCCCATATCGAGGTCGCGATCTCGATGGGGCTGCTCGTGAACGAGCTGGTCATGAACGCGATCAAGCATGCTTTCGCCGACGGTCCCGGCAGGATTGTCGTCAGCTATGAAAACCGTCCCGACTGCCTGATGCTTGTCGTGTCCGACACCGGCGCCGGAACAAGTGATCCGGCGCAGGTCTTCGAAACCAAGGGGACCGGGAGCCTGATCATTCGGAGCATGGTCTCGCAGCTGAAGGCCGACATGCAGGTCAGAAACTCCGGCGGCCTTGTCGTGGAAGTGCGAATTCCCCCGGATATCAACGAAATGGACCGCTATGAATAACGTCAATATCGTCATCGTCGAGGACGATGTCCTGATTGCAGAGGATCTCCGCGCCATGTGCGAGGAATTCGACGCCAACGTGGTCGGAATGGCCCATTCGGTCGAAGAGGCCTTTGACGTTATCGAAAATTCGGATGCGCAATATGTCCTCATGGACGTGCGGCTGGGCGGAAAACGCGACGGTGTCGATGTGGCGCAGTGGGTTTATGACGTGAAGCCGGACATGAAGCTGGTCTTCATCACGGGGTCGAACGAGCCGCCGACCATCGAGCGTATCCACCAGGACCATCCCTTCCGGATCCTGATCAAGCCGATCCAGCCCGAACAGCTTCGCGAAGCGCTGACGGCCAAGTGACGCCTTGCGTCCCTGTCCTGCGGGATCAGCCCTCGGGTTCGAAGAACTCGGGGACCTGACGGGCGATTTCGGGCAGGTCGCTCAGCACGCCGCGCAGGTGCTGGCGCATGGCGGATGAGGCGGCGTCGGGATCGCGCGCCTCGATGGCGGCGAGTACGGCGCGGTGCTGGTCCACCAGCCGTTCGGTGGGCAGGTAGCGCGTCGAGAGAAAGCGCACCCGGTCCATCTGGCCCTTCACCTCTTCCACGATGCGCCAGGCAAAGGTCTTGTCGGCGGCCTGGGCGAGCGTGTGGTGGAAGGCTTCGTCCAGACGGATGAAGGCGGCGGCGTCGCCGTCGACGCCCGCCTGCTGCTCGATCAGATCGGCCAGGCGCTCGGTGGTGCCGGGGGCGGGGTCCTCGGCTACGAGGCGGGCGATGTCGGCCTCGATGGCCTCGCGCACGAAACGGGCGTCGGTGACGCCGCGGATCGAGATGCGCCGCACGAGGGTGCCGCGCTGGGGCAGGACCTGCACGAGGCCGGCGTCGGCCAGCCGGAAGAAGGCTTCGCGGACGGGCTGGCGGGAGACCTCGTAGTGGCGGGCAATCTCGGTTTCCGAGATGCGGGTGCCCGGCGTGATCTGGCCCGAAATGATGCGGTCGCGCATGTGCTTGTAGACCTGCGGTCCGAGGGCACCTTCGGAGAGGTTGAGGCCGGGCTGGAGAGGCATCTGGTCAGGGCTACTAGTATTCAAGTTTGCGGGTTTCCCCTGTCTAGCTGCGATCCCGTGACGTGCCAAGGAGTATCCACGGCGGGTCGAGGCGCTGCAAGTTGCCATGGTCATGCCTCTCTGCGGGCGAGGCCGAGGGCAAGGCCGCGGATTTCGGCCAAGCCCCGCATGCGGCCCACAAGCGGATAGCCCGCCTGGGCGCCACGGTCGTGATCCTCGAGCATCTCGCGACCGTGGTCCGGGCGCATGGGGATCTGGTGGTCCGCGCGGCCCTCGGTGCGGCGGCGGGTCTCTTCCTCCAGAACGGCGGCGACCAGATCGGCCATGTCCACGTCGCCATCGAGGTGGTCGGATTCGTGGAAGCTGCCGGTGAGGGCGGGTGTTTCGCGCCGCACGTTGCGCAGGTGCAGGAAGGAGACGCGGTGGCCGAGGCGCCGCATGAGGCCGGGCACATCGGCGTCGCCGCGTGCGCCGAGTGAGCCGGAGCAGAGCGTGATGCCGTTGGCGGGGCTGTCGACGGCCTCGGTCAGGAAGCGGTAGTCCGCCTCGGTTGACATGATGCGCGGCAGGCCGAGCAGCGGGAAGGGCGGATCGTCGGGATGGCAGCAGAGGCGGAGGCCCAGCTCTTCGGCCAGTGGTACGACTTCCTGCAGAAAGGCGGCGAGGTTGTCGCGCAGGTCGTCGGCGGTGAGGCCGTCGTATTCCGCGAGCCGCTCGCGGATCTGCGCGGGGCCGGGGGCCGCTCCTTCGCCGGGAAGGCCCGAGAGGACCGCCTGACCGATGCCGTCCAGCCGCTCGGCGTCGGTCTCGGCGCGGCGCTCTGCCACCGCGCGGGCGGTGGCGTCGTCCCAGCCGTCCTGCGCGCCGGGGCGTTCCAGCACGAAAGCATCGAACAGGGCAAAGTCGATGTGGTCGTAGCGCATGCAGGCCGTGCCCTCGGGTGTGGGCGCGGCAAGCTGCGTGCGGGTCCAGTCGAGCACGGGCATGAAGTTGTAGCACACCGTGCGGATGCCGGCGGCGGCGATGTTGCGGAGGCTTTCGCGGTAGGCGGCGATGTGGTCGGCGCATGGGCCGCGCCGCTGCTTGATCGCCTCGGTCACCGGGAGACTCTCGACCACCTCCCAGGCAAGGCCCGAGGGGCTGCCGCAGGCCAGGGTGGCGACCTCGGCCTGGCGGAGGGCGATCTCCTCGGGCGTCCAGACCTGCCCGGGCGGGACGTGGTGCAAGGCGGTCACGATGCCCTCGACCCCGCACTGGCGGATTTCGTCGATGGTGGTTCTGTCGGACGGGCCGAACCAGCGCCAGGTCTGTCTCATTGTCTTAAACCTTTCAGCCGAAGGCCCAGTTCGGGATGAAGAGCACCAGCTCGGGCAAGGCGAGCAGCAGGATCACCAGCCCCAGCACGGCGGCGAGGAAGGGCAGGGCTTCCCGCACGTAGTCCTCGACCTTGCAGTCGAGGAGGCTGCAGACCGTGTACATGCAGACCCCCACCGGCGGGGTCATGGAGCCCAGCGTGACCAGCGTCATCATCAGGATGCCGAAGTGGACCGGGTCGAAGCCGACATTCTCGATGATCGGCACGAAGATGGGGGTGAGCAGGAGCACCAAGATGGTGCTTTCCAGGAACAGCCCCGCCACGAAGAGGAACAGGAGGATCGCCCCCACCACCAGCACAGGGTTCTGAAGCCCCTCGATCAGAAGCGCCGAGAGGTCCTGCGGCACGCGCAGGAAGGTGATGGCAAAGCCGATCATGCCGGACATGAGGATGATGAGCATGATCATCCCGATGTCCGAGACCGAGGCCGAGAAGGCCTCGCGCAGGCCGTCGAAGGACAAGGCGCCGTGGGCGAACCGGCCCACGAGGATGGCATAGACCACGGCAAAGGCGCCGACCTCGGAAGGGGTGAAAAGCCCGCCGCGGATCGACACGATCAGCAGCACGGGGAACAGCAGTGCCCACTTGGCGTCCCAGGCTGTCCTCGCCAGCGCGGCGCGGGTGGGTTTCTTGGCCTCGGGGTTCACGTAGCCCCGCTTGCGCGCCACCAGCCAGGCGGTGACCATCAGCACGGTCATCATGAGAACGCCCGGCACGATGCCGGCAAGGAACAACCGCCCGATCGAGACCTCGCCCACGAAGCCGTAGAGGATCAGACCGATGGACGGCGGAATGGTCGAGGTGATGAGCGACGACAACGCGATGACGGCGGCGGAAAATCCGCGGGCATAGCCCTCGCGCTCCATCTGCGGACCCAGCACGCGGCTCTCCATGGCGGCATCGGCCACGGCTGAGCCCGAGACGCCGCCCATGAGGGTCGAGAGGATGATGGAGACCTGCGCAAGGCCCCCCGCCATCCAGGCGACCGCGGTGCGCGAGAAGGCGAACAGCCGTTCGGTGATGCCGCTTTCGTTCATAAGGTGCCCGGCAAGCACGAAGAAGGGCACGGCCAGCAGCGGGAAGCTCTGCGAGACCGAGGCGACGCGTTGCACGCCGATCTGGATCGGCATGACGCCGTTGGTGGCAAAGAAGGTGAAGCCCGCGATGCCGATGGCGAAGGCGATGGGCAGCCCGGTCACCAGCAGGACAAGGAAGACGAGCGAAATCAGTCCCATGCGGTCTGTGCCTCTGATTTGGCGGGGGCCGGGGGCCCGTTGTCGGTGCGTGCGAAGACAAGCCGTTCGCCCGCCGGGTCGCGCAGGGCGCGGAGCGCGTTGGCGATGACGCAGATGCCGAGGTGGACCGAGCCCACCGGCACGGCGACGGTGACCAGCCAGTAGGGCAGCCCGCTATCGCCGAAGATCCGCGCCGTGTTCATCAGGGTCAGCTTCCAGCCCTGCCAGGCGAGCATCCCAAGAAAGACCAGCACCACCGCGGCAAGCGCCAGTTCGAGGCCGAGCCGCCCGCGACGCGGCAGGCGCGCGACGAGGAGATCGACGCCAAGGTGCGCGTGCCGGCGCATGGCGCGGGCGGCGCCGACGAAGCAGAGCCAGATGAACAGCAGCTGTGCCATGTCCACCGACCAGATCAGCGGGTGACCGGTGAAACGCATCACCGCCGCGACGAAGACAAGGCCGGTGATCACGGCGAGCAGTACCGCACCCAGCCAGAACTCGGCGCGATCGAGGATGTCGAGCATGCGGGATACCTCCGGAAAGGGGCGCGCGACCGGCGCGCCCCTTCGGTCGGGTGGGGCGCCTTATTCGGCGTCGAGGATGGCCTGCACCTCGGCGTGCAGGTCGGCGAGGTCGAGCGTCTCGTAGACCGGCTGCGTCGCCTCGATGAAGGGCGTCTTGTCGATCTCGTTCACCGCGACGCCGGCCTCGCGCAGGTCGGACTTGATCTGCTCCAGCACGTCCTGCGTGCCCTGCGAGGCGATCTCGCCCGCGGCCAGCGCCTCGTCGCGGACGAGGGTCTGCAGGTCCTCGGGCAGGCTGTCGAACCACTGGGCCGAGGTCACAAGCCCGGTGATCAGGTTGATGTGGCCGGTGAGGGTAACCGTGTCGATGACCTCTTCGAGCTTGGCGCCAACCACGGCGGGAAGCTGGGCTTCGGCCGCGTCGATGGCGTTCTGCTGGATCGCCGAGTAGACCTCGCCCCAGGGCAGCGGCGTGGGCGTGGCGCCCATGGCGCGGATGGTTTCGGTCCAGACCGGGGCGCCGGGGGTACGCATGCGCACGCCGGCCAGATCCTCGGGCGTGGTGACCTCGACGTTGGTCAGAAGGTTCCGCTGGCCCTGCCACCAGTTGAAGCTGAGCACCTGAAGGCCCGCGCTGTCGTGCAGGTCCTGGCCCCATTCCTCGAAGAGGTCCGAGGTCACGACCTTGCGGATGCCCTCGTATCCGTCGGCGAGGAAGGGCGCGCCGAGGATGGCGAACTCGGGCGTGAAAACGGCAAGCCGCCCGCCGTCGGTGACGATGGCCACCGGCGCCCCGGCGCGGGCCTGTTCCAGCACGTCCTCGTTCGAGCCGAGCTGCGAGTTGGGGTAGAGCGTGACCTCGATCCGTCCGTCGGACTTTTCCTCGAGGTTGGTCTCGAAGCTTTCGAGACCTTTGTAGAGCGGGTCGCTCTGGGCCAGCGCGGTGTTCACGTTGAGCTGGAATTCCTGCGCCTGTGCAGCCTGAGCCAGGCCCAGCACAGCCAGAAGAGACGCGGCAGCCGCGGTTCTGATCTCTGTCATGATGTCCTCCCTTTGGCGCCCCTCCGGCGCTCTGAGAGAAGATTGCAGACTAGTATGCAAGTTGTCAATTGGGGATAAGAGAAGCTCTCTAGTGAGATAATTTTTTAATCGTATAAGGTGTTTATATCTCGAAATTAATGTTAATAATGAATCTTCGGGCTGTTTTGTCTCGTCTCGGTCGGGCTCCCGTTTCGCGCGAAGACGGCTCCGTGCGGTCGAGTCCTCGGGGCGTGGCTACCCTCTGCTTGCGCCCACGGGGGCGTGGCCTAGCATGGTCCGTGGCGGTCGCTGGATCGCGTGGCCCCTCCGATCGTCGGGCGGGCAGACTTCAGTGGAGGACACATGACCCGACAGTGCAGATGGGGCATCATGGCAACCGGCGGGATCGCCGACAAATTCGTCAGCGATCTGATGACGGCGGGCCTGCCCGTGGCGGCGGCGGGATCGCGGTCGGGCAGCAAGGCGCAGGCTTTTGCCGAGGCGCATGGCATCCCGGCGGCACACGGCAGCTACGAGGCGCTGGTCGGCGATCCGAATGTGGACGTGGTCTATGTGGCGACGCCGCATCCCTTTCACCTCGAAGGGGCCCGGCTGGCGCTTGAAGCCGGCAAGCATGTCCTGATCGAGAAACCGCTGGCCATGAATGGCCGCCAGGCGCGCGAACTGGCGGAATTGGCCGAGGCGAAGGGCCTGTTCCTGATGGAGGCCATGTGGACGCGGTTCCTGCCGCACATGGTGCGTCTGCGCGAGATCATTGCCGAAGGGACCCTGGGGCAGATCCGCAGCCTTCGCGCCGACCATTCGCAGGCGTTGCCCGATGATCCGGGGCACCGGCTCAACGACAAGGCGCTGGGCGGTGGCGCGCTGCTGGATCTGGGCATCTACCCGGTGTCCTTTGCCTGGGACGTGCTGGGCGCGCCCGAGGAGGTGCACGCGGTGGGTCGCTTCAAGGAGACGGGCGCCGATGCCGGGGTCGAGATCGTCATGCGGCATGGCGGCGGGGCGCTGTCTCAGATGTCCTGCGCCAGCGATTTTGCCGGGCCGAATACCGCGCAGATCGTCGGTGAGAAGGCGATCGTGGAGATCGACGCGGTCTGGTATACGCCCAGCCGTCTGCGGGTGGTGTCGCATGACGGCGCGGTGCTGGAAGAGTTCGACACGCGGCCCGAGGGGCGCGGCATGGAGTGCCAGGCGCTGGCGGTGCAGGAGGCCGTGCTTGGCGGACGGACCTCGGATCCGCGGATGAGGCCGGCGCAGACCGTGCAGATCATGGAGACCATGGACCGGATCCGCGCCGAGATCGGGCTGAGTTACGAGGCGGACACGGCGGGCTGAGAGCCCGCCGGTTGCTCAGACCCTGCGGTCGAGCTTGGTGCTGAGATGCACCAGGCTTTCGGAGCTGCGCACGCCCTTGGCCTCTCCGATGCGGTCGAGGGTTTCGTCCAGCTCCTCGGTCGTGTCGGCGGCCAGTTCCACGATGAAATCGACGCGCCCAGAGGTGGTGTGCACCGAGCGGACCTGCGGCAGGCTTTCGAGCCGAGCCAGCACGCCGGGGCCGCTGCGCGGCTCGACCGAGACCATGGCGGTGGCGCGGATCGGCGCGGAGAGCCGGGGCCCCGCACGCAGGGTGAAGCCGGAAATGACGCCGCGTGCCAGAAGGCGCTCGATGCGGGCCTGCACGGTGGTGCGTGCGAGCCCGAGCCGGCGGGCCAGTGTCGCGGCGGGCGCGCGCGCATCCTCGGCCAGCAGCGCCACGAGGCGGCGGTCGGTTTCGTCGATATGCGGGTTTGCGTCGTCGGATCGATTCATGCTGCGCTCAGATTGCCGCATCGGACCACGCGATGCGACGGAAAGTTCTGCCATGATTCCGGGAAAATCAAACCCGGAGGGCAGTATGAGCAGGATCGAGGCATTCCATTCCAGCGCGGCGGCGTGGCTGACGGAGCACACGCCGGAGCGGCCGGTGATGTTCTTCGAGCCCGGCATCCTGCAGGCGACGGCGGCGCGGTTCCTGAAGGGCTTTCCGGGAATGGTGACCTACGCGGTCAAGGCCAACCCGGCGCCGGGGGTGCTCGACAACCTGCTGGCCGCGGGCGTGACGGGTTTCGATGTGGCCTCGCCCGACGAGATGGCGCTGGTGCGCGACCGAGCGCCCGAGGCGGCGCTGCATTACCACAACCCGGTGCGGACGCGGGCCGAGATCGCCGCAGGCCTCGACGCGGGCGTGACCTCGTGGTCGGTGGACCGTCACGGGGAGCTGGAGAAGCTGTCGGGGCTGCCAAAGGGCAGCGAGGTGGCGGTGCGCCTGAAGCTGGAGGTCGCGGGCGCGGCCTATGACTTCGGCGCGAAGTTCGGGGCCGGTCCCGAGCGCGCGGCGGATCTGCTGCGGCGGGTGGTCAAGATGGGCTTTACCCCTTCGCTGACCTTCCACCCCGGCACCCAGTGCGACAGCGCGATGCCGTGGCGGCGCTACATTCAGGCCGCGGCCGAGGTGGCGCAGACGGCAGGCGTGTCGCTGCACCGGCTGAACGTCGGCGGCGGGTTCGCGGCGCGGCGCGGCGCGGCTGTGCCGGACCTGGAGGGGGTTTTCGCGGCCATCGCGGAGGAGGTGGCCGCGCGGTTCGGGGCCGATGCACCGGCGCTGGTCTGCGAGCCGGGGCGCGGCATGGTGGCCGAATGCATGACGCTGGCGCTTCAGGTGAAGGCCGTGGAGGAGGAGGTCATTTTCCTGAACGACGGGCTTTACGGCTCGCTGGCGGAATGGCGCGACATCGCGGCCTCGGACCGGGTGAGCGTGGTGTCCCCGGAGGGGCTTCAGCGCGAGGCCGCGGTAAGGCGGCGCGTCGCCTTCGGGCCGACCTGCGACAGTCTCGACGTGCTGCCCGAGCCGCTGCCGCTGCCCGCGGATCTGGCCGAGGGGGATTATCTGCTGTTTGCCGGGATGGGCGCCTATTCGGGCGCGCTTGCAACCGGTTTCAACGGATATGGCATGGCGCGCACGGTGACGCTCGGCCCCACTGGACAGTGACGCGCCAGAGGTTAGGCTGCCCCGGCGGATCAGCAGGGGAGGCGCATCATGGAAAAGTTCGGCAAGAGCCAGCCGGTGGCACGGGTCGAGGACCAGCGGTTCCTGACCGGGCACGGTCGTTACGTTGACGACATCGCGCCCGAGGGATCGCTGCACGCGATCTTCTTTCGCGCCCCAGTGGCACATGGCGAGATCACCTCGCTCGACGTGAGCGAGGCGCGCGAGATGCCGGGCGTGCACATGGTGATGACGGCGGCCGATCTGGATGCCGCAGGGGTCAATACCGCGATGCCCGGTGCGCTTGCGCCGAATCGCGACGGCACGACGGGGGCCGCGCCGAAGCGGCCGGTGCTGGCCGAGAAGCGCGTGCGCTATGTCGGCGAGCCCATCGCCATGGTGGTGGCCGAGACGCTGCAGCAGGCGCGCGATGCCGCCGAGCTGATCGAGTGCGAGATCGAGGATCTTCCCGTCCACATGGAAGGTCTGCCGGGCGGCGAGCAGATCCACCCCGAGGCGCCCGAGAACCGGGCCTTCGATTTCGGCGTCGGCGACGAGGCGGCCACCGCCGAGGCGATCGAAAAGGCGCACAGCGTCGTGCGACTCGAGGTTGGCGACAACCGCATCCTGGTGAACTCCATGGAGCCGCGCGGCTGCTATGCCGAATGGGACGGCGATCGGATGCACCTGGCCTTCAACGGGCAGGGTGTCTGGGGGATGAAGGATTACCTGGTCAACGCCTTCGGCCTGCCGGCCGAGAAGGTCCGGGTGACCAACCCCGACGTGGGTGGCGGCTTCGGCATGAAGGCCGCGCCCTACAGTGAATACTATGCCGTTCCGGAGGCGGCGCGTGCGCTGGGCAAGCCGGTGCGCTGGATGTCGGACCGGACAGAGGCCATGCTGACCGACAACGCGGGCCGCGACCTCGTGACCATGGCCGAGCTGGCCTTTGACGCCGATAACCGGATCACAGCCTACCGGGTGCACAACATCTGCAACCTCGGGGCCTACAACTCGCAGTTTGCGCAGTTCATTCAGGGCGAGCTCTTCTCGAAGGTGCTAACGGGCGTCTACGACATTCCGACCGCGTGGCTGCGATGCGAGGGCATCTATACCAACACCGCGCCGGTGGATGCCTACCGCGGCGCCGGGCGGCCCGAGGCGATCTACGTGCTGGAGCGGATCATGGACCGCGCCGCGCGCGAGCTTGGCGTCGATCCCTGGGAGCTGAAGCGGAAGAACTTCATCGCGCCGGACCAGTTCCCCTACAAGACGCCCTCGGGCGAGAGCTACGACGTGGGCGAATTCGCGCGCCTGCTGGAGCGTGCCGAGCAGAACGCCGACAAGGGGGGCTTCGCCGCGCGCAAGGCGGAAAGCGCCGCGCAGGGCAAGCTGCGGGGCATGGGGATCTGCTACTACATCGAGAGCATCCTCGGCTCGCCCTCGGAAGACGTGAAGGTCGAGTTCACCGAAGAGGGCGGCGCGAAGATCTACGTCGGCACCCAGTCGAACGGGCAGGGGCACGAGACGGTCTATGCCAAGTTCCTGTCCGACCAGTCGGGCATCCCCGCGGACAAGATCGAGGTCATCCAGGGCGATTCCGACCTGATCGCCAATGGCGGCGGCACGGGCGGCTCGCGCTCGGTCACGGTGCAGACCAACGTGACGCTGACCGCGGTGAGCAACATGGTCAGCGGCTTTTCCGAGTTCCTGGCCGGCGAGATGGACGTTGCGCCCGAGGCGGTGAGCTTCGACGATGACCGCTTCCGCGCAGAAGGGTCGAACCTGACGCCGACGATGCTCGAGGCCGCGGCGATGGCGCGCGAGGCCGGCCGCGAGGACCTGCTGAGCTGGAGCGCCACGGCGCAACTTGATGGGCGGTCCTATCCCAACGGGGCGCATGTGGCCGAGGTCGAGATCGACGAGGCAACCGGCGAGACCAAGGTGGTCCGCTACACGGTGGTCGACGATTTCGGCAACCTCATCAACCCGATGCTGGCCGAAGGTCAGGTGCACGGCGGCGTCGCGCAGGGCATTGGCCAGGCGCTGACCGAACACTGCGTCTACGATGACGAGGGCCAGCTTCTGACCACGACCTTCATGGAATACGCCCTGCCGCGGGCCTGGGATATTCCGATGATCGACTTCGATACGATCCCGGTGCCCTCGGTTCAGAACCCGATGGGGATGAAGGGCTGCGGCGAGGCCGGCACCGTTGGCGCGCTGGCCGCCGTGTCGAACGCGGTGCAGGATGCGCTCTGGGAGCGCGGGGTGAAGCAGGTCGACATGCCCTTCACGCCCCTGCGCATGTGGGAAATGCTCGGCGGCAGCAGCGCCATCGCGGCAGAGTAAAGGGCCTTTGGCCTTTCTCTTGGCCCGGCAGGCGGGGCTGGGCCGAGCTCGGATAGCGGACGGGGGCGGGCGGTCGCGCTAGCCCCGGTCCTTCAATTGCAGCGCCTTCTCGGTCGTCCAGATCCCCTGTGCGCCGCCCCAGTCGCCGCTTTTGACCTCGTGGACCCGCACTGAGACATTGTCCTGCATCGCTTTTCCCGCGACGCTTCCGAAGGCCTTGGCCGTCTCGGTGATGAGGCGCGCCTTTTCCTCTGACGAGAAGACGCCTTCAAGAACATGGATATCGATCAGCGGCATTCCTTCCTCCCCGGCGCAAGCATGTGCAACACCCTAGCAAGGACCGAATGGCCTGTCCCCCGTATCCATCCTGCAGCTGGTCAGGGTCAGGCGGGAGAGATCCTTCACGAAGGCGGACAGGCGTCCCTGCGACACGTGCGTTCATGGATTGTGCATCTCCCCGGGACTACCATCTGAGATGTAGCGCGTCGCGGGGCGGCGTTGCGGGCAGGACGTTTCCGGGGACCACGGCGAATGCGGCTGGGACAGGGGCTGTTTGGTTGGGTGCGACGGCGGTTCACGCCGGGGCGGGCGAACATTGTCCGGCGGCGCGGGCCGATCGATCATGTGATCGTCCTTGACGGCACCATGTCCTCGCTCGATCCGGGCGAGGAAACCAATGCCGGGCTGACCTACCGGCTGCTGCACGAGATCGGCCATGCCTCGCTCTACTACGAGGCGGGTGTGCAGTGGGACGACTGGTGGGACAGTGCCGGGGTGATCACGGGCAAGGGAATCAACCGCCAGATCTGCCGGGCCTACGGCTACCTTGCCTCGCGCTATCGTGCGGGGGACAGGATCTTTCTGCTGGGCTATTCGCGGGGGGCCTATGCGGTGCGGTCCTTGGCCGGGATCATCGACCGGGTGGGGCTATTGCGGGCCGAGCATGCGACGGAGCGCAACATCCGTCAGGTCTATCGGCTTTACCAGTACGATCCTGACGGGGCGGCCGCGCGGGCCTTCTCGCGAGCCTGGTGCCACGAGCGGACGGTGATCGAGATGGTGGGCGCCTGGGACACGGTCAAGGCGCTGGGCCTGCGCTTGCCGCTGGTCTGGCGGCTGACCGAACCGGCGCATGCCTTTCACAATCACGATCTCGGCGCGGCGATCCGGCAGGGCTACCATGCGCTGGCGCTCGACGAGACGCGGCAGGCCTTTGCGCCGGTGCTTTGGGAGACGCCGCAGAGCCATCCCGGGCGGGTGGAGCAGGTCTGGTTCCGCGGAACGCATGGCGACGTGGGCGGGCACATCAACGGCTTTGCCGCGGCGCGCCCGCTGGCAAACATCCCGCTGGTCTGGATGCTGGAGAAACTGGAAGAGAACGGCGTCGAACTGCCGGCGGGATGGCGGGCGCGATTCCCCTGCGATCCCGAGGCACCTTCAGTGGGCACATGGCAGGGGTTGGCCAAGTTTTTCCTGCTCCGGGCGCCACGCGTGGTGGGCGCGGACCCGTCGGTACACTTGCATGACTCGGTGTTGGGCGGTATCTCGACGCATGCGCCAGAAGCACAGTCAAGTCATTTGTTCACAAATTCTTGACGTCTCTTCCATCTGTGACTTTTTCGCCTAAGTTCTCTATCAGGATCGCGGGTACGGAACACTCGCGAGCCCTTCACTGTCCCTCGTTCCGTGACTGGCGCCCAAGGTTTTCCTTGGGCGCATTTTCTTTTCTCGTGACTGGTTTAAGTGAGGGTCATGACCCAGACAGACAACACGATCAGAGAGATCCTGCAGCGGACGAAGGTGATCGCCCTCGTCGGAGCGTCGATGAAGCCGGAGCGGCCGAGCCACTACGTCGGGCAATTCCTGGTGGAAAAAGGCTATACCGTCATCCCGGTCAACCCCGGCCATGCGGGCGAAGAGCTGTTCGGGCAGGTGGTGCGCGCCTCGCTGGCTGACTGTCCGGCGGAGGTCGACATGGTCGATGTCTTCCGCCGCTCCGAAGAGGTCCCCGGCGTTGTGGATGAGGCGCTGGAGGCGCTGCCGAACCTGCGCACGGTCTGGATGCAGTTGGGAATTTCCAACGCCGAGGCCGTGGCCAAGGCCGAGGCGCGCGGTCTGGACGTGGTCCAGGATCGCTGCCCCAAGATGGAATACCCGCGCCTGATCGGGGTCTGAGCCCTCAGAAGGTTCCGAAAACGCGGGCGAGGCCCAGCACCACCACAAGCGCCAGCACGGGCACTGCGACGGCCACGAGGAAGACGGGGCCGTAAGCCTGCCGGTGCGTGAGGCCGCCGATGGTGAGCAGCGTGATGACCGCGCCGTTGTGCGGCAGGGCGTCGAGCCCGCCGGTGGCAAGCGCCGTCACGCGGTGCAGCAGGGCGGGGTCGAGCCCCTCGGCCTGCGCGCGCTGCAGGTAGTCGGCGCCGAGCGCGTCGAGCGCGATGGACATGCCACCCGAGGCCGAGCCGGTGATCCCGGCCAGCACGCTTGCCGCCACGGCGAGGGATTCGGCGGCGCCGCCGGGCATGTCCTCGATCGCGCGGCGGATCACGTCGAAGGCAGGCAAGGCGGCCATGACGGCGCCGAAGCCCACGAGGCTCGCGGTGTTCATGAGCGGCATGAGGCTGTCCTGCGCCCCTTGGCCGAGGGCGGCCATGGGCTCGGAAATCTGCCGGCGGAAGAGCGCGAGCGACAGCAGGATCGCCCCGGCGAGGCTGGTGAGCACGGCCCAGAGGCCGGTGAGGGTCGCAGGATCGACGCCGCCCCATTGCTCTTCCTGCAGAAAGGAGAAATCCATCGCCGGAAAGATCGCGCGGCTGAGCAGCAGGTTCAGCGCCAGCACCAGCACGATGGGCAGGAGCGCCTGCCAGGCGGGCGGTGCGTCGTCGCGGACGGTGGAATCGTTCTCGCCGGTGCCCTCGATGCCCTCGCGCCGGCCGATGAAGTTGAGGATCATCAGGCCACCGCCCGCCATGATGACGGCGGCGATGATGCCGAGGCCCGGGGCGGCGTAGAGGTCGGTGCCGAAGTAGGGCATCGGGATCGCGTTCTGTATCGCGGGCGTGCCGGGCAGGGCGGTCATGGTGAAGGTGAACGCGCCAAGCGCGATGGCCGCGGGGATCAGCCGGTCGGGTGTGCCCGCCTGTGCAAAGAGCGCGCGTGCCAGCGGGTAGACCGTGAAGGCGACCACGAAGAGCGAGACGCCGCCGTAGGTGAGCAACCCGCAGGCCACCACCGTGGTGGCGATGGCGTGGTCGGCCCCGAGGCGCCGGACGACCGCCTGAGCGAGGGCTTCCGCCGCGCCGCTGTGGGCCATGACCTTGCCGAAGAGCGCGCCCAGCAGGAAGAGCAGGAAGAACTCGGTCACGAAGCCGCCGAGCGCGGGCATGAAGACCTGCGTCATCGTCGCCAGCAACGGCTGGGTCGCGAGCAGGGCGGCCACCAGCGCCATGAGGGGCGCGAGCAGCATGACGGAAGTCCCGCGCGCCGAGAGCGCGATGAGCAGGACAAGCGGTAGAATCAGGACAAGCCAAGCAACCATAGGGCGAGTGAACCAGCATTGCTGCGCGGGCAAAAGCCGTTTCGCTCGCGTGGCAACAGGGTGACGCGCGGTCGTGCTCAGCCCTTGCGGGCGGCCTTCTCGGCGATGCCGGAGGTGCCCTGCCGGCGGTCGAGCTCGGCCATGACGTCCGCGAGCGGCACGTCGCGGGCACGGAGCATCACCAGCAGGTGGAAGAGCACGTCGGCGGCCTCGGAGGTGAGGCGGTAACGGTCGCCCTTGGCGGCTTCGATGATCGCCTCGACGGCCTCTTCGCCGAATTTCTCGGCGCATTTCTCGGGGCCCTTGGCGAGGAGCTTGGCGGTCCAGCTTGTCTCGGGGTCGGCGGCGGCGCGGGTGTCGATCACCCGGGCCAGTTCTTCGAGCGTCATGGCGCGGGTCTCATGGGGACGCCGTGATCCATCATGTACTGCTTGGCTTCGGCGATGGAGTAGGTGCCGAAGTGGAAGATCGAGGCGGCGAGCACGGCAGAGGCATGGCCCTCGGTCACGCCCTCGACGAGGTGGTCGAGCGTGCCGACGCCGCCCGAGGCGATCACCGGCACGTTCACCGCGTCGGCGATGAGGCTCGTCAGTTCGTTGTCGAAGCCGGACTTGGTGCCGTCGCGGTCCATCGACGTGATAAGCAGTTCGCCCGCGCCCTTGGCCGCGATGCGGAAGGCGAAGTCGACGGCGTCGATGCCAGTTTCCTTGCGGCCACCGTGGGTGAAGATCTCCCACCGGCCGTCCGCGACCTTCTTGGCGTCGATTGCCACGACCGTGCACTGGCTGCCGAACCGGTCGGCGCTTTCGGACACCACGTCGGGGTTCGAGACGGCGGCGGACATGAAGCTGACCTTGTCAGCGCCGGCCAGCAGGAGCTTGCGCACGTCCTCGACACTGCGCACGCCGCCGCCAACGGTGAGCGGTATGAAGCACTGCTCGGCCGTGCGCGTGACCACGTCGTACATGGTGTCGCGGTTTTCGTGGGAGGCGTTGATGTCGAGAAAGCAGATCTCGTCGGCGCCGGCCGCATCGTAGGCGCGGGCGGCTTCGACCGGATCGCCGGCATCGCGGAGGTCGACGAAGTTGACGCCCTTGACCACACGGCCATCGGCGACATCGAGGCAGGGAATGAGACGGGTCTTCAGCATGGGCTTTGACTAGCGCGAATGGCGGGGGTGGAAAAGTGGGAAACCGCTCAGGAGCGCGCGCGGAAGCGGCGCAGGGCATCGATCAGCACCAGCACGAGGAGCACGAGGGCCGCCAGCGCGGCCACGGGCAGGGTCACGAGCATGAACCAGCCCGACACGAAGGCGGTGTAGAGCGCGTCGCCCCAGTCGGTGCCCGAGATCATGCAGGAATGCACGCTGCCCTCGTCCAGGCGGCAGCCGGCCTGTTCGGCGATGGCGGAAGCGGCCATGACCGCCCCCAGCGGCGCAAGGCAGGCCAGGATCACCACGACAAGGATGACGGCAGCGGTGCGCAAGGGCCTACTTGCGCAGCGCGGCGAGCGCGTCCGCGAGGTCGATCTTGCCGTCGTAGAGCGCGCGGCCCGAGATGGCGCCGTTGAGCTTGGCGCCGCAGTCGCGCAGGGCGATGAGGTCCTTGAGGCTGCTGACGCCGCCGGAGGCGATGACGGGGATCGTCACGGCCTCGGCCAGCGCCGCGGTGGCGGCGATGTTTGGCCCTTCCATGGCGCCGTCGCGGTTGATGTCGGTGTAGATGATCGCGGCGACGCCGGCGTCCTCGAACTTGCGGGCAAGATCGGTGGCCTCGATATCGGTGACCTCGGCCCAGCCGCGGGTGGCGACGCGGCCGCCCTTGGCGTCGATGCCGACGGCGACCTGTCCGGGGAAGTTGCGCGCGGCCTCGCGCACGAGGTCGGGATCCTCGACCGCGGCGGTGCCGAGGATGACGCGGGCGAGACCCTTGTTCAGCCAGGCCTCGATCGTGGCCATGTCGCGGATGCCGCCGCCGAGCTGGGCGGGGGTCTGCGTCTGGCTCAGGATGCGATCCACGGCATCGCCGTTCACGGGCTGACCGGCGAAGGCGCCGTTGAGGTCGACAAGGTGCAGCCATTCGCAGCCGGCGGCCACGAATTCGAGCGCCTGGGCGGCCGGATCGTCGTTGAAGACTGTCGCCTTTTCCATGTCGCCGCGCAGCAGGCGCACGGCCTTACCGTCCTTGAGGTCGATGGCGGGGTAGAGGATCATTTTGCGCGTCCCGTCAAAGTGTTGACCGGGGGTCCCCGGCGTTGGCGCCATTTACGGGGACGCAGCGGCACATGCAAGCTTACCATGCGTCACGCTTGATCGGTCTGCCAGCTTTCCGACACGCTTTGCCCATCATGGCAAGGGAGGAGAGACCATGAAAGCACTGAAACTGGCGGCTGCGCTCATGCTGCTGGCCGGCGCCGCCTCGGCGGATCCGGTCGAGGGCATGTGGAAGACGCAGCCCGACGACGGCGCCTACGCCTATGTCCGGATGGCGCCCTGCGGCGGGGGGAACATCTGCGGGGTGATCGAGCGGACCTTCAACGATGGCGGCGAATATCGGTCTCCGAACATCGGCAAGACGCTGGTCATCAACATGGCGCCGCAGGGTGGCGGCAGCTATGAGGGCCGCGTCTGGCGACCGTCGAACGACAAGATTTACCTCGGCAAGAT
This sequence comes from Allosediminivita pacifica, assembly GCF_003054175.1. Classification (GTDB taxonomy): domain Bacteria; phylum Pseudomonadota; class Alphaproteobacteria; order Rhodobacterales; family Rhodobacteraceae; genus Allosediminivita; species Allosediminivita pacifica. The sequence continues at coordinate 71,526 of NZ_QBKN01000006.1, forward strand.
GGAGCTAAACGGCAACCGGCTTGACCTGTCCGGCTGTGTGGCCGGCGGACTTTTCTGCAAGACCCAGACCTGGGCGCGGCTGAAGTAACCCGATCGGCAGGGTTTCGCAGAGGCGGTGGCGGGTCCGGAACCGGGCCCGTCAACCATTGTTTTACCATATCTGAACATATGGTTGATGCACCGCTTGGAGGACCCATGACCCGTCTCGCCGCCTTCGTTGCCTTAGGTATCTTCACAGGGACAGCCGCGATCGCGGCGGATCCCGCGACCGGGCTCTGGCGGACGGAGCCTGACCGCAAGGACCTGACCAGCCTGATCCGCGTCAGCGAATGCGGCGCAGCGCTTTGCGGCACGATCGAGAAGGCCTTCAACCCGCGAGGGGAGGAGGTGACAACGCCGAATGTGGGCAAGCGGCTGTTCTGGGACCTGAAACCGCAGGGGGATGGGGCCTATGCGGATGGCACGGTCTACGTCCCGCTGATGGACGTGACTGCGACCGCCAAGGCCGAACTCAGCGGCGACAAACTCAAGGTCACGGGTTGCAAGGGGCCCGTCTGCGACGGGCAGGTCTGGACCCGGGTGCAGTAATCCGGAACGGCGCAGGTCCGGCCGCGTTGGCCCGGTGAACCTACTTCACCGGGAGACCCGATTTATGCCCATGATCACTGCGCAGGACGGCACGCCCCTTTTCGTAAAGGACTGGGGCGACGCGGTGAGCACCAGTCCCACGATCATCCTGATCCATGGCTGGCCGCTCAACTCCGATAGCTGGGAATACCAGGCCGTCAGGCTGGCCGAGGAAGGCTACCGCGTCATTTCCTATGACCGCCGCGGCTTTGGCCGCTCGGGTCAGCCCTGGTCGGGCTACAACTACGACATGCTGTCGGATGACCTTGCCGCGGTGATCGAGTCGCTGGGCCTGTCGGACGTGACGCTGGTGGGCTTTTCCATGGCGGGCGGCGAGATCCTGCGCTTCATGAACCGCCATAACGGCCACAAGGTGGCGCGCGTGGCGCTGGTGTCCTCCATCGCGCCCTTCCTGCTCAAGACCGACGACAACCCCGACGGCGCGCCGGAGGATGTCTTCGAGGGCATGAAGCAGAACCTGCGCAAGGACCGTCAGGGGTTCCTTCAGGACTTCTTCAAGGACTTCTACGGGCAGGGCACCGAGGGCGGCGGTGTGAGCCAGGGGCAGCTCGACTGGTCGTTCCAGATGGCCATGATGGCGAGCCCCAAGGCGACGCTCGATTGCGTCGACGCCTTCGGCAAGACCGACCTGCGCGGGGATCTGGAGTTCATGACCAAGCCCACGCTGGTGATCCACGGCACCGCGGATGCGACCGTGCCGATCGAGCCGACGGCCCACCAGGTGGTGAAGCACGTCGAGGGCGCGACGCTCAAGGAATACGAGGGCGCGCCGCACGGGATTCCCGCGACGCATGCGGACAGGCTGTTCGATGACCTGCTGGAGTTCATCAAGACGACCTGAGCAGGTCGTGCCCCGTCAGATGACCTGACGGGGGGCTGCCGTGTCCGGATCGCCCGTGTTGGGCGTTCCGGTCGGTTCGATCAGCAGGATATGCGCCTCGCCCCGGGCGACGGGGCGGTGCTCCACGTCCCGCGGGATGACGAACATCTGACCTTCGGACAGGTGCACGGTGCGGTCGCGAAGTTCGATGTCGATCTCTCCCTTGAGGACAAGGAAGAAGTCGTCGGTGTCGGGATGCGCGTGCCAGTGGTATTCGCCCTCGATGCGGGCGACCATGACGTCGTGGCCGTTGAATTCTGCGACCGTGCGCGGCGCCCACTGCTCGGAGAAGCTTGCCAGCTTCTCGGCCAGGTCGATCGCGTCGCTCATGGCTTCCAGCGCAGGAAGTTGCCGATCATGCGCAGGCCGGGGCCGGCGCTTTTCTCGGGGTGGAACTGCAGGCCGACGGTGGTTTCGTTGGCCACGATGGCGGTGACGTCGCCGCCGTACTGGACGTGCGCGATGCGGTGATCGAAGTTCGCCAGCCGCATCTGATAGGAGTGCACGAAATAGGCGTGCTCGCCCGGTTCGATCCCCTCGAGCACCGGGTGCGGGTTGTCAAAGACGAGATCGTTCCAGCCCATGTGCGGCACCTTCAGGCCGGGCTCGCCCGGCGTGATGTACATCACCTCGCCGTCGATCCAGCCGAGCCCTTCGGTGGCCTCGTACTCATGCCCCTTGCGGGCCATGAGCTGCATGCCGACGCAGATGCCGAGGAAGGGAACGCCGCGTTTCTCGACGGCTTCCAGCATGGCCTCGTAGCAGCCGCTGTCGCGCAGCGCCTTGGCGCAGGCCGGGAAGGCGCCGTCGCCGGGCAGGACGAGGTGATCGGCCTTGGCCACGATGTCGGGGTCTGTGGTGACCTTCACCTCGGCGCCGGTGGTTTCGGCGGCCATCTTCTGGAACGCCTTTTCCGCCGAGTGCAGATTGCCGCTCTCGTAGTCGATGATGGCCGTGAGCATGAGGTGTCTCTCCCGCGATTTGTCGGGCCGCAGAGGTCGCCCGAAAAGCAGTGAAAATCAAGTACCGGGCGCTGCCCTCAGAGCGCGCCCTTGGTGGATGGGATGTCGTCGGCCTTGCGCGGGTCGGGTTCGACCGCTTCGCGCAGGGCGCGGGCGACGGCCTTGAAGGCAGCCTCGACGATGTGGTGGCTGTTGAGCCCGTGCAGCGTGTCGACGTGCAGGGTGATCCCGCCGTGGCTGGACAGCGCCTGGAAGAATTCGCGCACCAGTTCGGTGTCGAAGGTGCCGATCTTCGCGCTGGGCAGCTCCATGTTCCACACCAGGTAGGGCCGCGCGGAAAGGTCCAGCGCGGCGCGCACCAGCGCGTCGTCCATGGGCAGCAGGCAGGCGCCATAGCGGCGGATGCCGCGCTTGTCGCCGAGCGCCTTCACCAGCGCCTGGCCAAGCGCGATGCCCGTGTCCTCGACCGTGTGGTGATCGTCGATGTGCAGATCGCCCTTGGCGGTGATCTCCATGTCGATCAGCGAATGCCGCGCGAGCTGGTCCAGCATGTGGTCGAAGAAGCCGACGCCGGTGCTGTTGGCGTAGTGGCCCGAGCCATCGAGATCGATGCTGATGCGGATCTCGGTCTCGGCTGTCTTGCGGTGGATCTCGGCCTTGCGCATGGGGCACCCCTTCGGTCTTTCGCGCGGTTATAGGGGGCCGGATCGGGGGCGCCAAGGGGCGCCGTCTGGCCATTGCCAGCCCCCCTGCGCTATGTCAGCGTGCGAGCGACAGTGAAAGGCCCTTCCATGACAACCTGCGTCTTCGTTCAGATCCGCTGCAAGCCGGGCACAACCTACAAGGTTGCCGAAGAAATCGCGCTGCGTGAAATCCATTCCGAGCTTTACTCGACATCGGGCGAATACGACCTGCTGATGAAGCTCTACATCCCCGAGGGCGCGGATGTGGGCAAGTACATCAACGAAGAGTTGCTGAGCATCGCCGGGATCGAGCGGTCGCTCACGATCATGACCTTCAAGGCGTTTTGAGGGTGCGGGTGGGCCTGCTGGCACTGGCGCTCTGGGTGGCTCTGCCCGGTGGCGTGGCGGCGCAGCAGGTCTACAGCGGCCGCGAGGCGCAGGCGCTGAAATGCGCCTGGATCTTCTCGAAAACCGCGTCGATGCTGGAAAATGCCGACCTGATCTCGATCGAGGATCTCGAGACCTCGCTGATGGTGAGCGCGCGGATCCTTCAGCTTTATGTTTCGGGGGATGACCGGACCAAGCTGGCCGGTCTGCGGGTCGTCGGGACACGGCGGAACGCGATCGAGACGCTTGCGGAGTTCCGTGGCCAGAGCATGGCCTGCCTGCGTATGTTCCCGGTGGAGTGAACGGCCCTCAGTCGGGACGGACGGTTTCGGGGTCGAAGGGCAGGTCGGCCAGCTCTCGCTTGGACATCTTCGCGACCTGCGGATGGGACAGCGGATCGCGCTGCCACCGGGTTTCGGGGCGCGTCGGGCGCCGGAAGAGCCGGGGCAGTCCGATGCGGATGTAGCCGAGGCTGGGGAAGGGTGATCGGGTCATCTGTGGTATCATGTATGTCATGGACGATAGATAGGTGCGCTGGGCGCGCGCGGGAATCGACTTCGCGACGACGGGGCTTTAGAAAAGCTAAATGCGAAACCTGAACGCGATCCCCCTGTCGGCCCTGCGTGTCATAGAGGCGGTGGCCCGGACCGGCACGCTGGCCGCGGCCGCGGAGGAGCTGGGTGTGACGGCGGGCGCGCTGAGCCAGCGGCTGGGTAAGGCCGAAAAGGCGCTGGGGCAGCCGCTGTTCCTGCGCGCCTCGACCGGGCTGTCGCCGACGGACGCCTGCGCGCGGATCGCGCCGCGCCTGACCTCGGCCTTCACCGAGCTTTCGGGCGCCCTGGATGACCTGCGCGAAGAGGCGGAGTCGGTTCTGACGATCACTGTGGCGCCGATCTTTGCCAGCCGCTGGCTGATCTGGCGGATCGGGCGGTTCAACGAGTGTCACCCCGGTGTCAGCGTGCGGCTGGTGCCCGGCGTGCCGCTGGTGGACCTCGACCGGTCGGGACATGACGCGGGCATCCGTGTGCTGCCGGCCTCGGCCGCGCGGCCCGCGAATGCGGTCAAGCTGCTGGACCAGCGCGTGTTTCCGGTGATGTCGCCCGCGCTGGCGCGAGGGGTGAAGGTGCCGGAAGATCTGCTGCGCCTGCCCGTGATCCGAGAGAACGAGGGGCTTCAGGGCTGGGGGCCTTGGTGGGAGGGCATGGGGCGGGTGCCGCCCGTGATGCCGGCAGGACCCGCCTACGAGGATGCCTCGCTCTGTCTTGACGCGGCGATGATGGGGCAGGGCGTTTTCATGGCCTGGGAAACTCTGGCCTGCGACGCGCTCGAGCGCGGGCAGGTGGCTTCGCCTTTCCCGGAGCGGATCCGGACGGGGTCGACCTACTGGTTCGCGACGCGCGGCGCCTCGGCGCGCAAGCCGGCGCTGCTGGAGTTCCGCAACTGGATCCAGGAGGAGATCGATGTGTCGATCCGCCAGTGGCGGGGTACTTGAGGCCAGCTGATTATTTGTGAGGAAAGACCGGGTCGATGGAGCGGGCGAGGCGATTCGAACGCCCGACCCTTACCTTGGCAAGGTAATGCTCTACCCCTGAGCTACGCCCGCATATCCATCGATGTCGGCCATTCTGGAGCGGGCGATGAGATTCGAACTCACGACCCTTACCTTGGCAAGGTAATGCTCTACCCCTGAGCTACGCCCGCGTCCCTGAATGGGTAGCGGGGATTTAACGGTCCCCCGTCGGGCGTGCAAGAGGAAATTTCCGCCTTTTTCTTGCTTTTCGGCACGCCGTCACGTCAGCCTGTCCGCTGCCTATTCGGCCGCGGTGCTGTCGCTTTCGGGGCAGATGAGATCGGTGTTCTCGGTCGCACCGGCATGGGTGCTGAGATAGACCGTGGCCTGCGACGTCTGACCCCGCAGGAGCGGGTCGGGAACGAGCCCCAGCCGCATGGCCAGCGCCGCGAGATCCGCGCGATTCTGGGCGCCTGTCTTCTGCTGCACCGTGGCCAGCCGCTGCCGGACGGCGGAAAACGAGATGCCGAGCGTGTGGGCGATCTGCTTGTCCATCATGCCGAGCCCGACGAGGCCGATCAACTCGCGCTGCTTCTCGGTTAGGCCGTACTTGGTGACCATCTCCTTCTTGAGCAGCTCGGTGTAGCGCAGGTGGGCCGAATGCGAGAGGGCGTGGAGCGTCCAGCCATGCCGGATGAGCAGATCGTCGAAGTCGGGCTTTGAGTGAGCTCCGCCGAAGGTCATCAGGGCGGCCTGGCCGTCGATCCCCATGCGCAGGGGGAAGGCGACCGCCGCGTCCACGCCGAGCTGCGAAGCCATCATGAGATGCTGGCGGCGTTCGGGTGAGATCGTTCCCATTTCATCGAAATAGGAAACCCCGACGGTGACCGGCGTAAGATAATGGCAGCCGTGGCTGCGGAACGTGGCCGTGTCGCGCAGGTGCTGATACTCGTCGATCCAGGTCAGCCAGACGGAGTCGATCGTGGTGTGCACGAACTGGGGGCGGGCCGGATTGCGGAAATCAGTGGCGTAGGTGTATTCGACGAAGGGAAGCGCCATCTCGGCCCCGGTCTGCACCAGGATATCCCAGACCGCGCGGGTCGAGTTCGCTGCCTCCAACTCCACGAGTCCGCGGAGAAGCCGCTCGGGTATGAAGGATTCGTTTTCTTGGATGGCGCGGCCATCTGGATGATTCATAACAAAACTACGTCTGTTCGATCTTGGCGGTGAGTGCCGCTGAGGGCAGGCCGACATGGCCGAGGCGTTGGAAAAATTTGGTCAGACACAAGCGTTTGTGCCTTGTTTGGTAAAGCATCTTGACCCGCACCCAGCAAGTCACACCCCTGTTCGGAAGTGTGTCAGGGATGTGGCGGCCTGTAGGGTGGCGGGGGCAGGGCACGCTCAATATTTTGATATGAAAGGATTTGTTCGGAATTCGGGCAGTATTGACGCCAAGTAACGGCGGGGCTCGCGAATTTTGTGTCAGCGGCGCGCCTGCGCAAACGCTGCCGCGTGTCAGCGGACCGTCCCGCGCCCGTCAGGGCGGACACACATGATTGCAGACTGGACCGATGGATCGGAGGGATCCCCCCGCCCGGCAGGCCGGGCAGGGGCTGAGCCGTGTTACTCTTCGAACTCGATGAGCAGGTCCTTGGCGTCGATCTGGCCGCCGGGCTGAACGTGCACCGCCTTGACCGTGGCGTCGCGCTCGGCGTGCAGGCCGGTTTCCATCTTCATGGCCTCGATGGTCAGCAGCAGGTCGCCTTCCTTGACCTTCGATCCCGGCTGAACCGCGATCGAGGCGACGACGCCGGGCATGGGCGCGCCGACGTGGGCGGCGTTGCCCGGTTCGGCCTTGGGCTTGGCGCCCTTGGCCGCGCCGGACTTGCGGTCGGGCACGCGGATCGTGCGGGGCTGGCCGTTCAGCTCGAAGAAGACGCGGACCTCGCCATCGTCCTGCGTTTCGCCCACGGTGACGAGGCGGATTTCCAGCGTCTTGCCGGGGTCGATCTCGGCAGTGATCTCCTCCTCGGGCTCCATCCCGTAGAAGAAGGTCCGCGTCGGCAGGCTGCGCACGGGGCCGTACCTCTGGTGACGTTCCACGTAGTCGGTGAAGACCTTGGGATACATCAACCAGCCGTTCAGGTCCTCGCGGTCGATCTCCACGTCTTCCCACTTGGCGTTGAGCTCGGCATGGGCGGCGTCGAGGTCGACGGGCTCGAGATGCTTGCCGGGGCGGTCCTTGCGGGGTTTCTCGCCCTTGAGCACCTTCTTGGTAATGCCTTCGGGAAAGCCGCCCGGCGGGAAGCCGAGATCGCCGCGCATCATGCCGATGACGCTGTCGGGGAAGCTCACGTCCTTCTTGGGGTCTTCCACATCTTCGCGGGTGAGACCCTGGCTGACCATCATCAGCGCCATGTCGCCGACAACCTTGGAAGACGGCGTGACCTTTACGATGTCACCGAACATCATGTTCACGTCTCGGTAGGTCTTGGCGACCTCGTGCCAGCGTTCCTCGAGCCCCATGGAGCGCGCCTGCGCCTTTAGGTTGGTGAACTGGCCGCCCGGCATCTCGTGAAGATACACCTCGGAGGCAGGGGCCTGCTGGCCGCTTTCGAAGGCGGCGTACTGGCCGCGGACGGTCTCCCAGTAGTTGGAGATCTCGCGGATCGCGCCGATGTCGAGGCCGGTGTCGCGCTCGGTGAAGCGCAGCGACTCGACGATGCTGCCGAGGGTCGGCTGGCTGGTGTTGCCCGAAAGCGCGTCCATGGCCGCGTCGACCGCATCGACGCCTGCGCGCACGCATTCCATGACGGTGGCGATGGCCGCGCCGCTGGTGTCATGGGTGTGGAAGTGGACGGGCAGGCCCACCTCTTCCTTGAGCGCCTTGATGAGCATGTGGGCCGCGCTGGGTTTCAGCAGGCCCGCCATGTCCTTGAGCCCGAGAACATGGGCACCGGCGTCCCGCAGTTCCTTGCCCATGGAGACGTAGTACTTCAGGTCATACTTGGCGCGTTCGGGGTCAAGGATGTCACCCGTGTAGCAGACGGTGCCTTCGCAGATCTTGCCGCTGTCGATCACCGCGTCCATGGCGACGCGCATGTTTTCGACCCAGTTGAGGCTGTCGAAGACTCGGAAGACGTCGACGCCGCTTTCGGCTGCCTGGCGCACGAATTCCTGCACGACGTTGTCGGGGTAGTTGGTGTAGCCGACACCATTCGAGCCGCGCAGAAGCATCTGCGTCATGATGTTGGGCATCCGCGCGCGGATGTCGCGCAGGCGCTGCCAGGGGCATTCCTGAAGGAAGCGGTAGGCCACGTCGAAGGTGGCGCCGCCCCAGCATTCCACGCTGTAGAGCCCCGAGAGCTTGCTGGCATAGGCGGGCGCGACCTTGATCATGTCGAGCGAGCGCATCCGCGTGGCCAGCAGCGACTGGTGGCCGTCGCGCATGGTGGTGTCGGTGATGAGCACGTGCTTCTGCTCGGCCAGCCAGTCGGCCACGGCCTGCGGGCCCTTCTCGTCGAGCAGCGTGCGGGTGCCTGCGGGCGGGGTTTCGTCCCAGGGGACCTCGGGTGCCTTCGGGGGCTTGAGGTCGGCGGCGGGACGGGCGCGCCCGGCCACCTCGGGGTGCTCGTTCACCGTGATGTCGGCGATGTAGGTCAGCACCTTGGTCGCGCGGTCGCGGCGCTTCTTGAAGTCGAAGAGCTCTGGTGTCTCGTCGATGAACTTCGTCGTATACTGGTTGGTGCGGAAGGTTTCGTGCCGCAGCAGGTTGATGACGAAGTCGATGTTGGTGCTGACGCCGCGAATGCGAAATTCGCGCAGGGCGCGGTCCATCCGGGCGATGGCCTTTTCGGGCGTCGGCGCCTTGGCGGTGACCTTCACCAGCAGCGAATCGTAGTAGCGGGTGATGACGCCGCCGGCATAGGCGGTGCCCCCGTCGAGCCGGATGCCCATGCCTGTGGCCGAGCGGTAGGCCGTGATGCGGCCGTAGTCGGGGATGAAGTTGTTCATCGGATCTTCGGTGGTGATCCGGGTCTGCAGCGCGTGGCCGGTCAGGCGCACGTCGTACTGGCTGGCACGGCCCGTCGCCTCGGAGAGCGACTTGCCCTCGGCGATCATGATCTGAGCCTGCACGATGTCGATGCCGGTGACCTCTTCTGTCACCGTGTGTTCGACCTGCACGCGCGGGTTCACCTCGATGAAGTAGAACTGGCCGGTCTCCATATCCATCAGGAATTCGACCGTGCCGGCGCATTCGTAGTTCACGTGCGAGCAGATCTTGCGGCCAAGCTCGCAGAGTTCTTCGCGCTGGGCCTCGCTCAGATATGGCGCCGGGGCGCGCTCGACGACCTTCTGGTTGCGGCGCTGGACCGAGCAGTCGCGTTCGTAGAGGTGGTAGATGTTGCCCATCTTGTCGCCGAGGATCTGGACCTCGACGTGGCGGGCACGGGTGATCATCTTCTCGAGGTAGCCCTCGCCGTTGCCGAAGGCGGCCTCGGCTTCGCGGCGCCCTTCGAGCACCTTTTCCTTCAGCTCCTTGGCGTCGTTGACCGGACGCATGCCGCGTCCGCCGCCGCCCCAGCTTGCCTTGAGCATGAGGGGAAAGCCGATTTCCTCGGCTTCCTTGGTGATGGCGTCGAAGTCGTCGCCCAGCACCTCGGTCGCGGGGATGACGGGCACGCCCGCCTCGACCGCGACGCGCCGGGCGCTCGCCTTGTCGCCGAGCGCGCGCATGGTTTCGGCGCGCGGGCCGATGAAGGTGATCCCGGCCTCGGCGCAGGCGTCCACGAACTCGGGGTTCTCGGAGAGGAGGCCGTAGCCGGGGTGGATCGCGTCGGCGCCCGACATCTTGGCGACACGGATGATCTCGGGGATCGAGAGGTAGGCCTGAACGGGGCCGAGCCCCTCGCCGATGCGGTAAGCCTCGTCCGCCTTGAAACGGTGCAGGCCGAGCTTGTCCTCCTCGGCGTAGATGGCGACGGTGCGTTTGCCCATCTCGTTGGCGGCACGCATGATCCGGATCGCGATCTCGCCCCGGTTGGCGATGAGGATTTTCTTGAACTCGGACATGTGCCAGCCTCCCTCGTATTGTGCACTTGCAGAAATTTGTAGGACGTTTCGTTGGGGGCCACAATGTCGCAAGTGGGGGAATGGATCACAGCTGTGCCACTGGCGCGCCAGATCGCGCCCGGCTGACTGGGCCGCGAGGAACAAGGTCCCGAGCAGTGCCGTTTCCACCTTAGCCCGGCTTGGTCATCGGCCAACGCTTGGGGTAACCGGATGCCCCTGCGCTCTGCGCCGGTGGCACCGGGAGCGTCGTCCCGCCCCACCGGGGCGGCGCATTCCCGTTGCCTTATCCGTCCAGCGACAGCGCGAGCCCTCGCACGTCGCCTGGCCGGGCCAAACCGAGTTGCCCGAGGTTTGCGATCAGGTCCCGCTTGAGGATCTCCACGAGATGTGCCGGCCCTGCCTCGCCGAGCGCGGACAGCGCGTAGTGAAAGGCGCGGCCCAGCATGGTGAAATCCGCGCCGAGCGCCATGGCCCGGAGGATGTCGAGCCCGCCTTCGATGCCGCTGTCGAAGATCAACGGCAGGTCGGTGGCGGCCCTTACCCGCGGCAGCGCGTCAATGGCGGCGGGGCCGCCGTCGAACTGACGCCCTGCGTGGTTCGAAATCCATATGGCATCGACACCCGCTTCCTCGATCCGGCTTGCATCCCCGCCGCGCAGCACGCCCTTGACGATCAGGTGCCCCTGCCAGTGATCGCGCAGCCAGTGCAGGTAGTCCCAGTCGGGCGCCGTGCGCAGCAGGTAGCCGATGTGCGCGGTCGGATCGCGGCTTTCCATGTCGCGGCTGTAGGGATCGAGCGTGGCCATGTGCGGCATGCCGTGCCGCAGCCTCTGAAGCGCCCAGGTGGGCCGGATGGCGCATTGCAGGGCCACGCGGGGCGTGAGCCGCGGCGGTTGGGTGAGGCCGGAGCGCAGGATGCGCTCGCGGCGCGAGGCGACAGGCACGTCGACGGTCAGAACGAGGCCAGTGAAGCCCGCGTCCCGGGAGCGGGCGAGCATGTCGCGGCGGATCTCGGGGTCGCGCGGCGGATACAGCTGGAACCAACCGGCGGGGCCGAGATGGGGACCGACCTCCTCGGGGGCTGCGGTCGCGACGGTCGAGAGGCTATAGGGGATGCCCGCCGTGGCGGCGGTGCGGGCGAGGGTGGTTTCGGCGCCCGGGCGGATCAGGCCGGACATGCCGACCGGGGCGATGCCCACCGGCAGGGCGTGGGCCTGGCCGAGGAAGTCGGTGGACAGGTCGGCGGCGATCTCGCCGCGCAGCACCGGCGGCTCGAAGAGCACCCGGTCGAGGGCGGCGCGGTTGCGGGCCTGCGCAGACTCTGCACCCGTGCCGCTGTCGAGGTACTCCCAGACGAAGCGCGGCAGGCGCCGTCGGGCCGCGCGGCGCAGGTCGGAAATGGCGGGATAGCGTGCGTTGAGGTCCATGGCGGTATCTGGCGCCGGGCAGGGCGTCTTGTCCACCGTCCTGGACGGTATGGCCGTTGAGGCGTGCGCAGATCGCCGGTCGCGGCCTAGCGGCGGCGGCGGTTTTCCCCAAGAGAATGTGCGAACAAATCGGAAACGCTGCTTTATCTCGGGGCATGGCGACGCTACATTGCCGCGCATGAGCAGCTTCGACGATATGGACGCCTTCGAGGCGGCATCTCTATCCGCGCGCGCCATGGCCGCGCGGCCGGCCCCCTATCTGGACAGCCTCAACCCCGCGCAGCGCGAGGCGGTCGAGCATCTCGACGGTCCGGTGCTGATGCTGGCGGGCGCGGGCACCGGCAAGACCAAGGCGCTGACGACGCGGATCGTGCACCTGCTCAACACCGGGCGGGCGCGCCCGAACGAGATCTTGTCGGTGACCTTCACCAACAAGGCCGCGCGCGAGATGAAGTCGCGGGTCTCGGCCACGCTGGGCCAGACGGTCGAGGGGATGCCTTGGCTCGGCACCTTCCACGCCATTTGCGTGAAGCTGCTGCGGCGGCACGCGGAGCTGGTTGAGCTGAAGTCGAACTTCACGATCCTCGACCGCGACGATCAGATCCGCTTGCTCAAGCAGCTGATCCAGGCCGCGGGCATCGACGAGAAGCGCTGGCCCGCGCGGCAGTTGTCCTCGATCATCGACGACTGGAAGAACCGCGCACTGACGCCCGACAAGGTGCCTGCCGCCGATGCGGGCGCCTACAACCACAAGGGTCCACAGCTTTACGCCCAGTACCAGGCGCGCCTGCGCGAGCTGAACGCCTGCGATTTCGGCGACCTGCTGCTGCACATGGTGACGATCTTCCAGACGCATCCGGACGTGCTGGAGCAATACCAGCGCTGGTTCCGCTATATCCTCGTGGACGAATACCAGGATACCAACGTCGCGCAGTATCTCTGGCTGCGGCTGCTGGCGCAGGGGCATCGCAACATCTGTTGCGTGGGCGACGACGACCAGTCGATCTACGGATGGCGCGGCGCCGAGGTGGGCAACATCCTGCGGTTTGAGAAGGATTTCCCCGGCGCACATGTGGTGCGGCTGGAGCAGAACTACCGCTCGACCCCGCATATCCTCGCCGCCGCGTCGAACGTGATCCGGGGCAACAGCTCGCGGCTGGGCAAGGAGCTCTGGACCGAGGCCGACAGCGGCGAGAAGGTGCGCCTGATCGGCCACTGGGATGGCGAGGAAGAGGCCCGCTGGATTGGGGAGGAGGTCGAGTCGATGCAGGCTGGCACGCGGGGCATGGCGCCGCGCGGGCTCGACGACATGGCGATCCTCGTGCGGGCCTCGCACCAGATGCGGGCCTTCGAGGACCGCTTCCTGACGATCGGGTTGCCCTACCGGGTGATCGGCGGGCCGCGCTTCTACGAGCGGCTCGAGATCCGCGATGCCATGGCCTATTTTCGGCTGGTGGTTTCGCCCGAGGACGACCTCGCCTTCGAGCGGATCGTGAACACGCCCAAGCGGGGGCTCGGCGACAAGGCGCAGCAGACGATCCAGCGCATCGCGCGGGACAACGGCCTGCCGCTGGTCGAGGGCGCGCGCCGGGCCGTCGAGGACGGGGCCATCAAGGGCAAGGGCGGCGCCGCGCTGCGCGAGCTTCTGGACGGGCTGGTCCGCTGGGGCCGCATGACCGGCGATCCGGACATGACCCACATGGAGCTGGCCGAGGTGATCCTAGACGAGAGCGGCTATACCGGCATGTGGCAGGCCGACAAGACGCCCGAGGCGCCGGGCCGGCTGGAGAACCTCAAGGAGCTGGTGAAGGCGCTCGAGGGCTTCGAGAACCTGCAGGGCTTCCTCGAGCACGTGAGCCTCGTCATGGACAACGAGAGCGACGACGGCGGCGAGAAGGTGTCGATCATGACGCTGCACGCGGCCAAAGGGCTGGAGTTTCCCGTGGTCTTCCTGCCGGGCTGGGAGGACGGGCTGTTCCCCTCGCAGCGGAGCATGGACGAGAGCGGCGTGAAGGGCCTCGAAGAGGAGCGGCGGCTGGCCTACGTGGGCATCACCCGCGCCGAGGAGGTCTGCACGATCAGCTTCGCCGGCAATCGCCGGGTTTTCGGCCAGTGGCAGAGCCAGATGCCCTCGCGCTTCATCGACGAGCTGCCCGAGGATCATGTGGAGGTGCTGACGCCGCCGGGGCTGTACGGCGGCGGCTACGGGGCCGCGGGCATGTCGGCCAGCGCCTCGCCGCAGATCATGGCGGGGCAGGCGAGCGGGCTGCATGACCGGGCGAGCCGGGCGGACGTCTACAATTCGCCGGGCTGGAAGCGGATGCAGGCGCGCAGCCAGGAGCGACCCGTGAGCCAGCCGCGCGAGAGCCGGGCGCAGGTGATCGACCTCGACGCCGTGTCGTCCTTCGAGACCGGGCAGCGGGTCTTCCACCAGAAGTTCGGCTACGGCGAAATCATCGGCATCGAGGGCGACAAGCTGGAGGTGGCCTTCGAGAAGGCGGGGACCAAGAAGGTCGTGGCCAAGTTCGTGCACGCCGAGGATGACGTGCCCTTTTGAGGTGTCCCGGGCCGGGACATCCTGGCGCTTCAATGAACTCAATGGCTTGCAGAGACGGTTTAACCGGATCTTAGGAATGTCCCCGATTTTCGGGATCTTGTCCGTGATGGCGGAGGAGCCAGGGGCGCTGCCCCTCTGGCGCCTTTGGCGCCATTCACCCCGAGGTATTTGGGGCGAGAAGAAGCTGGGGCGAGACCGTTGTGGATGGGGGCGGCAGGGTTCGGGCTCTCGCTGGTGTGGCGGGCGGTACCTTTCGGGGGCGCTGCCCCCATTGGCGCCTGCGGCGCCATTCCCCCCGAGATATTTGAGCCAAGAAGAAGGGGGCGGTTTGGGCCGAGGGCTTCAACGCGGGGGGCGGGCCGGTGTTGCGGGGCTGCGGGTCAGACGCTTCCGCTGGAGGAGAGCATTACGGCGAAGGGTCGGGTGACGCGGATCTCGGCCAGCACGAGCACGAGGCTTGCGGTCATCGGCACGGCGAGGAGCGTGCCGGGCAGGCCCCAGAGCGCGCTCCAGAAGGCAAGCGAGATCAGCACCGCGAAGGGGCTGAGGTTGAAGGCGCGCCCCATCATCCGCGGCTCGAGGTAGCCGCCCACCACGATCTGCGCGGTGGAAAGAGCGAGGATCACGATCCCGGTCATCCAGAGCATGCCGAACTGGGCGAGGCTGAGCAGCGCCGGGAGCAGCACGCCGATCAGCGATCCGATGTAGGGGATGTAGTTCAGGAAGGCGATGAGCACGGCCCAGAAGAGCGCGAACTCGATCCCCAGCAGCAGCATGATCGCGTAGGAGACCGCGCCGAGGATGACGTTGACCGTGGTCTTGACGAAGAGGTACTGGCCGATTCTTTCGTTCACATGCGCGAGGATCGACAGCGTACGGTCGCCGAGCTGCGGATCGCCCGCCGCGATGATGACCTTGCGCGCGAGCACGCCGCGCTCGGCCATGAAGAAGGCCGAGTAGAGCACCACGAGGAAAAGCGTGGTGCCGAAGCCGCGCAGCGACAGCAGGGCGGGCGCGATCAGCGAGCGTGCGTCGAACTGGTCGAAGGTGGCGCTGCGGAGGTTTTCCCATGTGGGCTCGTCGTCGATGCCGACGAGGCTCGCGGTGCGGGTGAGCAGCAGGTCGAGGTTCGATTCGTAGCGCGGCAGGGCGGCGGCGATCTGGGCGAGGTTGTTGATGACCAGCACGAAGAGCAGGACGACCGCCACGGCGAAGCCGAGCAGGATCAGCGTGCGCCGTGCCCAGGGGGGGAAGCGGCGCAGGAGTGGCACGCGGTCGATGCTCGCCGCGGCGGTGGAGAGCACGTAGACCGAGATGATCGCCGCCAGGAGCGGCAGCAAGACGGGCTTGCCCACCCAGAGCAGCCAGCCGATCATGACGGTCAGGGCGGTTCCGTATGTTGCGCTCTTGAGGGTCAGCCTGGCACCTTCGCGGTAGGGGGATTGCCGTGTCGCGGGCAATTAAGCGCAGGACGGAGGCGAGGTACAGCCCCGCCATGCGGGGCCGCCGCCCGCAGGCCATCCGGGGCGGTCCTCTGCCGGATTGTCGGGCGCAGGCGGTGCCTCTCAGCCGCGCGGCATGTCGAGGGTGATGCTGCGGCCGCCCTTCACGTAACGCAGTTGCGCCTCGCCGATGGCGGCGACGCGGCCGCCGTCGATGCGGTCGCCGACCTTGACCTTCTCGTAGTTGCCGTTGGGCAGGCGGACGAGCGCGCGGCGGTTTTCGGGCGTGCCGTAGACGCCGATGAGGTTCGTCTGGCGGAGGTTGAGCGCGTTGGTGACCGTGGCCTCGCGCGCGACGTTGGTGTTGCTCGGAATGTCCGGCTGGACGCTCCGCTGTGGCGCGGGCGCCGCGGCGGCCTGGGTGATCGTGGCATCCGCCTGTTCGACGATCGCGGCCATGTCGCGGGGCCGGCCGAGTGGCACCAGCGAGGCGGTGACTGCCTGTTCGGTGGCGGGCGAGGACGGGTTGGCGGCGGTGGCCTCTTCCTGGGCGGTCGGCGGACGGCGCACGGGCCGGATGTCGACGAGCTCGTCGCGGCTGAGACCGCTGAGTTGGGCGCGTTCGCGCGATTCCACGATATCGTCGGGGCGGGCCTCGGGGCGGATCTCTGGCAGGGCCTCTTCCGGCACGGCGCCGGGTGTCTCCTCGCTGGTGGTCTCTTCCTCCTGCGGGGCGGGGTTCCGGTCCGGTGGCACGGCGGGCGGCAGTCCGGTGAAGACGCTGTGGCCGGAGGGCGCGCGGGTGCCCTCGGCGCTGGGGCGCACGAGGCCGCGTGCGTCGAGGTCGAAGACCATGCCCGGCGGTGGCGTCAGGCCCGGGTCGGGCAGGGCGGCCTCCTGCACGAGATCGTCGGTGGCGGGAAGGGCGACGGCGTCCTGCTGGGTCACCTCGGGGTCAATGGAGGCCACGTAGACGTCGCCAAGCAGCGTCGGCGCGGGTTCGAGCGGGCCGTTGGGACCACGCTGCCAGATGCCGGTGGCGGCGTAGGTGGCGGCGGCTTCCTCGGGACCGAGCGGCTGGAGGGCGGTGGCGTCGTCGGGTGCTTCAGGCAGGGCGGCGGTTTCGGTCTGTTCTTCCGGTTCCGGGGCAGCGGGTGCGGGCGCGGCGGCGGTTTCGGGCGGCGTCTCGCTCTCGGGTGCCGTCAGTGCCGCGACGCTGGTGTCGCCGCCGCCGAAGAGGGCGGCGATGCGGTCGTCGAAGCGCACCGAGGCCCAGCCCGCGATGGCGGCGAGGGCAAGCAGACCGATGCCAGCGGCGATCAGGCCGGTGGGGCGCGCGGCGGGGCGGTCGTGTTCGCGGCCGCGCGCGCCGAAGAGGGTCATGCGCTCGAGCTCTTCCTCGCGGGAGAGGGCCGTGGCACTGTCGGTGGCGGGGGTCGGCCGGGGCGGTGCGACGGGGGCAGCGGGCCCCGGGATCGGATCCGGGGTGGTGGCTGCTGCCGCAGGTGTCGCCGCGGGGGCGGCGGGTTGCTTGCGGGGCTTCGGTCCGGCTGCGGGCGTGCCGCTGCCACGGCGCTTGCGGGTGCGCAGCTTGCCGAGGGCGGTGGGAACCTCGGGGACATCGTCCTCGGGGGCGGTATCGGCGCGGCCGGAGGAGAAGGAGAGACCCTTGCCGGAGGCGTCGGGGGCGAGTTCGTCATCGCCGATGCGGCCCTCGGTCACGCGGGCGTCGCGGAGCGCGGCATCGGGTTGCGGCACCGGGGTGAAGCGGCGCCGTAGGCTCTGTGCCGAGACCCTGGGATCGGGGGGCAGGTCGCCGGGCTCGCTTGCGAAGGGAGCGGCTTTCGCCGCCTTCGGCTGCGACGGGGGCTGGGCAGCGGAGGTCGGGGCCGCGATTGTGATCGGCGGAGTGGTGGGCTCCGGAGCGGGCGCTGCGTCCGTCTTGCCGGGTGCCGGCGTGCCGAATTCGTGGTTCAGCTTGAGCACAGGCGGCTCGGCCCGGGGGGCGTCGGGGGCTGCCGGCTCGGCCGGGGTGGGCTCGGGTTCCGGTTCGACGATGGCGACGGATGCGGACGATGGCGCCTCGGCCTCGGGGGGCGGGGCCGGTGGCAGGGGACGCGGTTCGGGGCGCAGGGCGGCCTCGTCCGCCGGGATCACGCGGATGGCGGCGGGAAGGCGTTCGGGGGCCTTGCCCGTCCAGGTGCTTGCGCGGCCGAAATCGACGCTGCCGGCGAAGACGTCGTTGCCGGGGGCGGCGACGTGGCCGAGGGGTTCGAAACCGTGCTGGACCGCGAAGGCCTCGGCCTCCTGCAGGGTTTCGCGGGCGACGGCGGCGGCGAACATGCGGCCATGCGCGGCCGACCAGTCATAGACAAGCTGATCGAGCGGGTAGGGCGTGGCGCCGTCGAGGGCGGTCCGGATCGCCGCCTCGCGGGTGTTGGCGTCGCCGCCGGGATCGGCGAGATCGAGGTAGCGGATCTGGTCGTCGGGAATGACCAGCAGCACCCTGCCGCCCTCGGCCGAGAGATCCTCGGCGCGGGTGCGCAGGGCGGAGATGGCCGCATCGGGATCGGCGCCGCCGAAGCCGGCCTCGTCGATCAGGGCCCAGCCGGAGGGCTGCCTGCGCAGGAGGGCGACGCCCTCGGAAGACAGGGAAAGCGCGAAACTCGGAGTCATGGGGTGCTTTTACCAATTCAGCGAAGCTTATGGGAGTCCTTTCGATTGGGTCAAAATCCGGTGGCAACTCTCTGCCCGAAAAAGAAAATGTTGTGTTGCCCGGAGGCCGGGGCATGGCCGGATGAAAATGAGCGTCGGCGTGCAACCGCTTGTGACACGGGGATTTTACGGGCCCTCCCTTGCGCCTTCCCCGGGTGGGCCGGAGAGTGGCGGCATGTTTTCAGAACGGAGCGACCGAATGCGCCTTCTACCGATGATTCTCGTTGCCGCCACGATCGGGCTTGCCGGCCCGGTGGCGGCGCAGGGCGAACCCCCCGCCCGTACCATCACCGTGACCGGCGAGGGGCAGGCCGTGGCGGCGCCGGACATGGCGACGATCACCATTGGCGTGACCGAGCGCAATGCCGGTGCGGAGCTCGCCGCAGACGCGGTGAATGCCCGGATCGGCGAGGTGATCGAGCTGCTGGGCACGCTCGGCATCGAGCAGCGGGACCGTCAGACCACGGGGCTGACGCTGCGGCCCGTCTACGCCGACCGCGCGGGCACCTACGACGAGCGTGAGGTCATCGCCTTCGAGGCCTCGAACATGCTGCGGGCCCGCGTGCGGGATCTCGACGCGCTGGGCGAGGTGCTTGGGCAGGTAGTCTCCGGCGGCGCCAACCGGCTGGAAGGCCTGAGCTTCGGTTTTGCCGAGCCCGGGCCGCTCGAGGATGCAGCCCGCCGTGACGCGGTGCAGGACGCCGTGGAGCGCGCCGAGCTTTATGCCGAGGCCGCGGGCGTCACGCTTGGTCCGGTGATGTCGATCAGCGAGAGCGGTGGCGGCGGCGGGCCGGTGCCGATGATGCGCATGGCCGATGCCATGGAATCCATGCCGGTCGAGGCCGGCGAAAGCAGTGTCAGCGCCGCCGTGACGGTGGTCTTCGGGATCGAGTGATCCCGCCCGGGCCGGCGCCGCGGGTGCCGGCCCTTTTTCCGGGCTTGACCCGGAGTGCGCTCCAACTCGTAGCCTGCGAGGGACAGAGGGAAAGGAGCGCCCATGAAGATCGGGGATCTTGCCGCGCAGAGCGGGCTGAGCCCGGATACGATCCGGTATTACGAACGCATTGGCCTGATGCCGCTGCCGGTGCGCGACGGATCGGGGCGACGCGATTACGGCGACGACACGCTGCGCTGGGTCGCCTTCCTTGAGAAGCTGCGGGACACGGACATGCCGGTGCGCGAGCGCCTGGTCTATGCCCGGCTGCGCGCAAAAGGCCCGGAGACGGCGCCGGAACGGGCGGCGCTGCTGCGCACCCACCGCGAGCGCGTGCGCGAAAGGCTGTTGGCGCTGCAGGCGGGGCTGGATCTGCTCGACGCCAAGATCGAGGGTTACGAGAGGGGAGAGATCCGATGAGCGACACACGGCTGGAGCGGGGGCGCCGGGCCCTTTCGGAGATCGACGGCGAGGCCGGGGAACGCGTGGTGGCGGCGCTGGCCGATATTGCCCCGGATTTCGCGGAGATGCTTCTCGAGTTTCCGTTCGGGGATATCTACACCCGGCCCGGCCTTGCGGTGCGCGATCGCGAGATCGCCACCATCGGCGCGCTTTGCGCCATGGGCACGGCGCCCGCGCAGCTGAAGGTGCATGTGGAAGCAGGGCTGAACGTGGGGCTGAGCCGCGAGGAGATCACCGAGATCCTGATGCAGATGGCGGTCTATGCGGGGTTTCCGGCGGCGCTGAACGGGCTTTTCGCGGCGAAGGAGGTCTTTGATGCGCGGGGCGTCTGACCCCTCACCCCGGCCCTCTCCCCCGAGGGGAGAGGGGGCGACATCGGCGGGGGTCTGTGCGGGGGCTCGGCTTGGTGCGGATTGCCTTTCCCTCTCCCTGGTCCTCCCACTGGTGTTGCGCCCGGTGGCGTCCGTGTCAGGTGCGGCGGAGGGTTTCGACACCCAGCACCGTGGGCAGGTGTTCGGCGATCTCGGTCCAGCTGTCGCCCTCGTCGAAACTGGCGAAGACCGATCCGGTGTTGGTTCCGAAATAGAGGCCCGGCGCCGGGCCGGTGTCCACGGCCATGGCCTGCCTCAGCACGGTGAAATAGCAGGCGGTCTGCGGCAGGCCCTTGCGGCAGGGGGCCCAGCTGTCGCCGCCGTCGCGGGAGCGCCAGACGGCGGCCGCGGCATCGGGTGGGAAGCGGCCCGCCATGTCGCCGTTGAGCGGCAGGGTCCAGAGCGTGTCGGGTTTCGACGGATGCACGGCCACGGGAAAGCCGAAGGTGGAGGGCAGGCCGCTGGTGATGTCCTCCCAGCTGCGGCCGCCGTCGGCGGAGCGGAAGACGCCGTGGTGATTCTGCTGGTAGAGAAGGTCGGTATCGCCCGGGGCGCGGCGCATGTTGTGCACGCAGTGGCCGGTTTCGCCACCCTGCGGGGCGGCGGGATGGTCGCTGCAGCCGGCGGCGCCGAGGTTCGAGAGCCGGTTGCGACGGTCCCAGCTTTCCCCGCCGTCCTCGGTGGCGAAGACGCCCGCCGCCGAGATGGCGAGCCAGAGGCGGCCGGGGTCGGTCGGGTGGGGCACGATGGTGTGCAGCGTGAGCCCGGCGGCGCCGGGGTTCCAGGCCTCGCGGCCCTCCATCTGCATGAGGCTTTCGACTGGCTCCCACGTGGTGCCCATGTCGGTGCTGCGGAAGAGCGCTCCGGGCTTGCCGCCGGCCCAGAGGGTGCCGTGGGCGAAGCAGAGCGACCAGATCGCGTCGACGCGCCCGGTGTGCGGGGCAGGGGAGGCCTCGGCGTCGAAGCCGATCATTGCGGCGAAACCGGGATCGTTGCGGGCCCATTCGGCCATCTGGCCGTCGGAGAGGCTGGCCCTGTGCCAGGTGGCGCCGTCGTCTTCGGAGCGGAAGACCCCAGCCCCCTGCCATTCCCCGCCGCCACCGGCCCAGAGGGTGCCTGTCGCCGGGTCGCCTATGGCGTGGTTGATGGGCCAGCCGTCGCAATGGGGGCCCTCGACCCGCCATGGTCCACCCTCGTTGCCGCGCAGGAGGAAGAGTCCCTTTGTGGTGCCTGCAAGCACCGTGATCTGATCGGTCATCCGCGCCTCCCGATATGAGTTGATATCAACCTATCATGGCGAAAGGCCTCTGTCGCCTGCCCATTGAGGGATCGGCGGCCGGGCGCGCGGGCGCCCGGCCGGGGGGATCAGAAGGTGATGGGTTTCATCACCTCGGGCTCGATCACGTCGACGCCCGGCAGGCCGTCCTTCAGGCGCTGGGCGTCCTGTTCGAGCAGGGGGAAGGTCTTGTAATGGCAGGGGATCACGGTCTTGAAGTCGAAGTAGCGCTTCGAGGCCCAGGCGGCCTGCGCCATGTCCATGGTGAAGTGACCGCCGGCCGAGAGGATGCCGATGTCGGGCCGGTAGTAGGCGCCGATCCACTCCATGTCGGCCATGATCGCGGTGTCGCCGGAGAAATAGATCGTGTGGCCGCCACCGCGGATGATGTAGCCGATCTCCATGCCCATGTAGGTGAGCTTGTCGTCGACCGGCATGGAGGAGGAGTGCGAAGCGGGCACCATGGAGACCTCGACATTGCCGAACTTCAGCGTGCCGCCCTTGTTGAAGCCCTGTCCCTCGATGGCGCCCTGCTTGTGCAGCACGCCGGCGAGTTCGACGATGGCCGAGACCGGCGCGCCGGTCTTCTGCGAGATGGAGACGGCGTCGGCGGTGTGGTCGCCGTGGCCGTGGGTGATGAGCATCTGCGTGGCGCCGGCGATCGCGGCCTCGTGCTGATCCTCGGGCAGCACCGGGTTGCCGGTCAGCCACGGGTCGATCAGCAGCACCTGGTCCTCGATCTCGATCCGGAATGCGCCATGGCCCAGCCAGATGATCTGCATTGTGAAACTCCCTCAAACTGGTTCTGGGACCCAAGCTAGCATCTTTGCTGCACCCGCAAAGACCCGGAGGTCCGCTGCGCCCATGCGACGCGCTGGCAATTCCGACAGAGCGTGTAGTGTGGCGCCATGGACTGGACGGCGGCGGTTGACGGGTATTGCGAACGGGTGGGACCCGCGTTCTGGGCGGAGCCGGTCAACGCCCTGACGAACCTCGCCTTCGTCTTTGCCGCGCTCTACATGTGGCCGCGCGTGGGCGGCATCGGACGGTGGCTGTGCATCGTGCTTTTCGCGATCGGGGTGGGGTCCTTCCTGTTCCATACCTTCGCACAGCCCTGGGCAGGGCTGGCCGACGTGTTGCCGATCCTTGTCTTTATCCTGATCTACATCTTCGCGGCCAAGCGGGATTTCTGGGGTCTGGGGCGCTGGGCCTCGCTGGGGCTGACGGTGCTCTTCGTGCCCTACGCCGTGGCGCTGACGCCGGTCTTCGGGCTGGTGCCGGGGCTTGGCGGGTCGGCGGGCTATGCGCCGGTGCCGCTGCTGATCGCGATCTATGCCGTGCTGCTGCGCCACAGGGCGCCTCAGACGGCGCGCGGCCTCGCCATGGGCGTGGGGCTGCTGGTGCTGTCGCTGGTGGCGCGGACGCTCGACGCGCCGCTCTGCGGGGCGCTGCCGGTGGGGACGCATTTCCTGTGGCACGTGCTGAATGCCGTGATGTTGGGCTGGATGATCGAGGTCTGGCGGCGGCACATGCTTGCGAGGGCGCGCGCCGCGCGCTAGACGCGCGGGGACAAGCAGGAAAGGGGTTCCCATGTCCATCGACATCGAGACCGCCGCCCGCGTGGCCAAGCTCGCCCGGATCCGGGTGGAAGAGGACGAGCTGCCGGCGCTGGCGCAGGAATTCAACAATATCCTCGGCTTCATCGAGCAGCTGCAGGAAGTCGATGTCGAGGGTGTGGAGCCCATGACGAGCGTGACGCCGATGCGGCTGAAGCGCCGCGAGGACGGCGTCACAGAGGGCGGCATGGCCAAGACCGTGCTGTCGAACGCGCCCGATGCGCGCGAGGGCTTCTTTGCGGTGCCGAAGGTGGTCGAATGAGCGAACTGACGAAACTGAAGATCGCCGAGGCGCGCGACGCGCTCCGCAAGGGCGACGTGACCAGCGCCGAGCTGACCGAGGCCTGCCTGAGCGCCATCGAGGGCGCGGGCAAGCTCAATGCCTTCGTGCATGACACCTCGGAGATCGCGCGGCGTCAGGCCGAGGTCGCCGACAGCCGCATCAAGGACGGCGACGCGCCGTCGATGTGCGGTATCCCGCTGGGCATCAAGGACCTGTTCTGTATCAAGGGCGTGCCGAGCCAGGCGGCCTCGAACATCCTGGGCGGCTTCAAGCCCGAGTACGAATCCACCGTCACCACGCAGCTTTTCGGCGCGGGCGCGGTCATGCTGGGCAAGCTCAACATGGACGAGTTCGCCATGGGCAGCTCGAACGAGACCTCGTGCTACGGCAACGCGGTGAACCCCTGGCGGCGCGGCAACGACGACGAGGCGCTGACGCCCGGCGGGTCCTCGGGTGGGTCTGCCTCGGCGGTGTCCGCCGATCTCTGCCTTGGCGCCACGGGCACGGATACCGGCGGGTCGATCCGCCAGCCCGCGGCCTTCACCGGCATCACCGGCATCAAGCCCACCTACGGGCGCTGTTCGCGCTGGGGCATCGTGGCCTTCGCAAGCTCGCTCGACCAGGCGGGCCCGATGACCAAGGACGTGCGCGACGCGGCCATCATGCTCGAGGCCATGTGCGGGCACGACCCCAAGGACAGCACCAGCGCCGACCTGGCCGTGCCCAACTTCGAGGCCATGCTGACCGGCGACATCAAGGGCAAGACCATCGGCATTCCGCGCGAATACCGCATGGACGGCATGTCCGACGAGATCGACGCGCTCTGGGCCGAGGGGCGCAAGATGCTCGAGGATGCGGGCGCGAAGGTGGTCGACATCTCGCTGCCGCATACCAAGTACGCGCTGCCCGCCTACTACGTGATCGCGCCGGCGGAGGCGTCTTCGAACCTCGCGCGCTACGACGGTGTGCGCTACGGCCACCGCGCCAAGCTTTCGCAGGGCGACGGCATCACCGAGATGTACGAGAAGACCCGTGCAGAGGGCTTCGGCGATGAAGTGAAGCGCCGCGTGATGGTCGGCACCTACGTGCTGTCGGCGGGCTTCTACGACGCCTACTACAACCGCGCGCGCAAGGTCCGGACGCTGATCAAGAAGGACTTCGAGGATGTCTTCGCGCAGGGCGTGGACGCGATCCTGACGCCCGCCACGCCCTCGGCGGCCTTCCCGCTGGGCATGGAGGTCGAGGACCCGGTCCAGATGTACCTGAACGATGTTTTCACCGTGACGGTGAACCTTGCGGGCCTTCCGGGCATTTCCGTTCCGGCAGGCACGGACAAGCAGGGCCTGCCGCTCGGGCTGCAGCTGATCGGCCGTCCTTGGGAGGAAGGCGACCTGCTGAACTGCGCCTATGCACTGGAACAGTCGGCGGGCTTTGTGGCGAAGCCGTCGAAATGGTGGTAGCTTGACGCCATAAGACACGAGGCACGGCAGACGATGCGGTATCTACTTCTCGGGGTTGCGGCGCTTGCGCTGAGCAATTGCGCGCCCACCGGACCCGGCAGCTACGACGACTACGCGGCGCGGCGCGATGCGCAGCTTTCCTCGAACGCGCAGTCGGTGCCTGCACCTTCTGACGTGCAGTCCTCGACCCTCGGCGGCAGTGGCAGCGCGGCGGTGGATGCGGCGCGTGACGCGCTCGCGCGCGAGGAAGCGGCGGCGGCCAATTCCGGTGTGCCGCCGGTCAATGCCGCACCGGGGAACCCGCCTCCGCAGGTGGTGAGCAACTCCGCCGGGATCTCGGAAGAGAACAGCTTCGAGGCGGTCTCCGAGGAACGCGACATCGAGGATGACGCGGCGATGATCGAGCGCAACCGCGCGCAGTATCAGGTCATCACCCCGACCTCGCTCCCGACGCGGCCGGGCACGAATGAGCCCAACATCGTGCAGTACGCGCTGCAGACCTCGAACCCGGTGGGCACCCAGCTCTACAGCCGGTCGCGGTTCCGCGCGCAGACCAAGTACGAGCGCTCCTGCGGGCAGTTCACCTCGGACGATCTCGCGCAGGAGGCCTTCCTTGCCGAGGGCGGCCCCGAGCGCGACCGTCAGGGCATGGACCCGGACGGCGACGGTTATGCCTGCGAGTGGGATCCCACGCCCTACCGCGCGGTGAGCGGCAGCTGATCCTGTCGACCGACTGGCATCCGTCACCGAATTTCGGGCCGCGGCGCGATGGCGCGCGGCCCGATCTCGTCATGATCCATTACACCGCCATGCGCAGCGCCGAGGGCGCGCGCGACTGGCTGTGTGCCGAGACATCCGGCGTGTCGGCGCATTACTTGATCGCCGAGAACGGGCGCTGCTGGCAGCTCGTCGAGGAAGAGGCACGCGCCTGGCACGCGGGGGCGGGCGCCTGGGGCGAGGTAACGGACGTGAATTCCCGCTCGATCGGGATAGAACTGGCCAACGGCGGAGGACAGCCTTTCGCCGCGCCGCAGATGGCGGTGCTGGAGGATCTGCTGGCCGGTATCATGTCGCGCTGGGGCATTCCGCCCGCCGGCGTGATCGGGCATTCGGACAGCGCGCTGGGTCGCAAGATCGATCCGGGACCGCGTTTCGACTGGCGTCGGCTGGCGCGGCGCGGGCTGGCGATCTGGCCCGCGATGGCGGCGGCGGGTGACTTCGAGGCGGCTGCCCGGCGCTTCGGCTATCGTGCAGAGGCGGAGCAGGGCGAGGCGCTGCTTGCGGCGTTCCGGATGCGGTTCCGGCCCTGGGCCTCGGGGCCGCTCGACGATACCGACCGCGGGCTGATGGCCGATCTGGCCGCGCGCTGGCCGGGGCCCCGGATCTGAGCTTTGGGGTGTCGGGATTGACCAGATTGCGACCGGGCGGTGAGGGTGCCGCGCGGCCCGCAGAAGGAAACGGTGCCGCGAGACGGCATGAACAGAATGGGAGAAAGACATGAGCGATCCGGTCCGGTGGGGTATTCTCGGGGCAGCCAAGTTTGCACGCGAGCAGATGGGCCCGGCCATTCACATGGCGCGCGGCGGCATGATCGCGGGGCTCGCGACCCGCAGCGCGGACAAGGCCGCAGCCTTTTCAGACATGGCGCCGGGCCTGCGGGTCTTCGAGGACTACGACGCGCTGATCGCCGATCCCGGAATCGACGCGGTCTACATACCCCTGCCCAACCATCTTCACGTCGAGTGGGCGAAGAAGGCGGCAAAGGCCGGCAAGCATGTGCTGTGCGAAAAGCCGATCGCACTGGCAGCAAGCGAGATCGACGAGCTGATCGCGCTGCGCGATCAGACCGGGCTGCTGATCGCCGAGGCCTACATGATCGTGCACCATCCCCAATGGCACAAGGCGCGCGAGCTCGTGCAGGCGGGCGAACTCGGTGAGCTGAAGCATGCCAGCGTCAGCTTCGCGTTCAACAATCCCGACCTCGACAACATCCGCAACGATCCCGAACGCGGCGGCGGCGCGCTGCGCGACATCGGGGTCTATGCCTTCGGCGGCGTGCGCTTCGTGACCGGGGAGGAGCCCTCGGAGATCCTCAGTTCGCGGATCGACTGGGAACACGGGATCGACGCGACCACGCATGTGACGGCGAAATTCCCCTCGTTCATGTACACCGGCCACGTCTCGATGCGCGCCTCGCCCTTCCAGCAGGTCGTGTTCCACGGCACCGAGGGGGTCGTCCGGCTGCCGGTGCCCTTCAACGCGCTCTCCTATGGTCAGGCCGAAGTGATCCTGCAGAAGGAACGCCACACGCAGAGCTGGCGTTTTCCCGGCACGAACCAATACGTGCGGCAGGTCGAGGCGTTCAACGCGTCCGTGGCCGATCCGGCGTCCTATCCCTGCACGCTGGAATTCGTGCGCGGGACGCAGGCCATGATCGACGAGGTCTACGCCGCCGCGCCCTGACCGCATCGCGACGCGAAAAGGAGCACGCGATGAGTGACGACAAGAGCGCCTTTCAACAGAAGGCCGAAGCACGCCTCGAGCAGGTCCAGGCCGAGATCGAGAAGATGAAGGCCGAGGCCAAGGAAAAGCAGGCCGACCAGCAGGCCGAGGCCGAGCGCAAGAAGGAGATGGCCGAGCTCGAAGAGCGCAAGGCCGAGCTCAACGCCCAGGTCGAGAAGCTGAAGGCCCAGAGTGGCGAGGCGTGGACCGACGTCCGCGCCGGGGTCCAGAAGGCTTGGGACAACATGGAAGAGTCCTTCACCAAGGCCCGTGCCCGCTTTTAAACCGTCTCATAAGCCCGCGTGAAAGCGCGGGCTTTTCTTTTCTTCTGCACTCGCATAAGCTTTTTGAAAGATGTGAACCCTATGGGGAGGGGGAGCCCGTGGCAGATACCGAAAAGCCGCTTCTGATCAAGCGCTACGCGAGCCGCCGGCTCTATAATACCGAGACCAGCGACTACGTCACGCTCGAGGATATCGCGGGCTTCATCCGCGATGGCCGCGAGGTCAAGATCGTCGACCTCAAGTCCGGCGACGACCTGACCCGGCAGTACCTGCTTCAGATCGTGGCCGAGCACGAGAGCAAGGGCGAAAGCGTCCTGCCGATCAGCGTGCTGACCGATCTCGTGCGCAGCTACACGACGCAGGCCACCAGCATGGTGCCCGAGTTCCTGGCCGCCAGCTTCGAGGCGCTGCGCGACAGCCAGAGCAAGTGGGTCGAGAGCATGAACGTCGTGAACCCGATGACCAAGGTCCCAGGCTTCGAGGCCGTGCAGGCGCAGCAGGAGGCCTTTCTGAAGGCCATGACCGGCCAGATGGGCAACCAGTGGTCGGGGCCGACGCAGGAGGGCGCCGAAGGCGACGACAAGGAAGACCTCGACGCGATCAAGCGCCAGCTCGCGGAGCTTCAGGCCAAGCTCAACAAGATGGGCAAGTAGAGCCCGGGGAGCGCGATGCCCCGGTTTCGGATTGAGCAAGGGCCGCGCCGGTAAGGCGCGGCCCTTGCCGTTTCCGATCGCGCCCCCGGTGCGCCTAGGTGCCGTAGGCGCGCAGCGGGCCCATGACCTGTTCGGCGGCCTGTGTGAGGATCTCTGCGACGGTGCGGCACTCCTCCTCGGTCAGGCGGGCGGGCAGGCGGGTGTCGCAGGCGCGCATGAGCATGGCGCGGGTCTTGGGAAGCTCGGGCAGTTCAGGCAGGAACTGCCAGTTCCAGAAGGCCCGCGCGTTGTCGGCATGCAGCCCGAAGACCTGCACCTTGACGCCTGCGGCCCCGGCGGCGGCGGCAAACCCCTCGACCTCGTCATCCGACATGCCCGAGAGGTTGAACTGCAGCGAATCCGGCGCGCGCTCCTCGGGCGGCAGTTTCGCCGGCACCTCGATCCAGGGGCTGCGGGTGATGAGCCCAGCGACAAGGTCATGGTTGCGGCGCCCGTCGGCCACGCGCCGGGCCAGATGCGGCAGCTGCGGGCGGATGACGGCGGCGGCGAGGTTCGACATGCGCAGGTTGTAGAGCGGCAGGCGGTTCTGCCACTTGGCAAAGCTCTCCTGCAGGACGGGATGCTTCTTCCAGTTGTGCTCGTAGGCGCCTGAGAGGATCACCGCGCGGGCCACCAGATCCGCGTCGTCGGTGACGAGGATGCCGCCTTCGCCGGCGTTGATCATCTTGTAGGACTGGAAGCTGAAGCAGCCGATCCGCCCGATGGTGCCGATGTTCTGCCCGTGCCAGGTGGTCCCGAGGCTGTGGGCCGCGTCCTCGATCACCGGCACGCCGGCGGCGTTGCAGAGCGCCATGATGGCGTCCATGTCCGAGGTGTGCCCACGCATGTGACTGATGATCACCGCCTGGCAGGACGGCAGCTTGGCGGCGAAATCGCCCATGTCGATGCGGTAGTTGTCGCCCACCTCGCACAGCACCGGCACGCAGTCGGCATGCACCACCGAGGAAGGCACCGCCGCGAAGGTGAAGCCGGGGATCATCACGCGCGCGTCGCGGGGCAGATCCAGCGCCTTCAGCGACAGGAAGAGCGCGGCCGAGCAGCTCGAGACCGCCAGGGCGTACTTGCTGCCCAGAAGCTCCGCAAATTCCGCCTCGAGCAGGGAGACCGGCGCATCCTCGGGCGCGGTGTAGCGGAAGAGATCGCCGGAGCGCAGCAGCCGGTCGATCTCGGCGCGGGCGTCCTCGGGGATGGGCTCGGCATCGTGCATGTTTGGAAGCATGGTTTCCAGAATCCTGAAGCGAGGTTTCCAGAAACGTAAAACAAGCGCCTGTGACAGCCAAGCGACAATGGCGGGAAGCGCGCTGCGCCCCGCTGTCGCGGTCGCCCCGTGTCTTTGATGTCTCAGATGCCGAGGCGATCGCGCAGGGAGAACCAGCTCATCGCGAGGGTGAGCAGCGGGCTGCGCAGGCGGGCGCCGCCGGGAAAGGCGGGCGAGGGCAGGGCGGCGAAGGTATCGAACCCTTCCGAACGTCCGCGCACGGCCTCGGCCAGCAGGCGGCCCGCCTGCACCGCGTTGCCGACGCCATGCCCCGAATAGCCCGAGGCCGACAGCACGTTGGGCGCCACGCGGGCGAGATGCGGTAGGCGCTGCCGGGTGATGGCCAGCGTGCCGCCCCAGGCGTAGTCGAGCTTGACGTCCGCCAGATGCGGGAAGGTCTGCAGCAGCGGCTTGCGGACCTTGGCGCGGATGTCGTCGGGAAAGCGGTAGCCGTAGCTTTCGCCGCCGCCGAAGATCAGCCGCTTGTCATGCGACAGGCGGAAGTAGTTGACCACGAAGCGGTCGTCGCAGACCGCCACGTCGCGGGTCAGCACCTCGGCGGCACGGTCGCCCAGCGGTTCGGTGGCGACGACAAAGTTGTTGATCGGCATGACGCGGGCGCCCACGCGGTCGTCGAGGCGCCCGAGATAGCCGTTGGTGGCCAGGATCACGTGGTCAGCGCGCGCGGTGCCCGCTTCGGTGCGGACCACCGCCGGCGTGCCCTCGTCCCAGCCGGTGACCAGCGCGCGCTCGAAGATCCGCACGCCCGCGGCCCGCGCGGCGCGCGCCAGTCCCAGGGCAAGCTTCAACGGATGCAGATGCGCGGCCCCCATGTCGAGCACCCCGCCGCGGTAGTCGGGCGAGCGGCAGAGCGCCTGCATGCCCTCGGCGTCGAACCTCTCCAGCGGGTAGTCGTAGTGCCGGGCCATGTGCGCGGCGTAGTCGTCGAGATGCCGCGCCGAGTTGTCCGAGGTCGCGGCCCAGGCGATGCCGTCCTTCAGTTGGCAGTCGATGCCATGCCGCGCCACGAGATCGCGCACCAGCTGCTTGGCGTCCTGCCCAAGCTCCCAGAAGCGGCGCGCCGTGTCGCGACCCACCATCGCCTCCAGCTCCTGCTGGTCGCGCCGCTGGCCCGACCCCAGTTGCCCGCCGTTGCGCCCCGAGGCGCCGAAGCCCACGCGGTGCGCCTCGAGCAGCACCACCGAAAGCCCCGCCTCGGCCAGGTGCAGCGCGGCCGAAAGCCCGGTGTAGCCGCCGCCCACCACGCAGACATCGGCGCTGGCCTCGCCCTCGAGCGCCGGAAAGGGCGGCAGGGCCTCGGTCGTGGCGGCATACCAGCTGTCGGGATATTCGCCCGTGCGATCATTGGCGTGCAGCAGGTCCACCTGCGTCGCTCCTCTTTTCGTGTTTCTTCTCGCCCCAAATACCTCGGGGTGACTTGGCCGAAGGCCAAGAGGGGCAGCGCCCCTCTAGTCTGGGCTCCGGGGGCGCAGCCCCGGCGCAGGGAATGCGCGCCGCAAGGCGCACATCGGGATCAGACGTTGGTCAGCAGGTGCTCTCGTTCCCAGGGGCTGATGACCTGCAGGAATTCCTCGTACTCGGTACGCTTCACGATGCTGTAGACCCGCGCGAAATCGGCGCCCAGCACCTCGTGCAGGCCTTCGGCCTCGTCGAAGAGATCCAGTGCCTGTCCCAGCACGCGGGGGATGTCGCCCTCGCCGGCATAGGCGTCGCCGCGGAACTCGGGTGAGGGTTTGCGCGCCTCCATGAGGCCGAGGTAGCCGCAGGCGAGCGAGGCGGCGATGCCGAGGTAGGGGTTGCAGTCCATGCCCGCCAGCCGGTTCTCGACCCGCCGCGCCTCGGGCTCGGAGATCGGGATGCGGATGCCGGTGGTGCGGTTGTCCTGCGCCCATTCGAGGTTGATGGGCGCGGCGTGGTCGCGCACGTAGCGGCGGTAGGAGTTCACGTAGGGCGCCTGCACCGCGATGGCCGAGGGCAGGTGGGTCTGCAGCCCGCCGATGAAGTGGAAGAAGGCCGCGCTCTCGCTGCCGTCGGGCGAGGAAAACAGGTTCTGCCCCGTGGCCCTGTCCAGCACCGAGTGGTGGATGTGCATGGCGCTGCCCGGCTCGTCGGCGATGGGTTTGGCCATGAAGGTGGCGTAGCAGTCGTGCCGCATCGCCGCCTCGCGGATCAGGCGCTTGAAGTAGAAGACCTCGTCGGCAAGCTTCACCGGATCGCCGTGGCGCAGGTTGATCTCGAGCTGGCCGGCGCCGCCTTCCTGCGTGATGCCGTCGATCTCGAAGCCCTGCGCCTCGGCGAAATCGTAGATGTCGTCGATGACGGGGCCGAATTCGTCCACCGCCGTCATCGAGTAGCTCTGCCGCGCTGCCGCCGGACGCCCCGAGCGGCCCACCATCGGCTCGATGTCGCGAGCTGGGTCGAGGTTGCGGGCGATGAGGTAGAATTCCATCTCGGGCGCAACGACCGGTTTCCAGCCCTGCGCCTCGTAGAGCGCGCAGACCCGCTTGAGCACGTTGCGCGGCGAGAAGGGCACCGGTTCGCCCTGGCGGTCGAAGGCGTCGTGGATCACCTGCAGCGTCCAGTCGCCGGTCCAGGGTGCGGCGCTTGCGGTGGTCATGTCGGGCCGAAGGATCATGTCCTTCTCGATGAAACCGTCCTCGTCGGCGGCGTCCGACCAGTCGCCGGTGATGGTCTGGAAGAAGATCGAATCCGGCAGGTGGAAGTGCTTCATCCGGGCGAATTTCGAGGCGGGCACGGCCTTGCCGCGGGCGATGCCCGGCAGGTCCGAGATGATGCATTCCACCTCGTCGAGCCTGCGGTTCTCGAGGTAGCTCTGCGCGGCCTCGGGCAGGCCCTTGATCCAGTCGTCGCTCATGAAAGCTCTCCTGTCCGGAAGAAATGCGCGAAGCGCGCCGAGAGCCTTTCGCGGTCGAGCTTGCCGCCCAGTTCCGCCTGCGCCCCGGCCAGCAGATCGTCCGGTACGACCCCCTTGCCGCGATAGGTGATGAGTCCCTGCGTGATCGCATCGTCGAACTCGGGGTGGGCCTGCACCGTGTAGGTGGCCCGGCCCGGGTAGTGCAGGGCGGCGTAGCGGCAGAAGTCGCTGCGGCCCGTGACCTCGGCGCCCTCGGGCAGTTCGGTCACCTGGTCCTGGTGCCAGGCCTGAAGCCGCGTGGGCGTGCCCTCGAAGTCGTAGAGCTGCGGACCGACGGACCAGCCGCCGTCGTATTTTTCCACCTTGCCCCCCAGCGCCTGCGCGATGATCTGGTGGCCGAAGCACACGCCGATCAGCGGCTTGCCCGAGGCGGTGATGTCGCGGATGAGCTGTTCCAGCGGCGGGATCCAGGGGTGATCCTCGTAGGCGCCGTGCTTGGAGCCGGTGATGAGCCAGCCGTCCGCCGCCTCGGGCCCCTCGGGAAATTCGCCGTCGACCACGGCCCATGTCTGGAAGTCGAAGCCATGCGGGGCCAGCAGCCGCTCGAACATGGCGGGATACTCGCCGGTCTGAGGCGCCAGTTCAGGCGCCATCTTCCCGGTTTGCAGAATGCCGATTTTCATGAAGCACCGATTGTTGCCGTCTGGACCCTAGAAGGGGTGGCGGGGCGCCGCAAGCGGGCGGCGCGCCCGGCGTGTCTCAGACCGTGTCGAGGTAGATTTCCACCTGCTCGTGGGGTTCGAGCTCGGCCATGTAGTGGAGCTCCTGCCGCTTCGTGAGGAGCATGTTGCGGATGAGCTCTTCGGGGAAGATGCGCGGCATGACCTTGCTGGCTTCGAAGGCCTCGATCGCGGCGCCCCAGGTGTCGGGGATGCGCGGCAGGTCCTGCGCGTAGGCGTTGCCGGTGATCGGATCGGGCGGCTCGACGCCGTCCTCGATGCCGTTCAGCGCCGCCCCGAGGATGGCGGAAAGCGCGAGGTAGGGGTTCACGTCCCCGCCCGACACCCGGTGTTCGATCCGGCGTGCGGGCGGCGGCCCCGAGGGCACGCGGATCGCCACGGTGCGGTTCTCGTAGGCCCAGCAGAGCCCCGAGGGCGCGTGCGCCTCGGGCACCAGCCGGTCGTAGGAGTTGAGATGCGGCGCGAAGATCAGCGCGCTGTCGGACATGGCCTCGAGACAGCCGGCGATGGCATGGCGCAGGGCGTCGGTGCCCTTGGGGCCGCCGTCGTCGAAGATGTTGCGCCCCTCGTCGTCCAGCACCGAGAAATGCGCGTGCATGCCACTGCCGGCGTAATCCTCGTAGGGTTTCGCCATGAAGGAGGCGGCAAAGCCGTGGCGGCGGGCGAGCCCCTTGACCAGCATCTTGAAGAGCCAGGCGTCGTCGGCGGCGCGCAGCGCGTCGTCGCAGTGCACGAGGTTGATCTCGAACTGGCCGAGCCCGGCCTCGGAAATCGCGGTTTCGGCCGGGATGTCCATGGCCTCGCAGGCCTCGTAGAGGTCGGTGAAGAACTGATCGAAGGCGTCGAGCGCGCGGATCGACAGGATCTCGGCCGCTTTGCGGCGCTTGTTCGAGCGCGGGCTGATCGGCACCTGAAGGTTGCGGCTGCTGTCGTCGATCAGGAAGAACTCGAGCTCGACCGCGACCACGGGGGTCAGCCCCTTGGCCTTGTAGCGTTCGACCACGCGGCGCAGGCAGTGGCGCGGATCGCCGTCGTAGGGGCGGCCGTCCTCGCGGAACATCCAGATCGGCAGCAGGGCGCTGGGGGCCTCGAGCCAGGGCATGGGCACGAAGCCCCGCTCGGTCGGACGCAGCACGCCGTCGCGGTCGCCGGTCTCGAAGACCAGCGGGCTGTCGTCGATGTCCTCGCCCCAGATGTCGAGGCTGAGCGCCGAGATGGGAAAGCGCGTGCCGTCGGTCACGACCTTTTCAGCGTAGCGGGCCGGCATGCGCTTGCCGCGCGCGACGCCGTTGAGGTCGCAGGCGGCGGCGCGGATCGTACGCACCTGGGGATGTTCGCGAAGCCAATCGGACGAGGGGGCGGGCATGGGAAACCTCTGGAATTTGATCAAAAGAGGAATAACGGGGGGCCGGCGGGGTTGTCCAGCATCAATGGTCTTTGCGTCAGGCTGTCCTCTTGCAGTGACGAAGTGGCAGGCAGAGAACGTGTCACATGACACCCAAGATCCTCACGACGCTGCGCGGTTACGGCGCAGGCGACTTGGCCCGCGACAGTGCCGCGGGCGTGACCGTGGCCATGGTGGCGCTGCCGCTGAGCATGGCGATCGCCATCGCCTCGGGGGCGGACCCGGGCGTGGGGCTGGTCACGGCCATCGTGGGCGGCTTCCTGATATCCCTGCTGGGCGGCAGCCGGGTGCAGATCGGCGGGCCGACGGGTGCCTTCATCGTCGTGGTCTACGGTGTCATCGCCGAACACGGTTACGACGGGCTGGTGCTGGCGACGCTGATGGCGGGGCTGATCCTGGTTGCGGCGGGGCTGGCACGCGCCGGCAGCCTCGTGCGCTACGTGCCCGAGCCGGTCATCAACGGCTTCACCATCGGCATCGCGGTCATCATCGCGGCAAGCCAGCTCAAGGACGCGCTGGGGCTGCAGATGGGCGAGGTGCCAGCGGATTTCCTTGAGAAGATCCCCGCGCTCTGGGCAGCGCGGGGCAGCTTGCACTGGCCGAGCCTTGCGGTGGCCATGGTCACCATGGGGCTGATCGTGGCGCTGCGCCGCGCCTTCCCGCGCTTCCCGGGCCTGATCGTCGCTGTGGCGGCGGGATCGTCGCTGGCGGCGCTGCCCGGCATGGGGGTGGAAACCATCGGCGACCGCTTCGGCGCGCTGCCCGACCGCCTGCCCATGCCCGCGCTGCCCGAGATCACGCTGGCGCACGTGGTCGAACTGCTGCCCTCGGCGCTGGTCATCGCCTTCCTCGCGGGGATCGAATCCCTGCTCTCGGCCATGGTGGCCGACCGGATGATCGAGGGAAACCACCGCTCCAACGCCGAGGTCATCGCCCAGGGCGCGGCCAACATCGGCTCGGCGGTGTTCGGCGGGCTCCCGGCCACGGGGGCCATCGCGCGCACCGCGACCAACGTGCGCGCGGGCGGGCGGACGCCGGTGGCGGGGCTGGTGCACGCGCTGACCATCCTCGTGGTGATGATGGTGGCCGCGCCGCTCGCGGGCCTGCTGGCCATGCCCGCGCTGGCGGGGCTGCTGATCCTGACCGCCTGGAACATGAGCGAACCGGGCCGCTGGCGTGGCTACCTGCGCGACCGCCGCTCGGACCTCGCGCTTCTGGGGCTCACGCTGGTACTGACCGTGGTAGCCGACCTCACGGTGGCGATCGGGGTGGGCGTGGCG
Organism: Allosediminivita pacifica; assembly: GCF_003054175.1. Classification (GTDB taxonomy): domain Bacteria; phylum Pseudomonadota; class Alphaproteobacteria; order Rhodobacterales; family Rhodobacteraceae; genus Allosediminivita; species Allosediminivita pacifica. The sequence goes on from NZ_QBKN01000006.1 coordinate 107,289, forward strand.
CTGGGCATGGCCCTGCGCCTGCGCCGCCGCAAGCTGCCGCAGGCGGACTGGACCCCGCCCGAGCACTGACGCCTCAGCGCAGCAGGTTGGGCCGGAAGCGGATCTTCCCGCGCGCCGCCTGCGGCAGGTGGCGGTTCAGCCGGCGGTTCACCAGCCCGAAGATCCCGATGATGACCAGCGTCAGCAGGATGAAATAGCCCGCGAGGATCGGGTAGGGCACGAAGGGGTTGAAGGTCTTGTCGGCAAAGTAGTTCGCGTAGTAAAGAGCGTCGCCCTTCTGCCGCCAGGCCGGGAAGCCGCTGAAGTAGACCAGCGTCGTGGCATGAAACAGGAAGATCGCCTCGTTGGTATAGGCGGGCCAGGCCAGCCGCAGCAGCGTGGGCCAGGTGATCCGCCGGAACCGCGCCCAGCCGGTGAAGCCGTAGGCATCCGCCGCCTCGAGATCCCCGCGCGGGATCGCCTGCAACGCGCCGTAGAAGATCTCGCCCGAATAGGCGGCCGTGTTCAGGAATAGCACGATCAGCGCCCCGAGCCAGGCCGCCGTGAAGGGATCGAAGATCGGCGACACGCCCTTGAGCGACAGGAAGGCGAAATAGGCGAAGAAGAACTGGATGAAGAGCGGCGAGCCGCGGAAGACGAAGATGAACCAGGTGCTGAGCTTGCGCGCCACCGGGTTCCGCGCCGCCTTGCCGAGCGCCACGGCGGTGGCGAGGAAGAACCCCGTGACCAGCGCCAGCGCGCCGAAGTAGATGTTCCAGATCATGCCCGAGCCGATCAGCACGACCTGCTTGCAGAGCGTGAAATCATCGCGCGGCAGCAGCCGCTCGCCGATGCCCAGCGACCGCAGCCCGTAATCGGCGATGACCTCCCAGCAGCTCACGCGCGCCCGCCTTTCTTCTCGCTGAAAATACCTCGGGGGAGCCGCGCGTCCGCGCGGCGGGGGCAGCGCCCCCGGCCCGGCCAGCAAGACAGATCGCCGCTCATGCGGTCGTCCTCTGCGCGTCGCCGCCCGAGGTCGCCTGCCCGTGGTTCAGGCGTGCCATGATCCGCTCCAGCACCAGCTCGGACACCCGGGTGAAGGCAAGGTAGAAGACCAGCAGGGCAAGGAAGTACCACATGCGCCAGTCGCCGTGCGGGTAATCGGTGAACTGCGGCGTCTTGGTGCCACCAAGCTCGCGCGCCCAGTAGACGATGTCCTCGACCCCCAGCAGGAACAGCAGCGGCGTGGCCTTGATGAGCACCATCCAGAGGTTCGAAAGGCCCGGCAGTGCATAGACCCACATCTGCGGCACGAGGATGCGCCAGAAGCACTGGCGCTGCGACATGCCGTAGGCCTCGGCGGTCTCGAGCTGCGCGCGCGGCACCGCCCGCATGGCTCCGTAGAGGACATTGGCCGCGAAGGCGCCGAAGACGATGGCAAAGGTCAGCACCGCCAGGAAGAAGCCGTAGACCTCGTGGATCCACTGCGGCGCCGAGGAGAGCGGCAGCTTGGCGGCCTGGCAGACGACGAAATCGTTGCCCTGGCGGACCGGCTGGTCCCAGCCGGGGCAGAGCGCCTGGTGGCGCAGCCACTCGAACCCCTGGTCGAGCGCGATCACGAAGAAGAGGAAGAAGGCGATGTCCGGCACGCCGCGCACGATCGAGATATAGGCCTTGCCGACCCAGCGCAGCGGCGCAAGACTCGAACGCGCGGCGCTCGCCCCGCCGAAGCCGAAGGCCAAGGCCGTGGGCGCGGTGATCGCCAGCAGCAGAAGCACGGTGCCGAAGGCGCCGTAGAAGGCCATGTGCTTGCCCGTGGTCAGGTAGCACGACAGCCATGTCAGGCCGTCCAGCGTTTCGGGATCTGCGCAGTAGGAGAACATCGGTCGGGCTCCGGCGGGCGCGGGGGCGCCCGGTCAGGCGATGGGGCGCGCCGGTAGCGCACCCCGCGTGGCCTCAGTACTGGCCGATTTCCTCGCCGAACCACTCCACGAGCAGTTCGTTGAGCGAGCCGTCTTCCTTCATGGAGGTGATCGCGGCGTCGAACTTTTCCTTCAGCTCGGTGTCGCTCTCGCGCAGGCCCATGCCGATGCCGCCGCCGAGCGGAACGGGGTCGCCCACGAACATCAGCTCGCCACCCGAGGCGTCGACGATGGGCTTGAGGTAGTCGTAGTCCGCGAACACCGCGTCGGCCTCGCCGCTGCGCATGGCCGAGACGGTTTCCTCGGGCGTCGCGAACTCGATCAGGGCGGCGTCGCCCTCGGCCACGTGGGCGGCCTGGATGGTCGAGGCCTGCGCCGCGACCACGCCGCTTTCGAAGTCGGCCTCCTCGGACATGGCGACATAGGCGCTTTCGGTCGGCGGGTAGTAGTCCTGCGTGAAGTCGATGACCTCGTCACGCTCGTCGGTGATGCTCATGCCAGCCATGATCGTGTCGTAGTTCGAGGACACGAGGTTGGGGATGATCGAATCCCAGTCGTTGGTGACCCATTCGCAGGTCAGTTCGGCGCGGGCGCAGAGCTCGTTGCCCAGCACGATCTCGAAGCCGGCCACGTCGCCGTTGTCGTCGATGAAGTTGTACGGAGGGTAGGCGCCCTCGGTGCCCATGCGGACGGTGTCCTGCGCCATGGCGACGCCTGCGGTCAGCGCCAGAGCGGCGGTGCCGAGAAGGATCTTTTTCATGTGGTTCTCCCTGTCGTTGCGCCGCTGTCCGGCGCCATTGGTGGCCAGAGCCTCATGCCTTCGGAAACGCTTGGCAAGGGGGGCCGTATGGTAATCTGCCCGTAGTTTGCGCAGGCGCCCGCGAAACCGGCGCCTGCCTGTCAGGCGTGTGCGGTGGCCGAGAGGAAGCCGCGCAGGCGGTCGGTCTGCGGGCTGCCGAAGAGCGTGTCCGGCGCGCCTTCTTCCTCGATCCGTCCCTTGTGGAGAAAGACCACGTGGTCGCTCACGTCGGCGGCCATCTTCATGTCGTGCGTGACGATGAGCATGGTGCGACCCTCCTCGGCGAGGGACTTGATGACGCGCACCACCTCCTGCTCCAGCTCGGGGTCCAGCGCGGAGGTGGGCTCGTCGAAAAGCAGCGCCTCGGGCTCCATGCAGAGCCCGCGGGCGATGGCGGCGCGCTGCTGCTGGCCGCCGGAAAGCTGCGCGGGATAGGCGTCGCACTTGTCGCCGATGCCCACCTTGTCGAGATAGCCGCGGGCCGCCTCCTCGACCTGGGCGCGGTCGCGGCCGAGGACGGTCACCGGCGCCTCCATGACGTTCTGCAGGATTGTCATATGGGCCCACAGGTTGAACTGCTGGAAGACCATCGACAGGTTCGTGCGGATCCGCAGCACCTGTTTCGCGTCCGCCGGACGGCGGTCATGTCCGCTGCCTTTCCAGTGCACGGGTTCGCCCTTGAAGCGGATCTCGCCCTGCTGGCTGTCCTCGAGCAGGTTGCAGCAGCGCAAGAGCGTGGACTTGCCCGATCCCGAGGATCCGATGAGCGAGACCACGTCGCCGCGCCGTGCGGTGATGTCCACGCCCTTGAGCACTTCGAGCGATCCGTAGGCCTTGTGAAGGTCCTTTATCGCGATGACCGGGTCGTCCTGCGTCACTGTCCCATCCGTTCGTTGCAACGGCGGGAACGATGGCGGCTCGGAGCAGGTGATGCAATGCGCAATCGCCCCGGCACGGGCTCACGCTGCGTCGCGCGCCGGTGGGTTGGGCAGGTTGAGGTAGGCGGCTTCGTCGAGAACGGCGAGGTCCTGGAGCGACAGGGCCTCGCGGTGTTCGGGGGCGAGCCCAGCTATTGCGCCGGAAAGAGACTCGCGCAAAGCGTCGAGGTCCGTGCCGGCGCCGGTGATGTAGGGCGTGGCGGGCGTGGGCGCGGTGCGGTCGATCTCGCGCAGCTGCGCGGCGACGGGATCGTGGCGCTTGATGAGCCGCCAGCTCAGAGCGTCGATGCAGGCCAGATCGCCGGCGCCCTCCGCCACCATCGGGGCCGAGCGGACGTGGCCGCCGCTTTCACCGACGATCGTGGGGGTGATGCCGTGGTCGGCGAGGTGATACCAGAGGGCGCCGAAGCCCGACTGGCTGTGCGGCTGGTTGATCACGCTGCGCTTGGCGAGTTGGGGCAGGGCGCGGTCATCGTCGGCACGCGCGACCAGCACCGAATTGTAATAACCGGGCGGGCAGCCGGGCAGTTCGTAGTCGGGGCTGCCGACAAGCTGCACGTGGCCGTGCAGGCGCAGCCGGTAAGGCAGGTTGCAGGTCTGCGAGAGCAACAGGTCCGGGGCAAGCCAGGCCTCCCAGAGGCCGATGTCGCGGTGGAGCGCCTCGGGTCCGTAGCCGAGCCGGGCGCGCACGCCCTGCCACAGGGCATCGTTCGCCGCCGCCGTTTCGGCGCGGTCGTACATCGGAAGCGAGACGATCATCCGCCGACGCGCTGCCGGGCGAGGGCCGAGTCGCGGTCGTTGATGCCCAGAAGGCTGGCGACGAGCCGCAGGAGCGCGTCCTCTTCCTCGTCGCGTTCGCCGTCGGCCAGCGCCACCTGCCAGAGCGCCTCGATCACGGCGATGCGCTCCTCGTAGGGGACCACGTCCTTGATGGCGCGGGTGAAGCGCACGGTGTCGGGGGCCTCGGCCTCGAGGCTTTCGGCCTCGCCGCGCAGCTTGGAGGCCTCGAAGGGCGAGAGCCCGTAGCGCGTGGCGGCGATGCGGTCGATGCGCGACTGTTCGGCGGCCTCGTAATCCCCGTCGGAACGGGCGACGCGGACGAGCAGCGCGGTGAGCGCGAGGCGGGCGTCCTCGTCGGGAAGCTGCTCGGGCTCGGGCTGGAACAGGCGGTTCAGGAAGTTCTCGAACATGGGACGGATATAACCTCTCGGGCGGGTACGGCTAGGGGCGCTTCGCGCCGTCGGGATCAACGCCCGAAACGCCAAGGCGATCCGCGACGTGTTCGATGATGTCGGCCTGCGCCTCGGCCGTGCTGCCGTCGGCCATGGCCACATCGCGCAGTGCCTGCGCCGCGGCGATGCGCTTTGCCTCGGGCACGCTGTCGCGGATCAGGGCCGCGAGCGCCTCTTCGTCGGCCAGGGCCTTGGACAGCTTTTCGCAGGTAGCGCGCATGCGGGCGGCCTCGACCGGGTTCAGGTCGAGGCCCGCGGCGAGGATCTCGTCGATGCGCGCGATTTCCTCGACGCGGTAGACGTGGTCGGCCTGTGCGACGCGCACCAGCAGCACGCCGAGGGCGAGGTTCTCGTCCAGCGGCGGCAGCGGCTCTTCGTGGTGACGGAAGAGGGCGGTGAGACGTTCGAGCATGGATCTAGCCTTTCAGGCGGGCGAAGCGGGCGGTGAGGTCTTTCAGCCGTGCCTCCAGCCCCCAGGGCGGGTTCACGATGAAGAGCCCCGAGCCGATCATGCGGTGGCCCTTGCGGACGGGCGGAAAGCGGACCTCTTGCCGCAGGCCTTCGGGGATCGCGTCCTGAAGCTGGCGCAGCATGGGCACGTGCGGGCCGTCCTGCAGGATCGGATACCAGAGGATCTGGACGCCGACGTTCCACTTGGCGTGCAGCTTCTGCATCGCGGCGGGGATCGCGGCGTAGTCGGTCTTGATCTCCCAGCTGGGGTCGATGAGCATCAGGCCCCGCCGAGGATCGGGCGGCGTGAGACTTTGCGCAAGTTCCAGACCGTCCTGCCGGTAGAGACGGATGTTGGGGCCGCGCAGGGCGGCGCGCAGGGCCTCGTGCTCCTGCGGGTGCAGCTCGGCCAGATGCAGGCTGTCGGAGGGACGCAGCAGGTGCGCGGCGATGGCAGGCGATCCGGGGTAGGTGTCGGGGCCGTGGGCCTGCCGCAGCGCGTCGAGCGCCTGCCGGTAGGGATCGTCGGGCTTGAACCAGTCCGCGTGGGCGCCGATGCCACCCGCCGCCTCGCCGGTCTTGGTCGCCTCGGCGCTGGTCAGGTCGTAAAGCCCGCGCCCGGCGTGGGTCTCGATATAGCTGAGCGGCTTGTCCTTGCGGGTGAGGTAGGCCAGCACCCAGGCGAGCGTCGCATGCTTGTGCAGGTCGGCCAGGTTCCCGGCGTGATAGGCGTGCTGGTAGGAAAGCATCTGGTCTCGCTGGCTTGGGCTGCGCCCGAGGCGCATATCACCCCGCGCTGTTGGCGTCGATCCAGTCGAGGAAACTTGTCGAGCCGCGCACCGTCTGCGTCGCCCAGAGCGCGGGTTCGTCGTAGGGGTGCTCGGACAGGATGTAGTCGGCAAGCCGGTGGTAGCCCTCGTCCGAGGTCTTGAACATCAGCCGGATCTCGCTGTCCTGCTGGATACCGTCCCATTCGTAGAAGCTCTCGATCCGGTCCATCTGGACGCAGGCGGCAAGCTTCTTCTCGACCGCGCCGCGGGCGATGCGGCGGGCTGTCTCTTCATCGGCGAGCGTTGTGAAGACGGAGAGGGCCATGCCCGGAGCCTAGGGGCGCCGGGCTATCGTCGCAAGCTGTTCCGCGGCCTCAGACGAGCCGGCTGGATTCCTTGGCGGCGCGCACGAAGTCGCGGAAGAGGGGGTGGGGGGCGAAGGGTTTGGACTTGAGTTCCGGGTGAAACTGGACGCCCACGAACCACGGGTGGTCGGGCCATTCGACGATCTCGGGCAGCTTGCCGTCGGGCGACATGCCGGAGAAGAGCATCCCGCATTCCTCGAGCGGCTTGCGGTACTTCACGTCCACCTCGTAGCGGTGGCGGTGGCGTTCGTCGATGCTGGTAGTACCGTATATACCGGCCACGCGGGAGCCTTCGGAGAGCACGGCGTCATAGGCGCCGAGGCGCATGGTGCCGCCCTTGGCGTCGTCGGGGCGGCGGTTGACCTTCTTGTTGCCCTGCACCCATTCCTTGAGGTGGTAGACGACCGGCTCGAACCGCTTTTCGCCGGCCTCGTGGTCGAATTCCTCGGACCCCGCGGTGGAGAAGCCGGCGAGGTTCCGGGCGGCCTCGATCACGGCCATCTGCATGCCGAGGCAGATGCCAAGGTAGGGGACCTTGTGTTCGCGGGCGAACTGGGCGGCCTTGATCTTGCCCTCGGTGCCGCGCTCGCCGAAGCCGCCGGGCACGAGGATGGCGTCATAGCCCTCGAGATGCGGGGCGGGGTCCTCGCGCTCGAAGAGCTCGCTGTCGACCCATTCGACGATGACCTTCACCCGGTTGGCCATGCCGCCGTGAGTGAGGGCCTCCTTGATCGACTTGTAGGCGTCTTCCAGCTGGACGTACTTGCCGACGATGGCGACCTTGACCTCGCCCTCGGGGTTCTCGACCCGGTCGGCCACGTCATACCAGCTGTCGAGGTTCGGGCGCGGCGCCGGCGAGATGCCGAAGGCGTCCAGAACGGCCTGGTCCAGCCCTTCGCGGTGATAGGCCAGCGGCGCCTCGTAGATCGACTTGAGGTCGTAGGCCGGCACGACGGAATCGGGTCGGACGTTGCAGAAGAGCGCGATCTTTTCGCGCTCCTTCTGGGGGATCGGCTGCTCGGACCGGCAGACCAGGATATCGGGCGCGATGCCGATGGACTGCAGCTCCTTGACCGAGTGCTGGGTCGGCTTGGTCTTCAGCTCTCCGCTTGCCGCGAGGTAGGGCAGCAGCGTCAGGTGCATGAAGATCGACTCGCCGCGCGGCTTGTCGTGGCTGAACTGGCGGATCGCCTCGAAGAAGGGCAGGCCCTCGATGTCGCCGACAGTGCCGCCGATCTCGCAGAGCATGAAATCGACCTCGTCCTCGCCGATCTTCAGGAATTCCTTGATCTCGTTGGTGACGTGGGGAACCACCTGGATGGTCTTGCCGAGGTAGTCGCCGCGGCGCTCCTTCTCGAGCACGTTGGTGTAGATGCGGCCCGAGGAGATGCTGTCGGTCTTGCGAGCGGGCACGCCGGTGAAGCGTTCGTAGTGGCCGAGGTCGAGGTCGGTTTCGGCGCCGTCGTCGGTGACGAAGACCTCGCCATGCTCGAAGGGCGACATCGTGCCCGGGTCGACGTTCAGGTAGGGATCGAGCTTGCGCAGACGGACGGAGAAGCCGCGGGCCTGCAGGAGCGAGCCAAGCGCCGCCGAAGCCAGGCCCTTGCCGAGAGAGGACACGACCCCGCCGGTGATGAAGATGAATCGTGCCATGTCGCGCAACCCCGTGATTTGACTGCGTTTTTTGCCAAACCGCCGCCCATCCCGGCGACGTCGTCACGGGATTTGAGCTATAGTGGATTCGGCCAGTTCTGTCCAGACGACCGCAAGATGATGTTGCGGTCGGTTAAATTTCGCCAATGTGTTGTGGCGTTCAGTCCGCGCGCGGCACGAGCGGTGCGTCGTCGGAGCCCTGGTCGCCGCTGTCGGTGGCCGACGGCGGGGGCAGCAGACTGTCGGCATCGAGGCCGGAGCCGCCGTCGCCTTCTTCGCCGATATCCTCGGTCACGGGTGCGCCGTTCAGCCGGTCCAGAACCGAACCGCCTTCGACGTTCGCCGCGGCAAGGATGGTCAGTGCCAGCGAGGTCACCATGAAGGCCGCGCCCAGGATCCAGGTCAGCCGGGTCATCGCGTTGGCCGCCGAGCGCTGGGACATGGCGCCGCCACCGCCGCCCATGCCGAGCCCGCCGCCTTCGGACCGTTGCAGCAGCACGATGCCGATGAGCGCGAGCGCCAGGAGAAGAAGCACGATGAGAAGGACGTTCTGCATGGGGGCCTGCGGGTGGCTGAAGTTTGGCGGGTATCTATGGGAAGCGGGCGGCGCGCGCAACCCGGCGCTTGGTCTCGCGGGCAGGAAGTCGTGACCGGAAAGGGATTGCCGGCGCTTGCGTGCGCGCGCCGGTGCGGATCGGTTGCAGGGCGGACCAAATTCGCGGTTTCGCGCGGCAGCGCGCGCCGCTATACCGGCGCGGGTTTTCCGACGGAAAGGTTTAGGCATGGCAAACGTGGTTGTCGTTGGCGCGCAATGGGGCGACGAGGGCAAGGGCAAGATCGTCGACTGGCTCTCGAGCCGGGCGGATGTGATCTGCCGCTTCCAGGGCGGCCATAACGCCGGCCATACGCTTGTCGTCGACGGGGCGGTCTTCAAGCTCAACGCGCTGCCTTCGGGCGTGGTGCGGGGCGGCAAGCTGTCAGTTATCGGTAACGGCGTGGTGCTCGACCCCTGGCACCTGGTGCAGGAGATCGAGACGATCCGTAAGCAGGGCGTCACCATCAGCCCCGAGACGCTGATGATCGCCGAGAACACGCCGCTGATCCTGCCGATTCACGGCGAGCTTGACCGGGCGCGCGAGGATGCTGCCAGCAAGGGAACCAAGATCGGCACCACCGGGCGCGGCATCGGCCCCGCCTACGAGGACAAGGTGGGCCGCCGAGCGGTGCGCGTGGCCGATCTCGCCGACGACGCGACGCTGGAATCGCGCGTGGACCGCGCGCTTACGCATCACGACGCGCTGCGTCGCGGTCTGGGCATGGAGCCGGTGGACCGCGAGGGCCTGCTGGCCGCGCTGCGGGAGATCGCGCCCAAGGTGCTGGAATACGCGGGCCCCGTCTGGAAGGTGCTGAACGAGAAGCGCCGCGCCGGTCACCGGATCCTGTTCGAAGGCGCGCAGGGCGCGCTGCTGGACATCGACTTTGGCACCTATCCCTTTGTCACCTCGTCCAACGTGATCGCCGGACAGGCGGCCACGGGCACCGGGATTGGTCCCGGGTCGGTCGACTTCGTGCTGGGCATCGTGAAGGCCTACACCACCCGCGTGGGCGAGGGGCCCTTCCCGACGGAGCTGGATGACGACGACGGCCAGCGGCTGGGTGAACGGGGCCATGAGTTCGGCACTGTGACGGGGCGCAAGCGCCGCTGCGGCTGGTTCGACGCGGTGCTGGTGCGCCAGACCTGCGCGACTTCGGGCGTGAACGGCATCTCGCTGACCAAGCTCGACGTGCTGGACGGGTTCGAGCGGCTGAAGATCTGCGTAGGCTACGAGCTGGACGGCAAGCGGCTCGACTACTTGCCGACCGCCTCGGAGGAGCAGGCGCGCTGCAAGCCGATCTACGAGGAAATGGAAGGCTGGAGCGAGTCGACCGAGGGCGCGCGCAGTTGGGCGGATCTTCCTGGTGCGGCCATCAAGTACGTACGCCGCGTCGAGGAGCTGATCGGCTGCCCGGTGGCGCTGCTGTCGACCTCGCCGGAACGCGAGGACACGATCCTCGTCACCGATCCCTTCGCGGACTGAGGCAGGCATGGCGCTGGGCTACAAGGCACGCAAACGCTGGTCGCTGGTGATTCTGCTGGTGGGGCTGCCGCTCTACATCGTGGCGGCGGTTACGGTGGTGAACTGGCTGGACCGGCCGCCGATACTGGTGGAACTGCTGGTCTACGTGGTGCTCGGCGTGCTCTGGGCGCTGCCCTTCAAGTTCGTCTTCAAGGGCGTCGGGCAGGACGACCCCGACGGGAAATAGGAAAAGGCGGCCTTCAGGGCCGCCTTTTTATTGCATGCGCCGATGGATGGCGTCAGCCCGCGGCGGCCTGCGGTGGCTTGAAGCCGATGCGGTCGGAGGCGGTGAAGCGGCCCCCGCGCGTCTTTTCGATCTTCCCCTCGCGGAGCAGCTGGCCGAAGCTGCGCAGCCGGTCCTCGCGGCTGGAGTCCTCGGTATCGGCGAGGCGCAGCGTGGCCATGAGCTGGGGCCTGGAAAACTGGTCGCGGCCTTCCACGAAAGAGATATAGGCCGCCGCCGCTTCGAGCCGTTCGGAGAGCGTGCGGGCGCCGACCTTTTCGGCGTATTCCGGGAATCCGGTGTCAGGTGTGTCCGACTGCGTGTCCGGGGCCACGGGGCTGTCGATCCCCGCAGGGCTGACGTTGCGCGGGCGCAGCGGAGAATCCGTGCGCGGCGGCGCGACCTGCTGTTCGGCGACGAGCTTCAGCGGGGCGCCCTCGGCGCGCCAGACGGCGGAGACCACGGGCCGCTCGAGCGGGTTGCGGGCGGGCGGATGAGGCCGTGGGCGTACGACGGTGGCGAGGTCCTCGCGATAGGGCTCGGCTTGCTTGGCTTCGTCCGGTTTGCGCCCGAGAAGACGGTCGGCCCGGGTTGCCGCGACGGCGGCGCGCAGGTGCGCGATGGCGCTGCGGCGGCGGTTGCCCTCGGGCTCCGCCATTTCGCGGTTGGTCTCGTCCAGAAGACGCGAGGTGTTGTTGCCGTCGTCGACGGAGCCTTCGGTCAGCATGGCACGCCCGCGGTTCGACAGCTTGACGGTCTTGCGCACATTTTCGCGGACGAGCCGCTCCGCCAGGTCCTCGGGGCGGTCGGCACCTGTGGTAGCGAGGTCGTTCGTGGCGTGATCTTCGGGATCGTGCGGGCGGGCCGTGACTGAGCCGCCGAGATTGACCTCACGGTCGCCCTCGTCGTCCCAGTCGTCGGCAAGCTCGGCCTTCACGGCCTCGAGTTCACGCGCGAGCTCGGCCTCTTCCTCGGGGGTGAGCGTGCCGGGGGGCTGGTGGGCTTCGCCGAGGGTCTCTTCCTCCTCGAGCTCTTGCTCCACGGGCGACGCGTCGAAGCGACCGGTTGCGAGCGCCTCCTCGAAATCCGAGCGCTGGATCTTGAGGATGCGGGTGCGAATTCCTGGGGCGGTGGCCGTGGCCTCGGGCGCGGCCGTGAAGGTGACACTCCCGGGCTCATCGCGAGGCCCGTCGTGCGAGGCCGACGGAGCGTCTTCCTCCTCCGCGGCCGGTTTCACCGGAGAAGGCGCCTCCGGTGATTGTTCCTCGGCGGCGGCGGGATGTGGGCCTGCGTGCATGCGCGGCTGTCGAACGAGGGCGCGAATCCTGTCGAGGCGCGCATCGATGCTGTCGGTATGCGGAGCCGGTTCGGCAGGCGCCACGGGCATGCTGTCCTGCCAGTCCTCTTCGGCGGCGAGTTCGTCCGCCGGTGGCGCAAGCTCGTTTTCGTCGCTCGCCGGCTGCGGCGCCTCGTGGCTGGCAAGCCCATCGAGGGCGGAGATGTCCGCGAGGTCTGCTTCGGGGTCCCCGGGCGGTTCGGCGGCCGGGTCGGGGACGGTTTCGTCCTCTGCCGCGGGGCGCAGGGTCAGGCCATCCTGCGTCTGTTCGGCGTCGATGCCGGCGCGTCGGAAGCTTTCGATGAGTGCGCCATCGAGCCGGGCGGGCTCGGATCCGAAGAAGCTGTCCTCCTGCACCAACCCGTGGAAGAACGCGGCCGCCTCCTTGACGACGGCGAGTGGATCTTCGAAGCCTGCAGCGGTGCAGGAAAAAGTGCCGTAGGATACCGTCAGCGTCTTGGTGGAACTGACCATGTTCGGTTCACTTTCCTCGTTCTGCGAATGAATTTCTACCACGGGCATCACGTTGAAACAGGAGCGATTTATTGCAGGTCACGGTATCATTCTATGTCTCGATTGTGACCCCTCCCCGCAACATTTCGCCAATCTATCATGATCAATAGTATTGTTCGGGAAACGGGGACGGTGATCCTTGTCGGTGGGGGCGATTTTCTGGACGCGGATCTGCGTGCGGCCTGTCAAAGCGCTTCGGCGCGGGTGGCTGCGGATGGCGGCGCGGGACGCCTGATGCGCCTTGGATTTCGGCCCGACGCGGTGATCGGGGACATGGACTCGCTCTCGCCTGAGTTGAGGCGCCGACTGGACCCGGATACCATCCACGAGGTCGACGAACAGGACAGTACCGACTTCGAGAAATGCCTGAGACGCATTTCCGCCGCGGAGATCCTCGGTTTCGGCTTTCTTGGGGCGCGTGTTGACCACACTGTGGCAGCCTTGACAGTTTTGGCGGCGCGATCACGCCAGAGTTGTATCCTGGTGGGCCGCGAGGATGCCGTCGTTCTGGCACCGCCGCGACTGGTGCTCGAACTGCCCGTGGGTATGCGGCTGTCGCTTTGGCCGCTGGGGCACGTGGCAGGGCGGTCCACCGGGCTGCGCTGGCCGATCGAGGGGATCGACTTCGCGCCGGCGGGCACGATCGGGACTTCGAACGAGGTCACGGGGCCCGTGGAGCTCGGATTCGACGCGCCCGTGATGGTACTGATTCTCCCGAAGAAGGCTCTGCCGGAGCTACGGCGCGGGATGGCACAGGCCCCGCGATGGGGCGGTGACGAGGCAGACTGATCCCCCGATCCCCTGGTCAGGGCAGCGCGGCCAGCCAGAGCCAGATCGTGATCACCGACAGGCCCGTGGTGATCAGTACCGATGAGGCCGCGACGCGGCGCGCGCGGCCGTACATGTTGGCAAAGACATAGGTGTTGATGCCAGGGGCCATGGCTGCAGTCAGGACGGCCGAGCGGAAGGCCTCGGTCGAGATGCCGGTCATCTTGCCGACGGTCCAGGTGATCGCAGGGTTGAGGATCAGCGTCACGACGCAGACGAAGGCGATGGTGCGTCCGTCGCCCTGCGGGCGGTAGCGGTAGAGCACCCCGCCCATCCCGAAGAGCGCGGTCGGGATCGCGGTGCGGATGACCATGTCGAGCGCGTGGGTGACCGTCTCGGGGAGTTGCAGGCTGGTGACGTTCGCCGTGGCACCGAGCATGATCCCGATCACAAGCGAATTGCGGAACATGGCGCCCAGCACCTTGGCGGGCAAGGTGTGCATCGGGCCGCCGCGGGCGCGGACGATTTCCATCGCGGTGATGCCGATGCCGTAGCAGATCGGCGAGTGCACGGCGATGATCGCGTAGTTCGATTGCAGCGCGTCGGGGCCGTAGGCGCGTTCGGTGATCGGGATGCCCAGCATCAGCGAGTTCGCGAAGAGGCAGCAGAAGCCGACGGCTACCGCGTCCTCCCATTCCCGCTTGAAGAGGTAGCGTGCGGCGAGCAGACCGAGGACAAAGCCGGTGATGGCGCCCGTGTAGTAGCTCGTCAGGAGCGGCAGGTTGAAGTTCGCGCCGAGGTCCAGCGTCCAGATCGCATGGAAGAGCAGGCATGGGATTGCGATCTGCTGCGAGTAGCGCATAAGGCCGTCGACGGCGCGGTCGTCGACGATGCCGCGCCAGGTGGCGAAGTAGCCCAGGCCGATGACCAGGAAGACCGGCAGGATGACTTCGAGCAGCGATTGCATGTGAGGAGTCCCCTGCCGGTTGTCAGAGCGGGTAGCGGATCACCATCCCGTCGTAGGCGGGAGTGACATGCGCGGGGGTCTCCTCCTCCACCGCGGCATAGTCGAGATCGATGTGCATGTTGGTGAGAACCGCCCGGGTGGGCGCCACCTTCTCGATCCATTCGAGCGACTTGGCGAGATGCGCGTGCGTCGGGTGCGGATCGCGGCGCAGCGCGTCGAGGATCCAGCACTCGAGACCCTGAAGATGCGGCCAGGCGGCGTCGGGGATCTCGACCACGTCGGGCAGGTAGGCCACGTCGCCGATACGGAAGCCAAGCGCGTCGATGGCGCCGTGCTCGACCTCGAAGGGGGTGAAGGTCAGCGGTCCGCCGGCACCCTCGATCGTCACCGGGCCGTCGATGGTGTGCATCGACAGGATCGGCGGGTAGGGCGAGCCCTCGGGCTGGGTGAAGGCATAGCCGAAACGGTTGATGAGCGCGTCCTGCGTGGGGCCGTCGGCCCAGACGTTCAGCCGTTCGCGCGTGTTGAAGACGATCTGCCGGAGGTCGTCGAGCCCGTGCACATGGTCGGCATGCGAGTGGGTCCAGACGACGCCGTCGAGCCGGCCAATGCGCGCGTCCAGAAGCTGCGCGCGCATGTCGGGCGAGGTGTCCACCAGCACGGCCGTCGTGCCGTCTTCGGTTTCCCGCTCGACCAGCAGGGAGCAGCGGCGCCGGAAGTTGCGCGGATCTTCCGGGTCGCAGTCGCCCCAGTTCCCGCCGAGGCGCGGCACGCCGCCGGAGCTTCCGCAGCCGAGGATGGTGAAACGCAGTTCTCCGCTCATGCGGCGGCGCTCCATGCTGCGGCACGCGAGAAGAGCCGGTCGAAGTTGGCCTCGGTCGCGGCGGCGAAATCCTCGTAGGAGAGGCCGAAGACCTCGGCGCCGACCTTGGCGGTGTGCACGGTATAGCCCGGCTCGTTGCGCTTGCCGCGGTAGGGCGGCGGGGCAAGGTAGGGGCTGTCGGTTTCCACCAGGATGCGCTCGAGCGGGGCCTCAGCAAAGATCGCGCGCAGTTCCTTGGACTTCGGGAAAGCCGAGATCCCCGACATCGAGAGGTAGAACCCGCAGTCGAGCGCGGCGCGCGCGAGGTCGGCGCCGGACGAGAAGCAGTGCATCACGCAGCTATAGGGCTTGGCCTTGTAGCCTTCGGTCAGGATGCGGGCCATGTCCTCGTCCGCGGCGCGCGCGTGGATGATAAGGGGCAGGCCGGTTTCCTGCGCCGCCGCGATGTGCACCTTGAGGCTTTCCTTCTGCACCTCGGCGCTCTCGGCGGTGTAGTGGTAGTCCAGGCCCGTCTCGCCGATGCCGACAAATTTCGGATGATCGGTCAGCGCCACGAGATCGTCGACCGAGACCATGGGTTCCTCTGCCGCGCTCATCGGGTGGGTCCCGGCGGCCCAGAAGACGGGGGCATAGCTGTCGGCGATGGCGCGTACCTGGTCTGCCTGCCGCAGACGGGTGCAGATGCTGACCATCCGATGCACACCGGCCTCCTGCGCGCGGGCGATCACGTCGGCGCGCTCCTCGTCGAAGTCGGGGAAATCGAGATGACAGTGGCTGTCGGTGATGACGGTTGGCATGGTGCCTCCTTTGCGCCGTGGTATTCCGGAAGGCGCGGGCAGGGTCAAGGCGCCGGGCCGCCCGGCGGGCCGTGGTTGCGCGACATGGACCGAGAACGCCCGCTGGGCGGGCGTGGGGTGGCCATGGGAAATCATGGGCCGGCGTCGCGTCTAATGTGAGTGAACTGGGCTGAGGCAGGGATTCCCTTGGCCAGACGGAGGATTCGCAAGGGATTCGCAAGTGGCGTTGCCCCGGGTCGGGCGGATCCGAAATTTTTTTGGGAAATCATGGGGCGGGGTGACTGGCGGCATATGGCGCTACATATGGTGCCTGAATTCAGGTCAGTATCTGCATGTGCCATTAGGTGCCGGAATTGTCAGACTTTCTGAGCGCGTTGAGAAGCCTTTGATAGTGATCCGGAGGACGCGATCCCAAAAAAAGGGGTTGAGTGGCACACATTCCCATGACATACCTTTTACCACGATGAGAGACGGGAAAGGGGCGCAAAAAGACCCCGGTCAACGACCAACCCCCAAGGCAAGAATAAAAGAGCAGGTTTCATACAGGCACCCGCTCTCATCGTGACAGGATCCGCTGCGAGCGCGAAGTTTCATCCCCCCAGGTGGCGCGCGCAGTTGGAGACACCCGCCAGACGCGGGTCGGACGGCGGGTTGATCGATGGCAGCCGATCAACCCGCCGTTTTTCGTTCAACAACTGGGGCAGGGACAGGGGCTGTTGGGACAGTGGGCCGCAGATTGAGGTTCAAGGGCGAGTTCACCAACAAGGTGGACACGAAGGGGCGGGTCTCGGTACCGGCCTCGTTCCGCCGTGTGCTTCAGGAAGGTGATCCCGACTACACCGAAGGCCTGAACCCACGCCTTGTCGTGGTCTATGGCAATCCCGCTGCCAAGTTTCTCGAATGCTATACCATCGCCGCGCACGGCGAGCTCGAAGATCGCATCGCGCTGATGCCGTCGGGCTCCAAGAACCGCAAGATGATGGAGCGCATCTACTCCACCCATTCGCAGGAAGTGACGCTGGACGACACCGGCCGCATCGTGCTGACCGCGAAGCTGCGCGAGAAGATCGGCGTGACCGGCGAGGCCTACTTCGCCTCCAACCTCGACAAGTTCCAGATCTGGAATCCCGCGACCTACGAGGCCGAAGAGCGCGCCGAGGTCGAGGAGTTCTTCGAGGAAATGCCCGAAGACTTCGACCCGATGCAGCTTCTGGATGGTGCGGGGGTCTAGATGGCGGGGCAGGCGCCGCATATCCCGGTCCTGCTTCAGCCCCTGCTGGAGCAGGTCGCGCCGGTCACGGGGACCTGGGTCGACGGGACGCTGGGGGCCGGGGGCTATGCCCGCGGTCTGCTCGAGGCCGGGGCCGAGCGTGTCATCGGCATCGACCGCGATCCCTCCGCCCTGCGCATGGCCTCGGACTGGGCCGCGTCCTGGGGTGACCGGGTCTGGCTGGTCGAGGACAATTTCGCAAACATGGACGCCCATGCCACCGGCGTGGACGGCGTCGTGCTCGACCTGGGCGTGAGCTCGATGCAGCTTGACCAGGCCGAGCGCGGTTTCTCGTTCATGCGCGACGGGCCGCTCGACATGCGGATGGGGCAGGGCGGCGAGAGCGCCGCCGATATCGTGAACGGCGCCGAAGAGGCGACGCTCGCGGATATCCTCTACTTGTTCGGCGAGGAGCGCGCCTCGCGCCGGATCGCCAAGGCCATCGTGCGCGCCCGCGCCGAGGCGCCGATCGAACGCACCGGGCAGCTTGCCGGGATCATCGAGCGGTGCCTGCCACGGTCGAAGCCCGGGCAGGCGCACCCGGCCACGCGAAGCTTCCAGGGGCTGCGGATCGCCGTGAACGCGGAATACGAGTCGCTCTGGAAGGGGCTGGTGGCGGCGGAGCGCGCGCTGCGGCCCGGCGGCAAGCTGGCGGTGGTGACCTTCCACTCGGTCGAGGACCGCATGGTGAAGCGCTTCTTCCAGGAGCACGGCGACCGCAAGACCCACGTGAACCGCTACGCAAGCGAGGCGCCGCCCGCCGCCGAAACACCGTTCCACGTGCTCACCCGCAAGGCGGTGGGGCCCGAGAAGGCCGAGACCGAGGTCAATCCCCGGGCCCGCTCGGCCAAGCTGCGCGTGGCGCAGCGCACCGATCTGCCGCCGCAGGACGTCACGCCAGAGGCGCTGTCCATGCCCGAACTGACCCGTAGCAGGAGACCATAGAGATGCGCTTGATCCTATTCGTGCTGGTCGCCCTCGCCGTGATCGCCTCCGGTTTCTGGGCCTACCGCGAGAACTATGCCACGCAGGCGGCGCTCGAGGACGTGCGCGCCACCCGAACAGCAATTGCCGACGCGCGCGACCGGCTTGCGGTGCTGAAGGCGGAATGGGCCTACCTGAACCGGCCCGACCGACTGCGCGATCTTGCGGATCTGAACTACGACAAGCTGGGTCTGTCGCCGCTGCGGTCCGGCCAGTTCGGGCGCATCGACCAGGTCGCATATCCGCAGCCGGAACTGAACCTGAGCATGTCCGAGCCGATTTCCTTCAGCACCGCCGGAGCACGCCCATGATCCGCACCCCTCTTCGTCCGCTTGCCCGCATCCTCGAAGCCCGTGAACGCGGCGAGAACCCCGACGCGATCGAACGCGAGAACCTGCGCCTGCGGCACGAGGAGATGCGCGACCGGCTGCGCCAGCGCGCCGAGAGCCGGCTTCTGGTGATGGCGGTGATGTTCTTCTGCGGATTCCTTGTCGTGGGCGCGCGCATGGGCGTTCTGGCGGCCTCCGAGGCCTCGGAGCCGCGGGCCTATGCCGGCGGTGCCTCGATCCGTGCGAGCCGGTCCGACATCGTCGACCGGCAGGGACGGTTGCTCGCGACCAACATGAGCACGCATTCGCTTTATGCGCATCCGCACCAGATGATCGATCCGACGCGCGCGGCGCGCGAGCTGGCGCAGATCTTCCCCGACCTGAAAGAGGCGGATCTCATCGAGGACTTCACCGGCAAACGCAAGTTTCTCTGGGTGAAGCGCAAGATCAGCCCCGAGCAGATGCAGCAGGTGCACGACATCGGCGAGCCGGGGCTGCTGTTCGGGCCGCGCGAGATGCGGCTCTATCCCAATGGCAGGCTTGCCGCGCATGTCCTTGGTGGCGCGCGCTTCGGCCGCGAGGGCGTGAATGCCGCCGAACTGGTGGGTACGGCCGGTATCGAAAAGCACCTCGACGAATTGCTGCGCGACCCCGCACGTGGCGGCGCGCCGCTTGAGCTGTCGATCGACCTGTCGGTTCAGGCCGTCGCCGAAGAGGTCATGGAAGGCGGCATGAAGCTGCTGAACGCCAAGGGCGCGGCAAGCGTCCTCATGGACGTGCACACGGGCGAGATCATCTCGATTGTTTCGCTGCCGGACTTCGACCCCAACGACCGGCCTCGGCCGCCGGTGACCGGGCGGCAATCCGACAGCCCGATCTTCAACCGGGCGGTGCAGGGGGTCTACGAGCTTGGTTCGACCTTCAAGATCTTCGCCGCCGCGCAGGCCATGGAACTGGGGCTTGCGGCGCCCGAGACCATGATCGACGCCAATCCGCCCTTCGTGGTGGGTGGGCATCGCATCGGCGAGTTCCACAACAAGAACTACGGCGATCTCACGCTCGAAGAGGTGATCATCAACAGTTCGAACCGGGGCACGGGGCGCGTCGCGCTGCAGATCGGCAAGGAACGCCAGCAGCAGTTCCTGCGCTCGCTGGGCCTGTTCGATCCCGTCCCGCTGGAGATGGTCGAGGCGCGCGGCGGCCAGCCGCTGCTGCCGCGCGACTGGACCGACCTGTCCACCGTGACGATTTCCTATGGCCACGGCCTGTCGACCACTCCGCTTCACCTTGCTGCGGCCTATGCGGCGCTGGGCAACGGCGGACGTGCCGTGCGGCCCACGTTGCTGCGCCAGTCCGCCCCGCAGCAGGGCGCGCGGGTGATGTCCGAGCGGACCGCGCGCAATGCGCTCGACATGCTGCGCAAGGTCGTGACCGAGGGCACCGCCTCGATGGGTGACGTGCCGGGCTATTCGGTCGGCGGCAAGACCGGGACCGCGGATAAGCCGAAGGAGAACGGCGGCGGCTACTACGAGGACAAGGTGATCGCGACCTTCGCCTCGGTTTTCCCGACGAACAATCCGCGTTATGCCCTCGTCGTGACGCTCGACGAGCCGGTCGAGACCTCGGGCAGCGAACCGCGCCGCACGGCGGGTTGGACCGCGGTGCCGGTGGCCTCGACCCTGATCAGCAGGATCGCGCCGCTTCTGGGCTTGCGCCCCGAGGTCGAACAGGGGCAAGCAGAGCGCGTGCTGCGCGTCTCGTCGCAGTGATCTGACAGGCCCGCCGCCGCGCGGGCGCGGCTTGAAAATCGAAGGCAGGAGCACCCGATGGCGGAGGGTCCGGACAAGGCGACAGCAGAGCAGAGCCTGGCGCAGCTGGGGCTGACCGCGCGGGGCGGGCGCGAGGCACGCGTGACGGGGCTTTCCATCGATAGCCGCGCCGTCATGCCCGGTCATCTGTTCGCGGCACTGCCCGGGACGCGGGTGCACGGGGCCGAGTTCATCGGCACCGCGCTTGCGCAGGGGGCCACCGCCATCCTCACCGACGCCGAGGGCGTGCGCATCGCGGCGCACGAGCTCGAGGGCAAGGAGGCCGCGGTGGTCGTGGCCGAGAACCCGCACGAGGCGCTGGCCTTCACCGCCGCGCTCTGGTTCGGGCCGCAGCCGGAGGTGGCCGTCGCCGTGACGGGGACCAACGGCAAGACCTCGGTCGCGAGCTTCACGCGCCAGATCTGGCAGGAGATGGGCCTGCGCGCGGTCAATGTCGGCACCACCGGGGTCGAAGGCGACTGGCACTCGCCGCTGCATCACACCACGCCGGATCCGATCACGTTGCACCGGGCGCTTGCAGGGGCCGCCAAGGCGGGTGTCGACCATGTGGCGATGGAGGCCTCCTCGCACGGGCTCGACCAGCGGCGGCTCGATGGTGTGCAGCTTGTCGCGGCGGGGTTCACCAACTTCTCGCAGGATCACCTCGACTACCACGATACGCTCGATGCCTACTTTGACGCGAAGGCGGGGCTTTTCGCCCGCGTGCTGCCCGAGGACGGTGTGGCGGTCATCAACATCGACGACCCGCGCGGAGTCGACATGGCCGCGATCGCCCGCGCACGAGGGCAGGATGTCATCACCGTTGGGCGCGACGCCGCGGATCTGCAGCTTTCCGCGCAGCGCTTCGACGCGACCGGGCAAGAGATGCGCCTGATCTGGAACGGCAGGCCCCGGCAGGAACGGCTGAACCTGATCGGCGGCTTCCAGGCCGAGAACGTGCTTGTTGCGGCGGGTCTGGTGATTGCTGCGGGGGCCGACCCGGACGACGTCTTCGACATGCTGCCGATGCTCAACACGGTGCGCGGGCGGATGCAGCTTGCGGCGCGGCGCGGCAATGGCGGATCGGTCTTCGTCGACTTCGCGCACACGCCCGATGCCGTGGCCGCCGCCTGCAAGGCGCTGCGCCCCCACGTCATGGGACGGCTTGTGGCCATCATTGGCGCCGGCGGCGACCGCGACCGCGGCAAGCGTCCGCTGATGGGCCAGGCAGCTGCCGCCCACGCCGACATGGTGATTGTCACCGACGACAATCCGCGCTCGGAGGAGCCGGCCGATATCCGCGCCGCCGTCATGCAGGGTGCCGTGGACGGCGCCAGCGTGATCGAGGTGGCCGACCGGGCCGAGGCGATCCTGCGCGGCGTCGATGCGCTGGGGCCGGGGGATGCCCTTCTGATCTGCGGCAAGGGCCACGAGACCGGCCAGATCGTGGGGGACACGATCTATCCCTTCGACGATGCCGAACAGGCCAGCGTGGCCGTGGCGGCACTGGACGGGCGGACGCCATGACGCTCTGGTCCTCGGATGATGCCGCCCGTGCGACCGGCGGGCGGGTGACCGCGCCATGGAATGCCACAGGTGTGTCGATCGATACACGCACCCTGGCGCCGGGCGATCTTTTCGTGGCGCTGAAGGCCGCACGTGACGGGCATGATTTCGTGGCGCAGGCGCTCCAGGCCGGCGCCGCCGCGGCGCTGGTCAGCCATATCCCCGAGGGCCTGCCCGAGGATGCGCCGCTGCTTGTCGTGGACGACGTTCAGACGGGGCTCGAGGCGCTGGGCCGTGCCGCGCGCGCGCGCTTCCGCGGCAAGGTTGTGGCGGTGACCGGATCGGTCGGCAAGACCTCGACCAAGGAGATGCTGCGCGCGGTGCTGTGCGCGCAGGGGCGCACGCATGCGGCCGAGAAGAGCTACAACAACCATTGGGGCGTGCCGCTGACGCTGGCGCGGATG
Organism: Allosediminivita pacifica; assembly: GCF_003054175.1. GTDB lineage: Bacteria > Pseudomonadota > Alphaproteobacteria > Rhodobacterales > Rhodobacteraceae > Allosediminivita > Allosediminivita pacifica. The sequence goes on from NZ_QBKN01000006.1 coordinate 129,302, forward strand.
CCGCAGGATTTCGACTTTGCGGTGATCGAGATCGGGATGAACCATCCCGGCGAGATCGCGCCGCTGACGCGCATGGCCGCTCCGGACGTGGCGATGGTGACCATCGTGGCGCCAGCGCATCTTGCGGCGTTCGAGAACATAGAGGCCATCGCCCGCGAGAAGGCCGCGATCTTCGAAGGGCTCGGGCCGCGCGGTGTGGCGGTCTACAACGGCGATCTCGAGGTCAGCCCGATCCTGCGCGAGCAGGCGCGCGCGCATGCGGCGCGCGTGATCTCCTTCGGCGAGAAGCCCGGCAATCACCACCGCGTCAGCGACATCCGGGTGCAGGACAACTGCACGGTTGCGCGGGGCCGGGCCTGGCGCTTTCCGCTGCTCTACAAGGTCATGGTGCCCGGCCGGCACTTCGCCGTGAACGCGATCGGCGTGCTGGCCGTGGTGCATGCGCTGCGCCGCGATCGGGCGCTGGCCATCACCTCTCTGGGGCAGTGGCAAGCCGGAGCCGGACGCGGGGCGCGCGAGGTCATCCAGCTCGACCCGGTCGATCCGCGCCTGACGGTCGAGCTGATCGACGACGCCTACAATTCCAATCCGGCGTCGCTGGGCGCTTCGCTCGAGGTGCTCGCCGCCGCGCGACCGCGTGACGGCCTGGGCCGTGTCAACCGGGGACGGCGGATCGCCTACCTGGGCGACATGAAGGAACTGGGCGAGACCGAGGCCGAGCGGCATGCCGCGGTGGCCCGCCTGTCGTCCACAAAGAAGATAGACGTGGTCCACTGCGTCGGCCCGCTCATGCGCAACCTCTGGCTTGCGCTGCCGGAAACGCGGCGGGGCCGCTGGACCGAGGATGCGCGCGAGCTTGCTGCCGGGACGGGCCGGGATCTCGACGCGGGCGACGTGGTGCTGGTCAAGGGATCGCAGTCCATGGGGCTTGCGCGCGTGGTTGACGCGATACGGAACATGGGCCAAGCGCCCGCCGAAGAAGAATAGGGGTGCCATGCTTTACTGGCTCACGGAACTCAGCGATGGCGGCGACGTCTTCAACCTTTTCCGATACATCACGTTTCGCGCAGGCGGGGCCTTCCTGACGGCGCTGATCTTCGGCTTCCTCTTCGGGCTGCCGCTGATCAACGTGCTGCGCAAGACGCAAGGCAAGGGGCAGCCGATCCGCAGCGACGGGCCCGAGGGCCACGCGGTGAAGGCGGGCACGCCCACGATGGGCGGGCTGCTGATCATCGGGGCGGTGATGACCTCCACGCTGCTCTGGGCGCGGCTCGACAATGCCTTCGTGCTGATGGTGCTGTTCGTGACCGCCTCCTACGCGGCGATCGGCTTTGCCGACGACTATGCCAAGGTCTCGAAGCAGAACACCAAGGGCGTCTCGGGGCGCACGCGGCTGCTGCTGGGGTTCCTGATCGCGGGTATCGCGGGGGCCTGGGCGGCGCTCTATCATCCGGCCGAGCTGACCAACCAGCTGGCCTTCCCGGTGTTCAAGGACACGCTGCTGAACCTTGGGTTCCTTTTCGTGCCCTTCTGCATCATCGTGATCGTGGGCTCGGCCAACGCCGTGAACCTGACCGACGGGCTGGACGGGCTGGCGATCATGCCGGTGATGATCGCCGCCGGAACGCTGGGCATCATCGCCTATGCAGTGGGGCGGACCGACTTCACCGAGTACCTCGACGTGCACTATGTGCCCGGCACGGGCGAGATCCTGATCTTCACGGCCGGCATCGTCGGCGGGGGGCTGGGCTTCCTGTGGTACAACGCGCCGCCCGCAGCGGTCTTCATGGGCGATACCGGCTCGCTGGCCCTTGGCGGGGCTCTCGGGGCCATCGCGGTCGCCACCAAGCACGAACTGGTCCTCGCTATCGTGGGTGGGCTCTTCGTGGTCGAGGCGCTGTCGGTGATCATCCAGGTGCTCTACTTCAAGCGCACCGGCAAGCGGGTCTTCCTGATGGCGCCGATCCACCACCACTACGAGAAAAAGGGCTGGGCGGAACCCACCATCGTGATCCGCTTCTGGATCATCGCCCTGATCCTGGCCATCATCGGCCTCGCCACGCTCAAGGTTCGCTGAGCCGGGCTATTTGAACCGGCGGAGTGGCGCCCCGGGTGGGGCGCATGCAGAGCTCTCGCCGCGCTGGCGCGCGTCTCGGGGGCGCTTGGCGGGTGTGACGCGTCCCGCCCTGGCGTCCGGCGAGCGGGCGCCAAGCACTGCCTGTCAGTCTCGCGCCTCGGTCAGCTGTCGCAGGGTGTTTCCGGGGTGCAGATCTGCGGCCTCGCCGCCGGCTGCGCACCGCCCGGGCCCGTGGTCGCGTAGACCCCGTAGAGCATCATCAGGATCAGCGCCCCGATCTGGAAAATGGTGGTCTTCTTCATCTGCTTGCCTCGTCTTTTTTCTTGTTGTGACACAAGAAATGGGAGGCGTGGCGTAAATTCAAAGCTGTGCTTCAGCGCATCGGCAGAAGAGCGCGCATGAAAAAGGCCCCTCGCGGGGCCTTTTCCGTAGCGAACTTGCGTTCAGGCCTCAGGCAGCCTTGGCGAGGTTGCGCAGCACGTAGTGCAGCACGCCGCCGTGCTTGACGTATTCCACCTCGATCGCGGTATCGATCCGGCACTTGAGGTCGATTGTCTTCTCGCTGCCGTCTTCCATCGTGATGGTACAGGGCACGGTCGCGCCCGGTGTCACGTCCTCGAGACCCTCGATCGAGACTGACTCCTTGCCGGTCAGGCCCAGAGACTTGCGGGTGTCGCCGTTGGTGAACTCGAAGGGGATCACGCCGAAGCCCACGAGGTTGGAGCGGTGGATGCGCTCGAAGCTCTCGGCGATGACCGCCTTGACGCCCAGCAGAGCGGTGCCCTTGGCTGCCCAGTCGCGCGAAGAGCCGGCGCCATACTGTTCACCGCCGAAGATCACCAGCGGGGTGTCCTGCTCCTGGTAGGCCATGGCCGCATCGAAGATGGAGGCCTGGTTGCCCTCGGGATCCAGCGTGTAGCCGCCCTCGACGCCGTCCAGCATCTCGTTCTTGATGCGGATGTTGGCGAAGGTGCCGCGCATCATGATCTCGTGGTTACCACGACGCGAACCGTAGGAGTTGAACTCGCGCGGGGGCACCTGACGGTCGATCAGGTACTGACCCGCGGGAGTGCTTTCCTTGAACGAGCCGGCGGGCGAGATGTGGTCGGTGGTGATCATGTCGCCGAGCACGGCAAGCACGCGGGCGCCCTCGACGTTGTGGATCTCGCCGGGTTCCTGGGACATGCCCTGGAAGTAGGGCGGGTTCTGCACGTAGGTGGAGCTTGCCGGCCAGTCGTAGGTCTCGGCATCGGTGGTCTCAACCGACTGCCACTTCTCGTCGCCCTTGAAGACGTCGGCGTATTTCTCCTGAAAGCTCTCACGCGTGACGGTCTCTTCGACCAGCTTGGTGATCTCTTCCTGGGTCGGCCAGATGTCCTTGAGGTAGACGGGGTTACCGTCCTTGTCATGGGCCAGCGGGTCGTTGGCGATGTCGATGTTCATGTCTCCGGCCAGCGCATAGGCCACGACCAGCGGCGGCGAGGCGAGGTAGTTGGCGCGCACGTCGGGGCTGATCCGGCCCTCGAAGTTGCGGTTGCCCGACAGCACCGAGGTGGCGATCAGGTCGTTGTCGGCGATGCATTGGCTGATCTCGGGCGCGAGGGGGCCGGAGTTGCCGATGCAGGTCGTGCAGCCGTAGCCGACGAGGTTGAAGCCGATGGCGTCGAGATCGTCCTGCAGCCCGGCGGCCTCGAGGTAGGCGGAAACCACCTGCGAGCCGGGGGCCAGCGAGGTCTTGACCCAGGGCTTGCGGTCGAGGCCGAGTTCGCGCGCCTTCTTGGCGACGAGACCGGCGCCGATCATCACGTAGGGGTTCGACGTGTTGGTGCAGGACGTGATCGAGGCGATCACGACCGAACCGTCGTGAAGCTGGAAGGTTTTCTCTTCGCCGTCGATGTCGGTCATCTTGACGAAGCCGCGCTTGTGGTGGCCCTCGTCGCCGGGAATGGTGACCGGCTCGGGCGCGCCGCCTTCGCCTTCCCAGCGCACTTCCTGCTTGGCGTCGGCATCGTCACCGTTGCGTTGACCCTTGACGTATTCGGCAAAGGTATCTGCGGCATCGGTCAGTGCGACGTAATCCTGCGGGCGCTTGGGGCCCGAGATGGCGGGAACGATGGTGCCCATGTCGAGTTCGAGCGTGTCGGTGAAGACCGGCTCGGCACCTTTTTCGCGCCACAGGCCCTGCTCCTTGGCGTAGGCCTCGACCAGCGCGATGCGGTCTTTCTCGCGGCCCGTCATCTCGAGGTAGCGCAGGGTCTCATCGTCGATCGGGAAGAAGGCGCAGGTGGCGCCGAATTCGGGGCTCATGTTGCCGATGGTGGCACGGTCGGCCAGCGTGACGTTGTCCAGACCGTCGCCGTAGAACTCGACGAATTTGCCGACCACGCCCTTCTCGCGCAGCATCTCGCAGACCTTGAGCACGAGATCGGTGGCGGTGGTGCCCTCGACCATTTTGCCGGTCAGCTTGAAGCCCACGACCTCGGGGATCAGCATGGAGATCGGCTGCCCGAGCATTGCGGCCTCGGCCTCGATGCCGCCGACGCCCCAGCCGAGCACGGAGGCGCCGTTGACCATGGTTGTGTGGCTGTCGGTGCCAACCAGCGTGTCGGGATAGGCTACGGTTTCACCGTTCTGGTCCTCGTCGGTCCAGATGGTCTGGGCGAGGTACTCGAGGTTCACCTGGTGGCAGATGCCGGTGCCCGGCGGCACAACGCGGAAGTTGTTGAACGCCTTCTGGCCCCACTTGAGGAAGGTGTAGCGTTCGATGTTGCGCTCGTACTCGCGGTCCACGTTCATCTGGAATGCGCGCGGATTGCCGAATTCATCGATCATGACCGAGTGGTCGATGACGAGGTCGACGGGGTTGAGCGGGTTGATCTTCTGCGGATCGCCGCCGAGCGCCTTGATGCCGTCACGCATGGCGGCAAGGTCGACCACGGCGGGAACGCCGGTGAAGTCCTGCATCAGCACGCGGGCCGGGCGGTAGGCCAGCTCGCGGTCACCCTTGCCGTTGTTCTTGGCCCAGTCGGAAAAGGCCTTGATGTCGTCCACCTCGACGGTCTTGCCGTCCTCGAAGCGGAGCATGTTCTCGAGCACGACCTTCAACGAAACCGGCAGTTTCGAGAATTCGCCAAGGCCCGCCTCTTCGGCCGCCTTGATCGAGTAGTAGCTGACGGACTGTCCGCCCGCCGAAAGCGTCTTGCGCGTCTTGGCGCTGTCGTTACCGACCGTAATGGGCATGAAGATCTCCCTCGGGAATGGCTGGTGGCTGATGAGAGTTGAAGGTTATCTGCCGTAACGGGGGGCACCGATCAAGGGGGTGCGGCAATTTTAGTATACAATGGAATACAAACGAGCCCCTGCAGCACACCTTCTTTTCGCAAAAGCTTGATTGGCGTGTCGCCGTCGCTTTCACTAGCACGAATGGTATCAGTATGGAGAGCCCGTTTCATGTCCTTCGCCCCCTCGCGGATCGCCGTTGCCTGCTTTGCAGCGTTCAGTGCCACGCTGCCCGGGGCGGCCATCGCGGGTGATGACCCCGTTGTGGTGGAACTCTTCACCTCGCAGGGGTGTTCCGCCTGTCCTCCAGCGGACGAGTTGCTGGGCGAACTGGTGGACCGCGACGACGTGCTTCCGCTTGCGTTGCACGTGGACTACTGGGACTATCTCGGCTGGAAGGATCGCTTTGCCAGTGCCGCCTATTCCGAGCGCCAGAAGGGATACGCACGGCGTGCGCATCGGCGGACGGTCTACACGCCCGAGATGATCGTCGACGGCGAGACGGCATTGATGGGCACCAAGCCGATGCATCTGGCCGACCTCATCGGCAAGCACGCGGACCAGCCCGAAGAGGTCGACCTTCAGGTGCGGCGCGAGGGGACGATGCTGGTCATCAGCCTGCGCTCGCTGACCGAGGACCTGCCGCGCTGTGACATCCATCTGGTCACCTACACTCCGAACGAGACCGTCGCGATCGAACGCGGTGAGAACGCGGGCAAGGAAATCTCGTACAGCCACATCGTGCGCGACTGGAAGGTCGTCGGCGGCTGGGATGGCGAGAGCGAAATCGAGCTGACCGCCGAGGCGGCGGCGGACCGCCCGGTCGCCGTCCTGGTTCAGGGCGAGGGGTTCGGGCCCATCTTTGCGGCCGCGCGCCTCCGCTGACGCTTCGGCTTCCAACGGCGGTGGAACCAGAACCACTGCTCCGGATCCTCCGCAATGCGGGCTTCGAGCCGCCGGGTGGCCTCGCGCATCATCTCCACCGGATCGCCTTTCGGGATCGGCGCCTCGATCACCGCATCAAGCCCCAGCCCGTCGGCGCGGCGCCGGCCGAAATAGGGAATCATCAGCGCATCGCCACGGTTCGCGATTTCGGCCGCAGATGTGAGCGTGGGCGCGGGTTTGCCGAGGAAGTCGATGGGCGTGCCGTGGCTGTCGTAGACGTCGAAGAGCAGCGCCGCCATGCCACCCTGCCGGACATGGCGGACGAGGCCCGTTGTGCCACGGCGGCCCTGCTCGAAGACAGGGCCCGAGAGATTGTGCATGTTGGCGGCGTAGTGGGCGTTGAAATAGGGGTTGGACATGGGGCGGTAGAGCCCGCCAATCTGGTAGCCGCGGGCGACCAGTGCTGCGCGCGGCGCCTCGTGGTTGCCGAAGTGGCCCGTCACGAAAAGCACCGGGCGCCCCTCGGCGCGGGCCTGCTCCAGCGCGGCGACGCCATCGCCCTGCAACGGCTCGTTACCCATGCGGCGGAGCATGCCGGGAACATCGTAATTCTCGACGATGGTGCGGCCGACGTTCTCGGCCACCCGGTCTGCGAGCGCCTCACGCTCTGACAGCGGCATATCCGGCCAGATGTAGGCCATGTTGGCGAGCGCACGGTTCCGCCAGCCCGCGCGCGGAGCCACGAGCCGGCGCATGAGCCAGCCCATCATCGCGACACGGCGCTCCCACGGCAGGGCCAGCGCGGTGCGGATCATGCCGCGGAAGGCGCGGTCCACGGCCCATTCCTGCCAGTTGCCCTGCGGGTCCTCGGTCGTCGTCGGTTCTGCCAAGACATGCCACCCTGAGTGAACTCGGCGATGTCTTAGAGCCCGCGTGAGGGGGCAGCAAGGGTTGCGGCGGGGCGTTACTTCTCTTCGTCGGGGTCCAGAAGCTCGATCTCGCCGATGGCGACGAGGTCACGAATCGCGCTTACGACCGCGTTCATGGCCTTTTCTCCGATCTTCGGCTTGATCGCCCCGAGCCCCTCTGCTTCTTCGCGGATGCTCGCCGCCATGCGCTTGGAGAGGTTCTCGAGCAGGAAGTCGACGGTGCGGTTCTCTTCGTCGTTGCTGGCGGCGGCGACGGCGGTGGCCAGCGTTTCGACCGGCACGTCGCGCGAGATCTTGGGCACGTCGATGGCATTCACCCGCTCGGGGATATTGCCGAAGGTGAAGATCGCCTTGCGCACGGCGTTGGCAAATTCCTCGTCTTCCTTCTCGAGGCTGTCGAGAAGTTCGTCGCGGACGGCGGCGTTTGTGTAGTTGAGGATCGCGCCGACGCGTTCGTTGGGCTTCTTGTCGAAGGCCTTGGGTGGTTCGGAATCGATCTGGGTGGCAAGGCTGATGCCGATGCGGTCGACCGCGTCCGGCGTGACCCCGGTCGTCATCGAGACAGCGTAGGTGATCCGCTGGGCGCGTTCCGCAGGCAGGCGGCCGAGAACCTGAGCGGCCTTGCTCACGTCGATCCGCGACATCATCACGGCGGCGACTTCGATGCTTTCGCCCTGGATGAGCGCTTCGAGTTTCTCGACAGGTAGCGCATTGATGCGGTCCCAGGGGTCGCCCACCTGGCGGACCCCGGCTTCGCGACGGAGGCGCTGCGCAGTGCGCGGGTTGATCTTGCCCTCGAGCGCGTCGAGAGCGCCGGCCATGCCGCCGGGAAAGCTGAGACCCACGGCCTCGAGCTCGTCCGAGAATTCCTCGACTACGGTATTGAGCGTTTCGCGATCGACGTAGCGGAGCGATCCGAGCTGGCAGGTCAACTCGGTCTGGAGGTCGTCGGGCAGGGCGGAGAGAGGCACGTCCGCACCTTCGTTCAGGATAAACTGCACGATGATCGCCGCCTTGGCCTTGCGCGAGAGGCCGGCAGGACCAGCAGGCACGAAGGGGCGGGGCAGGGTGGCGAGTGAGGTCTGTCGAGACATGCGGGAGGCTCCGTTCAGCCGCGGGTCCGGTTCGTCTCCGGCCCGACTTGCAGAACTAGCGCCCCAAGGTTGCCGAGCCGTTAAGCCCCGCTTTGTCCGCTGCATGTCGCGGACTGCAGCCCGCGGGCATAGGTTCTGGTTCGGAAAGGAAAAGGGCGGCTATTCCGGCCGCCCCGATCCGTCAGCTTGCGATGACCACGCAGGCCCCCTGTGCGGTGTCGTAGGTCATCCCGTCGGCGCAGGTGGAGACCTGCTCCTCGTGGGCGCCGTAGCACGCGGCCGAACCGATCACGGGAACGAAGGCGAGGGCGAGCGCGGCAAGTACCGTCTTGAACGTCATCTTCCAGTCCTCCTGTTGCGGGCAGGAGAAAAGTAGCATGGCCTTACCCTGCGTCAAAATGATGGCTGTCGTGGCAGGCGTCATTCCGCCTCACGTTTGCATGAGCGGCGCGCCCCTGCGCACCGCCCGAGGCCGTCAGCTTTCGCCGAAGACGCGCTTGAAGATCGTGTCCACGTGCTTGGTGTGGTAGTCCATGTCGAACTTCTCGTTGATGCCATCGACGCCGAGGGCCGCCACGACCTCTTCGTCGGCCAGCAGCAGTTCGCGGAAGTCGAGCCGTTCTTCCCAGACCTTGAGCGCGTTGCGCTGGACCATGGAATAGGCGTCCTCACGCGAGACACCCGCCTGCGTCAGCGCCAGCAGGACGCGCTGCGACATGACGAGGCCGGGAAACTTGTTCATGTTCTCCAGCATGTTGTCGGGATAGATGATCATCTTGTCGACGACGCCCGCCAGCCGGTTCAGCGCGAAGTCGAGCGTCACGGTGGCGTCGGGCCCGATGCCGCGCTCGACCGAGGAATGCGAGATGTCGCGTTCGTGCCAGAGGGCCACGTTCTCCATCGCGGGGATCACGGTCATGCGGACAAGTCGCGCAAGGCCGGTCAGGTTCTCGGTCAGCACCGGGTTCTTCTTGTGTGGCATGGCCGATGAGCCCTTTTGCCCCATCGAGAAGAACTCGGCCCCCTCCAGCACCTCGGTCCGCTGCATGTGGCGGATCTCGATCGCGACGTTTTCCATGCTGCTGGCGATCACGCCCAGCGTGGCAAAGAACATGGCGTGGCGGTCGCGCGGGATCACCTGCGTGCTGATCGGCTCGGGCTTGAGGCCCAGCTTCTCGCAGACGTGTTCCTCCACGTGCGGGTCGATGTTGGCGAAGGTGCCCACGGCGCCGGAAATCGCGCCGGTGGCCACTTCCTCGCGCGCGGCCAGAAGGCGGGCCTTGTTGCGGTCCATCTCGGCGTAAAAACGGGCGAAGGTCAGGCCCATGGTGGTGGGCTCGGCGTGGATGCCGTGGCTGCGGCCCACGCGGACCGTCATCTTGTGCTCCATCGCGCGCTTCTTCAGTGCGGCTAGCAGCTTGTCCATGTCGGCGAGCAGCAGGTCGGCCGCGCGCACGAGCTGCACGTTGAAGCAGGTGTCGAGCACGTCGGACGAGGTCATGCCCTGGTGGACAAAGCGCGCCTCGTCGCTGCCCACGTGTTCGGCAAGGTGGGTGAGGAAGGCGATGACGTCGTGCTTGGTCACGGCCTCGATCTCGTCGATGCGGGCGACGTCGAAGTCCACGTCCTTGGCCTTCCAGACGGCCTCGGCGTTCTCCTTGGGGATCACGCCAAGCGCGGCCTGCGCGTCGCAGGCGTGGGCCTCGATCTCGTACCAGATGCGGAACTTGGTCTCCGGCGCCCAGATGGCGGTCATTTCAGGGCGGGCATAACGCGGGATCATGGGCTGCCTTCCGTTGTGTTGGGGATCGTGCGCGTCATAGAAGGCGACGCACGGGCAGGCAAGCGGCGGTCCGGGGGAAAGCGCATGAAGACACTCGAGGATTTCCTGGGCGACTGGGACCTGCACCGCGAGATCCACCACGATGACGGCACGCGGGCCCGGTTCGAGGGGCTTGCCCGCTGGCGGCGCGAAGGGCAGGGCGCCATCTGCGACGAGCGCGGTGAGCTGATCCTGCCGCAGGGCCGCTTCGTGTCCGAGAAGCGGACGGTGTGGACCACGGACCTTGCCGTGCACTTCGCCGACGGGCGGTTCTTTCACCAGGTCCCACCCGAGGGCGGTGCTGCGGGGCATTGGTGCGACCCGGATCAGTATGATTTCACTTACGATTTCGGCGACTGGCCGCGCTGGAGCGTGACCTGCCACGTGGCGGGGCCGCGCAAGGCCTACCGCATGACAAGCCACTACGCGCCCATGCGAACGGACTGATCCCCCGAGGCGGTATACCGTTGCATTCCGCTAACGCTTTGAAAAACGGTGATATTCCTCTTTACTTGTGGCGACCCTAGGGTACCTTCCGCGCGAAACAGCCGGAGCCGCCGATGCCGCCGATCGAGGATCACCCCCTGCGATACCAGCTTGCCAACGAGCTGCACGCCCGCCCCTTTCCAGTGCTGCGCGCGCCCTGCCGGGCGGTCTACCTCGCCATCAAGCAACCCCGGCAGGCCGCCGCGCGGGACCGGTCGCGCGACCTTGCGCATCTCGTGGCGCTGCTCGACCGTTACGGCGCGCAGCATCCGCAGCCGGGGGCCACGCATTACTCGGGGCGGATCGGCAAGCACGAGCTGAAGTGGGAACAGCATACCGAGTTCGTGACCTACACCGTCTTCCTCGACGGGCTGGGGGAGCGGCCCTTCGATCCGGGCGACCTCGGCGTCTTTCCCGACGACTGGCTGGTGCAGGCGCCGGGCGCCTGCCTGACAAGCGCGCTGATCCGGGTCGTGCCGCGCCCCGAGGAGGGCGAGATCCAGCATGCCGTAGGTGACTGGTTCGTACCCGAAAGCGTCGCCGTCAGCCGCGTGATCGACGACGACGCGGTGGTCGCGGGGGACTTCCACCTCGATCCGGCGGGGCACATGCGCTTTGCCGTCTTCCCCGATGCAGGCGTAGGTCAGCGGCGTATCGGGCGCATCGTCCAGCGGCTTTGCGAGATCGAGACCTACAAGACCATGTCCATGCTCGGCTTCACCCGGGTGAAGGAGATCGGTGCCCGCATGGGCGAGATCGATGACGAGCTGTCGGGCCTGATGGAGGCGATGACGGGCGAGAACGGCGAGGAGGAAGAGACACTCCGCCAGCTTCTTGCCGCCTCGGCCGAGCTCGAGAACCTGCGCACGCGTATCGCCTTTCGGCTGGGCGCGACGGGGGCCTACGAGGCCATCGTCGGGCAGCGCATCTCGGTCCTGCGCGAGGAGCGCTTCCACGGGCGGCAGACCTTCGGCGAGTTCATGATGCGGCGCTTCGATCCGGCCATGCGCACGGTGAAGTCGACCGAGGTCCGGCTCGAAGGCATGGCGGCGCGGGCCAGCCGCGCGGCCGAACTGCTGCGCACGCGGGTCGAGGTCGGACGCTCGGCCCAGAACCAGCAGCTGCTGGAGGGAATGAACCGGCGCGCAGACCTTCAGCTACGGCTGCAGAAGACGGTTGAGGGGCTGTCGGTCGTGGCGATCAGCTACTACGCGGTCTCGTTGGCGGGCTACCTGCTCTACCCGGTCGCCGGGGCGCTGGGCGTCAGCAAGGGGCTGTTGACCGCCGCCGTGACGCTGCCGGTCGTGGCGGCGGTCTGGTTCGCCATGTCCCGCATCCGCGAGAAGGTGGAGCGCGGCGCGCCCGAGCCCTGATCTAAGCCGATTGCAGCGCGGGCACGCGGCCCAGCAGCGCGTCGCAGACCAGCGCGCCCACGGCGATGGCGCCAAGCGCGAGGATCGCGGCGAAGGACAGCGTCGGCACACCGGCAAGGCCCGCGCCCACGGTGCAACCGCCGGCCATCACGCCGCCCATGCCCATGAGGCCCGCGCCTGCCATGTAGCGGCCGGTCTGGCCGGGGCTTTCGAAGCTCTGCCAGCGGAAGCGGCCCCCGGCCAGCGACGCGATCAGCGCACCCACCAGCACGCCGCCGATCAGCCCGCTGCCGAAGCCCGCGGGGATGGATGTCGAGGCGATGGTCCAGAAGAGCGTGTCTGCCCAGGCCGAGGTGAAGCTCAGGCTCTCCATCGCGATCGGGTCGAAGTCGTCGTAGAGGACGAAGCCCGTCCCGACCCAGGCCAGCGGCACCAGCAGGCCCAGAAGCGCGGCAAGAACCAGCATGACGGGGCGGTTGCGCGATGTCGCCGCGATCACCAGCGCCGCGGCGGCCAGCACCAGCGTCCAGAGCAGCGGCCCGCCGGGCAGGGCGCCAAAGCCCAGCGTGTCGCCCATGTTCACCGTCACGCTGCCCAGCGTGGTGCGCACCGGGGCAAGGATGCCCTTCAGCGTGGCGTGCGCGGTGATCGCGAAGACGGCCACCACCAGCAGCCCGCGGGTGTTGCCCGTCGCCCCCAACACCGTCAGGCGCGAGACGCAGCCGCGCGTCAGCACCATGCCCGCGCCGAACATCAACCCGCCAAGCGCGATGGCGAGCATCGGCATCTGGGGCGTGTAGAAACGGTGGTCCGCGAAGGTGATCCAGCCCATCGCCGCCGCCCCCTGTGTGCCGAGGATCGCCACGGCGAGCGCCGTCATCCAGACGCCCATGGCCTGCCGGCGGTCGCTGCCGACCAGCGAACGGCGAAAGCAGAAGCCCGTGATCTCGGCCAGCGCGCCGAAGGCAAGACCGACGAGCAGCCCCAGCACGACCGCGGCCTGTGGCGCGGTGAGGGCGGTGATGTTCAGGGATTCATACATGGCGGACGCTCCTTTCGGCGGCGCTGTTGCCTTAGACCGGGGGGCTTTGCCGGATCAAGGGTGGCTGCCCTTTCATGCGGCGAATGCCGTTCCGTTGGGCGCATCGAGGGCAGCTGCCCTGTTCTGTGGCAGGCTAGGTGGGTGGCGTCCCTGTTCCGCGGTGGCCGCTTCGGGCCGTGCCCCTGTCCTTATTCACGGACTCCCGAGTGCGCGGAGCATCCCATGAACCTTCCGCACCGTGTTGAGGTTGCGCGCGGTGCCGGTCTTCTGGGCGGGATAGGCGAGCTTCGAGCGACCCATGCCGGAGGGGTAGTGCACGTAGAGACAGCCGGGACCGGGGGCGATGCTTTCGTCGGTGATCTGATTTGCTTCCGGGTCCTCGGGCACAGGCCCGTCGAGGAAAAGAACCATCAGCTGCTTCGGATCGGCCTCGGGCCACGGAAGCTCCGAGAGCACGGTATCGAGGTCATCGGTGGTCCGGATCATCACGCCCGCCGCACGCCTGGTGAAGGCCTCCAGACGCGCCTCGAGCGCGGCTTTCACCGCGCCCGGGGTGTCGTCGTCATGCTCGAAGACGGCATTGCCGCTCGCGATGTAGGTGGCGGCCCTGCGTCCGCCGATCTCTTGGATCAGGCGGCGCAGGTCCTCCATGGCAAGCTTGCCGGTCCCGCTCACGTTCACCGCGCGCAGGAAGGCGGCGTAGGCGGGCACCGGCCTCAACGACCCCGGATGCGCGGGTCGAGTGCGTCGCGCAGGCCGTCGCCGAGGTAGTTCACCGACAGCACCGTGAGCGAGATCGCGATGCCCGGCAGCATCACGCGCTCGGGGAAGTGCTCCATCCGCTGCACGGCGTCGGCGAGCATCTTGCCCCATGTCGGGAAGTCCGACGGGAAGCCCACGCCGAGAAAGGACAGCGAGCTCTCGGTGATGATCGCCGTGGCCAGACCCAGCGCAGCCGAGACCATGATGGGCGACAGCACGTTGGGCAGCAGGTGGCGCCGGATGATCTTGCCCGGCCGCGTGCCGATGGACCGCGCGGCCAGCACGAACTCGCGTTCCTTGATGGCCAGCACGTCGCCCCGCACGATCCGCGCCGTGGGCATCCACGATGTGATGGCGATGACCGTCACGATCAGGATGAACATGCCGCCCTCTGGGCCGAAGTTGGCCCGCAGCGGCTGCCGGAACAGCGTCACCGCCACCAGCAGCAGCGGCAGGATCGGCAGCGACAGGAACAGGTCCGTCAGGCGCATCAGCGGGCCGTCGAGCTTCTTGAAGAAGCCGGCGATGACGCCGATGCCCGCGCCGATCACGAGGCTGAGGATCATGGCAGCCCAGCCGACCGCCATGGAGGCCTGGCCGCCCGCGATCATCTGGGCAAGGTTGTCCCGGCCAAGCTGGTCGGAGCCCAGCGGCTTGGCCCAGCTCACGTCGGCGTCCGAGTTCCAGATCGCCGTGTAGATCGGCCGCATGTCCTTGTTGCGGATGTCGATGTCCTGCGGATCGACCGTCCAGATGAACGGGCCGATCAGCACGGCGAGCGTGATGAACAGCAGGAATCCCCCGCCGAACATCGCGCCCTTGTGCTTGGTGAACTGGTCCCAGACGTCGCGCCACTGGCTGCGCGGCGGCGCCTGCGGAACGTCGTCCTTGAGCGCCTCGATCGGGGCGGGGGAAGCGGGAGCGGGTTCAGTCATAGCGGATCCGCGGGTCGAGCAGGCCGTAGAGCACGTCTGCGATGAGATTGAAGAGCACGATCAGCACGGCAAAGATGAAGGTCAGCGTCATCACCATGGGCAGGTCGTTCGCGAAGAGCGCCGTGATGAGAAGCTGGCCGATGCCGTTCACCTTGAACACGTTCTCGGTGATGATCGCGCCGCCGAAGATCGCCGGAAGCCCCAGCGCGATGACCGTGACAACCGGGATCATCGAGTTGCGCAGCACGTGCACCAGAACCACGATCTTCTCCGACAGGCCCTTGGCGCGCGCGGTGCGCACGTAGTCCTGGTTGAGGTTGTCGAGCATCGAGGCGCGCATGTAGCGCGACAGCTGGGCGGTGATCTGAAGCGCCAGCACCATGACCGGCATGATCATCTGCTGCAGCTGCACCTTGAAGCTTTCCCAGTCGTTCACGACGTGGGTCGTGTCGTAGATCGAGGGCAGCCACCCCATCTGGACCGAGAAGATCACAATGAGCAGCGGGCCCGTGAAGAACGGCGGGATCGAGAAGCCGATCATCGTCACGAAGGTACCCGCCTGGTCGAACACCGAATACTGGCGGTAGGCCGAGTAGATGCCGATGGGCAGGGCGATCAGGATCGCGACGATGTAGGCGATGCCCACCACCATGAGCGTCTGCGGAATCCGCTGAAGGATGATGTCCATCACCGGCGAGCGGGTCTGCCACGAGATCACGCGGAGTTCGCCGTTGTAGAGGTTGGTGTCGGGCAGCCAGCCGAACAGGAAGGTGTCGTTGGTCAGCCAGTCGATCATCACCTGTGGCTCGAGCCACAGGACCTGGACCAGCCATTTCCAGTACTGCACGAGCGGCGGCTCTCCGAGCCCCAGCGCCTCGCGCATCTTCTGTTTCACTTCCGGCGGAACGGTGAGGGGGACCTGCGCCATGGGATCGCCCGGGGCGAGCTGGAGCAGCATGAAGATGACGAAACTGATGAACAGTAGCGTCGGAATAGACAGGATCAGACGTCGCGTCGCGTAGGTCAGCATCGGCGCCTCGTGTCAGAGATTTGGTGAGTGTGAGGAAGAACAGGGCGGGGGATCAACCCCGCCCTGTCTATGGTCCGGTCTAAAGCAGGGTCATCGCCCCGCCTGCCCGGGTTTTACTCTTCCATGCGGTACCAGTCGGCGGCGTTCCACAGTTCGCTGTCCCACACGTTCAGGACGACGCCGCCCAGGGTGTTGGACTTCGCGGACAGGCGGCCGCGGTGCACGAGCGGGATCATCGCGCCGTTGCCGACCGCCATGTCGTTGAGCTCACGGCCGATACGGGCGCGCTCTTCCATGCCGGCGGTTTCGGTCAGCGTCTGGTAGAGTTCCTCGTACTCTTCCATGCAGAAGCGCGAGATGTTCTCGCCCTGCCACTGCGTCTCGGGGCGCGGGGCCTTGTCGCAGAGCATGTTACCCAGGTAGGGCTGCGGATCGGTGCCGTTGAAGGTGTTGGCGTACATCTCGACGTCGGCATAGAACTTCTGGAAGGTGTCCGGGCTGCCCGGGTCACCGCCGAAGAAGACCGAGCTGTCGACGTTGCGCAGTTCGACTTCCATGCCGATCTGCTCCCACCAGTCCTTGATCAACGCCTGGAAGTCCTGACGCACGGCGTTGGTCGAGCTCTGGTAGAGGATCGAAAGCGGAACGCCGTCCTTCTCGCGAACGCCGTCGCCGTCGGTGTCGACGATGCCGGCCTCGTCAAGCATCGCATTGGCGCCTTCGATGTCCTGCGTGGAGCAGTCGAAGGTATCGGAGTTGAAGGCCTCGGGGGCGGGCACCCAGTTGCAGCCGACCTTGCCGGCCTGGCCGTAGCCGATCTCGACCAGAAGCGGACGGTCGATGGCCAGGGACATGGCCTCGTAGACGGCCGGGTCCTGCAGGAAGGGGTGCGGACGGATCACCGACCGCTCGTCGGGGCCGAGGTTCGGATCGGGGTTGGTGTGGTTGAGCATGATGCGCTCGAGCAGCGGACCGAAGCCCGCGATCGGGGTGCCCATGCCGCCTTCTTCCATGTCGGCGATCACGTCGGGCGCGAGCTGAAGGTTCCAGGCGTAGTCGAACTCGCCCGTTTCCATCACGGCACGGCCCGCGGCCGCAGCATCGCCGCCACCCTTGAAGTTCACGGTCGCAAAGGCCGGCTTCTCGGGATCGCGGTAGTTTTCGTTGGCCGACAGGCTGATCACGTCGTTCGGCTTGAATTCGTCGACCACGAAGGGGCCGGTGCCGATCGGGTAGAAGTTCTGGTCGGTACAGGTCGACGCGGCGGCGCCGAGGCAGTCCTGGAACTGAGCCTTCTGGATGACCGGGCTCTCACCACCCACGAAGGGACCGTAGGGGTTCGGCGTGGCGCTGGAATAGTTGACAGTCACCGTGGTCTCGTCCGGCGTGTCGATGCTTTCGATGCCGTTGAATTTCGTCAGCTGCGCGCAGCCGCCTTCGGGGTGCGAGCAGTACTCGTAGGTGAACTTCACGTCCTCGGAGGTGAAGGGCGTGCCGTCCGACCATGTCAGGCCCGGCGTGATGTTCCATGTGATCGAGGTCAGGTCCTCGCTCACGCCGCCGTTCTCGACGGTCGGGATCTCTTCGACCAGCCAGGGCACCAGCTCGCCGTTCTCGTCGTAGCGGGCCAGCGGCTCGATCACCAGCGAAGCGGCCTCGACGTCCTTGGTGCCCCCCGAGAGGAAGGGGTTCATGATCGACGGCGCCTGCCAGTAGATGATGCGCACCTCGCCGTCCGAGCCGCGCTCCGCGAATGCGGCGGCAGGCGCGACTGCCGCGGCTGCAACAGCGCCGAGCAAAAGCGTTTTCAGCTTCATACTTCTCTCCTTGTTGGACCGGGACCTTTGCCCCGATTTGATTGTGGCGGGCGTTTTGGGGCGTTCCGGGCTTGCCTGCCCGACCCCTCTGAAGGTGCCTGGACGAGCTGCCGAAAAATTGCCCATTCCCCGCTCTGGCGTCATCGAAACAGCTTCCTGTCAAAATGCAAGCTTTGCCTTTGCGTCATCAGCGCGAAGGTTTGACAGCAGTGAAACGCTGCCCGTAGCGTTTGCAGGCAGACACCAGGAGTGCCCGGAATGCTCGACCACCCGATCGCCCGTATCGAACAACTACGGGTCCAATTCCAAACGAAACATGGCCTTGTCACGGGCGTCGAGGACGTGAGTTTCGACATCAACCCGGGCGAAACGGTGTGCGTCGTGGGGGAATCCGGGTCGGGCAAGTCGGTCAGCTCGCTCGCGCTTATGCGCCTGATCGAGTTCGGTGGCGGCGAGATCGCCAACGGGCGCCTCATTTTTGATCGCCGCGACGGCGAGGACGTCGATCTGGCCAAGGCCGACCAGGATCTGATGCGCACGATCCGCGGCAACGAGATCGGCATGATCTTCCAAGAGCCGATGACCGCGCTGAACCCGGTCTTCACCGTCGGCCGCCAGCTGACCGAAGGCCTGCGCGTGCACCATGGTCTGTCGCGCAAGGCCGCCGAGGCCGAGGCGCTGGACCTTCTCAAGCAGGTCCGCATCCCCGAACCGGAGCGCCGTCTCGTCCAGTACCCGCACGAGCTTTCAGGCGGGATGCGACAGCGTGTGGTGATCGCTATGGCGCTGGCCTGCAAGCCGCGGCTTCTGATCGCCGACGAACCAACCACCGCGCTCGACGTGACCATCCAGGCCGAGATCCTCGCCCTGATGGACCGTCTCAAGCGCGAGACGGGCACAGCCGTCATGTTCATCACCCACGACATGGCGGTCGTGGCGCAGATGGCCGACCGCGTGGTCGTGATGTTCCGCGGCAACAAGGTCGAGGAAGGCCCGGTCGAACAGATCTTCGAGGCGCCGCAGCACGCCTACACTCAGGCGCTGCTGGCCGCCGTGCCCAAGCTGGGCGAAATGCGCGGCAAGAGCTTGCCTGAGCCGATGAAGCTTTTCGGGCGCACCGACCAGAAGATCGAGCCGATCCCCGGCCAGGACAAGGTGCTGCTGACCGTCGACAACCTGACGACGCGATTCCCGGTGCGGGGCGGGTTGTTCCGGCGCCACATCGCCAACGTGCACGCTGTCGAGGATGTTTCGTTCAAGCTTAACCGTGGCCAAACGCTCAGCCTCGTGGGCGAATCCGGCTGCGGCAAGTCCTCGGCGGGCCGCTCTCTGCTGCGTCTGGTCGAGCCGACCTCGGGGCATGTGGACCTCGACGGGACCAACATCACCGGGCTGGGGCCGAACTCGCTGCGCGACGCGCGGCGCGACATGCAGATGATCTTCCAGGACCCCTTCGCCAGCCTCAATCCGCAGATGCAGCTGGCCGAACAGGTGGCCGAGCCGATCCGAAACTACGGGACCGCGAAGGGCAGCGAGATCATGGACCGCGTGGGCGGCCTGTTCGACCGGGTCGAACTGCCGCGCAGCTTCATGCGCCGATTCCCGCACGAGCTGTCGGGCGGCCAGCGCCAGCGGATTGCCATCGCGCGGGCGCTCGCGCTCAACCCCAAGCTCATCGTCGCGGACGAGGCGGTCAGCGCGCTCGACGTGTCGGTGCAGGCGCAGGTGATCAACCTGATGATGGAGCTTCAGGCCGAACTGGGCCTCTCCTACGTCTTCATCAGCCATGACATGGCCGTGGTGGAACGCGTGAGCCACAACGTCGGCGTCATGTACCTTGGCCGGATCGTCGAACTCGGCCCCCGCGCCGCCGTCTTCGAGGACCCGCAGCACCCCTATACCAAGGCGCTGATGAAGGCCGTACCCATCGCCGATCCGCGCCGCCGCAAGTCCGAGAAGGACCTCAACTTCAAGCCGATCCCGTCGCCGATCCATCCGGTCGACTACGAGCCGGCCCCTTCGGAATATGACGAGGTCACGCCGGGGCACTTCGTCCTGACCACGGACAGCGGCTATTGAACGATCAGGCCAGGGTAGACTGACATGATCATGAGACGGCTCGTGGTCGGGCTGGCGGGCACGGTCGCCGTGATCGCCATTGTCATCCCCGGCATCCAGGTCTGGCTGACGGATTTCGGCAAGCTCCCGGATCCGCCGGCCAATACGCTTCGCGTGGCAAGCTACAATGTACACTACATCCGTGCGGGCGAGGAAGACGGGCCGTGGTCGCTGGCGGACTGGGAGGCGCGCAAGACCTCGCTCGATGCAGCGGTCAAGGCCACGGGGGCCGATCTTATCGCCTTCCAGGAAATGGAGAGCTTTACCCGTGGCAGCGATGGGTCACTGAACCTCGCGCGTGATTACCTCTCGCGCGAGAACCCGGATTACGCACTGGCGGCGACGGGCGACTGGCGCGAGTTTCCCAGCACCCAGCCGATCTTCTTCCGCCCCGATGTGCTGGAACTGCGGGATGAGGGCTGGTTCTTCTTCTCTGATACGCCGGACCGCATCTACTCTCCCACCTTCAACGGATCGTGGCCTGCCTTTGCCAGTTGGGCAGAGTTCGCGCCGCTGGGCGGGGGCGCGCCCTTTCGCGTCGTGAACGTGCATTTCGATTCCCGGAGCGGCACGAACCGCCGCCTGTCGGCAGAACTCGTCGCCGAGAGGTTGGAGCCGGTCATCTCGGCGGGAACGCCGGTCATCCTGCTGGGCGACCTGAATACCTTTGGACCGACCCGCCCGATGCGTGTCCTTCAGGACGTTGGGTTGCGGTTTCCGGGCGTGCCCGGCGCGACGTTCCACATGGACCTCGGGCTGCACATGCTGCCCGCGATCGACCGCGTTGCCGTCACCGAGGGCATCGCCATCGAAGGCGGGCCGCATGTTCTGCAGGACAGTTTCGCGGGCGACTGGGGATCGGATCACCACCCTTTGATCGCCGATCTGCTGATGTCCGCGGACTAGGCGGAACGACTTCCTTCCCGCTCGGCGTTGGTCCGGCAAGAGCGAAGGAAGGATATCCCATGCGTTTCGACAGCAAGACAGTGATCGTCACCGGCGCGGCCTCGGGCATCGGTGCGGCAACCGCCCGCCGTTTTGCCGAGGAGGGTGCGAACCTCGTGATCGTCGACATGGACGAGACCGATCTCGACCGGGTGGCCGACGATCTGCCCCCGGGCCGGGTGCGCAGTATCTGTGGCGACACATCGGGCAAGGCGGTCATGGAAGAGGCCGTGCAAAAGGCGACGGACGTCTTCGGCGGCGTGGACGTCGTGGTGCCAAACGCAGGGTACGCCACGACGGGGACGATCTCGGATGTGACCTCGGACCAATTCCGCGACCAGATCCACAACAACGTCGACAGCACCTTCAACGCGATGAAGGCTGCGTGGCCCGCACTGAAGTTGTCGCGCGGCTGCGTCGTCGCCACGTCGTCGGTTTCCGGAGAGCGCGGCGATTTCGGGGGCTACGCCTACAACGCCTCGAAGGGCGCGGTCAGCAACATGGTGCGCGCCGCTGCTCTGGATTTCGGAGATCACGGCATCCGCGTGAATGCCGTGGCGCCCGGGTTTACGCATACGGGAATGACCGCCCCGATGGAAGATGACGCGGAATTTCTGGACTCCATGAAATCGCGTATTCCCATGGGGCGCGGCGGAAATCCCGAGGAGATCGCGGCGGTCATCGTGTTCCTCGCCTCGGGTGATGCAAGTTTCATCAACGGGGCGGTCCTGCCGGTGGATGGAGGCGTTTCCGCCTCTAACGGGCAGCCGCCGCTGGCCTGACCCTCTGGCGGTCTGACCCCAGAGAACGCTAAGACGGGCGGGCACGCACCCGAAAGGAACCCGATGCCCGCCCGCCTCACGCCCCGCGAAATCCTCGAACATCTTGTCGCGTTTCCGACCGTCAGCCATGACACCAACATGCCGCTCATCGACTGGGTGCAGGACTACCTCGCCTCTCACGGGATCGAGGCCACGAAACATATCAAGCCGGACGAGCCGGAGAAGGCGGGCCTCTTCTCGCACGTAGGTCCGCAGATCGAAGGCGGGCTGGTCCTGTCAGGCCATACCGATGTGGTACCCACGGAGGGACAGGACTGGTCGAGCGATCCATGGGTTCTGACCGAGCGCGACGGAAAGCTCTTCGGGCGCGGCGCGACCGACATGAAGGCTTTTGACGCGCTGGCCATCTGGGCGCTGGTCGAGGCGTATCACGCGGGTATCACGCGCCCCCTGCAGCTTGCCCTGACCTATGACGAGGAGATTGGCTGCACCGGCGCCGCACCGCTGATCGAAGCCATGTCGGGGCTTCCAAGAGCGTCGGACGTGATCGTGGGCGAGCCCACGATGATGAAGGCGGTCACGGGCCACAAGGGCGGCGTGACCTCGTGGATCCATGTGCATGGCTTCGAGGTGCACAGCTCGATCCTGCATACCGGCGTCAGCGCGATCATGTGGGGCGCCAAGCTCATCGACTGGACCAACGACGTGAACGCCGCGCAGGCCGCGATCGAAACCGCTGGCATGGCCGCGCTTTTCGAACCGCCCTACACCAATGTCCACGTGGGCCAGATCAAGGGCGGCACCGCGCACAACATCACCGCCAAGGACTGCGAGTTCGGGCTGGGTTTCCGCGTCGTGCCCGGCGAAAGCCTCGACCACTGGCGCGCCGCTCTGCAGGGAAAGGTCGACGAGATTACCGCGCAGATGCAGCAGGTGCGCCCTGAGGCCTGGATCGAGGTGACCGAGCTTTTCGCCTTGCCGCCCTTCGCCCCGGTCGACAACAACGGGGCCGAGGCGCTGGTCCGGCAGCTGACCGGCGACAACAGCGACAACTTCGTGAGCTACGGCAGCGAGGCAAGCCATTTCCAGGCGGCGGGCTACAACGCGGTGGTCTGCGGGCCGGGCAACATCGGCGTCGCCCACCAGCCCGACGAATACATCACCACGGCCCAATTCGCCGAGGGCGAGGCCTTCATGAAACGCCTTGTCGCGAAGCTCGCGGATGGCTGAAAGATGCTTCTTGCCAATACTTTGCAAGAAAAACAGTAATGCGCCCTTTTGGGCGGCGCCGGGAGATCTGAAATGATATTTCCTTTCCGCGACATCGGCCCGGCCGAGTTCACAGGCCCGCTTCCGCAAGAGACAGATGTGGTCGTCATCGGTGGCGGGGTGGTGGGTGTCTCGACCGCCCTATATGCCGCACGGCAGGGCCTGCGCGTGGTGTTACTGGAAAAAGGCCGGATCGCCGCCGAACAGTCGAGCCGCAACTGGGGCTGGATTCGCGTTCAGGGCCGCGACCTTGCCGAGATCCCTATCGCGCTCGAGGCGCAGGACCTCTGGCAGGAGCTTGATGCGACCTGCAAGGGGCGACTGGGCCTGCGCACCTGCGGGATCAGTTACCTCGCACGCACCAATGAGGAGATGGGCCGGTTCGAGGGCTGGATGCGCGACGCGCGGCCGCTCGGCGCCTCCTCGCGGATACTCTCGCGCACCGAGATGCTGCGCCTTCATAACTATCCCCGCGACGGCTGGATCGGGGCGCTGCACACACCCACCGACATGCGTGCCGAACCCTGGGTGGCCGTCCCCGAGATCGCCCGCCTTGCCCGAGACGAAGGCGCCACGATCATCGAACGCTGTGCCGTCCGGGCGCTCGACCGCGAGGGCGGCAAGGTCACTGGCGTCGTGACCGAGACTGGCCGCATCCGCGCACCCCAGGTGGTGCTGGCCGGCGGCGCCTGGTCGAGCCTCTTCCTGCGCCGCCACGGCATCGACATCCCGCAGCTTGGCGTGCGCTCCACGGCCATGGCCACGAACCGCCTGTCGCAGGTGCTGTCCACCGCCGGTGTCGATGACCGCATGGCCATGCGCCCGCGCGAGGACGGCGGCTACAACCTTGCACCCTCGGCCTATGCCGAGCTGTTCGTTGGACCGGATGCCTTCCGCCACCTGCGCCGCTACCTGCCGCTGGCGCTGTCTGGTGAATTCGACGTGCACATCCGCCGCCCGCCGCCCAAGGGGTGGCCCGATGCCTTCACCACGCCCCGCAAGTGGGAGGCCGACGAGGCCAGCCCCTTCGAGCAGATGCGGATCCTGGATCCTGCGCCGAATAAGTCCAAGGTGGCCGAGATCAGCGCCCGCTTCGGGCAGATCTACCCCGATCTCGGCCAAGTCACCTTGCAGGCGTCCTGGGCGGGGATCATCGACGTGCTGCCGGACGTGGTGCCGGTGGTTGACGGGGTGACCAAACTGCCCGGCCTCACGGTGGTGACGGGCATGTGCGGCCATGGTTTCGGCGCGGGGCCCGCTTTCGGTCGCATCGCGGCCGATCTGGCCGCAGGCAAGGACACCGGCCACGCGTTGGGCCGCTTCCGGATCGGGCGTTTCACCGACGGCTCGAAGCTGACGCCGGGTCCCAACCTCTGACGATCTTGCGCGCACTGGGGCCGGGTGGCAGGCTCCGCGCGTCAAGACATCTGCCTCAGGAGCACGAAAAATGCCGTTCAAGAACCGCTTTGCCGAACTGCATGACGAGATCACCGCATGGCGTCGGGACATCCACGCCCACCCGGAGGTTCTCTTCGACACGCCGCGCACCAGCGCGCTGGTCGCTGAAAAGCTGCGCGAGTTTGGCTGCGACGAAGTGGTCGAAGGCATCGGCCAGACCGGCGTCGTCGGCATCATCAAGGGCAAGAGCGACACTTCGGGCAAGGTGATCGGCCTGCGCGCCGATATCGACGCGCTGCCCATCAACGAGGCGACGGGCCTCGACTACGCCTCGACCACGCCGGGCAAGATGCACGCCTGCGGCCACGACGGTCACACCGCCATGCTCCTGGGCGGCGCCAAGTACCTGGCCGAGACGCGCAATTTCGACGGCACCGTGGCGGTCATCTTCCAGCCTGCCGAAGAGGGCGGCGGCGGCGGCCGCGAGATGTGCAAGGACGGCATGATGGAGCGCTTCGGCATCCAGGAAGTCTACGGCATGCACAACTGGCCCGGCCTGCCGGTGGGGTCTTTCTCGATCCGGCCGGGGTCGTTCTTTGCCGCGACCGACGTCATGGAAATCAAGATCTCGGGTCTCGGCGGGCACGCGGCCAAGCCGCATGAAACCGTCGACCCCACCGTCTGCGCCGCCCAGATCGTGACCGCGCTTCAGACCATCGCCAGCCGCAACGCCGATCCCGTCAGCCAGATCGTCGTCTCGATCACCTCGTTCGAGACCTCCTCGACCGCGTTCAACGTGATCCCCGCTTACGTCACCCTGCGCGGCACCGTGCGAACGCTCAGCAACGAGAACCGCGACCTTGCCGAAAAGCGCATCACCGAGCTTTGCACCGGCATCGCGGGCGCCTTCGGCGGCAAGGCCGAGATCGACTACCTGCGCAACTACCCGGTCATGGTGAACCACGAGGAGCAGACCGAATTCGCGGCCGAGGTCGCCAAGGCGGTGTCCGGCGACTGTGCCGATGCGCCGCTCATCATGGGGGGCGAGGACTTCGCCTTCATGCTCGAGGAACGGCCCGGGGCCTACATCCTCGTCGGCAACGGCGACACGGCGATGGTCCACAACCCCGACTACAACTTCAACGACGACGCCATCCCGGCGGGCTGCTCGTGGTGGGCGGAACTCGTGGAGCGCCGCATGCCCGCGGCCTGAGGCCTCAGAGCGCCGCGCGCATCACCTCCTCGATGCGCGCGGTGAGCGTGGCCTTGTCGAGGTTGGCCACGGCGAAGGCGCGGCCCGCCGCGCCCATCCCGGCGGTGCGGTCAGGGTCCGCCAGAAGCGCATCAAGCGCCGCCGCGTAGCCCGCCTCGTCATGCTCATCCACCAGCAGGCCGGTGTCGCCTTCGCGCACCGCCTCGGGGATGCCCGCGTGGCGGGTCGAGACGACGGCGCAGCCGCAGGCCATCGCCTCCTGGATCACGCTGGGCAGGCCCTCGGTGTTGCCGTCTTCGCCGGTCACCGAATGCTGGGCAAAGATCGTTGCGCGCGACAGCCGGTCTGCCACATCCGCGTGGGGCAGGGCGCCGGGCAGGGCGATCCGGTCCGCCAGCCCTGCGACGGCGACCTCCTCCCGGCATCGCGCGAGCAGCTCGCCCCCGCCGATCATCTCGAACCGGGTGTCGGGATTGGCCTTTGCCGCCGCGATGAAGGCGCGCAGCGTGGTCAGCGGCTGTTTCTTCTCGACCATGCGCCCTATGGCGACCACGTACCCCGGCTGCTTCACGCCGGGTGTAAACCGCGTGGTGTCCGCGCCGCTCGGGATCACGTGGGCATTCGGATGGGTGATCCCCTTGCTTGCAAGGTTCTCCAGCAGGAAGTGCGACACGGCAAAGACCCCCGCCAGGCGCGGCATCAGCAGCCGGAACGCGCGCGGATAAAACCGCTCTTCCAGCAGCTTCGACCCGTCGAAGCCGCGAAAGTAGGTGAAGACCGGGATCCCGAGAGCATTGGCAACGGGGGCCACTTGCGCGGCGCGATTGCCGAACTCGCACAGCACCGCCTCGATGCGCTGGGCGCGCAGGAAATCGCGCAGGGCCGCCGCCTGCCGCCCGGCGGGTGTCCCGATGACCGAATGCCGGGCCAGGTGCAGCGGCGCCAGCAGCCGGCCCGCCGCGCCCGCGGGCGTGTCGTCCAGGATCAGCACCGGCTGGTCCCCCGGCCAGGCCTTGCCCCGTTTCATCGCGACCACCACGGTGTTGCCGCCGAACAGGTGATCCACGTGGTGGTTCACGAAGGTCTCGCCCGGGCGCAGGTAGGCGCTGGTCACGATGGCGGTGCGGGGCTGGGTCATGCGCGGCGGACCTTGTTCTGCGGGTAGAAACTGCCCCACGGCTACTGCCGATCCGGGGGCGCGGCAAGCAGGCCGGCGCAGGCGCGGGCTGGCGGGGCGCGGGCGCGCCTGCTAAGCCCGGGGCATGACAAAGCCCGCGAACATCATGTGCATCAAGTGGGGCACGCTTTTCGGCCCCGAGTACGTCAACCGGCTCTATTCCGGCGTGCGGCGCCACATGTCGCGGCCGGTCCGCTTCATGTGCATGACCGAACACGCCGAGGGCCTGCACCCGGATATCGAGGTGCTCGACCTGCCCACCGAACCCTTTGCCGAGCCGATGGCCGCGGCGCTGGCCGTCGCCAACCGGCAGGGCGCCATGCGCAAGGTCTCGCTCTTCCGGCCGGGGCTCGTGCCCGACCTCGACGGGCCGGTGCTGGGCTTCGATCTCGACGTGGTCATCACCGGATCACTGGACGAGATCCACGACCTCGCCCCCGGCACCATCGCCATGCGCCACGACTGGACCGAGGCCCGCAAGGGCCGGCCCACCGGGCATGGCTCGGTCTTCCGCTTCGACCCGGCGCAGCACGGTTTCCTCTACGAAGATCTCGCAGCGAACCCCTACGACGAAGTGGAAAAGGCGCGCGGCTCCGAGCAGCGCTACACCTCGCACAAGGCGATGGAGAACGCCTCTTTCACCTATATCCCGGGCGAATGGGTGGTCTCCTTCAAGTACGACTGCAACCCGTTCCCGCGCAACTGGCTCACGGTCCCTCAGTTGCCCTCCGAGGCGAAGGTCGTCTGCTTCCATGGGCGCCCGAAAATGTCAGACGCAATAGAGGGTTACGGCGGCTCCTTGATCCGTCACTCGAAGCCCTGCGACTGGTTGCGTGAGCACTGGATCGACCGTGCCGAGGCCGATCTCGGCCCCGGTTGGGCCTGAGCGTCAGGCGGCGCTGAGCGCGCCGCGCGCCTCCCAGAGGTCGCGCGCCCGTTCCGGCGCCCCCAGCGTCTCGAGCGCGAGGTCGGCGGTCGACAGCACGATGGCCTCGGCGAAGGGATCGTGCAGCGTGCCCTCCCACAGCATTGCGAGCGCCTGTGGATCGTCGGGCGCGGCCTCGGCAAGGCGCTGATGCCCCTCCGCCTGCTGGCCGGTCTTGCCGGTCCATGTCTTGCCGCTACGCAGTCCGAAGATCTCGATGTCCTTGGCGGCGTGGTGCTCGAACTCGCCCCCGCCGCCCTTGAGGACCGTCAGGTCCCGCAGCCCGAGAAGTTCGGCGGCATCGGCCTGCAACGTCCGGTAGGGCGGGTGGAACACGCCCTGCACGGCGGCGCGCGCCTGCCCGGGGTTCAGCATCCGCAGCACCGTGTTCACGCAGGACCGCAGGCCAAGTTTGTCGCGCAAGCCCAGCAGGTGGAACAGCCGGGGCGAGAAGCTTTCCAGCGGCAGGTAGGCGACGCCGCCGCGTTCCAGCAGCGCGCCCGCCGTGGCCGTGCTTCCCGCCTGCGGAATGCCAAGCGCGGGCAGGGCGGCCCGGACCGAGGCGGACGGCCCCTGGTGGCTGTTCCATCCGTGCAGCAACACGGGGTAGCCTGCCGAGGCCACCAGCCGTGCGGCCAACAGGAACCAGGGCAGGCCGCGGCTTCGCCCGGCGGCATAACTCGGCCAGTCGAGCGCGGGACGGGTGCCGGGCCAGGGCGCGAGGCTCGCCTGCGCGGCCTCGGCAAAACCCGCGATCTCGGCGGCTGTTTCGCCCTTCATGCGCAGTAGCATCAGAATCGCCCCGATCGCCTCGGGATCGGCATCCTCGCGCAGCATGAGCGTCATGGCCTCACGGGCCTCTTCCTGGGTGTAGCCGCGGGCGCGACCCTGACCGCGCGCAAGGATGCGGACATAGGGGGCAAGTGTCATTCGGCGGCCTCCTTCGGCGTGGCACGCTCGAGCAGGGCGGCAATCTCTGGCCGGCAGGAGCCGCAGTTGGTGCCTGCCGACAGCGCCTTGCCGACCTCCTCGACGCTCATCAGGCCCTCGTCTTCGATGGCCCGCAGGATCGAGTTTACGCCGATCCCGAAGCAGGAACAAAGGGTCGGTCCCGGATCGGGCATGTCCGCCGGCACCTGTCCGGCGAGGACATGCTCCGCCTCCGTCCCCGGAAGCGTGACGAGGTGATCGCGGGCAAGCGCCAGCGGGCGGGGCCCGGCAAAGAGCGCGGCCACCAGTCGGCCTTCCTGCCGGAAGGCAAGGCGCGCGGCGCCCCGTGCCGGATCCTGGACCATCTGGAGCGTCACTTTTGGCAGGCCAAAGAGCGCGCGCGCGAAGTCCTCCCAGTTCGAGGGCAGAGCATCATCCGCCAACTCGGCGCGCCATCCGCCGGTCGTTCGAGCAAGGGCCCAGTAGGCGGTGTCGGGCGCCATGGGGGCCGAGGAGACCGCAAATCCGTACCAGGCGGCGGCGTAGGGCTGGAGGTCGCAGAGCGCAGCCTTGCTTTCGGGTTGGCCTGACACAGGGTCGATCGCTGATGCCACGAGTGCGTCGATCCGGCCGCTGGGTGCGGTCTCTCCGGTCCAGTGCATGGGGGCGAAAACGGTCTCCGGCTGGACCGCATCGGTGATCTGGGCGCGCAGGATCGCCCGGCCCGACGGACTGGTCAGACGCACCAACGTATCGGCCGCGATGCCCAGCCGCGCGGCATCGCTTGGATGTATTTCGGCGAATGGCTCGGCCAGATGCGCCGAGAGGCGCGGCGACCGTCCGGTGCGGGTCATCGTGTGCCACTGGTCTCGGATACGGCCGGTGTTGAGCCGGAAGGGATAGCTCGCGGAGGGCGCCGCTGCAGGTCCCCGTGGGGTCAACGCGATCATGCGCAGCCTGCCGTCCTCGTGGAACGACTTCCCATCCGCGAAGAAGCGCCCGCCGCGCTTCGCAGCCACCGGCCAGCGCGTGGGTCGAAGTGTGTCGTACTCCGCGTCGGAGATCGCCGCGAGCGCCGAGATGTCGAAATCGAGCCCGAAGCCACCGGCGATTCCCGACAATGCCGCGTGCTCGCGGAAGATCTCGGCCGGGCCGGTGTAGTCGAACTCGCCCGACCATCCCATGCGACGCCCGACGTCGGCCATTTGCCACCAGTCGGGGCGGGCCTTGCCGGGGGCGGGCAGTGCCGCCCGCTGGCGCGAAATGGTACGGTCGGAGTTGGTGACTGTGCCGGATTTCTCGCCCCAGGCTGAGGCGGGCAGCAGCACATGCGCAAGCCGGGCGGTGTCGGTATTGCCGGTGATGTCCGAGACAACGGTGAAGGGGCAGGCGGCAATGGCCTCCCGCACGGCGTCGGCCTGGGGCAATGTTACGGCCGGGTTGGAATGCATGATCCAGAGCGCCTTGATCCGGCCTTCGTCGACAGCTCGGAACATGTCGACCGCCTTGAGACCTGGCCGGTCCGGAATCTGCGGAGCGTTCCAGAACGTTCGGACTGCCGAGCGATGCGCGGGGTTTTCCAGCGCCATGTGGCAGGCCAGCATGTTGGCCAGCCCGCCCACTTCGCGCCCGCCCATGGCGTTGGGCTGGCCGGTGACGCTGAAGGGGCCCATTCCGGGTTTGCCGATGCGGCCGGTGGCGATGTGGCAGTTGAGGATCGCGTTGACCTTGTCGGTGCCGGCGCTCGACTGGTTCACGCCCTGGCTGAAGATGGTGACGACCTTCTCGTGGCCGATCCACAGCTTGCAGAAGGCACGGAGCTGCGCCTCGTCCAGGCCCGTGACCGAGGGATCGGTTGCCGCGGCGGCTGCAAAGGTCTCGGCGCTGCCCTCGACGCGCGCCAGAGCATCGGGATTGTCGGCGGCCGCGCGCCGGATCTCGGTCAGGAGCACATTGAAGAGCGCCACGTCCGACCCGATGGCAAGCGGCAGGTGCAGGTCCGCCCCGTCGCAGCTTGCCGTGCGGCGCGGGTCGATCACCACCAGCTTGGTGCCGCGTGCCTTGCGGGCCGTGAGAACGCGCTGGAAGAGCACCGGATGGCACCAGGCGAGGTTGGAGCCCACCAGCACGACAAGGTCGGCTTCGTCCAGGTCATCGTAGGTGCCGGGCACGGTGTCGGTGCCGAAGGCACGCCGATGCCCCGCCACGGTCGAGGCCATGCAGAGCCGCGAGTTGGTGTCGATATTGGCCGAGCCGATGAAGCCCTTCATCAGTTTGTTGGCAACGTAGTAGTCCTCGGTCAGCATCTGCCCCGAGACGTAGAAGGCGACGCTGTCGGGCCCGTGATCGGCCACCGTCTGCTTGAAGCGGTCCGCGACAAGCTGCAACGTTTCGTCCCAGCCGCTTTCGATCCCGTTGACCTGCGGGGACAGCAGGCGGCCCTCCAGCCCCAGCGTTTCGCCGAGGGCCGAGCCCTTGGAGCAGAGCCGTCCGCGGTTGGCGGGGTGATCTGGATCCCCCCGGATCTCGAGCCCGCCGGCGGTGTCCCGCTTCAGCAGGACACCGCAGCCGACACCGCAGTAAGGGCAGGTGGAACGGATCTCGGTCATCGGCGGGTTCTTTCTTTGGAGCTTACCAGGTCTTGTAGGGCAGGAACTTGCCGGTCATCTCGACCTTCACGCGATCACCCTTGGGATCCTCGACGCGGGTGACTTCCATGTCGAAGTCGATCGCCGACATGATCCCGTCGCCGAACTTCTCGTGCACGAGCGCCTTGAAGGAGGGCCCGTAAACGCCCGCGATCTCGTAGAGGCGGTAGATGCAGGGGTCGGTGGGAATGTCGCGGCTCCAGTCCTTGGAGGGGCAATCCTGGAGCAGGGACACGGCCTCGTCGGGCAGGCCCAGCACCTCGCAGAGCGCTGTCGCCTTTTCCCGAGGCATCGCGCCCATGC
Organism: Allosediminivita pacifica; assembly: GCF_003054175.1. Taxonomy (GTDB): domain Bacteria; phylum Pseudomonadota; class Alphaproteobacteria; order Rhodobacterales; family Rhodobacteraceae; genus Allosediminivita; species Allosediminivita pacifica. Next base: position 160,541 of record NZ_QBKN01000006.1, read on the forward strand.
CGGTGGCGGTGGCATGGGTCCAGACCGGGGACATGCCGATCGACTCGGCGATGGCTTCCCATGTCATGCCGCTCTGGCGCTTGGCGCGCAAAATGGCCTCGGTGACGTCGTCTCGGGTCATCGTCGCGCTGCTCATCTGGTCCATGGTATCTTTCCCTTCGACTTGAGGTGGGCCGCAGCGCCGCAGGGGCGCCGCGGGGCAGGATCACTCGGCAGGCTCCATCGCCGGGGTCACGGCCTCGGGATCGGCTTCGGGGTCCTTCTTGTAGTGGGTGCCGTAGATCATGGCGCCGACAAAGGTCAGGCCGCCCACGACGTTGCCGATCACGGTGGGGATCTCGTTGTAGAGGAAGTAGTCGGACCAGGTGAATTGCCCGCCCAGCATGATGCCCGAGGGGAAGAGGAACATGTTCACGATGGAGTGCTCGAACCCGAGGTAGAAGAAGATCAGGATCGGCATCCACATGGCCATGATCTTGCCCGAGACCGAGGTCGACATCATCGCCGCGACCACGCCGGTCGAGACCATCCAGTTGCACATCACCGCGCGGATGAAGAGCGTGAGCATCCCGCCGGCCCCGGCATCGGCATAGCCCAGCGTACGGCCCTCGCCGATATGGCCGATCTGCTGTCCGACTGCGTTCGGCTCTTCGGTGAAACCCATGGTCAGGATGATCGCCATGAAGAGGGCGGTCGTCATCGCGCCGGCGAAGTTGCCGGCGAAGACGAGGCCCCAGTTGCGCATGAGCGATTTCGTGTCGACACCCGGCCGCCGCGCCCAGAGCGCCAGCGGGCAGAGCGTGAAGACGCCCGTCAGAAGGTCGAACCCGAGCAGGTAGAGAATGCAGAAGCCGACCGGGAAAAGTAGCGCGCCGACAAGCGGCTGACCGGTGTTCACCGTGACGGTGATGGCAAATGCCGCGGCGAGCGCAAGAATCGCCCCCGCCATGTAGGCGCGGATCAGCGTGTCCTTGGTGGACATCTTCATCTTGGCCTCACCGGCATCCACCATCTTGGTGGCGAAGTCCTCTGGGGTCACATATGACATGCGCTTCGTCCTTTCTGGTCTAGGCGGCCGCGTGGGCCTCGAGGGAGGAGAGGTCGAGAAGGACCCGGCCGGCGTCGATCCGGACGGGATAGGTGGCGATGCTGCCCTCGTCGGCGCCCTGGGCTTCACCGCTTTCCAGCGAGTAGACCCAGTTGTGCAGCGGGCAGGTGACCTTGCGCCCGTGCACGATCCCTTCGTCGAGAGGGCCGCCCCGGTGGGCGCAGGTGGCCGAGGTCGCGAAGACCTCGTCCTCATCCGTGCGGAAGAGCGCGATGCATCCCGCGCGGGTCTTGACCCGGCGCGCGCCGCGCACGGGGATTTCGTCCAGCGATCCGATGTCGGTCCAGCTCATTCGGCGGCCTCCAGGGTCAGGTCCGCCATGGGTTCGTACTGGCGGCGGGTTTCGGGGGTGGCACGTTCGGCCCAAGGGTCCTTCTGGTAGACCGACTGCGAAAGATCGAATCGCTCCATGAGCGCCGCGCGCTCGGTGGCGTCGGCCAGAACCTCCTGCACCCAGTCGAGCCCGACCTTGGCCAGCCACTTGTAGGGCCGGTCGAGGTACTTGGCGTGTTCGCGGTAGAGCTGGACGAAGGCCACGACCCATTCGATGGCCTCTTCCTCGGTCCGGACGTCGACCAGGCGCTCGACCTCCTTCACGTCCATGCCGGCTGCACCGCCGACACCGATCTGGTAGCCGCTGTCGACGCAGACGATGCCCACGTCCTTGCAGGTGGCCTCGGCGCAGTTGCGCGGGCAGCCCGACACGCCGAGCTTGACCTTGTGCGGCGTCCACGAGCCCCAGAGCCGCTTTTCGAGCTTGATGCCAAGGCCCGTGCTGTCCTGCGTGCCAAAGCGGCACCAGTCCTTGCCGACGCAGGTCTTCACCGTGCGCAGACCCTTGGTATAGGCGTGGCCCGAGACCATGCCCGCCGCGTTGAGGTCGCCCCAGATCAGCGGCAGGTCTTCCTTCTTCACGCCCAGCAGGTCGATGCGCTGGCCGCCGGTCACCTTCACCGTGGCGCCGTACTTGTCGGCGGCGTCGGCGATGGCGCGCAGCTCGTTGGCGTCGGTCATCCCGCCCCACATGCGGGGCATGACGGAATAGGTGCCGTCCTTCTGGATGTTGGCGTGGTTGCGTTCGTTGACGAAGCGGCTCTGCGGGTCGTCCTTGTACTCCAGCGGCCAGTCGGCCAGCAGGTAGAAGTTCACCGCCGGTCGGCAGGTGTGGCAGCCGTTGGGCGTGGTCCAGCCCAGTTCCTGCCAGACGGCGGGCTGCGATTTGAGTTCGCGCGCCTTGATCAGCCGCCGCACGTCCTCGTGTGAAAGATCGGTGCAGCCGCAAATCGGCTGTGCCTCGGGCATCTTGAAGTCGTCGCCCAGCGTCGCCGCCAGCACCTGTTCCACGAGCCCGGTGCAGGTGCCGCAGCTGGCCGAGGCCTTGGTCTGCGCCTTCACGTCGCCCAGGGATGTTGCGCCACCTTCGATGGCCTTGACGATCTGTCCCTTGCAGACGCCGTTGCAGCCGCAGATCTCTGCATCATCCGGCAAGGCTGCAACGGCGGCCAAAGGGTCCGCCTGGGTGCCTCCGCCCTGATAGGCGGGGCCGAAGATCAGCGTCTCGCGCATCTCCGAGATGTCGGTGCCATCCTTGATGAGGCCGAAGAACCAGTTTCCGTCGGCCGTGTCGCCGTACATCACCGCGCCGATCAGGCGTTCCTCCTCGATCACCAGCCGCTTGTAGATGCCGCGCGCCGGGTCGCGGTAGACGATGTCCTCGCGGCCCTCGCCCTCGGCGAAGTCGCCGGCGCTGAAGAGGTCGACACCCGTGACCTTGAGCTTGGTGGAAAGTTGCCGCTGCTTGAAGGCGGCCTCTTCGTCCAGCAGCGTCGCTGCCGCCACCTTTGCCTGATCGTAGAGCGGTGCCACGAGGCCGAAGATGGCCCCCTGATGCTCGATGCATTCGCCGACGGCGAGGATGTCCTCGTCCGACGTGATCATCTGGTCGTCGACGTGGATACCCTTGCCGACGGCAAGCCCCGTATCCTTGGCAAGCTGCACCTGCGGGCGGATGCCCACGGCCATCACGACAAGGTCGGCAGGCAGTTCGGTGCCGTCCTCGAGCCTGACCATCTCGGCGCCATCCTTGCCGGTGATCTCCTTCGTGGAGGCCTGCGTCAGCACGGTGATACCGCGGCTTTCGAGGTCCTTCTGCAGAAGGTATCCGGCCGCGGGGTCGAGCTGGCGTTCCATCAGGTGCCCGGCAAGGTGCAGTACGGTCACCTCCATGCCGCGCAGGCGAAGGCCCGCCGCCGCCTCCAGCCCCAGCAGACCCCCGCCGATCACCACGGCGCGTCCGCCGGGCTTTCCCGAGGCCTCGATCATGGCGTTGGTGTCATCGAGGTCGCGGTAGGCGATGACGCCCGGCAGATCGTGGCCGGGGCAGGGGATGATGAAGGGCGACGACCCCGTCGCGAACATCAGCTTGTCATACTCGACAGTGCCGTTCTCGCCCGTGACTGTCTTGGCCTGCCGGTCGATGCTCACGACCTTCTCGCCGAAGCGGCAGGTGATGCCGCGGGTGGCGTACCAGTCGTCGTCATGCGTGACGATCTCGGCATAGCTCTTCTCGCCTGACAGCACGGGCGACAGCATGATGCGGTTGTAGTTCCCGCGCGGTTCGGCGTTGAACAGCGTGACGTCCCAGCCATCGGGATCGGCCTCGAGCAGATGCTCCAGCGCACGGCCCGAGGCCATGCCGGATCCGATGACGACGAGTTTGCGTTTCATGGCAACCTCCGCTTTTCAGCAATACCAGGCGACGATGTGTGCAATGGCACCGTCGCGGTGAATGGGAAGGGCAACGACCGAGGCGTAGCCGGGGCCGATGCCGGGGGCGCATTTCTCGGCGACGGGCGCGCCGGTGCCGAGCACGCGGCCGATGACGCCCTGCCACGCGCTCGTGCGGCGTGGCTCCTGCTGGGTGTCGTCGGTCCAGAGCGGGCCCTCGCGTTCGCAGATGCCGTCGATCAGCTCGGCGCCGCCCTTGCTTCCGACCTTGGCGGCGCGGGCGTCCCAGACCTCGAAGCGGCGGGCGATGGGCGTGCCGCGTGCGGACAAAAGCGTCAGCACGCAGGCTTTTCCGTCCGGTCCCGGCACCGGCAGGCCGAGGCCCGTGGTCAGCCCGGCACGTCCGGCGCTGTCGGCGCGGATGAAGCGGTAGCCCGAGCCCAGATCGCGCATGAGAACAGGCGTCTGCGAGGCCCAGACCCCGCCCGGCAGGCCTTGGCCTCGGGGGAAATGCGTGTGCTGCGACACCCATTCGAAGTGCTTCGCGGCGCCATAGTAGCCGTCGTCGAGCATCATCAGCCCGTCATGCTCGGCCCAGACCTCGATGGCGCCGGTGCGACCCTCGCCGTCGGAGCAAAGCACGACCAGCACGGCCTTGAGATCGGCCCCGTCGAAGACGGGCACCGCCACGGCGCTCTTCAGCCCGGCTTCCTTCGCCGCCTCGGTTCGCTTGAAGTAGGACCCGTCGAAGTCCTTAAGCACAATCGGCTTGCCCTCTGCCCAGGCTTTGCCCGGCAGGCCTTCGCCCTTGCCAAAACTCTCTCGGCCCGAGATCGCCTCGAACTCGGTCCGGTGGCCGTAGTTGCCGCCGGCAAGGCGCAGCACGCCGTCCTGCGGGGCCCAGACCTCGGACACCTCGATGAAGGTCCGGGTCGCGGTGGTGTCCACTGCGGTATCCATCATGCGGCCTCCTGCCGGGATTTGGCCGCGGCCTTGGGCGCGGGGGTGGCTCCGTGCTCGTATTCCTCGAGGAAATTCAGCACTTGCTCGCGGTATAGGTAGTAGTCGGGGTGCTCGAGCAGCGCCTTGCGGGTGCGTGGCCGCGGCAGGTCGACGTTGACGATCTTGCCGATGGTGGCCTGCGGGCCGTTGGTCATCATGACGACGCGGTCGGCCAGCAGGATCGCCTCGTCCACGTCGTGGGTGACGCAGATCGCGGTCACCTTGGTGCGCGACCAGACCTCCATCAGCACTTCCTGAAGCTCCCAGCGCGTGAGGCTGTCGAGCATGCCGAAGGGTTCGTCGAGAAGCAGCAGCTTTGGTGACAGGGCAAAGGCCCGCGCGATGCCCACGCGCTGCTTCATGCCGTTGGACAGCGAATGCGCCGGGCGGTCCATCGCGTCGGCCAGTCCCACGCGTTCGAGATAGTATTCCACCACCTCCTGTCGTTCGGCCTGGCTGGCGCGCGGGTAGACCCGGTCGACGCCCACCGCCACGTTTTCCTTGGCCGACAGCCATGGGAAGAGCGAGGGCGACTGGAAGACCACCGCGCGTTCGGGATCGGCGCCTTCGACGGCGCGACCGTCGAGCTTGATCGCACCCTTCGAGATGTCGTTGAGCCCCGCAGCCATGGTCAGCACCGTGGACTTGCCGCAGCCGGAATGCCCGATCAGCGAGATGAACTCGCCGCGGTTCATCTTGAGATCGAAATCCTCGACCACGGTCAGCGGCCCCTTGGGCGTCGGGTAAACCTTGTGCAGCTGCGAGAAGTCGAGGAAGCGGTTCTCGACCATGCCCTCGGTCGCCTTCTTCTGGGCGGCGGGCAGGCCGTGAATCGGCGTGACCTCGGGCAGGCCGCGGGTTTCCTCGACCTTGGCGGCGATGCCCACGTCCATGAGGTAGTTGGTCACCTTCGCCCGCAGCGCCTTGAAGCCCTCGTCGTGGTTCATCTCTCCCCGGTCGCGGGGACGGGGGATCGTGACGGCGAATTCCTCGCCCAGCGTGCCGTCGGGGTTCAGCGCGATGATCCGGTCGGCGAGGATTAGCGCCTCGTCCACGTCGTTGGTGATCAGCACGCAGGTCTTCTTGTCGCGAAGCCAGATCTGCTCGATCTCGTCGGCAAGATTGGCCCGCGTCAGCGCATCGAGCGCGGAAAGCGGCTCGTCCAGCAGCAGCATCTCGGGGTCCATCGCGAGCGCTCTTGCCACGTTCACCCGCTGGCGCATCCCGCCCGAAAGCTCGGCCGGGCGGCGCGTCGCGGCGTGGCTGAGGCCCACCATCTTGACATAATGCGCGACCTTCTCGGCCTTCTCTTTGGAAGAAAGCTTCATGAAGACCGTGTCCACGGCCAGCCGCACGTTGCCCGTCACCGTCAGCCAGGGCATGAGCGAGTAGTTCTGGAAGATCACGCCGCGCTCGGGGCCGGGGCCCTCGACGGGCTTGTCCTTGAAGGTGACGGTGCCGTTGGTGGGCTGCTCCAGCCCGGCCATCAGGTTGATGAGGGTGGTCTTGCCCGTGCCCGAGAAGCCCAGCAGGACAAGGAACTCTCCCTCGCGGACCTCGAGGTCGATGTCCTTCAGGACCTCCTCGCGCGCCGTGCCTTCGCCGAAGCTTTTAGAGACGTTTTCGAACTTGAGAATGCTCATGTCGCTCACCGGTTGTTCGAGAAGGTGAAGGCGGCCTGGATCGCGTACATCAGCCGGTCGAGAAGGAAGCCGATGATGCCGATGGTGAAGACGGCCACCATGATCCGCGCGAGGGAGGAGGACGACCCGTTCTGGAACTCGTCCCAGACGAACTTGCCGAGGCCCGGGTTCTGGGCCAGCATCTCGGCCGCGATCAGGACCATCCAGCCGACACCGAGGCTGAGCCGCAGGCCGGTGAAGATCAGCGGCAGGGCGGAGGGCAGCACCAGCTTGGTGATCTTGGTCCAGGTGCCCATCTTCAGCACCTTCGAGACGTTCACGAGGTCCTTGTCGATAGAGGCCACACCGAGCGCCGTGTTGATGAGCGTCGGCCAGAGCGAACAGAGCGTCACGGTGATGGCAGAGACGAGGAAGCTCTTCTCGAAGAGCCCGTCGTTCGTGACGTAGACCGCCGAGACGATCATGGTGACGATGGGCAGCCAGGCCAGCGGCGAGACCGGCTTGAAGATCTGGATGATCGGGTTCAGCGCCGCGTTCGCGGTCGGGGACAGCCCCGCCATGATCCCCAGCGGCACCGCCACAACCGTGGCGATCAGGAAGCCGAAGAACACGGTCTCGATCGAGGTGAAGATCTGCTGGTAGTAGCTCGGCGCGCCGGTGAAGGCGACGTCCTTGACCTCGTCCGCGCGGCCGGCGTCGATCAGGCGCTGGTTGCGGACATCCACCATTTCCTGGAACTGCGCGCGCCGTTCGCCGGTGCGCACCGCGTCCTCGTGAAGGCCGACGGCCTCTTGCCAGACGTCGCCCGGACCGGGCACCGCGCCCAGCGAGGTCTGCACCGTCGGCGCAAGTGCGGCCCAGAGTGCGAGAAACCCTGCGATGGCCAGAAGCGGCACGCCCAGAAGGCGCCAGATCTCGCCCATCTGGCCGCGTGGGTTGTCCCCCGCTGCGGCCTTGAGCACGGGTGTCACCCAGCTCAGGCCAAGCACTCGGAACCAGACGTCGGCCTTGTTGATGCGGGTGAAGCGTCGGGCGCGGCGCGCCTCGCGGTCTTCTGTTTCGATGGAATTCGGATCGACAGCGGTCATCGTTGTGTTTCCTTGCGTGGCTCGGGCCCCACACCCGGGGCGTCCGGGTCCTCGTGACGGGGCGCCCGGTCTGCGGGCTGCGGAAGGTCCGGTGGCCGGGGCAGGGCGCGCCCCGGCCGTCATTGTGGCGGGGCTCAGCCCTCGACGTCGTTCCCGACGATGCGCTGCTCGCCCTTCAGGCCGATCTCGAGGCTTTCGAGGTAGGCGTTGGGCGTGCGGCCGTCATAGACGACGCCGTCGATAATATCCTCGGGGGGCGTCGGAGCCTTGTAGCCGTCGCTTTCCCAAGGGAAGTCGGCCTCGTCGGCGAGCCCGTCTTCCACCAGCAGGCGGGCAGCCTCGAGGTAGATGGCGGGCTTGTAGACGGACTTGGCGACCTCGTCGTACCAGCTGTCGGGCTTGGCCTCCGCGATCTGGCCCCAGCGGCGCATCTGCGTCAGGTACCACACGGCGTCCGAATAGTAGGGATAGGTCGCGTTGTAGCGGAAGAAGACGTTGAAGTCGGGAACCTCGCGGACGTCGCCCTTTTCATACTCGAAGGTGCCGGTCATGGAGTTGGCGATCACCTCCTCGTCGGCGCCGACGTACTGGGAACGCGACAGGATCTCGACCGCCTCTTCGCGGTTGGCATTGTCGTTCTCGTCCAGCCACATGGCGGCGCGGATCAGCGCCTTGGTCAGGGCGAGCGTGGTGTTGGGGTTTTCCTCGGCGAACTCGGCGGTGATTCCGAAGACCTTCTCCGGGTTGTTCTTCCAGATCTCGTAGTCGGTGATGACCGGCACGCCGATCCCCTTGAAGACCGCCTGCTGGTTCCAGGGCTCGCCCACGCAGTAGCCGTGGATCGTGCCGGCCTCGAGCGTGGCGGGCATCTGCGGCGGGGGCGTCACGGAGAGAAACACATCGGCGTTGATCTGGCCGGTGGCGTCGCCATCGCCGTAGAAGCCCGGGTGCAGACCGCCAGCCGCCAGCCAGTAGCGCAGCTCGTAGTTGTGGGTCGAGACCGGGAAGACCATGCCCATGTTGAAGGGCTGGCCATTGTTTCGGTAATTCTCGACCACGGGCGCCAGGGCCTCGGCGCTGATCGGATGCTGCGGCAGGCCATCTGAGTTCTCGGGGATGTTGGGCTTCATCTCGGCCCAGACCTCGTTCGACACGGTGATGCCGTTGCCGTTCAGGTCCATCGAGAAGGGCGTGATGATATGCGCCTCGGTGCCGTAGCCGATGGTGGCGGCGAGCGGCTGGCCCGCCAGCATGTGCGCCCCGTCAAGCTGACCGTCGATGACGCCGTCGAGCAACACTTTCCAGTTGGCCTGCGCCTCCAGCGTCACGAAAAGCCCCTCATCGAGGAAGTAGCCCTGTTCGTAGGCCACCGCGAGCGGCGCCATGTCTGTGAGCTTGATGAAGCCGAAGGTCAGCTCGTCCTTTTCCAGCTCGAGGAACTGCGCGAGCGCAGGAGAAGTGAGGGCGGTCGAGGCCGCGAGGCCGAGGAGGAAGTGTTTCATATCAGGTCCTCTGTCGAAGACGGCCCGTCAGGACGGGGCCGAAAAACAAAAAAGCCGCTGACGCACACTGCCATGGTGGCAGCGGGTCGAGCGGCTTTGCTCAGCAATCCCAGTCCTTGGGAGATATCTTGTTCGGAGGACACCGTTGCCCGTCCGATGAACTACATATCCGGCATGCGCCCACGGTCTGGCAAGAAACTTTGTTTCCCGACCCCAGATTTTCGCCGCGGGGCAGCAAAAGGCAGCGGTGCCTGCCGAGGAAATAGGCGCTATCGCGCTACCGGGGTGAAAACCTGACCATCGAAGAAAGCATCACGCGCCAGAATCAGGCGTCCGGAACGCGACCCGGCGGGGGTGTCCTCGGTCAGCGAGCCCTCGACCCGCGATGAAGCGGCGGGCAGGTCCGCGCTCGTGTGTTCGAGCGCGTGGCGGTAGTAGTCGCTGCGAAACCGCTGGCTTGCCACCAGCGCTGCCTGCCTGCGATCGAGCCCGGTCCGCGCGGCGAGCTGCGCGCCGATCCATTCCGCCTGGCTGCGCCAGGGGAAAGTCGCGCCGTGCGCATGGAATTCGAGGAACCGCGGCACGTGGCGTTCCTCGCCCTTGGCAGACACCACGATGCGGCCGGACAGGGCCCGCTCGATCAGCTCGCTGCCGAGGCCGAGGTGTTCGCTGCGGCTGAGCAGTTCCGCGGCGACCATGCGCGAGTCCGGATCGGCCAGCCAGCGCGCCGCGCGCCAGACGGCCCGGATGAGCCTGTCGCGCAGCTCGGGTTCCGCTTCGGCCCAGTCGGTGCGCAAGGCCAGCACCTTCTCGGGGGCGAAGGCCCAGATGGCCGATCCCGGCAACAGCAGTTCCGCAAGTCCGCTGTCGACGGCCTTGGATCCCCATGGCTCGCCCACGCAGAAGGCATCGATGCTGCCGTCGGCCAGGGCCTCGGTCATCATCGGTGGCGGGATGGTCCTTACGTTCAGGTTCTGCGGTGCCCGCAGCCCCAGCGCCGACAGCCAGTAGTAGACAAGCTCGGCATGCATCGAGAAGGGGAAGGGCACGCCGATCCTCAGGGGCAGGTCCGCCGCCGCGATAAGCGCGCGGCCTGCCGCGGCGGCGTCGTCAAAACCGAATGCGTGACCCTGCGCATGAAGGCGTTCGGCCAAGGCGCGGCTGACGCCGATGACATTGCCGTTGACCGAGAGCACCGAAACCGCGTCCAGCGATACCCCTGCGCCGCCCAAACCCAGGGCCTGCGCGATGGGCAGTGGCGAGAGCAGATGCGCGGCCTGCACCTGACCGAAGCTCAGCATGTCGCGCACGGTCGACCACGACGGGGCCCGACGAAGGTCCAGTGCAAGCCCTTCCTCGGCGGCGAACCCCATGCTTTCGGCCACGATTAGCGGCGCGGCGTCCACAAGCGGGATGAAGCCCACGGAAAGCGTTGTCGCCCTCATCCCAGCAGGCCCGCCGCCGTCACCAGAGCTTCGGCCACGTCTGCGACCCGGCGTCCCTGGTCCATCGCGGTCTTGCGCAGCAGGGCGTAGGCGTCGTCCTCGCTCAGGCCCCGGTGCCGCATGATCATGCCCTTGGCCCGGTCGATGACCTTGCGCTCTTCAAGCGCCCGCTTGGCCTCGGCCAGCTCGGTCCGCATCCTCTGGAACATGCGGAAGCGCGCTACGGCTGCGTCGAGCACAGGCTTCACGCGGCGCGGCTCCATCCCGTCGACCACGTAGGCCGAGACCCCGGCCTCGATCGCCGCCGAAGACAACCCTTCGTCCGAACGGTCTACGAACATGGCGACGGGCCGGTCCATCGGGCCCGACGCAAGTGCCAGTTCTTCGAGCTGGTCGCGCGAGGGGTTCGATATGTCGATCAGAACCACGTCGGGAGCCTGCTCGCGCACATTGCTGGCAAGCGACGTGGGTTCGGACAGGATCCTGATGTGGAAGTCACCGGCCTGATTGAGCGAATCCACGATCTGGAGCGCCCGCTCCCGATCCGGTTCGACGACGATGATCTTCAGCCGTTCGGACATGCAAGAACATCAGCCGAGAGCGCGGTGAGATGTAAAGCGGCCCGCGATGCGGCGATGCGGCATGGCGTTGGCGCGAGGCCCGTCGCCCAAAAAAAAGGCGCCCGCGAGGGGCGCCTTTCCGTTGACGGCAGGGGCAGGCTACTCGGCCGGCGTGGCCGCGGTCTCGGCTTCCTGGGCGACCTTCGGCTTGCCCTGACCGAACAGGCGCATGACGATCACGAAGAAGAGCGGCACGAAGAGCACGCCCAGGATCGTGGCCGAAAGCGTCCCGCCAAGCACGCCCGCGCCGATCGCGTTGCGTCCGCCCGCGCCGGCCCCGGTGCTGAGCACAAGCGGCAGGACCCCGAGCGAAAAGGCCATCGATGTCATGATGATCGGCCGGAAACGCTGCCGTGCGGCTTCCTTGGTTGCCACCAGTATCGACTCGCCGCCTTCGAACCGTTCCCTGGCAAATTCCACGATCAGGATCGCGTTCTTGCCGGTCAGACCGATCACGGTGAGCAGGCCCACTTGGAAGAAGACCCCGTTCTCGTAGCCGCCGAGCCAAGCGCCCACCAGTGCACCGACGACGCCGATGGGCATCGCGAGCATCACGGCGAAGGGGATGGTCCAGCTCTCGTAGAGCGCGGCGAGCGAGAGGAACACGGCCGCAAGGGAAAGTGCGTAGAGCATCGGTGCCTGGTTGCCGGACTGGCGTTCCTCAAGCGAGAGGCCGGTCCAAGCCACCGTGAAGCCTTCGGGCAGCTGCGAGGCGAGTTCCTCCATCTCGGCCATTGCCTGACCCGTCGTCACGCCCGGTGCAGGCGAACCCTGAAGCTGCATCGCCGGGACGCCGTTGTAGCGGTAAACGCCCTGCGCCCCCTGGTCCCAGGTTCCCTCGGCAAAGTTGGAGAAGGGCACCAGACCGCCGGAGTTGTTGCGCACGCGCCATTTCTCGATGTCCGAAGGGGTTGATCGGGAGTCGGCCTGCCCCTGGACGTAGACGCGCTTGATCTGCCCGCGGTCGATGAAATCGTTCACGTAGGACCCTGCCCAGGCGATCGAGAGCAGGTTGCTCACGTCGGTCGCGGAAACACCCATCGCCCCGGCCTTGCGCCAGTCGATGTCGATGTTGTACTGCGCCGCGTCCTCGAGCCCCGAGGGACGGACAGCCGTGACCATGTCGCTTTGCGAGGCCATGCCCAGAAGCTGGTTTCGCGCCGCGAGGAGTTCATCGTGGGACTGCCCCGCCTGGGCCTGCAGGTAGAGGTCGAAGCCCGAAACGTTGCCAAGCTCCGGTACCGCCGGGGGCACGATCGGAAAGACCTGCGCGTCCCGGATCTGGCTCATGGCGCCATAGGCCCGGCCGGCTACGGCCTGCGCGCTCAGCGAAGGATCTTCACGCTCGGACCAGTCCTTAAGTCGGATGAAGGCCAGACCCATGTTCTGGCCAGCGCCCCCGAAGCCGAAACCCGCCACGCCGAAGACAGCCTCCACCGCCTCGCTCTCGTTCTCGAGGTAGTAGTCCTCGATCTGGCTGATCACGTCGGTCGTCCGGTCCAGCGTTGCCCCGGTCGGGGCCTGGATCATCGTGAACAGGATGCCCTGGTCCTCGTCCGGCAGGAAGCCCGTGGGCGTGCGCAGGAAGAGCATGACCATGACGACGCCGATGCCGATGTAGACCAGCGCGGTGCGGAACGGACGGCGGATGATCCAGCCGACGAAACCCGCGTAGCCGCCAAGCGTCTTGTCGAAGCCCCAGTTGAACCAGCCGAAGGGACCGCGCTTCTTGCCGTGCTTGGGCTTCTTGAGAAGCGAGGCGCAAAGCGCGGGTGTCAGCGTCAGGGCGACGATCACCGACAGGGCCATGGCCGAGACGATGGTGATCGCGAACTGCTGGTAGATGACACCCGTGGAGCCACCGAAGAAGGCCATCGGGACGAACACCGCCGAAAGCACCAGCGCGATGCCGATCAGGGCACCGGTGATCTGGCCCATGGACTTGTGGGTCGCCTCGCGGGGATCGAGCCCGTCCTCTTCCATGACGCGTTCGACGTTCTCGACCACCACGATGGCGTCATCGACCAGAAGGCCGATGGCCAGCACCATGGCGAGCATCGTCAGCATGTTGATGGTGAAGCCCGCGACCGCCAGCACCCCGAAGGTGCCCAGCAAGACCACCGGCACCGCCAGCGTCGGAATCAGCGTCGCCCGGAAGTTCTGAAGGAACAGGAACATCACGAGGAACACCAGCACGATGGCCTCGACCAGGGTGTGCACGACCTGCTCGATCGAGATTTCGACAAAGGGCGAGGTGTCGTAGGGGATCACGTATTCCACCCCCTCGGGGAAGACCCGCGCGAATTCCTCCATCTGGTGCTGGACGGCCTCTGCGGTGTTCAGCGCGTTCGCACCCGGGGCGAGGCTGATCGCCATGCCCGCCGAGGGCTGTCCATTGTAGCTCGACTCGAAGGCGTAGCTCTGGGCGCCGATCTCGACCTCGGCGACGTCACCCAGCAGCACCAGGCCGCCACCGGTTTCGGCGCGCAGCACGATCTGGCGGAAATCCTCTGGCGTCTGCAGCAGGGATTGCGCCGTGATCGTGGCGTTCAGCATCTGCCCTTCTTCGGTGGGACGCAGGCCGAAGGCGCCGGCCGAGATCTGGGAGTTTTCCTCGGAGACCGCGTTGACGACATCGGCGGCGCTCAGTCCGAAGGCCGAAAGCTTCGAGGGATCGAGCCAGATGCGCATCGCATAGGGCGAGCCGAAAACCTGCACGTCGCCGACGCCGTCGATCCGGCTGATCTGGTCGGTCAGGTTGGTATCGAGGTAATCGGCGAGGTCGGCCTGGTCCATTTCCCCGTTTTCGGAGATGAGCGCGACCACCATGAGAAAGCCAGAAGAGGATTTCTGCACGGTCACGCCCTGACGCTGCACGGAATCGGGCAGCAGGGCGGTGGCCTGGCTTACCTTGTTCTGGACCTGCACCTGCGCGATGTCGGGGTCCGTGCCGGTCTCGAAGGTCAGCGTGATGCTCGCGCTGCCCGCCGAAGATGAGGTCGACGAGAAGTATCGGAGGCCGTCCAGCCCGGTCATCTGTTGTTCGAGAACCTGCGTGACCGTGTTGGCCACGGTCTGCGCCGAGGCGCCGGGGTAGCTCGCGTTCACCGTTACGGTGGGCGGGGCGATCTGGGGATACTGCGCCACCGGCAGCGATATGATCGAAAGCGCCCCGATCCCCATGATGAGGATCGAGATCACCCAGGCGAAGACCGGTCGGTCGATGAAGAAACGCGCCATGGTTTATTCTCCGGCCGACGCGATGTCGGTTTCGCTGTCTGTAGCGGAGGCCTCAGCGGACTCCTGCGGTTCGCGCTCCTCGACGTTCACCGTGGCGCCCGGCTGGACCTTCTGGATGCCTGCCACGATCAGCTGATCGCCGGGTTCGAGACCTTCGCTCACGACCCAGTCGTCGTTCATGTCCTGAAGAACCGTCAGCTGACGCTCCTCGACCACACCTTCTCCGTTGACGACGAGCGCCATCGGGTTACCGCGGCGGTCGCGGGTGACGCCCTCCTGTGGGGCAAGGAAAACGTTACCGATGTTGCCGGTTGGCATCTCGACCTGAACGTACATGCCCGGAAGCAGAAGGTGCTCGGGGTTGGGGAAGGTCATCCGAAGAACCACCACGCCGGTCTGCTCGTCCACATGGGGCTCGGCGGCGCTCAGCCGGCCGGTGTGATCGTAGGAGGATCCGTCCGCCAGCGTGAGCCGCACTTCGAGATCGTTCGGGGTGGTCACGTTCTCGGAGCCGCCGCGCTGGCGCCACGCCAGCAGGTCGGCGGCGGACTGGGTCACATCGACATGCACGGGGTCGAGCGTGCGGATCACGGAAAGCGGGGTGGACTGGCTGGCCGTCACGAGCGCCCCCGCATCCACGTCGGAAAAGCCGATGCGTCCGCTCAGGCGTGCGGTGATCTCGGTCCGGGCAAGCTCGATCTCGGCGGTACGCCGCGACGCGCGCGCCACTTCGAGTGCCGCTGCGGCGGCATCGCGTGCGGCGAGGGCGTCATCGGCGTTCGCCGACGAGGAAACCCCGCGCTCGCTCAGCGTCTGCAGCCGCTCGGAATCGCGCTCTGCGGCACGCAGCTGTGCCTCTGCCTGCGCGACCGAGGCTTCGGCGCTGGCAAGTGCAGCGTCATAGCTGTCGGGGTCGATACGGTAGAGCACATCGCCGGTGCTCACTTCGGCACCTTCCTCGAACAACCGCTCGGTGATGATACCGTTGACCTGCGGGCGCACCTCGGCTTCGGCCGAGGCGTGCACGCGGCCCGGCAGGGTACTCGTCAGGGTTACATCCTGCGGCTGCAAAGTGACCACGGTCACGGTTGGAGGCGGTGCGGACTCTTGTGCACTCAGGGCATTCGGCCCGGCCGCGCAGGCAAGTGCCGCGACAAGCGCGGCACGGAAAACGAAGGTCATCAGATGTTTTTCCTCTGGTGCGGCCGCGCTCGCGCTTGCGAAGGCGAGCGGGGTTGTTTAGGAAACGTTATGGTTCCATAAATGCCGGTTTCTGCAGACGCAAGCCCGTTGCTGCATTGCAGAGGCCGGAAAACAGAAAGGTGAGCAGTCGGTGAACAAGGTCGAGAAGCCCAAGCGTCCTCGCGGTCGTCCTCGCGTCATGTCACCCGAAGCGCGGCGCGAACGCGTCTTCCACGCGCTGGAGGGGATCTATTCCCGCGACGGCCTGGACGGGATCACCATGGTGGCCATCGCCGCCGAGGCTAAGATGTCCAAACGGACGCTTTACGGCTTGTTTTCCGACCGCGACCAGCTTGTGCACGAGTACATGCAATGGGTCCGCGCGGATTTCGTGCGTCCGCTGAGCGATCGAGAGAAGGAGTACCCGCTCCGGACCCGCTTGGTCCGCCTTCTCGCCCCGAGCGAGGACGAACGCGGCGGCCTGCCGCTGGCCCTGTTACGCCAAGTGATCGTCAAACCGCCGCAACCGGTGGATTGTGTCTACGGCCGGATTCAGCAGCACCTCGAAACCAACCGCGAACTGGTGCAGGCCGAACTCGACCGCGCCGTGGAACGCGGCGAGGTCAAGATCGAGAATACCCGCGAAGCCGCTCTCCTGCTCGAAACGATGGTGCGGCCCTCGATCCTCGAACCTCTCGTGGGGATCGAAAGCTTCCCGAGCGCGGCGGAACTGCGCCGCCGCTTCGATTTCGGCCTCGCAGTATTCCTGCAAGGTATCGGGGCCGTCGAAGAAGCCCCGCACTAATCGAGCATCAGCCCTTTGGAGGATAGGCCGCGCGGAACCGCTCGTAGGCAGAACGATAGGCGTCCCGCAGCTCCGGATCCGGTGCGATCTCTTTCTGCACCGGCGGGGGCGTCAGGACGGTTTCGGCGTCTCCGGCACCTGCTGCCATGGCCCCAAGACGCGCCGCCCCGAAGGCCGCGCCGAAGTCGCCCGCGGCAGGGATCAGAAGCCGCAGCCCGGTGACTGCCGCCATGATTTCCAGCCATTGCCGCGACTGGGCCCCCCCGCCCACCGCATAGGCCGCATCGATATTCGTGCCTGCTGCCTCAAGCGCCCGCACGCAGTCGCCAAAGGCAAAGGCTACCCCGTCCAGCACCGCATGCACCAGATCAGGAAGCCCCTGGTCGCGGCGCAGGTTCAGCAGCGAGCCGCTGGCATCAGGCGCATTGTGCGGGGTCCGCTCGCCCGAAAGGTAGGGCAGAAACAGCGCGCCCGAGGGACCGCCCAGCTTCGAGGGCAGCAGTCCAGTCAGTTCGGGCCCGCTGCGGCCGGTGATCTCGCCCAGCCAGGTCAGGCTGTCCACTGCCGAAAGGATCACCCCCATCTGGTGCCAGACCCCAGGCACCGCGTGGCAGAAGGCGTGCACGGCCTCTTCGGTGTTGGGCGCGAAGCGATCGGTGGCGGCAAACAGCACGCCCGAGGTGCCCAGCGACAGGAACCCGGTCCCCGGCGCGGTGATGCCCATGCCGCAGGCGGTCGCCGCGTTGTCGCCGCCGCCGCCGGCAACTGCGGCCTCGGGTGTACCCCAGCGTTCGGCCAGGGCTGGCCGCAGTGTGCCCGAGCTTTCCGAGCCCTCGACCAGCCGCGGCATCTGCGCCTCGGTCAGGTTCGTGGCGGCCAGAAGCTCCGGTGACCACTTGCGGGCCTTCACGTCGAGCCACAGCGTGCCCGCCGCGTCCGACATGTCCGATGCGTAGTCCCCGGTCAGCCAGAGCCGCACGAAATCCTTCGGCAGCAGGACCTTGGCGACCTTTGCGAAGATCTCGGGTTCGTGTTTCTCGACCCAGCGCAACTTGGGGGCGGTAAAGCCCGCCATGACGATGTTGCCGCCGATGCCCCGGAAATCGGCCATCTCTTCAAGCTCGGCGCATTCCGTGCCGCTGCGTCCGTCGTTCCACAGGATCGCGGGCCGCAGCGGGCGGTCGTCGGCATCGAGCAGAGTGGCGCCGTGCATCTGGCCTGAAAGGCCGATGCCCGAAAGCCGCGCCATCGCGTCGGGGTGCGCCTTGGCCAGTTCGTCCATCGCCGCTTCGCAGGCGGTGATCCAGCTTTCCGGATCCTGCTCGGACCAGCCGTGATGTGGTCGCGAGACCGTCAGCGCCGCGTGTGCCTGTCCAACGGGGGCAAAGTCTTCGCCGACGAGCAATGCCTTTACGCCGGACGTGCCGATGTCGAGCCCGATATACATGGAAATCCTCCCTCACCTCGTGCCGGGCGACGTTAGCCGCCCGGCACAGGTCTTACACGTAACGATTGACGATGTTTTCGAGTTTTTCCTGCCGGCCCGAGCGCGGCTCGGGATTGATGCCCTCGGCCAGCACCCGTTCAGTGATGCTCTCCAGGTCGCTGCCGAGCATGGCCTGCGCCTCGGGCGTCTCCCAGCCAGCGTAGCGCGCGCGGCGTTCCGCCTCGAGCGCGTCGTCCTCGAGCATCTTGGCCGCGGCCTTGAGGCCCCGGGCGCAGACATCCATCGCACCCGCGTGCGCCTCGATCAGGTCCGACGGGTCGAGCGACTGGCGGCGCAGCTTGGAATCGAAGTTGGTCCCGCCGGTCTCGAAGCCGCCCGCCTTGAGGATCTCGTAGTAGGCCAGCGCCACCTCGGGCACGTTGTTCGGGAACTGGTCGGTGTCCCAGCCCGATTGGTAGTCGTTGCGGTTCATGTCGATGGAGCCCAGCACGCCCAGCTCGCGCGCCAGCGCCAGCTCGTGCTCGAAGCTGTGCCCGGCCAGGATCGCGTGACCCTGCTCGATGTTCAGCTTCACTTCCTTCTCCAGCCCGAAGCGCTGAAGGTTGCTGTAGACCGTCGCCACGTCGTAGTCGTACTGGTGCTTGGTCGGCTCCTGCGGCTTCGGCTCGATCAGGATCGTGCCCTTGAAGCCGATCTTGTGCTTGTAGTCGACGACCATGCTCAGGAAGCGCCCCATGTGGTCGAGCTCGGCGCCCATGTCGGTGTTGAGCAGCGTCTCGTAGCCCTCGCGGCCACCCCAGAGCACGTAGTTCTCGCCCCCCAGCTTGTGGGTCGCGTCGAGGCAAGTCTTCACCGTTGCCGCCGACCAGGCAAAGACGTCCGGATCGGGGTTGGTCGCCGCGCCCGACATGAAGCGGCGGTGCGAGAACAGGTTCGCCGTCCCCCAGAGCAGCCCCACGCCGGTCTGCGACATCTTCTCGCCGAAGATGTCGATGATCTCCTCGAAGTTGCGGCGGCTCTCGGCGAAATCCGCGCCCTCGGGCCGGATGTCCGCGTCGTGGAAGCAGAAGTAGGGCGCGCCCAGGATCTGGAACATCTCGAAGGCCACCTCGGCCTTGAGCCGCGCGCCCTCCATGGTCTCGCCGAACCAGGGCCGGTCAAAGGTCTGGCCGCCGAACGGGTCGCCACCGGGCCACGCGAAGCTGTGCCAGTAGGCCACCGCAAAGCGCAGGTGGTCCTTCATCTTCTTGCCGAGCACGACTTCCTCGGGGTTGTAGTGCCGGAAGGCGGGGCCGTCAGCGTCCGGATTGAAGGTGAGCGGGGTCATGTCCCCGAAGAATTGCGACATGGGTCAGTCGTCTCCCGTTTTTGCGCCCATTTCGGGCGGCAGGTTTTCCTTGACGTAGATGGCCGCGCCCAGCGGCGCGACGGGATCGGGCGGCAGCCTGTCGGCGCCGCGCCGCATGATCTCGAGGGCGCGTTGGATCTCGTCCTCGGGGCGCTGGTCGATCACCACGTCGATTAGCCCCTCCTCGAGCGCAGCCCGCGAATGCTCGAGCAGCTCGTGGACGACGACCACGGGCCGGGGGGCGGGGGCTGACCTCTCGCGCAGGATCTCGATCAGACCGGGATTGCCGGCGCCGAGGCTGTAGATCGCCGTGATCCCCTTTTCGGCTTCCAGCGCGGCGCCCACGCGGGCAGCAACCAGCTCCGGCCGGTCGCGGCCCTCGATCTGGTGAAGCAGCCGGATGTCCGGAAAGGTCTCGGTCAGCACCTCGCGCAGCCCCGCAAGCCGCTCCGCATGATCGCGCGCCGTCATCGCCCCGACGATCGGCAGCACCCGCCCGGGCTGGCCGCCATGCGCCATGCCGATGAGCCGCGCGACGGTGCGGCCGGCGACGGCGTTATCTATGCCGACATAGGCATCGCGCGCCTCTTCCGGCATGTCCGAAACCAGCGTGACGATGGTCGCACCGCGGGCCCGCAGCAGCGTCATCGCCTCGATGACGGCCGGATGGTTTGTCCCCACCAGGGACACCGCGTCGATTCCGTCGCGGTCCAGCCGTGCAAGGCAGTCGGCAAGCTGTCGGGGATCGAAGGCCTCGACCTGTTCGATCAGCAACTCGACGCGGTCGAGGGCCAGCTTCTCGCGTTCCCGTTCGAGCAGGCCCTGCATCTTGGAGAAGATGGTATCCTGGCCTTTCGGCACGATGGCGGCGAAACGATAGGTCCGGCCCTGCGAAAGGTTCGCGGCCGCCACGTTGCGCACGTAGCCGAGCTCCGCGATCGCCCGACGCACCCGTTCCGCCGATTTCTCGGCCACGCCGCCACGCGCATTCACCACGCGATCCGCGGTCGCGTAGCTGACGCCTGCATGGCGTGCCACATCCGTGAGCGTCGGTGCCCGCATGACGGTGAAATCCTCCCGGCGCCACTAGACGTTGAATCATGATAGACGTCAATCATTTTCTCCCGACAGGGGCCGCGGGACCGCCCCTCGCTTGACGCGCGACCTGCAGGCTATATCCCGAGGGAAGCCGAAGGAGGGGCGCATGAAACTCGAGAAACTTCCCGACGGGCGTGCCGTCGAACCCGTGACGATCACGAAGGACGGGCTTACCGCCACCCTGTTGCCCTACGGGGCGCGCCTGCACGATCTCCGTGTCGACGGTGTGCCGTTCCAACTCGTGCTCGGTGCCGGAGGGATCGAACCCTATCTCGGCGACATGGCCTATTTCGGAGCCACCGTCGGGCGCTTTGCCAACCGGATCGGCGGCGCCTCCTTCGAGATCGAGGGCGAGACGTTCGAGACCGAAGCCAACCAGGACGGCCGCCACACGTTGCACTCCGGGTCTACCGGCACCCATGCCCAGCTCTGGGAGATCGCGGAGCGCAGCGCCGACGCGGTCACCTTCGCACTGACGCTGCCGGACGGGCAGGGCGGCTTTCCCGGCACGCTCGATGTCAGCGTCCGCTATGCCCTCTCGGATGGCGCGCTCTCCATCGTGACCGAGGCCAAGACCGACCGCGCGACGCCC
Source organism: Allosediminivita pacifica (assembly GCF_003054175.1). Classification (GTDB taxonomy): domain Bacteria; phylum Pseudomonadota; class Alphaproteobacteria; order Rhodobacterales; family Rhodobacteraceae; genus Allosediminivita; species Allosediminivita pacifica. The sequence continues at coordinate 181,388 of NZ_QBKN01000006.1, forward strand.
TGCAGCTTCGCCCACCACAGCTACTTCCGCGTCCACGAGGGCGATGTCCGCGATGCGCAGTTCAGGATCTACGCCGATGACTACCTGCCGGTCGACGAGGACCTGATCCCGACCGGCGAGGAGCCCGTCGAGGGCACGCCCTTCGACTTCCGCGCGTCGCGTGTCATCGGGCACCATGGCTACGACCACAACTTCTGCCTGAACCGCCGCGGCGAGGGGCTGCGCGACGTGGCCGAACTGCGCGCGCCCGATGGCGGGCTGACCCTCACCGTCCGCACCAACGCACCCGGCCTTCAGGTCTACGACGCATCAAGCATCCCCGGTGCCACGGCGCCTGACGGCAGCGCCTGGGTACCGAATGCCGGCATTGCGCTGGAAACGCAGGAATGGCCCGACGCGCCGAACCAGCCGGGCTTTCCTGACTGCATCCTCTGGCCGGGAGAAACCTACCGCCACGAGGTCGTCTACGCCTTCAGCCGCTAGAACCCCGAAAGCCGCGCCCGCTCGTCCTCGAGCCCGCGCGGCTTCTGCCGCGCCCGGGCCAGCGTGGTCTCAATGTCCTCGCCGTCCGCTGCACCGGCGGTGACCACGGCAAGCGCGTAGCTCGGTACGCTGGTCAGGCCCTTGAGCATGGCCCGCGCCAGTGCCTGCGCGCTCAGCATCACGCCCTGTGCCCCCAGCACACCGGCCCCGGCGGCGGGCGTGCCCTCGGCGATCTCCTTGCAGGCCTCGACATCGCGGGACAGGTACGTGCGGCACAACAGGGGCCGCGCCTCGTAGATCCGGCAGAGACGCGTCTCGGGGTCGAGGGCGGCGCAGGCGCGGGGATGCCAGTCGCGTCCGTCGGGACTGCCCGCCACGGGCGCCAAGGCCGCATGGACCTGCCGCGCCTCGGCCTCGGTCACCGTGCCGCCGTCGTCCGACAGGATGCAGCAGAAGGCGCAGCCCATGCTGCAATCGGCCTCGGCCATCGGCCCCGCGGGATCGGCGGCCTGCTGTTCCAGTTCCGCCCCCGCGATCCGCAGCGCCGCGGTGCCCGAGGCAAGCTGCCCGACAAGGTCGCGGAACGGCACGCCGTGCGCCTCGGCGCTTTCCAGGTAGACCCCCAGCATCCGGCGCGCCCGTTCGGTGGCTTGCGTCGTCGGGCCCTTGAGGCGCGCACTCTTCAGCCGCGCCGAAAGCGCCGAAATGCTGCGGGGTGCCTTTGCACTCAATCCGATACCTCCAAGGGTCGGAGGCTCCCGGGACCGGAGGCCCCGCATTTGCCTGCGATATTCGGGCTGACCTGCATCGCGCTCGCCTTTAATCTCCGTGCCTTTCCACACTATAAGGCCCGAGGCGGGAAGAAAAACAGCAAGACGGAGACGCGGCGCCATGTCCCTTGGTGAAGAGGCCAGAGCCCCCATGCGCAGCTACCTTCCAAGCCGCTGGTCCGTCGGCGCCCTGTTGATCGCGGCCGTGGTGCTGGGGCCGATCCTGTCGGTCCTCTGGATCGCGCTCTTTCCGTCCGAGAACATCTGGCCGCACCTCATCTCGACGACACTCCCGCGTTACCTGCGCAATACCGCCATGCTGATGGGCGGGGTGGGGCTGATCGCGGCCTGCACAGGCACTGGCGCGGCCTGGCTGGTCAGCCGCTACGACTTTCCCGCACGGCGCGCGCTGGAATGGCTGCTGCTCCTGCCGCTGGCCATTCCTGCCTATGTCGGCGCCTACGCGCTGGTCGACTTCCTCGAATACGCGGGGCCCGTCCAGACCGGCCTGCGCAATCTCTTCGGCTGGCAGACCTCACGCGATTACTGGTTCCCCGAGATCCGCTCCATGGGGGCGGCGATCATCGTGCTCGCGGCCGCGCTCTATCCCTACGTCTACCTGCTGGCCCGTGCCGCCTTCCGCGAACAGTCCGGCTCGGCCGAGGAAGTGGCCCAGTCGCTCGGCTCGGGCGCCTTCGCGCGGTTCTGGCGCGTGGGTCTGCCGCTGGCACGCCCGGCCATCGCCGCGGGCACCGCCATCGTGATGATGGAGGCGGTCAACGATTTCGGCACGGTCGACTATTTCGCCGTCCAGACGCTCACTACCGGGATCTTCTCCACCTGGCTCGACGGCAACAACGCAGGGGGCGCGGCGCAGATCGCGGCCGTGGTGCTCTTCCTCGTGATCTTCCTCGTCCTTCTGGAAAAGGGCTCGCGCCGAAAGATGCGCTTCTTCGACCTCTCGCGCAGGCATCGCCCCGTCCCCCGCAAGGAGATGCAGGGCCCCCTGCGCTGGCTGGCCTTTGCCGCCTGCGCCTTTCCCTTCGCGCTGGGCTTCGTGCTGCCGGCCTCGGTGATCCTGTCGCACGCGCTGCGCAACAGCGAGGTCTGGGCGGACGGCGCGCTCTGGCAGGCGGGGCTCAACACGCTCACCGTGGGCAGCATCGCTGCCATCGTGACCGTCGCCGCCGGGGTCTTCCTGGTCTACGGCGTGCGGCTTTCGGGACGGCGCCTCCCGCGGCTGCTGCTCCCGGTGACGACCATCGGCTACGCCGCGCCGGGCGCGGTGCTCGGCGTGGGCATCCTTATCCCGCTCGCGGCCATCGACAATACCGTCGCCGACGCGATCTGGGCGGCCACCGGCTGGGATCCGGGCCTGGTGATGACCGGCACCGCCTTCGCCCTGGTGCTCGCCTACTGCGTGCGCTTCTTCGCCATCGCGCAGGGGGCCGCCGATGCCGCCATGGGCCGCGTCTCGCCCAACCTCGCGCTCGCCGCGCGCTCGCTTGGGCGCAACCAGGGCGAGGTTCTGGGCGCGATCTACTATCCGCTCATGCGCGCCTCGGTCGCCTCCGCCCTGCTGCTCGTCTTCGTCGACTGCGTGAAGGAGCTGCCGGCCACGCTGCTCCTGCGGCCCTTCAACTACGAGACGCTCGCCACGCGGGTCCACGAGCAGGCCAGCCTCGAGAACCTCGGCGACGCCGCCCCGGCGGCGGTGCTGGTGATCGGCGTCAGCCTCCTTGCCGTCGGGTTGCTCGCCCGCGCGAACCGGTGATTTCTTCTTGCACCCGGGGGCGGGCTTGTCCTAAAGCTTCGCCCCGATGCCCCTATAGCTCAGCTGGTAGAGCAACTGATTTGTAATCAGTAGGTCCGCGGTTCGAGTCCGTGTGGGGGCACCATTTCAGAGACATCTGATCCCACCATCCTGCGATCTGCCCCAGTCAGGGACGCAAGCCCTGCTGCGCACGGTGGCTTAACCGGCTCGAAGCAGCCGCCGCGGAGCATGAGCCCCGTGCGGAGGCCGACCGCAGGCGCCGACGGGGACCCAAGGATGCCATAGCGCGCCGCCGCCCTCGGGCGTGGCCGCGGGCTGCGCAGCGTCATTCCCCGTCACACCTCCCCGGCTTCCGGCAACGCGCCTCAGGCGGCGCGCATGACAGCTCAGCACCTCTGAAGGGGGATCAGAACCATGATGCAGGCATACACGCGGGGACGGACATGATCGGCGTCGGCCTTACACTCGGCAGCGGCGCGGCAGGCGCCGGTCAGGGCGTGCCGGGTCCCGCGCCCTTCAAGGTCGCGATCTGGGGGCAGTCCGAGGACGACCGCATCCTTTCCTCGTATTTCCACACCATCCCGAAGGAGCCGCTCCTGGCCGAGGGCCGCGTGACCTTCTGGTCGCACAGCCACGATCCGGCCGAACCGGGGGCGGCCGGTGTCCGCAGCGTCCTGCTCGACGCCACCTCGGCGGCGACCGACGCCGTGACCCCGCCGATGATCCGCATGGCCAACACCTTCGTGCAGGCCATGCCGGGGCGCGACATCCACATCCTCATGATGACCCTCAGCGGCTCCGCCCCGCAGGAGATCATGGATGATGGATTTGTCGCCTCGGGCACCAAGCGGCGCTGGCAGGATGACTGGGCGCTTCACGCCGCGGCCACCGCGGACGGCGTTCCCGTGGGCTACGGCTGGCACAGCTGGTTCGCCGCTCCGGGGACCTGGGCGGACAACTACGGCCAGAACATGTGCGCCTTCCTGCTGGGGCGGGCCCTCGACGGCAGCCCTCTCAGCTACAGCGAGGCGGCGCCGCTCGACGTCAACGGTATCCAGGTCTCGCGCACGCTGCGGGACCTCTACGGCACCGACATGCCGCTCTGGATCGCGCCGGGCGGGGCCCATGCCTTCGTACCGCTCGAAGACCTCGCCTCGGCCACGCTGAACGCGGCGGGCGGGACGAACACCGGACTGCTCAACAAGCAGCGCAGCACCCAAAGCTGGCGCGCCGCCGTGACCGGCACCGGGCTCGCCGGCTATTTCGCGGGCCCGCAGATCCAGATCCAGGGCTACGCCAACGGTCAGGATGGCGGCACCGGGACGTGGAGCGACCAGTCCCATCCTTCCGGCTGGACCGAGGAGGGCTACAACCTGCGCGTCACGCAGATCGCCCACGCCATCCTGCGCGGCGCGGGCCTCGCCGCCTGGCAGCTGCCGGTGATCGACGGGGCAGAGTGGGAGCCCTCGGGCGCCCATGTCGACGTCTGGTCCTCGACCGGGCCGATCACGACCCTGCGCCGGGAACGCGGCGACCCGCCGCTCGGCGATGGCTATCCCCACTGGACCGACGTGCTGGGTTTCCAGATCGACGGGGCCCCCGCCACCCGGGCCGAGATCCAGCCCGACGGGCGGGTGCGCCTCTACCCGAAGGCCGGCAGCTTCTCGAGTGCCACGACCCTCACCTTCGGCGAGGGCGGCGCCACCGGGTGGATCGCCCATGATGCCGACGCGCAGAACGCGGCCTGGCGCGACTACCCGATCGTCGATCTCGGGCTTTACGGTCTCAGCGGCGTCCCGGTCCGACCGCTGCCTGCGGAGGAGGTCCTCGCCAGCACCATCGCCGGCGCGCCGACCTTCACCACCAGCACCGCAGGGCCCTACTTCATAGACCCCGTCGCGCTCGGCACGCCCGCTGCGGTGACAATCCGCGTGAAGGGCAGCGTCGACTTCGCCGCCTCCGGCACCGCTGTGGACCTGGCCGAGATCACGGGGCAGGTGCTCCAGGTGCAGGTCCTGACCAACAACGGCGCCCTGCGGTTCTATGCGAGGAACACGGACGGCAGCTATCTCGTGCAGGCACAGTACGCGCCCGCGGGGACCGTGCAGGACGGCGTGGCCTTCGATCTGGTGCTCTGTATCGATCATGCGGCAGGCACCCTGCGCGCCTGGATCGACGGGGCGCAGGTCTTCTCGGCCAGTTTCGGGCCGGGCACCGGATTCCAGTCGGTCCGCAACCTCGCGCTTCTGGGCGAGGACGCGGGCAACATGCTTGTGGGAACCTTCGATGTTGTCGAGGCCTGGAAGAGCGCGACGCCCGACGGGACGCTGCCAGGCGGCACGCCCCACGTCTCGATCACCGGCCCCGCCGGGGTGGCGAATGCGCACCCCTGGAAGGCGGGCGCCGACGCGACCTGAAGTCGTGTGACAGTCCCGGCGGCCGGCCGCCGGGACGCTCAGTAATGCGCGTCGGGCGACACGAAGGCGTCGACCGGCGCCGTGCCCTCGAAGGTCGCGCGCCCCATCAGCAGGTCGACAACGGCTTCCTGCATCGGCTCCATCGTCGCGAAGGCGTTGATGTAGGTGGGCACCCGCGGCGCATCGTAAAGGTAGTAGGGGAAGCCGAAGGACACCATGACCACCGGGATCTCGTGCCAGAGCCTGCGCATCGTGGCATCGAGCCCGCCGCCGATCGCCGCCCAGTCGAGGAAGATCCGCCCCCGCGTGAGCAGCGTCTCCTCGGCCAGCGCGTAGATCGCCACGTCGAATCCCTTGGCCTCGATCTTGTCGCCGGGCTCGTGCACCGTCACCTCGAACCCCTCGGCGCGCAGCAGGTTCGGCAGTGCCAGCTTGTGCCGCCGCTTCAGCATCGGGTCGGCGATGTCGGTGGTGAACATCAGCACGCGGCGGTGCTTTTCGGGGTCGAGCGGCAGGTCGCCGTGGATGTCCTTTTCCAGCACCGGCGCGCGGCGCAGCAGCGCCTCCATCCGGGCCTTGTTGGGCGCGGGATCGGGAAAGGCGGGCAGGGGATCGCCCCGGTGCAGCCCCAGCCAGGCCTTCAGCCCCAGCACCCGCGTCACCGCGTCGAAGAACCTCTCGGGCGTGATGCGCCCCTCGCGTACGGCTGCCAGCACGGCCTCCATCTCGCCCACCGGGTCGAGCGAGAACAGGATCATGTCGCCGCCCGTGGCAATGATCTGAACCTTGCTCTCGTGCTGCGGCAGCACCGCCGAAAGCCCCGCCATGCGGCTCGCGTCCGACACCACGATGCCGTTGAACCCCAGCCGCTCGCGCAGCAGGTCGGTGTTCAGCGCCTCGCTCACCGAACCGGGCAGGAAGGCGTCGGCGCCTTCGCCCTTGCCGATGCGGCGGGCGTAGTCGGGAAAGGCGATATGCGCGGTCATCACGCTCATCACGCCCGCATCGATCGCCTCGCGGTAGAGCCTGCCGTGACTCTCGTCCCACTCTTCCAGCGTCAGCGGGTTGATCGTGGTGACAAGATGCTGGTCGCGGTCGTCGTGCCCCTCGCCGGGCCAGTGCTTGGCCGTGGCGGCGATGCCTTCCTCCTGGAATACGCGGATCTGGGGCAAGGCGTGGCGGGCGATCCTGTCCACGTCCGACCCGTAGCTGCGCGTCGCCACGATGGAGCTGCGCCAGGCCGCGTTGATGTCGAGGACCGGCGTGAAGGACCAGTTCACCCCCACCGCGCGCGCCTCGCGGGCCATGATGCGCGCGACCTCCTCGGTCGCTGCCACATCGTCGATGGCCGCCAGCGCCAGCGGGTTCGGCACCTGCGTGCCGAAAGGCAGGCTCATCCGCGACCCCTCGAGGTCCGCGCTCACCAGCATCGGCACCTTGGCCGTCTGCTGCAGCTCGGCGATGCGGGCGCGCTCCTCCTCGGCGCCGCTGCCGTCGAAGAAGCGGGTGATGCCGCCCGGGGCCAGCCCGCGCACGCGCGCGATCTCCTCGGTGTCGAAGCCGACCGAGCGCAGGTTGAAAAGCTGCCCTACGCGTTCTGCGTCGTCGAGCGCCTCCCAGGTACGCTTCAC
>NZ_QBKN01000007.1 GCF_003054175.1 Allosediminivita pacifica
CGCAGTGAGGAAAAGCGCTGGTCGAAAGCGGTCCGAAATCGATTGCCGAAATGGGTCGTCGAAACAACACAGCCCTTGATCCAGGACGCCATTGCCGCGCAAGGGCTCCCCGCCTCGACACGGGCAGATGGCGACAAGCTTTTCATCGATTACGAAGCTGCCTCTTCTGGCTCCGGCTATGTCGCCCCGAGCGTCATGCTGGAATTCGGCGCGAGGTCGACGGGCGAACCGGCGAGCCTGCGTGACGTCTCCTGCGACGCAAACGGGCTGATTGAGGGCGTGACTTTTCCGACCGCGACACCGCGCGTAATGCATGCCGAGCGGACATTTTGGGAGAAAGCCACGGCGATCCATGTCTTCTGCGTCCAGGGACGGCTCCGCGGGGAGCGCTTCGCGCGCCATTGGCATGACCTGGTACGCCTCGACGATGCAGGCATCGCGGATGTGGCTATTTCCGACCGAGACCTCGCCTCAGCAGTCGCGCGGCACAAGCGTATGTTCTTCCCGGAGAAGACGGCCGGCGGAACACCCGTGGACTATGAAGCCGCGGTTCACGGCAATCTGCAACTGGCTCCAAACGGAGAGGCTCGCACCGCGCTTGCGGCCGACTACGCGCATATGGTCCACGACGGTCTCCTGCTTGAAGACGCCGAGCGTTTCGACGACCTCATCGAACGTTGCGCATCCATTGCCGAGCGCGCAAAGTGCCGAGCGCTTCATTAAGGCATTTACGCGGAAAATATGAGCCAGCTGAAATACCTAGCCTTATCAAAAGGTCGTTGTCAGGGCCCTCTGACCAACCAAAGCAAACGGCAGCCACACCTAAACGCCATGCTGATAGATTGGGGCACGCCCATTATCCAAATCCTCTCGATTCAGGAAAATTCTGTATCCTGTAAGATGGAAGGATGAATTGCTGAGATCTTTGACCAGATCCAACGTATCCACGTGAATGAAATGGCGATAGCTGGCTCGGAATCCTTCGCCAGGTGCCGCACGGAAATGAATGCCCGGGGGGCCGATCGTCAGACATGCCCCTGGCTGCGGGTCGTTTATCTCAGACAGCGCAGATGTCGCGAAATCGGGCTGGATTATCCAGTCCGTCCCGAATGAAACACACCACTCATCCGCTTCCCACTGGAATACCCGATGCCAGTCGGCTTCGCCCGCGCGCCCGAAGTCTGGATTCAAAAGCAGAACTGTCGGCTTGCTGTTAGGCTGCTCCAATGGTTCAGAAAGCTTAATGCCAAAGATCGCCTGGTGACCGTATCTCTTGAGGAGAAACAAGGCACCTTTCGGCTCCTCGGCGATTATCGCTGATCTGGCGTTCAACGTGCTTCGCATGTACAGCCCCCCGAAGATCGATCAATCCCAGCCCCGCCGAATATCGGTACGGTGACATTCGGGACAATGCACCGCGCTAGTCGGCCGCTTTTCACGTCGAGCCTCGCGACGTTCGTACTCATCAAGCACTTCGACTTCGAAACGGTGCCCACAATTGTTGCATCGGAAATGAACACGCTCAGTCATAGCTGATACCTGCGTTACCAATGAACTCATTCCAGAGCACCTCAGCCGCTCGCTCTGGAGTCAGCCGTTCGTCAGCTTTGCCGAAGACGTTCATGGTTTGAATCAGGAACTGCTCGTAATCATCGGCCGAAATATTGAAACCGCCATTCGCTGTGTTGTCACCCGCGTTTTCGCTAAACGAGTAGTAGATATCGCCCAGAGCGACCTGCGAGCTACGGCAGTGTACTGAGATATGGGCCGTACCATTTAGATGTCCGCTGTTGACAACTGTTGCCCCAAAAGAGGTCGCACTTCTGTCAACAAAACGTCCGCGAAATCCATCGATTGAGTCGATTTCGATGATCGCTCGTCGGAAGTAATCCTTGAAGGTGGCGAAGGCAGCATCGCGGAAATCACCCTTGTCGATGTGGTCGAACTGCCGCTTTGCGCGGTAGCGTGCCATCGAGGGGCGTGTGGCCGACGGCTCATCGGCTACTTTCGCCGCAGCTGCTGGTACGGCTTCAGCTTCGATGATGCGTCGAAGCTCCTGCACGACATTTAGGTAAGCGGTGTTTGGATTGGCCCATGCACTGATCGCCTTGCCGTCCGTTGGCACGGCCTTCAGTTGGCGCAACTCCCTCATCGCTTTCCAATCGCATTCCTCCACGATGATCGGCACTACACGGGCGGTCCCTGCGGCGTGGCGTTCAAGCGCGCGTCTCATTTCGCGCTCGACACAGTAGTCTGATGCGATGAAGTCGGGGCTCACTAGAAGCAGGAACAGGTCGGAAGCCTCTAGTTCCCGTTCAATCTCAGCGTCCAGTTCGCCACCAGCCAAGATGTTGCGATCATACCAGGTCTCAATACGCCCTTCCCTTGTAAGGTTCTTGAGGTGGACGTGCAACCGATCAAGCGCGGCCTTGTCGCTATGAGAATAAGAAATGAATGCCCGCATCTGCTCAACTCAAAATGTTTAATGTTTGTTCATGATATACCCAAAGCGCTACCTGCGTGAGACACTGCCTGTAGCGCTTGAGCCCGAAACCATTGTTCTACTGTCTACAGTCAGCGCTTCTTGTTCGACTGAGACAATACCGAAGCGGCAAGTGTCTTTGTCTTTTCAGAATAACGGTCGCTGCGAAGTACCTTTGACGCGAGGTCCTCCATTTTCGCTCCGGTTTGCCGATTGGTCTTTGACTGAGACAACGCCGAACCAGCAAGCTTGCGGGCGATCTGTGAAGAGCCAGGTTTGAAAAGGGTGTCTGCTGCAAGCGAGGCAACCTTGGTCGAAGTTCCTTTACGATTTACCGCCATATTATCCTCCATGTGGTGTTTGGTTTACTTCTAGAGACTAGATGTGGGATTGGAGCCGACTTTTCGCAAGCTTCTTCAGTGACATTTCAAAATGGCAGCCTCGCCTCAAAAAGGTCTGGCGTGTCTTCGTCGCGCCGCCTGCTCAGGCCTTCACCAAGATGCAGGCACGGATGTTTAATACGTGTCAGGCCTTTGCCGCCCTCAAAATGGACCCACCCTCCTCTGGGCATGCCCACGCTTACGATCAGCGCCCCGCATATTGGACAAGTCCGCCTGAAGGATGCGCCCTTCTTGCTTTCACGATCGCCTCGAACTGCCCAACCGCCGCGAACGGATACCGTGCGCCCAGTCGACAGACGGCGGGTGTGTGCCTTCCGGTAATACCAACGGTCCTTCATCCCAGCCCCTTCCTTTCCTCGACCCGGCTGCCGCTTGGGGTCGAACGCACATAGAAGCCTTGTGGAATAGCCTCTTGCACCAGCCCCACATGGGATATCAGGCCCACGGCACGACTGCCCTCTGTCAGCGCGGCAAGAACTTGGATCACTTGATCCAGCGTGCCCGCCCCATTTTCGGTGTCGAGGCTCCCGAAGCCTTCGTCGATGAAGATTGTGTCCATCCGGATCTTGCCCGAAAGGCTCTCGACCACATCAGCTAACCCGAGCGCGAGGGCCAGTGCCGCGATAAAGGTCTCGCCGCCTGACAGTGTTGCTGTCGGGCGCGCCTTGCCGGTGTTGATGTCGAAGGCCTCGATTTCGAGCCCACGCTTGCCGCGACCGCCAGATGCCTCGAGCCCGCGCGTCAGCCGGTAGCGACCACGTGTCATAGGGTCGAGCCTCATATTCGCCGCCTCGAGAACCTGGTCGAACATTGCTCCGATCGCGAAGGTCTCGAGTGTCATCTTGAAATCGTTCTTGCCGTTAGCCAGATCAGCCAGCCCCCGAAGCGGACCGGTCTCGGTTTCTAGCCGCTCGGTTTCGGTCAGAGCCGCGGCAAGCGATTCCTTGAATTTGGTCAGTGACGATAGATTCGTTCTCGCTGTGGCGAGTGCAGCGTTGGCCGCGTTCAAGGTCTGGGTGGCGTCTGCCAACGCCAGCTGAAGCAGGGCAAGGTCCGGGCGTTCACGATCTGCGCAAGCGGCTGTGGCGTTCTGCAGTGTCGTGCGCGCCGCGATCAGGCCTTCACGATGATCGGATACCGTCTTCTGGTCGGCATCGAGGGTCGGAAAATGCGCCTTGCAAGCATCATATCCCGCTTTGTCCAGCCCGACCTCGGCTAGCCGAGCGCCAAAATCGCCTTGCGCCTTTTTCACGCGCCGCTGCTGCCCGTCGCGCGCCCGCTTTGCTGCTTCAAGCTGCTCTTGCGCACGGGTGAGCGCTTCACTGGCGGCTCGGTCCTGTTGCGTCGCCACTTCCAGCGCCTCGGAGAGTTGCCTTTGCTCTCTCTGCAAAGCCTCCCTTCGCGCGACAACCGCCTCGGGTGTGCGCAGACCTTCCGGCAGGGCCTCGATCACTGTGTCCAGCTTGGCGCGCGCGCCGGCAAGAGCGGTCTCGGCCTTTCCCGTAGCGGTGCGCGCCGTAGCCTCGGCGGTTTCTGCCTCAATCACCTTCCGCTTGAGTTCAGCCAACCGCTCCGCCATCGCGTCCAGATCGACCGCCTCTCCAAGCCCGGCGACGTCGCCTTCAAGCCGTGCGATTTCAGCCTCGAGTTCCGCCAACGTGCGCTCAGGACGATCCTGTTCCTCCAGCGCCTGCTTCTTTTCGTCGAGCCGCCTTCGGAAATTGCCGAGTTCACTTTCGGCCCGAACTCTGGCTTCGGAGGCGGTTCTCGCCAGAACCTGCGCGCTCCGAAACGCTTCGGTCAAACCAGATTGTGCGGGAGTACCATGGGCAGGCGCAGGATGATCATGGGAACCACATACAGGGCATGGCGCCCCTTCGGTCAACTTTTCCGCCAGAATGATCGCTTGCGTGCGCGAAAGCCGTGCCTCGGCATCAAGTAAGGCCGCGTCAGCGGCTCGCGCCGCATCGGTTCTTGTCGCCAGTTCGTTCGATGCCACTTCGACATTTCGTTGAGCATCCGCGACGGCTTCTTGCGCCTTAGCTTGCGCCGCTGCCTTGGCTCTTTCTCGGTTGACCTCGGCCAGCTCACGGTTCAGCTGGCCTCGCACCGTTTCGGTCTTTCGCGCTTGATCAAGCGCCAGATCGGTCACATCGCGCTGAGACTTCAGCTTCTCTCGGGCATCTATGACCTCGGTCAGAGCCTTCTTCGCTGAAGCTTCGTCCTTCGCAGCGTCGTCAAACGTGCTTCTTAGATCCGCTGCCTGCCCGACCTGCTTCTCGATCGCCTCCAACCTTGTCAGGTCAGCTTGAACTTGTTGCCGCCGGTCCTCGCCCGACTGTGCCTCAACAAGTTTTTTTTCCGCCAATTCCTTCGCGCCAGTGGCGATGTTGAGTTCCGCCTCGGCCTTCGTGACAGCCTCCACCGCATTCCGGCTTTCCTGCTCCGCATCCCGCCAAGCCGTCTCAAGATAACGGGCCTGCAAGGCATTCCGGACAGCCTCAATCCGCTTGGCCAGTTCTTCGACCTCGCCCGTTTTCTTTTCTAGATCATCGACAGCGTGCTGTGCCGTATCGACAGCAGAAAATGCTTTTTCGATTTGCTCGCCTTCGGTCAGAGCTTTGCGCGCGGCTTCGTTAGCCATCTCCGCGCCGCGCTGAATACCCTGCTTTTCTTCGACTTTGGCTTCGGCTGTGGCAATTCCGAGTTCCAGCGCTTCGGCGCTCTCGAAGCCACGTTCCTCGAGTCGAGCCACGTAGAGGGCGCGCTGGTCGCGCAACGCTCGTTCTGCCTCGGAGGCTTCTTCCTTCAGCCGTGCGGCGAGATCGCGATAGATCTTCACGTCGAAGAGATCCCGTAATATCTCGACTCGCGCATCCGTTTTTGCGGCCAGGAACGTCTCAAACTTGCCCTGCGGTAAGAGCACAATCTGTCGAAACTGATCTGCCCCGTAGCCAAGCAGCGCCTCGACCTGCTGCCCCACTAGCGAGACCTTCTTTTCGGCAATGACACGGCCAGAGTTAGTCGGACCAAGAGCGTCTACCGGAATCCCTGTGACATCGAACAACGAGGCTTCTGCCGCGTCCTCAGTGGTCCCTTCACCACGTGCCTTTGGACGTTCCTGCGCCGGACGACGACGGATCAGGTAGGTCTTGGCGCCCAACTCGAAGACAAATTCGACTTCGGTAGGTAGATCCAACGCTGCGTGATCCGAGCGTAGTGAACGTGGTTCCTGATCGGTCTTGGTTGGTGACCCGAACAACGCGAAGGACATCGCCGAAAACAGCGTCGATTTTCCCGCGCCAGTCTGACCATAAATTCCGAACAGACCCGTCTCCAGCGCGGACCGGAAATCGACCACCTCGGTTGTCGCAAACGGCCCGAAGGCTTGAAGCGATAGGCGAATGGGTCTCACGTCTGCTCCTCCCCTGAGGCGGCTGCGTGGAGCTTTTCCGCGACGATCGCGACTTCGGTGGCGTTTGGCTCCCGGCCCCGCACAACCGTCATGAAATCGCCAATCATCTCGATCGGCGTGACCGCGGCCCGCCCGTTGCCGAGCACTTTGGTCTCTCTCGCGCGCTCCTGCCGGGCGTAGGCCAGATGGCAAGCATTGGGATAGGTCGCGCGCAAACGCTTCATCGGATCGATCAGAGGAATCTCATCCGTCAGTATAGCCTGGATAAAATCGTCAGACGGCGTTCCTTCCAGAAGATCAGAGAATGCCCCGGTAAGCGAGCGCACCTGTCGGATCGGTCGGAACGGTACGGTGCGGATCTCGGCCCCTTCAGCTTTCAGATCGACGACAGTCATGGATTTTTCGCTTCCCGCCTCGTCGAAACCGAAAGCGAGCGGGGCGCCGGAGTAACGAATATGGCTCGCACCCACTTCCTGCGGCTTGTGCAAATGCCCTAGTGCAACATAGTCCGCCCCATCGAAGACATCGGAGGGAACAGTTTCGATGCCCCCGACTCGCGTCAGGGCGCGCTCGGTCTCGCCGACCGCCCCCCCCGCGACGAAAGCATGGGCCACGACGACCCAACGCGCCCCATCAGGCACCTGCCCCCTCGCCGCAGCGATCTGGGCGGCGACGACTTCCGACGGCGCATTAATGCTTTCATCCCCGAACACCTCGCGTGCGGCGTATTCATAGGAAAAGGGTAGTGCGGAAAAGGCGATCTCGCCATGTTCGTCTCGCAGCACAAGCGGAGTTTCGACCGCGTCGGCAATCCCACGCACCAGCACCCGCGACGCAGTGGAAAAGACAGACATTGCCTCGATCCGGTCGCCAGAGTCGTGGTTTCCAGAGATCATCACCACAGCGGCTTCGGTCTCCTCTGCTACGCGCTTGAGGAAGCGATTAAACTGCCGAATCGACGAACTTGGCGGCGAAGCACGGTCAAAAACGTCCCCTGCGATGACAAGAACATCGGCCCGTTCGACCACAAGCGTTTCAAGGATCTGGCGAAGGATGACCTCATGATCCTCCTCAAGGCTCAACCCCATGAACTGCCGCCCCAGGTGCAGATCTGCCGTATGAAGTACTCGCATGAGGTCAATCCACTTTCTATACGTACAGTAAGTGTATGGACTTCGCTTCAAGAGTCAAGTATTACCGGCACATGAGCCTGGAAGACCTCAAACACGCGCAACGCGAGCGAATTTTGTTCCTTGACCAATGTCTGACCTGGAGAGGTCAAGCAAACCGCCGTGACGTGATGGAACGTTTTGATATCTCAATGGCACAGGCTGCCGTAGACTTTCGAACCTATCTTTCCCTGACGGGTACGCCGCCGGTCTACGATACCGCGGAGAAAGCTTACTTCTCGACGAGCAACCACAGTCCTTTGACTAACGCCGGCCCGGAACAGGTTTTCGAATTGCTCGATAGTAAGACAACATCCCTTGGCGCATGCATCCCGCTTCCCAATCGCGTGATGGATCACACTGTCGTCTCGCAGCTCTACCGCGCAATGATGGCTGAGCGAGACATCCAGATTACCTACACCTCGATGACAACCGGCCTCTCGGACCCGCAGTGGATTAGTCCGGTGCGGTTTCATTTCGATGGAGAGGCGATCCATCTCCGTGCGTGGAGTTACAAACACAACGCGCACCGGGATTATCTCCCTATAAGAATAACTAAACAATCCGAAGCAGAGACGCGGGAGAGGCCCTCTCCCCTACCCTTTGACACTGATTGGCACAGCATCGTGCGTTTGTGGATACGTCCGCATTCGAGCCTTTCGGATGCACAGGCGCGCGTTGTCCGTCGGGAATACGGATTTCAAGAGGAAACACATATTACGGTCAAAACTCGAAGAGCGCTCGCATTCTACGTCGTAAGACGATGGCGTCTCAATGAAAATAATGCCCGCCTCGAACTGGATATGATCGAAGAATTGGATTCGTGAGTTAGCGCTACGAAAATACACTGGAAACTCAGCGCCGCGCCGGCTTTGAAAAGCAGTTAATCATACAGCATCCGTTTTCCGAGTTAGATTAGTCAAATCCACACAACAAGACGTCCTTTCGAATGGAGACCCGACAGAGCAAAAATCATGGCGCAGCCAGATCCGGAGCATGTGCAAGACTTGCCTCCTTTGTATGCAAACTAAATTCCGCCGCTCGCAACCGCGATCACATCCAATCCTTCTAGGAAACCATAGCCTTCTCAAGAGATTACAATAGACGGGTGAGATCGGGCGTGGAATATTGAACCAGAGCTAGATGCAGGGACGCAGAAGCAAGCGTTGAGGGAGCGTAAGTTGACTGTCAGTGTTCATAATCCCGATCAGTATATGGCGGCGCTTAGGACGATCGTCGCGCAGGGCCGCAAGCGGATCGGGCTGCTAGTTGGCGCTGGAGCTTCTGCCGGAATGGCCAAGCCCGATGGCACCTATCCGCTCATCCCAGCAGTTGCGGGGCTCACGGACCAAGTCCTCACAACACTTGCCCCAACCTATCAAAAACAAATTGATGGCCTGAAAGCCGAGCTCGCGCAGCACGACATCGAGACGATCCTTTCGAGGATTCGCTCTCTGAGCCAGGTGATTGGTTCGTCGCAAGTCCACGATCTCGACGGCCCAGGCTTTGCGACTTTCGGAGAAGCGATCTGCTCCGAGATAGGCAAGATCGTGGACGTCCGATTGCCCGAGACCGGATCAGCTTATGCAGATCTCGTGAATTGGATCACGGGCGCAACGCGTGACTATCCTGTTGAGATTTTCACCACGAACTACGACTTGCTGTTCGAAGAAGCCTTCGAATCCGTACGAGCGCCGTACTTCGATGGCTTCACGGGCGGTCGCGAACCATTCTTCGACCCCGTCTCAGTGTCGCGCAGCGATCTTCCCGCTCGCTGGACGCGGCTATGGAAGCTCCATGGATCGCTCGGCTGGCGTGCAAGCGCGAAGGGCGAAGTGATCCGCACGGGCCAAAGCTCAGCAAGTCACCTCGTCTTCCCCGAACACCTGAAATACGATCAAACACAGAAAGCGCCCTACGCAGCGTTGCTCGATCGCCTTCGTACGTTTCTGCTCACCCCCGACACGCTACTCATCTCTATCGGATTTTCTTTTGCCGATGCACACATCGCGGCCCGGATCGATGAAGCGCTCGCAGCCAATCCATCCGCCAGCGTATTCGCATTCCAGTACAAGATTCTAGATGAAGAGGGTCCGGCGTGCGACCTCGCGCGCCGTCTGCCTAACTTTAGCGTCTATGCACGTGACCAGGCCAAGGTGAACGGCACTCGCGGCGCATGGAAAGCTCCGGCCGAACTTCCGAGCAAGGATTGGGGGCCGATAAGGTCGACCTACATGGACGACAAAGGAAACTTCACGCTCGGTGCAATAGAGCCCTTTGCTCGCTTCTTCGCGGCATCACGATCGGTTCAAGCATTTCCGACACAACCGGATCTAGCAGCATTGGCAGCAGAGGCGCCACTACCGACAGCCGCCACCGCGGCGGAGGCCAAATGAACGCCCCTACTCTTCTCGGCCATGTCGGCTCTGTCGCAGGTTCGACCGTAAGTGTGCGTCAGTTCGAGGGCGTCGCTTCGGGTATCGCGATCATCGGAGGACGAAGCTACCGGGTAGGTCAGGTCGGCAGCTTTGTGCGGATACCACAGGGTTATCATGATCTTTATGCTATCATATCAGAGGTCGGAGCAAGTGCTACACCGGTGACGCTAGTCGATGCGCTAGACCGCGGCGAACGATGGCTGACCGTTCAGCTTATTGGCGAGATTGTCGAGGCCTCGTTTGAGCGAGGCATCAGCCAGTATCCGAACGTGAACGATGAAGTGCATCTGGTCACAGAAGAGGATCTGGCCAAGATCTACGGTGCAGAGTTTTCCGGACAAGTGATAGTCGGGCGACTTGCTAACGCCGAGAGCATCCCAGTCCGCCTGGACCTCGACAAGCTAGTCACGCGCCATAGCGCAGTGCTCGGCTCGACCGGGTCGGGCAAGTCCACGACCGTCTCTAGCTTGTTGCGGTCAATCTCGGCGCCTGACGGAGCAGGCTTTCCGAGCGCGCGCGTCCTCTTACTCGATATCCACGGCGAATATGCCAGCGCGCTCGCCGACAACGCTGAAATTTTTCGGATCACACCCGGAGTGGGCGAGAAGCAGCTGGTCATTCCGTATTGGGCACTACGGCCGGCCGAAATACTCAATTTTCTGTGCGGGAAGTTGGATGATCGCGCAACGACCGCAATACTCGACAAGATCTTCGCTGCCAAAAGCGCGATTGCTCAAGCAGACAATTTGCCTGGTGTCGATCTGAATTCGATGACCGTCGACAGCCCTATTCCGTACAGCTTGCGTAGCCTCTGGCTCGAGCTGATCGAACCAGAAGTCAAAACCTGGCTCGATCAGGCCAAGACACAGCCGGCGATCATTCAGCCTGGCGATGCGATCACACTTCGTCAACCAGCCTACCAGCCGCACACAACAACGAACTCAGCACCTTACCAGAACAACATCGGTGTGCTCGGAATCCGCAAGCAGCTCGATCGAATGCGATCACGTATGCTCGATCGTCAGTTCGAGTTCCTGCTCAAGCCCGGTGAATGGGAGCCTGACCTGACGGGCCACGTAACGAATGACCTTCCATCCCTCCTCGAAAGCTGGATCGGCCACGAGAAGGCGATAACGGTGCTTGATCTGTCGGGTATTCCTAGCGCGGTTCTTCTAGATTTGATCGGGGCGATTCTGTCGATTATCTATGAAGCGCTCTTCTGGGGTCGCGAGCGCGATGAGGGCGGCCGAAAGCGGCCTCAACTCGTTGTTATGGAGGAAGCTCACCGGTATCTTGGTCGAGAATCCGACAACCCTGCGCGCGAGATGGTTCAGAGAATCGCAAAAGAGGGACGGAAATTTGGTATCGGCGCAATGATCGTCAGCCAGCGTCCTTCGGAAATTGACGACACCATTCTCTCCCAGTGTGGGACCTTTGTCGCGTTGCGCCTCACCAACTCTACTGACCGCAGCAAGGTACAAGCCGCGTTGCCCGACAACCTGAGCGGCATTGCCGATAGCCTCTCGGTTCTAAGGACTGGCGAAGCGATCATAACCGGCGAGGCTGCGCGACTTCCAGTTCGCTGCCGCGTCACTCTCCCACCCAAAGACCGTCGCCCAAACAGCGAAGACCCGCTTGTAGCTGACAGTTGGAAGCGCCCCCGGGGGCCTGAAAACTATGATGAGCTTGTCGCGGTATGGCGTGCGCAGGATCCAAAGTGGAAGCCACCAGAAGTGGGCGAGAACGAAGGCGAGAACGAGGGAGGAAATTGATGGAACGACAGCCAGTAACTTCCAGCAACTTGGCAGAGGTCGGCTATGACCCGGAATTAGAGACGCTCGAAGTCCAATTCAGGCATGGCGGGGTTTATCAGTATTTCAACGTGCCTGCCTTCATGTACGAGCGCCTAATAACCGCCGACTCTCTAGGTCGTTTTTTCAATGCGGAAATTAAGGGGCACTACCCTGAAGCAAAGCTCTAGCGCGCCGCATTGAAATCGCGTCGAGGTCTTCAAGCAGCGCCTGGCCTCTACTAGAATGCATCTCAGAGACGGGCGGCCCGCATTCAGACCCAAGCGCAAAGCTGCTCAAGCGGCTACGACACGCGTGGCCGGAGTTTGTGATTGATCGCCTAGCTGACACCAAGGGCCAGCCAGACCTTGGTACACGCCCTGATCCCTTGATCATCCTCCAGGCACATCAGACCCGCACCAAGTAAGAATTTGGTACTTGGTACAGATGAGGATCACCTTATCATTTGATTATATAGAGTAATTTAAGAATTAGCCGTCCAATCCATCATCGTGCCGAACTCCGAGATCTGGAACCAGGTGATCACCAACTACTCGGTCTACGACACGCGCCGCGCGGAATGGACCTTCGGCGTCGGTTACGGCAGCAACCTGGCCGAGGCCGAGCGCGTGATCCGCGACACGATTCTGTCGGACGAACGGTCGAAGACCGAGCCCGAGCCCTTCATCCAGGTGAACAACCTCGGCGAATCCTCGGTGGATTTCCTCGTGCGAGTCTGGGTCTCGTCCGCCGATCACTTCCAGTATCAGGCCGACATGAAGCGCAAGGTGAAAGAGGCGCTCGACGCCAACGGGATCGAGATCCCCTTCCCCGCGCGCACGCTCTACCAGGTCGGGCCCGAATAACGCCTCAGGCCGGGTCCTCGAAGGTCACGGGCCCGGCCAGCTCCACCCCCTCGGGCGAGATCGCGCAGCCCAGCGCGATGACCTCCACCCCCGCCGCACGGGCCGCCTTGAAGGCCGCCGCATAGGCCGGGTCGAGATCGGCGGCGAGCGTCAGGCGTGCGCAGTCGGTGCGCTGGACAAGGTAAAGCATCACCGCCCGGTGCCCCTCGCCCACCATCTGCGCCAGATCGGCAAGGTGGCGGGTGCCGCGGGCGGTGACGCTGTCGGGAAACTCCGCAAACCCCGCCTGCCGCGAGAGCGTCACGGATTTCACCTCGACGTAGATGTCCTGAGGGCCGCCGCCCAGCAGGAAATCGACGCGGCTCTTTTCGGCGTATTTCACCTCGGGCCGCACCGTGTCGTAGCCCGTCAGCCCCGGCACCGCATGCGACTCGAGCGCGGCGCGAAGCACCTTGTTGGGCACGCCCGTGTCGACGCCGGTGAAGTGGCCGCCTGCGTGTTCGACCAGCCGCCAGGCGTACTTGAGCTTGCGCTTGGGGTCGTCGTTGGGCTCCAGCCAGATCGCCGCGCCGGGCTCGGCCAGCCCCAGCATGGAGCCCGGGTTCGCCACGTGCGCCGTGACCTCCTGCCCGTCGGGCAGCAGGCAGTCGGCCAGAAAGCGTTTGTATCGGCGGATCAGCCGCGCCGGAATCAGATCGGTTTGAAAGCGCATGATCCGCCGCCTATACCGATCTTCAAGCAGCCTTCAAGGAGCGCACATGCCCAACCCCACCGCCGCCATGCTGGTGATCGGAAACGAGATCCTCTCGGGCCGGACACGCGATTCCAACCTGCACTTCCTGGCCGGTGAACTGACCCGGCACGGCATCGACCTGCGCGAGGCACGGGTCGTGTCGGACAGCGCCGCCGCCATCGTGCAGGCGATCAACGAGTTGCGCAGCCGCTACGACAGCGTCTTCACCTCGGGCGGGATCGGGCCGACGCATGACGACATCACCGCCGATTGCGTGGCCGAGGCCTTCGGCGTTCCCGTCGACGTCCGCGACGACGCCCGCGCGCTGCTCGAGGCGCATTACGCGCGCACGGGTTCCGAGATCAACGAGGCGCGTCTGCGCATGGCGCGCATTCCCGACGGCGCCACGCTGATCGACAACCCGGTGTCCATCGCGCCCGGCTTCACCATTGGCAACGTGCACGTCATGGCCGGCGTGCCCACCGTGTTCGAGGCCATGGTCGCCAGCGTCCTGCCTACGCTCACCGGCGGCGCGCCGCTGCTGTCGCAAAGCCTGCGGATCATGCGCGGCGAGGGCCAGATCGCAGGGCCGTTGCGCGACCTCGCCGCCGAGTTCCCCGATTTGCAGATGGGCTCCTACCCCTTCCAGAAGGACGGCGCTTTCGGCGCCAACGTGGTGATCCGGGGCGAGGACGGCGCCCGCATCGACGCCGCCATGACGCGGCTCGCGGGGCTCTTCCCGGAATGACCCTGGCGCAGGCCCGGCTTTTCGACGCGATCGACACGACATGGCCCACCGCGGCCAGGGTCACGACCGGGCCATGGGTGCTGCGCGAGGGGCGCGGCGGCGGCAAGCGGGTCTCGGCCGCCACCCTGTCGGGCGAACTGCGCGACGGTGACATCCCCACCGCAGAAGAGGCCATGCGCCGCATGGGACAGGCGCCGCTCTTCATGCTCCGGCCCGGAGAAGAGGCGCTCGACAGTACCCTCGCAGACCTCGGCTACGAGACCGTGGACGTGACGCGGCTGCGGGTCTGTCCCGTCTGGCAGCTCACCGACCGCGAGATCCCCCGCGTCACGACCTTCACCCTCTGGGAGCCGCTCGCCATCATGCGAGAGATCTGGGCCGAGGGCGGGATCGGGCCGGATCGTCTTGCGGTGATGGAGCGGGTGAGCACGCCGAAGACAGCCATCCTGGGCCGCATCGACGATCATCCGGCCGGCACAGCCTTCTGCGCGCTCGACGGCGATGTCGCCATGGTGCACGCGCTCGAGATCCGGCAGGCGCACCGGGGCAAGGGGCTGGGCGGCTGGATAATGCGCGCCGCCGCCGCTTGGGCCGAGGCGCAGGGCGCGGCATGGATGACCTGCCTGCACACGCAACAAAACGCAGGCGCCGAGGCGCTCTATTCATCGCTCGGGATGACCGACATCGGCAGCTATCACTACCGCATCCTGCCAAACCCCGGCGCGGGGGCGACATGATCCGCGCGCGCCTCGCCTGCCCTCTTGCGGGCCTGCTCGTGCTTCTGACGGGCGCGGCCCAGGCGCTCGAACTGCCCTTCGGCGCCGTGCAGACCTACGACGAGGTCACCGATCCCGGCAGCTACGCCGTGCCCACCGGCCCTTGGCAGGAAGAGGCCGGCCTTCCCCATCGCTCGGTCGAGGGCGCGATCCGCCGCGAGGCTTGGCGCATCGACGCCACTCGCCTGACACCCCTGCAGATCGTCGCGCCCATACGGCGCCAGCTGACCGAGGCCGGCTACGAGGTCGAGCTCAGTTGCGCCGATCGCGACTGCGGCGGTTTCGATTTCCGCTTCGCCATCGAGGTGCTGCCCGCGCCCGAGATGTTCGTGGACCTGACCGCCTTCCACTTTCTTGCGGCGCGCAACCCCGAGGGCGGCAGCGTCACTGTGCTGGCCAGCAGCACCGACAATGCCGCCTGGCTGCAGATTATCACCGCGGGCGAAGCGTCAGAGGCGCCCGACGCCGTCACCGCGGAAACCGAGGCGCCCCCTGTCGTGCCCGAGGCGGGCGAGGGGGAAGTCCTTCAGCGGCTTCTCGACGACGGGCATGTGGTGCTTTCCGATCTCGATTTCGCCAGCGGGGCCGCAGGGCTCGGAGGCGGGTCCATCGCCTCGCTCGATGCACTGGCCGAGTACCTGCAGGACCGGCCCGGCGCCGAGATCGCCTTTGTCGGCCATACCGACACCACCGGGTCGCTCGCCGTGAACCGGGACCTGTCGCGCCGCCGCGCGCAGGCCGCCGTCGACTACCTCCGCGACCGGCACGGCATTCCCTCCGCACGCATCAGCGCCGAGGGCGTCGGCTACCTCGCCCCGCGCACCGGTAACCGGACCGAAGCGGGCCGCGAGGCGAACCGGCGTATCGAGGCGGTTCTGGTGCGGGCCGAGTAGCCCGGCGCCTCCGCATAAATGCCCGTCCACAAACGAAAATCGCCCCCGGCCGTGACCGGAGGCGCAGTTGCCTGAATAGGGACCAGGCTGGGGAAACACGCGGACCGTCGTGCGGGTCAGGCCTCCTCGGCAACAGAGGTCCAGTTGTAGGGCCCCTTCTCCGCGAAGGCGTGCACGAGGAAATCTATGAAGGCCCGCACCTTGGGCTGCGTGAAGCGGCCCGGCGGGTAGACGGCGTAGATGCCCTGCGTCTCGACCGGCAGGTCGGGGATCACGTCCTCGACAAGCCCTTTCCGCATGGCGTCGTAGTAGAGGTAGGACGGCAGGTAGGCGATGCCGAGCCCCGCGATGCAGGCGTTCAGCAGCGACTGCCCGTCGTTGACCGTCAGCCAGCCCGCCGTGCGCACCTGCCGCTTTTCGCCCGAAGGCGCGGTCAGCTTCCAGACATTGCCCGAGGACTGGTTCGAATAATGCAGCAGCTTGTGCTCATTCAGATCGTCGATGCGCTGCGGGCGGCCGAATTTCTGGAAATAGCTCGGCGCGGCGATCATGCGCTTGGTCGTCTCGGTCAACTTGCGGGCGCGCAGCGTGCTGTCTTCCAGCTCGCCGATCCGGATCGCCATGTCGAAGCCCTCGGAAATCAGCTCCACGTAGCGGTTGTTGAGCACCATGTTCACGGTGATGTCCGGATATTCGGACAGGAAGTCGCCCAGCACCGGGCTCAGATGATTCACGCCGAAATCGGTCGCGACCGAGATGCGCAGCAGCCCCGAGGGCGCCGACTGCATCGAGGTCACGAGCGCGTCCGCCTCTCCGGCGTCGTTGAGCACGCGGCGGGCGCGGTCGTAGTAGGCAAGGCCGATTTCGGTCGGGCTCACGCGGCGGGTGGTCCGGTTCAGCAGGCGCGCCCCGAGGCGCGCTTCGAGGCTGGAGACATGCTTGGAGACGGCGGACTTCGAGATGCCCATCTTCTTGGCGGCGTCGGTAAATCCGCCCTGATCCACGACCGTGGCAAAGGCCTCCATCTCGGTCAGACGATCCATTCATGTCTCCTTCGGGCATTCTCGCTCCGAGCGGGTATCGTCATCAAGTTGGGCTGAACTTGGGCGTGGGGCCGACAATATAGCGATATATACCCATTCTGTGGACAATCGGGAAACACGGAAACAGGCCGTTTCAGTGGCCAAGCTGCCTGCGTGCGCTGGCCCGGAGCGTCGCAACCAGGTCGGGATGCGCGGCTTCCCATGCCTTGAAGCCACGGTAGCCCAGCCGGTTCTGCGCGATCCTCTCGGGCGTACCGGTCGGGGCCGCCGGCTCGTCGAGGAAGGCGATCTTGATGCTGTCGTAGAGCTGCGCGCAGGCCATCGCCTCGTCCAGGGGCAGCATGCGCTCGGCGGCGGAAGCCTCGCAAAAGTAGTAGAGGCTCATCATAGCTAGGATTTTCGTCACGGGGAGGTCCTCCGGCGTTTGATGCCAAGGTCGGGCGACCTCCCCTTCCGCCCGGTGAAACGGTTCGTGCACGGGTCAATACCGTGGCCCGCAGGCACCCCAAGGATACAACGGATTCGCGGATTTCGGTGCCGGGAACGTCACCAGCCCCCGGAAATTGCCGGATCGGGGGGCAGTTCAGCCCAGGATGCCCGGCCAGTACTCACGCGCCTTGGCGATGTTGGCCTCCATGTCCTCGAGCCAGAGTTCGCGCGCCCGCAGGCTGGCGTTGAGGAAGAGCTGGTCGCGGTGCAGCGTCCAGGCCTCGGGCACGCTTGGCGCAAGCGATCCCTTCGACAGCGCGTAGGCGCAGTATCCGCCGAACTGCGGCGCATGGGCGGTCGGATCGGCGGCGAAGGTTTCGGCATTCGCGGGGTCGGCGAAGTGCCATTCGGCGCCGCGCCACTCGACCTTGTGCGCCTTCTGGCCCGGCACGGGGCCGTCCCCGGCAAAGTAGGCCACGGTGTCCGTACCACCTATGGCGGCACCACGGCGGGTGAAGATCTCGGGCTCGGCGGCCAGCAGGGGGCGCGAGGTCAGCAGGGCGGGCGCGGCAAGGCCGGCGAGCAGCAGCTTGCGACGGGTCGGGGCGGTCATGGCGGGGCTCCTCGTGGGACTGACGACACCACGAGAATGCGCGAGCCGCCGCAATCGGGGAAGATGCCCTTACGGCAACGTGAGCCATCGGGGGCCCGTTGTCCGGAATACCTTACCCGGACGTCATATATTTGTTACATTCCCCTTCATGATCCGCCTCGCCGCCGCCTGCCTGATGCTGCTGCCCCTGCCCCTTCGGGCCCAAAGCCCGATTGCCGAGGTCGTCTGCGCCCCCACGCAGCAGATGACGCAGAAGCTGTCGCGGCAGTACGGCGGCAGCCGACGGGCCACCGGCTTGCGCGCCCCCGAGGAGCTGGTCGAGATCTGGGCCAACGAGGGCGGCGACTGGACCATGGTCATCACCTACGCCTCGGGCCGCTCCTGCATCGTCGCCATGGGCGAACACTGGACCGCAGAGGGCCCTCCCGCCTGAGCCAGAGCCGCAGAATAGGCCGTATTGCGCGTGCATGGCTGTCTTCGGCCCCTTTTCTTTCAGCCTCACCCCGCGTATGACCGCGCCCTGATCCAGCCACCGGGGAGCCTTCCATGCAGGGCAGCGCGAATCTCAACATCATGATCAAGGCCGCACGCAAGGCGGGCCGTTCGCTTGTGAAGGATTTCCGCGAGGTCGAGAACCTGCAGGTCTCCATGAAGGGCGCCGGCGACTTCGTCAGCCGCGCCGACATCGCCGCCGAGAAGATCCTCAAGGAGGAGCTGATGGGCGCGCGTCCGAACTATGGCTGGATGGCCGAGGAAAGCGCCGAGGAAGAGGGCACCGACCCCACCCGCCGCTGGATCGTCGATCCGCTGGACGGCACCACCAACTTCCTGCACGGCCTGCCGCACTTCGCGATCTCCATCGCGCTCGAGCACAAGGGCCAGATCGTCGCCGGCGTCGTCTACGACCCCGCCAAGGACGAGATGTTCTATGCCGAACGCGGCACCGGCGCCTGGCTGAACGACAGCAAGCGCCTGCGCGTCTCGGGGCGCCACAAGATGATCGAGGCGGTCTTTGCCACCGGCATCCCCTTCGCCGCCAAGCACACCCTGCCCGCCACCCTGCGCGATCTTGCCAAGATCATGCCCGAATGCGCCGGCGTGCGCCGCTTCGGTTCGGCCGCCCTGGACCTCGCCTATGTGGCGGCGGGCCGCTACGACGGCTACTGGGAACGCGAGCTGAACCTCTGGGACGTGGCCGCCGGCTACCTCATCGCGAAAGAGGCCGGCGCCCTGATCGACGGCATGCGCGAGGACCAGGACCCGCTCGAATCCGGCAGCATCCTCTGCGCCAGCAACCAGCTCTTCGACCGGATGGCGAAGACCCTGCGCAGCGAATAGCGCCCCCGGCCTTTGCGGGGGGTGCTCCCCCGTCAAGAAGGCCACTTCCGATGAAGCATCCCCGCATCCTGCTGACCGGCTGTTCCGGTGGCGGCAAATCCACGCTGCTGGACGAGCTCGCCCGGCGCGGGCACCGCACCGTGCCCGAACCCGGACGGCGCATCGTCGCAGCCGAGGGTGACCCCGACAGCCCCCGCCTACCGTGGAACGACCTCGCATGCTTTGCCCGCGCGGCCATCGCGCAGGCCATCGAGGATTACGAGGCGGTACGCGACCACCCGGGGCCGGTGTTCTTCGACCGGGGGCTCTTCGACGCGCAGGTGGCACTCGCTCAAGCTGTGGGAGAGGCGCCGGATGCGGAGTTCGCCGCGCGCCATCCCTATGACAGCTGGCTGGTCTTCCTGCCGCCCTGGCCCGAAAT
The DNA here is from genome assembly GCF_003054175.1 of Allosediminivita pacifica. Taxonomy (GTDB): domain Bacteria; phylum Pseudomonadota; class Alphaproteobacteria; order Rhodobacterales; family Rhodobacteraceae; genus Allosediminivita; species Allosediminivita pacifica. The sequence goes on from NZ_QBKN01000007.1 coordinate 19,556, forward strand.
TTACGTGGGCGACGCGGAGCGCCGCCACGGGTTCGAGGCCGCACTCGCCGAATACGACCGCTTGCGCGCCGCCTGCCCCGGCCTTGGATACAAGGCGCAGGTCCTCCCCCGCGACACGGTGGCGACGCGCGCCGAGATGCTGCTGGCGCCGCTCGGCTAGCTCGCCGTTCCGGCATCCGAGGGGTGATTGACCCCGTCGACCCAGCCGACAGGCTCCAGCTCCTTGGGCTCTGCCCCCTCGATCGCGTAGAGGTTCACACCGTACTGGCTCGGATCCGACCGGCGACGGTGGAACATGTAGATCCCGCAGACCGAGCAGAAGTGATGCTGCGCGGTGTTGGTGCCGAACTGGTAGAGCGTCAGCTTCTCGCGGCCCTTCACGATCTCCAAGCCGTCGAGCGGCGCCGAGACGGCGGGTGCTCCGCGCCTGCGGCAGTAGGAACAGTCGCAGCGGCGGGCGGTGGCGAAACCGTCGGTCAGGGCCACGCGCAGTTCGACGGCGCCGCAGTGACAGGTGGCTTTCACGGGCTGGCTGGTATCTCTCATTTTCGGGGCACCTTTGGAATTCGGGTTCGGGACATGGGATAACGGGCCTCGGGATGCGGCGGATGGCCGTGCGTGAGGCTCCAGTAGGCCGGACCGCCGCGACGCAGCCAGACCGGCACCGTCATGGCGAGACCGGCGAGAAAGCCCCCGGCATGGGCCCAGTAGGCGACGCCGCCCTCGTCCGAGGGGGTGCCGAGCCCGCCGAAGATCTGCATGGCGAACCAGGCCGCCAGGATGATCCAGGCCGGGATCGGGATCACGCGGAATATGATGACGAGGATGATCAGGATGTCCACCCGCGCCCGCGGGTAGAGCAGGAGGTAGCCCCCCATCACCCCGGCGATGGCACCCGAGGCGCCCACCATTGGCGCGGGCGACAGCGGCGCCGAGACATATTGCGCCACCGCGGCCGCGAGCCCGGAGGCGAGATAGAACAGCAGGAAGCCGCCATGACCCATCTCGTCCTCGATATTGTCGCCGAAGATGAAGAGGAACAGCATGTTGCCGCCGAGATGCGCGATCCCGCCGTGCAGGAACATGGAGGTCACGAAGCCGGTCCAGCCCCGCCCCTCGCTCACCAGCGCGGGGATCAGCGCCCAGTCGAAGAAGAATTCGTTGATGGCACGCGGCTGCTCGAAAAGCTGCCAGTAGCTCAGGAAGATGGCCACATTCGCCGCGATCAGCCCGTAGGTGACGAACGGCGTGCGGCCTGACGGGTTGTGATCGCGGATCGGGAACATCCGTCGGACCTTGGCACGGATTGGCCTGTCGTCAAGCGCAGGCGCACCGTCACGTGCGGGGATGGTTGAAAGCCCCGCGCTTTCTTGTCATTGAGAACGCGTTTCCTTTCACATCCCGGGACCGACTTTCGCCCATGGCCAAGCTCTATCACGTGCCGCTGTCACCCTTCTGCCGCAAGGTGCGGCTGAGCCTCGCCGAGAAGAAGATCGACTGCGAGCTGGTGGAGGAGCGCTACTGGGAGAAGGACGCCGACTTCCTGCGCCGCAACCCCGCCGGCAAGGTGCCGGTGCTGCGGGTCGACGGCATGGTCATGGCGGAAAGCGTCGCGATCTGCGAGTATCTCGAGGAATGCTACCCCGAGCCCTCTCTCATGCCCAAGACACCGGAGGCCCGTTACGAGGTGCGCCGGCTCATCGGCTGGTTCGACGACAAGTTCCATTCCGAGGTGACCTCCAAGCTGCTCTACGAGCGGGTGAACAAGAAGGTCATGAAGCTGGGCTTCCCCGACAGCACCAACGTCAAGGCCGGGGCCAAGGCGATCAAGTATCACCTCGACTACATGGCCTGGCTGCTGGATCACCGCCGCTGGCTGGCGGGCGACGCCATGACGCTTGCCGATTTCGCCGCCGCGGCCCACCTGTCGTCGCTCGATTACATCTCGGACGTGGATTGGCACCGGCAGGAATCGGTCAAGGACTGGTACGCGAAGATCAAGTCGCGGCCCGCCTTCCGCTCGATCCTCGCCGACCAGATCCCCGGCTTCCCGCCGCCGGCGCATTACGCGGACCTCGATTTCTGATCCAGCATTCGTGTGCCTGCATGAGGCTGCGGCTTTTCTGCGGAAACCCGGTGGGGGCTCTGCCCCCGGCCCTGCGGGCCTCCCCCGGAGTATTTCTGCCAAGAAGAAACGGGGGCGCGGCATGGAGCGGCTGAAGGCGCGACTGGTGGCGCGGGCCGCGGAAGAGGGCTTTGACGACTGCCGCATCTGCCGTCCCGGCGATGTGCCGCAGGTCATGGCGCGGCTGCAGCAGTTCCTGCGCGAGGGGTATCACGGGCAGATGGGCTGGCTGGCCGAGCGCAGCCACTGGCGGGGCGATCCCACCGCGCTCTGGCCCGAGGCGCGCAGCGTCATCATGCTGGCCGAGAACTACGGGCCGACGCACGATCCGCTGGAGGTGCTGGATCACCCCGACCGGGCGGCGATTTCGGTCTATGCGCAGAACCGCGACTACCACGACGTGGTCAAGAAACGGTTGAAGCGGCTAGGGCGCTGGCTGATCGGCGAGGCGGAAAAGCAGGGCGAGGCGCCCGAGATCAAGGTCTTTGTCGACACGGCGCCGGTGCCGGAAAAGCCGCTGGCGCAGGCGGCCGGGCTGGGCTGGCAGGGCAAGCACACCAACCTGCTGAGCCGGCGGCTGGGGTCGTGGTTTTTCCTGGGCTCGATCTTCACCACGCTGGAGCTTCCCACGGATGCGCCCGAGGGCGAGCATTGCGGATCGTGCCGGGCCTGTCTCGACATCTGTCCGACCGAAGCCTTTCCCGCGCCCTTCCAGCTCGATGCGACGCGCTGCATCTCGTACCTCACGATCGAGCATCGCGGGCCGGTGGACGAGGAGCTGCGCGCGAAGATGGGCAACCGGATCTACGGCTGCGACGACTGCCTGGCGGTCTGCCCCTGGAACAAGTTCGCAAGCGAGGCGCGCGAGGTGAAATACCATGCCCGCGAGGATCTGCTGGCACCGCCGCTGGAGGAGCTGGCGGGACTGGACGACGCGGGCTTCCGGGCGCGGTTCTCGGGCAGTCCGATCAAGCGGATCGGACGCGACCGCTTCGTGCGCAACGTGCTCTATGCCATCGGCAACTCGGGCAAGGCACGATTGCGGCCGGTGGCGCAGGGGCTTTGCGAGGACGGGGACGAGACAGTGCGCGACGCGGCCCGCTGGGCGGCGATCCGGCTGCCTGAGGGAGATGTCTGAGGGGGCCTGACAGGCGGGACCGCCTGAGAGCACGCCTGACACACGAAGGGCGCCGGCTGAGCCGACGCCCCGATTCGTGCCTTGGGTGCGAGAGAAAACCGCTCTCCCAGATCACAATGACCGCAACCGTGATCCGGCGCAAGCCTCCTGCCCCTTTTCCTTTGAAGATTCCTGCCCCATCTTAAGGGACAAGACCATTGGAGGGAGATCATGGCCAGTTACGAACGCCGCCCGGAGGTCATCGACAGCCTCGACCCCGAGCAATACCGGGTCACCCAGCAGAGCGGGACCGAGCGTCCCGGCACGGGCAAGTACCTCTCGAACAAGGAGCCGGGGATCTACGTCGACGTGGTCTCGGGCGAGCCGCTGTTCGCGAGCTCTGACAAGTACGAGTCCGGCTGCGGCTGGCCGAGCTTTACCAAGCCGATCGAAAAAACCTACGTGCAGGAGCTGCGGGACACCACCCACGGGATGGTCCGTACCGAGGTGCGCAGCACCCACGGCGACAGCCACCTGGGCCACGTTTTTCCCGACGGGCCCATGGACCGCGGCGGCCTGCGCTATTGCATCAACTCCGCCAGCCTTCGCTTCGTCCACCGCGACGACATGGAAGCCGAGGGTTACGGCGCCTATCTGGACCAGGTCGAGGAGGTCACATGAATCTCGAACGCGCAGTGCTCGCCGGGGGCTGTTTCTGGGGCATGGAAGAACTGATCCGCCGCATGGACGGGGTCGAGAAGACCCGCGTCGGCTATACCGGCGGCGACGTGAAGAATGCCACCTACCGCAACCACGGCACCCACGCCGAGGGGATCGAGATCATGTTCGATCCCGCCCGCATCAGCTATCGCGAAATCCTGGAGTTCTTCTTCCAGATCCACGATCCCACCACGCTGAACCGCCAAGGCAATGACATCGGCATGAGCTACCGCTCGGCCATCTACTACGTGGACGAGGACCAGCGTCAGTGCGCCCTGGACACCATCGCCGACGTGGAGGCCTCGGGGCTCTGGCCCGGCAAGGTCGTGACCGAGGTCGAGCCGGTGGGCGACTTCTGGGAAGCCGAGCCCGAGCACCAGGACTACCTGCAGCGCTACCCCGGCGGCTACACCTGCCACTTCCCGCGCGCCGACTGGGTCCTGCCCCGTCGCGACGCCGCCGAATAGGCGTTCCGGGACTACCGGACACAGATGGCCCCCAGCGGAAACGCCGGGGGTCTTTTTCGTGGTTTCGCCTTGCCGCCCGCGCGGGAGCCGCTATCCCGCCGGCAGAGGTTGAAGGAGGTGAGCGATGACACGCAGGGAAGCATACTGGGACAAGGCGGCCCCCCAATACGCCACCCAGCCGGTCAAGGACGTGGTCTCCTACGAGGCCCGGCTCGAGCGTGTTCGCGCCTGGCTCACCCCCGGCATGGAGGTGCTGGAGCTTGCCTGCGGCACCGGCGAGACGGCGCTGAGACTCGCCGGGACCGGCGCCCGCATCGAGGGCACAGATTTCTCGGGCGAGATGATCCGCGTCGCCCAGGAAAAGGCCGCCGAGGCGGGCGCCAACAACGTGAGCTTCCGCAAGGCGGATCTGGCGAAGGCCGCCGCTGGCCGCCGCTACGACGCGGTCATGGCCTTCAACATCTTGCACCTCATCGACGACGTCGAGGGCACGCTGGCGCAGATCCGCGGCGCGCTGAACGAAGGCGGGCTGCTGCTCTCCGTGACCCCCTGCCTCGCCCGCAATTACAAGATCCGGCTGAGCCTGCTGCCCATGCGCCTGATGGGCAAGGAGCCGAAGATGCGTTTCTTCACGGTCGAGAAGCTGGACGGGATGATCCGCGACGCCGGCTTCGAGATCCTGGAAACCGGCGACTATCCCAAGTGGCTGCCCAACCACTTCGTCGTGGCCCGCGCGGTCTGATCGGGGCGCCCGGGTATCCATGGGGGGTGGGGGCGCTGCCCCCGCCGCGGCTGCGCCGCGTCTCCCCCGAGGTATTTTCGGGCGAGAAGAAACCGGGGGCGGCGCGCTCTGACGTCACGTTTGACGGTGACAGGCCGGGGCGGATCATGTGTGATCCGCGCCCAAAGGGAGGGCCTGCCATGAGTGATTATCCGCACCTGTTCCAGCCGCTGGACCTGGGCTTCACCACGCTGAAGAACCGCGTGATCATGGGGTCCATGCACACCAACCTCGAGGAGGTGGGCGACTGGACCCGGGTGGAGGAATTCTACGCCACGCGGGCGCGCGGCGGCGTGGGGCTCATGGTGACCGGCGGCATGGCGCCCAACCGCGAGGGCGGCGTCTTTCCCGGCGCGGCGGGGCTGTTTTCCGACGAGGATATCGCACGGCACCGGGGCGTGACCGACAAGGTGCATGCCGCAGGCGGCAAGATCGCCATGCAGATCCTGCACGCGGGGCGCTATGCCTACAGCCCCGAGTGCGTGGCCCCCTCGGCGATCAAATCGCCGATCTCTCCCTTTCCGCCCAAAGAGCTGGACGAGGACGGCATCGAGAAGCAGATCGCCGACATCGCCACCGCCGCGGCGCGGGCGCGCGAGGCCGGCTACGATGGGGTCGAGGTGATGGGATCGGAGGGCTATTTCCTCAACCAGTTTCTTGTCACCCACACCAACAAGCGCGCCGATCGCTGGGGCGGCTCCTACGAGAACCGCATGCGCCTGCCGCTGGAGGTGCTGCGCCGGGTGCGCGCGGCGGTGGGCCCGGATTTCATCGTGATCTACCGCCTGTCGATGATCGACCTCGTGCCGGGCGGGTCGAGCTTCGAGGAGGTGGTGCAGCTTGCGCAGGAGGTCGAAAAGGCTGGCGCCGACATCATCAACACCGGGATCGGCTGGCACGAGGCGCGGGTGCCGACCATCGTGACCTCGGTTCCCCGGGCGGGCTTCGCCTGGGTCACGAAGAAGCTCATGGGCAAGGTGGGCATCCCGGTCATCACCTCGAACCGGATCAACACGCCCGAGGTGGCCGAGGGCCTGCTGGCCGAGGGCGTGGCCGACATGGTGAGCCTCGCGCGACCCTTCCTCGCCGATCCTGATTTCGTGGCCAAGGCCGAGGCGGGCCGCGCCGACACGATCGCGCCCTGCATCGCCTGCAACCAAGCCTGTCTCGACCACACCTTCCAGGGCAAGGTGTCGACCTGCCTGGTGAACCCCAAGGCCTGTCACGAGACCGAGATCGTGGTGACGCCCACCGACGCGCCCAGGCGCGTAGCGGTGGTGGGTGCCGGTCCCGCGGGGCTGGCGGCCGCGATCACGGCGGCGGAGCGGGGGCACGCGGTGACGCTCTTCGATCGCGACACGGTCATCGGCGGGCAGCTCAACATGGCGCGTGTGATCCCCGGCAAGGAGGAGTTCCACGGGCTGGTCGACTGGTTCGACACCATGCTGACAGAGCGCGGCGTGACGCGGGCGCTGGGACAGGCGGTCACCGCCGAGGACCTGGAGGGCTTCGACGAGGTGATCATTGCCACCGGCGTCATCCCCCGCGATCCGCAGATCCCCGGGCAGGATCATCCCAAGGTGAAGGGCTACGTGGACGTGCTGAAGCGGGGCGCCGAGGTGGGGCGCCGCGTGGCGGTGATCGGCGCGGGCGGCATCGGCTTCGACGTGTCGGAGTTCCTCGTGACGGGCGACAGCCCGACGCTCGACCTGGCCGAGTGGATGCGCGAATGGGGCGTGACCGACCCGGCCGAGGCGCGGGCGGGGCTTGCGCCGGAAGGTCCGCAGCCGCATCCCGCCATCCGCGAGGTCACGCTTCTGCAGCGCAAGAAGGAAAAGCCCGGCAAGCGGCTGGGCAAGACCACCGGCTGGATCCACCGCGCGGGGCTTCAGATGAAGGCCGTGGCCATGAAGACCGGCGTGAACTACGAGCGGATCGACGACGCGGGCCTGCATGTGTCCTACGGCGAGGGGCGCGAGAGCCCCGAGGTCATCGCCTGCGACACGGTGGTGCTTTGTGCCGGGCAGTTGAGCGAGCGCAGCCTTGCCGACGCGTTGGCTGCGAAGGGCATCGCCGCGCACGTGATCGGCGGGGCCGACGTGGCGGCGGAGCTCGACGCCAAGCGGGCCATCGACCAGGGCACGCGGCTTGCCACCACGTTGTGAGGACGGCGGGAACTGCCCCGCCCCCCTTTCGAGTTGTGGGGATGAAGGCGGGCGGCAAGCCCGCCCGCCACAAGAACGGAAGGAGATACGCAATGCCTGTCATTCAAGACTCCAAGATCCTCGTCATCGCCACCAACGGCTTTGAGCAATCCGAGCTGGAGGTGCCCCGCGACGCCCTGCGCGAGACCAAGGCGACCGTCCATGTCGCCAGTCTCGACGGCAAGTCCATCAAGGGCTGGGACGGCGACGACTGGGGTGACACCATCGAGGTCGACACCTCGCTCGACCAGGTGAAATCGCGCGACTACGACGCGCTTGTGATCCCGGGCGGCCAGATCAACCCCGACATCCTGCGCGTGAACCAGGACGTGCTGAACCTCGTCAAGGATTTCCACAACGAGGGCAAGGTGGTCGCCGCGATCTGCCACGGTCCCTGGCTGCTGGTCGAGACCGGCATCGCGAAGGGCCGCCAGATGACCTCGTTCAAGTCGATCAAGACCGACGTCGAGAACGCCGGCGCCCAGTGGGTCGACGAAGAGGTCGTGGCCGACAACGGCATCGTGACCAGCCGCAACCCCGGCGATCTGAAGGCCTTCGTGGCCAAGATCATCGAGGAAGTGCAGGAAGGCTTGCACGACCGGCAGGCTGCGTAAGGCCCTGTCCCGAGGGTGTCCCGGGCCGGGACATCCTTCGGCGCACGGAAAATCAATGAGTTACAGAGACGGATTAACCATCTCTTAGGTTTGTCCCAGTGTGACCCGCTTTTGAAGACGCTCGCCGGACCAGCTCTGGCGAGCGTTTTTCGTGCCAAGCGCGGGCGCGGCTCGAGCGGAAGATACCACCAGCATCCGTTGGGCAAGCCGTGTGCTGCTCGTTCCGGGACGCTCCGCGGCAGTCCGCCTTTTCCGCCGGAAACTTAAGCCGATCAGGGCGGCCCAGACTGAAGCGGCCGCGAGGCGTGACGGGCACGCGCGCCAGCAGCGCGGAGGAAGCGAACCTTCGAGCCATGCCCTGAGAAGCCCGGAACAAGGGGCTTCAGCCCCGCCGGGCCAGCGCCAGACCGCGCGGACGGTCCGGCGCTGGCTCGGCTTGCGTTGCGCTGTCGCCAAACGCGCCCTCCGGGGAGGTCGGGCGGGGCCCGCGGCTGGTCCGCTCCGGACGGGGCACAACCCCTAGCTCGCCCCCTACCCCTTCTTCCTCGTCAGGCGGTCGGCCTTCTTGCGGACCAGGACCTCGCGCAGGTCGTGCATGGCGCGCAGCAACGCGTCGGTGACCTCTTCGAGATCCGAAGCCGACGAGGGCCCTGGACTGCGCCCACTGGGCAGTCAGGTTCAGGTGATCCACGGTGCGGTCGCCCTGCGGCCGGACCTCGCCGCGGGGGACGTTGACCGTGGCGATCTGTTGCACTCAATGCGGCCCTGCCGGATCTCGGTATCAAGACGGAAAACGACGGCGCCGTTCTCGCGCACGCGGAAATAGAGATCCGGCAGGGCCTCAGTCAGGTCAGCCCGCCGACGAAGGCCGCGATGCGGTTGCAGGCGTCTTCGAGCACCTCGTCCGAGGTGGCGTAGCTGATGCGGAAGGCGGGCGAGAGGCCGAAGGCCGCGCCGAAGACCACCGCAACGCCCTGCTCCTCGAGCAGGGCCGAGGCGAAGGCCTCGTCGCTGTCGATGATGCGGCCGCCGGCGCTGGTGGCACCGATCAGGCCCTTGATCGAGGGATAGACGTAGAAGGCCCCCTCGGGGCGGGGGCACTCGATCCCCTCGATGGCGTTCAGCCGGTCGACAACCAGATCGCGCCGGCGGCGGAAGACCTCGGCCCGCTCGGCCAGGAACTCCTGCGGGCCGCTCAGCGCCGCGACCGAGGCCCACTGGCTGATCGAGGTGGGGTTCGAGGTCGACTGCGTCTGCAGCTTGCGCATGGCGGCGATCAGCTGCTCGGGGCCGCCGGCATAGCCGATGCGCCAGCCGGTCATGGCATAGGCCTTGGAGACGCCGTTCACGGTCAGCGTGCGGTCGTAGAGACCGGGCTCGACCTGCGCGGGCGTCACGAAACGGAAGCCGTCATAGGCGAGGTGCTCGTACATGTCGTCGCTCATCACGTGCACCTGCGGGTGGCGCATCAGCACGTCGGTCAGCGCCTTGAGCTGCGGCTCGGTATAGCCCGCGCCGGTGGGGTTCGAGGGCGAGTTGAAGATCAGCCACTTGGTGCGCGGCGTGATCGCCGCCTCTAGCGCCTCGGCCGTGATCTTGTAGCCGTCCTCGGGACGGCTCTCGATCACGACGGGCTCGCCGCCGGCCAGCTTGACCATGTCGGGATAGCTCACCCAGTAGGGCGCGGGGATGATGACCTCGTCGCCCGGGTCCAGCGTCGCCATCAGGGCATTGTAGAGCACCTGCTTGCCGCCGGTGGCGACGCTGATCTGCGCGGGCGTGTAGGTCAGCCCGTTCTCGCGCTTGAACTTGTCGCAGATCGCCTGTTTCAGCTCGGGAATGCCGTCGGGGGCGGTGTACTTCGTTTTCCCTTCTTCGATTGCCGCAATCGCCGCGTCCTTGATATGCTCGGGCGTGTCAAAGTCGGGCTCGCCGGCGCTGAGACTCAGGATGTCCCGCCCCGCGGCGGCCAGTTCGCGTGCCGTCTGGGAAATGGCCACGGTGGGCGAAGGCGCGATGCGGTCGAGTTTTTGGGAAAGAAAGGTCATGGGCTCCCGCCGGTTTGAACAAGATCGCCATTTGTCTTAGGGACGTGGCACCCAGCGCGCAAGCGGCCCCAGGGGCCCAAGGGAGGAAAGATGGACGACACCACCGACTGGTACGGGCCCGAGGCCGCCACCTTCGGCGACAGGCTCGCCGCCGCCCGCGATGCCGCCGGCATGACCCAGGAAGATCTCGCACGGCGCCTCGGCGTCAAGCTCGAGACGCTGCGCCGCTGGGAAGAGGACCTTGCCGAGCCGCGCGCCAACCGGCTCAACATGGTGGCCGGGCTGCTGAACGTGTCGATGATCTGGCTGATCACCGGCGAGGGCGAGGGCGTCGCCTCTCCGGACGAGGACCCGTTGCCCACCGACATCGACCGGGCGCTGGTGGAGCTGCGCGCGATGCAGACGCAGATGAAGCGCCAGGCCGAGAAGATGGGCAAGCTCGAGAAGCACCTGCGCGCCCTGCTCAAGGAGCACAGCGCATGAACGAGCCGCGCGAGATCCGCCTCAAGCGCCTGACCATGCGGTCCATGCGCCGGGGCATCAAGGAAATGGACATCCTGCTCTCGCGCTTTGCCGCGGCACGGCTTTCCGGAATGGATGCCGCGGCGCTCGATCTCTACGAGGCCCTGCTCGAGGAAAGCGACCAGGATCTCTACCAGTGGGTGTCGGGCCAGGTGCCCGCCCCCGACGTCTATGCGCCGCTGATCGCCGAGATCGCCGAGGCCTCGCAGGAGCGGGCCGCGAAATAGTTTCAATTTTCGCAGTCTATCTCGACACTTAAGGTATTATTTGCGTTTTCCGCCGAGAACCGTCCTCCAAGACGATCCAAGGCGGAGACGGCAGATGAGCATCCATGCGTCCGTGAACAAGCGCGGCGACCAGGGCTTCATGACGGGCTACCTGGAGGCGCTGGGGCTTGTCGAACGGCTTCACCGTCTGCTTCTCGACGTGATCAAGGACGAATTCGAGCGGGTCGGTATCATCGACATCAACGCCGTGCAGGCGCTGCTATTGTTCAACATCGGCGACAACGAGGTGACGGCGGGCGAGCTCAAGACCCGCGGCTACTACCAGGGCAGCAACGTCTCCTACAATCTGAAGAAACTCGTCGAGACCGGCTACATGCACCACCAGCGGTGCGAGATCGACCGCCGCTCGGTCCGGGTGCGCCTGACCCAGCGCGGGCGCGAGATCCGCGATCTCGTGGGCGATCTCTTCAACCGCCACGCCGAGGGCCTGCAGAGCCGGGGCGTGATCGATCACGCGGGCCTCGAAGAGATCACCGTGGCCCTGCGGCGGCTCGAACGCTACTGGACCGACCAGATCCGCTACATCTACTGACTGCCGCCCCCTGACGGCCCGACGCTTCCGGCGTCGCCGATCACCATGGCCTGCAGTTCCTTCTCGAGCTTGCGCACCATGGCCTCGCGGTAGGCCTCGAACCCCAGTGCGGTTTCGACAAAGGCGCCCGGCCCCTCGATCACATAAGCACGATAGTAGGCGATCAACTCGCCGATGCCCGGCGTGCCGCCCCGATCGTCGCGCTGCACCTCTCCGATCACCAGCCCGTTCACCGTGATCCCCTCGGGGCGGACCTGCTGCGGCCGGGGCCCGCTGTTGGACTTGCCGTCGCCCGAGATATCAAGCACCTGCCGCCAGCACTCACTGCGCCGCGCCAGCAGCGCCGCGCCATAGGCCTTGGCCTCACCCAGCGCGGTGGCGGGATCGCCCTCGACCCGCCCCACGCCGCGCAGCCGGGCCACCACGTACTCCAGCGCCGCGTCGGAAGTGATATCGGTCCAGTCCAGCAGCAGCCGCTGCACGCCCGGGCCACTCCACTCGAAGACCGCCAACGTCACAGGCGCCTGCGGCATCTGCAGGAGCGTGTCGCGCACGCCGGGGTCCGACAGCGCATCGGCCAGGCCGTCCATCTGAAACCGGTACTCGCGCGCGTCGACCGAGCCCGAAACGTCGAGCCCCAGCGCCAGCGCCATCCGGCAGGCCGCCTGCGCCGGCACGGCCGCCAGCAGCGCCAGGACCAGCAGAAGCGCCCTCACCCGGGCGGGTCCAAGGGCAGCGCGCCACCGCCCACCTGGATGTCGTTGATCTCGCGGAAGAGCTTGCGCTCCATGGCCCGGCGGTAGCCGGCATAGCCCGGCGCGGTCTCGACAAAGGCGCCGGGGCCGTATTGCACCTCGAACTCGTAGTGGTCGAGCACGGCGGGATCCGCGCCCAGCACCGCGAGCCCGTTCACCGTCACGCCCTCGAAGGGGAAGTTGCGGTAGGCCAGCGTCGGCCAGAACCCGTCGTTGGTGACCCCGTCGCCCGACACGTCGATCACCCGCCGCAGGCAATCGGGCCCGCGCGCCAGCAGCCCCGCCCCGTAGCCCAGCGCATAGCCCATGGCGGTGGGAAACCGGCTGTAGGAGCGCTGCGCCCCGCCGATCCGTCGCGCCGCCGCCGTGATCGCCGCCTCGCTGTCGAGCCTCACCCAGTCGAGCACCACGCTGTTCTGCCGCCGGCCGCTCCATTCATAGACGCCAAGAGCCACCACGCCCTGTCCCGACAGGATCGCGCGGCGCACGTCGGGGGACAGCAGCGCCGCCGCCACCCCCTCTTTCTGGAGCCGGTATTCCTGCGCGTCGACCGAGGAGGACACATCCAGCGCCAGCAGCAGCGCAAGGCGGCAATCGCCCTGCGCCAAGGCCCCTCCCGGCGCGGCAAGCGCCAGGCAGAGGGCCAGGAGCCTTACCAATGGCCCGTGTTTTCCATGCTCGCCCAGGGCTCCTGCGGGGGCTTCGGATCGCCCTGCTGCAGAAGCTCGATCGACACGTTGTCGGGGCTGCGCACGAAGGCCATGTTGCCGTCGCGCGGCGGGCGGTTGATGGTCACGCCGTTGTCCATCAGGTGCTGGCACATCTCGTAGATGTCGGGCACCGTGTAGGCGAGGTGGCCGAAGTGGCGGCTGTCGCTGGGCAGCCCCTCGTCGCCGTCCCAGTTGTAGGTCAGCTCCACGTCGGCGGTGCCGTCGTCCTGCTCGGGCGGGCAGAGGAAGACCAGCGTGAAGCGGCCCTTCTCGTTCTCCGACCGGCGGCGTTCCTTCAGGCCCAGCAGCTCGTAGAAGGCGATGGACTTGTCCAGGTCCTTCACGCGCACCATGGTGTGGATGTAGCGAATACCCATGTGTTCCTCATCTTTCTCGGTGATGACCGGGGATGCCCCGGACTTGGTCCCAAGACTAGAGGCCCCGGCGCGCTTGTCGAGGGGCCAGAGCGCCCCCTGCCCCACGCTACCCGAAAGCTACCGCATCTGGTGGTTGGCCCCGGCGCGCGCGGCCATATAAGGTGGTCTCTGACTCAGATCCCCGGGAAAGGATTCGCCATGCCCCTGTCGCCCGAGCAAGAGGCCGAGATCGCGGCCCAGCGCAGTGAAAGCCACCAGACCCTGCGCGCCACCGCGCCGGGGATGGAGCAGCACCTCTACACCGCGCATCCCGTGCTCGACCACGGATTTGTCCGGGTGATCGACTACATGGGCGACGATTCCGCCATCACCCAGGCCGCGCGGGTCAGCTACGGCCGTGGCACGAAAAGCGTCAGCAACGACGAGGGCCTGATCCGCTACCTCATGCGGCACTGGCACTCGACCCCCTTCGAGATGTGCGAGATCAAGCTGCACGTGAAGCTGCCGGTCTTCGTCGCGCGCCAGTGGATCCGCCACCGCACCGCCAACGTGAACGAATATTCCGCGCGCTATTCGATCCTCGACCGCGAATTCTACATCCCCGCGCCCGACAGCCTCGCCGCGCAGAGCACGACCAACAACCAGGGCCGGGGCGACGTCCTGGAAGGTGCCGAGGCGCAGCGCGTGCTCGACATCCTGCGCGACGATTCCATGCGCGCCTACGATCATTACGAGGAGATGATCTCGCAGGACGGCCAGCAGGGCCTTGCCCGCGAATTGGCCCGCATGAACCTGCCCGCCAATATCTACACTCAGTGGTATTGGAAGGTGGACCTGCACAACCTTCTGCATTTCCTGCGCCTGCGCGCCGACGCCCACGCGCAATACGAGATCCGCGTCTATGCCGAGGCCATCGCGAAACTCGTCGCCGACTGGGTGCCCGCCACCTACAAGGCCTTCGAGGACTACCGCATGGGCGGCGCGACGCTCAGCGCCACGGGGCTTGAGTGCATCCGCCGGATGCTCAAGGGTGAGACGGTGACGCAGGAAAACTCCGGCATGTCCAAGGGGGAATGGCGGGAGTTTGAAGGATTGTTGGGATGAGTGAATAAATGGGGCAGAAAAAGCGGCGCTTGGAAAGGCTCAAGAAAGACCACCCTTTCTGCTGCTTTTGCGGTGGCACACGGGAAACAGAAACGATCGAGCACGCGCCGCCAAAAGCCTTCTTCAAGGACAAAGCACGACTCCGGGGCCTTGAGTTTCCGGCCTGCAAGAGGTGCAACAATGGCTCATCCCAGCTAGATCAAGTCGCCTCCTGGGTAGCATACGGAATGGGCTTAATTCGCCGCGACGACCCACAGGACGGATACTGGGAGAAGCTCTCGCGTGGAGTAAAAAATAATACACCTGACGCCCTTGAATGCATCCAAACAGAACGTGCCGAGAGAATTTGGTGGTGGAACGGATACAAGGTTGAAGCGGAAGCAATGAGTGTTCCAATGGGAGTCGAGATTTTTCAAAAATATCTCAACCCTTGGGCCGCAAAGCTTGGCTATGCTCTTTGGTATAATCATACCAGTACGATACTACCTCCGGAAGGGAGAGTATGGGTTCGCTGGATTACCAATGATGCGATAATTAAAGACGGGCTTCCTGAGGTGGTATCTCGGATGCCCGAAATTACATATGCGCTGATGAATGGGAAGAAGGAGAGTGCAGACCAATTCCATTACCGCGCACATCATGACAAAGACAATGCGACTTTTATATTTTTCGTTGGCGCACATTCTTCCTCCGGCATCGCCATTGCTGCCTCCGAAAAGCATGCAGCGCGAATAGGGGAAGGCGCGGAAGCCTCGACCGTTTTCAATACTTCTGAGAGATTTGGCATTCAGAGCATTGAGCGCCACTAACTGGCGCAAAGAAAGTCATTATCATCTTGTGGTGGACCTGACCGCTTGGCTCCAACGGCCAAACCAGAATCTACCCCCGGGGCGACCAGCCCCGGGCCGCGCCCGACCTCCCCCGGAGGGCGCGTTTGGCGAGGTCCCACGACATTCGTCCGACACACGGATCTTTCGAGATAAACCGCTTCCCACAGACCTTCCGAACGCGCCCCCCAGGTCGGGCGCGACCCGGGGCCGGTCTTGAAACCCTGACGGTGCGCCGCCGCATCCGGCGAAGTCCCGCGACACGCACCCGGTACACGGGGCTTTCGGGACAAACCGCCTCCCACAGGCGTCCCCGGACGCGCCTCCCAGCTCGGGCGCGGCCCGGGGCCGGTCTCGGCCCCAAACGACGCGGGAGCGGGTCGCGGAGGGCCTGTCCCGGGGACATCCTTAAGGCATGGTAAACGCGACAAGCTAAGCCATTGAAATTACACGCGCCGAAAAATGTCCCGGCCCGGGACATCCCCCGGGACGACGTCACGGGCGGGGTTCCCTGCCCCGGTCTGCTCTGACATACTGCGGGGCAATCCAAGAACAGAGGCGAGCAGCAGCCCATGGCCGACGACCTTCTCAACGCCGCCGACGACCCGACCTATGACGCCTCCTCGATCGAGGTGCTCGAAGGGCTGGAGCCCGTCCGCAAGCGCCCCGGCATGTACATCGGCGGGACCGACGAACGCGCGCTCCATCACCTCGTGGCCGAGATCCTCGACAACTCCATGGACGAGGCCGTCGCCGGCCACGCCAACCGGATCGAGATCGAGCTGGGCGCGGATTATTCGATCATGATCCGCGACAACGGCCGCGGCATGCCCTTCGATCCGCACCCCAAGTTCCCCGGTAAGAGCGCCCTCGAGGTGATCCTCTGCACGCTGCACGCGGGCGGTAAGTTCTCGGGCAAGGCCTACGAGACTTCGGGCGGCCTGCACGGCGTCGGCGCGTCGGTCGTGAACGCCCTGTCGGACACGATGGTGGTCCAGGTCGCCCGCAACAAGGAGCTGCACGAGCAGCGCTTTTCCCGTGGCAAGCCGCTGGGCCCCGTGACGCAGGTGGGCGCCGCCCCGAACCGCCGGGGCACCACGGTGACCTTCCACGCGGATGAAGAGATCTTCGGCTCGCACCGCTTCAAGCCCGCGCGGCTCTTCAAGCTGGCGCGCTCCAAGGCCTATCTCTTCTCGGGAGTGGAGATCCGCTGGAAGTCGGCCATCGACGACGGCGAGACGCCGACCGAGGCCGTGTTCCACTTCCCTGGGGGCCTGTCGGACTACCTGCAGGAGACGCTGGGGGGTGCGACCACCTACGCCGAGCGTCCCTTCGCCGGCACGGTGGAGTTCCGCGAGAAGTTCAACGCGCCGGGCAAGGTCGAATGGGCGATTAACTGGACCCCCTCGCGCGACGGTTTCATCCAGAGCTACTGCAACACCGTGCCCACCCCCGAGGGCGGCACCCACGAGGCGGGCTTCTGGGCCGCGATCCTCAAGGGCATCCGCGCCTACGGCGAGCTCGTGGGCAACAAGAAGGCCGCGCAGATCACCCGCGAGGACCTGATCACCGGCGGCTGCGCTCTGGTTTCGTGCTTCATCCGCGAGCCCGAGTTCGTGGGCCAGACCAAGGACCGCCTTGCCACCACCGAGGCGCAGCGGCTGGTCGAGGGCGCGGTGCGCGACCACTTCGACAACTGGCTGGCGGCGGACACGAAATCGGCGGGCGCGATCCTCGATTTCCTCGTGCTGCGCGCCGAGGAGCGCCAGCGCCGCAAGCAGGAGAAGGAGACCGCCCGCAAGACGGCCACCAAGCGCCTGCGCCTGCCGGGCAAGCTGTCGGACTGCACCAACAAGGCCCGCGAGGGCACGGAGCTGTTCATCGTCGAGGGCGACTCGGCTGGCGGCTCGGCCAAGGGCGCGCGCTTCCGCGAGAGCCAGGCGCTGCTGCCGCTCAAGGGCAAGATCCTGAACGTGCTGGGCGCGGCCTCGAACAAGCTGACCTCGAACGCCGAGATCCGCGATCTTTGCGAGGCGCTCGGCGTGGGCCTGGGCAGCAAGTTCAACCTCGACGACCTGCGCTACGACAAGATCATCATCATGACCGACGCCGACGTGGACGGCGCGCATATTGCCTCTCTGCTGATGACCTTCTTCTACACGCAGATGCGGCCGTTGATCGACAACGGGCATCTCTACCTGGCCTGTCCGCCGCTCTACCGCCTGACGCAGGGCGCCAAGCGGGTCTACGTCTCGGACGATGCCGAGAAGGACCGGATCATGGCCAAGGGGCTTGGCGGCAAGGGCAAGATCGACATGCAGCGCTTCAAGGGTCTGGGCGAGATGGACGCCAAGGACCTGAAAGAGACGACCATGGATCCGGCCACCCGCAAGCTGATCCGCGTCACCATCGACGAGGACGAGCCCGGCGAGACCGGGGACCTGGTGGAGCGACTGATGGGCAAGAAACCCGAGCTGCGGTTCCAGTACATCCAGGAGAACGCCCGCTTCGTGGAAGAACTGGACGTGTGATCTGGCTTTGGCCCGGGGCGCACCTGCGGTCCGGGTGATGGCGTAGAGGGCCGCGCGCGACCCTTGGGCAGGCGCATCGCGGCGCTGGTGGCGAGCGGTTTATCCCGAAAGATCCTTGCGACGGCTGAATGGCACAGGACCTCGCCAAGGCGCCCTCCCGGGGCGAGTGTCGGGCGCGGCCCGGGGGCTGGTCGCCCCCGCGCCCAAAGCCCTCTGAAGACAGCCCCTACTCGAAACAGTCCGACCGACCGTCGGCCGCAATTGTGGCGGCGCCACTCTGGATGCTGCGGGCGCGGCGCTCGACAAAGCTTGAAGGCGCGGCGGGTGAGCGGTCCTTGGGGTCGGGCAGCACGGCGGCCAAAAGCGCAGACTCGCGGGCGCTGAGGTCTGCTGCGCCCACACCGAAGTAATGCGCGGCGGCGGCCTCGACTCCGAAGATGCCCTCGCCGAATTCGGCCACGTTCAGATAGACCTCGAGGATGCGCCGCTTCGGCCAGATGGCCTCGACCGCCGGGGTCATGACGGCTTCGAGCGCCTTTCGCAGATAGTTGCGCCCGTGCCAGAGGTAGACGTTCTTGACCACCTGCTGCGAGATGGTGCTGCCGCCGCGCTGCGCCCCGTCCTCGATCGCCTTGCGGATAGCGTCCATGTCGAAGCCCCAGTGGCGGCAGAAGTTGGCGTCCTCGGCGGCGACGGCGGCGCGCAGCATCTCGGGCGCGATCTCGTCGGCGGGGATCCAGACCCGCTCGACCCCGTCGAGGCGCTTGCCCTCGGACCAGATGTAATAGGTCGTGGGCGGCGGCACCACGCGGTAGAGCAGGATCATTCCAAAGCCGAGCAGGACGATCGCGGCGACCGCCCGCAGCCCCCAGCGCAGCAGAAGCCGCCCCGGACGGAGCGGCTTGCGCGTGGATTTCGCCGTCTTGGCGGTCTTGCCGCCGCCCTTCTTGCTGCCGGTTTTCCCGGTCGATTTTGCCCGTGTCGCCATGTCGTCACCCTACCGTCCGCACCCCGCGGGAGAAAGCCCGTAGCGCCCCTGCCCTGCCGTTACCATCCCATGCGCGCAACAGATGCCCGATGCGCGACAGCTCCCCTCTCCCCTCCGGGGGAGAGGGTCAGAGTGAGGGGCGGGAGAGGACGAAAAAGGGGGCGCCAGAAGCGCCCCCCTTGTGCCACCGATGGGTGACGGATCACTCGGCCGGAACGGCCGCGAGGTCTTCTTCGATGCCGATGGGGTGCTCGAGCTTGTCCAGCATTTCCTTCGGGCAGACCTGCACGAACTTGCCCTTCTCGAGCTCCCAGTTCTGGAGGATGTCCAGCGCCTGGCGGCTCTTGGTCTCGGCCGCGTGGCGTTCGATCAGACCCTTGAGCTCTGTCTCCCAGACCTCCTGCGTGACCGGGCAGGTCACGAGGCTCTCCATGTTCATGAGGTCGGGGGCCAGCCCATCGGGGTCGTAGAGGTAGGCCATGCCGCCGGTCATGCCGGCGCCGAAGTTGGCACCGATGGGCCCGAGGATCACGGCGACGCCGCCGGTCATGTACTCGCACCCGTTGGAGCCGCAGCCCTCGACCACCACATGGGCGCCCGAGTTCCGCACGGCGAAACGCTCGCCCGCGCGGCCCGCGGCGAAGAGATAGCCCGCCGTCGCACCATAAAGCACCGTGTTGCCGATGATCGTGTTCTTCGACGCCTGCAGGGGGCTCATCATCGGCGGGCGCACCACGACGGTGCCCCCCGAAAGGCCCTTGCCCACGTAGTCGTTGGCATCGCCCGAGACCTCGAGCTTGAGACCCGGTGCCGCGAAGGCGCCCAGCGACTGGCCCGCGCTGCCCGTGAGCTTCACGTGCAGGTGGTCGGGCTGGAGCGCGTTGCGCATGCCGAACTTGCTCACGATGTGCGAACTGATGCGCGTGCCCACAGTGCGGTGCGTGTTCATCACCGCGTAGGAAAGCTGCATCTTCTCGCCGTCCTGCAGGAAGCGCGCCGCGTCACGCACGATCTCGGCGTCGAGCGTGTCGTCCACCTCATTGCGAGCCTTGTCGCGGTCGTAGACGTTGTCCTGCGAGCCGTCGACGCGGATGAGCAGCGGGTTGAGGTCGAGATCGTCCAGATGCTCGGACCCGCGGCTGACCTGGCGCAGCAGGTCGGCGCGGCCGATCACCTCGTCAAGCGACCGCGCCCCGATGGAGGCGAGGATCTCGCGCACTTCCTGGGCGTAGAAGGTGATGAGGTTCACCACCTTGTCGGCGTTGCCGGTGAACTTCTCGCGCAGGCTTTCGTCCTGCGTGCAGACGCCTACGGGGCAGGTGTTGGACTGGCACTGGCGGACCATGATGCAGCCCATGGCGATCAGCGCGGCGGTGCCGATGCCGTATTCCTCGGCCCCGAGCATGGCGGCCATGACGATGTCACGGCCCGTGCGCAGCCCGCCGTCCGTGCGCAGCGTCACGCGCGACCGCAGGTTGTTCATCGACAGCACCTGGTGCGCCTCGGTCAGGCCCATCTCCCACGGGAGACCGGCGTACTTGATCGAGGTCGCGGGCGAGGCGCCCGTGCCGCCGTTGTGACCCGAGATCAGGATCACGTCGGCCTTGGCCTTGGCCACGCCCGCAGCGATGGTGCCGACACCGGACGATGCCACGAGCTTGACCGTCACCTTGCAGCGCGGGTTGATCTGCTTGAGGTCGTAGATCAGCTGCGCGAGGTCCTCGATCGAGTAGATGTCGTGGTGCGGCGGCGGCGAGATCAGCGTCACGCCGGGGGTCGAGTGCCGCAGGCGCGCGATGAGCTTGGTCACCTTCATGCCGGGCAGCTGCCCGCCCTCGCCGGGCTTGGCGCCCTGCGCGACCTTGATCTCGAGCTCTTCGCAGTGGTTCAGGTACTCGGCGGTGACGCCGAAGCGGCCCGAGGCCACCTGCTTGATCTTGGCCGACGGGTTGTCGCCGTTGGGCTCGGGCACGAAGTGTGCCGGATCCTCGCCGCCCTCACCGCTGTCCGACTTGGCGCCGATGCGGTTCATGGCGACGTTGAGCGTCTTGTGCGCCTCGGGCGACAGAGCCCCCAGCGACATGCCCGGCGTCACGAACCGCTTGCGGATCGAGGTGATGCTCTCGACCTCTTCCAGCGGGATCGGGTTGCCGATGGGCTTGATCGCCAGCAGATCGCGCAGGTGAATGGGCGGGTTGGCCTGCATCGCCTTGGAATAGGTCTTCCACATCTCGAAGCTGGCGCGGTTGCAGGCCGCCTGCAGCAGGTGCATGCCCTGCGGCCCCCAGGCGTGGGTCTCGCCCGACTTGCGCATCTTGTAGAAGCCTCCGATGGGCAGCACGTCGCGCCCACCGCGATAGGCCAGCGCGTGCACTTCCTCGGCCTTGGTCTGAAGACCGGTGAGGCCGATGCCCGAAATCCGGCTGATGAGCCCCGGGAAATACTCGGCACACATGGCGCGGCTGAGGCCCACCGCCTCGAAGTTGAGACCGCCGCGGTAGGACGAGATGACCGAAATGCCCATCTTGGACATGATCTTCAGCAGGCCCTGATCGACCGCCGAGCGGTAGCGTTCGACCGCCTCGGTCAGGGACATCTTCAGCAGGCCGCGCTCGATGCGGTCGGCCAGGCTGTCCTCGGCAAGATAGGCGTTCACGATGGTCGCACCCGCGCCGATCAGCACGGCGAAGTAATGCGGATCGACGCATTCCGCAGAGCGAACGTTGATCGAACAGAAGGTCCGCAGGCCGCGCCGCGTCAGGTGGCTGTGCACCGCGCTGGTCGCGAGGATCATCGGCATCGCGACCTTCTGTTCGTCCACCTTCTCGTCGGAGAGGATGATGTGCCCGGCGCCCGAGCGCACGGCATCCTCGGCCTCGGAGCGGATCCGCTCGAGCCCGTCGCGCAGCGCGGTCGGACCGCTGGTGAAGGTACAGTCGATCTCGACGCAGGGCGCGTTGAACTGGCTTTTCAGCGCCTCGAACTGGGCGTTGCCCACGAAGGGCGTGTCGAGCACGAGGATCTCGGTCTGCGAGCTGCTTTCGTCCAGCACGTTCTTGAGGTTGCCGAACCGCGTCTTGAGCGACATCACGCGGAATTCGCGCAGGGAGTCGATCGGCGGGTTCGTCACCTGGCTGAAGTTCTGGCGGAAGTAGTGCGAGAGCGGCCGGTATTTCTTGGACAGAACCGCCGAGGGCGTGTCGTCGCCCATGGAGGCGATCATTTCCTTGGCGTCCTCGGCCATCGGCGCGAGGACGGATTCCAGCTCTTCGATGGTGTAGCCGGCAGCGATCTGGCGGCGGCGCAGCTCCGAGCCGGTGAAGATCGGCTTCTCGGTCACCTCCGACAGCGGCTCGTCGAGCTCGGTGATCTTGCCGACCCATTCGCCGAAGGGCTGACTGGCGGCCAGGCGGTCCTTGATCTCGGTGTCGTGGTAGAGCTGGGCTTCCTTCATGTCGACGGCGATCATCTGCCCGGGGCCGAGAGCCCCCTTCTCGCGCACGGTGGCCTCATCCGTGGGCACCATGCCCGCCTCGGAGCCCGCGATCAGCAGGTTGTCGCCCGTCACCACGTAGCGCATGGGCCGCAGGCCGTTGCGGTCGAGCCCGCCGCACACCCATCGGCCGTCGGTCATGGCCAGCGCCGCGGGGCCGTCCCAGGGCTCCATGACCGAGTTGCAGTAGGAATACATGTCACGCCAGGGCTCGGGCAGCTCGATCGTCTGCTTGGACCAGCTTTCCGGCACCATCATGGTCTTGGCCATGGGCGCATTGCGCCCGGCGCGCACCAGCACCTCGAAGACGGCATCAAGCGCCGCGCTGTCGGACGCACCCGTAGCGATGATCGGCTTGATGTCCTCGGCCATCTCGCCGAAGGCGCCCGAGGCCATGCGGATCTCGTGGCTCTTCATCCAGTTGGTGTTGCCCTTCAGCGTGTTGATCTCGCCGTTGTGGGCGAGCATGCGGAACGGCTGGGCCAGCCACCACTGCGGGAATGTGTTGGTCGAATAGCGCTGGTGATAGATCGCGAAGGCCGATTCAAAGCGCTCGTCCTTGAGGTCCGGGTAGAACTCGGACACGTCCTGCGCGAGCATCATGCCCTTGTAGATGATCGACCGGCAGGACAGCGAGGCGATGTAGAGCCCGGTGATGCCCGCCGAGGACGCCGCCTTCTCGATCCGGCGGCGGATCACGTAAAGTTCGCGCTCGAAGGTTTCCTCGTCCACGCCCTTGGCGTTGGAAATCAGGATCTGCTCGATCTCGGGGCGCGTTGCGTTGGCCTTGTCACCAAGGCAGTCCACGTCCACCGGCACGTGCCGCCAGCCGTAGATGTAGTGGCCCATGCGCAGGACCTCAGTCTCGACGATGGTCCGGCAGGTTTCCTGCGCGTTGAAGTCCGTGCGCGGCAGGAAGACCTGCCCCACGGCCATGAGTTCGTCCTTGCGGGGCGTGTGGCCGGTGCGGTCGATCTGGTCGTAGAAGAATTCGACCGGGATCTGCACGTGGATGCCCGCGCCGTCGCCGGTGCGACCGTCGGCATCGACCGCGCCGCGGTGCCAGACGGCCTTCAGCGCCTTGATGCCGGATTCCACCACTTTGCGGCTTTTCTGGCCGTCAATGCTGACGACAAGGCCCACCCCGCACGAGCTGTGCTCGTCCTCGGGGCTGTAGAGGCCCTTTTCCGCCATCATGGCGCGTTTCGCTTCCTCGCGGGCCACCCAGTCTGCGTCATACGTGGACATGGTCAAACCTCCTGATCCAGATGCGGATTACCCGCCTGATACGCGGCACGGCTGACCCTCTCGTGGTCGCCCGCCAGTTCAATTCCGCCAACCGCCCGGTCGGCATAGACAACGCGCGTCAGACGCGCCCCGCCGGCGTCTTCGAAAAGACCCGGCACAATTTCAAAGTAGCCGGCGTCGGCGCCTTCCACGTAGCGGAAGTAGAGCGCCGAGCCGCAGGTGTCGCACCAAGCCCGTTCGGCCAGACGCGACGAGCGATGCACCTTCACAGGCCCCTCGAAGCGGCACTGTTCCTCCGGGACCTCGATGCCGAACTGCACGCCCCCGCCCCAGCGGCGGCAGTTCTCGCAGAAGCAGCCCGAGATTTCGGCCATGGGTGCCGAAACCTTCACCGTGACGTCCCCGCAGAGGCAGCGTCCCGTCGTCGCAGTCATGGTCCCCCTCCGCGTCACGTTTCGATGAAAGGTCAGTTCCGCTGACCCAAACCGCATTCACTCGGCTGCGATGGCCCCCGCCGGGGCCAGGTCCCCGAGCACCGCATCGGCGCAGTCGCGCCCGTCGCGGATCGCCCAGACCACGAGGCTCGCGCCACGCACGATGTCGCCCACGGCGTAGACGCCCGGCAGGCTGGTGCGGCCGGTGGTGAACTCGGCCTTCACGGTGCCCCAGCGGGTCACTTCCAGTTCGGGCTGCCCCCAGAGGGTGGGCAGTTCCTCGGCCTCGAAACCCAGCGCCTTGATGACGAGGTCGGCGGGTTCCTCGTAGTCGGATCCCTCGATCACCTCGGGGCTCTGGCGGCCGGTGGCGTCGGGCAGGCCCAGACGCATCTTCTGCGCCAGCACGCCCTCGACCGGTTCGCCCTTGAAGCCCACGGGCGCCGTCAGCCATTCGAAGACCACGCCCTCTTCCTCGGCGTTGGCCACCTCGCGCTGCGAGCCGGGCATGTTGGCGCGGTCGCGGCGGTAGAGGCACTTCACGCTGGTCGCGCCCTGGCGGATGGCGGTGCGGACGCAGTCCATTGCCGTATCGCCGCCGCCGATGACCACGACCCGCTTGCCGTCAGCATTGAGCTCGCCGGATTTGAACTCGGGCACGTCATCGCCGAAGTTCGACGCGCGGTTCGAGGCGGTCAGGTAGTCGATGGCCCGCACGATGCCCTTGGCGCCCGATCCGGGCCCCTTGAGATCGCGGGACTTGTAGACGCCGGTGGCGATGATGACCGCGTCATGCTGTTCGCGGATGTCCTCGAAGCTCATGTCCTCGCCCACGCGGCAGTTCAGCACGAAGCGGACGCCGCCGGCCTCGAGCTGTTCATTGCGCCGCATGACGACGGGCTTCTCCAGCTTGAAGCCGGGAATGCCGTAAGTCATCAGCCCGCCCGCGCGGTCGTGGCTGTCGTAGACGGTCACCTGAAGGCCCGCACGGCGCAGGTAGTCCGCCGCGGCAAGCCCGCCGGGGCCGGCACCGATGATGCCAACGCTTTCACGGCGTTCCTCGGAGGGCGTGATGGGTTTCACCCAGCCTTCTTCCCAGGCGGTGTCGGTGATGTACTTCTCGACCGCGCCGATGGTGACGGTGCCGTGGCCCGACTGCTCGATCACGCAGTTGCCTTCGCAGAGACGGTCCTGCGGGCAGATGCGGCCGCAGATCTCGGGAAAGGTGTTGGTCAGCTGGCTGATCTCGTAGGCTTCCTGAAGCCGCCCCTCGGCGGTGAGCTTAAGCCAGTCGGGGATGTTGTTGTGCAGCGGGCAGTGGGACTGGCAGTAGGGAACGCCGCACTGGCTGCAGCGGCCCGACTGCTCGGCAGCCTTCTGGTCGGCGAACTCCGCGTAGATCTCGTCGAAGTCCTCTTTCCGCACACCGGCCTCCCGCTTCAGGGGCATCTGCCGCGGGGTGTGAACGAATTTGAGCATCGGCGTCTTGGCCATCTGGATCTCTCCGAAGTCCGGGGGTTGCGCGGGTCTTACACCATATGCCGGGCGCAATAAAAGTCAGCCTTACTGACATATATGGAGATTTTTTACGCTTCGGCAACCAATCCGTGTCGGAAAAGAGAGTTTTTAGGTATCAATCCGGACCTAACCTCTCTCTTTCGCTCAAAATCGCGGTCTGTATAGCTGTCGCCATACGGTGCGGAGCGATTTGCCATGACCCTTACCCATCTCCTGATCCTGGCGCTGATCCAGGGCATTACCGAGTTTTTACCGATTTCGTCTTCAGGTCACCTGATTCTTCTTCCCGGCCTGACAGGCATGGCCGACCAGGGACAGGCACTGGACGTTGCCGTCCATGTGGGCACGCTGGGGGCCGTGGTGCTCTACTTCTGGTCGGACGTGAAAGACGCACTGCAGGGGACGGGCCGCATGCTGACCGGCAAGGTGGACACGCCCAATGCCCGGCTTGCGCTCAACCTGCTCATCGCAACGATCCCGGTCATCATTCTCGGCCTGTTCCTCAGCGTGACGGGGCTTTCCGAAGCCCTGCGCTCGATCAAGGTGATCGGCTGGACCATGCTGGGCTTCGGCATCCTTCTCTACGTAATCGACCAGCGCGCCCCGGAAACAAGGACCTTCGAGGACTGGACACTTAGGCAAGCTGTCATCATGGGGCTATGGCAGGCGATTGCGCTGTTTCCCGGCACCTCGCGCTCGGGCATCACGATCACCGGGGCCCGACAACTGGGCTACGATCGCCACGACGGCGCGCGCATCGCGATGCTGATGTCCATTCCCACCATCCTCGCCTCGGGCGCCTTGCTGACCATCGAGGTGGCGGCCGACGCCAACGCGCAGGTGGCCCGCGACGGCGCCATCGGCGCCGCGCTGGCCTTTCTCGCAGCACTGGCGGCGCTCGCGATCATGATGCCGCTGACGAAGAAGATCAGCTTCACACCCTACGTGGTCTACCGGGTGATCCTCGGCGCGGTCCTGCTCTGGATCGCCTACACCTGAGGCCCCTCAGGCACGGTGATAGGGACTGCCCGTCAGGATCGTCGCCGCGCGGTAGAGTTGCTCGGCCATCATCACCCGCACCAGCTTGTGGGGCCAGACCATGGCCCCCAGCGACAGGCTGAAATCGGCCTCGGCCACGAAATCGCGCGCCAGCCCGTCGGCCCCGCCGATGACGAAGGACACGTCAGGTCGGCCGGTGTCGGCCCAGCCTCGCAGTTTTTCGGCAAGATCGGGGGAACTCAGCGTCGCGCCGCGTTCGTCCATGCAGACGACAAGCCCGCCCTTGGGCAGGCCCTTCCTCAGCAGCTCCGCCTCGCCGGCGGGGCCGCCGCCCTTGCGGTCGTCGACCTCGTGCTCGCCGCCGAAGCGCCAGCCCAGGGGCTTGGACGCCGCGGCAAAGCGCGAGACGTAGTCGTCGACCAGCGCACGTTCCTCGGAGCGGCCGGGCAGCCGTCCCACCGCGCTCAGATGCACCCGCATGTCAGCGGAGCGCGGTCTGTGCCTCGGCGCCGTTTACCGGCTGCCACATCTTCTCAAGCTGGTAGAACTCGCGCACCTCGGGACGGAAGACATGCACAAGCACGTCCCCTGCGTCGATCAGAACCCAATCGCCGCCTTCCTTGCCCTCGGACTTGCACAGGACACCGTGATCCTGCTTCAGCGTCTCTTCCACCTTGTCGGCGATCGCCGCCACCTGGCGCGACGAGCGCCCGGTGCAGATCACCATGTAGTCGCAGACGGCCGTCTTTCCGCGCAGGTCGATCTGCACGACATCCTCGGCCTTGTTGTCTGAGAGGGTGGTGAGAACGGCATCGAGCAGTCGTTCTCCGGTCAGTTCAAGCTGGGTCACGCCCATGGGCATCCCCGCGTCAGCGGCCTGCGCCGCACCTGCATGAGGTAACAGGACATAGTCCTCCTTCACTCCACGCGCCGGAACGCGCCCCGGCGCAAGACGTAACATAGGATAGCACCCGGCCCGCGAAATCTCAATGTCATGGGACGTGACGGCGCCGGGACGGCGGGAAAGCCCACCGTCGCCCCGTCATTTCGCCATCGAAAGCGCCGGTTTCAAGCCCCGTAGGGCACCCAGACGGTTTTCACCTCGGTCGCCGCCTCGAGGAAGAGCTGCCCCTCGCCCGCCGGCCCCATCCAGTCGCGCGCGGTGGTTTCGACCCATGTCCGCTTGAGGTTTCCCGCGCCCTCGCGCTCCACCACTTCGGCAAGCTCGGGGTCCGAGAAGGACCAGACCGCGTCGACGTCCAGATGCTTGGCCATGACCGGCGCAAGCTCGGCATGGCTGCCAGTCAGCAGGTTCACCACCCCCGCCGGGACGTCCGAGGTTTCGAGCACCTGCATGAACTCGGCCGCCATCAGCGGGAAGGGTTCGGAGGCCACCAGCACCACCCGATTCCCCATGGCGAGCGCCGGCCCCATGGCCGACACCAGCCCCAGCAGCGGGTGCGCATCGGGGCAGAGAGCGCCGATCACTCCGCAGGGTTCGCGCAGCGCCACGGCAAGGCCGCGCACCGGGGCCTGCGCCACGCGCCCGTCGAACTTGTCGGCCCAGGCGCCGTAGGTGAACAGCCGGTCGACCGAGGCCACGACCTCGTCCGCGCCGTCGCTTCCGCCGGTCAGGCGGTCGATGCGGGCGGCGATCTCGTCCGCGCGGGCCTGAAGGTTCTCGGCGATGTAGTAGATGACCTGCGCGCGGTTGTGGGCGCTCGCCCCGGACCAGGCCTTGGCACCGCGCGCGGCCTCGACCGCGTTGCGCAGGTCCTTGCGGTTCGACAGCGGCGCCTGTCCGATCAGCGCGCCCTCGGCATCGTAGACGTTGCGGGCATAACCGCCATCGGGGCGGGCCTGCTTGCCGCCGATGTAGAGCTTGGCAGTGCGGTCCACGTCCTGCGGTTCTGCCGTTTCGCCGACAAAGGCGGCGGTACGCACCAGCGGTGCGGCGCCGGAGGGTGCCTTGAGATAGGCGCCCAGCCCCTCCCAGCCGCCTTCGCGGCCAAAGCCCGACTCGCGCACGCCACCGAAGGGCGCCGCCGCGTCGAACATGTTCGACCCGTTCACCCAGACGACGCCCGCCGCCAGCTTTGGCGCCACATCGAGCGCGGTGTTCAGGTTCTCGGACCAGACCGAGGCCGCCAGCCCGTAGCGCGTGTTGTTGGCAAGCTGCACCGCCTCGTCCGGCGTGCGGAAGGTCGAGGACACCAGCACCGGGCCGAAGATTTCGTCCTGCATCAGCGCAGAGGCGGGCGAGAGCCCCGAGATCAGCGTGGGTGGATAGAAGCAGCCGTCGGGCATGGCGCAGGCGGCGCGGTGCACCTCGCCCTCGCCCGCGTGACGATCGACGAGCGAGCGGATGCGGGCCAGCTGTTCGGGATCGACGATGGCCCCCACGTCCACCGACTTGTCGAGCGGATCACCCACCCGCAGGTTGTCCATCCGGCGCTTGAGCCGCGCGTGGAATTCCTCGGCCACGCCTTCCTGCACCAGCAGGCGCGACCCGGCGCAGCAGACCTGCCCACCGTTGAACCAGATGGCGTCCACCAGCCCCTCGACGGCGGAATCCAAATCGGCGTCCTCGAAAACGATGTAGGGCGACTTGCCGCCAAGCTCGAGCGTCTGGGCGATGTCGCGGCCCGCCGTGGCGGCGCGGATCTTGCGCCCCACCTCGGTCGAGCCGGTGAAGGCGACCTTGTCCACGTCGGCATTCACGATCATCTCGCCCACGGCCCCGTCGCCGGTCACGATGTTGACCACGCCGCGCGGCAGGCCCGCCTGCCGGCAGAGATCGGCAAAGCAGAGCGCCGTGAGCGAGGTCCACTCGGCCGGCTTCAGCACCACGGTGTTGCCCGCCGCCAGCGCCGGGGCGACCTTCCACGCCAGCATCAGCAGCGGGAAGTTCCATGGGATGATCTGCCCGCAGACGCCCTGCGGCTCCATCCCCGGCAGTTCGCTGTCCATGAGCTGCGCGAGGCCCGCATGGTGGTAGAAGTGCCGCGCCACGAGCGGCACGTCGATGTCGCGGCTTTCGCGGATCGGCTTGCCGTTGTCGAGCGTCTCGAGCACCGCCAGCAGCCGCGCATGCTTCTGCACCAGGCGCGCCAGCGCGTAGAGGTAGCGCGCCCGCGCCTTGCCGCCCAGCGCCGCCCATCCGGGCTGCACGCTCCGCGCGGCGGTCACGGCGGCATCCACGTCGTCCTGCGTGGCCTGCGTCAGCGTGGCCAGCACCTCGTCCGTGGCGGGATTGCGGCTTTCGAAGCCTTCGCCCGGCGTGGTCATGGCCCCGTCGATGAAGTGGCCGAAGCGCGACCCCTGCTCGACGATCCAGGCCAGCGCATCGGCGGAGGATTCCGGGGCGGTGCCATAATCCATGGTCTCGAAGATTTCCTTGATGGTCATCAGATCGGGCCTCTCAGCAGGAGGAAGGCGACGTAGGCCAGCCAGAGAAAGGCCAGCCCCCAGACAAAGTACATGACGCGGGCGCTGCGCCGGTGCAGGGCGACATAGGATTCCATCCCCTCGGGCGTGGGCTGGGGCGGAAGGAAATCCGGCTCCTCGCCCAGCTGCCGCCGCAGGCGCGTGGGCAGGTCCCGCGCGGCGCGCTTGATCTTCTTGCGGCGCCAGGACTTGGCCCCGAGGAAGAGCGCCACGAAGACGCCGATCAACAGGACGCGGGGATCGTTCATCATGGCGTCACGCCATCGCGTGGCGCCAGCCGGCGGAATAGGCGCCCGTCACGTGGTGCTCGAGCTGCCGCTCGATATCGCCCAGCAGCGACGACGCGCCGAAGCGGAAGAGATGCGGGCGCAGCCAGCGGTCGCCCAGTTCTTCCTTCACCATCGACAGGTAGACCAGCGAATCCTTGGCCTTGGAGATGCCGCCCGCGGGCTTGTAGCCCACGCGGTAGCCGGTCAGGTCATAGTACTCGCGGATCGCCCGCATCATCACGAGGCTCACCGGCAGCGTGGCGTTCACGCCTTCCTTGCCGGTCGAGGTCTTGATGAAATCCGCCCCCGCCATCATGCAGACCATCGAGGCGCGCGCCACGTTGGTCAGCGTTCCAAGCTCGCCGGTGGCAAGGATCGCCTTCACGTGCGCCTCGCCGCAGGCGGCGCGGAAGGCGCGCATCTCGTCATAGAGCGCCTGCCAGTCACCAGTGAGCACGTGGCGGCGCGAGATGACGATGTCGATCTCGGATGCTCCCGCGCTCACGCTTTCGCCGATCTCGGCCACGCGCAGGTGGAAGGGCGACAGGCCTGCCGGGAAGCCGGTGCTGACGGCGGCCACGGGAATGCCCGATCCGTCGAGCGCCTTCACCGCGGGCGCGATCATGTCGTGGTAGACGCAGACCGCCCCCACCGTGAGGTCGGGCAGGCCGATGGCGTCGAGCAGGTCGGCGCGCACAGGCTGCCGCGCCTTGGCGCAAAGCCGCGCCACGCGGCCCGGCGTGTCGTCGCCCGCGAGCGTCGTCAGGTCGATGCAGGAGATGGCACGCGCAAGCCAGGCCGCCTGGTGCGCCTTCTTCACGCTGCGCCGCCCCGGCAGGGTCGCCGCGCGGCGTTCCACGGCCGAGCGGTTCACCCGCTGCGAGAGCACGCGGTCCATGTCGAGCGCCATGCCCGGGTTGCGCGGCTCGTGCACCTGCGGAAGCTGATGCGTGCCCTGACGCTCTGCGGTCTGCATGGGGGTCCTCCGTTTGGCAGGGACGGTGGCACGGGCGCCGCGTCCGGGCAAGCCTGCCCTCGCGGCGCGTGCGAGGGGCGGCGCAGGGGCCGCCCCGTCAGGATCTGCGGATCAGACGCCCGCCTTGACGATGGCCTCGACCAGAACCGGAACGGTGTCCTTGTTCAGGCCCGCCACGTTGAAGCGGGAATCGCCCACCATGTAGATGCCGTGGCTTTCGCGCATGGCCTCGACCTGTTCGGGCGTCGCGCCGAGGCGCGAGAACATGCCCCGGTGCTGCGCGAGGAAGCCGAAGCGGTCCGACCCGGTCAGGCGCTGAAGCTCGGCGGCGAGCTGTTCGCGCAGGCCCAGCATGGTCAGGCGCACGTCCTCGAGCTCGGCGGCCCAGTCGCCGCGCAGCTCGGGATCGTTCAGCACCATGGTCACCAGCCGCGCGCCGTGGTCCGGCGGGAACGAGAAGTTCTGCCGGTTGAGGTAGTTCAGCGTCTGCTGGTTCAGCTTCTGCTTCGCGGGATCGTTGCAGACCGCCATCAGGATGCCGGTGCGCTCGCGGTAGATGCCGAAGTTCTTGGAGCAGCTCGCCGCGATCAGGCACTCGGGCACAGAGGAGGCCACCATGCGCACGCCCTCGGCGTCGGCGTCGAGACCGTCGCCGAAGCCCTGGTAGGCGATGTCGATCATGGGCGTCGCGCCGGTTTCCAGCAGCAGGTCGATGACGGCCTTCCACTGGCTGGGGTTCAGGTTGGCACCCGTGGGGTTGTGGCAGCAGCCGTGCAGCAGCACCACGTCGCCCTTACCGGCCTTGCCGATGTCCTCCATCATGCCGTCGAAATCGACGCCGCGGGTTTCGTCGTCGAAGTAACGGTAGGGGACCTTCTCGATCCCCATGTGGCCGAGGATCGACAGGTGGTTGGGCCATGTCGGGTCGCTGTGGAAGACACGGACGCCGGGGCTCGCCATGCGGGCCAGGTCGAAGCCCTGCCGCACTGCGCCGGTGCCGCCGGGCGTCGCTGCCGCGGCCACGTTCGAACGCGGCACCGCGTCGCCCAGCACGAGGTTCACCATGGCGTCGCCGTAGGCGGGATCGCCCGCGAGCCCGGTGTAGGCCTTGGTTTCCTCGACCTCCCAGAGCTGCTTCTCGGCGGCCTTGATGGCGCGCATGATCGGCGTGCGGCCCTGCGGATCCTTGTAGACGCCGACACCGAGGTCCACCTTCTGCTCGCGCGGATCCTCCTTGTAGGCCTGCATGAGCATGAGGATCTTGTCGGCGGGCTGTTCCTTGAGGGTCTCGAACATCAATCGTCTCCGGTGGCTACGGGCAGGGTCGGGAACTGGCCCCATTCGGTCCAGGACCCGTCGTAGAGCGAGTGGTCTTGCTTGCCGATCCGTTCCAACGCGAGGCTCAGGATCGCGGCGGTGACGCCGGAGCCGCAGCTGGTGATGGCAGGCTTCGAAAGGTCGACGCCGGCGGCCTCGAAGGTGGCGCGCAGGGCGTCGGGGTCCCTCATGGTGCCGTCATCGTTCAGCAGCGTGCGGTAGTGCACGTTCTTCGAGCCCGGGATGTGCCCCGAGCGCAGCCCCTCGCGGGGCTCGGGCTCTTCCCCGCGAAAACGGGCGGGCGCACGGGCGTCGAGGATCTCGGTATCGCGCAGCTTGGAGGCCTCGGACACCTGGGTCACGTCGCGGACCATGTGGGCCTGGCGGCGGACGGTCATGTGGCGGTCGCGCACGATGGGCGGCATGTCCTCCACGGGGCGGCCCTCGGCCTGCCACTTCGGCAAGCCGCCGTCGAGCACGGCCACGTCCTCCTTGCCCATCAGGCGGAACAGCCACCAGACGCGCGCGGCGGAAAACATGCCGGACCCGTCGTAGACCACGACCTGATGGCCGTCGCCCACGCCCATGGCGCGGCAGCGGGACATGAACTTCTCGACCGGGGGCGCCATGTGCGGCAGCTCTGAGCGCTGATCGGACATGTCGTCGATGTCGAAGAAGCGCGCGCCGGGCACGTGTGCGGCCTCGTACTCGGCCTTCGGGTCGCGGTCGCTCCCGGGCAGGTACCAGCTTGCGTCCAGCACACGCAGGTCGGGGTCGGACAGATGCCGCTCAAGCCAGTCGGTGGAAACCAGCAGCCGGGGATCCTCGGGCGCCATGAAAAGCTCCTCTCGCGTATCCCGTGTTGATTAGACGCGCTCAGGTCCGGTGGCAAGACCGGCTCAGTTGCGCTCCTTCAGCAGGCGCTGCTTCTGGCGGTTCCAGTCCCGCTTGGCCTCGGTCTCGCGCTTGTCGACGGTCTTCTTGCCCTTGGCGAGGCCGATCTTGATCTTCGCGACGCCCTTGTGGTTGAAATACAGGACCAGCGGCACAAGGGTCATGCCCTTGCGCTGGGTCTCGTTCCAGAGCCGCGCCAGTTCCTTTTTCGAGGCGAGCAGCTTGCGCCTGCGCCGGTCCTCGTGGCCGAACATGGCCTGCTCGTAGGGGGCGATGTAGGAATTCACCAGCCACAGCTCGCCATCCTCCACGGCCGCGTAGCTCTCGGCGATGTTGGCGGTGTTGAGCCGCAGGGATTTCACCTCGGACCCGGTCAGCACGATCCCGCACTCGAGATCGTCCTCGATCGCGTAGTCGAAGCGCGCGCGCCGGTTCTCGGCGATCACCTTGTAGTTCGGGTTCTGTGCAGGTTTCTTGGCCATGGCAGGGCTACATAGTCATGCCGGGCGTTCCTGTCCATGACCCGCGACAGCGCCGGGGTCATGGAGATGCAGGGGGACGGGCCGCCGGGTGTCTAGGCGCCCTTCCCGCCACGCACCAGACGCGCGTCGCGCTCCGGCTGTTCCTGAACCGAAGCGGCATGCGCCTGCGCGCCATGAGATCCACGCGCGACGCGGATCACGGCAACGACGAGCAATCCCAGCAACAGGAGCCACAGAACCGGGCTCAGCATCATCAGGCCCCAGCCATGGACCCAGCCGCCCATGTGGTCATAGGGGCCTGCCAGGGCCGGTCCGGCCAACAGGGAAAGGGGCAGAAGTACACGGATCATGGCAACCTCCTTCGATCCGACTGACGCGGTCATCCTGCCCCGCCCACGGTCTCCTTGCCTTGATCTGTCGCAAGCCCGTCGTGCGCCTCACATCTTTTCCTTGATGCCCGCACGGATAAGCCACCAGTTCACCGGGTAGGATGTCACGAAACCGCAGAGCATCGCGATCTGCATCATGAACCAGAACTCCACCGTCGGCACCTCGAGCTTCACGCCTAGCAGGTGCTTGAAGATCCAGAAGTGCGCGATGGCCATGAAGCCATACATGCCCACCTGCCATGCCGTGAGCGACAGCGCGTCGGCCTTGACCGCCTGGATCAGACCCTGCCCCACCGAAAGCCCGCGCATGGGCTTGATGGTGAAATACTGGAACGCCACGCCAAAGCCGAAGGCGAGGATGAAGTCGAGCACCCAGACCGCGAAGATCTTTTCGGGGAACAGGCTCTGCCAGCCCAGCCATACGGCGATGGCCGGCACGAAGAAGGCCAGCCATTCGGCGATAATGTCGCCCAGCGCGCAGCCGCTGCCGCAATGGGCCGCGCCCTTGGCGACCATGCCGGGAAAGGGCGTCCTGGCCTTGTTGGGCATCGGATCGCCGCGTTCCATCGCGGGGGCGACCCGGCTATGCGCGGCAAGCTTGCCGTAGGCGAAATAGCCCCACAGCGCGATCACGCTGGCAAAGAGCGCGATCAACGGCCAGACGAGGTTCATGATCCACATGTGCTGTGGGTCGCGCCATTCGTCGACGGCGATCACCGCCGCGCAGACACCGCCCGCCAAGAGCGAGACAAGGGAGAGCACGTGTAGCCATTCGGGGATCATGCGGGCCTCCGCTCGTTTGCAGTCACCTGGCTGACGAACGGGTCCTTCCGGGTCATGTTCCGCACCGCGGCAAATATCCCGGGGACCGGAACCCTCCAGCGCCGGAGTCGCGTTTTATTCAGCGTGGCGCGTCTGCCCGTGCCCGCCTCAGCTGCCCCGGTACGTCGAGTAGCCGTAGGGCGACAGCAGCAGCGGCACGTGGTAATG
Organism: Allosediminivita pacifica; assembly: GCF_003054175.1. Taxonomy (GTDB): domain Bacteria; phylum Pseudomonadota; class Alphaproteobacteria; order Rhodobacterales; family Rhodobacteraceae; genus Allosediminivita; species Allosediminivita pacifica. The sequence continues at coordinate 54,721 of NZ_QBKN01000007.1, forward strand.
CGCGTCCGCCTCGGCAATGCCGAAGCGGATCGGCACCATGTCGAGGAAGAGGGGTTCCTCGCCCGCCGCCCCCGCACCGCGCAGGTATTCGCCCGCGAAGAAGAGCAGCTCGTAGGTCCCGACGCGGAACTCGCGCGCGGGCAGGATCGGCGTGTCGGTCCGCCCGTCGGCGTTGGTCACCATCTCGGCCAGCAGCACCCGCGCCTCGGCCTCGATGCGGTAAAGCTCGATCCGCAGGCCCGCCGCCGGGCAGCCCCGCGCGGTGTCGAGCACATGGGTGGTCAGGTATCCGTCCGCCATTCCGGGCCTCCTGTTGCGATCTGCCCGCCAAGGAACCCGTTTTCGGCGTCAAGGTCCAGACGCGCACCCGGTTTCTTGCAACCCCGCGGGCTTTGCGTCTTTAAGAAGGGGCAAGACACCGCAGGAGGCCCCGATGCAGAGATATCCCCGCGACATGATCGGCCACGGCCCCGACCGCCCTGACCCACGCTGGCCCGGCGACGCGAAGGTGGCCGTGCAGTTCGTGCTCAACTACGAGGAAGGCGGCGAGAACAACATCCTGCACGGCGATACCGCCTCCGAAGGTTTCCTTTCGGACATCTCGGGCGCCCAGCCCTGGCCGGGCGAGCGGCACTGGAACATGGAGAGCATCTACGAATACGGCGCCCGCGCGGGGTTCTGGCGGCTGCACCGGCTCTTTACCGCGGCGAAGGTCCCGGTGACCATCTACGGCGTCGCGCAGGCGCTCGCCCGCAGCCCCGAGCAGGTCGAGGCCATGAAGGACGCCGGCTGGGAGCTCGCCTCGCACGGGCTGAAGTGGATCGAGCACCGCGGTATGCCCGAAGAGGAGGAACGCGCCCAGATCGCCGAGGCCATCCGCCTGCACACCGAGGTGGTGGGCGAACCGCCGCGCGGCTGGTACACCGGCCGTTGCAGCATGAACACCGTGCGCCTCACCGCCGAGACCGGCGCGCTCGACTACATCTCCGACACCTACGACGACGACCTGCCCTACTGGCTGCGCGTCGGCGACCGCGACCAGCTTGTCATTCCCTACACGCTCGAAGCCAACGACATGCGCTTTGCCGCCATGCCCGGCTGGGTCACGGGCGAGCACTTCTTCCAGTACCTCAAGGATGCCTTCGACACGCTCTACGCCGAAGGCATGGCCGGCCGCCCCGCGATGATGAGCGTCGGGCTGCACTGCCGCCTGATCGGGCGCCCTGGCAAGATCGCGGGGCTGAAGCGCTTCCTCGACTACATCGCGGCCTTCGAGGGCGTCTGGACCCCGCGCCGCATCGACGTGGCCGAACACTGGGCCAGCGAACACCCGCCCGCGGCCCCCGCCGAGCGCCCCAGCCGGATGCCCGCCGCCCGCTTCATCGAACGCTTCGGCGGCGTCTACGAACACTCCCCCTGGGTGGCCGAACGCGCCTTCGACCTCGAACTCGGCCCCGCCCACGACCGCCCCGCGGGTCTTGCCAACGCGCTGGCGCGCGCCTTCCGCTCCGCCTCTCACGAGGAACGCCTCGGCGTGCTGCGCGCCCACCCCGACCTCGCCGGCAAGCTCGCCGCCGCCAAGCGCCTCACGGGCGAAAGCACCGCCGAACAGGCCAGCGCCGGGCTCGACGCGCTCACCGACGCCGAACGCACCCGCTTCACCGAGCTCAACGAGGCCTACGTGGCCCGCCACGGCTTCCCCTTCATCATCGCTGTGCGCGATCACGACAAGGCCGGCATCCTGCAGGCCTTCGAACGCCGCCTCGACCAGGATAGCGAGACCGAATTCGCCGAGGCCTGCCGACAGGTCGAACGCATCGCCCGCCTGCGGCTGGAGACCATGATTTGACCACCTACGCCTTCCCCCCCGGGGGCCATCCCGACCAGTCCGAAACCCCGCAGGGCAAGGCCGTCTTCACCAATGCCTACGCGGTGATCCCGGCCACGACGCAACGCGACATCGTCACCTCCTTCCTGCCCGGCTGGGTCGGCCACAGGCTCTGGATCCTCGCCCGCCCGCTCTCGGGCTTCGCCGAGACCTTCGCGCAATACGCCGTCGAACTCTCCCCCGGCGGCGGCAGCGCCGACCCCGAGCCCGACCGCACCGCGCAGGCGGTGCTCTTCGTGGCCTTCGGCACGCTGCGGCTCTCCATCGGCGGCCACCATCAGGAACTCCGCGCGGGTCACTACGCCTACATCCCCGCGGGCGCCCTCTGGCAAATCTGGAACACCTCCGACGCGCCCGCGGGCTTCCACTGGATCCGCAAGCGCTACGAGCCCGCCCCCGGCAACCAGATCCTCGAGGCGAAGATCCTGCACGAGACCGAGGTGCCCGCCGTCTCCATGCCCGGCTGCGACGACAAGTGGGCCACCCAGCGCTTCATCGACCCGCTCGACATGCGCCACGACTTCCACGTGAATATCGTGACCTTCCAGCCCGGCGGCCGCATCCCCTTCGCCGAAACCCACGTGATGGAACACGGGCTCTACGTGCTCGAAGGCACTGCGCGCTATCTGCTCAACACCGACTGGGTCGAGGTCGGCCCCGGCGACTTCATGTGGCTGCGCGCCTTCTGCCCGCAGGCCTGCGTCGCCACCGGCACCGGCCCCTTCCGCTACCTGCTCTACAAGGACGTGAACCGGCACCCCGCCCTCAGCCTCTGACGCGCCCGCCCCCGGCTTCTTCTCGCCGAAAATACCTCGGGGGAGGCCCGAAGGGCCGGGGGCAGAGCCCCCACCCTCGCCAACACCCCACAACACGGCCAGGATGACGCCCTCCCTCTCCCCTCGGGCGAGAGGGCCGGGGTGAGGGCAAAACAACCAGCGCAACGACCGAGGCCACCGCCCATGATCCAGATCCAACCTCTCACCGCCGCGGCCTTCGCGCCCTACGGCGACCTGCTCGACACCGAGGGCACGCCCGACAAGCTCATCAACCAGGGGCTCTGCGGCCGCTACCACGACCGCGCGACGCTCGATTTTGGCGAGGACGGCCGCGCCGGCATCAGCCTCTTCAGCGCCGAGCCGCGCGCCCTGCCCTACAGCCTCGAGATGGTCGAACGGCACCCCGAGGGCAGCCAGGCCTTCATCCCCATGCACCGCAACCCCTGGCTGGTCATCGTCGCCGGCCCCGGCGACACGCCCGGCCCCATCGAGGCCTTTGAGGTGGCCCCCGGCCAGGCAATCAATCTCCACCGGGGCACCTGGCACGGCGTGCTCACGCCACTGCACGCGCCGGGCCTCTTCGCCGTCATCGACCGCATCGGCGACACTCCCAACCTGCAGGAACACTGGCTCGACACGCCCGTCATGATCGGAGGCTGACCAGGCCTCAGGGACGGTAGCCGTAGCGATAGAGGCAGCGCCCGTCGTAGCGCGCGGGCCCGTGGCGCACCTCGATCCGGCAGGCCCGGGGCAAGGCCCGCCCGGCATGGCGCTGCGGTCCCTGACGGTATCCGCGGTGCCGGTCGCCAGCCCAGTGCGGCGCATATCGGTCCCGGTCGCGAAAGGCCGGGGACCGTTCCGGCGCCCGGTGCGAGGCCCTGTCGCGGCGGTCCTCCTGCCGGTTCTGGATGATCTTGCCGAGCAGGAACAGCGTGGTCGCCGTGCCGACAAGGCGGGCGTCGTCCTGCGGATCGGCGGCGCGCGCGGGCGCACCAAGCCCCGCAAGCGCGATCGCGGCGGCAAGGGTGAGGGTCGTCAGTCGCGGGATGAACATGGGATCTCTCCTGAAGCCTGGAACAGGGCGTCACGGCGCCCCTCTCCCCATCCCGCCACGCCCCGGTCACGCCGGGCAATGACACCCGCCGGTTATCCCATAACGCCGCGCCAAGCCCCCACGGTCATTGAATTTCCACCCTCTGCGGCGCATCGTTTCTGCATGACACGCCTCGCCCCCCTCCTGCTTGCTCTCGTGCTGCTGCCCGCCGCGGCACAGGCCGCCTGCTACGCCGAGTACAAGGCCCGCCGCGACAGCGACGCGGGCATCCGCCTGCATTACGGCATCATGGATCTCGACGGGGCCTGCCCCGACGCGGCCGAGGCCCGGGAAACCGTCGCCGCCCGCCTGCGAGACGGCTGGCAGCTGCTGGGCGTGACCGGGCTCTCCACCTCCGCCCCCACCGCGCGACAAAGGAGGGACGCCGGTGCCTTCTACCTCCGTTACTGACAGCCTGCGCACCGGCCAGCGCGTCGTGGCACTCGGCATCGCGGCCATCGTCGCGATCCTCGTCGTGGCCGGCGTGCTGCTCATGCTCACCCTGCCCGACGCCAATGCCTTCAACGATCGCGTCGCGCGCATCTTCGTGGAAAACGACGACCTCGCCGGCCAGGCCGAGATCCGGCTGCTCGAGATCCTCGCCCAGTCTGGCACCGCCTTTTCCGAAACACTTGCGAGCTACCGCATGGTGATCTTCGTCCTGCTGGTCTTCGCCACCGCCATGTTGGTCGCGGCGCTGGTCTGCCTTGTCCTGCTGGCCGTGCTCAACCGCCGCATGGCCCGCATCGAACGCTCGGGCATCGAGGTCAGCTCCCTCATCATCTCGCGCGAGGAAAACACCGTCTATCTTAACACCATGGGCTTCAAGCTCACCGAGGCCATGATCGAAACGCTCGCCGTGCTGGCCGAGGCGCGGCTTGACGACGAGATGCTGACCGGCGCCGAGATCGAGGCCATGATCTCGGGCCGCGATCCCTCCGACTGCGACGAGGCCTCGGGCGCGACCCGGATCAAGCGGCTGCGCGACGGGCTCGGCAATCAGATGGTGGGGGCGCTTCTGGTCAAGACCATCGCGCGGCGCGGCTACGTGCTCGCCATCGACAAGAACGTGATCGAGATGGTCTGAGCCGGGGGCCGGGAACAATAAACTTCTTTGTAAAGATTCCACAGATCCGGCCGGGTTTGGCGACCCGGCTTGAGAAAAGAGCAAGGGATCGGCGTCAATACCGTCGGGACCTCACCCCGCGCGCGGAAAACCATGACAGCCACCAGAATCGTCAGGACCTTGTCGTTCGCCAAGGACAATCTGGTTCCGCTGACCGCGTTCGCCCTCGCCCTTATCTTCTGGCGCCTCTTCTCCGAGCACGAGGTCTTTGATCGCTTCCACGACTTCAGCCACGCACACGAGCAGTGGAACCTCGAAGCAATCGCGCTTCTTTTCCTCAACATCACCATGGCGCTGACCGTGACCAGTGTCCACCAGCTGCGAAAACTGCGAAAACTCAACGCCGAGCGCGAAGGCCTCATGACCAGCGCTGAGAAAAGCGCCCGCCACGATCCGCTGACGGGTCTCATGAACCGCCGCGCCTTTTCCGAGCGGCTCGACCAGATCGAGCATGACGGCCGCCTCCGTCCCGAGCGGATCATCGCCATGGTGGACCTCGACCGCTTCAAACCCGTGAACGATCTCTACGGCCACGCGGCGGGCGACGCCACGCTGTGCGAGATCGCCGCGCGCCTCACCACCGAGGTGGGCTGCGCCGGCGCCATCGCGCGCCTCGGCGGCGACGAATTCGCGGTGATCTTCGCCGAGGGCGTCGACGTGAACCAGGTCGAACGGGTCTCGCGCCGGCTGCTGCACGCCATGGAAAGCCCCATCCGCTTCGCCGGCAACGCCATCTACGTCGGCTTCAGCATCGGACTCGTTTCCTGGAAATCAGGCACGGATCATTCCGAGGCCCTGCGGCGCGCCGACAAGGCGCTCTACATGTCCAAGGGCGAAGGCCGCGGACGCTTCACCTGGTACGACGCCGAACTCGACCGCCCCTCGCACGAGCGCGCGGCGATCGAGGCCGACCTGCGTCAGGCCATCGCCCGGTACGAGATCGAGCCCTGGTTCCAGCCCATCGTCCAGATGGGCACCGGCCAGCTCAGCGGGTTCGAGGTGCTGGCCCGCTGGAAACACCCCACCCGCGGCGAGATACCGCCCGAAGTCTTCATCGAGATCGCCGAGGACAGCGGCCAGATCGGCAATCTCGGCTTCAACCTGCTGCACCGGGCCTGCATGGCGGCACGCGACTGGGGCCGCGAACTCACCATCGCCTTCAACATCTCGCCGCACCAGTTTCTCGATTCCAACCTCGTCGCGCAGCTCGAAGAGATCCTGAAGGAATGCGACTTCGACCCCAGGCGCCTGACAATCGAGGTCACCGAAAGCTCGATCATCCACGATTTCGACATGGCGCGGGCCAAGCTGAACGCGCTCAAGGCGCTCGGGGTGAAGGTCGCGCTCGACGATTTCGGCACCGGCTATTCGAGCCTCGCAAGCCTGCGCAAGCTGCCCTTCGACCGGATCAAGATCGACCGCAGCTTCGTCACCAACATCGCCGCCGAACCGCAGAACCAGAAGATCGTCACCGGCATCATGGCGCTGGCGAACGGGCTCGAACTCGACGTCACCGCCGAGGGCATCGAGTCCGAACAGGACCGCGCCTACATCGAGACGCTGCACTGCTCCATGGGCCAGGGGTTCCTCTTCGACAAGGCGATCCCGCCGGACCAGGTGTCCTGGCTGCTCGAAACCAAGTGGAGCCAGCACCGCGTGGACGCCACGGAGCTGACCTCAGGGACGCATGCCGCCAAGCGCGAGCGCGACGCCGGCTGAAGCCGCGGCCCATGCATCGGACCGGGGCAGCCCTGTTGCGGGCTGCCCGATCCGTAGGACTACGCCACCGCCCCGAAGAGAAAGTCACCCTCGTCCAGAAGCGCCGCCGAGACGCCCACAAGGTAGAGCCCGTCCCCCGCCTCCCCGCCGGCCGAGGCGAGGTTGAGGTAGCTGGCCCAGCCCTGATCCACGATCGCGCCGGACAACTGCTCCCAGCCGGCGATGGGGCCGGAAAGGGAAATCAGGTCGATGCCGTCCTCGTAATCGTGGACGTAGTCGGTGCCGCCGCCGCTGCGGAAGGCAAAGACATCCGCCGTGCCGTCCGCGCCGTAGCTGCCGCCCCAGAGGTGGTCAGTCCCCGCGCCACCGTCGAGCGTGTCCGCTCCCTGGCCGCCGACAAGGTTGTCCCGGTCCGCGCCCCCGTCGAGGATGTCGTCGCCTGCGTTGCCGAAAAGCGTGTCGGCCCCTGCCTCGCCCGAGATCAGGTCGTCGCCCCCGTCACCGTAGACGGAATCGTTGCCGGTGCCCGCCTCGACCAGATCGCCCCAGCGCGATCCCTGGATCACGTCGTCGCCGGGGGTCCCGGCGTGATACTCGGTCGGGACGTAGCCGCCATCCTGGATCGCGTCGTTGCGGTCGGGATCCGAAGCAAGCTCGTAGACGCGGATGTAGTCGATGCTCAGCCCGTCCGAGAAATCGGTGCTCGCGTCGGGATCGTCGGCCCAGCCGCCGACCGCGAGGTTGAACAGCAGGTACATCTCCTCGTCGACGGTGTTGACCTCCTCGCGGACCTGCTGGCCGTCGTAGTACCAGCGGATCACGTCCTCGTCCCAGTAGAGCCCGTAGGTGTGGAACCCGTCACCGGCGCCAACCGTGGCAATGGCCTCCTCGTTCGGGGTGCCATCGTTCCAGACGTTGGTGTGCAGCGTGTCCGCGTCCTCGCCCAGGAACTCGAAGACGTCGATCTCGGCGGACCAGTCGCCATCGGCGGGCAGCAGCCAGAAGGCGCTCCAGAACCCCGTCTGGTCCGGGATGTCTGCCGACAGTTCGATGTAACCGTAGCTCATGTGAAAGCTCATCTCGGTCGCGATCAGGCCCGAGCTGTAAAGCTGCCCGTCGGCAAGCGCCTGCTGCGAGGCGTCGAGCTGCGATGCGTGGATCGTCAGCACCCCGCCCCCGACCGAGAAAGTCCCCGGAAAGCCCGCCATGTCGGGGTCGACGTAGTACTGCAGTTCGTTGTTTGCGGCATTGCTGCGCGCGTCATCGAGATGCGGCGAATAGGAGGTCGACCAGATCCCGCGCGACCCGTGCCCCTTCCAGAACGCGGCGGTCGAGCCGTTGAACTCGTCGTTGAAGGTCAGGACATAGTCCTCGCCGTCGATCGTGATTGTCGAGGCCACGGCCGAGGTGGTCATGGTCGTCGTCGCTTTCATCTTCTTGGTTTCCTGTCGTGGCATCTAGAGCCCCCCGGCCGGAGCGGACGCCCGGTCCGGGCGCGGGCGGGACAGGCCTGCATGCGGCGGGAACGCAGATCGGCACAGACCGAAAGGCGCCGTCGCGAACGAGGCGATGAGGGGATCTCTGATTGGCATGATGGGTCTGTCTCTTGGTGAGGCGAGGGCCGCGCACCATGTCCGGCCCGCGAAGCGATAACGCTATCACCGAGTTTCCGACAGACATATTCAGAAAACGTGAAGAAATTGAATGTTTCGTAATACGTGCAGATCCCGGCGGGCCACTCGCCTCCCGGGATCAACTCTCGCCGTTCATTGGGTTCACCCGGACCGGCACCCCGACCGGTTCCGAGGCGCCCTGCCCCCCGGGTGTCAGAGGATGCCTTCGTAGATCGGCCCGATGGTGTCCGTCTCGAACAGCGACGACACAGAGGTGCCGTTCCAGATGTTGAGGATCGCCTGCGCGAAGATCGGCGCCATGGGCAGGATGCGGATGTTGTGGGTGTTGGCCACCGCCTCGGTCGGCTGGATGCTGTCGGTGAAGACCAGCGTCTTGAGGTAGGAATTGGTGACCCGCTCGACCGCCGGGCCGGACATCACGCCGTGGCTGATGTAGGCGTGCACTTCCGTCGCGCCGTGGCCCAGCAGCACCTCGGCCGCCTTGCATAGCGTGCCGGCGGTGTCGCACATGTCGTCGACGATCAGGCAGACCTTGTCCTTCACGTCGCCGATCACCGTCATCTCGGCCACTTCGCCGGGCTTCTCGCGGCGCTTGTCCACGATCGAAAGCGGCGCCTCGATGCGCTTGGCAAGCTCGCGGGCGCGGGCCACGCCGCCCACGTCGGGCGACACCACCATCAGCTCGCTCTCGCGGCCGGCGAACTGCTTCTTCACGTCCAACGCGAAGATCGGCGAGGCGTAGAGGTTGTCCACCGGGATATCGAAGAAGCCCTGGATCTGGGCCGCGTGCAGATCCATCGTCAGGACCCGCTCGATGCCCGCCTCGTGGATCATGTTGGCCACGAGCTTGGATGTGATGGGCGTGCGCGCCTTGGTACGGCGGTCCTGGCGGGCGTAGCCGAAGTAGGGGATCACGGCGGTGATGCGCGCCGCCGACGACCGACGCAGCGCGTCGGCCATGATCAGCAGCTCCATCAGGTTGTCGTTCGCCGGGTTCGAGGTCGACTGGAGGATGAACATGTCCTCGCCGCGGACGTTCTCGAAGACCTCGACGAAGATCTCGGCATCGTTGAACCGCTCGACCCGCGCATCGACGAGCCCGACGCTCATGCCCCGGTAAAGCGACATCCGCCGGGCGATGGAATTGGCCAGCGGCAGGTTGGAATTTCCGGCGATGAGCTTGGGTTCTACGACGGTGGGCATGGGGAGGCAGCTCCGGTGCGTGACGGATTCGTGAAGTTGCGGCTCGCTTAGCATGGGCCTACCCTGCCCGCCAGTAACCCCCGGCGGAGTGTTCCATGGCCCATATCGACTATTTCTTCACCACCCTTTCGCCCTTTGCCTATCTGGCAGGGACGGACATGGAGAAGATCGCGGAAAAGCACGGTGCGACCGTGACCTACAAGCCGCTCGACATCATGGCACTGTTCGACCGCACCGGTGGCACGAGGCCCTCCGAACGGCACCCCTCGCGCATGGAATACCGCTCGCAAGAACTTCTACGCCAATCGAAGAAGCGCGACATGCCCCTGAACCTGCGCCCCGCGCACTGGCCGACGAATCCGGCGCCCTCCTCCTATGCCATCATCGCCGCGCAAGACGCGGGCACCGGCGACCTGGGTCAGCTTGTCCACGCCATCCTCCGGGCCTGCTGGTCCGAGGAGAAGGACATCGCCCAGGACGAAGTGATCGCGGAATGCCTCACGACGGCGGGGTTCGATGCCAGCCTCACCAACAGCGGCATACTCAAGGGGGCCGAGATCTACTCTGCCAACCTCGAGGAGGCCGTGGCCAAGGGCGTCTTCGGCAGCCCCTTCTACGTGGTCGACGACCGCGAACGCTTCTGGGGACAGGACCGGCTCGAGGATCTCGACCTGCATCTTTCGGGCAAGCTCTGATGCCGCAGGAAATCCGCGCCGGCCTCGACACGCACTGGCGCGAATGGGGCAGCGGGACGCCCGCCCTGCTGCTGCACTGCGGGTTGGCCTCTTCGCGCATGTGGGCGCCGCTGAGCAAGGCGCTCGACAGCCGGTTTGCCATGGTGGCCCCCGACCTGCCCGGCCACGGTCGCAGCGGCCCCATCCCGCCGGGCGCCGACCTGCACGACCGCATCACCGATATGGCCGAAAGCTTCCTGCGGGGCGGCGACACGGTGGTGGGTCACAGCCTCGGCGGCACCGTCGCCCTGCGCCTTGCCCTCGAAAAGCGCGCGCCCCTGAAGCGGCTTGTCCTCGTGGAACCCGTGCTCTTCGCAGCCGCCCGCGGCACGCCCGCCTGGGAGGCGCATCAGGCCGAGACCGCACACTGGAACGCGGCCCTCGCCGCCGGCGATCTTGCGGACGCCGCCAGGGGCTTTTCCGAAACATGGGGCGCGCGCCCCTGGGACAGCCTGCGCCCCGAGGAGCGCGAGACCATGGCGGCGCGGATGCAGGTCATCTCGGGCACTGCACCCGCGCTCAGCGAGGACAGCATCGGCATGCTGGCGCCCGGGCGGCTCGAGGCGGTCGACGTGCCGGTGATCCTCCTGCGCGGCGAGGGCACCGATGCCATCATGCGACAGGTCCACGAGGTCCTGCGCACGCGCCTGCCCAATGTCGAGGAACGGGTGGTCCGTGGGGCCGGTCACATGCTGCCGATGACCCACCCCGAGGCCGTCATCGAGGCCATGGGCTGACGCGGCCTGCCCGCGAAAAGAAAAACCCCCGGACCAGGGCCCGGGGGTTTTGATTTCTCGGTCTGCGGAAGACCTCAGAGGTTGGGCTGCTTCGGGCTGAGCCCGATGTGGCCGCCGATGGCGACCATGTCGTTCAGCAGCTTGGCCGCGTCGTCGACGGGGCCCGGCTCGTTCTCGTAGGCCTCCTTGGTCTGGTGGTAGGCGTCCTGCGCCTCCTGCACCAGCGCCTCGTAGGTCTCCTGGTCGACGTCCTCGCGCGGGAGAGCCTTTTCCGCCAGAACCGTGAGGCTCTCACCGATCTCGGCGAAACCGCCGGTGACGATGTACTGGCTCGTGCCCTTCTCGCCCTCGACGGTCATGATGCCGGGGCGCAGCGTCGTGATCAGCGGCGCGTGGTTGGCCATGATCGTCAGGTCGCCTTCGGCGCCCGGGATCAGGACCGAGGTCACCTCGCCCGACATCAGCCGGCGCTCGGGGCTGACCAGGTCGAATTGCATCGTGTCTGCCATGGGTAACTCCTTTCACGCCGGGGGCGCAGGCCGCGCCCCCGCGCACAGTGGATCAGGCAGCCTCGTTGGCCATCTTCTCGGCCTTGGCGACGGCTTCTTCGATGCCGCCCACCATGTAGAAGGCACCCTCTGGCAGGTGGTCGTACTCGCCGGCGACAACCGCCTTGAACGACTTCACCGTCTCCTCGAGCGGAACCTGCTTGCCGTCTGCGCCGGTGAACACCTTCGCCACGTCGAACGGCTGGGACAGGAAGCGCTGGATCTTCCGGGCACGGGCCACGGTCAGCTTGTCCTCTTCCGACAGCTCGTCCATCCCGAGAATGGCGATGATGTCCTGCAGCGACTTGTAGCGCTGAAGGATACCCTGCACGTCACGGGCCACCTGGTAGTGCTCCTCGCCGATGATCTGCGGATCCATCAGGCGCGAAGTGGAGTCCAGCGGGTCCACGGCCGGGTAGATGCCGAGCTCCGAGATCGCGCGGTTAAGCACGGTCGTCGCGTCGAGGTGGGCAAAGGTGGTCGCGGGCGCGGGGTCGGTAAGGTCGTCCGCGGGCACGTAGACCGCCTGGATCGAGGTGATCGAGCCGTTGGTGGTCGAGGTGATGCGTTCCTGCATCGCGCCCATGTCCGTGGCCAGCGTCGGCTGGTAGCCCACGGCAGAGGGAATGCGGCCCAGAAGCGCCGACATCTCGGAACCCGCCTGCGTGAAGCGGAAGATGTTGTCGACGAAGAACAGAACGTCCGTGCCGGTCGCGTCGCGGAACTGCTCGGCCAGCGTCAGGCCGGTCAGGGCGATCCGTGCACGCGCACCCGGCGGTTCGTTCATCTGGCCGTAGACCAGCGCGATCTTGGAATCGGGCAGGTTGTCGGGCGTCAGAACGCCGGATTCGATCATCTCGTGGTAAAGGTCGTTGCCCTCACGGGTCCGCTCACCCACGCCGGCGAACACGGACAGACCCGAGTGCACCTTCGCGATGTTGTTGATGAGCTCCTGGATGAGGACGGTCTTGCCCACGCCGGCACCGCCGAAGAGGCCGATCTTGCCGCCCTTCGCGTAGGGCGCCAGCAGGTCGATGACCTTGATACCGGTGACCAGCACCTCGGCCTCGGTCGCCTGTGCGGCGAAGTCGGGCGCGGGCGCGTGGATCGGACGGTATTCCTCGGCCTCGACGGGGCCCTTCTCGTCGACCGGCTCGCCGATCACGTTCAGGATGCGGCCGAGCGTTGCCGTGCCGACCGGGACCGAGATGGGGCCGTCGGTGTCGGTGACCTTCGCACCGCGGACCAGACCTTCGGTCGAGTCCATGGCGATGGTGCGCACGGAGCGCTCGCCAAGGTGCTGGGCCACTTCCATGACCAGGCGCTTGCCGTTGTTGTCACATTCGAGCGCGTTCAGAATCTCGGGCAGGTGGTCGTCGAACTGAACGTCGACCACGGCGCCAATCACCTGGGTGATCTTGCCAGTAGCGTTTGCCATGTTTCGTCTCCGGGTTCGTTAGAGCGCCTCGGCGCCCGAAATAATTTCGATCAGTTCGTTGGTGATGACGGCCTGACGCGAACGGTTGTACTCGATGGTGAGCTTGTCGATCATCTCGCCCGCGTTGCGGGTCGCGTTGTCCATCGCGCTCATCCGTGCGCCCTGTTCCGAGGCGCCGTTTTCCAGCAGTGCGGCGAAGATCTGGGTCGCCACGCCGCGCGGAAGCAAGTCCGCGAGAATGGCTTCCTCGTCCGGCTCGTAGTCGTAGAGCGCGGCTTCGGACTGATCCTTGGGCGCCTCGTCGTCGGTCGCGCTCTCGTAGTCGGCCGGGATGACCTGCTGCGTGAGCGGCTCCTGGCTGATGACCGAGTGGAACTTCGAGTAGAAGAGCGTCGCCACGTCGAATTCGCCGTTGTCGAAGCGGGTCAGCACGTCCTTGGCGATGCCCTGCGCGTCGGCATAGCCGATGCGCTTGACGTCGCTCAGGTCCACGTGCCCGACAAAGGCATCACCCCAGTCGCGCTTGAGCTGCTCGCGGCCCTTCTTGCCGACGGTCAGGATTTTGACTTCCTTCCCCTCGGACTTGAGCTTGGCCGCGTGGCTGCGCGCCAGTTTCACGATCGAGCTGTTGAAGCCGCCGCAGAGACCGCGCTCGGCTGTCATCACGATCAGAAGCTGCACCTTGTCCTGGCCGGTCCCGGCCAGGAGCTTCGGCGCGGTATCGCTGCCGCCGACGGAAGCCGCCAGCGACGCCATGACCGCGTTGAAGCGCTCCGCATAGGGGCGGGCCTGCTCGGCGGCATCCTGTGCCCGCCGCAGTTTCGCGGCGGCCACCATCTGCATGGCCTTCGTGATCTTCCGCGTGTTCTTCACGCTGGAGATCCGGTTTTTCAGGTCCTTGAGGCTCGGCATTCTGGCCTCCCCTTACGCGAAATCTTTGGCGAAGTCTTCGATCGCAGCCTTGATCTTGTCTTCTGCTTCACCCTTCACCTTCGGGTCTTCCTTGGTCAGGAAGTCCAGCACGTCCTTGTGCTTGCCCCGCAGGTGCGACAGCAGGCCCTGCTCGAAGCGGCCGACCTGCGACACGTCGAGATTGTCGAGGTAGCCGTTGGTGCCGGCGTAGATCACGCAGACGATCTCGGCGTTGGTCAGCGGCGCGTACTGCGGCTGCTTCATGAGCTCGGTCAGACGTGCACCCCGGTTCAGCAGGCGCTGGGTCGAGGCGTCGAGGTCGGAACCGAACTGCGCGAAGGCCGCCATCTCGCGGTACTGGGCGAGCGACAGTTTCACCGGGCCGGCCACCGACTTCATCGCCGAGGTCTGCGCCGACGAGCCCACGCGGGACACCGACAGACCGGTGTTCACGGCGGGGCGGATGCCCTGGTAGAACAGTTCGGTCTCGAGGAAGATCTGGCCGTCGGTGATCGAGATCACGTTGGTCGGGATGAAGGCCGACACGTCGCCGCCCTGCGTCTCGATGATCGGCAGCGCCGTCAGCGAGCCCGAGCCGTGGTCCTCGTTCAGCTTCGCCGAACGCTCCAGCAGGCGCGAGTGCAGGTAGAAGACGTCGCCCGGGTAGGCTTCGCGGCCCGGCGGGCGGCGCAGCAGCAGGGACATCTGGCGGTAGGCCACGGCCTGCTTGGAAAGGTCGTCGTAGACCACCAGCGCGTGCTTGCCGTTGTCGCGGAAGTATTCCGCCATCGCGGTCGCGGCGTAGGGCGCGAGGTACTGCATCGGCGCCGGCTCGGAAGCCGTTGCCGCGACGACGATCGAGTATTCGATCGCGCCGGTTTCCTCGAGCTTCTTCACCAGCTGCGCCACGGTCGACCGCTTCTGCCCGATCGCGACGTAGACGCAGTACAGCTTGTCGCTGTCGCTTGCGGCGGCGTCGTTGTAGCTCTTCTGGTTCAGGATCGTGTCGAGCGCCACGGCGGTCTTGCCGGTCTGGCGGTCGCCGATGATCAGCTCGCGCTGGCCACGGCCGATCGGGATCATGGCGTCGATGGCCTTGAGGCCGGTCGCCATGGGCTCGTGCACGGATTTACGCGGGATGATGCCCGGCGCCTTCACATCGGCGACGCGGCGCTCGACGGATTCGATCGGACCCTTGCCGTCCAGCGGGTTGCCCAGACCGTCGACAACGCGGCCCAGCAGGCCTTCGCCGGCGGGCACGTCCACGATCGAGTCGGTGCGCTTGACGACGTCGCCTTCCTTGATGTCACGGTCCGACCCGAAGATCACGACGCCGACGTTGTCGGCCTCGAGGTTCAGGGCCATGCCCATGATACCACCGGGGAACTCGACCATCTCGCCGGCCTGGATGTTGTCGAGACCGTAGACGCGGGCGATCCCGTCGCCGACCGACAGCACGCGACCCACTTCGGCAACTTCGGCCTCCTGACCGAAGTTCTTGATCTGGTCCTTCAGGATCGCAGAAATCTCGGCTGCTTGGATACCCATTTATCCGACCTCTTTCATGGCATTCTGGAGGGAGAGGAGCTTCGAGCGGATCGAAGTGTCGATCATCTTCGAGCCCACCTTCACGACAAGACCGCCGATGAGGCTTTCATCAACGGTGGTATTGATCTTCACGTCCTGGCCGACCTTGGCCTTCAGCGTCTCGGCGAGCTCGCTGGCCTGTGCAGGCGTGAGTTCCTTGGCCGTCACCACGTCGGCGGTCACCTCGCCCTTGTCTTCCGCGATCATCTCGCGAAGGCGGGTCACCATCTGCGGCACGACGAACAGGC
The DNA here is from genome assembly GCF_003054175.1 of Allosediminivita pacifica. Classification (GTDB taxonomy): domain Bacteria; phylum Pseudomonadota; class Alphaproteobacteria; order Rhodobacterales; family Rhodobacteraceae; genus Allosediminivita; species Allosediminivita pacifica. Next base: position 70,364 of record NZ_QBKN01000007.1, read on the forward strand.
GGCGCTTGGACGCCATCAGCAGCAGCACGTTGTGCAGCGGCTGAATCAGGCCCATCTTCTGCGCGATGGCGCCGATGGCGTCGCCCTGCTGCGTGCGCGTGTAGACGGGAGATGTCAGCAGATCACGCAGATCGGCACTTTCATCCAGGGCCGCCGAGAGATCGTCAAGGTTGGCCTCGAGCTCGGAGAGCTGACCACCCTCCTTGGCGATCTCGAAGACGGCGGTGGCATAGCGTTCAGCGATGCCGGAGGAGATCGAAGCTGAGTCAGACACGTCCACCCTTCCGTTATTCGACCCCCGTGACGTGACCACGCGTGGCACATCCGAGGGCTCCGGTTCTTGCCTTGTCCCAGCACAAGGCACTCAAAATCGCGGCGGATGTAGCAGAGCCTCACCCACCCCGCAACATGCAAGCAGTCATTTACCTTTTGGTGCAAGCCCCTTGTTTTATGGGGGTTTGCGCTAACTGCGGCTTTCTGCGCACATTAAAAATGATTTTGTTAGGGGATTTTCCAGACTTTTCTGCCGGATGAAGCATCACACCGGGCACTGCGGGCCGGCACCCGGGCTTGCGCGCCGCCGCGCCGCGACTACCTTTGCAGGACCACACAGCCACCGGAGACACTCTGACATGGACAAGCAGCTCGCCGCCCTCACCCATCCGGTTCCGCTGCGAGAAGACCTGTCCCATGCCTGCCTCCGTTTCCCTGTCCAACTTGTCGTGGTCCGCGCCTGACGGCACGCCCCTCCTCTCCGACCTGACCCTGGCCTTCGGGCCCGAACGCAGCGGCCTCGTCGGCCGCAACGGCAGTGGCAAGACCACCCTGCTGCGCCTCATCGCGGGCGATCTGGGCCCCGCCGCGGGCGAAGTGCACGTCGCCGGACGCTGCGCCACCCTGCGGCAGGACGTGGCCCCGCGCCCCGGCGCCACGCTCGCCGACCTCTTCGGCGTCTCTGACGCCCTCGAGCTGCTCGACCGGGCCGAGGCAGGGCGCGCCGGCATGGACGACCTCGCCCGCACCGACTGGACCCTGCCCGCGCGCATCGAGGCAGCGCTGGCCCGCTGCGGTCTCTCCGCCGATCCGCGCACACCGCTCGTCGCGCTCTCGGGCGGCCAGCGCACCCGCGCGGGCCTCGCCGCGCTGATCTTCGACGAACCGGACGTGCTCCTGCTCGACGAGCCCACCAACAACCTAGACCGCGAAGGCCGCACCGCCGTCATCGACCTGCTGCGCGGCTGGCGGGCCTGCGCCGTGGTGGTCAGCCACGACCGCGAACTGCTCGAGGAAATGGACGCCATCGTCGAGCTGTCGTCTCAGGGCGCCACCCGGTTCGGCGGCCCCTACAGCGCCTACCGCGCCCGCAAGGAGATCGAGCGCGCCGCCGCCGAACGCGACCTTGCCGATGCCGAAAAGGAAACCGACCTGCTGCGTCAACGTGCCCTGCAGGCCGAGGAACGCAAGGCGCGCACCGACCGCATGGGTCGCAAGGCCCGAGCCCGCGGCGACCAGCCCAAGATCCTCATGGATGCGGCGAAGGAACGCTCCGAATCCTCGGGCGGCGCCAATGCCCGGCTGCGCGCGGCGCGGGCTCAGGCGGCGGACGAGCATCTCGCCGCCGCACGTGACCGGATTGAGGTGGTCCAGCCGCTGCGCATGGACGTGCCCTCCACCGGCCTGCCGCGCAGGCGCACAGTGCTCGAACTGCGCGACCTGACCGGCGGGTACGATCCGCAGGCGCCTGTCATCCTGAATCTGTCGCTCACAATCACCGGGCCGGAACGTATTGCGCTCTGCGGTGCAAACGGCTGCGGCAAGTCAACGCTGATCGCGCTGATCACCGGCGCGCTCGCCCCGCTCTCCGGCGCAGTGGACTGTTCAGTGCCTTTTGCGCTCATGGACCAGTCGCTTGGCCTGCTCGACCCCGGCCTGACGCTGCGCGAGAACTTCCGCGCCCTGAACCCGGACACCGATGAAACCGCCTGCCGCGCCGCCCTTGCCCGGTTCCGCTTTCGCGCCGACGACGCCCTGCGCACCGCGGGCAGCCTCAGCGGCGGCGAACGCCTGCGCGCGGGGCTTGCCTGCACCATGGGCCGCGCGCAGCCGCCGCAACTTCTGATCCTCGACGAGCCGACCAACCACCTTGATCTCGACGGGCTGGAGGCTCTGGAGGGCGCGCTTGCCGCCTACGACGGCGCGCTGCTGGTGGTCAGCCACGACGCGGCCTTCCTCGACCGCATCGCGCCCACCCGGCGGCTGGAGCTCTACGCCTGAGGGCGCCTCAGACCGTCTTGGGTTTGTTCACCGGGCGCGGGCTCAGCACGTCGAGCGGGTTTGGCACGCGCACCGCCCCGTCCACGCCGCGCTGCGTCGGCGGATAGCGCTTGGAGGCCACCACCATCACCACGCCCCCCGCCATGATCGCGGGGATCGCGCGCCCCATGCGCTCCCAGATCGGCCCCGTGCGCATCCAGAACCGCCGCGTCGAGGGCGGCTGGTAGAGCACCGAGATATGTTTCTCGGGCACGAAATCGTGGCGCTTGAGCTGGTCCTCGAGCTGCGACAGCGAATAGGGCCGCCCGAAGCCGAAGGGCGTCCTGTCCGACCGCGCCCAGAGCCCCGAACGGTTCGGCACGATGAAGAGCGCCTGCCCCCCGGGCCCCAGCACGCGGTAGGCCTCGTCCAGCACGTCGCCCTGCCGTTCCGATGTCTCGAGCCCGTGCATCAGGATCAGCCGGTCGACGTGCCCCGTCTCCATCGGCCAGGCGGCTTCCTCGCTCAGCACCGACACGTTGGGCATGCCCCCGGGCCAGCGCATCACCCCCTGCGGCGCGGGCATCAGCCCCACGACGCGGCGGGCGCCCGCCAGGTAGGGCCGCAGCAGCGGCACGGCGAAACCGTAGCCCACCACCGTCTGCCGGTCGCATTCCGGCCAGAAACGGACCACCTCCCGACGGAGAATGCCCTGCGCCGCACGCCCCAGGGCGCTGCGGTAGTAGAAGTCGCGGAGCGTTCCCACATCCAGATGCATTGCAGAGAGGCTTCACCTGCGATTGACTGACCCGCAGTTTGGCAAAGGCTGGAAGGAAACACCATGCCCCTCGAGATCGTCACTGTCCCCTGTCGGAGTGACAACTATGCCTACCTCATCCACGGCGACGCCGGCACCTATCTGGTCGACGCCCCCGAAGCCGAGCCGATCATCGCCGCGCTGGAGGGCCGCGACTGGGGACTCGACGCGATCCTGATCACCCACCACCACGCCGACCATGTCGACGGGCTCTCAGAGCTGCGCGAGAAGTATTCCCCCCGCGTCATGGGCCCCCGCAAGGAAGAGGCCAAGCTGCCGCCCCTGACCGACCCGCTCGAGGAAGGCGACCACGACGGTACCGGCAACATGGAGTTTGAGGTGATCGAGGTTCCGGGCCACACGCTCGGCCACATCGCCTTCCACTTCCCCAAGGCCAAGGCCGCCTTCACCGCCGACAGCCTCATGGCGCTCGGCTGCGGCCGGGTCTTCGAGGGCACCCCCGAAATGATGTGGGAAAGCCTGTCGAAGCTCGCCGCGCTCCCCCCCGAGACGGTGATCTACTCGGGCCACGAATACACCCAGGCCAACGCCCGCTTCGCCCTGACTATTGAACCCGAGAACGAAGAGCTTAAATCTCGTGCAGAGGCGATCGCCCAGGCGCGCGCCGAAGACCGCCCAACCGCCCAGGTTCCCCTTTCCGAGGAACTTTCCACCAACCCCTTCCTGCGTGCGTCCGATCCGGCCCTGAAACGCGCCGTCGGCATGCAAGACGCGACAGACTCTCAGGTGTTTGCCGAGGTACGCACGCGCAAGGATCGGTTCTGACGCAAACCGCATCACGACGGCATCCGCCACATTTCGTGACCGGCCGAAACCAAGAAAAAACTTGAAGCACGTCGGTAATCGACCAAACTTTAATCCTGAGAGGCAATGCTGGTCCCGACACCGGGATCAGCGCAGACAAGAGGAGCACGCCCGTGCCTTCATTCTCGAACACACTTGAGCAGGCAATCCACTCGGCACTGGCGCTCGCGAATTCGCGCAGCCACGAATTCGCCACGCTGGAACATCTCCTGCTTGCGCTGATCGACGAACCCGATGCCTCGCGCGTGATGAAAGCCTGCTCGGTCGAGACCGAGGAGCTGCGCACCACGCTGGTGGAGTTCATCGACGACGACCTGTCCAACCTCGTGACCGACATCGAAGGGTCCGAGGCCGTGCCGACGGCCGCCTTCCAGCGCGTGATCCAGCGCGCCGCCATCCACGTCCAAAGCTCCGGCCGGACCGAGGTGACAGGCGCGAACGTTCTCGTGGCCATCTTCGCCGAGCGCGAATCGAATGCCGCCTACTTCCTGCAGGAGCAGGACATGACCCGCTACGACGCGGTGAACTTCATCGCGCATGGCGTGGCCAAGAACCCCGCCTACGGCGAATCCCGCCCCGTCCAGGGCGCGACCGAGGCCGAGGAAGAGGCCCAGCAGACCGAAACGCCCTCGGGCGGCGGGTCCGACAAGGAATCGGCGCTCGCCAAGTACTGCGTCGACCTGAACGCCAAGGCGCGCGAAGGCGACGTCGACCCGCTCATCGGCCGCGATTCCGAGGTCGAGCGCTGCATCCAGGTGCTCTGCCGCCGCCGCAAGAACAATCCGCTGCTCGTGGGCGATCCCGGCGTGGGCAAGACCGCCATCGCCGAGGGCCTAGCCCGCAAGATCGTCGCCGGCGAAACGCCCGACGTGCTGAAGAACACCACGATCTTCAGCCTCGACATGGGCGCCCTGCTCGCAGGCACCCGCTACCGCGGCGATTTCGAGGAACGCCTCAAGGCGGTCGTGAACGAGCTTGAAGAGCACCCCGACGGCGTTCTCTTCATCGACGAGATCCACACCGTGATCGGTGCCGGCGCCACCTCCGGCGGTGCCATGGACGCCTCCAACCTCCTGAAGCCCGCGCTTCAGGGCGGCAAGCTGCGCACCATGGGCTCCACCACGTATAAGGAGTTCCGCCAGCACTTCGAAAAGGACCGCGCGCTCAGCCGCCGGTTCCAGAAGATCGACGTGAACGAACCCACGGTCGATGACGCCGTGAAGATCCTCAAGGGCCTCAAGCCCTACTTCGAGGAGCATCACAGCGTGAAGTACACGCAGGACGCCATCAAGACCGCGGTGGAGCTTTCTGCGCGCTACATCAACGACCGCAAGCTGCCCGACAAGGCCATCGACGTCATCGACGAGGCCGGCGCCGCGCAGCATCTCGTGGCCGCCTCCAAGCGCCGCAAGTCCATCGGCGCCAAGGAGATCGAGGCCGTGGTCGCCAAGATCGCGCGCATCCCGCCGAAAAGTGTCTCCAAGGACGATGCCGAGGTGCTCAAGGATCTCGAGGGCACGCTCAAGCGCGTGGTCTTCGGACAGGACCCGGCGATCGAGGCGCTGTCTTCCGCGATCAAGCTGGCGCGTGCCGGCCTGCGCGAACCCGAAAAGCCGATCGGCAACTACCTCTTTGCCGGCCCCACCGGCGTCGGCAAGACCGAGGTGGCCAAGCAGCTCGCCGATTCGCTCGGGGTCGAGATGCTGCGCTTCGACATGTCCGAGTACATGGAGAAGCACGCCGTATCGCGCCTGATCGGTGCGCCTCCGGGCTACGTGGGCTTCGACCAGGGCGGCCTGCTGACCGACGGCGTGGACCAGAATCCGCACTGCGTGCTCCTCCTCGACGAGATCGAGAAGGCGCACCCGGATGTCTACAACATCCTGCTGCAGGTCATGGACCACGGCCAGCTGACCGACCACAACGGCCGGACCACGGATTTCCGGAACGTGATCCTCATCATGACCTCCAACGCGGGGGCCGAGGAGCAGGCCAAATCGGCCATCGGCTTCGCCCGTGACCGTCGCGAGGGCGAGGATACCGCCGCCATCGAACGGACCTTCACGCCGGAATTCCGCAACCGTCTGGACGCGGTCATCAGCTTCCGCCCGCTGCCCAAGTCGGTGATCCTGCAAGTGGTGGAAAAGTTCGTGCTGCAGCTCGAGGCCCAGCTCATGGACCGCAACGTCAGCATCGAGCTTACCAAGCCCGCCGCCGAATGGCTGGCCGACCGTGGCTACGACGACAAGATGGGCGCGCGCCCGCTGGGCCGCGTGATCCAGGAAAACATCAAGAAGCCGCTGGCCGAGGAGCTGCTCTTCGGCAAGCTGACCAAGGGCGGCCTCGTCCGCGTCTCGGTCAAGGACGGCGAACTGGTGCTGGACATGTCGGGCCCGGAAAACCCGCGCCTCGGCTCCAAGAAGCCGCCGCTCCTGACCGCCGAGTAAGGCCGGGGGCCATCTGAAAGACCACCAACCGCCGCGGGCCACCCCGCGGCGGTTTTTCTTTGGGGCCTGTGCGCAGACCGTGAGGGTCCGTCACGCGGGATATAGAGACCCTTCGAGCCACGCCCTGACAGGCCCGGAACAAGGGGCTTCACCCCCGCCGGGCCAGCGCCGGGCCGCCCCGTCGCACCAGAGGTGCGCCGATTATCCGTCGGCACGCCTCCGGCGTGACGGTCCGGCGCTGGCCCGGCTTCCGCTGTGCGATCTCCAATCGCGAGACGGGGTCATGGCGGACCAACACGGCTTACGGACACACACCTTATCCTGGGCTGGCAGGATGCCGCGAAGCCGGGGCGCGTGCCGAACCTTGGCATCGCGCGACAACCTCCAAACGTGGGCACCGTACCCCGGCCACCCCCAAAACCTCCGGAGGCCGCGCATCGCAGCCGCGCGCGGTGGCGATCCGGACCGCTGATCCTCTTGTTTTATCCCCGCAACCCCGAAAGACCTCGACACGAGGCACCCAGCATCGCCAAATCGCCGCCGCATGGGAGCGCGGCTGCGATGCGCGGCGGGCCTGCGGCCCTTGATTCCGCGCGGGGGGCTTCGCGCTCAATCAGCGAATTGGGCTCGGAGCGGACCCACTCGGGTCACGGACACACACCTTATCCCGGGCTGGCAGGATGCTGCGAAGCCGGGCGCGTGCCGCACCGTGGGATGGCGCGACAACCTCCGGGGGTGGGCACTTTTATCCAGGCCCCCCGAAAACCTCCGGAAGCCCCGTGTTCCGGGCGGATATGCCCTATTCCGGCATCACAAGACGCGATCCCAAGCACCACCTTTCCTCGCGCTCCCAGCCGGCAGACGTGATCCGGAACGATCGCCAGCCAGCCTCTCAGCGCCCCCGTCCGGAGCCCAGAAAAGCCCGGAAAACACGGCGTCGGGGACATGCCCCCGCGCGGCACAGTCTTAAAATTCCCCTAATTCGTCTCTGTAAGCCATTGATTTTCCGTGTCTGGAACGATGTCCCGGCGCGGGACACCCCGAATGTCCCGCGTCCCGGACCGCCTCAGCGCTCGGTCAGCTTCAGCTCGATCCGCCGGTTCTGGGCCCGCGCCTCGGGCGTGTCGGCAGGGTTCACCGGCTGGTACTGCCCGAACCCGTTGGCCGCCAGCCGGTCCGGCGGGATGCCCAGCTCGTCCACCATGTAGCGCACCACCGAAAGGGCCCGCCGCTGGCTGAGTTCCCAGTTGTCCTCGAACCGCCCCGTGGCCCGCACGGGGATATCGTCGGTGTGTCCGTCCACCCGGATGATCCAGTCGATCCCCTCGGGAATGTCGTCGGCGATGGTCTGCAGGATCGCGGCCACCTTGGAGATCTCCCGCTCGCCCGCCGGCGACAGCTCGGCCGAGCCCAGCCCGAAGAGCACTTCGGACGAGAACACGAAACGGTCGCCCTCGACCCGGATGCCATCCGTCTCGCCGATGATCTCGCGCAGCCGACCGAAGAATTCCGACCGGTAGTTCGCCAGGTCCCGCGCCTCCTCCTCGAGCCGCTCCCGCTCCGCCTGCTCCAGCTGCCGGCGCCGCCGCTCCTCGGCCGCCACACGCGCCAGCGCGGCGTTCAGCTCGGACCCGAGGTTCTGAAGCTGCACCTGCGCCTGAGCGTCGCTTGCCCGGGACTCGTCCAGCAGCGCCTGCAACTGCCCCAGCTGCTCGCGCAGGGCAGAGACCTGCCGGTTGAGCAGCTCCGTCTGCTTCTCGGCCGTCGTCGCCCGCTCGCGGCTCTCGGCCAGCTCCTCGCGCGCCTCACCGAGCAGGGCCATGCGCTGCTCGGCTTCGGTCAGCCGCGTCTCGGCCCGGCTCTCCGCCGCCCGCTGCGCTGCCAGCGCCTCGGTCAGGCGCTGCCGCGTTTCCTCCACGCTGCTCTCGGCATCGAGCCGCGCCGCAAGCGCCGCCGCCAGCCTCTCCTCGAGGTTTTCCGCGTCATCGACCCGTTCAGCAGCCCGCGCCTCGGCCTCGGCGAGCGCCTGCCGCAGGTTGGCAATGACCGCGTCCCGCCGGCTGTCCCGCGACCGCGCAGCCTCGAGTTCGGCCGAAAGCCGGTCGTTCTGTTCGCGCAGCGTCTCGAGCGCCGCGGTCTCGCCCGAGGCCTCCGACAGCTGCTGCGAGAGGGCGGCGTTCTCGCTCTGAAGCGCCGCCACCGCCGTCGCACGTTCCTCGGCCCGCGCCTGTGCCGCCTGAAGCTGCGACTCGAGATTGGCCGCCCGCCCCTGCAACGCCTCGAGTTCGCCTGTCTGGGCGCTCTCGCGATCCGTGGCCGCTGCCAGTTCTTCGGCCAGCCCGTCGGCGCGCGACCGCGCCTCCGACAGCGCCGCCTGCGCTTCCTGTGCGGCCCCGCGGGCCGCGGCGAGGTCCTCCTGAAGCTCGGCCTGACGCGCCTCGAGGCCCGAGACCTGCGTCGCGCGGTCCTGGGCCTGCCCCTGCGCCGCCGAGAGGTCGGAGACCAGCGCCGTGTTCCGCTCGCGCAGCGCGGCCAGCTCGGTCTGCAGCGACTCCGCCTCGGCCACCCGCGCCAGCGCCTGCGCCAACCGCGCCGAGAGGTCCGAAAGCCGCGATTCCGCCGCCTGTGTCGCGCCCTGCGCCTCGCTCAGCGCGCGCTCGGTCTCGGCGGTCTGCTGCTCCTGATCCTCAAGCGCCCGCTCCGCCGCGACGCGGGCATCGCGCTCCTGGGCAAGCTCGTCACGGACCGAAGCCAGCCGCTCGTCCGCTTCAGAGCCCTGCGATTGGGCATCCGCAAGTTGGGCGCGAAGTTGGCTTACTTCAGCGTCCAGATCATCGATCCGCGCCTGCAGCCCGCTTGCCTCTTCCTCGCCCTCCAGCAGGGCCGCCGCGAGCCGCGCGTTGAGGTCCTTTTCGGCCTCGCGCGCTGCGGCGAGAAGCGTCAGCGTTTCCTCGGCACGGGCGCGCTCCTCGTCGAGCGCCATCTGCATGGCCGTCAGCTCGGCATCCGCATCTTCGAGCCGCACGCGCAGCGCCCGCGCCGCCTCGGATTCCGCCAGCCGTTGCGCCTCTTCCTCGGTTAGCGCCTGTTCCAGATCGTCCACGCTGGCGCTCAGGCTGCCGATGCGGTCCTGAGCGTCGGCATTCTGCGCCCGCAGGTCCTCGACCAGGGCTTCCAGCGCCTCGCGCCGCGCGGCGGCCAGGCGCGCCGCCTCGGCCTGCGCATCCACCTCGTCGCGGGTCTGCGCGAGGGCGAGGTTCAGCGCGTCGCGCTCGGAGACCAGCTGATCCCGCGCCGCTTCCAGCTCGTCCCGGCTTGCGCGCAGGGCCTCGGCCGTGCCTTCGAGATCCGTCACCCGCTCGCGCGCCGCGTCGCGCTGAGACAGAAGCGAAGCCACCCGATCCTCGAAAGAGGCGATCCGCGTGCGCGCCTCTTCCAACGCCGCCGCCTGGCTGTCGCGGGTCGAGGTCAGGCTCGCGATCAGGGCGTCCTGTTCCTCGAGCGCGGCATCGCGGGTCGACAGGGTGGACTCCAGCTCGCCCACTTCGACGGTCAGATCCTCGTTGCGACGCTCGGCAAGGCCCAGCGCGCGCGACAGCTCCGCCACCTGGCTGGTCAGGCTCGACAGCTCGCTTTCCTGGTTGGATAGCTGGTCTTCCTGGCCTGTGATCGTCTCGCGCAGGACGAACTGCACCACCATGAAGATCGACAGCACGAAGGTCAGCACCAGCAGCAGCCCCGTCATCGCGTCGACGAAGCCGGGCCAGATGTTGGCCTGGAAACGCGATCCGGTGCGGCGGCTCAGCGCCATGTCAGCTCTCCTGACCGCCGCGCGCGGCCGGTGCCGGGCGGGCAGCGCCCGCACCGCGAAGCGCACGGGTCAGCGCGGCCAGATCGGTGCGCAGCTCGGCCATGCTCTCCTGCCGACCGGCGGCGATTTCCTCGAGGATGCGCAGCATCTGCACGTCGATCGACCGCAGGCGCATGCGGCTTTCGGCGTCGAGCCCCTCGGAGGCCTCTTTCTGCTGAAGCACGTCGACAAGGCGCTCCTGCCCCTCGGCGATGCGGGCCAGCGAATTGGAAGACGGCGCCGTTGCCTCGATCCGCTCGGTCATCCGCTCCACGCTGTCGGCAAGCTGGCCAAGGCGGCTGTCCACCTCGGACCGGCCGCTCTCGGCCTGCGCGAAGAGCAACTCCAGCTTTTCCATCTGCTCGGCCATCCGGTCGAGCACCACGCCCGCGGCGCCAAGGTCGGGGCCGTCGCTTTCGGACGAAAAGCCCAGTCGCGTGATGCTGCTCAGCCATTCCTCGAGCTCGCGGTAAAAGCGGTTCTGCCCGTGCCCGGCAAAAAGCTCCAGCAGCCCGATGATGAGCGAACAGGCAAGGCCTAGCAGCGACGAGGCAAAGGCCACGCCCATGCCGCCAAGCTGCGCCTCGAGGCCCGACATGAGCCGCCCGAAGAGGTCCGCACCGCTTTCGCCCTGCTGCGGAGCAAGGCTGCGGATCGTGTCGACAAGCGCCGGCACGGTCGTCGCCAGACCGTAGAAGGTGCCCAGAAGGCCGAGGAAGATCAGCAGCGAGGTGATGTAGCGCGTGATCTCGCGCGCTTCGTCGATCCGCTGCGCCACCGAGTCGAGGATCGAGCGGGTCGAGGTCGTGGTGATCTGCATCCTCTTGGCGCGGGTGCGCAGAAGCGTGGCCAGCGGCGCCAGAAGCTGCGGTGCCTGAAGCTGTCGCCCGGTGTCGCGGTCGGCGGCGAAACGCTCGATCCAGCGGACCGAATTGATGAGCTGCGCCACCTGCCAGAAGCAGGCGATCAGGCCGACGACGAAGACGATCAGGATGAAGCCATTGAGGTACGGGTTGGCCTCGAAGACCGGCAGGACCCGCGGCAGCGCGAGAAAGCCGCCGGCGAAAGACAGCCCCAGGACCACGACCATCGCGACCACCTGCCGCACGGGCTGGCTAAAGCTCGGTTCCGCTTCGAAATCTTTTTGGTCCATCAAGGCGCCTGTCGGGGTTCTTTTGTTGCCCCGACCCTAGATTGTCGCGCCCTTCAATCCAAGCTGTCAGCGTGTCAATTCATGCACGCGGGACATCAACCAGTGCATTTCGGCATCGGGAATGCCCAGTTCCTCGAGATGGCGTGCCGTGTTCTCGAGATATTCCGGGTTCGGGCCGCGCCCGCCGTGGGCGCCTGCGATGATGCGGGCCTGCTCTTCGAGCGGCATGCCACCGCAATACTGCTCGTGGTCGGGATCGATGATGTAGGCCAGCGCCTCGATCCTGCGGCCATCGATCAGGTCGACCCGCAAGCGGCGTTCGAGATAGGCAGAGGACACCAGTTCCCGCTCACGCAGGTAGGCCAGCGTCTCGTCCTCGCTGCCGGATTCGGCGCGCAGCGCGAGCCCGTCGCAGACCGCGCCCGGATGGTGGTCGAGCGCCAGCACCAGCCCCGGCTTCTCGGGCGTGCCGCGATGGTGGATCGAGGACATGCAGAAACTGCGGGCATAGTCCGGCAGGGTGGCGCGCAGGCTTTCGGCCACCGGGAAGCCCGGGTTCCACAGAAGCGATCCGTATCCGAATACCCAAAGGGTCATGGCGCTGGTCCTTCCTTGCGCGCTCCTCTAAACACGATCGGGCCGGAATGCGAAAGAGGCGCACGTGAAACGACTGATATCGCTCGTCCTGATCGCGGCTCTCGGCTGGTCCGGCTACTGGTTCTGGCAGGCGCACGTCGCGCGGCAGGCCGTCACCGGCTGGTTCGAGGACCGCCGCGCCGACGGCTGGCAGGCCGAATATGAGGCCCTGCGGGTGCGGGGCTTTCCCAATCGCATCGACGTCACGCTGGACGCCCCGCGCCTCTCCGATCCCGACCGCGGCGTGGCCTGGCAGGCCCCATTCCTTCAGGTGCTGCGCCTCAGCTACCGGCAGGGGCACGAGATCCTGGTCTTTCCCGACGAGCAGCAGCTGAGCCTGCCCTCGGGCGACTGGGACATAACCTCCCAAGGCCTGCGCGCCAGTGTCGTGCACGAGGGCGACGGCATCCTCATGCGCGCTAATGCCGAGGCCGAGGTGCTGAACCTCAACGGCCCCGAGCGAAGCCTCGCGCTTGCCGGCATGACGGCAGCCATCTCGCAACTCGGCGGACAGGCGGACCAGTACCGCATCGGCCTGGGCGCCGACGCGCTGGCGGGCCAGGGCACGGGCGAAGGCCTGCTGATCGAGGCCATCGTGGACTTCGACGGCCCATGGAATATCGGCGACGGCGCGCGCCCCCGCCCAGAGGAAATCGAGCTGCGCCTTGCGCAATACGAGACCGAGGGCATGGCCCTGAGGCTCTCCGGTACGCTCGACATCGACCCCGACGGCGTCCCCGAGGGGGCACTGACCCTGCAGGCCAAGAACTGGCGCGAATTGCTGGAGACGGCGCGCGAGGCGGGCCAGATCGACCCAACGCTCGCCGAGGCGCTGGAACAGGGCCTGTCGCTTGTCGCCGGGCTCCGCGGCAATCCTGAAACGCTCGACCTGCCGCTCGACTTCCGCGATGACCGCGTCTTCATCGGGCCGGTCCCGGTCGGTCGCGCACCACGCCTGCAACTGCCCTGACCCTCTTGCCAATCCCGCCGCGCCGCCGGACAGTCCGCGCAAACAGGCAAGAGGCAAAACCATGACGGACGGGCTGGACACGCGGATCGAAGACAAGCGCGACGAGTTGATCGCACTCACGCAGGACCTGATCCGCATCCCCACGCTGAACCCGCCCGGCGACTGCTACCGCGAGATCTGCGAATACCTCCGCGACCGGCTCGCACCCCGCGGCTTCGAGTGCACGCTGGTCCGGGCCGAGGGCGCGCCGGGCGACAGCGACCGCCACCCCCGCTGGAACATCGTGGCGCGGCGCGAGGGCACCCGCCCCGGCGACTGCGTGCATTTCAACTCGCACACCGATGTGGTCGAGGTCGGCAGCGGCTGGACCCGCGATCCCTTCGGCGGCGAACTCGACGGCGACCGCATCTACGGGCGCGGCGCCTGCGACATGAAGGGCGGGCTTGCCGCCTCGATCATCGCGGCCGAGGCCTTCGTCGACGAACATCCCGATTTCGCCGGCGCGATCGAGATCAGCGGCACCGCCGACGAGGAATCGGGCGGCTACGGCGGCGTCGCGTACCTGGCCGAGCATGGCTGGTTCGATCCGGCGCGCGTACAGCACGTCATCATCCCCGAACCGCTCAACAAGGACCGGATCTGTCTCGGGCACCGCGGCGGCTGGTGGGCGGAGATCGAAACCAAGGGCGAGATCGCCCACGGCTCCATGCCCTTCCTCGGCGACTGCGCCGTGCGCCACATGGGCGCCGTGCTCGACGCCTTCGAACAGACACTCTTCCCCGCCATGGCCCAGCGCCACACGGACATGCCCGTCGTGCCCGAAGGCGCGCGCTCGTCCACGATGAACATCAACTCGATCCACGGCGGCGAGCACGAGCAGGCCGACGACTACGACGGCCTGCCCGCCAACTGCGTGCCCGACAGCTGCCGCATCGTGATCGACCGCCGCTTCCTGCTCGAGGAACCCTTCGAGGAGGTCCGCGGCGAGGTCATCGCCCTGCTCGAGGACCTCAAGGCCCGCCGGCCGCAGTTCGACTACGCGATCCGCGATCTCAACAGCGTGCAGCCCTCGATGACCGCCCGCGACGCGCCTGTTGTCACCACCGTGACCGAGGCGATCCACGAGGTCATGGGCAAGGCGCCCGACTACGTCGCCTCGCCCGGCAGCTACGACCAGAAGCACATCGACCGCATCGGCACGCTGAAGAACTGCATCGCCTATGGGCCGGGCGTGCTCGAACTCGCCCACAAGCCCGACGAATGGGTGGGGGTGACCGACATGCTCGACAGTGCCCGCGTCATGGGCCGAAGCCTTCAGAAACTGCTCCTGCCCTGATCCGCACCACACAATCTCGCTGCTCCAATCCGCCCCGTTGCCAATCGCGCACCGCAGCCGCAAAGTGAGAGAATGCAGATCTACCTTCCCATCGCCGAGGTCTCGGTCAACGCGCTGCTTCTGCTGAGCCTCGGGCTGCTGGTGGGGATCCTCTCGGGCATGTTCGGCGTCGGCGGCGGTTTCATGATGACCCCGCTGCTGTTCTTCGTGGGCATCCCGCCCGCGGTGGCGGTGGCCACGCAGGCCAACCAGATCGTCGCCTCGTCCTTCTCGGCCCTGCTCGCGCACCTCAGGCGACGAACGGTGGATCTCCGAATGGGGACCGTCCTTCTTGTGGGCGGTCTTTTCGGCTCGGCCGTCGGCATCGTGATCTTCAACTACCTCAAAAGCCTCGGGCAGGTCGATCTGCTGGTGAACCTCTGCTACGTGGTCTTTCTTGGCATCATCGGTGCGCTGATGTTCGTCGAAAGCCTGCGCGCCCTGCGCAAGTCGCGGTCCGGCGCAAAGGCATCGCGGCGCAAGCACACCACCATCCAGAAGCTGCCGCTCAAGATGCGCTTCCGCATCTCGGGGCTCTACATCTCGGTCATCCCGCCGATCCTCGTGGGCTTCTTCGTGGGCGTGCTCTCGGCCATCATGGGCGTCGGTGGCGGCTTCATCATGGTCCCGGCCATGATCTACCTGCTGGGCATGCCGACCAAGGTCGTGATCGGCACCTCGCTCTTCCAGATCATCTTCGTGGCAGGCTTCACCGCCATCCTGCACGCCACCACCAACTACACGGTCGACGTGGTGCTGGCGCTGCTGCTGCTGATCGGCGGCGTGATCGGCGCGCAGTTCGGCACAATCATCGGATCGCGCATGAAGGCCGAACAACTGCGCATCCTGCTGGCCGGCATGGTGCTCGTGGTCTGCGGCAAGCTCGCGCTCGACCTGCTGATCCGCCCCGATGAGCTCTACAGCGTCGGGCCGGCGGGGCAGAGCTGATGCGCCTCTCCGCGCTTCTCCTCCTCCTGCTCGCAGCCGCCCTGCCCGCCCGGGCCGAAGAGGTTGTGCTCGGGCTCAGCAAGGACCAGGTGCGGATCTCGACCGACTTCTCGGGGTCCGAGATCCTGATCTACGGCGCGGTCAAGCGCGAGGGCCCCATCATCGAGGATCCTCCACTTGAGGTGATCATCGCCGTCGCAGGCCCCTCGCGGCCGCTCACCGTGCGGCGCAAGGACCGGCGCTTCGGCATCTGGGTGAACACCGCCTTCGCCGATGTCGATGCCGCGCCCACCTTCTACGCCGTGGCGACCAGCGGCCCCTGGGCCGACGTCATCACCGATACCGAGGACCTGCGCCATCGCATCTCGATCCCGCGTGCCATCCGGGCCGTGGGATCGGGCGTGGACGAGCCGGGCATCTTCACCGATGCCCTCATCCGCGTGCGCGAGGACCAGGGCATCTACCAGCTCAACGAGAGCGCCGTCGAACTGACCGAATCCACGCTCTTCGAGACGGCCATCGAGATGCCCGCCAACCTGACGGAAGGCGCCTACGCGGCGCGCATCTTCCTCACGCGGGCCGGCGGCGTCGTCGCCGAGTACGACACCACGATCGAGGTCCGGAAGGTCGGCCTCGAACGCTGGCTCTTCACCCTCTCGCGGCAACAGCCGCTCATCTACGGCCTGATGTCGCTCGCCATCGCCATCGCGGCGGGCTGGGGTGCATCGGCCGGCTTCCGAATGCTGAGGAACCAATGAGCAGACAACCGCCCGGCACGCGCGCCGACTACCGCGCGTTCATCTCCATGCCCACCCGCTGGCGCGACAACGACGCCTACGGCCACATGAACAACGCCGTCTACATCGAGCTCTTCGACACCGCGCTCGGCTCTTGGCAGATCGCGCAGGGGATCAAGATCCACGGCGAGGGCGCCATGCAGCTTGTCGTCGTGGAATCCGGCTGCCGCTACCATGCCGAGGCCGGCTACCCGGACGCGCTGCAGATCGGACTGCGGCTGGCGCACCTGGGGCGCTCCTCCTTCAAGGTAGAGCTCGCCATGTTCCGCAACGACGAGGACACGGCCTGCGCCGAGGGCTTTTTCAGCCAAGTCCACATGGGCACCGAGGGTCGCCCCGAACCGATGCCGGACCTGCTGCGCGAGGCACTGACGACGCTTGGCGACGGCTGACCGGTGGACCCGCGCCGCGTGCGCGGCTCAGTCGGGGCGCCACAGAGCCGGCTTCTTTTGCGCCGCGCCTTGTTTGGCCTCTCTGCCGCGTCTACATCCCGCCACATGAAACGCTGGATTCCATTCGTCAAATCGTCCCCGACCGTGAACATCGTCCGTCTCCAGGGGGCGATCGGGATGGCCGGACGCGCCAGCATCTCGGACCGCAGCCTCGCGCAGTCGCTCGAACGCGCCTTCAAGCGCGGCAAACCCGCCGCCGTGGCGCTCGAGATCAACTCGCCCGGCGGCTCGCCGGTGCAAAGCTCGCTGATCGGCGCGCGCATCCGGCGCCTGTCGGAGGAAAACAAGGTCCCCGTCTACGCCTTCACCGAGGACGTGGCCGCTTCGGGCGGCTACTGGATCGCCAGCGCCGCGGACGAGATCTGGGCCGACCCCAGCTCCATCCTGGGCTCCATCGGTGTCATCTCCTCGGGTTTCGGCGCACATGTCCTGCTGCAGCGCCAGGGGATCGAGCGCCGTGTCCACACCGCCGGGCGCTCCAAGGCGATGCTCGACCCCTTCCGCCCCGAGAAGGAAGAGGATGTCGCCCGCCTGAACCGGCTTCTGGGTCAGTTGCACGACACCTTCATAGGCCACGTCCGCGACCGCCGCGGCGACAAGCTTGCCGACGACCCCGAGCTCTTCACCGGCGAGGTCTGGATCGGCCAGAGCGCCGTCGAGGTCGGGCTCGCCGACGGCGTCGGGCATCTGGTGCCCAAGATGAAGGAACGCTTCGGCAAGAAGGTCTCCTTCCGCCGCTTCGACCAGCGCAAGCCGCTGCTCTCGCGCGTTGGCGCCAGCGTCGCGCAGGACGCGCTTTCCCAGATCGAGGAACGCGCCGACTTCGCGCGCTTCGGACTGTGACATGATCGTCAAGATCGTCCTTCTCTTCCTGATTGCGATGGGCGTGATGGCGATGTTCGGCCGCTTGCGGATGCCGAAGATCGACCTCACCCGCCGCAAGACCGGTCGCTGTCCCGGCTGCGGACGCCATCGCATCGGCAAGGGCCCCTGCCCCTGCGGAAACGACAAGAGGTAACATGGTATTCGTCTACGCGGCGCTCGGTCTCGTGATCCTGCTCCTGGCGGGGGACGCCCTGGTCAAGGGCGCGGTCAATCTCGCCCTCCGGGTCGGCATCCCCGCCATGATCGTCAGCCTGACCATCGTGGCTTTCGGCACCTCTGCCCCCGAGCTGCTAATCTCCATCAATGCCGCGCTGGACAATGCGCCGGGCATCGCGCTCGGCAACGTGGTAGGCTCCAACACCGCCAACGTCCTTCTGGTGCTGGGCATTCCGGCGCTGATCACGGTGATGCACACCAGCCATTTCAGCAGCCACAAGAGCTACCTCGTCATGATCGGCGGGACACTGCTCTTCATCGCGCTGGCCTTCCGGGGGGTCTTCGACTGGATCTCGGGGCTCATCCTGCTCGCCGCGCTGGCGCTGGTGCTCGGGGACAACCTCCGCGACGCGTGGCGCCACAAGCGCGCCGGCGACCTCGAAGAGGATCTTGAGGACCCAGAGGGCGCCGACCCCGACATGGCCTGGTGGAAGATCCTGCTCTTCCTCGCCCTCGGCCTCGTCGGCCTGCCGCTCGGCGCCGATCTGCTCGTCGACAGTGCCACCGAGATCGCCCAGATGTTCGGCGTGCCCGACACGGTGATCGGTCTCACGCTGGTGGCGCTCGGCACCTCGCTGCCCGAACTTGCCACCACCGTCATGGCCGCCATCCGCAAGCAGGCCGACGTCGCCATCGGCAACGTCATCGGCTCCAACATGTTCAACCTGCTGGCCATCATCGGCGTCGCCTCCCTGATCGCACCGATGGAGGTCGACCCCGCCTTCCTGCGCCTCGACCTCTGGGTGATGCTGGCCGCCTCGCTGCTGCTGATCCCCTTCGTCTTCATGGGCCGCGACATGGGCAAGGGCACGGGCGCGGTCTTGTCCGCGCTCTACGTGGGCTACATCGCAATGGTGTTCTACGTCTGACCAGGAGAGAGCCATGACCCGGACCCACAAGCGTGCCCTCGTCACCGGCGGGGCCAAGCGCCTCGGCCATGCCATGGCGCTCTACCTCGCCGACCGCGGCTTCGATGTCGCCGTCCACTACGGCGGCTCCGAGGAGGCCGCGAAGGAGACCGCCGCCGAGATCGAGGCCAAGGGCTGGAAGGCCGTCCCCCTGCAGGCCGACCTTCTCGACGAGGCCGCGGTGCAGACCCTCCTCCCCCGCGCCGCCGACGCGCTCGGCGGGCCACTGACGGTGCTGGTAAACAACGCCTCGATCTTCGAGCACGACGACATCACCAGCGCCACCCGCGAAAGCTGGGACCGCCACATGGAAAGCAACCTGCGCGCGCCCTTCGTGCTGACCCAGGCGCTGGCCGCCCAGATCCCCGATCCGCTCACCGACGACATGGGCGAACCGCTGCCACAGGGACTGGTGGTCAACATGATCGACCAGCGCGTCCGCAAGCTCACGCCCGAGTTCATGACCTACACCCTCGCCAAGATGGGGCTCTGGGCTTTCACCCGCACCGCGGCACAGGCGCTTGCCCCCCGGGTGCGCGTCAACGGCATCGGCCCCGGCCCCACCCTGCAGGGCGCCCGGCAGAGCGACGACCATTTCTCGCGCCAGCGGCAGGCCACCCTGATGCACCGCGGATCGAACCCCGCCGACATCACCGGAGCACTGGGATATTTCCTCGATTCGCCTGCCGTGACCGGCCAGCTTCTCTGCGTCGACGGGGGCCAGCACCTGAACTGGCAGACCCCGGATGTGCAGGGCGTGGAGTGATCCCCCGCGGATTTATGCACGGGAGGCCGCAGACGCTGCGTAAAGGTAGCACAAATGTTAAGGAACTCAGGACCTTATCATTCCCAGATTTTTTATCCTTTATTTCCAGCGTCTTATTTTTTTGCATAAAAATTATGCGCCTTCAGGAAACGTTCATAAACCAACGAAAAATCCGGCTTGGTCACAGTTTGCCTACAGGTTTATCCACAGAAGTCGTGGATTCATTCCCCCTTGAACCCGCCGTGTTCCGGGGGCAGCGCCAGGGCAGAATCGAGTCGGCAGCCCAAGGATAGCCGCGCGCCATGACCGACAGCACGCCAAAGCCCTCCGAGAAGCCCGCCACCGGCCACAAGGTCATCCAGGGATACCTGCGGATGCTCGACGGCAGCCCGGGGGTCTACCGCATGCTCGATGCGGACAGCCGCGTTCTCTACGTCGGCAAGGCGCGCAATCTCAAGGCGCGCGTCTCGAACTACGCGCGCCCCGCGGGCCACTCGCGCCGCATCGCGCGCATGATCTCGGAAACCGCGTCGATGATGTTCCTCACGACCCGGACCGAGACCGAGGCCCTGCTGCTCGAACAGAACCTGATCAAGCAGCTCAAGCCGAAGTTCAACGTGCTCCTGCGCGACGACAAGAGCTTCCCCAACATCCTGCTCAGCGACCACGCCTACCCGCAGATCCGCAAGCACCGCGGCGCCAAGTCCGAGGGCGGCAGCTACTTCGGCCCCTTCGCCAGCGCGGGGGCCGTGAACCGCACGCTCAACCAACTGCAGAAGGTCTTCCTGCTGCGCAACTGCTCGGACACCATGTTCGACAGCCGCACCCGCCCCTGCCTGTTGCACCAGATCCGCCGCTGCAGCGCCCCCTGCGTCGGCAAGATCAGCGAAGAGGACTATGCCCAAAGCGTGAAGGACGCCCAGCGCTTCCTCTCGGGTCGCTCGACCCAGATCCAGGAAACCCTCGCCCGCCAGATGCAGGAAGCTTCCGAGGCCATGGAGTTCGAGCGCGCCGCCGCCCTGCGCGACCGCATCCGCGCGCTCACCACCGTGCAGTCGGCGCAGGGCATCAACCCGCAGGGCGTGGCCGAGGCCGACGTGATCGCACTCCACATGGAGGGCGGCCAGGCCTGCGTGCAGGTCTTCTTCATCCGCGCCAACCAGAACTGGGGCAACCGGGACTTCTATCCCCGCGTGGGCGAGGACGTGGACCCCGCCGAGGTGCTCGAGGCCTTCATCGGCCAGTTCTACGCCCAGAAGGAACCGCCCCGCCTGCTGCTCCTGTCGCACGGGATCGAGGACGAGGACCTCATGGTCGACCTGCTCAGCGAAAAGCGCGGCCGCAAGGTCGAGATCGCCGTGCCCCAGCGCGGCGAAAAGGCCGAACTCATCGAACACGCCGCCCGCAACGCCCGCGAAAGCCTCGCCCGCAAGATGGCCGAGGGCGCGGCCCAGGGCAAACTGCTCGCGGGCCTGGCCGAAGCCTTCGGCCTAGAGGGCCCGCCGAAACGCATCGAGGTCTACGACAACTCCCACATCCAGGGCACCAATGCGGTGGGCGCGATGATCGTCGCCGGCCCCGAGGGCTTCGAAAAGAACCAGTACCGCAAGTTCAACATCCGCGGCGACGAACTCACCCCGGGCGACGACTTCGGCATGATGAAAGAGGTCCTCACCCGCCGCTTCAAGCGCCTCCAGAAGGAAGACCCCGACCGCGAGAAGGGCCAGTGGCCTGACCTGCTGCTGATCGACGGCGGCGCCGGACAGGTCAGCGCCGTCGAAGAGATCATGGAGGACATGGGCGTCGAGGATCTCCCCATGATCGGCGTCGCCAAGGGCGTGGACCGCGACCACGGCAAGGAAGAATTCCACCGCCCCGGTCAACGCCCCTTCGCGCTGCGCCACAACGATCCGGTTCTATACTTCGTCCAGCGCCTGCGCGACGAGGCCCACCGTTTCGCCATCGGCACCCACCGCGCCAAGCGCGCCAAGTCCATGAGCGCCACCCCCCTCGACGACATCCCCGGCGTCGGCGCCACCCGCAAGCGCGCGCTGCTGTCGCACTTCGGCTCGGCCAAGGCAGTGAGCCGCGCCAACCTCGCCGACCTCAAGGCCGTCGACGGCGTCTCAGAGGCGCTGGCCGAGCGCATCTACGACTTCTTCCAGGACGGCTGAGCAGGCGCAATCCGCCCCCGCTTCTTCTTGGCCCAAATACTCCCGGGGTGAATGGGCCCGCAGGGGCCAGAGGGGCGGCGCCCCTCCCGCGGGGTCCGGGGGCCTGCCCCCGGCGCATCGAGAGCGCGCGGCACGCGCGCCCCGCCCTACCGGAAACGGGTCAGAAGAAACTCTGCGGATCGATGTCGATGGCCAGCCGCAGGTCGCCCTTCAGCTTCACCTGCCCCGCCCAGGCGGCCAGCGCCGACTGCAGCGCCACACCCTTCGGCGCCTTCACCAGCAGCCGCACCCGGTGCCGCCCGCGCACCCGCGCGATGGGCGCGGGCGCGGGCCCGTAGACCTGCGCGCCCAGCCGCCGCAGGACGCCGTCGTTGCGCGCGAGGTAGGTGCCGAGGTCGAAGACCTGCGCCGCATCGCTTCCCGACAGGATCACCGCCGCCAGCCGCCCGTAGGGCGGCATGCCGGCCGCGCGTCGCCCTTCCGCCTCGGCCGCCCAGAAGGCCTCCTCGTCGCCGTGCAGGATTGCCCGGATCACCGGGTGCTCGGGCTGGTAGGTCTGCAACAGCGCCACGCCCGGCGCCTCGGCCCGTCCGGCGCGGCCCGCCACCTGCCGCATCAGTTGAAAGGTCCGCTCCGCCGCGCGCAAGTCCGATCCCTGCAGGCCAAGGTCCGCGTCGATCACGCCAACCAGCGTGAGCTTTGGAAAGTTGTGCCCCTTGGCCACAAGCTGCGTGCCGATGATGACGTCGGCGCCCCCCGCGGCGATGGCCTCGATCTGCGCCTTCAGCTCCCGCGCGCTGCCGAAAAGATCCGAGGACAGCACCGCGATGCGCGCCTCGGGGAAAAGCTCCTGCGCCTCTTCGGCCAGCCGCTCCACGCCCGGCCCCACGGCGGCCAGCTTGTCCTCGACACCGCAGCTCGGGCACGCCTCGGGCATGGGCTGGCTCTCGCCGCACTGATGACAGACCAGCCGCTTCAGGAACCGGTGCTCGACCAGCCGCGCGTCGCAATGGGGACAGCCCACCTGGTGCCCGCAGGCCCGGCAGATCGTGACCGGCGCATAGCCCCGCCGGTTCAGGAAAAGCAGCGCCTGCTCGCCCCGGCCGATCCGCTCGCGCACCGATCCCGCCAGCTCACCCGAGATCCAGCGGTTCGACGGCAGGTCCTCGCCGCGCATGTCATGCGTGCGCATCTCGGGCAGTACCGCCGGGCCAAAGCGGGCGGTCAGCGTCAGCCGGTCGTACTTGCCCGCCTCGGCATTGGCCCATGTCTCGAGCGAGGGGGTCGCCGAGGCCAGCACCACCTGCGCCCCCGCGATGGCGCCGCGCAGCACCGCCATGTCCCGCGCGTTGTAAAGAACCCCGTCCTCCTGCTTGTAGGAATTGTCGTGCTCTTCATCCACGACCACCAGCCCCAGATGCTGGAACGGCAGGAACAGCGCGGACCGCGCGCCCACCACCATCTGCGCGCGCCCCTGCGCCACCATCTGCCAGACCCGGCGCCGCTCGGTCGTGGTGACGCCGGAATGCCATTCCGCGGGCCGCGCGCCAAAGCGTTTCTCCACCCGCGTCAGGAACTCCGACGACAGCGCGATCTCGGGCAGCAGCACCAGCGCCTGACGCCCCTGCCGCAGCGCCTGCGCCACGGCCTCAAGGTAGACCTCGGTCTTGCCCGACCCGGTGACCCCTTTCAGCAGAACCGTGCGATAGCGCCCCTCGGCCTGCGCCGCCCGCAGTGCTTCGGAGGCCTTTGCCTGGTCACCGGTCAGTTCCTTGCCCGGCAGCGTGGGGTCGAGATGCGGGAAGGGCGTGTCGCGCGGGCTTTCCTCCTCGTGCACGGCGCCGCTCTTCACCAGCCCCTTCACCACCTGGTTCGTGACCCCGGCAGACGAGGCCACCTCGCCCAGCGTCAGCGCCAGCCCGCCCATCTCCTCCAGCACATCGAGCACCCGGCGCCGCGCGTCGGTCATGCGATCCGGTTCGCCCTCACCGCGGCGGTAGATCTTGCGCATGGACACCGGCTCGCCCAAGCCCGGCGCCCGCGTCGCCAGCCGCAGCATGGCCGGCAGCGGCGTCAGCGTGTAGTCGGCCGCGCGTTCAAGAAAGCTACGCAGTTCGTCGCGCATGGGCACCGCGTCCAGCACCCGGTTCACCGGACGCAACTTGGCCAGCGGCACGTCGCCCTGCCCCGGCCCCCAGACCACGCCCAGCACCTTGCGCGGCCCCAGCGGCACCTCGACGAAGGCACCAAGGGGGCAGCCGCCCTCGGGCGCGCGGTAATCCAGCGCCCGGTCGAGCGGCTGGGTGGTCATGACGGCGACCGGCTCGCCCGTGTCGAAGAAGTCTTGCGGGAGGCTGGGATGTTCCGGGGTTTTGCGTGGCATGAAAAAGGGGTAAATCGCCCGGGAGAGAAGGCCAAGCCATCAAGGGAGGCAGCCCCGTGAAATTCTTCGTAGATACCGCCGACGTCGCCGCGATCAAGGAACTCCACGAGCTCGGCATGGTCGACGGTGTGACCACCAACCCGTCGCTCATCAAGAAATCGGGGCGCAACATCCTCGAAGTGACCAAGGAGATCTGCGATCTCGTCGACGGTCCCGTCTCGGCCGAGGTCGTGGCGCTCGACGCCGACGCGATGATCGCCGAGGGCCGCAAGCTGGCCGAAATCGCCGAAAACATCGTCGTGAAGGTGCCGCTGACCTGGGACGGCCTCAAGGCCTGCAAGACGCTCTCGGACGAGGGCCGCATGGTCAACGTGACGCTCTGCTTCGGCGCCTCGCAGGCACTGCTGGCCGCCAAGGCCGGCGCGACCTTCATTTCGCCCTTCATCGGCCGGCTCGACGACATGAACATCGACGGGCTCGACCTGATCCAGGACATCCGCGAGATCTACGACAACTACGGTTTCGAGACCCAGATCCTCGCCGCCTCGATCCGCTCGGTGAACCACATGTCCGACTGCGCCAAGATCGGCGCCGACGTGGCCACCGCGCCGCCGAACGTGATCCAGGCCATGGTCAAGCACCCGCTGACCGACAAGGGCCTCGACACCTTCGTCGCCGACGCGAAAGCCGCGGGCATCAAGATCGTCTGATCTGCCCGCAGCGCTGGTTTTTCAGGGCCATGCCTCACGGGGCGTGGCCCTTTGTCTTTTTGGGTGTCCGCAAACCTAACTGGTCCGAGCCGACGGGTGTCCGCTTCGAACCCATAGTGACGGATGCTGCGTATTGCGTGGATCTCTGACAGGTCTATCTTGCTCCGAAACCAAGAGAGTGGCTGGCGAAGCATGCAGACTGAAATAAATCGCCTACGAAACATCTTTGAAGCTATTGTGCTTACTGGTGTTTTCAGCGTGCCCACATTTGGTTTTGCTGACCACGTTCCCGACAACCTTTCTCAAGACCTCGACCCGAATTACATTGCATGCCTGATGGCGGTTGATGACGCCAAAATGGAGTTTCGTGATGCACTCCAATCTACATGCCTCCGACGCATGGGGGACCTTTGCAGCGGAAGGAATGGAATTGCTCTTCCGTCCCAAGTCGTTGGGTGCATGAACTTTGAGACCCAAAGGGGCATCAGTTTTTTGAAAGTTGCAGCAAACGACCTCCCTTCATCAGTCGAAAAGGAAGGTCTTTTCGGACATGGGTATGAGAGGCGGCGTTCCAGAATCTTAAAGGATGTGGAAACACTCGAGAATTCGGCCAAGCCTCAAAGCATCGAAACCGCCATTCAGCAGAGCATCATCATGACATCGGCAGCCATTGCCTTGTTTTGGCTGGCTCGCGAAACGCAAACATCGTTGGAACGGCACGTAAAGGCCTCTTTTGGTCGTCATTGAAGTCGGTAATTGTCGCGCCGACACTCGTGTTGTGTAGCTGGGAGCGGCAACTTCGTCCGCTTAGCTGACCAACACAGCTTGCGCACGCCCCTGCCTTTACCGCTCGGCGACAAACCCGGTGCATCAGGACTGCCCCGGTCAGTCGGGCAGATCCTAGAGGTTCGGCTCGCCCTGCAGGCCCATGAGCTTGCGGAACCCCGTCCAGTAGCCCGGCAGCTTCGGCGGCGCCTTGAGGCCCGCCAGCGCCTCGTCCGCCCAAGGCTGCATCTCCGCCTTCACGAAGCCGCGCCCCCAGTCGAGATAGGCCTGCGCATCATCCGGCCGCAGGCGGCAGGCCGATCCCACCAGCCCCACCAGCGTCTCGGGCGGCGAATACCATTCGTCCTGGATGCCCGTCACCTTGCGCCGCAACAGCGGACCCACGGTGCGCATCAGCCGGCTGTCCGAGAACAGCAGCAGCATCCGGCCCATTTCCTCGCGGTCGTAGTGGATGAGCGGCGGGAAGGTGTCGAAGAAGACCGCCCGCCCGTCCACGATGGCGAAGTTGCGGATCGAGGGGTGAAAGCCGATGCGCGTCTCCTGACCCTCGGCCCAGTGCCAGAAGCGCGCGATCACCTCGCCCGCCGACTGCATCATCTCGAGCGTCCGCTCCAGCGGTTCGGACTGCATCAGCGGCCTCATCAGGCTGTCGGTCGGCAGCGCCTCCTGCAGGATCACCGGCACCCGCGCGCCGTCGATCTCCAGCAGGTGAAACTCCGTTTCGGGCAGCGGCACCTCGGCCGCGCGCAGCGCGAAGACGTAATCGTCGTGATACCGCTTCAGCCGGTCGAGCGCCGCGCCATCGGAGAGCCCCCGGTAGACCTTGACCACCCTGTCGGAAAACGGCCCCTCGGCGGGCCGGAAGGGCGCGCAGAAATACCCCAGCTTGGAAATCGTCTGGCCCCGGGCGGCGCTGTCGGCGCGGATCAGATCGGAAAGCGCGGCAATATCGGTCGGCATGGCGGTCCTCCTAGCCTCGCCCGCTTAGCCCAGCGACAGGATCTCCGCCACCTCCGAAGTCAGATCCGTCACCTCCTTGTGCGCCGGACCTTTCGGCATCTCGAGCACCCCGCGCCCTTGCCCGGCGGCTTCGGCATAGGCCACGCGGTTGGCAAAACCCGATTTCGCGATGCGCGCCTCGAGCTGCTCGGCCTTCTTGGCCACGTCGGCGCCAAGCCGGGTGCCCTGCCGCGTGCGGTTCATCACCACCAACGCCTCGCGCCCCTCGCGCTGTGCGAGATCCAGCACGCTTTCGGTAGCCCAAAGGTCCACGTGGCTGACCGAAACCGGCACGATCACCAGATCCGCCACCCGCAAGGCCGGGCGCAGATCGCTGTCGGCCTTGGGCGGCGTGTCGATGATGACCACGTCGTTCGCACCCGAAAGCTTGCGGCACTCGTAGGAAATCCCCCAGGCCGAGGAGGTGGCGAAATCCATCCCCTCGACAAGATCCGGCAGCGTTTCGGCCCGCGTCATGAACCAATGCCCGAGGCTGCCCTGCGGGTCGAGGTCCACCACCGCCACGCTCAGCCCCCGTCGCCGGAAGCCGACCGCGAGGTTGGCCGCAACGGTGGTCTTGCCGCTGCCGCCCTTCTGCTGCGCTACCGTGATGACGGATCCTGCCATGGTCGTTCCCCCTCTGGCCCCCTGTGGTTCGGCAGAGCCTGCACCGCGCCCGATGGAAAATCCACCCGGCACCGCAGAGTTAAACCACTGTTAACCAAGATGACCCAAGCCTTGATGCGGGGGGCCGGAGACGGCCATGACGCATACCGGGCGCATCGCAGCCTGCCTGTTCCTCATCTGCATCGCCGGGCCGCTGTTCGCGGGCGCCTGGCAGCGCGAGCCCGGCACCGGCTTCGCGAGCCTCACGCAGCGCCTGTCGTGGCCGCAGGACACCACCACCTGGCAAAGCTATGAGCCCACCGCGCGCTATACCTCGCTCTACCTCGAATACGGGATTGCCCCGCGCACCACGCTGGGCCTCGACCTCGGGCTCGCGGTCTCGGGCGCGGAAAAGCTCGTGGTCTTCGCGCAGCGCCCCCTGCACCAGCCCGACCGCGGCGCCCGTCTTGCCTACGAGATCGGCTTCGGGCGGATCGCAGGGCAGACCGTCCTGCGCCCCGGGCTCTCACTCGGCCTCGGCTGGGACAAGGGCTGGTTCGCCGCCGATGCCATCGCCGAAATCCCGCTCACCTTCGACGCCACCGACATCAAGATCGACCTGACCCTGGGCCGCAACCTGCCAGAGGATCACAAGCTGATCCTCCAGCTCCAGACCGGCGATACCGAGATGGACCCGCCCTTCGTGCGGCTCGAAACCTCGGTCAGCCGCCCGCTGCTCGGGCGGTTTCCCCGGCTCAAGGCCGAAACCGGCGTCAGCCTCGGCCTCGTGAACGACGCCTCGATGGGGATAAAATTCGGCCTCGTGACCAGTTTCTAGGCCATCGCCGTCCCGCCACGCCTGCCGTGGCCCCCTTGGCGGAACGCCCGTCCTCCCGCAGGCATTTGCCCTGCGAGCCACCCCATGTCCGACCGCTGTCCCGAAAGGCGCCCATGGCCTACCAGATCAAAGCCTCCGATCCCGACCTTGGCGCCGCCCTGCGACGCATCGCCGACAGCCAGCTGCGCGGCGCGATCGCGGCAACGAGAAACCAGGAAAACCCCGCGGTCGGCATCCACGAGGCCCGCAAACACTGCAAGAAGCTGCGCGGCCTGCTGCGGCTCGTGCGAACCGGGTTCAGCGATCATGCCGAGGAAAACACCGCCATCCGCGACGCCGCGCGGCTCAGCGCGAACCTGCGCGACACAACCGTCCTCCTCGAAACCCACGACGCGCTGATGGCCGCGCCCGGCGTCGCCCGCGTCGACTTTGCCCAGGTGCGCGGCGCGCTCACCCGGGCGCGCGACGAGGCGTTTCGCGCCGACGATGTGCCGGGGACACTCGCTGACCAGCGCGCGGCGCTGGAGGCCATCCTCGAACGCAGCGCCCACTGGAAGGTGAAGGGCAAGGCGGCCGACGTGATCGGCGACGGCGTCGCCCGGGGCTGGAAGCGCGCCGCAGGCACCATGCCCGACCGTCCTGGCGGAACGGACCCCGAGAAAATCCACGAATGGCGCAAGCGGGCCAAGGACCACTGGTACCAAGCCCGGCTGCTGCGCGGGATATGGCCCGACCCGATGAAGGTCCACGCCGAGCAATGCGACCGGCTGACGGGGCTTCTGGGCGATCACCACGACCTCGCCGTCTACGAGGATTTTCTCGACAGCGACCGCGCCCCCGGCATCGAGGCCGAGCGCATGACCGAACTGCGTCGCATCGTCAGCACCCGGCAGGACGCGCTCGAACGCGAGGCGTGGTCGCTCGGCGCGCGGCTATTCGCGCCGCCGGTCAAGGCGCTTCCCAAACGCTGGCAGCGGCACTGGACGCTCTGGCGCAAGGGCGTCTGACCTTCAGGCGCTCACCGCGGCAAGATCCAGCATCCGCACGCCCGAGATCCGCCAGTGGCCCTCCACCTCGGTCATTTGGTACTCTAGCGCGTGGCCCGTGCCCGCCGCGTCGGTGATGTAGACCCGCTGCCACAGCCCGTCATCACGATCCTCCAACAGGCCAAAGCGAACCTCGCCCGGCCGCCAGACCATGGGATAGCCGTTGCGCACCATGGCGCCGAAGTTGCCCGGCGTGCGGAACATGTTGCGGATCGAGGGGCTGGCGTATTCGAAGGCGGTGTCCACGTCCTCGGCGAGGAAGGCATCAAGCTGCTCGCGGATCACCGTCTCGATCTCCGCCTCCTGGGCCGGGGCGGGCGCGGTGCCGGCCATGGTGATGGCCGCCAGCACGATAAGGAAACGTCTCATGGCTGCTCTCCCTGCGTGATGCAGGAAGAGCTATGTCATATTGCCGTAAGGGAAAGGGCTGTCAGCCGAGCTCGCCGGCAAGCCCCTTCTCGATCAGCTGGGCGCTTTCCTCGACGCCGTAGAGCGCGATGAACCCGCCAAAGCGCGGCCCCTGGCTCTGGCCCAGAAGCACCTCGTAGAGCGCCTTGAACCAGTCGCGCAGCGGCTCGAACCCGTGGTCCTTGCCGACCGCGAAGACCAGCGTCTGAAGCGCCTCGTCCTCGACCGCCCCGTCGTAGGCCCGCAGCCGCGCCGCAAGATCCTCGAGCGCCGCCCGCTCGTTGGGTTCGGGCGCGCGGTAGGTCTTGTTGGGCTTCACGAAGTCCTCGTAATAGCGGACGGCAAAGCCCGCCGCCGCATCGAGATCGGGGTGCGTCTCTGCGCTGGCATCCGGCGCGTAGCGGCGGATGAAGCCCCACATGGCTTCCTTGTCCTCGGCCCCTGCCGCGCTGGCGAGGTTGAGCAGCATCGAGAAGGGCACCACCATCCGGCTTTCCGGCGGATTGCCGTTGTGGATGTGCCAGACCGGGTTGTTCACCTGCTGCGCAAGCTCCTGCCCCGGGTAGGCCCGCAGCTGCTGGTGGTACTCGTCCACCGCCTTCGGGATCACGTCCCAGGACAGCCGCTTGGCGGTCTTGGGCTTCTGGAACATGTAGTAGCTCAGGCTCTCGGTGCTGGCGTAGGTCAGCCATTCGTCGATCGACAGGCCGTTGCCCTTCGACTTGCTGATCTTCTCGCCGTTGGCGTCGAGGAACAGCTCGTAGGTGAAATGCTCCGGCGGCCGCACGCCCAGCGTCCGGCAGATCCCGTCGTAGATCGGCGTGTTGGTGCTGTGGTCCTTGCCGTACATCTCGAAGTCGACGCCCAGCGCCGCCCAGCGGGCACCGAAATCCGGCTTCCACTGCAGCTTCACGTTGCCGCCGGTCACCGGCAGCGTCCACTCGCGCCCGTCCTCGTCGTCGAAGGTGATCTCGCCGCGCACGGCATCCACGTTCTTCATCGGCACGTACAGCACCCGCCCCGTCTCGGGGTGGACAGGCAGGAAGATCGAATAGGTCTGCTGGCGCTCCTCGCGCAGCGACTTGAGCATGATGGCCATGAGGTCATCGTACTTCTCCGCCGCCTTCCGCAGCGTCTCGTCGAACTGGCCCGACTTGTAGAACTCGGTCGCCGAATAGAACTCGTACTCGAACCCGAAGGTGTCGAGGAACCGCCGCAGCATGGCGTTGTTGTGGTGGCCGAAGCTTTCATGCGTCTCGAACGGGTCGGGCACCGAGGTCAGCGGCTTCTGCTCGTGCTGACGCAGCATGTCCTGGTTCGGCACGTTGGTCGGCACCTTGCGCATGCCATCCATGTCGTCCGAAAAGCAGATCAGCCGCGTCGGGATATCGCTGATCGTCTCGAAGGCGCGGCGGATCATCGTGGTGCGCAGCACCTCGCCGAAGGTGCCGATATGCGGCAGCCCCGAGGGGCCATAGCCCGTCTCGAACAGCACGTATCCCTTCTCGGGCGGCGCCTTCTCATAGCGTTTGAGCAGCCGACGCGCCTCTTCAAAGGGCCAGGCCTTTGCTTTCATCGCCGCGTCTATCAGGTCGGACATGCCGCTCACTCCTTGTTTCACAGCCCCGTGGGGCACCCGGCGGTTCCTATTGCCCCGCTCGCGGGCCGTCAATAAAGTGCCGCTCGACGCAGCACTCCGCCAGCGAAGGTTCCCGGTAACAATGACCCAGCCGTCCCATCCGCTCAGCCCGCAGGATTGTCTCGTGGCGCTGATGATCGCCATTTCGGCCTCGGACGAGAACATGCGCACCGTGGAACTGGTCAAGATCGACGCCGCGGTGAACCAGCTGCCGATCTTCCGGGACTACGATTCGGACCGGGTGCGGGTCATGTCCGAGCTGGTCTTCGACCTGTTCGAGCAGGAAGACGGGCTCGACACGCTCTTCGGGCTGCTGCGCGACCACCTGCCCGAACGCCTTTACGAGACGGCCTACGCGCTCTCCTGCGACGTGGCGGCCGCCGACGGCAGCCTGGGCGAGGCCGAACTGCGCCTGCTCGAGGAAATCCGCTACGAACTCGATCTCGACCGCCTGCACGCCGCCGCCATCGAACGCGGTGCCCGCGCGCGCCACCTGCGGCCCGAGTAGCCAGTCCCGGGCGGTCGCCCCCTTCAAAGCATCATGTTAACCTAGGGTCAGGATTCCCGCACTGGTCAGATCGTTTCCGGCCGTGCTTGAATGTTTCCCACATTATTCTGCCTGACTTTACATTTTGCCTTACCGGGGGATTTTATCATGAACCGTCATTTCGTGACGCTGCTCGGCGTATGCCTGCTCTGCCTTCTGCCTGTCCTCGGCGCCGCCGCGCCGCTTGTGGCCAAGGTCAATGTCTCGAGCCAGACCATGACCGTCATCCAGGACGGCGAACCGCTTTACCAATGGCCGGTCTCGACCGCGCGGTCGGGCAAGTGGACGCCGCGCGGCACCTTCACCGCGCAGTGGCTCTCCCGCTACCACAAGTCGAGCCTCTACAATAACGCGCCCATGCCCTTCTCGATCTTCTTCCGGGGCAACTACGCGATCCACGGGACCGACCAGGTCACGCGCCTCGGGCAACCTGCCTCGGCCGGCTGCGTGCGCCTTCACCCCGACCACGCGGCGACACTCTTCTACATGGCCGAAACCGTGGGCCTGTCGAACGTGCGCGTCGTGATCGAGAACTGACGCCTCAGGCGCTGGACATGATGCCCCAGCGCTCGATCAGCCTCTGCTGAAGCAGCTTGGACCGACGATTCCAGACCGCCCAGCCGGGCGGTCTTTCCCGCTCCGCCTTGCTCAGCCCCGCCCGCGTTTCCAGATCGGCCGAGAAATAGGCGAAGGCCAGCTCGGTGCCGTCGGGCGCATCGATGTAACCCGCAAGTCCGCTCACGAAGTTCAGCGTCCCGGTCTTGGCGTGCACCGACAGCGGATGATCCTCGACCACGCGGTACTGCTGGTCCCGTACCGGCACGTCCTTCAGCAGCGCCTTGAGTCCCGCCTCGCGCTGCCGCAGCGCCACCAGCGCGCCCATCATGTCGGCCGGGCTGATGCGACTGTCGTCGCCCAACCCCGAATGGTCGGCCAGCGCCGGCCCCGCCAGCCCCAGCTCCTCCACCGCCCACTGGTTCATGGCGGCGGCGGAATCAGCCAGCGTCTCGACCTTGGCCCCGCGCGCCAGCGACGCGGTCATGCCCACCACCTCGGCGGTGATGTTGGTCGACCACTTGAGCATGTCGCGCAGGATCTCGCGCAGCGGCTCGCTCTCGTGCCGCGCCAGCACCAACCCGCGCGGCCCCGCGTCCGCGCGTGTCGGCTTTTTCAGGACGATCCCATGCGACCGAGCGAAGGTCTGAAAGACCTCGCCCGCGTAGATCGCCGGATTGCGCACCGGCAGCCAGCGCGCCCCTCCGTCGCCCAGGGCCCCCTGCGCCACGGTCCAAAGATCCCGACCCTCGCGGCGTTCGTAGGTATAGACCGGCCCCGTCCGCGCCTCGACCGACATGGCCGCGACTTCGACCGCGGGCCGGAAGCGGTCCGACCGGGCCTCCATCGTCACGTCGTAGCCGCCGCCGCCGCGCTTCCACTCGAAATGGACACGGTTGAAGTTCAGGTTCAGCCCGCAGACCGCCGGATCGTAGCCCACGTGGTCGGGCTGTCCGGGGTCGATGCGGTCTTGGTAGGGCAGCGCCCCGTCCCAGACCCGGAACGCCCCTTCCACCTCGAGCAGGCCTTCGGCCTTCATCGCCGCCGCGAGATCGGCAAGCTCGTTGGTGCCCAGCGTCGGATCACCACCGCCCACAAGGATCAGGTCGCCCTTCAGCACCCCGTCCTCGATCGGGCCGTCCGCCACCACCTGCGTCATGAAACGGTAGCCCGGCCCCAGCACGTCGAGCGCATAAGCGCTGGTCAGCGCCTTGGCCACGCTTGCCGGCGGCAGCCCCGTGGCGGCGTTGTGGGCTTCAAGCAGCTTCCCGCTGCGTGCGTCGGCCACGGCGAAGGCCACGTCGCCTACCAGCCGCGAGTCTGCGATCATCTGGTCGACGGACTCGATCGCCCGCGCGGCCAGTTCCTCGCCGCGCGCCACCGGGCGCAGCGATGTCTTGGGGGCCTCGGCCAGGGCGCCGGTCGCGCCCGCGGCCGCCAGCCCGGCCAGGAAGAAACGTCTGGAAAGCGCCGTTTTCATGCGGCGATCTAACCCCGCCAATGCGGGTCAGGCAACCGCCTCGACCGCGTCACCGGATCACGCCTGCGTGCCGCCCGGGACGGGCCAGCCGCCGCGCGCGCGGATCTCGGTCGAGCTGACCTCGCGCATCGGCACGTTCACGAAACACCAAGCCGGCGCCTGGCACAGCGGCAGCAGGTGCGAGGCATGCTCGGGCAGTCGCGCATCCCGCCAGGCCCGCGCCGCCACCGAGGACCGCGCCGCCAGCCGCTGACCCGGCCGGGCCAGCACGCCCACCGGCACGCTCCGCAGGATGCCCTGCCAGTTGTCCCACCGATGAAACTGCACGAGGTTGTCCGCCCCCATGATCCACACGAAGCGCACGCCGCGGTGCACCTGCCGCAGCCGCTCCAGCGTCTCGGCGGTAAAGCGCGTGCCGTGCCGCGCCTCGAAGTCGCTCACATCGATCCTCGGATGATCCACCAGCTCGCGCGCCCGTGCCATCCGCCGCTCCATCGGTGCCGGCGCATCGGGCTTGAGCGGGTTGCCCGGGCTCACCAGCCAGACCAGCCGGTCCAGCCCGAACCGCCGAAGCGCCTCGTGCGAGATATGCAGATGCCCCTCGTGCGGCGGATCGAAGGACCCGCCCAGAAGGCCAACCGCCTGCCCCGCCGCCAGCGGCAGCTCTTCAAATCGCGTCAGCGCAGGCACCTCGCCTCCCCCGGAACTTCAGACGCGCCGACAAACGCAGAAGCAGCGCCGATGTGCAAGCCGGAGGCGCCCGAAGGCCATGATCGCGCGCAGCATGCCTGTGCCCGCCGGGCCCATTGCTCCTTGGGATCAAAGCGACTAATCATCCGGCGCTGAAGCAGCGCAGGAGGGCCGGCACATGGCACAGAAATACGTCTACCACATGGACGGCGTGTCCAAGACCTACCCGGGCGGCAAGAAGACGTTCGAAAATGTCCGTCTTTCCTTCCTCCCCGGCGTCAAGATCGGCGTCGTCGGCGTCAACGGCGCCGGTAAATCGACCCTGCTGCGCATCATGGCCGGCATCGACAAGGATTTCTCGGGCGAGGCCTGGGCCGCCGAGGGCGCTCGCGTGGGCTACCTCCCGCAGGAGCCCGAACTCGACGGCTCCAAGTCCGTGCGCGAGAACGTCATGGACGGCGTCGCCGAGAAGCGCGCCAAGCTCGAACGCTTCAACGAGCTGGCCATGAACTACAGCGACGAGACCGCCGACGAGATGGCGCAGCTCCAGGACCAGATCGACAGCCAGAACCTCTGGGACCTCGACAGCCAGATCGACGTCGCCATGGAAGCCCTGCGCTGCCCGCCGGACGACGCCGACGTGACTACCCTCTCGGGCGGTGAAAAGCGCCGCGTCGCGCTCTGCAAGCTGCTGCTCGAAGCGCCCGACATGCTGCTGCTCGACGAACCGACCAACCACCTCGACGCCGAGACCATCGCCTGGCTGCAGAACCACTTGATCGAGTACAAGGGCACGATCCTGATCGTCACCCACGACCGCTACTTCCTCGACTCGATCACCGGCTGGATCCTCGAACTCGACCGCGGCCGCGGCATCCCCTACGAGGGCAACTACTCGAGCTGGCTGGAACAGAAGGCCAAGCGGCTCGAACAGGAAGCGCGCGAGGACAAGGCCAAGCAGCGCACCCTCTCGCGCGAACTCGAGTGGATGCGCCAGGGCGCCAAGGCGCGGCAGGCCAAGTCCAAGGCCCGTATCCAGGCCTACGAGAAGATGGCCAACCAGTCCGAGCGCGAGCGCGTCGGCAAGGCCCAGATCGTCATCCCCAACGGCAAGCGTCTGGGCGGCAAGGTGATCGAGGTCGAGCACCTGAAAAAGGCCATGGGCGACAAGCTCCTGATCGAGGATCTGTCCTTCTCGCTGCCGCCGGGCGGCATCGTCGGCGTGATCGGCCCCAACGGCGCCGGTAAATCGACGCTCTTCAAGATGCTCACCGGCCACGAGCAGCCCGACGACGGCGCCATCGAGTTCGGCGACACCGTCGAACTCTCCTACGTCGACCAGAGCCGCGACGACCTGAACCCCGACGACAACGTCTGGGAGGCCATCTCGGGCGGTGCCGAGGTCATCAAGCTGGGCGATGCCGAGATCAACTCGCGCGCCTACTGCGGCGCCTTCAACTTCAAGGGCGGCGACCAGCAGAAGAAGGTCGGCCTGCTCTCGGGCGGTGAACGCAACCGCGTGCACATGGCCCGCCTGCTCAAGGAAGGCGGCAACGTCCTGCTGCTCGACGAACCGACCAACGACCTCGACGTGGAAACGCTGCGGGCGCTGGAAGATGCGCTGGTCGATTTCGCCGGCTGCGCCGTGGTCATCTCGCACGACCGCTTCTTCCTCGACCGCATCTGCACCCACATCCTCGCCTTCGAGGGCGAGGCCCACGTGGAATGGTTCGAAGGCAACTTCGAGGACTACGAGGAAGACAAGAAGCGCCGCCTCGGCCCCGACGCCGTCGAGCCGACACGGGTGAAGTTCAAGAAATTCACGCGCTAAGCGGACCCGCCTTAGCTGAGATCAAGAGGCGCGGCTCGCGGGGCCGCGCCTTTTTTGTAAGAAGCGAGCCACGCCGCCCGGAGCAAGGACGAAGGCCGCCGGGCCCCCAAAAAAAGGGCGCGGCCAACCGACCACGCCCCTCTCATCCGGAACTGGTAGCTCTCAGAGCTTCCGCAGCAGCTTCTTGCCTTCACGCATCGCGGTGCTCGCGGCCTTCGCCTTGGGCGAGTGGGTCGCGTTAGCTCCCGGGCGGTAGGGCCCGGGGCGGTGCGTCGGGCGCGAACTGGACTTGGACCGGGCGTAGCTGCGGGCGGCGCTCATGGCCATGGACTTGAGGGACATGGTGACTCCTCCTTCGGTTGCATCGTCACGACCGTAGCGCCGTGACCTTGTTGCCCCCAAAACCCGGCATCCGGGGTACGGGTTCCAACACGCACAGGACGGCGGCAGGGACCCGCCGCAACGCCGTCCGAAACCGCACGGATCGCTTTGGCCCAGCACATGAAGGCGCAACTCAACCTCGGGGGCCTTCAAAACTCTTTACCCGAATCTCGAATCCTGCGAATAATCGGCCTTGCTGAGTTACCACTATCGCTATCCTGTCTGCCCTTAGCGGCGTCAGTGCACCCGATAATGCTCTGACCGACGCCACGCCGCTGCACTTCCGCGAGCGGTATCGAAAGAGTACTGACAGGAGATCTCACGATGGCCACCGGCACCGTGAAATGGTTCAACACCACCAAAGGCTATGGCTTCATTGCGCCCGATGGCGGCGGCAAGGATGTCTTCGTTCACATTTCGGCAGTCGAGCGGTCCGGTCTCACCGGCCTCGCCGACAACCAGAAGGTCAGCTACGAGCTGCAGGCTGGCCGTGACGGCCGCGAAAGCGCGACCAACCTCGAGCTGCAATAAGCTTTCATCCCCTGCCTGAAGGGGATCGGGGGGCCGCGTCGCCGGCCCCCTTTGCATGTCCGGCCTCGCCGCGCCCGCCGACACTGTCGCGCGCCACGGAAACCGCCTTCAGCACTGCATGCACCCGCAGCCCCGGCACCAGCCCCAGGGCCTCGGCCGACCGGCCGGTGATGCGCGACAGGATCCGCCCGCCCGGCGCCTGAAGCTGCACCATGGCCCCTGGCCCCTCGCCCCGGCGCACCTCGGACACGGTGCAGGGCAGCACGTTCAGCGCGGAGATCCCCTCGGGCCGCCCCAGCGCCAGCATCACGTCCTGCGCCCTGATGCGCAGCCGCAGTTCCGTCCCCGGCGCCGCGGCCACCCGCGGCACCCAGAGCGCATGGCCCCCGGCCTCCAGCTCGCTCAGCCCGTCGGCGTGATGCGCCACCACCCGCGCCACCAGCACCGCGCCCGCCTCGGCAGAGCCCAGCGGCATCACGTGCGGATCGCTCATCACCTCGGCGGCTGGCCCCGCGACCCGCACCCGCCCGTCCTCCATCACCACCACCGTGGTCGCCAGCCGCGCCACCTCGGCGGGCGAATGGGTGACGTAGAGCACGG
Source organism: Allosediminivita pacifica (assembly GCF_003054175.1). Classification (GTDB taxonomy): domain Bacteria; phylum Pseudomonadota; class Alphaproteobacteria; order Rhodobacterales; family Rhodobacteraceae; genus Allosediminivita; species Allosediminivita pacifica. The sequence goes on from NZ_QBKN01000007.1 coordinate 107,866, forward strand.
GCACCATGGCCTCGTCCCGCAGCCGTTCGAAGTAGGGCAGGATCTCGGCCTTGCGTGCCTCGTCCAGCGCCGCGAGCGGCTCGTCCGCCAGCAGCAGCTCGGGCCCCGCCAGCAGCGCCCGCCCGATGGCCACACGCTGACGCTCGCCGCCCGAAAGCTGCCCGGGCCGGCGCTTCAGCAGCGCCCCGATGCCCAGCATCTCGATCACGCGCCCCTCATCGGGCAGCACAGCCCCGCGCGGCGCGAACCAGCGCCCGAACCTCAGGTTCTGCCCCACCGTCAGGTGCGGGAACAGCCGCGCCTCCTGGAAAACATAGCCCAGCCTGCGCCGATGGGGCGGCAGCCAAAGCCCCCGCGAACTGTCCTGCAGCACACGCGCGCCCACGCTGACGCGCCCCGCCTCGGGCCGCAGCAGCCCCGCCACGGCGTTCACCACGCTCGTCTTGCCCGACCCCGACCGCCCGAACAGCACCGTCACGCCCTCTGGCGCCGCGAACTCCGCCTCCAGCCGGAAATCCCCCAGCCGGTGCTTCAGCGCCACCTCGAGGCTCATCGGCCCGCCACCCGCGCAGCCACGGCGCGCCCGACCCATTCGGCCAACGCCAGCGCCGCCAGCGCGATCACGACAGAGACCAGCACCAGCTTCGCCACCTCGCCCTCGGCCCCCGGCACCTGCAGGAAGGCATAGATCGCCGAGGGCAGCGTCTGGGTCTGCCCGGGGATGTTGGAAACAAAAGTGATCGTCGCGCCGAATTCGCCCATGGCCTTGGCAAAGGCCAGCACCGCGCCCGCCACGATCCCCGGCAGGATCAGCGGCAGCGTCACCGTCAGGAAGACCATGCCGCGCGGGGCGCCCAGCGTGCCCGCCGCCTGCTCCAGCTTCACGTCCACCGCCTCGATCGACAGCCGGATGGCCCGCACCATCAGCGGAAAGGCCATGATCCCCGCCGCCAGCGCGGCCCCCGTCCAGCGAAAGGCGAAGACCACGCCGATGTCCTGAAGGAAGCCCCCCACCGGCGCCCGCGTGCCCAGTGTCAGCAGCAGCAGGTAGCCCGTCACCACCGGCGGCAGGATCAGCGGCAGGTGCACCAGCCCGTTCAGCAGCCCCCGGCCCGGAAACCGCCAGCGGGCCAGTGCGAAGGCGATGAAGATGCCGAAGGGCAGTGACACCAGCGTCGCCCAGAGCGCCACGCGCAACGACAAGGCCACCGCCTGCCAGGCTTCGGGGCTCAGCCAGCCCATGGCTCAGCCGCCCAACCGGACAAAGCCTTGCCCCTCGAAAACCTCCGCCGCCTCGGGCCCCTGCAAGAACTGCAGGAAGGCGTCGATCCCTGCACCCTCCTGTCCCGCGATGCGGGCCACCGGGTAGGTGATCGGCGCATGGCTGTCCTCGGGAAATGTCCCCACCACGCCCACGCGCGGCTCCGCATGGGCGTCGGTGCCGTAGACCACCCCAAGCGGCGCCTCGCCGAGCGCCACCAGCGCCAATGCCGCGCGCACGTTGTCGGCCTGCGCCACCTGCGGCGCCACGTCGTCCCAAAGCCCCAGCGATTCGAGCGCCGCCTTGCCGTAGATGCCCGCGGGGACCGACGCGACCATGGCCATGGCCAGCCGTCCCTCGCCCAGCATCCCCGCGAGGTCCGCATCCGGCCCGATCTCCACCGGCTCCGCCGGCGCGGGTGCGACGAGAACCAGCGTGTTCGACAGCAGGTCCACGCGGCTGCCCTCGGCCAGCAGGCCGTCCTCCTCCAGCACGTCCATCCACTCGGTGTTGGCAGAGAGGTACACGTCCGCCGGCGCCCCTTGCTGGATCTGCCGCGCCAGCACCGAAGACCCCGCCAGCGACACCGACAGCTCGTGGCCCGTGGCTTCCTCGAACAGCGGGGCGATGCCGTCCATTGCCGTCTTGAGGCTCGCCGCGGCGAAAACCGTCACCGTCTCGGCCGCCGCCACCTGGGGACCGAGCACGAAAAGCGCCGCCATGGCGAGGCGGCGCAGGGGGGCGCGGCAACCCGCGCGCATCACGTCATCTTTCGTCATGCGCGCAGAGTGATCCATCGCCCCGTCACGGGCAAGCCGATCAGCGGCAGTCGGCGAAAGCCGCCGACAGCTCGCGCAGCAGCGCCGGGTAAAGACCCGCGCCCGTCTCGAGCCCCACGCCCAGCGGGTCGATCACAGCCACGCTCGCGCCACTGCCGTCCGCCACGGCCGAAACGATACCATCGTCGAACTGAGGCTCGGCAAAGACGCAATGCGCGCCCTCCGCACGGATCGTGTCGCGGATCTCGGCCAGCCGCCGCGGGCTCGGATCGCTCGCATCGCTCAGCGAGAGCGACCCCATGGCCTCCACGCCGAAGCGCGCCTCGAAGTAGTGGTAGGCGTCGTGGAAGACGAAGAAGGTCGCGTCCTCGGCCCCGTCAAGCTGCGCCTCGATCTCTCCGATCAGCGCGTCGAGCTCGCCGCGCGCGGCCTCGGCATTGGCGCGGTAGGTCTCGGCGTTCTCCGGGTCCGCCTCGGCCAGCGTCTCGGCCATTGCCGCGACCCAGGCCTGCGCGTTCACCGGGTCGAGCCAGGCGTGCGGGTCGATGCCGTCGTGGCTGTGTCCGTGCCCGTCGTCGTGGGCATGGTCTTCGTCATGGCCGTCGTGCTCCGCGTGCTCATCCTCATGATCATGCCCGGCCTCGTCGTCGTGCGCCTCATGATCATGGTCATCGTGGTCCGCGTGATCCTGGCCTTCGTCATGGTCGTGATCCCCGTGATCGTCCTCATCGTGCGCATGGGCCTCGTCGTGGTCATGATCCTCGTCCCCATGATCATGCTCCGCAAAGACCGGCCCCTCGCGGAACTCCAGGACCCGGGTACCCTCGACCTCCAGCAACTCCACGACCTCGGCATCGCCCGCCAGCGTCTCCAGCGTGTCGCCCAGCCAGGGCGCCAGCTCCGGCCCAACCCAGAAGACCACGTCCGCGCCTTCGAGCATGCCCGCTTCCGAAGGCCGCAGCGACGCCGAGTGCGGCGAGCTGCCCGGCGGCAGGATCAGCTGCGGCTCGCCCATGCCCTCCATGACCCGCGCCGCCAGCGCGTGCACCGGCGGGATGTCGACCGCCACCACGGGCACCTCGGCCCGCGCCGTCCCGGCGAGCACCCCGAAAACCGTCATCGCCATGGCCGAACAAACCGAAAGATCGCTGCGTCGCATTCCGTCACTCCGTTATGTTATAACACGTTGGCGGGCTTGTTAGAGGCGATGTTATACTATATCAACCCCGAAAATGACGGAGCCCGACATGCATCCCATCGGATTCGAAAGCCACGACCACCGCCACTGCATCGCCGAAGGCGTCTCGGCGGCCGAGGCGCGCTGTGCCGAGGAAGGTCTCCAGTTCACCCCCGTCCGCCGCCGCGTGCTCGAGATTCTGCTCGAACAGCACCGCGCCATGGGCGCCTACGACATCCTCGAGGTGCTGCGCGCCGAGGGTTTGGGCTCGCAGCCGCCCGTCGCCTACCGCGCGCTCGATTTCCTGGTGTCCCACGGCTTTGCCCACCGGATCGAGCGGCTCAACGCCTTCACCGCCTGCGCCTACCCCGGCGCGGACCATGCGCCCGCCTTCCTGATCTGCCGTCTCTGCCGCACCGTGGCCGAAGCCAGCGCCGCCCCGCGCGCCCAGCTCGACAAGGCCGCCGCCGAGGCCGGCTTCCTCATCGAGCGCGCCGTGATCGAGGCCGAGGGCCTTTGCCCCGACTGCCGGAACGCCGCATGACACTGGTCGAACTCAAGGGCGTTGACGTCCGCCTGGCCGGCCACCGCGCGCTGCAGGGCGTCGACTTCGCGATGCAGGCGGGCGAGATCGTGACAGTGGTGGGGCCCAACGGCTCGGGCAAGTCGACGCTGGCCCGCACCCTGATCGGCGCCGTGAAGCCCACGGCCGGGCGCGTCACCCGCGCCCCCGGCCTGCGTATCGGATACGTGCCCCAGAAACTTCAGATCGACGCCACGCTGCCCATGCCCGTGCGCCGCTTCCTCGACCTGCCCAACCGTGTCAGTAGTGCCGCCGCGCAGGACGCTCTGATCCAGGCAGGCGCGGGCGATCTTGGAAACCGGCCCATGACGGGGCTTTCGGGTGGCCAATTCCAGCGCGTCCTGCTGGCCCGCGCCCTTCTGAACGACCCGCAGCTTCTGATCCTCGACGAAGCCACGCAGGGCCTCGATCAGCCCGGGGCCGCCGCCTTCTACCGCCGGATCGAACAGGTCCGGCAGGACACCGGCTGCGGCATCCTCATGGTCAGCCACGATCTGCACGTGGTCATGGCCGCCTCGGACCGGGTGATCTGCCTGAATGGCCACGTCTGCTGCCAGGGCGCGCCCAGCCACGTGGCCTCGGCCCCGGAATACCGCGCCCTCTTCGGCACCGGCACCCAAGGCGCCCTCGCGCTCTACCAGCACCAGCACAGCCACAGTCACGATGGCGGCCACGACCACCATCACCACCACGACGGCTGCAGCCACACCCACCCCGAGGCCGCGGAATGAGCTTTCTCGACGATTTCCTTGTCCGCGCCGCCCTCGCGGGCCTCGGCGTGGCGCTCGCCACAGCACCGCTCGGCTGCTTCGTGGTCTGGCGCCGCATGGCCTATTTCGGCGACGCAACCGCGCATGCCGCCATCCTCGGCGTCGCACTGGCACTCACCTTCGAGGTCTCGATCTTCGCCGGTGCCCTCTCGGTGGCGCTGCTCATGGCACTCGTCTCGGCCGGCCTCAGCGGGCGCACCCATGCCTCGGACACGCTGCTTGGCGTGCTCGCCCACACGGCGCTGGCGGCGGGCCTCGTGGCCGCCTCGTTCCTGAGCGGCGTGCGCATCGACCTCATGGGCTATCTCTTCGGCGACATCCTCGCCGTCTCGCGCGCCGATCTCGGAGTGATCTGGGCCGGCGCCGCGCTGGTCGCGCTGCTCATCGGCTGGCGCTGGTCGGCGCTGCTGACCTCCACGCTCAACCCCGACCTCGCCTATGCCGCCGGCATCAACCCCGAACGGGAACGCCGTGTGCTCATGGTGGCGCTTGCCATCGTGGTGGCCGTCGCGCTCAAGGTCGTGGGCGCGCTGCTGATCGTGTCGATGCTCATCATCCCCGCCGCCGCCGCGAGGCCGCTTTCCAACGGCCCCGAGCGCATGGCGATCCTCGCCGCCCTCGCGGGCAGCATCGCGGCGCTCGGCGGGCTCTGGGGCGCGTGGACCTTCGACACGCCCACCGGTCCCACGATCGTCTGCACCGCCGCGGTTCTCTTCGCGCTAGCCACGCTGGGCGAACGCGTCGCGGCGCTCACCACACGCCGGGGCTGATCCCTCAGCCCTCGGGCGGCAGCAGCTTGCCGGGGTTGAGGATGCCCTTGGGATCGAGCGCCGCCTTGATCGCGCGCATCGCCGCCAGGGCCGCCGGGTCCTTGCGCCGCCGCATCGAGGGCAGCTTGGTCAGCCCGATGCCGTGCTCGGCCGAAAAAGACCCGCCCAGCCGCAGCACCTCTTCCTCCACGGCCTCCATGATCGCGTCGCGCGCGCCGGGGTCCGTGTTGCCCGGCCAGACCGAGTAGTGGAGGTTGCCGTCGCCCAGATGCGCCACCGTCAGCACCAGCGCCTCGGGGTCGAGCGCGGCCAGCTTGCCGGGCATCTCGTCGAGGAAGGCCGACACCTTGTCGAGCGGCAGCGCGATGTCGTTGTTGACCATCGTGGCCCGGGTCGCGACCTCGGCCGCCGCCTCGCGCCGCGCCCACATCTCGGCCCGCTGCGCGGCGTTCTGCGCCACGACCGCATCACGCAGCCGTCCGGCCTCCAGCAACGCGCCCAGCTCGTGCTCCAGCAGCGCCGCCATGGGCACCTGCCCGTCGTCGCCCGGCACCGCGTCGCGCGGCGCCACGGCGCCCAGCTCCACCAGCAGCGTCACCTCCTGCGGTTTCTCGAAGGGCGCGCGCGCCTCGGGGAACCGCGCAAGATACTCGGCCATGTAGCGCGGCGACATGTACTCAAAGGCCTCGACGGCCCCGCCTGAGGCCTCCTGCAACCGGTTCAGCAGGTCCAGCGCATCGTCCAGCGTCTCCACCGCCACCATGGCCGTGGCAAAGGCCCGCGGCCGCGGCACCAACTTGACCACCGCGGCGGTTATGACGCCCAGCGTTCCCTCCGCCCCGATCAGGAGGTGCTTGAGGTTGTAGCCCGAATTGTCCTTGTGCAGCTCGCTCATCAGGTCGACCACGGTGCCGTCGGCCAGCACCGCCTCGAGGCCGAGCACAAGATCCCGCGTGTTCCCGTAGCGCACAACGTTCGATCCGCCCGCATTGGTCGACAGCACGCCGCCTATCCGCGCCGATCCGCGCGCCCCGAAGGTCAGCGGAAAGGCCAGCCCCATGGCCTCGGCGGCCTCGTGCAGCTCGGTCAGGATCACGCCCGCCTCGACAATCGCAAGCCGCGCCGGCCCGCGGATCTCGCGGATGGCGTTCATGCGCTCCAACGAAAGCATGATGGCGCCCTGCCCCTCGGTCGCCCCGGTGAGACCCGTCTGCCCGCCCAGCGGCACCACCGGCGTGCCGGTCTCATGCGCGATCTTGATGACCTCCGACACCTCGGCGGTGCTGGCGGGCTTCACCACGCAAAGCGGCTCCCAGGCGTAGGCCCCGGTCCAGTCCTCCCGGTAGCCCTGCGCGTCATCCCCGGTCAGCGCGTTGCGCGCGCCGACCACCCCGGCCAGTCGTTCCAGGATCGTCATTGCGGCACGGCGAAGGTCAGCGAGGCCCAGAGACTTTCCCAGGCGGGATCGCCCTCGGCGGCAGGTTCGATCTCGCGCAGCGTGACCGAGTTCACGAGGTATTCGTGCCCCGCCTCGACCGGCAGCACGACCCGCCCCTCGGCGTCGGTCTCGTGCAGCGTCATCGTGACAGCGCCCTCGGGCCCGCGCGCGAAAAGCTCCACCTGCTCGCCGGCGCGCGGCGCACCCTCGAGCAGAACCTGCACCGGAAGACCGGCTTCCAGCGCGTCCACATAGGGGTTCGCCCCCGCAACAATCTCGGTCAGAAGTCCCATGCGCCTGTCCTGCCCCGCACCGTCGCCGATCGCAACAAGGCTCTTGGCGTAGCGGGTGTAGCGCTCGCGCACGCCTTCGCGCGACAGCCCCCGCGCAAGGTGCCGCTCGGGCACCCAGCCTTCGCCCTTGTGGTCCACGAAGCGGACGAAGGCCTCCCAGTCGTCGTAGCCCACGGTGTAGTCGCGCGTCACATGCGCCACCACTGCCAACCCCTCGCCCGGCAGCACCATGTCCAGCGCGGGCCGGTCGCCGGGCCGCCCCTCGACGGGCAGAACCTCGTCGCCCAGCGCGATCTCGAACCGGCGGAAATTCGGCGGCAGGAAGGAAAACGCAGCGCCCTCGAAATCCTCGCCCACGCGCAGGTCGGCGCGCAGCGCCTCGCCCGGGGCAACCTCGTAGCGCTCGCCGTCGATCCAGAACTCGTGCGCCGCCACCGGCGCGGCCAGCACCAGCCAGCCCAGAAGCAGCGCGAGCCGCCTCAAGCCTGCACCACCGTCTGCTGCTGTACGCCGAGGCCCTCGACCGACAGCTCCATCACGTCGCCCTCGCGCAGGAAGACCGGCGGCTTCTGCCCCATGCCCACGCCCGGCGGCGTGCCGGTGGCGATCACGTCGCCGGGGTGCAGGGTCATGAACTGCGACAGATGCGCGATGATCTCGGCCACGCTGAAATGCATGGTCGCCGTGCTGCCCGTCTGCATCCGCGTGCCGTTCACGTCGAGCCACATGTCCAGGTCCTGCGGATCGGACACCTCGTCCGCGGTCACCAGCCAGGGCCCCAGCGGCCCGAAGGTGTCGTGCGACTTGCCCTTGATCCACTGTCCCGACCGAGCGGTCTGGAAGTCCCGCTCGCTCACGTCGTTGACCACGCAATATCCCGCCACATGCGCCAGCGCCTGCGCCGGACTGATGTACTTCGCGGTCATGCCGATCACCACGCCCAGTTCGACTTCCCAGTCGGCCTTCTGCGATCCGCGCGGGATCTGGACCGGATCGTTCGGTCCCGAGATGCAGGAGGTCGCCTTGGAAAAGACGATCGGCTCCTCCGGCAGCGCCATGCCCGTCTCGGCGGCGTGATCCGAGTAATTGAGCCCGATCGCCAGCAGCTTGCCCACGTTGCCCACGCAGGGCCCCAGCCGAGGGTTGCCCCGCACCTCGGGCAGCGACAGCGGGTCCAGCGCCCGCAGCGCGGCCAGCCCCTCGGGGCGCAGCGCCTTGCTGTCGATGGTTCCGACGTGGGACGACAGATCCCGCAGGGCACCCGCCTCGTCGATAAGGCCGGGACGCTCCTCGCCCGGCATCCCGTATCTCACTAGCTTCACGTCAGAACTCCCAAAAAACTCACCTGCCCGGCCCCAGCGGCGGGCGCAGGGGCGTCAGGCCGAACGCGACAACCGGCCCTCGAGGTCCCGCGCATACTCCGCGATGCGTGCATCAACCTTGCGCTCCACCTTGCCCCGGTTGAGCTTCAGGGGCTGCAGCATAAGGCGCGCGGACAGCGTCTTGGCCACCAGTTCGCAGCTCACGACCACGCGGGAGCGATCCTCCGACAGCGCCTCGACGGCGATCTTCAGGCGGGCGACGATCCCCGCCACGGACAGCACGAAGACCATCTCGCAGGGCGGCTGGTAGCGCTCCAGTGTCACCTCCGCCTCGCGCTGCTTGCCCTGCAGCTTGAACCGCGCATGCCAGCGCGTACCGCTGCCCGCAGGCTCGGGCCCGGCGCAGCGCCGGATGTCCACGCCCTGCTGCATCAGCTTGCGCTCCACCATCGGGAAATCGCTCAATGCCGCGAAGACCTCGTCCTGCGGCGCCTCCAGATCCTGCCGTGACTCCAGCTCCATACGGGTCGTTAACCTTTTTTCTGCATTCAACCTAAGCGCGTGTCCAGCCTGTCCGCAAGCCAGTTGCGAAGCAGGAACTGGGCAATCGCGCCGCGCCGCGCGGGCATCAGGCCGGGCAGTTCTCCGGCCATGGCCGCCGCCACATCCTCGCGCGTGACCCACTTGGCGTCCTCGATTTCCACCGGGTCGATCTCGATCTCGTCGCTCAGCGCCACGCCGTGGCAGCCGATCATCAGCGAGGCGGGGAAGGGCCAGGGCTGGCTGGCCAGGTAGCGCACCGCGCCGACGCGCACGCCCGCCTCCTCGAAGACCTCGCGCCGCACCGCCGCCTCGATGGTCTCGCCCGGCTCCACGAAGCCGGCAAGGCACGAGTACATTCCCTCGGGCCAGCCCGGTGACCGGCCCACCAGCGCCGCGTTGCCCCGCGTGATCAGCATGATCACCACCGGGTCCGTGCGTGGGAAATGATGCGCGCCGCAGGCCGGGCAAAGCCGCTGCCACCCCGCCAGCGCCATGTCCGAGGCCGCCCCGCAGCGCGCGCAGAACCCGTGACTCTGGTGCCAGGCGAAAAGCCCCCGCGCCGTCGCGCCCAGTTCGGCATCGCGCGGACCGAGCTGCGTCATCACCCGCCGCAGCTCGACGAAGCTGCGGCCCTCTTCCAGCGCAGGATGCACCTGCTCGGAGGTGTCGACGAACCCGCCTACCTGGTCGGCATCCTGCGCCTCCGGCTCCCAGTCCGAGATATCGGCGGCAAAGACCGCCGCGCCGTCCTCGCGCCCCAGCAGCACCGTCGGCGCCATGCCGCCCAGCACCGGGTGATCCATGGGCAGCCGCACCAGCGACAGTGTGTCGTCGCCTTCCATCAGCGGCTTGCCCCGCCAGACCAGCACCACCCGCGCCCGCGGATCCAACCGCGCGCGCTCCAGCGCCTCCGCGTCGCCGCGGATCTCCGCAGCCCGGTCCAGCGCCGACCCGCCGAACGTCACCTCTTCCGCATGTTGCATCGCATTCCCGCTCCTGTTGCAGGCAGATGACAGAGAACCAACGGAAATAAAAAGGGGAAACAACTGTCGATTGATACCCGCGTCCCGCTTCTGTACGTCTTGCATGCAGACGATCTCGGCCCGGGTCCCGCGGGACACGGTGAATGGGCCGGTGTGCTTTGTTCGCCTCGCACCCCGTGCACCGACCCAAGTCAGGACGGACCTTGCCGACCAAAAGGACAGAGACGCCCGCGCCCGAGACAGCTTTCCCCCTCGCACGCCTGCGCCTCATCGCGACGTCGGACCTGCACGCCCAGATCTGGCCCCACGACTACTTCCGCGACAGACCCTGCCCCGGACGTGGCCTCGCCCCCCTCGGCACCCTGATCCGCGAGCTGCGCGCCGCCGCCCCGAACAGCCTCCTTCTCGACAACGGCGACTGCCTGCAGGGCACGCCCATGGCCGACATCGCGGCCTTCGACCCCCGCGACGGCCCGCACCCAGTGATCGCGGCGATGAACGCACTCGGCTACGACGCCGCCACGCTGGGCAACCATGAATTCAACTACGGCCTGCCCGCGCTTCAGGCCGCCGTGGCCGGGGCCCGGCACCCCGTGGTTCTCGCCAACCTCCATCGCCACGGTACCCCGCCCGAGGCCGACGACCCGATCTTCCCGCCCTTCACCCTGCTCGACCGCACCCTGACCGACGAGGCAGGCCGGCCCCGCCCGATCCGCATCGGCCTGCTGGGCCTGACCACGCCGCAGGTGATGGTATGGGACGCCAAGCACCTGAGCGGCCGGGTCGAGGCGCGCGACATCCTCGACAGCGCCCGACACTGGGTCCCCCGCCTGCGCGAAGCGGGTGCCGAGATCGTCATCGCCCTCTGCCACTCGGGCATCGACGACGCCGATCCCTGCCCCGGCATGGAAAACGCCGCCCTCCACCTCGCCGCCCTGCCCGGCATCGACGCCATCATCACCGGCCACGCGCACAGGCTCTTTCCCGGCGAAAGCTACGCCGGCACCGCCGGCGCCGACCCGCAGAAGGGCACCCTGCGCGGCATCCCCTCGGTCATGCCCGGCTTCAACGCGCGCCATGCCGGCGTGATCGATCTCCTGCTCGACCAGACCCCGCAGGGCTGGACCGTCCGCGACCACGACACCCGTCTCGCCGCCGTCAGTGACGCCACACCCGACGATCCCGAGGTGCTCTCGGCCTGCCGTGCCGAGCACGAACGCACCATCGACCACATCCGCCGCCCCATCGGCCACAGCAGCGCGCCGCTGCACAGCTTCTTCGCGCTCCTCGGCGAGTCCCCCGCGATCCGCGTCGTGCAGGAGGCCCAGCGCGGCTTTGCCGAAGCACAGCTGCGCGGCACCGCCCACGAGGGGCTGCCCATCGTCTCGTCCGCCGCGCCCTTCCGGGCCGGCGGCCTCGGCGGGCCCGACAACTACTGCGACATCCCCGCCGGCGATCTCTGCCTGCGCCATGCCGCGGATCTCTACGAGTACCCCAACCTCCTGCGCATCCTGCGCCTGACGGGGGCGGACCTGCGCGAATGGCTCGAACGCAGCGCGGCGATCTACCACCGGATCGCGCCCGGCAGCCGCGACGCCATTATGCTCGACCCAGACGCGCGCCCCTATCACTTCGACATGCTCGACGGGCTGCGCTTCGACATCGACCTCTCGCAACCCTCCCGCTACTCGCCCGAGGGCGCGCTCATCGATCCCGACGCGCGCCGCATCCGCGACCTGCACCACGGCACCACGCCGCTCGACGACGCCGCACAGTTCCTTGTCGTCACCAACGACTACCGCGGCGCGGGCGGCGGCGGCTTTCCGGGCTGCCACGAGGACAACATCGTCTTCGCCTCCGATCTCGCCAACCGCGAGGTGCTGATCCGCCATCTCGCCGACCACGACCCTGGCACGACTATCGGGTTGCGTGCCGACTGGGGTTTCGTATCCATGCCCGGAACCACCGCGATCTTCGAAACCGGTCCCGACGCGGCGCCCCACGCCGAGGCGCTGCCCGGCCGCCGGATCGAGCCCGCGGGCCTTTCCGAAGCGGGTTTCGCCCGCTACCGCCTCCTGCTCTGATCGGACTTCACATGCCCTCCTATTCCGCCGTCCTCTTCGACCTCGACGGGACGCTGCTCGACACCGAAGCCCTTGCCCGCGAAGCCGGGCTCCGCGCGCTCTCGCGGATGGGCTTCAGCCCCGACGCCGACTACTTCGACCAGCTCGTCGGCAAGGACCACGACACCAGCGCAAACCTGCTCAAGGCCCGCTACGGCGACCTCGACATGGGCCGCCTCGACGTCCTGTGGAAAGAGGAATCCGACAAGCTCAAGGCCGAGGGCATCGCCATCAAGCCCGGCGTGGCCGAGCTTCTCGACATGCTTGATGCCACCGACCTGCCCCGCGCCGTGGTGACCTCCTCTCACCGCGACAGCGCCAGCTACAAGCTCGAACGCAGCGGCCTGCTCGACCGCTTCCCCTTCTTCATCGGCTTCAATGACGTGACGGCCGCCAAGCCCGCGCCAGAGCCCTACCTGCTGGCCGCCGAACGGCTCGGCGTGGACCCGCGCGCCTGCCTCGTCTTCGAGGACAGCGAACCCGGCGCGCAGGCGGCCTGGGACGCGGGCATGACCGTGGTGCAGGTTCCGGATCTCAATCCTGCCACCGGCGACTACGCCCACCACGTGGCCGAAACGCTGCTCGAAGGCGCCCGCAAGGCAGGCCTCGTCGACTGAAACCCGGAAACGCCCGTTTTGCGGGCGAATCCCCATCTGGTCGCACAGCGATCAGGCACATGACGGTCCGCCGGGCGCCAATTGGCGCAAAATGTGGCACGCGCCGCCCAACGCGTGCCACGTGACTCCGCCAAACAACACCAATCACCAACGGGGAGAGTCACCGATGTTCAACCGCGCACTCGCGCTCGCCGGGGCGCTGGCCGCCGCAGGCATCGCCGCCGAGGCCCAGACCGCGATGCCCTTCGCGCTCGACTGGAAATTCGAGGGCCCCTCGGCCCCCTACTTCGTCGCCGTCGACAAGGGCTACTTCGCGGATGCCGGCCTCGAGGTCGAGATCAGCGCCGGCCAGGGCTCGCTCGACGCGATCCCGAAGGTCGCCACCGGCGCCTTCCCCGTGGGCTTTGCCGACATCAACTCGCTCATCAAGTTCCTCGACCAGAATCCCGGCGCGCCTGTCACCGCCGTGATGATGATCTACGACAAGCCGCCCTTCGCCATCGTCGGCCGCAAGTCGCTCGGAATCGAGGAACCCGCCGATCTCGAAGGCAAGGTGCTCGGTGCCCCGCCGCCGGACGGCGCATGGGCCCAATTCCCGATCTTCGCCGCCGAAACCGGCATCGACGCGGACGCGATCACCGTCGAACCCGTGGGCTTCCCCACGCGCGAGCCGATGCTGGCCGAAGGCGAAGTTGACGCCGTGACCGGCTTCAGCTTCTCGTCCTACCTCAACCTCGCCCGTCTCGGCGTGCCCGAGGATGACATCTCGACCATCCTCATGGCCGACTACGGCGTGGACCTCTACGGCAACGCGATCATCGTGAACACCAACTTCGCCGAAGAGAACCCCGAGCTGGTCTCGGGCTTTCTCGACGCCGTCGCCAAGGGCTGGGTCGATGCCATCGCAGATCCCGCCTCGGCCACCGAAAGCCTGATGGAGCGCAACCCCGCCGCCGACGCCGAACTGGAAGAGCGCCGGCTCGAGCTTGCCATCGATGCCAACGTGGTCACCGACTACACGCAAGAGAACGGCATGGGCGACATCGACGACGACCGCTTTGCCAACGCGATCGAGCAGCTGGCCCTCACCTACGAGTTCCAGGGCGAACCCGACGCCAGCCTCTACTTCACCGACGCCTACCTGCCCGAGGGCGGGTTCCCGCTCGGCGAATAAGGCACCCCAGACGGTCCCGGGCCGCGACAGGCCCGGGCCAACCGGAAGGACACCCATGCAAAACCTCATCGAGATCAAGGGCGTCCGCCACGCCTACCAGACCCAGTCCGGCCCCCTGCCGGTGCTCGACGGGCTGGAGATCGCGGTCCCCGAGGGCGGCTTCGTCGCCGTCGTCGGCCCCTCGGGCTGCGGCAAGTCCACGCTGACCAAGCTGGTCGCCGGCCTTCTGAAACCCGACGAGGGCGAGGTCTGGCTGCACGGCGAAAAGGTGAAGTCCCCCCGCTCGACCGTCGGCATGGCCTTCCAGAACCCCGTCATGCTCGAATGGCGCACGATCCTGCAGAACGTCATGCTGCCGCTCGAGATCGTGCCCACCAAGATGACCCGCCGGCAGAAGGAAGACCGCGCCCGCTACCTGCTCGACCTCGTCGGCCTTGCGGGTTTCGAAGGCAAGCGCCCCTCCGAGCTCTCGGGCGGCATGCGCCAGCGGGCCTCGCTCTGCCGCGCTCTCGTGCATTCCCCCGAGGTGCTGATCCTTGACGAACCCTTCGGCGCGCTCGACGCCTTCACGCGCGAGGATCTCTGGCAGATCATGCACCAAGTGAAGGAGAAGGAACCCTTCACCGGCGTGCTCATCACCCACGACCTGCGCGAATCCATCTTCCTCGCCGATCAGGTGGTGGTCCTCTCGGGCCGCCCCGCCCGCACGCAATACGTGCTCGACGTGGGCACCACCGGCACCCGCGATCTCGACCACCTCTACACCGCCGAGGCTTCCGAGATGCTCGCCACCCTGCGCCACCAGATCGAGGTCGCCCAGGGCCGCGCGCCGGCCGAACCGGAACAGACCGCCACACCCGACCTGCCGCCCGGCTCTGCCGCGCAGGGCATGGCGTAAAGGAACAGCCCCATGGCCGATGTCCCCCAACCCTTGACCAAGCCCGCCGGCGCCACCGGCCGCGGTGGCAGCGCCGTGCTCGCGGCCCTCACCAGCCGCGCCGTCATTGCCCCCATCGCCGCCGTGGTGGTCTTCCTCGTCCTGTGGGAGCTGCTGGTCTGGGCCAACGGCTGGCCCGACTACGTCATGGCCTCGCCTTCGGACCTGCCGCCCGCCTACGCCCAATACTGGGAGCTTTTCCTGATCATGGGCTGGCAGACGCTCTGGCGCACCGTGGTCGGCCTTGTCGTGGCCGTCATCTTCGGCGTGCTCGTGGGCATGGTCATGGGCTTCTCGCGCGTCATGCGCGACGCGCTCTACCCGCTGCTCGTGGGCTTCAACGCCATCCCCAAGGCGACCGTAGTGCCCATCGTCGCCCTGCTCTTCGTGGGCCAGCACGATTTCAACACCGTGCTCATCGCCTTCATGATTTCCTTCTTTCCCATCGCCGTCTCGGTCTCCATCGGCCTCTCGACGCTGGAACCCGAATACCGCGACATCCTGCGCTCGCTCGGCGCCAGCCAGGCCACGATCTTCTGGAAGATCGCCCTGCCCAAGACCCTGCCGGAGTTCTTCGGCGCCCTGAAGGTGGCGGTCACACTCGCCTTCATCGGCACCAACCTGATGGAGATCGTCTCCCCCCACGGCCGCGGCCTCGGGGCGCTCTTCGACAGCGGCAAGACCAACTCGAACTACCCGCTCATGTTCGCGGTCCTGATCGCCTTGGCCTTCCTCGGCATCGTCCTCTACTACGTGGTCGTCGCGCTGGAGAAGATCTTCGCCGGCTGGGCCGAACGCAGCCCCGGCTGAAACTCTGGGAGCCCCACCCGCCAGAAGCGCAACAGGTCCCCTCTCCCCCCCGGGGGAGAGGGCTAGGGTGAGGGGCTCGGCCAAACCGCGCCACCTACTGCAACGGTACCGAGGGGTAGAGCTCGTTCATCTGCACCGACCGCGCATCGTCCAGCATGATGCGCACATGCCGCCGCCGCATCATCCGCGGCTCGGCCACGCCCACCGAATGCGCGATGGTCTCCACCTCCTTGATGACCGACTGCGCGTAATAGGCCACGCGGCGGTGCTTTTCCTGCACCACCAGCCCCTTCTGCAGATGCGGATCATGCGTGGTGACCCCCGTCGGGCAGGTATTCCTGTTGCACTTCAGCGCCTGGATGCAGCCCAGCGAGAACATGAACCCCCGCGCCGTGGTCACGAAATCCGCCCCCGCGCAGATCGCCCAAGCCACGTCGCCGGGGTTCACCAGCTTGCCCGAGGCCACCACCCGGATGCGCTCGTGCAGCCCGTATCGGTCGCGCAGATCCACCACCCGCACCAGCGCCTCGCGCAGCGGCATCCCCACGAGGTCCATCAGCGGCATCGGCGCGGCCCCGGTGCCGCCCTCGCCGCCATCGACCGTGATGAAATCCGGCGCGTGCTCCGGGCCCCGCTCCTTGATCATCTCGAAGAGTTCGACGTAGGGGTCCGACGACCCCAAGCAGGTCTTGAAGCCCACCGGCTTGCCCGTGACCTCGCGCACATGCGCGATCAGATCCAGCAGGTCGCCGAAATCGTCCACCTCGGCGTGGCGGTTGGGCGAGATGCTGTCCTGCCCCTCGGGGATTCCGCGCACCCGCGCGATCTCCTCGGTCACCTTGGCGCCGGGCAGGATGCCGCCCTTGCCGGGCTTGGCGCCCTGGCTCAGCTTGATCTCGAACATGCGCACCTGTTCATAGGCCGCGATCTCGCGCAGTTTCTCGTCCGACAGGCGCCCCTCGGCGTCGCGCACGCCGTATTTCGCAGTGCCGATCTGAAAGACCACGTCGCAGCCTCCTTCGAGATGCCAGGGCGACAGCCCGCCCTCGCCCGTGTTCATCCAGATGCCCGCCGTCTTGGCCCCGCGCGACAGCGCCCGCACCGCCGGCTGCGACAGTGCCCCGTAGGACATGCCGCTGATGTTGAAGATCGAGGGCGCCGCATAGGGCATCCGCGCGTGCGGCCCGATCACCAGCGGCTCGGTCTTGGCGAACTGGTCGTCGAGCGGCGGAAAGACCGCGTTCATGAAGATCGGCGTCCCCGGCACGTTGAGGTTCCGCGTCGACCCGAAGGCCACCGTGTTGCCCTTGCCCAGCGTCGCCTCGTAGACCCAGTTGCGCTGCGCCCGGTTGAAGGGCATCTCCTCGCGGTCCATGGCAAAGAAATACTGCCGGAAGAATTCCCCCAGCGAGGTGAACAGCCCCCGGAAACGCCCGATCACCGGGTAGTTGCGCCGGATCGCGTCGCCGGTCTGCGTGCGGTCGATGAAGAACATGGCCAGCGCCACGGCCACCGCGAGCCCCACGAGGAAAACGAAGAAAAGCGCCAGGTATTGCAGCGAGGCCATCGCCCATTCCATGCAGTCACCTCCAGATGCTGTGTTCTGCCGCGTGGCCAAGTCCGCATCCCGGGCCTAGACTGGCGACATCGTCAGAAATGGCAGTCTCGATGCCATCCCGAGGGAGGACACCATGAAAACCCTGCTCTGCGCCACAGCACTCGCCGTCGCAGCCGCCCCGGCCTTCGCCGCCGAATCCGTCACCTACGAGACGGAGCAAAGCTTCGATGACGTCGTCTTCGGCCTCGAGGCGGCCATCCTCGGCCAGGGGCTGGTGATCGACCACGTCTCACACGTGGGCGACATGCTCGAACGCACGCGCGAGGCGACGGGCTCGGACGTGGTGCTCTTCGAGGGCGCCGACATCTACAGCTTCTGCTCGGCCACGGTCTCGCGCCAGGTGATGGAGGCCGACCCGATGAACATCGTGCACTGCCCCTACCATGTCTTCGTCATGACCCGGCCCGACACCCCCGGCGTGACCACCATCGGCTACCGCGACTTCGCCGATGGCAGCATGGACCCGGTGGAAGAGCTGCTCGACACCATCGCGCGCGAGGCCATCGGCCGCGAATAAGGACACGGATCACTCCGGATCGTTCACGAAATTCTCATTGGAAACGCAGGGCGGGCGCGGCTTAGGCGGGCGTCCACTGCCGTCAAGGCAACTTGCGGGCGAATTCGCCTGATCCGGAAGGCCCTCTCCCTCCGTAGCCCGGGGTGATGTGACCGAACACATCGTCCTGGAAACTCACTGAGGAGACCAAAATGCTTCGCAACACGTTCCTCGCCCTGACCGCAACCACCGCGATGGCCGCTGCGCCTGCGCTCGCCGACAGCCACGGCATGTCCAAGGACATCGTCGACACCGCGATGGAAGCCGACGGCTTCGAGACCCTCGTCACCGCCGTCGACGCGGCCGGCCTTGTCGAGACGCTCAAGGGCGAAGGCCCCTTCACCGTCTTCGCACCCACCGACGACGCCTTCGCGGCGCTGCCCGAGGGCACGCTCGACACCCTTCTGATGGACGAAAACAGCGACCAGCTGACCTCGATCTTCACCTACCACGTGGTACCCGACGCAGTGATGTCCGGTGACCTCGAAAACGGCATGGAGGTCGAGACGGTGCAGGGCGAAACCCTCACCATCATGACCGAAGGCGGCGTGACCGTGAACGGTGCCAATGTCACCACGGCCGACATCGAAGCGAGCAACGGTGTCATCCACGTCATCGACGGCGTGCTGATGCCCGAGTGACGCGACCGGCGCGCGAACCCCGCGCGCCCCACGCTCCAGGCAGGGCGCCCGGCTTCCCCCGGGCGCCCTTGCCATGCCGGCCGCGCCCCCGGGGCCTCAGCCGACCAGCAGCACCAGTCCCAGCGCCAGCCCCGAGATGAAGATCCAGGCCAGCGCCCCCAGCGCCAGCGGCCGCAGCCCCTTGGCGTGCAGCTTGCCCAGGTCCGTGCTCAGCCCCAGCGCCCCCAGCGACACCGTCAGCAGAAAGGTCGCCCCGCGCGAGATCCCGACCGAGATCTCGCCCGGCACCGCGATAACCGAGTTCAGCGCCACCACGCCGACAAAGGCGAAGGCGAACCACGGCACCGGCACACGGGCCTGCGTCTCGCCCGCCTGCAGACGCCCGCGCGCCATCATGGCCAGCGACAGGATCACCGGGGCCAGCAGCAGCACCCGCGTCAGCTTGGCCACCGTGCCCGCCTGCCCGGCCGCCTCGCCCAGCGCGAAGGCGCCCGCGACAACCTGCGCCACCTCGTGCACCGCCGCCCCGACCCAGAGCCCGTAGGCCTCGTGGCCCATGCCCGTGGCCCCGGCGAAGACCGGGAACAGCACCATCGACAGCGACCCGAACAGCGTCACGCAGGAAATCGCGTAGGCCACGTCCTCCTCGCCCGCGCGGGTCACAGCGTTGCAGGCCACCACCGCCGAGGCGCCGCAGATCGAGGTCCCCGCCGCGATCAGCTCTCCCAGACCCCGCTCGACACCGATCACCCGCGCCATCAGCCGCGTGAAGGCAAAGGTCGCCACCAGCGATCCCACCACTACGAACAGCCCCCGCCCGCCGATCGAGGCCACCTGCGCCAGCGTCAACTGGAACCCCAGCAGCACGATGGCCCAGCGCAGCACTCGCTTGCCGGAAAGGCCCACGCCCGGCATCAGCCGGACGCCCAGCCCCACCGTGTTGCGGATCGCGATCCCCAGCACCATGGCCAGCACCAGCGGGCTCAGCGCCGCGATGCCGGACAGCCGCTGAACCACCGTCGCCACCAGTGCCAGCGCCAGCGTCGCGGCCAGCCCCGGCAGGTGGTGCCGAAGCACGGACCACGCGTCGGTATCGGCCTCGAACGTCAGGGGGCGCGTCTGGTCTGTCATGGTCCTCACCTCGGAAACCCGGAAATCCCCGCGCTTATCCTCCATCACTTCCCATCAATAAAACGGAATAGAATTGTCAAACCGTTCGATAAAACTTATCACTCCGCCATGACCCTCGATCAGCTCCGCATCTTCCTCAAGGTCGCCGAACAGGGCCACGTCACCCGCGCGGCCCAGATGCTCAACCTCACCCAATCCGCCGTCTCGGCCTCGCTCGCCGCGCTCGAGACCACCCATGACGTGAAGCTCTTCGACCGCGTCGGCCGCGGCATCGCCCTGACCGAGGCCGGGCGCCAGTTCATCCCCTCGGCGCGCGCCGTGCTCGACCAGGCCCGCCTCGCCGGCGAGGTGCTCAACGACCTCGCGACCGAAGCGCTCGGTTCGCTCCGCCTCCAGGCCAGCCAGACCGTCGCCAACTACTGGCTGCCGCCGATCCTCGTCGCCATGCACGAAAGCCACCCCCGGATCGACCTGACGCTCACCCAGGGCAACACCGGCTCCGTTGCTGCCGCGGTGCTCTCGGGCTCCGCCGACATGGGTTTTGTCGAGGGCGAGATCACCCAGGACCGCCTCGAACGCCGCGTGGTGGCGCAGGACGAACTCGTGCTGGTCATGGCCCGCGACCACCCGCTCGCCGGGCACGAGTGTGTCACGCGCGACGACTACCTCGCCTATCCCTGGATCATCCGCGAACCCGGCTCCGGCACCCGGTCGGAGTTCGACGCCCACCTGGCCGAGATGGGCATCGACCCGGCGCAGCTTTCGGTCTTCCTCGAAATGCCCTCGAACGAGGCCATCCTCGCCGCCATCGCCGCCGGCCCCAGCCTCACCATGCTGTCGCGGCGCGCGGTGGGCGGCGCCGCCCCCGACCAGAACCTGCGCGCCATGCCGGTCACATGGGCCCGGCGCCCCGAACGGCACTTCTCGGTCCTGACCCACCCCGACCGCTACCGCACCCGCGCCCAGCAGGCGCTGCTTGCGATCCTCGACAGCCACGCCGGACAGGATCTCTGAGCCCACCGCGCGCCCCGTTCACCCATCACGACCCCCGCGCGCCGCTATAATGCCCCGGAAAGACCCGGAGGCCGCCCGTGACCGACACCATCCACGAGATTCCCCTCGACCAGATCGACGCCGAGGCCCTGCCCCGCGACCGCGCCACCCGCGACCCCGAGGCCGACCACGAGCTGCAGCTCTCGATCCTCGCCGAGGGCCTCCGCCAGCCGGTGGAGCTTTTCGCCATGGAAGGCGACACGCCCTACGGCCTCATCGCCGGGCACCGCCGCCTCGCCGCCTTTCGCGCGCTGGAACGCGCCACGATCCCCGCCTTCCTGCGCCGCCCCGCCGACATTCCCGCGGCCCTCGCCGCCATGGTCTCGGAAAACGAGATGCGCGCCCAGATCAGCCCCTGGGAAAAGGGCCGCCTTGTGGTGACCTGCGTCGCGCAGGGACATTTCCCCAACGCCGACGCCGCCATCGACAGTCTCTACGCCACCCTCTCGCGGCAGAAACGCTCGCGCCTGCGCAGCCTTGTCATGGCAGTCGAGGCCTTCGAGGACCGCTTCGCCACTCCCGAACGCCTCTCGCTCGCGCGTCTCGAACGCCTCGCCAGCGCCCTCCGCGCCGGGTGGGAGGACATGCTCCGCGCCGCCCTCCCCAGCCCGCGCAGCCACAGCCTCGAAAGCCAGTGGCTGGCCATCGAGCCTGTCCTCGCCGAGGCCACAAGCCCCGAGGGTGCAGCCAGTGCGCCCGGCACCCCGAGAATGCCGCGCCGCCTTCTGAAACTCCGTCAGGGCCTGACGATCCGCCGGGAACTCACCCGAAGCGGTTGGGTTCTCCGCTTTTCCGGCCCCGAGGCCAAGACCCCCGGCCTCATGGACGACGTGATGGACCACGTGGAACGCATGTTCGGAAGCGCCCCGGACGGACGCTAGATCCCGGCCATCAGTCCAAAGTCGGGCGCGCGGGACCGTGGTTGGCGCTGCCGACCTCCGGAGTGGGCGCCATATACCGGCCAAATCCGGACGACCTCAGACCGCTGCCCTTCAGATACCAAAGCGCCAGACCGCAGGGACGGTCCGGCGCGCGGATGTAGAGAAAAGGCTCTCGGCCGGCTTTCGCCGCGCCCCCGTCTGAACGGCCGCGGTGCGGGACGAAGCGGTCATTTACCGAACATATTCCAATGAGCGCTTGGCGGGACCTTCCTGCCCTTCGCGCCATGCGCTGAAGGGCCCGGAACAAGGGGCGTCAGCCCCGCCGGGCCAGCGCCGGACCGTCCCCGCGGTCTGGCGCTCCGGCAATTGCAGGGCGTCGTTCAGGGGTCATCCGGGCGTGGCGGGCATAAAGCGCCTACCTCAGAGGGCGTAGCGCCAAACCACGGTCCGGCGCTGGCCCGGCTTCGGTTGCGCGAGCATCAAGGGAGAGATGGGCTCGAAGTTGGCGTTGCTGCGGGGCGCTCGAGTGGCCGCTTCACCTTCCTCACATAGGCTCCAGGTCAATAGCCTGACTGGAAAGTCGGTTTCATCTGGCGCGAAACACATTCACGCCTTGACGGTGCGCCATTTCAAGAACGCACCGTGCATCCCGGGACAAACCTAACACCCGGTTAACGCCACCAGCTAACCCATTGAAATTCCACACCCCGAAAGATGTCCCGGCCCGGGACATGAAAAAAGGCGGGGTCTCCCCCGCCTCTTTCCGACCTCGATATGTCAGGCCTCAGTGGACCACGGCATCGTCCGGCCGGGGCCGGTTGGTGCTGGCCACGCGGTCACCGATGATGAGCCCCTCGGCGCCCGCACTGACCGGGATCGTGTCCCCGTCCGCCACGTCGCCGGCAAGCAGCATCTCGGCCAGCGGATCCTGCAGCGCCCGCTGGATCACCCGCTTCAGCGGCCGCGCCCCGAAGACCGGGTCGTAGCCCTCTTCGGCCAGCCACTTGCGGGCGTCCTCGTCCAACTCCAGCCGGATCTTCCGCGCGGCAAGCCGCTTGAGAAGGCGGGTCAGCTGGATGTCCACGATGCCGCCCATGTCCTCGCGCTTGAGCCGGTCGAAGATGATCGTCTCGTCCAGCCGGTTCAGGAACTCGGGCCGGAAGTGCGCCCGGACCGCATCCATGACGTCCCGCTTGGCCTGCGCCGAATCCGCCCCTTCGGGCAGCTGCGACAGCGCCTGCGAGCCGAGGTTCGAGGTCAGCACGATCAGCGTCTGCTTGAAGTCCACGGTGCGGCCCTGCCCGTCGGTCAGAACACCGTCATCGAGAACCTGCAGCAGCACGTTGAACACGTCCGGATGCGCCTTCTCGACCTCGTCGAACAGCACCACCTGGTAGGGCCGGCGCCGCACGGCCTCGGTCAGCACGCCGCCCTCGTCGTAGCCGACATAACCCGGAGGCGCCCCGATCAGCCGCGCCACGGAGTGTTTCTCCATGAACTCGGACATGTCGATGCGCACCATCGCGCTGTCGTCGTCGAAGAGGAACTCCGCGACGGCTTTGGTGAGCTCCGTCTTGCCGACGCCCGTGGGCCCGAGGAAGAGGAACGACCCCAGCGGACGGTTCTCGTCGTTGAGACCCGCACGCGCACGCCGCACCGCGTTGGCCACGGCCCGCACCGCCTGGTCCTGCCCGACCACGCGACCGTGCAGCTTGTCCTCCATGGCCAGCAGCTTCTCGCGCTCACCTTCGAGCATCTTGGCCGTCGGAATGCCGGTCCAGCGTTCGACCACCTGGGCGATCTGCTCGGGGCGCACGGCCTCTTCGACCATGACGCCGTCGTGCTCGGCTTCCTCGGCCTCGGACAACTGCCGCTCCAGCTGCGGGATGACCCCGTAGGAGAGCTCGCCCGCCTTGGCGAGGTTGCCCTCACGCTTGGCGATCTCGAGGTCTGCCCGCGCGCGATCCAGCTGTTCCTTCAGCTCGCGCGCACCGGCCAGCTTGTCACGCTCGGCCTGCCACTTGGCGGTCATCTCGGCAGAGCGCTCCTGCAGCTCGGCCAGCTCGCGCTCGAGTTTCTCCAGACGATCGGCACTTGCCGTATCGTCCTCGCGCCGCAGTGCCTCCTGCTCGATCTGCATCTGCAGGATCTGCCGGTCGAGCGCGTCGAGCTCCTCGGGCTTGCTGTCCACTTCCATGCGCAGACGGCTGGCGGCCTCGTCCACGAGGTCGATGGCCTTGTCGGGCAGGAAGCGGTCGGCGATGTAGCGGTGGCTCAGCTGGGCCGCCGTCACCAGCGCGTTGTCCGAGATCCGCACGCCGTGGTGCAGCTCGTACTTCTCCTTGATGCCGCGCAGGATGGAGATGGTGTCCTCCACCGTCGGCTCGGAAACCATGAGCGGCTGGAACCGCCGCGCCAGCGCCGCGTCCTTTTCCACGTGCTTGCGGTATTCATCGAGCGTCGTGGCACCCACGCAGTGCAGCTCGCCGCGCGCCAGCGCGGGCTTGAGCAGGTTCGACGCGTCCATCGCGCCATCCGCCTTGCCGGCACCGACCAGCGTGTGCATCTCGTCGATGAAAAGCACGATCTCGCCCGCGGCGGCCTCGATCTCCTTCAGGATGGACTTCAACCGCTCCTCGAACTCGCCGCGGTACTTCGCGCCGGCAATCAGCGCGCCCATGTCGAGCGACAGCAGCCGCTTGTTGCGCAGGCTTTCGGGCACGTCGCCGTTGACGATGCGCAGGGCAAGCCCCTCGGCAATCGCGGTCTTGCCCACACCGGGCTCACCGATCAGGACGGGGTTGTTCTTGGTCCGGCGGCTCAGCACCTGCATGGCGCGGCGAATCTCGTCGTCGCGGCCAATGATCGGGTCGATCTTGCCCTCGCGCGCCCGCTCGGTCAGGTCGAGCGTGTATTTCTTCAGCGCGTCGTAGCCGTCCTCGGCATTGGCCGAATCCGCCGTGCGCCCCTTGCGCAGGTCGTTGATCGCCTCGTTGAGCTTCTGGGCCGACACCTTGCCGGCTTCCAGCGCTTCCTTCGCGGGCGATTTCACGGCCGCCATGGCGGTCAGGATACGCTCGACGGGCACGAAGCTGTCGCCGGCCTTGTCGGCAAGCTTCTCGGCCTCGTCCAGAACCTTGGCTGTCGCCTGGTCGAGATAGACCTGCCCTGCGTCGCCGCTGACTTTCGGGATCTTGGCAAGCTTGGTGTCGAGCACCTGCCGCACGCGCGATGCGTCGCCGCCGGCACGGGTGATCAGGTTGCTGGCAAGCCCTTCCTCGTCGTCGAGCAGGGCCTTCAGCAGATGTTCGGGGGCCAGTTTCTGATGGCTTTCCCGCATGGCGATGGTCTGTGCGGCCTGCACGAACCCTCGCGCGCGTTCCGTGAACTTCTCGAGGTTCATCGGTCTCTCCTCTTCTTGAAGCGCCCCGGGGGTCTGGACCGGCGCCTGCTTCGCAGCACGCCTGTAAGGTCGGGGCCTCGGGATGAGAGATGGCGTCGGCGCAGCCGGGGTTCAAGGCCTCATCGTTGCAAAAATGTCACTCCAGCCAAAGTGACGCGCTTCGGCAAGGACGACACCGGCAGGACAGCCACGCATGGCAGACGCGAACCCGCAGAAAACGAAAAAGCCGCGGCATTCCGCGGCTCTCCCCTCGATCCACAAGACCGCCCTTTCGGGGCGCTCACCCCTTCCGGCTACGGATGATGCCAAGCCCGAACAGGCCCGAGAACAACAGAACCGCACCCGCAGGCAGGGGAACCGGCGAAGGCACGGTCTTGAACTTCATGTACGCCTTGATGGTTTCGGCGCCATAGAGATTGTCCACCCCATTGTAGCTGTTGCCGGTATCGGAGGTCAGCGTGCTGAAGCTCAGCTTCAGCTTTCCGTCTCTCAATTGGCTGTTCAGCGCATTCTTCGCGACACGCGCGAAAAGGAAGGTCGGGGCCACGTACTGGTTGCCGAAGGTCGGGCCGAAAAAGATGTCGTTGGAGCCATCATTGTCCATCACCTCGCCAAGCCCCAGCGTCCCCAGCGAAACGGACACGGTCTCATGCGTGCTGTCGAAGTCACCGAAGAACGCGAGGGTCAGAAGGGCATCAGAGACCGCCTCGACCATGCCGGGTTCAAACGTCATATCCAGGGTTCCACCGCCGCTGGAACAGAACGTACCGCCCCCGCAGAAATTGGTGATGTACTGACCCTCGGCGTAGAACGACGCGGTCGTCGCCGAAGCGGCGCTTGCCGAAAGCGCCATGACGGCTGCAGCCAGAAGTTTGAAAATCCTTGTCATCGGTCTCATCCGTTCATCGAAACTATTTTGGCCCTAATTTAGCCGTACATTGCGCACATCTGACATACTTTCGCCTTTTTCTCACAATATTTCGTTAAACAGTACGTTGCGCCGGCGGCAACAGTTCACGGCCCGGCGCGCAATCAGTTGCATCGCCGCCCGCACTCGCCTACTCGGAGCCGAACTTGCGGAGGCCCGACCGATGTCCCGACACCCCGATGACCGCCTGATCGTCGCGCTCGACGTGGCCGATGCCCATACCGGGCTGCAACTCGCCGGGCGCCTCGGCGACGCGGTGTCCTTCTACAAGATCGGGCTCGGGATGCTGACCGGCGGCGGGCTGGCGCTCGCCAACGAGCTTAAGCAGGAACACGGCAAGCGCATCTTCCTGGACATGAAGCTTTTCGACATCGGCGCCACCGTCGAAGCCGCCGTCCGCGGCCTTGCCCAGTTCGACCTCGACTTCCTCACCGTGCACGGCGATCCGCACGTGATCCGCGCCGCGCGCGAGGGGGCCTCGGGCACGGACATGAAGATACTCGGCGTCACCATCCTGACCTCGCTCGACCGCGCCGATCTCGACGACAGCATGATCGAGCCCGGCGACGTGGCCGACATCGTGGAAACGCGTGCGGGTCGTGCCTTCGAGGCCGGCGCCGACGGCATCATCTGTTCCCCGAACGAAGCCGCCGCCATCCGCGCCCTGCCCGAATCCGTCGGACGCTTGATCGTCACCCCCGGGGTTCGACCCGCGGGCGCCGCCTCGGGCGACCAGAAGCGTATCGCGACACCGGCCAGCGCCATCGGCGCAGGGGCCGACCACATCGTCGTCGGCCGTCCGATCTGGGCCGCACCGGACCCGCGTGGGGCCGCCCGCGCGATCCTCGACGAACTGCCTGCCTGACCCACCATGTGCCCGGGCGGTGACTGCCCGAAAAATTCGCCTCACGGCCGCTCAAGGCGTCTTGACATCGGCGCGGGAACCATCTTCAGGCCTCGTCGTTCTCACATCGTATGCAAGATGCGATGGAGGCCACGATGCCCGATCTGCGGACTGACCTGAGCGAGATCAACTACAACGCCGCCGAGGAGTGCTTCCAGGCGCTTGTCACCCTTCATGAACCCACGGGCCCCGTTCGCGTGGCCGCCGATTTCCGCGCGCCCCTGAACGCGCCGGACGAGCTGGTCAGGCAGGGCCTGATCCAGCCTGCCTATTCCGACCTCTACGCCGGGCGCGGCATGACGGCCCGCCTCCGGGCACCGGCTCTCAACGCCCCCGAAGCGGCCGCTCACGCAGCCTGAGTTCGCAGCGTCGGGCCGGAAGCAGCGGCGCGCGCTGCGCCGTAGGATGCGAGGCACCACGCGTCACCCGCCCCGCCGGTCCGACGGCGCGTGGCGAGACACCCACCACGGGACGCTGGCGCATGTAACCGGCCACGATACTCCGGAAATGCGGGATCGCATCCGGGCGCCGCACGAATTCGGCGGGCGTCAGCGCGATCCAACCTGCCCCCTCCTCGCCAAAGCGCACCTCGGCGCGCAGCCGCGCGGGCATGTGCATGGCGTAGAACCAATCCGCCCCTTCCGGCTTGTGACGCAGATGTACCAGCTTAGCCCGCCCCTTCGGCAGCCATAGCCCGAGCTCCTCCTCCGTTTCACGGAGGGCGCAGGTCTCCGGGTCCTCGCCGTCCTCCCGACCCCCGCCGGGAAGGTCGAGATACCCCTGCCACGCGATCCCCGGATTGAAATCCCGCCGCAGCACGAGCATATGCGCACCGGCCAGCAGGATGAGTTTCGCGCCCGAGAATCTCCGTCGCGGATCTGTCATGGTCTGGCCTTCCTGCCTGAGATAGTCTTGCGCCATGCCATCCCTTTGCCGCGACTGCCTGACCGAGTTCGAGACCGGCCCGCGCTGCCCCGCCTGCGGGCGGCCACGCATCGTCGCGCATGACGAGCTGTGGGATCTCTCCATCGCGCACATGGATTGCGATGCCTTCTATGCCAGCGTGGAAAAGCGCGACAACCCGGAACTGGCCGACAAGCCCGTGATCATCGGCGGTGGGCGGCGCGGCGTGGTGTCGACTGCCTGTTATGTGGCCAGGATCCGCGGCGTGCGCTCCGCTATGCCCATGTTCAAGGCGCTGAAGCTCTGCCCCGAGGCGGTCATCATCAAGCCCCGGATGCAGGTCTACGCCGAGGTCAGCCGCGCGATCCGCGCCATGATGGAGGACCTGACCCCCTCGATCGAACCGCTGTCGCTCGACGAGGCCTTCCTCGACCTCACCGGCACGGCCCGCCTGCACGGCCACCCGCCCGCCGTGATGCTAGCCCGGCTGGTCAAGCGGATGCACACGGAACTGGGCGTGACCGGCTCCATCGGACTCTCGCACAACAAGTTCCTCGCCAAGATCGCGTCCGACCTTGACAAGCCCAACGGCTTCGCCGTGATCGGCAAGACCGAGACGCAGGATTTCCTGCGCCCCAAGCCCGTGCGGATGATCTGGGGCGTCGGCGGCGCCGGTCAGGAGGCACTGGAACGCGCCGGCATCCGCACCTTCGAGGACCTGCTCCGCTGGGACCGCCGCGACCTGCACCACCGCTTCGGCTCCATGGGCGAACGCCTCTGGCACTTGGCCCGGGGCGAGGACACGCGCCGCGTGACCCGAGACGCCGCGCCCAAGTCGATCTCGAACGAGACGACCTTTGCCGATGACATCGACGACCCCGAGCTGCTCGACGGGCATCTCTGGCGCATGTGCGAAAAGGTGGCCGACCGGGCCAAGGCCAAGGGGCTGGCGGGCCGCGTGGTGACGCTGAAGCTCAAGCAGGCGGATTTCAAGCTGCTGACTCGGCGCCAGTCGCTGCCGGACGCCACCCAATACGCCGACCGTATTTATCGTATGGCCCGCGGCCTCTTCGACCGCGAACCGCAGGGCCGCGCCTATCGCCTGATCGGCGCCGGCATCTCCGATCTCGTGCCCGGCAGCATGGCAGACCGCGTGCCCGACATGCTCGATCCGCAGGCCGAAACACGGGCAAGGGCCGAACGCGCCACCGACACCATCCGCGCCCGTTTCGGCGAGGATGCGATCCTCAAGGGCCGGTCGCTGCGGTAGGGAAGTTTAGAGAGAGATCCGCTCAGCCGGGCGCGTCTGAGCGCCCCTCACCCGCGCCCCATCACCGCCTCTTCCTCGGCGGCCACGTCATAGCCCAGCGCTTCCAGCCCTGCCTCGAGGTGGTCCGCCAGATGCGGTGTCCCGATCAGGTAATCCCCGGTGGGGGTCGATGCCTCGGCATAGGCGGTCTCGTAGGCGTCACCCCACTCGTCGGCCTCGAAGGCCCCGCGCCCGATCCACATGACCGCGACCAGCGCGGCCTGTTCCTCTTCGTCCATGTCGCTGACATAAGACCGAAGCTGCGGCTCCGAGCGGTCCAGCTCGCGCGCCATGACGATCACCGAAGCGACCTTGTGTACGGAAATCTTGTCCATCCTTGCGTCTCCATCTCCTGTGGCCGGACCACATTGGAGCAGCGCCACAAGGCGCACATTGATCTCAAGCAAAGATGCGGTAGTAGAGCGAATCCGGAAGGATCTGCGCCGCGCGGAAGGCCCAGGCCATCTGCAGCGGGAAGGAGCGCTTGAAGCGATCCGACGTCATGTGCTCGACAAAGATCTGCGCGGCCTTCTCGGGCTCCATGATGAAGGGCATCGCGAAATCGTTCTTGTCGGTCAGGCGCGTGCGCACGAAGCCGGGATTGACCAGTTGCACGTCCACGCCCGTGCCCCGCAAGTCAGCATGCAGTGACTCCGCCAGCGACATGACCCCCGCCTTGGACGAGGCATAGGGTGCCGCGCCCGGCAGCCCCCGGAAACCGGCCAGCGACCCGGTCAGCACGATGTGCCCCCGGTCGCGCGAGGTGAAGCGGGGCAGGATGGTGCTCATGAGCTTCATGGTGCCGACGTAGTTCACCTGCGCCATCTTCTCGGCCTGCTCGGCGTCCCATTCCTTGGCACCGAAGGGCCAGTAGACGCCCGAGGTCTGCACCACGCCGTCGATCTCGCCCGCCGCATCAGCGGCCCGTTCGAGAGAGGCGGGATCGGTCACATCTGCGGTCACCACATCCGCGCGTCCGGGAAGCGCCTCGGCCAGGTCCTTTAGTCGATCCTCGGAACGCGCCGACAGCACCAGCGACACACCCCGTCGGCTCAGCTGATGTGCCACGGCCGCGCCAAGCCCGTCGGAGGCTCCGACCAGCCAATACCGCTTCCCGCTCCAATCTCTCATCGGGTTCTCCTTGCGCCGCTGTTTCGCGGCTTTCCGCTCTGCTCTACGGGCGAACCCGCGAGACGCGCTTGGGTTCACCAGAAAATCGGACAAATGCGAATTATGTGATCCTAGCGGCTTACTTCCTCGACCGGAGGCTCGGGCCGGGGGCGATAGCGCGCGCCCTTCAACTTCAGCTTCAGCGCCTGCCAGTAGATCAGCGCCAGCACCCGCCGCGCCCCGAAGGGCCGCCGCAACGCCGCCCGCAGGATGCGCCCGTCGGTCAGCGGCTCGCGTCCGCCCACGAGCGTCGCCAGCACGCCACCGCCGGGGCCATTGAAGTCGATCCAGATGCCGACACGCTCGGGCTTGATGTCGAACCGGAAGGTGTACCCCCCGCCAATCTCCTGGAAGGGCGACACGTGGAAGACCTTGGTCGCCTCCAGCCGGTCGCCCGCCGTGATCGGGGCGAGATCGGGTTTCGCGCAGAGATAGGAATGCCGGTCGCCGAAGGTGTTGCTGACCTCGGCGATCACCGCGATCAGGTTGTCCTGCGCATCATGCGCCAGCCAGAAGGACACCGGGTTGAACACATGCCCCAGCATCCGCGGCTGGGTCAGCAGCAGCAACTGCCCCTCAGCCCGGATCTGATGCGCCTCCAGCACCTCGCGCGCCCAGGGCGCGCCCCGCCCTTCTTTCGGCGGCCCGCCATGGTCGCTGTCCTGAACACCGGTGAAGTTGCGCCCATTGCGCGAAAACAGCCGCGGGCCCTGCACCTCGGCCTCCGCATCGAACATCACGTAGTCGATGGAGTAGCGGAAGGCGTTGGCCACCTCGCCCTTGCGCCCGTGGTAGGTATACCCCGCGACGTGGTCGATACCTTTCATGCGGCGCGCTCCACCGCCGCGCGGGCCTGCAGCGCGCCCGCCACCTCGACGGCGCTCGAAAGCCCGTCCTCGTGAAAGCCGTTCTTCATCCATGCCCCGCAGAACCACGTGTTCAGCGTCCCGTTCCGTGCCGCGATCGCCGCCTGCGCCTCGAGCGCGCCAAGATCGTAGACCGGATGGCGCAGCGTGACCTCGTCGAAAATCGCCTCCTCGCGGATCGCGCGGGTCGAATTCAGCGTCACGAACAGCGGATCGTCCTGCGGGATCGGCTGAAGCGAGTTCATCCAGTAGGTCAAGTCGATCTGGTTCATCACCTTTCCCGCGTCCTCGGTGTAGTTCCACGACGACCAGCAGGCCCGCCGCCTGGGCATGATGCTCGTGTCGTTGTGCAACACCACCCGGTTGGGCTGGTAGGCCACCGCACCCAGCGCGCGCGCTTCCTGCGGGGTGGGATCAGACAGCAGCCGCAGGCTGTCGTCGGAATGGGTGGCAAAGATCACCTCGTCGAAGCTCTCCCAGTCGCCGCCCTCGGCCCGCACGTCGGCGCGCCCCGGCCTGCGCCGCACGCTCGCCACCGGGCAGCCCGTGCGCAGGTCCGCGCCCATGCCGACCAGTGCCGCCGCCATGCGCCGCACGTATTCCACCGAACCGCCCTGCACCGTGTACCACTGGTGCTGCCCGGTGTGGTTCAGCAGCGCGTGGTTCTCGAAAAAGCGGATCAGCGCGTAGGCCGGGAAATCCATGATCTTCTCCGCCGGCGTCGACCAGATCGCCCCCGAGAGCGGCAGAAGGTAGTGGTCGCGGAACCAGTCCCCCGTGCCCATCTCACCAAGGAAATCACCAAGGCTCTGCGACGGATCGCGCGCTCGATCCAGCGCGTGAGCGTTGAAGTGCATGATGTCGCGCAGCATCCGCAGGAACCGCGGGTTCACCGCGTTGCGCTTCTGGGCAAAGACCGCGCGCAGGTCGCGCAGCCCGTATTCCAGCGCCCCGCCCCGCAGCGAGGCCGAGAAACTCATGTCCGACCGTGCCGCCGGCACGTCGAGGTCATCGAAAAGCGACACGAGGTTGGGGTAGTTGGCGTAGTTGAAGACGATGAACCCGGTATCGACCGGCTGATCGCCGCGCCTGCCCGCGGTCACCGTCCGCGCGTGCCCGCCAAGGCGCGGCTCCGCCTCGAAGAGCGTCACGTGGTGATCCGCGGCAAGGCTGTAGGCCGCCCCCAGTCCGGAGATGCCTCCACCGATCACGGCAATGCGGCGCGGCTGCGCGGGTCGGGCTTCAAATGGCATCTGCTCGGGGTCTCCGGTCTGCTTGGTGTTTCACAGGCTTACGCATGGATCGGCACATCGGATGACTCGCAGCCCGAAAAACCCGCCGTTCCCACGAAAACCTGATCGCGCGGCCCGCGGAAGATTTGAGCGTGTCCTTGAACCGTGTTGGTCCGCCAAGCGGACATTGCCGCCGTCCGGATCATGGCGCGGAGGCGCGCATGGCAGCCGCGCGCGGTGGCGATCCCGACCGATGACCCTCTTGATTTATCCCGGCAACTCCGAAAGACCTCGACACGAAGCACCAAGCGTAGCCAAATCGCCGCCGCGTGGGGGCGCGGCTGCGATGCGCGGCGGGGCTGACGCCCCTTGATTCCGCGCAGGGGGCTACGCGTCCAATTGGACAGGTTGGGTTCGAAGCTGACCAACACGGAGCAAGGACACGCCGAAAAATTTTGATCCAAGGGGTGCCAAGCCGCGTATCGGGTACATGTTTGGCCATACCGACCCCTTCGAGATCCTTGAACCGGGCGCCGTTGAACCGGCGCCGCGGACCTGCGATGTCATGGTGAAACGGGTTTCGGCAGCCAAGCGAGTGGGAGTGATGGCCCGGCAGGACAAGGCGGATTGGATCACGGAGATGCGCCGCATCCGCGACCACGCGGACGAGGACGCCTTCGTGACGCTCTTCGATCACTTCGCGCCCCGCGTGAAGGCGTTTCTCATGCGCTCGGGCGCTGACGCCGCGATGGCCGAAGAATGCGCGCAGGAGGTCATGGTGACCGTCTGGCGCAAGGCCGCCGCCTTCGACCCCTCCCGCGCCTCGGTGGCGACCTGGATCTTCACCATCGCCCGGAACAAGAAAATCGACGCCCTGCGCAAGCAGCGCCGCCCCGAGCCCGAGGACCTGCCCTGGGGCCCCGAGGCCGAGCCCGACCAGGCCGAGGTCGTCGAGCTGCAACAGGAAAGCGCGCATCTCGGACAGGCCATCGCGGACCTGCCCGAGAAACAGCGCGACCTCATCGAAAAGGCCTTCTACGGCGAGCTGAGCCACAGCGAGATCGCCGCCGAGACGGGCCTGCCACTGGGAACGATCAAGTCGAGAATCCGGCTGGCGCTGGACCGCCTGCGCCACGCCATGGAGCGGAAGCAATGACAACGATAAGGCACCACCTGACCGAGGACCTGATCCTCGGATATGCCGCCGGCACCCTGCCCGAAGCGGTGAACCTCGCCGTGGCGACGCACGTGTCGCTCTGCGACGAATGCCGCGCCGCCGTCGAGGCGCACGAGGCCGTGGGCGGCTCCGTGATCGAACGCTGCGGAACTGAGGACATGTCCGCCGGCGCCCGCGAAAGCGCGCTCGCGGCGATCCGCGGCCCCGCGCCAGAGGTGCCTGCCGCACCGACACCCGACGCCGTCCTGCCCGCGCCGCTCCTGTCCTACGTCGGCAAGGGGCTTTCGGACGTGAAATGGCGCTCCGTCGGCATGGGCGTGAAGCAGGCAATCCTGCCCACCTCCTCCGAGGCCACGGCCCGCCTGCTCTACATCCCCGCGGGCGTCGCCATGCCCGACCACAGCCACAACGGCATCGAGCTCACTCTGGTGCTCAAGGGCGCCTTCGAGGACGAGGACGGCCGCTTCGCCCGCGGCGATATCGAGATCGCCGACGACGCCGTGCAGCACACGCCCGTCGCCGACATCTCCGAGGATTGCATCTGCCTCGCCGTGACCGACGCGCCGCTGCGCTTCAAGCGCCTGCTGCCACGCCTCGCGCAGCCCTTCCTCAAGATCTGAGGGGAAACCGGGCGGCCTGCGCCGCCCGGCCCCGCGATCAGTCCTCGCCCCAGCCCGAGACGGCCTTGACCTCGACAAAGTCGTGGATGCCCCAGTAACCGGCCTCGCGCCCGTTGCCCGACATCTTCATGCCGCCGAAGGGCGAGCCCTTCCCGCGCGACTCGCCGTTCATCTCGATCATGCCCGCGCGCAGCTGCCGCGCGAGCCGCTGACGCCGCTTGTCGTCGCCGCTCTGGACGTAGTTCGTGAGCCCGTAGGGCGTGTCGTTGGCGATGCGCACCGCCTCGTCCTCGCCCTCGAACTTCAGGATCGTCATGACCGGGCCGAAGATCTCTTCCTGCGCGATGGTCATGTCGTTGGTCACGTCGGCAAAGACCGTGGGCCGCACGTAGAACCCCTTGTTGAAGCCCTCGGGTCGCCCGGTACCACCGGCGACAAGGCGCGCGCCCTCGTCGATCCCGGCCTGGATCAGCCCCTGGATCTTCTCCCACTGGGTCGCGTTCACCACCGGCCCGATGTGCTTGCCTTCCTTGTCGGGCGGGCCGACCTCGATGCCGTTCGCCACGCTCGCGGCCTTTTCGACCGCCGCGTCGTAGGCCGAGGCCTCGACCAGCATCCGCGAGGGCGCGTTGCAGCTCTGGCCGGTGTTGTTCATCATGCTGCGCACGCCACGCTCCACCGCCGCGTCATCCGCGTCGGCAAAGATCAGGTTCGCGCCCTTGCCGCCCAGTTCGAGGTGCACGCGCTTCAGCGTCTCGGCCGCCGCCTTGGAGATCAGCTTGCCCGCCCGGGTCGAGCCGGTGAAGCTCACCATATCCACGTCGGGATGCTCCGAAAGCTGGCTGCCCACGCCCGCGCCGTCGCCGTTGACCAGGTTGAAGACCCCTTTCGGCACACCGGCGTCATGCATGATCTCGGCAAAGATCATCGCGTTCAGCGGGCTTTCCTCGGAGGGCTTCAGCACCATCGTGTTGCCAGCCACCATGGCCGCGCCGACCTTGAGCGTCACCTGGTTCATCGGCCAGTTCCACGGCGTGATGAGCGCGCAGACGCCCACCGCCTCGTGGATGATGCGGTCGTTGGGTGCGTGATCGCCCAGCGGCGCTTCCCACGGAAAGGCCTTCGCCGCGTCGATGTAGGCCCCCAGGTGCGCGATCCCCGCACCCACCTGGCTCTGCCGCGCAAGGTCGAGCGGCGCACCCATCTCCAGCGACATGGACTGCGCAAGATCCTCGGCGCGGGTCTTGTAGACCTCCAGCACCTTTTCCAGCAGCGCGATTCGGTCGGCCACGGGCGTCGCCATCCAGCCCGGCAGCGCAGCCTTGGCGGCGGCCACGGCGGCATCGGTATCGGCCTGCCCGCCCAGCGAAATCCGGGTGCAGGGCTCCTCGGTGGCGGGCGCGATCACCTCGTGCGCACGCCCCTCCAGCGGCGCCACCCAGGCGCCGTCGATGTAGAAATCAGGTTTTTCGATCATTTTCAGCCTCTTGAATGGCGGGCCCGCCATCTGCGGGCCCCCTCTTCTGCCGTGCGACACCCTGTCCTTGCGATGCGAGGGATGCAACCTCCGACCGGGCGTCATAGATTAACCCTCAGAGCCAACACCATGAAGGAGGACATCATGGCACTGCGCATCAACGACGAGATTCCGAACCTCACCGTCGAAACCGACCTCGGCACCTACAAGCTGCACGACTGGATCGGCGACAGCTGGGCGATCCTCTTCAGCCACCCCAAGGATTTCACCCCCGTCTGCACCACCGAATTCGGCGCCGTGGCGCAACTGTCCGACGAATGGGACAAGCGCGGCACCAAGGTGATGGGTATTTCCGTCGACGGCGTCGAGGACCACAAGAAGTGGAAGTCCGACATCGAGAAGGTCGGCGGCACCGCACCGAAGTTCCCCATCGTCGCAGATGACGGTCTGGAGCTCTCCAAGGCGCTCGACATGCTGCCGGCCGAGGCCTACCTGCCCGACGGCCGCACCCCTGCCGACAGCGCGACCGTGCGCGTGGTCTTCATCATCGGCCCCGACAAGAAGCTCAAGCTGTCGATGACCTACCCGATGACCGTCGGCCGCAACTTCGCCGAGGTGCTGCGCGCACTCGACGCGCTCCAGACCAGCACCAACGAAGGCGTGGCCACCCCCGCCAACTGGGCCGTGGGTCAGGACGTCATCGTCCCCACCTCGGTCTCGGACGAGGACGCCATCGCCAAGTACGGCAAGATCGACACCGTGTTGCCCTACCTGCGCAAGGCCAAGCTGCCGAGCTGAGCACAAACAAAAATGGCGCCGGATGTCCGGCGCCATTTCCCTGTTCGGAACCCCGACAGGATCAGAAACGGTAGGTCAGGCTGATGCCCACGTAGGGGTAGGCGCTGATGCCGTAATCGTCCTCGAGCTTGTCTTCCTCTTCGTTGAGGTCGGCCTCGGAAATCGGCAGCGCGCCACCGGTCTGCTCGAGGCTCGCGTCGATCCCCTGCACGAAGAGCGCACCGACTTCGCCCGACAGCTGCCATCCCCCGACCATGCCGGAATAGCCAACGGCCAGCATCGGCGCGATCTCGCGCTCGAACTCCATGTCGCCGCCAACACTGACGTTGGCATAGGTGGTGTTGCCGATGGTGATCGTGTCCGCCCCCGAGGCGCTCGCGTCGAGATCGACGCCCATGTTGGTCTTGAACAGACCACCCGTCAGGCGCAGCCCGCCGACGCCCGGGTAGTAGTCCGCTACGACACCGAAACCGCCGGTCTCGTATTCGTACTCGTAGTCGGTCCCGTCCTCGGTCTCGGACCCGTCGCCTTCGACGGGCACGGCGATGATGCCGCGGAACGCAAGCTCGGGCGTTGCCTGGTAGCTGCCCTCGATGGTCGGACCAAGCGTGGTCAGCCCGAGACCCACCGAGTAGGGAGATTGATCCTGAGCCAGCGCTGCGCTGCCGCTGGCGGAAAGAACGGCTAGGGCGGTAACAAGGTGGAACGGTCGCATGAGTAACTCCTGATCACGGCGTGTCCGATCACTACCTCCGCACACAACCTTGAATTGCACGACATGACAGAGACTTGTCGCCTCGCAAAGCTTCTCTGTTGCATCGATGATACGTCGCAGGACACTCTGCCCCCCCCACCGGATCACCGGGCGCAGAGCTGCCGCACCCGTTCCAGGGCGGACCCCAACCGCCGCAGCGGGACCTCGTAGCCACGCTGGTCGTCCATGACGAGGAGCGCCTGGCCGCGGTTCTGCGACGCCTCGCGCAGAAGCGGCAGGGCCACCGCCACATCCGTCTCCGACAGCCAAGCGTATTTCCCGTCGAAGTCGAAGGCGAACCGCTCGCCCGCCACCTGCAGCGACAGCGCGAGATCCTCGCGGAAACTGCCGTCCACCGCGACCGAGATCTCGGGCAGCGGACGCCCCGCGAATGTCGAGAGGTGCAGCGACACCGGATCGCCAGCGTCCTCGCCCGCCCTCTCGCCCATGCGCGCGAAGATCCAGCAGACCTCGGGGGCCGAGCGGTCAGGATGCACGTTCAGCCGCCAGGGTCCCTCGCGGCCCGCGCTGTCGGCCAGCGCGGGGGCCCCTGCCCCGACCAGCGCCGGGATGAGGGCAATCCGAATCGCATTTTTCAGAACCCTGGGCATGGGTTCAGAAATTCGCGAAAAGATGGGGCGGTGGCAAGGCTGTGCGGCCGGCAGCGGTATCAGGTCCGCAAGCCCGCACTTGCCCATCGGCGTCGGGCCTGCCAATCGGAACCGGATGCAAGCGGAGGACAGAATGCGCGACCCGTTCGAACTCGGGGGACAGACGGTGGCTCCCGGCACCCGCAAGACCATCGACCTGCCCGTCTCGGTCCTGTCGGACCACACGCCCGTGACCCTTTCGGCACACATCATCCACGGCCGCAGGCCCGGCCCGGTGATGTTCGTCTCGGCCGCCATCCACGGCGACGAGGTCGTCGGC
Source organism: Allosediminivita pacifica (assembly GCF_003054175.1). Lineage (GTDB taxonomy): Bacteria > Pseudomonadota > Alphaproteobacteria > Rhodobacterales > Rhodobacteraceae > Allosediminivita > Allosediminivita pacifica. The sequence continues at coordinate 145,797 of NZ_QBKN01000007.1, forward strand.
GTCGAGATCGTGCGCCGCCTGCTGCGCGCCACGCCACTGCAGCGCCTCTCGGGCACGCTGATCGCAGTGCCAATCGTCAACGCCTTCGGCTTTCTCAACCAGTCGCGCTACCTGCCCGACCGCCGCGATCTCAACCGCTGCTTCCCCGGCTACGACACCGGCTCTCTGGCCGCGCGGCTGGCCGACCTGTTCATGGAGCAGGTGGTGCGCCGCTGCGACGTGGGCATCGACCTGCATTCCGCCGCCGTCGGTCGCACCAACCTGCCGCAGATCCGCCTGACGCCCGGCGACGACCGCCTGCGCGAACTCGGAGCCGCCTTCGGCGCGCCCGTCACCCTGACCTCCAAGACCCGCGAGGGGTCGCTCCGGCTCGAGGCCGACAAGGCCGGTGTCGACGTGCTGCTCTACGAGGCGGGCGAAGGCCTGCGCTTCGACGAATTCGCCGTGCGGGCAGGTGTCTCGGGCAGCCTGCGGGTCATGGTCAAGCTCGGCATGATCGCCGGGCGGGGCGTGCCCAAGACCCGCATGCAGTCGGTCATCTGCGAGCGCTCCACATGGCTCCGCGCCCCCTCCGGCGGGCTGCTGCGCACGCTCAAGGCCAGCGGCGACTGGGTCGAGGAAGGCACCGTGCTCGGCGTCGTCTCGGACCCCTTCGGCGAGCACGAGGAAGAGATCACCGCCGAGGCCGCGGGCATCGTCATCGGTCGCACCAACCTGCCCGTGGTGAACGAGGGCGACGCGCTCTTCCACGTGGCGATCCCCAAGGCCCCCAAGCAGGCCGAGGCCGCGGCCGAAACCTTCGACGATCATCTTGAGGCGGCGCCACTCTTCGACGAGGACGAGATCATCTGAGGCGCGCCAAGCGCCCGGGTGCTTAGCCGGACGGACGCCGGACCGTGGTGTGGCGCAGCATCCGCCGAGGTAGCTGCTTTATGCACGCCAATCCGAATGACATCCGAACGCCGCGCGCCGGTGGCCAAAGCGCCAGACCGCGGGGACGGTCCGGCGCTCGTCCGGCGGGCCTGCGGCCCTTGTTCCGGACGGGACCAGCGCTTGACCGGTAGCAGTCGTGGGAAAACTTCGCTCTGTACGCCGAAGACCCGCCGCGCATGGCCCGTGAAATCGAAAGCAAAAAAGGCCGATCTGCCGGCCCGGCCCCTCCCACCGCCACGAGAAAGAAAAAGGGCCGGACGCTTCCGCCCGGCCCCTTCGAGGTGTCTCACGCCAAGGGCGCGAAGATCACTTCTTCTTTTTCTTCGGCGGCATCAGGTCGGTGATCGTGCCCTCGAACATCTCGGCGGCAAAGTTCACCGTCTCCGACAGCGTCGGGTGCGGGTGGATCGTGTGGCCAAGATCCACAGCGTCCGATCCCATCTCGATGGCCAGCGCCACCTCGGCGATCAGATCGCCCGCGTTGGTGCCGACGATGCCGCCGCCGATCACCCGGTCGTCCTCGGGATCGAACAGCAGCTTGGTCATGCCCTCGGAACGGCCGTTCGACAGCGACCGGCCCGACGCGGCCCAGGGGAAGACCCCCTTCTCGTACTTGATGCCCTGCGCCTTGGCCTGCGTTTCCGTCAGGCCGGCCCAGGCCACCTCGGGGTCGGTATAGGCCACCGAGGGGATCACGCGCGCGTCGAACGCCCGCTTCTCGCCCGCGGTCACCTCGGCCGCCACCTTGCCCTCGTGCACCGCCTTGTGCGCCAGCATGGGCTGGCCCACCACGTCGCCGATGGCGAAGATGTGGCTCTGGCCGGTGCGCTGCTGATGATCCACGGCGATAAAGCCGCGATCGTCCACCGACACGCCCGCCTTCTCGGCATCCAGCATGGCGCCGTTGGGCTTGCGGCCGACCGCCACCAGCACCTTGTCGAAGGTGTCGGTAAAGCTCTCGCCCTTCTCGTCCTCGAAGCTGACCTTCAGACCCTTCTTGAGCGCCTCCACCCCGGTGACCTTGGTCTTGAGGAAGATGTTCTCGTAACGGCCCTTGATGCGGTCCATCAGCGGCTTGACGATGTCCTTGTCGGCGCCCGGCATCAGCTGGTCCATCAGCTCGACCACCGTGACCTTGGAGCCCAGCGCGTCGTAGACGCAGGCCATCTCGAGCCCGATGATCCCGCCGCCCAGTACGAGCATCCGCTTGGGGATGTCCTCGAGCTCGAGCGCGCCGGTGCTGTCGATGACGCGCTCGTCGTCATGCGGCACGAAGGGCAGCTTCACCGATTCCGACCCGGCCGCGATGATGCACTGGTCGAAGCTCACGGTGGTCGCGCCACCCTCGCCCTCGACCGAGATCATGTTGGGTCCGGTGAATTTCCCGAAACCGCGCACGACCTGCACCTTGCGCCCCTTGGCCAGCCCCTCGAGGCCGCCGGTCAGCTTGCCGACCACGCCGTCCTTGAACTCGCGCAGCTCCTTCAGCTCGACCTTGGGCTTGCCGAAGCTCACCCCGTGGGACGACATCTCGTCAGCCTCGGTGATGACCTTGGCCACGTGCAGCAGCGCCTTGGACGGGATACAGCCCACATTCAGGCAGACGCCGCCCAGCGTGTCGTAACGCTCGATCAGCACCACCTTCTTGCCGAGGTCCGCGGCCCGGAACGCCGCCGAATAGCCGCCGGGGCCCGAGCCCAGAACGACCACCTCGGCATGCACGTCGCCCTTGCCGCCCGAGGTGCCCGTGGGCTCCACCGCCTTGGGGCTGCTCTCTTCGCGCGGCGCACGGTCGCCGTAGCCACCGCCCTTGGAGGTCTCTTCCGAGGCCTTGCCCCCGGACTCCTCCTCCGAGGACCCGCCGTCATCCGAAGACCCGGCGTCGCCGCCCTCGGCCTCCATCACCATGATGACCGACCATTCCGAGACCTTGTCGCCCTCGGAAACCTTGATCTCGGTGATCTTGCCCGCGGCGGGGCTCGGCACTTCCATGGTCGCCTTGTCCGACTCCAGCTCGATCAGCGGGTCTTCCTCGGCCACCGTGTCCCCCACCGACACGAGGATCGTGACGACGGGAACGTCGGAGAAATCTCCGATATCGGGAACCTTCACATCCATGATTGCCCCCTCACAGCATCAGCCGGCGCGGGTCGGCCAGCAGGTATTTCAGGTGGGCGTTGAACCGCGCGGCCAGCGCGCCGTCGATCGCCCGGTGATCGTAGCTCAGCGACATGGGCAGCATATTGCGCGGCACGAACTGCTCGCCGTCCCACACGGGCGCCATCTTGGACCGCGACAGGCCCAGGATCGCCACCTCGGGCGCGTTGACGATGGGGGTGAAGGTCGTACCCCCGATGCCGCCCAGCGACGAGATGGTGAAGGTCGCGCCCTGCATCTGGTCGCCCTTCAGCTTGCCGTCGCGCGCCGCCTTGGACAGCTCGCCCAGCTCTTTCGAGATGTCGACGATGCCCTTGCGGTCCGCGTCCTTCAGGACCGGCACCACCAGCCCGTTGGGCGTGTCCGCCGCAAAGCCGATGTTGTAGAAGTCCTTCTTGATCAGCTTGTCGCCGTCCGGGTGGATCGAGCTGTTGAACTCCCAGTGCTTTTTCAGGGCACTGACGCTGGCCTTGATGATGAAGGACAGCAGCGTGACGCGGTAGCCTTCCTCCTTGGCCTGCGTGTCCAGCTCCTTGCGGTACTTGTCGAGGTCGGTGATGTCCGCCTCTTCGTTGTTGGTCACATGCGGGATGTTGAGCCAGGACCGATGCAGCGCCGGGCCGGACAGCTTCTTGATCCGGCTCATCTCGACCTCTTCCACGGGGCCGAACTTCGAGAAGTCGACCGCGGGGATCGGCGGGATGCCCATGCCACCCTGCGCACCGGCGCCCGCACCTGCGGCCGGGGCCGCCGATTTCAGCGCCTTCTCGACGTCCTCGCGAAGGATACGGCCCTTGCGGCCCGATCCGTTGATCTTGTTCAGATCCACGTCCACCCGGCGCGCATAGGCCCGCACGGAGGGCGAGGCATGCACCTTGTTGAACCCGGTGTCGGTCACGGTGCCGCTGTCCGAGCTCGCCGCCGCGGGCTTGCTCTCGCCGCCCGAGCTTTCGGCCTTGGCCGGCTGCTCCGCCGGTTTCTCCTCGGCCTTCTCCTCCTTGGCGTCACCGCCATCGGACGAACCGCCGGAATCCCCGCCTTCCTCGCTCTCCTCGAGGATGAGGATGACGGCGCCCTCGCTCACCTTGTCGCCTTCGCTGACCTTCACCTCTTTCACGGTGCCGGCATGCGACGAGGGCACTTCCATCGTCGCCTTGTCGGACTCCAGCTCGACGATGGGGTCCTCGACCGCGATCGTGTCGCCCGCGCTGACGAGGATGGTGACCACCGGAACATCGTTGAAATCACCGATATCCGGAACTTTGACTTCCACTGTCATAAGACTTCCCTCTCCTTCCCGTCAGCTCAGGCGCGGGTTCGGCTTGCCGCCGTCGATGTCGTATTTGCTCAGCGCCTTCTCCAGGTCACGGTCGCTGACCGCCCCCTCGCGCCACAGGTCCACCATGGCCGCCGCCGCGATGTGGTTGGCGTCCACCTCGAAGAAGCGACGCAGGTTCGCGCGGCTGTCCGACCGGCCAAAGCCGTCCGTGCCCAGCACCGTGAACCGGTTCGGAACAAACCCGCGGATCTGCTCGGCGTAGTTCTTCATGTAGTCGGTGGCGCAGATGACCGGACCCTTGGCGCTCTTCATGACCTCGGTCACGTAGGGCACCTTTTCCTCGGCCATCGGGTTCAGGCGGTTGTGGCGCAGGCAATCCTGCCCGTCGCGCGCCAGCTCGTTCATGCTGGTCGCCGACCAGATGTCCGACGTCACGCCGAAGTCTTCCTTCAGCATGTCCGCGGCCTGCAGCGCCTGCACGAGGATCGTGCCCGACCCCATCAGGTTCACGTGCTTCTTGCCCGGGCGCGACGTCTTGCGCATCCGGTAGAGCCCCTTGAGAATCCCCTCCTCGGCGCCCGTGGGCATCTCGGGGTGGGTGTAGTTCTCGTTCATCAGGGTCATGTAGAAGAACACGTCTTCCTGGTCCTGGTACATCCGCTTCAGACCGTTCTGCACGATCACCGCGACCTCGTAGCTGAAGGTCGGGTCGTAGCTGATGCAGTTCGGAACCGTCTGGGCGAGGATGTGGCTGTGCCCGTCCTCGTGCTGCAGGCCCTCGCCGTTCAGCGTGGTCCGCCCGGCGGTGCCGCCCAGCAGGAAGCCCCGCGCCCGGCTGTCGCCCGCCGCCCAGATGAAATCGCCAACGCGCTGGAAGCCGAACATCGAGTAGAAGACGTAGAAGGGGATCATCGGCACGCCGTGCGTGCTGTAGGACGTGGCCGCGGCGATCCAGTCCGCCATCGACCCGGCCTCGTTGATGCCTTCCTGAAGCACCTGACCGTCCTTGCTCTCCTTGTAATAGAGCATCTGGTCGCGGTCTTCGGGCACGTAGGTCTGGCCCAGCGGGTTGTAGATCCCCACCGACCGGAACAGGCCCTCCATGCCGAAGGTGCGGCTTTCGTCCGGCACGATCGGCACCACGTTCTTGCCGACCTTCTTGTCGCGCAGAAGCGTGGTCAGGATGCGCACGAAGGCCATCGTGCTGGAAATCTCGCGATCCCCGGTGCTTTCGAGCTGCTGCTTGAACTTGTCGAGCCCCGGCACCTCGAGCTTCTCGACCTCGTGGATCCGCTTGGGGAATTCCCCGCCCAGCTCCTTGCGGCGCTCGGCCAGGTAGGCCTTCTGCGCGTTGTTGAGCGAGACATAGGGCGCCTTCGGCAGGTCCTCGTCCGAGACCGGCACCTGGAAGCGGTCGCGCATGGCGCGCAGCTGGTCTTCCTGGAGCTTCTTCTGCTGGTGGGCGGTGTTCATGCCCTCGCCGCCGGTGCCCATGCCGTAGCCCTTGACGGTCTTGACCAGCATGCAGGTCGGCTGACCCTTCGCCTTGGTGGCACGCAGGAAGGCGTTGTAGACCTTCTTGGTGTCGTGGCCGCCGCGACGCAGCGCCCAGATCTCGTCGTCGGACCAGTCCTTCACCAGCTCCGCGGTCTCGGGGTATTTCCCGAAGAAATGCTCGCGGATGTAGGCGCCGTTCTTCGACTTGAAGGTCTGGTAGTCACCATCGACCGTTTCATCCATCAGCTGGCGCAGCTTGCCGGAGGTATCGCGCTCCAGCAGTTCGTCCCAGCCACGGCCCCAGAGCAGCTTGATCACGTCCCAGCCCGCGCCGCGGAAGGAGCCTTCGAGTTCCTGCACGATCTTGCCGTTGCCGCGCACCGGCCCGTCGAGACGCTGCAGGTTGCAGTTGATGACGAAGATCAGGTTGTCGAGCCCTTCGCGCGCCGCGATGGAAATGGCACCCAGGCTCTCCGGCTCATCCATCTCGCCGTCGCCGAGGAAGGCCCAGACCTTGCGGTCCGACTTCTCGATCAGGCCGCGGTTCTCCATGTATTTCATGAAGCGCGCCTGGTAGACCGCCATCATCGGGCCAAGCCCCATCGAGACGGTCGGGAACTGCCAGTAGTCCGGCATCAGCCAGGGGTGCGGGTAGGACGAAAGACCGCCGCCACCGACCTCGGAGCGGAAGTTCTCCATCTGGTCCTGGCTGATCCGCCCTTCCATGAAGCTGCGCGCGTAGATCCCCGGGATCACGTGGCCCTGGAAGAACACCAGGTCGCCGCCATGCATCGGGTTGCGCGTGCGCCAGAAGTGGTTGAGCCCCACGTCGTAGAGCGCGGCCGATGAGGCGAAGCTGGCGATGTGCCCGCCGTATTCGCTGCTCTCCTTGTTCCGCCGCACCACCGTCGCCATGGCGTTCCAGCGGTTGATCGCGCGGATGCGGTTTTCCATCTCCGCATCGCCCGGCATGTCGACCTCGTCGTCCGGGCTGATCGTGTTCTGGTAGGGTGTCGTGGCCGAGAACGGCAGGATGGCGCCGGCGGCGCGGGCCTGCTGCACGGCCTTGTCCAGCAGGAAATGCGCCCGGTTCGGCCCATCACGCAGGATGACGTCCTCGACGGCCTCCTGCCATTCCTGGGATTCGACCGGATCGATGTCTTCCGGCGTATCTTTCATATGCCCTCTCCCTCTGGCGCGCCGCTGCAGCGCAGAAAGTGGTTTAACGTTAAACCTTCCAACGCACGCCGCCTTCCGCGGCATGGGGTGCATCCCGATGGTCGCAATTCTGCGAGCCGGGCGCAACGCCGGTTTAGCAGCCGTAGTTCCGGAGTTGCAGGGCACAAGGCGCATATCACCTATGCGTGGGGCGCAAAAACTTGTTTAACGCTAAACTTTCTCATCCGAGGACGCAACGTAAGGCATAACCCGATTCTCCGCCGGGGCCTCGCCGATGTCCTCGAAATCGAAATTATCGAGCCGCTTTGCCCGCTTGCCGGCCTTCTCGGCCGAGGTGCGGATCTCGGCCAGATCCTTCGCCGCCTGCCCGAAATGGCGGTCGAGGTTCCCCACCCGGTCGCCCAGCCGCTCCATGTCGGCCGACAGCAACCCCAGCTCGCGCCGGATCGCGCCCGTCTGCTCGCGCAGCCGCGCGTCCTTCAGCACCGCCCGCATGGTGTTGAGCGTGGCCATGCAGGTGGTGGGCGACACGATCCAGACCCGCGCCGCGAACCCCTCGCGCACCACCTCGGGGTAATGCGCGTGCAGCTCGGCATAGACCGCCTCCGAGGGCAGGAACATCAGCGCCCCGTCCGCTGTCTCGCCCTCGATGATGTAGCGCTCGGCGATGTCGCGGATGTGCCGCCGCAGCGCATGCCGCAGCCCCTGCCCCGCCCGCGCCTGCTGGTCCGGGCTCTCGGCCCGGCGCAGCGCCTCGTAAGGCTCCAGCGGGAACTTGCTGTCGATGACGATATGCCCCGGCGGATTGGGCAGCCGGATCAGGCAGTCCGCCCGCCGCCCGTTCGACAGCGTCGCCTGCATCACGTAGCTGTCCGAGGGCAGCGCGGCATGAACGATATCGTTCAGCTGGATTTCCCCGAAAGCCCCGCGTGTCTGCTTGTTCGACAGGATGTCCTGCAGCGACAGCACGTCGCCCGACAGCTTCGTGATGTTGGCCTGCGCCTTGTCGATGGCGCTCAGCCGCTCCTGCAATTCACCCAGCGAATGCGCCGTACGCCGCGCGGCGCCGTGCAGGCTGTCGCTCATGTGCGCCTGCACCTCGGCCAGCCGCCGCTCCATCAGCTCCAGCATCGCGGTCTGGCTTTTGGTCTGCGCCTCGGACACGTGGTGCAACCCGCCCGCCAGCCGCTCCTGACCGTCCGAGAGCCGCTCCACCCGCTGCTGCATCTGCCCCATCTGCTGCGCCAGCGGCGCCACGCTGCGCGCCGCCTTCGCGGCCCCGCGCGCGGTCGCGATCAGCAGCACGAGCACCAGCAGCACCAGCGCACCGCCCCCGAACAGGATCAGGCCGACCTGGTCGAGCGCCGCGCCGACCTCGGCAAGGTCTTCCATTCAGCTCCGCCCGAACAGCCGCTCAATATCGGCCAGCTTGAGTTCGACATAGGTGGGGCGGCCGTGGTTGCACTGGCCCGAATGCGGCGTCGCCTCCATCTCGCGCAGCAGCGCGTTCATTTCCTCGGCCCGCATCCGCCGCCCCGACCGGATCGAGCCATGGCAGGCCACGCGGCTCAGGATCGCCTCGATCTTTTCCTGGACAAGCCCCGTCTCGCCGCTGTCGTCCAGCTCGTCGAGGATGTCGCGCACCAGGTGCTCGGCGTTGACCTCGCCCAGCAGCGCCGGCGTCTCGCGCACCGCGACGGCACCCGCGCCGAAGGGCTCCACGCTCAGGCCCATGCGCGACAGGTCGTCCGCCACCGCCAGCAGCCGCTCCGCATCGCCTGCCGACAGTTCGATCACTTCGGGGATCAGCAGCGCCTGCGCCGCCACGCCCCGTTCCGCCATCTGCCGCTTGAGCTTTTCGTAGACCAGCCGCTCGTGCGCGGCGTGCTGATCGACGATCACCATGCCGTCGCCGGTCTGCGCGATGATGTAATTCTCGTGCACCTGCCCGCGCGCAGCCCCCAGCGGAAGCGCCTCGACCGGCGCCGCCTCGGGCTCGGGCTCCGGCGTCTCGACCATCCGTCCCGACCAGGCCTGCGCCATCTCTGCAAAGCCCGGCTCGGCACTCGGTGACTGCGGTGCCGGTGCAGGCGCCTGCCAGTCGTAGGCCGCCCGCCGCGCCCCGGCGCTCGGCCGGTCCATCTGGTAGACCCGCGGCGGCCCCGAAGGCCGCTCGGGCCGCATCGCACCCAGCGCCGCCTCGGCCACGGTCGACGACGCCCGGTGCCCGGCCTCGGCCAGCGCATGGCGCAGCGACGACACGATCAGCCCGCGCACCACGCCGGGCTCGCGGAACCGCACCTCGGCCTTGGCCGGGTGCACGTTCACGTCCACCTTGTGCGGATCGCAATCCACGAAGAGCGCCACCGCCGGGTGCCGGTCGCGGCTCAGGAAATCCTGATAGGCCCCGCGCAGCGCGCCAATCAGCATCCGGTCCCGCACCGGCCGCGTGTTCACGAACAGGTACTGCGCCACCGCGCTGCCCCGAGAATAGGTCGGCAGCGCCGCCAGACCCGTCAGGCGAATCCCCTCGCGCTCGGCCTCGATCGACAGGGCGTTCTCGGTGAACTCCGTGCCCATGACGCGGCTCAGCCGCCCGCGCAGCGCATCGAACAGGTCGCCGCTTTCGGGATCGACGCGAAAGACCACACGGTCGCCGCCGTTCGACACGTCGCGCAGCTCGAAGCCCACGCTCGGCTCGGCCATGGCCAGCCGCTTGATGGTGTCGCTGATGGCCTGCATCTCGGCCCGGTCGGTGCGCAGGAACTTCAGCCGCGCGGGCGTGGCATGGAATAGGTCCCGCAGCATGACCACCGTGCCCTGCCCCAGCGCGCAGGGCTTCACCCGGCCCATCTCGCCGCCCATGACCGCGATCTCGGCCGGATCCGCACCCTTCGCTCGGCTCTGGATTGTCAGCCGCCCCACGGCGCCAAGGCTCGGCAGCGCCTCGCCGCGAAAGCCGAAGGAATGGATGTTGAGCAGGTCGGTCCCGTCGATCTTGGACGTGGCATGGCGCGACAGCGCCAGCGGCAGCTCTTCGGCGGTCATCCCGCAACCGTCGTCGGTGATCCGGATCAGCGTCTTGCCGCCGTCGGCCACCTCGACGCAGATCCGCCGCGCCCCGGCATCCAGCGCGTTTTCGACCAGTTCCTTAACGGCGCTGGCGGGGCGTTCCACCACCTCGCCTGCCGCGATCCGGTTGATCGCGGAATCGTCCAGCTGCCGGATGACCGGGCGTGGACTAGTGTCGATATTGGGGGCCTGCGTGTTCATGACACAAAACCTAGCAAACCTGCCGGTCTCTGGAAATCGGGGAATTCGCGGAAAGTCGGGGTGACGTGAGCGGCGATCACGTCACTTCCATGTGACGCGGGGAACGAATGACACATCTGAAGGCTTGTCATGTCATAAAGTTGCGTGGGAAACAGCTCGCACGCTTAACAGAGCGCTCACCTGTCAGGCGTAGTGCACACGTATCGCGCATCTGTCGCATTTTACTAGAATCGGAGCAGAAAAATGCCAGTTCCCCTGATCACCTACGAAGCCATCTCGGCCGTCTACGGCCAACGATTCGCAAGCCTCTGGTTCCGTCCGATCTCGCTCACGCACCAGGACTGACTTACCCGCCCGTGGCCGCCGCGTACCAGCGGCGGATCACAGCGCGCTCTTCCTCGGCCATGAACGACAGGTTTGCCGGCGGCATGGCATGGCTCAGTCCCGCCTGAAGATGCACCGCCCGCGCGTTGTCGACCATGTGCCCGGGCGTATCGAGCCGGATGCCCTTGGGCGGCCAGTGCAACCCGTCCCAGACCGGTTCGGCGGCGTGGCACATGGAACACCGCCCCATCAGGATGCTCTGAACCTCGTCAAATCCCGCAGCCTCGGCAAAGCGGTTCCCCTCGAGCGCGGCCTCCTCCTCCTCCTCGGCATCGTAAAGCGGCCAGGTCGACAGCCCCACGATCACGATGAAGATCATCACCGTCACCGCCCAGGTCCACCAGGGCATCCCCTTGCGCGCGTGCATGGTGTTGAAGAAGTGCCGGATCGTCACCCCCATCAGGAAGACGAGGCTCGCGATCACCCAGTTGTAGTCGCTGGCAAAGGCCAGCGGGTAGTGGTTCGACAGCATCAGGAAGATGACCGGCAGCGTCAGGTAGTTGTTGTGCGTGCTGCGCTGCTTGGCGATCTTGCCGTACTTCGGATCGGGCTTCCGCCCCGCCAGCAGGTCGGCCACCACCACCTTCTGGTTGGGGATGATCACCATGAAGACGTTGGCCGACATGATCGTCGCCGTGAACGCCCCCAGGTGCAGCAGCGCCGCGCGCCCCGTGAACACCTGCGTGTAACCCCAGGCCATCACCACCAGCACAGCGAAAAGCGCCACCATCAGCACCGTCTGGTTCGCCTCGACGAAGGTCTTGCAGAGCCAGCTGTAGGCCAGCCACCCCAGCGCCAGCGACGCGACCGAGATCCCCACCGCCTGCCAGACGGCCAGGTCCATGACCTCCGGGTCGATCAGGTAGAACTCCGCGCCCAGGTAATAGACCAGCACCAGCAGCGCAAAGCCCGAAAGCCAGGTCGCGTAGCTCTCCCATTTGAACCAGACAAGATCGTCGGGCATCTTCTCCGGCGCCACGAGGTACTTCTGGATGTGGTAGAACCCGCCCCCGTGCACCTGCCACTCCTCGCCGTCCGCCCCGCTGGGCAGGTTGCGGTCGCGGTGCAGGCCAAGGTCCAGCGCGATGAAATAGAAGCTCGACCCGATCCACGCGATCGCGGTGATGACGTGCAGCCAACGCACGGCAAATTCGGCCCAGGCGCCGAAGGCGGCAAGATCATACATGCGGCAACTCCCTCTCTGGCAGCCTAGCTATAGTGCGCCCAAGCCGGTGTTAAGGCGGCAAAATCTCCGATCCCCGCTCGGCACGCACCTGTTGCGCCCGCGACGCCCTTGAATTGGGCACGTACCCCGGCGAAACCCCATTGCGGGAAACACCCCTTGCACTCGCGTTATATTCCATTACCTGAATGCAAGGAAACCGCGAGACACCGCAGCATGGAGAGTAAGATGTTCACCCGCACCAGCCCGTCGACCGGCAAGGGCTCGCCCGAAGTCACCGGCTTCTACGACCCCGACACCGGATCCATCATGTACGTCGCGACCGACCCCGCGACACGCAAGGCTGCCCTCATCGACGTGGTGCTCGACTTCGATCCCGCCCACGGCCGCACGCGCACCGACAGCGCGCAGGAGGTCCTCGACTTCGTCAAGGCGCAGGGGCTCACCGTGGAATGGGTCCTCGACACCCACCCGCACGCCGACCACATGATGGCTTCCGCCTGGCTCAAGGAACAGACCGGCGCCCCCGCCGCCATCGGCGCAAAGACCCGCGACATCGCCAAGCTCTGGGCCGATTTCTACAACCTCCCCGATGCCTTCGCCGCCGACCGCGACTTCGACCGCCTGTTCGAGGACGGCGAGACCTTCCGCCTCGGCTCGCTCGACGTGCAGGTGATGCTCTCGCCCGGCCACACGCTGGGCTCGATCACCTACGTCATGGGCGATGCCGCCTTCGTGCACGACACCTTCATGCACGTGGACAGCGGCACCTCGCGCGCCGATTTCCCGGGCGGCACGTCCAAGGACCTCTACGCCTCGCTCATGGCGATCCTCGCCCTGCCCGACGACACGCGGCTTTTCGTGGGCCACGACTACCCGCCCGTGGGCGACCGCAAGGACCCCGCGTGGGAGGCCACCGTGGCCGAGCACAAGGCCCACAACAAGCACCTCGGCGGCGGCATCTCCGAGGAGGCCTACTGCAAGCTGCGCGACGACCGCGACGCCACGCTCGCGCTGCCCGACCGCATGCTGCACGCCCTGCAGGTCAACCTGCGCGGCGGTCGCCTGCCCCCTGCCGAAAGCGACGGCAGGTCCTACTTCAAGATTCCCGCCAACCTGTTTTGAGGAGACGCGACATGAAGACGGAAGAAGCCGGAGACTCCATTCTAGAAACCTGGACTGTGGACGAGGTGCAGAAGGCCTTCGACAACCACGAGATCGTGCTGATCGACGTGCGCACCCCGCAGGAGTTCATGTTCGAACACATCGAGGGGTCGCTGCTCATGCCCATGGCCTTCTTCGTGGCCGACGCCCTGCCCGGCCAGGGTGAGAAGCGCATCGTCTTCCACTGCGGCTCCGGCGCGCGGTCGGAAAAGGTGGCCCGCGCCGCGATCGAGGCCGGCATGGCCCGCGTCGCCCACATGGAGGGCGGCTTCGGCGCCTGGAAGGGCGCCGGCAAGCCCTACATCGGCACCAACATGGCCAACGGCGCCCCCCACCGCGTCAACAGCTGAGCCCCCCGGGGTGGGCGCCACGCCCGCCCCACCCGCAACATCTCCCCTCTCCCAAGGGGGGGGGGGAGACCCGTCAATGACGTCCCCCCGAAAAGCCCGCGCAACACATCCCCTCTCCCCCCGGGGGAGAGGGTCAGGGTGAGGGGCAAGGTACGCCCGGGCAACAGGCCAGGGACCTGATTTCCGCGAGGAAGGGCCTGACCGAAGCGCCCGGGAAACACGCTGGGCGCATGTTTTCAACGTCGAGCGGTCGGCGACCCGACGCAGCCGGAATTCATGCGCCCCCACCTGCCCCAACGCGCCACAGCCCTCCCCCTGGCAGGGGGAGGGTTGGGGGGGGGCAACCGCCCGCTCCATTCGCAAGCCTGGCCCCGCTGCGGTGTAGCTTCCCGAACCGGACCTTCGTGACGCCACGCAGCAAAATCGGATGGGCGAAGGTCAGCAGCGGACAAAGTGGTCATTCCCCTTCAGTCGCGATCACGCACTTGATTTGAACCGGCCCCTACCGGCCCGAGGCATCTCGGCAGATCTCCACGAAAGCTCTCAATGCGGCGGAACCGAACCGGCTGGGATAGTAGAGCCGCGGGCCCTCCATGTCGCACCAACGATCAGGCAGGACCGGGACGAGCAATCCGTTGGCGAAGTCCTCCTCCAGCCAGTTGCGGAAGGCCCCGATGATGCCGATCCCGGCCCGGGCATAGGCGCGCCCGGTGTCGAGGGCATCCACACTCAGAACCAGGCGCGTGACCGGCTGGACGGAGATCGTCCCGGCACCGTCACGCAGGGTCCATGGCAGGAAGGGCCCGTCCGGCAGGCGGTAACGGATTGCCTCGTGCAAGGCTAGGTCCTCGGGATCGGCCGGCGTCCCCCTGGCCTCGAGGTATTGGGGGGCTGCCGCAAGGGCGATCTGTTGCGTCCGCGGACCGATCGGGATCGAGACCATGTCCTTCGCCACGAAATCGCCGTAGCGGATGCCGGCATCGCATCCCGCGGCGACGATATCGACAAGACGGTTCTCCACCACGATCTCGGTTTCGACCGCGGGATGCCTGGCAGTCAGTGTGGCGAGGAGCCGGGGCAGGATGTCGGGCATCACCGCCCCTGGAGCATTCAGCTTCAGCCGACCGCGCACGCGGCCCGCCGCATCGGCTATCTCTCCCCGAGCCGCGTCGAGACCGGCCAGATGAGGCGCGATGCGCTCTGCCAGCGCCTGGCCCGCCTCGGTGGTCCGTACGCTGCGAGTGGTCCGGATCAGGAGCGGGACGCCAAGTTCGGTCTCGATCCGGGTGATGGTGGTGCTGACCTTCGATGGCGCCAGGCCAAGGCGGCGCGCAGCCGCGCGGAACCCGCCCTCGCGCACCACCGTGAGGAAGACGCCCAGATCGTCGTGCGAGACACTGTTCTTCACGAAGAACAGGGTATTCGTGAATGGGCCGCTTATCAATCTCTGGGTGAACAGTAGATTGCCCTGTGTTGAAGCATTCAGGGCCCGAACGCGCCTGACCACCACGAGGAGTGAGCCATGTTCATCATCACAGGAGCCACCGGTCAGCTTGGCCGCGGGATCGTCCAGAGCCTGTCGTCCAGCGTTCCGACCGGGCGCATTCGCGCCTGCGTGCGCGATCCGGGGAAAGCGAGGGACCTGGCGGATCTCGGGATCGACGTCCGTCCCTGCGACTTCGCCGAGCCCGATGGCCTTGCCGAGGCCTTCGCCGGCGCGGAGCGGGTCCTGATCGTCTCGGCCGGCACCTTGGGCGAGGAAGGCCTGGCCCTTCACCGTACCGCCATCGCAGCAGCGCGGGAGGCCGCTGCCCATCGCATTCTCTACACGAGCCATATGGGCGCACGGGAGGATTCCCCCTTCGCACCGGCCGCGCAACACTGGGGCACCGAGCGTGACCTGGCGAAGAGCGGCGTGCCCTTCACCGCCCTCCGCCATGGCTTCTACGCCGAGAGCTGCCTGCGGATGATCGGCGACGGACTGAGGGCAGGCGAACTCCGTGTGCCCGAGGACGGCCCGGTGAGCTGGACCGCGCGTGCCGACCTCGCCGAGGCGGATGCGGCGATCCTCGCGTCCGACGAGGCGGGGGACGGCGCCACCCCGCCGCTGACGGCGACCGAGGCGGTCACGATGGCCGAGATCGCCACGATGGCCTCCGAGGTTCTGGGGCACGAGGTTCGTCATACCGTCGTCGCGGACGAGGAGTGGGTCGAGGCGCAGATCGCGGCAGGCGTGCCCAAGATCTACTCCAAGATGCTGCTCGGGACCTTTCGGGCCGCACGCCGGGGCGATTTTGCCGCGACCGATCCAGCGCTCGCAGAGCTGCTCGGGCGAGCCCCGAGATCGATGCGGGATGTGATCGCGGCGGCAGCAGGCTGAGGTGGTCTTCCGTATCTGCTGAGATGGATGGGGTGGTTCCTGCCTCGTTGGAAGCCCGCGAAGGGTTTGGAGCGAGCCATGCACTGCCGCAGAAGGAAGCTGAATTCTGGTTTGCTCTGAACGTCGGCTTCCGTCTTTGCTAGATGTTCGGACCGCCGCTGCGGCGGAGGTCAGCAGTGTCCGCCCTTCAAACGCCCCCCTCCGCTCCCCTCAAGCGGCCGCTTCGGCATGGGCCAGTCCGGCAGCGGCACCCTCTCCGACGAAAAAGGGCAGCGCCTCATGGCACTGCCCGATCCCGGGACAATCCTAAGAAACGGTTAAACCGTCTCTGTAACCCATTGATTCATATAAGCCGCAGGAATGTCCCGGCCCGGGACACCCCAGAGGCCCCCGTTCAGCGGGCTTTCATCAGGCCCTGCGCCTTGAGCTCCTCGTGCGCCTCGTCGAGGCTCTGCCAGGCCCGCTCGATCAGCACGTCGATCTCCTCGCGCGAGATCACCAGCGGCGGCGAGATTATCATCCGGTCGCCCACGTGGCGCATGATCAGGTTGTTGGCAAAGCACCGCTCGCGGGTGATGTAACCGACGGTGCCCGCCTCCGAGGCAAAGGCGGCGCGCGACGCCTTGTCCGGCGTCAGCGCCAGCGAGCCCATCATGCCGACGATCTTCGCCTCGCCCACCAGCGGGTGATCCGTCAGGCTCTCGAAGCGCTCCTTCAGGTAGGGGCCGGTATCACTCGCCACGCGGTCCACCACGCCTTCCTCGTCGAGGATGCGCAGGTTCTCCAGCGCGACGGCACAAGCCACCGGATGGCCCGAATAGGTGTAGCCGTGGTTGAACTCGGTGCCCGAAATGACCGAGGCCACCTCGTCCGACAGGACCGACCCGCCAATCGGCTGGTAGCCCGACGAAAGCCCCTTGGCGATGGTCATGATGTCGGGTCGGATCCCAACGGTTTCCGAGCCGAACCACCTGCCCGTCCGCCCGAAGCCGCAGATTACCTCGTCCGCGATCAGCAGGATGCCGTACTTGTCGACGATCTTCTGCACCTCGGGCCAGTAGGTGTCGGGCGCCACGATCACGCCCCCCGCGCCCTGCACCGGCTCGGCGATGAAGGCCGCGACGTTCTCGGGGCCCAGCTCGAGGATCTTGTCCTCCAGCTGCTTCGCCCGCGCGCGGCCGAAGTCCTCGGGGGTCATGTCGCCGCCCTCGGACCACCAGTCGGGCTGGTCGATATGGGCGATGCCGGGGATCGGCATGCCGCCCTGCGTGTGCATGCCCTTCATGCCGCCCAGGCTCCCCGAGCCGACCGAGGAGCCGTGGTAGGCGTTCCAGCGCGAGATCACCCACTGGCGCTCGGGCTGGCCCTTCTCGGCCCAGTAGGTCCGCACCAGCCGCAGGTTGGTGTCGTTGGCCTCGGACCCGGACGAGGCGAAGAACACGTGGTTCAGGTCCCCCGGCGCCAATTCGGCGATGCGCGCGGCGAGGTTGATCGCCGGTACGTGGGTCGTCTGGAAGAAGGTGTTGTAGTAGGGCAGCTCTTCCATCTGGCGCGCCGCCGCCTGGGCCAGCTCGCGGCGGCCGTAGCCGATGTTGACGCACCACAGCCCCGCCATGGCGTCGAGGATCCGGTTCCCCTCGCTGTCGTTCAGCCAGCAGCCCTCGGCCCGCGTGATGACCCGCGCACCGCGGTCGTTCAGCCCTTGGCCATGGGTAAAGGGATGCATGTGATGGGCCGCGTCGGCGCGCTGCAGTTCGGCCGTGGGGGAATTGGGGGTAAGAATGGTCATCGGCGCCTCCTGTCCGGGGATGGCGGAAAAATATGATCAAATTCTTGACTGTCAATCGACTCGAAGCCTGCCGCCATCGCGACGAGGGACCCGCTGACCTGGTACACCTGCCGTTATTCCGGCCGGTCAGTGTCCTCAGGTTTCGGCTTGCCGCCGATCTTCGGCTCCGTTCCTGCCCTAAGACGGGCGATATTTTCCTTGTGCCGCCAGAAGATGATCGCCGCCAGCGCAAGACACAGGAGAGCGAGGTCGCCCCGCCCGAGTACCAACATCCAGACCGGTGAGGATGCCGCAGCCCCCAACGCGCCCACCGAAGAGATGCGCGAAATGCCAGCGGCCACCAGCCAGGATGCACAGCACAGCAGACCCGCAGGCCAGGCCAGCGCCAGCACCGTCCCGAGGAAGGTCGCCACGCCCTTGCCGCCGAGGAAGCGCAGCCAGACCGGGAAGCAGTGCCCGGCGAAGGCCGCAAGCCCGGCGAGCTGCGGGGCGAGCCCCTCGCCCGCGAAGTGGCGCGCCAGCAGCACCGCGATGGCGCCCTTGAAGGTGTCGAGCAGAAGGGTGGCGAGCGCCGCGGGCTTGTTGCCGGTGCGCAGCACATTGGTGGCGCCGATGTTGCCCGAGCCGATCTTGCGCAGATCGCCCAGCCCCATGGCGCGCGTGATGACGATGCCGAAGGGGATCGAGCCCAGCAGATAGCCTGCCACCGTCCAGAAGATGACCGCGGCGCTCATGCCTCGAACACCCGCGTGCCCGCGACCCAGGTGCCCAGCACCTTGCCTTGCAGGCGGGCGCCATCGAAGGGCGTATTCTTGGACTTCGAGCGCAGCTTGAAGCGGTCGAGGATCAGCGGCTTGTCGGCGTCGAACATCACGAGGTCGGCGGGCGCGCCTTTGGCAAGCCTGCCACTCTCCAGCCCCAGCCGCTTCGCAGGGTTGGCCGACAGCGCCCGGAACAGCACGTTCAGCGAGAGCTCACCCGAGTGGTAGAGCCGCAGCAGAACCGGCAGCATGGTTTCCAGTCCCACGGCTCCAGAGGCGGCCTCTTCGTAGGGCAGGCGCTTGGATTCCTCGTCCTGCGGAGTGTGGAAGCTGCCGATCACGTCGATGAGGCCGCTGCGCACCGCCTCGACCACGTTCTGGCGGTCTTCCTCGGAGCGCAGCGGCGGCTTGACCTTGAAGAAGGTGCGAAAGTCGGCGACGTCGAGTTCGTTCAGCGTCAGGTGGTGCATGGAGATGCCCGCCGTCACGTCGAAGCCGTTGGCCTTGGCGCGTTCCAGGGGCGGCAATGCGCGGGTCGTGGTGATCTGGTCGGCGTGGTAGCGCACGCCCGTCATCTCGACGAGGGCGATGTCGCGGTCGAGGCCCATGCGCTCGGCCATGGGGGACACGCCCGGCAGGCCCCTGAGCGAGGCGAACTTGCCGCTGGTGACGGCGGCGCCGCGGCTCAGGACGGGTTCCTGCGGGTGCGCCATGATCAGCGCGCCGACGCCGCGGGCGTAGGTCATGGCGCGCGACAGCACCTTGGTGTCCTCGACCACGCGGTCGCAGTCGGTAAAGGCAGCGGCGCCCCCGTCCATGAGGAAGCCGATCTCGGTCATTTCCTTGCCCTCGCGGCCCTTGGTGAGGGCGGCCATGGGCAGGACGTTCACCGGCGCAGCCTCGTTGGCGCGGCGGCGGATGAATTCGAGCGTCTCGGGCGTATCAATGGCGGGCGTGGTGTCGGGGCGGGTTACCATCGTGGTCACGCCCCCGGCAGCAGCGGCGAGGCCTGCGGTCTTGAAGCTTTCCTTGTGCCGCTCGCCCGGTTCGCCGACCTTCACGCCCACGTCGACGATGCCCGGCGCGACAAAGGTGCCGGCCGCATCCACGCGGTCCGCGTCATCGACCTGCGGCATGGGCGTATCGAAGACCTGCGCGATGCGGCCGCCCTCGATCAGAAGGGCGCCGGGGGCGGGGCTGTCGGCCTCCGGGTCGATCAGCATGGCGTTGAGGATGAGGGTCTTCTTGGTCATGCAGGGTGTCCCGTGGCCCGGTGGCAGGCGTGTTTCAGAGCAGCGCGTAGGCGATGACGATCAGGATGGCGGCCGCGACGGCTGCGACCAGCAGGCGCAGCATCCGCGAACTGCCGGGCCCGGGCGCCGCCGCCCCGCCACGCAGGCTGCCCTTCGCGCTGTCAGAGCGCAGTTTCGGCCCCGCGCCATGGGCCTTGGTCTCGCCGTAGGTGCCCACGTGGTAGAGCGGCGCCGCGACGGTCAGCGTCTGGCTCGTGTGATCGAAGGCCTGCGCCGGCAGGATCACCACATGCCCTTCAAGCGCGTCGATGTCCCCCTGGGCGGCGCGAAACTCCGGGCCCGTCGCGCCATGCGCCTCGGCCAGGTACTGCGAAAGCGGCATGGAGCCGAGATCGCGGATCGCCACCACCTCGACAAAGGCCGGGCGCAGCTTGCTGGCGCCGAGCGCGTATTGCAGCGGCCATTCGCCGGTGCCCGCCTGGTTGCAGAAGCGATCCACCGCCTCGGGCGGCAGATCCAGATGGAACAGCCGGACGGTGTCCGTCTCCGATCCGTTGATCTCGAGCGTGATCATGCCATCACCTCCGTCGGACGGGCGCGCAGGTTGCGCGCCAGAAGATCCATCGCCGCCATCCGCACCGCCACGCCCATCTCGACCTGGTCCTGGATGACGCTCCGGTTAATGTCGTCCGCCAGCGTGCCGTCGATCTCGACCCCGCGGTTCATCGGCCCCGGGTGCATCACGATGGCGTCGGGCTTGGCGTAGGACAGCTTTTCGGCATCGAGGCCGTAGCGGTGGAAATACTCGCGCTCTGACGGGATGAAGCCGCCGTCCATGCGTTCCTTCTGCAGCCGCAGCATCATCACAACGTCCACGTCCCGAAGGCCCTCTTCCATGGTGTCGTAGACCTCGACCCCGAAGTCCTGAATACCGGAGGGCATCAGCGTCGGCGGACCGACAAGGCGGATGCGGTTTTCCATCTTGTGCAGCAGCAGGATGTTGGAACGCGCCACGCGGCTGTGGGCTATGTCGCCGCAGATCGCGATGTTAAGCCGGTGCAGCCGCCCCTTCGCCCGCCGGATCGTCAGCGCATCCAGCAATGCCTGCGTGGGATGCTCCTGCCGCCCGTCGCCCGCGTTCAGAACCGCGCAGTTCACCTTCTGGCTCAGCAGTTCGACCGCGCCCGAATGCGGGTGGCGCACCACCAGCAGGTCGGGGTGCATGGCGTTGAGCGTCATGGCCGTGTCGATCAGCGTTTCGCCCTTCTTGATCGAACTCGCCTGAAGCGACATGTTCATCACGTCCGCGCCCAGCCGCTTGCCCGCCAGTTCGAAACTGGCCTGCGTGCGAGTGGAATTCTCGAAGAACATGTTGATCTGGGTGAGCCCCGCCAGCGCGTTGGCGTGCTTGTCGCGGCCTCGGTTGAAGCGGGCGTACTGGTCGGCGAGGTCGAGGATTGTGACGATCTCGTCCGGGCGCAGGGGCGCGATGCCCAGTAGGTGGCGGTGATCGAAACGCATCTGGACCTCGGATCGGTGGACGCCTCCGTGTTTACGGAGGGGGCGGTGCGGGGGCAAGGGGCGGGAATGGACATGGCAGGCAAGAACCCGGATGTGCCCGGCCGCGCGGGGCGCTAGGGTGCGGCTCATGGAATCGGAACTCGACTGGCACAGCGCGAAGGCGCTGCTGGAATGGCAGGTTGAACTCGGCGTGGACGAGGCGATGTGCGACGCGCCCGTCGACCGTTTCGCCGAGGCCGAAGCCGCGCGCGCCGCCCAGCAGGCGGTGGCCGAAGCGCCCGCGCAGGGCGCACAGGGCCGTCCCGCTCCGCCGGTGATCGAGAAGGTCGATCCGGTGGCCGAGGCGCGCAAGGCGGCGCAGGCGGCGCCCGACCTGACGGCGCTGGCCGAGGCCATGGCGGCCTTCGAGCACTGCGACCTCAAGCGCGGCGCCCGCAATCTCGTCTTTGCCGACGGCAATCCCGAGGCCCGCGTCATGATCGTGGGCGAGGCGCCGGGTCGCGACGAGGACCTGCAGGGCAAGCCCTTCGTCGGCCGCGCCGGGCGGCTGCTCGACCGGATGTTCGATGCCATCGGCATGGGGCGCGAGGCCGAAGGCGACAAGGCCGTCTACATCACCAACGTCCTGCCTTGGCGGCCGCCGCGCAACCGCGACCCCAAGCCGGACGAGATCGGGATGCTGACGCCCTTCCTGATGCGGCACATCGAGCTGGCCGATCCGGATCTGCTGATCATCATGGGCAACATTTCTTGCGAGGCGCTGCTGGGCAAGCGCGGCATCACGCGCCTGCGCGGCCAGTGGACCGAGGCCGCCGAGCGCCCCGCGCTCCCGATGTTCCACCCCGCCTACCTGCTGCGCCAGCCGCACCTCAAACGCGCCGCCTGGGCCGACCTGCTCGAGGTGCAGGCCAAGCTTCGGAGCCTTGCCCGATGATGGATCCGCTGATCGTGCTGGCCTTCCTGCCCGCCGGGCTGGCGCTGAATCTCACGCCCGGGGCGGATATGATGTTCTGCCTTGCTCAGGGGCTGCGCGGATCGGCGCGCGCCGGCTGGGCTGCCTCGGCTGGGGTCGCGGTGGGCGTCATGGCCCACGTGGCGCTGGCAGCGCTGGGGCTCGGGGCGCTGGTCGCGGCGCATCCGGCGGCCTTCGACGTGATCCGCTGGGCGGGGGCGGCCTATCTGCTGTGGCTGGCCTGGAAGAGCCTGCGCACGCCGCTGACCGGAAGCGAGGCGTGCATCCTGCCGCCACAACAGGCCGCTTTTCAGGGGTTGGTGGTGAACCTTACCAATCCCAAGGTGATCCTCTTCGTGCTGGCGCTGCTGCCGCAGTTCACCAACCCTACCGCCCCGCTCGCCCCGCAGTTCCTGATACTTGGCAGCCTGCTGGCAATGGGTGGCTTCGTCATCAACGGCCTTGTCGGACAGTTCGCCGCGCGGGCCCGCAGCCTGCTGCGCCCGGGCGCGAGGGCCGAGCGCGTGCTGCGCGGCATCTCGGCCACGCTCTTCGGCGGGCTGGCCGTGCGGCTGGTCCTGTCGGGCCGCAACTAGAGGAGAGGCCATGAAGATCGACGAAAGCCGCGAGTTCATCCCCGTCCGCATCGCCGTGCTGACGGTGTCGGACACCCGCACGCCCGAGGACGACCGCTCGGGCGACACGCTGGTGGAACGCCTCGAAGGTGCGGGCCACAGCCTCGCCGCCCGTGCGATCCTGCCCGACGACCGGGACATGATCGCCGCCAAGCTGCGCGAATGGGTGGCCGAGCCGGGCATCGACGTGGTGATTTCCACCGGCGGCACGGGCCTCACGGGGCGCGATGTGACCGTGGAAGCCCATCGAGACGTCTACGAGAAGGAAATCGACGCCTTCGCCACCGTCTTCACGATGGTATCATTTCAGAAGATCGGCACGAGCGCGGTACAGTCCCGCGCAACGGGCGGCGTGGCAGGCGGAACCTACCTGTTTGCCCTTCCCGGCAGCCCCGGGGCCTGCCGCGACGCCTGGGACGACATTCTGGCGCGACAATTCGACTACAGGCACCGTCCGTGCAACTTCGTCGAAATTTTTCCACGTCTGGATGAAAATCGGCGACGGAAGTGACGGGCGCCCCCGTATCATGACCTGAGCCAGGATGATGCGCGCGTCCTGTCCCGCGGGGACAAGGGCAGGCGCGTCTTGCAATGAGGGCCGGATGCGGTTTCTGAGGAAAAGCCTGACAGGGCTGTTTTTGTTGTCATTGACGCTGGGCCTGCTGGTCTGGGCGGGCGCCATGGTGCGCGACGCCGTGCAGGCCCGCCTGAGCGAGGAGCCCCCGCAGCGCCGCGCCAGCGAACAGGTCTTTGCCGTCAACGTCGTGACCGCCCTTCCCGGAACCGAGGTACCGGTGCTCACCGCCTTCGGCGAGGTCCAGAGCCGCCGCACGCTGGAACTGCGCGCAGCCACCCCCGGCACCGTCATGGAACTCGCCCCCGAATTCGTCGAGGGCGGCCGCGTCTCCGAGGGTCAGCTTCTCGCCCGTATCGACCCAGCCGAGGCGCAGGCCGAGCTCGACCGCGCCCAAAGCGACCTGCTCGACGCACAGGCCGAGCAGCGCGAGGCCGACCGCGCCCTTGTCATCGCGCAGGACGAACTCAGCGCCGCCCGCGAACAGGTCCGCCTGCAGGAACAGGCCCTGCAGCGCCAGCGCGACCTTGTCGACCGCGGCGTCGGCGCCACCGCCAACGTCGAATCCGCCGAACTCGCCGTCTCTTCCGCCGGGCAGGCCGTCCTCACACGCCGCCAGGCGGTGGCCGAGGCCGAGGCACGCATCGACCAGGCCGTGACCGACCTCAAACGCGCCGAGGTGGCGCTCTCCGAGGCCGAGCGCCGGCTTGCCGATACCGAGATCCGCGCCGCCTTCTCGGGCACCCTCAGCGACGTGACCGTGGTCACCGGCGGCCTTGTCTCGGCGAACGAACAGCTTGCCCAGCTTGTCGACCTCGACGCGCTCGAGGTGGCTTTCCGCGTCTCCACCGCCCAGTACACCCGCCTTCTCGATGACGAGGGCGACCTGCGCAGCGCGCCCGTGACCGCAACGCTCGACACCTTCGGCCTCGACCTCGCCGCCACCGGGGTGCTCGACCGCGAGGGCGCTGCCGTTGGCGAGGGTCAGACCGGCCGCCGTCTGTTTGCCGACCTCGACAACGCCCGCGGCTTCAAGCCCGGCGACTTCGTCACCGTCACCATCCAGGAGGCGCCCATCGAAAACGTCGCGCGCCTGCCTGCCACCGCCATCAACGCCGCGAACGAAGTGCTCGTCGTGAACGAGGACCAGCGCCTGCTCCCGCTGCCCGTGGAGCTCATCCGCCGTCAGGGCGACGACATCCTCGTACGCGCCGAGGGGCTCGACGGCCAGCAAGTCGTTGCCCAGCGCACACCGCTGCTCGGCGCCGGCATCAAGGTCCGCCCGACAAGCACGCGCTCGGGCCGCGACCGGCAGGATGTCACCAGCGACGCGACACTGCTCGAGCTGACCGAGGAACGCCGCGCCCGGCTCGTGGCCTTCGTCGAGGGCAATGACGCCATGCCCGAAGAGGCCCGCACCCGCATTCTCGCCCAGCTCGGCCAGAGCCGCGTTCCCGCGCAAGTGGTCCAGAGCATCGAATCCCGGATGGGGGGCTAAGTCCATGGCGCGCGCGATCCCCGGCGGGGCCGGCGGCATCCTCGGCTACTTCACGCGGCACCGCACGCTCTCGAACCTTCTTCTGGTCCTGCTGCTGGGCGCCGGGCTCTTTGCCGCGCCGCAGATGCGGGCGCAGTTCTTCCCCGACACGATCATCGACGAACTCGACGTGGACGTCCGCTGGGATGGCGCCGGGGCCGAGGACGTGGATTCCGCCATCGTGCAGCTGCTCGAACCCGCCCTGCGCGCGGTCGAAGGCGTCCAGAGCACCGAGGCCCGCTCCAGCGAGGGCCGCGCCTCGATCGAGATCGAGTTCGAACCCGGCTGGGACATCAACCGCGCCGAGGACGACGTCCGCAGCGCCGTGGACGGCATCAACAACCTCCCCGAGGATGCCGAGGACCCCGAGGTCAGTCGCAGCTACTGGCGCGACCGCGTGACCGATCTCGTCATCACCGGCCCGGTGGGCGTGGACCAGCTCGCCCGCTTTGCCGACGGCCTCATCAACCGCCTCTTCGAGGACGGCGTCACCCGCACGACGATCCGCGGATTTGCCGCACCGCAGACCATCATCGAGGTGCCCTCGGTAAACCTCATCGCCTACGACATCACCATGCGCGAGATCGCCGCCGCCATCGCGGGCGAAGTCGACGCCTCGCCCGCGGGTGACGTGGGCAACGGCGGCTCGCGGGTCCGCGCGGGCATCGAGAAGCGCAGCGCCGACCAGATCGCCGAGATCGCCCTGCGCTCCAACCCCGACGGCACCAACCTGACCGTGGGCGACGTGGCCGACATCCGCGTCGAGGGCATCGACCGCGAACGCAGCTACTTCGTGGGCGAAAACCCCGCCATCTCGATCCGCGTGGACCGCTCGGACAAGGGCGACGCCATCGCCATCCAGCGCCAGGTCGAGGAAACCGCCGCCGAATATGCCTCTTCCCTCCCCGAGGAAGTCCGCATCGACCTGATCCGCACCCGCGCCGAGGCGATCACCGGGCGGCTCGACCTGCTGCTCGACAACGGGCTGACCGGGCTTGCGCTGGTGGTGGTGCTGCTCTTCCTCTTCCTGAACGCGCGCACCGCCTTCTGGGTGGCGGCGGGCATTCCCACCTCGATGCTGGCCGCGCTGGCCTTCATGTACGTGGGGGGCCTCACCATCAACATGATCTCGCTCTTCGCGCTGATCATCACGCTGGGCATCGTGGTGGACGACGCCATCGTCGTGGGCGAACACGCCGACCACCTCGCCAAGCGGGGCCTTGCCCCCTTCGACGCAGCCGAAACCGCCGCGCGGCGCATGGCGATGCCGGTCTTCTCGGCCACGCTGACCACGGTCATCGCATTCTTCGGGCTGACCGTCATCGGCGGCACCTTCGGCAACATGATCGCCGACATTCCCTTCACCGTGATTGCCGTGCTGCTGGCGTCGCTGGTGGAGTGCTTCCTGATCCTGCCCAACCACATGGCCCATGCCATCGGCTCCAGCGACCGCCAGCACTGGTACGACATGCCCTCGCGCGTGGTGAACCGCGGCTTCGTATGGGTGCGCGAAGTCCTCTTCCGCCCCTTCATGGCGGGCGTCATCCGGGCCCGCTACGTGGTGCTTGCCCTGGGTGTCGTGGCGCTGGCCTCGCAGGCAGCCCTCTTCATCCGCGGCGACGTGCAGTGGCGCTTCTTCAACTCGCCCGAGCAGGCCTCGGTCACCGGCAACTTCGCCATGGCCCCCGGCGCCGTGCGCGAGGATACGCTCGAACAGATGCGCATGCTGCAGCAGACCACCCAGCAGCTGGGCGCAGAATACGAGGACCGCTACGGGCGCAACCCGCTGCTCTACGTCCTGACCGAAATCGGCGGCAACGCCGGCCGACCGCTCGCCGGGGCGGACAGCAAGGACGCCGACCAGCTCGGCGCCATCTCGATCGAGCTGATCGAGGCCGACCTACGCCCCTATTCCAGCTTCGAATTCGTCGCCGAACTGCAGGAACGCGCCGAGCAGCACCCGCTGGTCGAGACCATCAGTTTCCGTGGCTGGCGGGGTGGGCCGGGCGGCGATGCGCTTGACGTCCAGTTCTCGGGCGCCGACGCCGAGACGCTCAAGGCCGCGGCCGAGGATCTCAAGGCCGCCGTCACCCAGTTCCCCGAGGTTTCAGCCGTCGAGGACAACCTCTCCTACGACAAGGAAGAGCTGATCCTCGAACTGACACCGCTCGGCGCCGCGCTCGGCTTCGACATCGACAGCCTCGGCAGCGTCCTGCGCAACCGCCTCGGCGGGATCGAGGCCGCGACCTATCCCGACGGGCCGCGCAGCGCCGCCATCCGGGTCGAACTGCCCGAGGGCGAGCTGACCGCCGATTTCATGGAGCGGATGCAGCTTCCCACCGCGGACGGCAACTATGTGCAACTCGCCGACATCGTCAGCGTCACCCAACGCACCGGCTTCTCCACCGTGCGCCGCGAAAACGGCACGCGCCTGATCTCGGTCACCGGCGATATCGACATGGAGGACGCGGCCCGCGCCGCCGACATCGAGTTGGCCCTGACCGAGGACATCCTTCCCGCCATCGCCGCCGAACGTCAGGTGGCGTTCCAGCTGTCGGGCCTCTCCGAGGAGGAGGACGACTTCCTCACCGACGCCCGCAACGGGCTGATCATGGTGCTCGCCGGCATCTACCTCGTGCTCGCCTGGGTCTTTGCAAGCTGGACGCGCCCCATGGTCGTCATGGCGGTGATTCCCTTCGGTCTCGTCGGCGCGATCTACGGGCATCACCTGTGGGACGTGCCGCTCAGCCTGTTCACCGTGGTGGGGCTGCTTGGGATGACCGGGATCATCATCAACGACTCGATCGTGCTGGTCGCGCAGATCGACGAATACGCAGAGGACCGCGGCATCATCGCCGCCATAGTCGACGGCGCCGCCGACCGCCTGCGCCCGATCTTCCTCACAACGGCCACCACCGTCCTGGGGCTTGCCCCACTGCTCTACGAAAGCTCCTCGCAGGCGCAGTTCCTCAAGCCAACGGTGATCACGCTGGTCTACGGCCTGGGCTTCGGCTTTGTCCTGGTGCTGCTCGTGGTGCCGGCGCTCGTCGCGGTGCAGCATGACATCGGCTCGCTCACCACAGCAGCCCGCCGCGGCCTGCGCTTCCGCCGCGCCGGCGTCCGCGCGCTGATGGGCGGCGCCTTCGCGCTGGTGCTGGGCTGGCTCTCGGTGACGCTGGGCTGGGTCGCCGTCACCGGCGCCCTGCCCGCCCCGCTCGCGGGCCTGCTGGCCATGTCCCCCATGACCGCGGCCTTCTTGCTCTTTCTCGGGGGTGTCGCGGCGGGCTGCCTTGCCGCCTACATCCTGGGCGCGATTCTGATCCTGTCACGCCGCCGCACTGCCTGAACGCGCTTGAAGACCCTCAGCCGGTGCAGCCCCGGATATCCACCGCGCGGCCCTGCGAGATCACCGTGAACCGCAGCCCCTTGCGGTCGAGCGCAAAGGCCCCGCCGCCGGCGTGCTTCAGCCGCGAGCTCACCAGAAGCTGCCCGCCGGTCCAGACCGCCTCGGGCTGCGAGGCCCAGACCTGCGGATCGGCGGTCTCGACCACCGTCTCCACACCCGCACCGGGGCGGTCCATGGGGATCCGCGCATGCAGCTCGATCCCGCCCCGCGCCGGACGCACCTCGCAGCGCACCTGGCCGATGCCGGCCTGGTCCGCGCTCAGCGGCCGGTCGGCCAACGCCGCCGCGATCACCGGGTCCACACGCGTCGCCGCAGCCGGCAGGGCCGCGCCCGTCCGCAGCTGCCGCGGCACGCAGACATCGCTGCAGACCCCCAGATCGACCTCGAGCCGCAGGGTCACGTCGCGCGAGGGATCGATCGGCGTCACCCGCAACGGCAGCGTCACGCCCTGCTTGTAGCCCAGCGACCGCATGCCCGACTGGTAGAACACATGCGGCGCCGGCCAGTGTACCCGCACAGACCGCACGTTCGTGCTGCCCGCCCAGTCGAAGACCGGCGGAATGCCTGCATCGCCCGGCGCCCGCCAGTAGGTTTTCCAGCCCGGCGCCAGCGTCAGCCGAAGCCCGGCCATGTGCTCGCCGTTTGACATCCGCCAGCCCGGCTTCAGGTCAGCCGACACGAGATCGCCCTGCGCCAGGACGCGCAGCGGCATGAGCATGAGGAAGACGAGGAGAATACGCCACATGCCTGATCGGATGGCGGGAATCGACTGAAATGAAAAGTCACGTTCCAGAGATAGCGCGTGTTGAGGCAGGCTTCCGCACCGCCCTTGCACCCCGCGACGCGGGGCGCCATGGTGACGGGACAGCCGCGAGGAACTCTGCATGACCGACGCGCCGACCACCCTGACCGGCCAGATGCTCATCGCCATGCCGGGCATGGGCGACCCGAGGTTCGAACACGCCCTCGTCTTTCTCTGCGACCATTCCGAGGAAGGGGCCATGGGGTTGATCGTCAACAAGCCTTCGCCCGAGGTCGACCTTGCCGCCCTGCTCGAACAGCTCTCCATCGAAGGGGCCGAGGACATGGCGGGCCAGCAGGTGCACTACGGCGGACCGGTCGAGATGGGCCGCGGCTTCGTCCTGCATTCGCCCGACTACAGCTCGGTCGTCACCACGCTCGAGGTCAACGACGACATCCACATGACCGCGACGCTCGACATTCTCGAGGACATCGGCAAGGGCCGCGGTCCCGAACGCCGCCTGATGGCGCTCGGCTATGCCGGCTGGGGCCCCGGGCAACTCGAAAGCGAACTCGCCCAGAACGGCTGGCTCACCTGCGATTCCAACGCGCGTCTGGTCTTCGACCTGCCCGACCACGAGAAATGGCAGGCCGCGCTGGAATCCATCGGCGTCGCCGCGCTGGCGCTGTCGTCCGAGGGCGGCCGGGCCTGACACCATGACCACAACAACGCTTGTCGTGACGGCCGCACCCGGCCCGACCTCCTTCAACCGCGCCTGGGCGCAGGCCAGCATCGACGCGGCCCGCGCCCTGGGGCACGAGGTCCTGACCTCCGATCTCTATGCCATGGGTTTCGACCCAGCCGAACGCGGCGCGCATTACGGCATCGACGGGCCCTTCGACCCGCTCAAGGCCCAGGCCGAGGCCCCCACCCCGCCCGATGCCGCAGCCGAGGCCGAAAAGGTCCGCGCCGCGGACAACATCCTTTTTCACTTTCCGATCTGGTGGTTCAGCCCGCCCGCGATCCTCAAGGGCTGGACCGAGCGAGTGCTCCTGCACGGCCACCTGCACGACGTCCCCAACCGTTTCGACGCGGGGCGCCTGCGCGGCAAGGTGGCGCTCTTCTGCGTCACCGGCGGCGCGCAGGAAACCGAGGTCGGCCCCGGCGGCAAGGAGGGGCGGATCGAGCTCCTGCTCTGGCCGCTCGCCTATACCCTGCGCTACTGCGGGATGGATATCGCCGCCCCGGTCACCGCCCACGGCGTGCACGGCTACCACCGCGGCGACCGCAAGACGGCGCTCGAAGCCCGGCTGGCAAAACTGCTTGCGGCACAGCGCGACGTGGTCGCAGGCCTGCCGGATCACCCCCGCTGGGCGTTTCACCCCGACAGCGATTTCGACGAAACAGGCCGCCTGCAAGAGGGCGTGGCTCCGCTCTCGCCCTTCCACGGCTGAGCGCGCGCAAGTGGGCGGCCCCGGCGTTCCACCGGGCACCGCACCGTTTCAGGCTCAGGCGAAGCGCAGGATCGGCTTGATTGCCTCACCCTTCTCGGACGCCTCGAAAGCCTCGTTGATCTGCTCGAACGGGAAGAAGGTGATGAGCTTGTCGAAGGGGAACCGCCCCTGCTGCCACAGGGCGATCAGCGTCGGAATGAAGACGTCGGGGTTCGATTCGCCCTCGACCACGCCCATCAGTCGGCGTCCGCCCGACATGAAATGCGTCTCGTTCAGCGCGATCTCCGCCTCGGGGGAGGACGCGCCGACGATGGCGCAAGTGCCCTTGGGTGCCAGAAGCTCCACCGCCTGCCGGATCACCTTGGCGTTGCCCGTGGTGTCGAAGGCATAGTTCACGCCGTAGCCCGTCAGCTTCATGATCTCGTCCGACACGTCGTCGGTCTTGGCGTTGAAGGTGTGCGTCGCGCCCAGCTCCTTCGCCAGCTCCAGCCGGCTGTCCACCATGTCGACCACGATGATCGTCGTGGCGCCCTGCACCACGGCGCCCATCACGCCCGACAGGCCCACGCCGCCCGCGCCGAAGATCACGATGCTGCGCCCCGGCTCCACCGCCAGCGCGTTCATCACCGTGCCGGCGCCGGTCTGGATGCCGCAGCCCAGCGGCCCCAGCTTCTCAAGCTCGACGTCGTCCGGCACCTTCACGATGTTCGCCTCGTGGCAGACCGCGTGGGTCGCGTAGGAAGACTGCCCGAAGAACATCGACCCGATCCGCTCGCCCTCCTTCGAGATGCCCCGCGTCCCGTCCATGCGCTGCGCCATGAAGTTCATGGGGTAGGTGTTGTGGCAGTAGACGTTGTCATGATTGGCGCAGGCAGGACACTGACCGCAGCTGTCCATGGTCATCACGACCCGGTCTCCGGGCTGCACCTTGCTCACGGCACTGCCCACGCGCTCGACGATCCCGGCTCCCTCGTGGCCCAGCACGACCGGGAACTCGGTGCCCATCAGGCCCTCGATGACGGCCATGTCGGTGTGGCAGACGCCGGTGGCGACCAGCTTGACGAGGATCTCGTCGTCCCGTGGATCGTCGAGTTCGACCTCCTCGATGGACAAGGGCGCGTTGATCTCGCGTGCGACGGCGGCGGTGATCTTCATGATCTTTCCTTTCCTGCAGGGGCGCGTTTCCCCCGGCGTGAATCTTCTGTGTCCACGGGCAGGAGGCTACACCTCGCGAGAGCGACCCGACAGCCACGCGGAAACACATGCGACTGTGCGCGGATGCGGGGCTCGCGCTCCCCGGGCACGCCGGATCGAAACCCCGTGACAGCCTGCGACGGATCGGGCCAGGATGGGACAATCGTTAACAGATAATGACTGCAATCTCGTAAGTGATTGAAATCATTAGACCGCAAAAATGTCCCGCCGCGGGACACCCCGCCTGTCCCGGGCCCGCTTGCACCGCGCCGCCGCCTATGCCAGCCGAAGCGCCAACCGATCCGAGACCGGAGAGCCCCGATGTCAGACCTAACCCTGCGCCGAAACGCCCCCTTCGACCTCGCCCCGCTGGCGGCGATCCTGACCGACCGCGAAGACCTCGCCCTGGTCAACCCCAACGCCAAGCACCCCTTCGATCCGCTCGAATGGCAGGAGAAATGGCTGGCCGAACCGGACGACGAATCCTTCTACATCCTCGACGGCGCAGGCCAGGAGGTCGGCTTCTTCGCGCTTCGCGTCGGCGTCGGTCCCGAGGTCCGTCACCTCACCTACGTCTTCGTCACCGAAGAGGCCCGCGGCGGTGTCGGCGCGCGCATGGCCGAACTGGTCGAGGGCGCCGCCCGCCAGCTTGACGCGCTCACCGTCACCCTCAAGGTGGAAACCGACAACGCTCCCGCCCTCAACGCCTACCTCGGCGCCGGCTACGAGGAACTCTCCCGCCGCGGCGGCATGGCCACCATGCGCCTCGATCTCGGAGAGTGAGAGCAAGAAACTGGTGACCCCGGCAGGACGCCGGAAATCTTCTAAAATCATGGCTTTAAGGCCAAAAGCTCCAAGTGCCCGCGGCATACGAAATCAAGAGGTTAGGAGGGCCGGTTCCAACCAGCTGGTGCCTGAAATCCCAAACAACACCCCAGATCGGATCAAGCTGCCATCCAAAGGCTTCTGGCGCCATAAGGACGTGGTCCGAGTCCGCGCAGTTGCCCTCGGAACTCGCACCCCCTGCACCGACAAGGACCGCTGTTCCGTCGCTCATTCTTCCTCAGCCTGGTGCGTTCCCTTCAAGGCCGGGCTGGGCGAAATCGTCAGGCTCTCCGGAGAACGGCTCAGAGGAACTCTTCCACGAATGGCACGCGACCTCGTGACTGCCCACCTGGCGCAGCTCGGGGCGGCTTTCGGCGCAGACCGTGCGAGTGAAGGGACATTTGGCTGGAAGTCCCGAGTGTCTTCGACTCAGGACTTGGTGCGTAGGGGCACACTTTGAGGGATCGCCGGGCCGAGGCATGACGAGGACAAATCATGAGGGAACGTGTGCGCGCGGCGCATGAGCTTCCGACGCGTCGCCCGCAAACGTCATATTCGTGTTCACACGTGGCACGGCGGCCAGCAGGCGGCGT
Organism: Allosediminivita pacifica; assembly: GCF_003054175.1. Lineage (GTDB taxonomy): Bacteria > Pseudomonadota > Alphaproteobacteria > Rhodobacterales > Rhodobacteraceae > Allosediminivita > Allosediminivita pacifica. The sequence goes on from NZ_QBKN01000007.1 coordinate 178,812, forward strand.
GTGTATGCGTGGCGCGGAGCGTGAAGGACCTGCGCCGCCTCGCCTAGCTCCACGATTTCGCCTTCGTACATGACCGCGATGCGGTGGCTCACCCGCTCCACGACCGCGATATCGTGACTGATGAACAGGAACGACACGCCCTCCTCGCGCTGGATGCGCGCCATCAGGTCCGTGACCCGCCGCGCGGTCGAGACGTCGAGCGCGGACACGGCTTCGTCCGCCACGATGATCTGGGGCGAAACCGAGAGGGCACGCGCAATACAGAGCCTTTGTCGCTGCCCGCCCGAGAACTGGTGTGCGTAGCGGTTCTCCGCGTCGGCAGGCAGACTCACGCGCTCCAGCAGATCGCGTGCCATGGCCGCGCGGCCGCCATCGGGCACCATGCCATGCAGGTAGGCAGGTTCGGTCACAAGGTCGCGCACCATCATGCGCGGGTTGAGCGCGGCATAGGGGTCCTGGAACACCATCTGTATCTTGGCCCTGTGGGCTTTCAGCGCCTTGTGGTCGAGGGCTTCGATCTGTGACCCCAACAGGTCGACCTCGCCCGAGACCGGGTCAACGAGCCGCATGACCGTACGCGCCAGCGAAGACTTGCCGCAGCCGCTTTCCCCTACAAGGCCCAGCGTCTCGCCCCGCCCGAGGGTGAGGGAAACGCCGCGCACGGCGGTTACCGGGGCCTTGCGCGAGAATGGCCCGCCACCGCCGTAGCTGGTGACGATGTCGCGCAGCTGAAGCACGGGCTCGGGGTCGGCCAGCGGCGCCGGTGCCCCATCGCCAAGGCGTGGCGTGGCGGCCAGCAATTCGCGGGCGTAATCGGACTGCGGCGCCGCGAATAGGTCGCTCTTCCGCCCCTCCTCGATCAGATCGCCGTCCTTCAGCACCAAGACCCGATCCGCGATCTCCGAGACCACGCCAAGGTCATGCGTAATGAAAAGCACCGCCATGCCGAGCTTACGCTGGAGCCCCTCGATCAACTCAAGGATCTCGGCCTGCGTGGTGACGTCGAGCGCAGTGGTCGGTTCGTCGGCGATCAGCACGTCAGGCTCACAGACAAGGGCCATGGCAATCATGACCCGCTGTCGCAACCCACCGGAAAGCTCGTGCGGGTACTGGTCCAGCCGTCGCTCGGGTTCCGGAATCCGAACCCGCGCCAGCGCGGCCCGGGCCGCCTCGCGCGCCGCGCGTCCCCGCAGGCCACGATGCAGCATCAGCGTCTCGCCCAGCTGCGCGCCGATCGTCATCACCGGGTTGAGCGAGGTCATCGGCTCCTGGAAGACCATGGCGATACGGTCGCCCCGGATCTTTCGCAGCGCGGCGGGCGCCAGGCTGGCGAGATCGACCGTCGTGTCGGGATCCTGCGAAGTGGCAAGCCGTATACTGCCCTCCGTGATGCGCCCACCCTCGCGCTCGATCAGCCGCAGGATGGAAAGCGCCGTCGCGCTCTTGCCCGAGCCGCTCTCGCCCACAAGGGCCAGCGTCTCGCCGCGGTGGATATCGAAACTCAACCCATGCACCGCCTCGACGGAGCCGAAGGCGACGTGCAGGTTCTTGACGGACAGGACGGGAGGATTGCGGAGCATCGCGATCACTCCGCCGCGAGTTCGGAGAAGAGCGGCGCCAGCGGCGGGGTCCAGCGGTGCCCTGCCGGGGTCAGCCGCGCCTCGAAGGGATCGTCGCCGAACACCTGCCAATGCAGCGTTTCGCCCAGCTCCAGCATCCCCCAGGCACGCGCCGGTGCGCCGGCGGTGGTGAAGCTCTCGGTCAGGCTCTGCTGGGTCATGTGCGGGATGCCGTCGACGGTGGTGACGGTGTTCCAGTGGACGTGACCGGCGATGGCGGCCACTGGAACACGGGCCTGCGCAAGGGCAGCGCGGGCACGATCGGCCTGCGGATAGGTGGACAGGCCCGGCGTGCGCTGGAAGTAGTAGTTGCCGGTCTGGGCATGGCCGGAGATCGGCACATGAGAGGCCAGCAGCGTCGGCTTCGCCGCCTGCTGCGCCATGCGCGACAACCACAGAAGATCCGCCTCCGGCAGATCGAAACCGGGCCGCGGCACGTTCCGGTGGATGCGCGCGTCGGCGCGCCACAGGGCCAGCTGCCAGTTACCGAGGTCAAGCACCTCCGAGGCCAGCGGGCCGCCGAGAATTTCCTCGTTTTCGGGGACCGTCAGGTGGTCGCGGTCGTGGTTGCCGCAAACATGATGCACCGGCGCGCCGATACGGCTGAAAATCTCGGCCACCTCACGCTCCAGCCGGGCGTCGGTCTGACTGTCCACGTCCGAGATCCGGTCGCCGAGGTCGAGCACAAGGTCCGGCTTCTGCGCGTTGGCCCACTCGGCAAAGGCCGAAAGCAGATCCAGCGCCGTGTCGCCGCGCTTGGTGTGGGACGGTGCGCCGTGGTGAATGTCGGTGACGATGGCGATCCGGGTCATGTCGGTCTCCTCGGAGGACGGCGGGTTGAAGGCAACGAAGGTGGGGAAGGACCGGGCCCCAGGGCCCGGTCCCGGGGTCGATCAGCTGCCGGCGAGGGCAATGCTGCCCGCGCGGAAGTCGAGCACGTAGGGGATGTGGCCGGGCATCGGCGTCCAGTTGACCGACTTCTGCATGCCCCAGCTTTCGAACGGGCGGTAGAGCGGCAGCACCGGCGGGTCCTGCTTGATCTCTTCCATCAGCTCGGCATAGGCGGCCTTGCGGGCCTCCACGTCGGTCGAAAAGCGGAAGCGCTCCCACTTCTCGGCATACTCGGCGTCGGTGTTGAAACGACCCTCGCTTTCCGAGGGACCTTCCGGCGCCCACATCACCCCAAAGGATCCGAAGGGGTCGGCAAAATACATCGGGTTAGACCAGTTGCGGGCCATCATCTCGGGGTCGTTGCCCGACCACTGGTCCTGCACGTTCACGCGGCCGTTCAGGCCCACGTCGGCCCACATCTCCATGATCGCCTGCGCGGCCAGAAGACCGTTGGTGTAATAGGTCGCGGCGGTGTCATAGGTGATCTCGAACCCGTCGTAGCCGGCCTCGTCCAGCAGGGCGCGGGCACGCTCGGGGTCGTATTCGAAGGTGGTAAGCTCGGGCTGATGCAGTGCGCCCATCTCGGCCATGGTGTGGGTCGAGGGCACGACGGCCTTGCCCAGCCAGAGCGCCTCGTTCAGCGCGTCCCGGTTGATGGCCAGCGACATCGCCTGACGGATGCGCGGGTCCTCGAGCTTGGGGTGGTTCTGGTTCATGATCATGACGTGGAACAGCGCGGTGGCCGAGCCTTCGGTCTTGAGGTTCGGATCGCTGTCGATCAGCGAAAGCTGATCGGGCGCAACGTTGGTGATGATATCGGCCTCGCCCGTCTTGAGCGCGGTAACGCGGCTTGCGGTCTCGGAAACCTGCACCACGTTCGCGCTTTCAAGCGGCGGCTGTTCGCCCCAGAAGTCGTCGAAACGCTCCCAGACAAGCGTTTCTCCGGGCTGAAAGGAAGCGACGCGGTAGGGGCCGGTGCCCACCGGTGCGAGCGAGAAGGCCTCGAAGTCGCTGTCCTCGGCCACGTCCGGATCGCCGGTGAGCGCCTTGGTGTAAGTTTCGGGAATGATCATCGCCTGCTGCATGGAGACCAGCGTCTCCCACAGCGGCTCTTCTCGCTCCGCGTGGATGCGGACGGTGTAATCGTCCACCTTCTCCGCACCGGTGAAGTTGGCGAAACGGTCCTTGGCGCGCACCACGTAGGGCGGGAAGGTCGCTTGGAACATGCGGTTGAGCGAAAAGACCACGTCGTCGGCCGTCATCTCGTCGCCATTGTGGAACTTCACGCCCTCGCGGAGCTTCAGCTCCATCACGGTGGGCTCGATCAGCTCCCACGAGGTGGCAAGGCCGGGAACCCACTCGGGCTCCAGCTTGCTGTGGTCGCGGTCGATCAGCGTGTCGAAGCTGTTGTAGTAGAACTGCGAGCCGACGTTGGAATGGTCGCGGCCGGGGTCGATGTAGGACGACACGTTGGCGGCGCCGACGGTGAGGTCCTGGGCCGCGACTGCAAGCGGCAGCGCAGCAATGGCGGTGGTCAGCATAAGGCGGAACATTGGGTTGTCTCCGTTTTGGACAGGAAGCTTCGGGCCGGTTGTCCGGCTCTTGGTTTGTCGGGTCAGCGTTCCCTCAGCCGCACGTCCGCGCGGTCGCGCAGCCAGTCGCCGAGGATCTGAACGGTGAAGGTGAGAAGGACGATCAGCAGCGCCGGGGTCAGCACGATCCAGGGCGCCGTCGGCATGTAGTCGCGACCGAGCCCCACCATGGAGCCGAGCGAGGGCTGAGGCGGCTGCACCCCGAGGCCGAGAAAGGAAAGCGTGCTCTCGAGGATGACGATGTTCGACAGGGCCAGCGTGAACTGCACCACCAGCGGCGAGACGAGGTTGGGCAGCACGTGACGCCACGCGGTGTAGAGCGGCCCGGCGCCGGCGGTCCGCGCTGCGTCGAGGTAGGGCATCGCCGCGATCCGGCGCACCTCGCCGCGCACGATGCGGGCGTACTGTTCCCACCCGGCGATGCCGAGGACGAAGACCAGCACTGTCAGGCTGGAGCCCATGAGCGCGAGCACCAGCAGCGCAACCAGCGTGAAGGGAATGGCGATCTGCATGTCGACGAGCGCCATGATCCCGTCCTCGACCCAGCCGCGTCGAAGCCCGGCAACCAGCCCCAGCGTGCCCCCCACGACAAGGCCGATCACGGCGCCCGCGAAGGCCAGCGCCAGCGTCAGCCGCAATCCGTGCAGTGACCGGGACAGCACGTCGCGGCCGAGTTCGTCGGTGCCGGCAAGGTGCCCCGCCGCGTAGCGCTCGAACCCCAGCGGCGGGCGCAGGCGCGCCAGCAGGCTTTGCCCAAGCGGATCGAAGGGTGTGAGCAGCGGGGCAAAGATCGCCGCCGCGGCCAGCAGCACCGCCATGACCATGGCGATCTTCTGGATGATATCGGCCCCCTGCCCCTTGCGCGCCTTGCGGCGGCGCATGCGCAGGATGGGATCGGCAAGGCTAACCATGTCTCTGTCCTCAGGCTCGGGCCAGCCGGATCCGGGGATCGGCGAGCGCATAGGCGATGTCGGTGAGCGTGTTGATGGCGACGACGGCCACGGCCACGGCGATCACGCCGAACTGAAGCACGGGGTAGTCACGCAGGATCGCGGCATTCACGAGCATCTGCCCCACCCCCGGCCAGGAGAAGATGCTCTCCACCACCACCGACCCGGCCGCGGCGAGCCCGGCGATCTGGAGCCCGATCACCGAGATCACGGTGATCGAGGCATTGCCGAGCCCATGCTTCAGGACCACCCGCAACTCGCCCAGCCCCTTGGCCCGGGCGGTACGGATGAAGTCCTGCCCCAGCACGTCCAGCATGGCGTTGCGGGTAAAGCGGGTCAGCGCGGCGATCAGCACGCCGGACATGGCGATCGTCGGCATGATGAAGTGCCGCCACGTGTCGTTGCCCACGACCGGCAACCAGTTTAGCCAGTACGAGAAGGTCAGGACCATGACGATGGCGAGGATGAAGGAGGGCACCGCGTAGCCGGCGAAAGCCACGACCATGACCGCCGATCCGATCCAGCTGCGCCGGTAGACGGCGGCCAGCACCCCCAGCGTCACCGAGACCACGACCGTCAGCGCGACCGAGGCCAGCAGCAACTGCCCCGAAGGCCAGAGCCGTTCCAGCACCACCGCGGTCACGGGCCGTCGGTCCACGAAACTCAGCCCGAATTCCCCCGAGAGGACGCCGCGCAGGTAGGCGATGTACTGGTGCCAAAGCGAACGATCGAGCTCGAAGTAGTCGATCAGAGCCTGTCGGCCCTCCGCGGTCAGCCCCTCGCCGAGGAAGGTGTCGATCGGGTTGCCCGAAAGGCGGGTCGCCACGAAGGTCACGGTCACGATGGCAAAGAGCGTAACCACCGCTTTCACGGCGAGGCGCAGCAGGTAGGCGATCATCGTTCGGATCTCCGGCGGATATGAATGAAAGGCATTCCGGCAGCCGCGGCGGCGCGACCGTCGGTCTGGGCGTTGTCGCCGACGAAGACCGCCTCATCCGCACCCACCCCGGCGGCGGACAGGGCGTGGGTCAGCATTGCCGCATGGGGCTTGCCGAGGCTGCGCCAGCTCAGGCCCGGGTGGATCGCGAGAAGCGCCGCCAGCAGCGCCCCGGTTTCGGCCACGGGCTCTCCGGACTGATCGGGATGCGAGACATCCTCGTTCGCCACCCAGAGCTGCGCACCGCACGCGATCCGCGTCAGCACCGGGCCGAGCGTGTCGACGTTCTGGCCCGGATCACGGCAGAGCAGCACCACCTCCGGATCGCCGGCATCGGGCGCGAGCCCAAGCGAGCGGGCCCGCTCTACGAGGACCGGCGCCGCGCAAAGCTGCACCCGTCGCAAGCCCTGACGCGCGAAGTGCTCGAGCGTGAACTCCCCTGCCAGCAGTATATGGGCCGCAGGCACCAAGAGCCCGAGGTCCGACAATTCCGCTGACAGTGCCGCGGCCGTCGTGTCGGATCGGTTCGAGACGACCCGAAGCCGTGCGCCGCAGGCCTCGGCGAACTCTGCCGTTTCCGCGAAAAGGCGCCCTTCCGACATCAGGCACCCATCGAGATCGCAAAGCACGATACCGGCCTTCTCCACCGCGCGGGGATCAAGCCGGTCATGGCGGCGGGTCGTGGGAACGGTGGTTGCGCTTACGGTGGCCAAGTCTTGTCTCTCCTGCGTCGGCGCGAACGGACCGTCGCTGGCCCGCTGTCGGAGAGACCAATGAAGGGGCTTTGTAACACGGCCGACACGAACGAAAGCTAGAGCTTGGCCAAGTCAAAGCCGGAGTTTCAGAGATGGCGCTTTCCCCGCAAAGACTGGACGCCGTGAGGGCCGTGGCCGAGACCGGCTCCTATGCCGCCGCCGCGCGGGCGCTCGAGGTCACTCAGCCAAACATTTCCGCGCAAGTGCGTGGATTGGAACGGGAATTCGGGCTCAGCCTGTTCCGGCGAGAAGCCGGCAAGCTCCTTCCCACGGATCTCTGCCTCAAGCTCTGCGATTCGGCGGAACGCATGGCCGAGGCGAGGCAGGAGGCCGAGCGCCTCCTCCTCAGTCGCTCCTCTCTGCGCGAGGGCAAGATCATCGTGGGGCTCGGCAACGCCATGCCCGGCATGGCCCTCATCGCCGCCTTCCACCGTGCCTACCCCGGTGTCTCGCTCAAGGTGGAAACAGGCTCGCACCACAAGATCACGCGCGCGGTGCTGACCCACGAATGCGACATCGGCGTGCTGCCTGACGTCCCCGCAGATCCCCGCTTCCGCTGCGCGCATCTGGCCCGGGCGCGCGTCGTTGCCATCGCTCCGCGCGGGCACCGGCTGGCAGGGCAAGCCGAAGTCACGGCCGAGATGCTCTGCAACGAGCCCCTGATCTTCCGTGCCTCGGGGTCATCCACCCAGCGCGCAGTCGACCGCATGTTCTCACGGGCGGGTCTCTCTCCCAAGCCCTTCCTGACGCTGGACGCCCGGGACGGCCTCTACGAGGCAGTGGCCAACGGCCTCGGCATCGGGTTCCTCTGGCAGGGATCGACCGGACGAACCGATGGCGTCACCCAACTGGGAATCGCCGAAATGAAGGGGCAACCCATTCACGAAACGGTCTTCAGCCTTCGCGAGACAAGCGGACAAATCGTCGACGCGTTCTTCGGCCTTGCTACACATAGACAGATGCAAGCGGCTCTCTGAACCGCACCGAGTTTGTCGGAGGCTTATTGTCATTAGTTATGCGGCCATGTCTTCAGTTTCCAGAGCCGCGTAGAAGTTGGCCTCCGCCTCGGCGGGTGGGATGTTCCCGATGGGCTCGAGCTGACGGCGATTGTTGAACCAGTCGACCCATTCCAAGGTCGCGTATTCGACCGCCTCGAAACTGCGCCAAGGGCCGCGGCGATGGATGACTTCTGCC
>NZ_QBKN01000008.1 GCF_003054175.1 Allosediminivita pacifica
GGTAATCTTTGACATGACCGCCTCCCATTAAGGATTGTTGCGATCCCACCTTGGCACAGCGATGCCGTCGGGGGGCGGTTACAGCATCAAAGCCGAATGCACCGATTGTTCTGCCCGGTGGAGATTGGGACGTCGGGACGGTACAGAACAATCGAATTAACTCCAAGAACCCTATCGCTTCGCTATGTATCGCTTTTCAGCCGACTGTCGCGGCACTTCGCTTCCTGGAGCACTGGGAGCAATTCTGCGTCGCCCATTGGCTCAAACCGGGCGGTGATCACCGTCGTCTTAATTATACTGCATTTGTTCTTGATGGTCAGTTCATCGGAATCGATATTTCGGATGTTTTGAGAGGAAAGCTGGTACGCGACGCCGGAAAAGAAAAGGAATTCGCCTTTTAAGGTGCCGGAGCTTTCAATCGGCCTTTGTATTTCGCTGGGGCGCCCGGCACGTGGTGGCCTGAGACCTCTCGAGTTGCCGTGCCTGAGGCCCCTCGCAACTCCCTCCCCACCCCTGTAGGGTGCATCCGACCCCTTTGACCGGAGACGCCCTCGAATGCCCGACGACACCCGCTTGCTCGCCGTCCTGATCGACGCCGACAATACCTCGCCCAAGTATGCCAAGGCGATCTTCGACGAGATCGCCAGTCTCGGCGAGGCCTCGGTGCGGCGCTGCTACGGGGATTTCTCCTCCCAGCAGATGCACGGCTGGTCCAAGGTGCAGGCGGAGTTCGGCATCGTGCCGCATCACCAGCCGGCCAACACGGTGGGCAAGAATGCCTCCGACATCGCGCTGGTGATCGACGCCATGGACCTGATGCACTCGGGCCGCTTCGACGGCTTCGTGCTGGTGAGCTCGGACAGCGATTTCACGCGGCTGGCCTCGCGGCTGCGGGAACAGGGGCTGGATGTCTACGGGATGGGCATGCAGAAGACGCCGGACGCCTTCCGCAAGGCCTGCAAGCGGTTCATCTTCCTCGAGAACCTGGACGCGGCGCCGGAAAAGGAAGCGGGGCCCAAGCCGCAGACCCGGCGCGATCTGCAGGAGGCGCGGGACATGATCTTCAAGGCGATGGACGCGATCGAGCAGGACGACGACTGGTACACGCTGGGCGAGATCGGGCAGTTCCTGACCGCGGCGGACCCGGATTTCGACACGCGAACCTACGGCAAGCGCAAGCTGAGCGAGTTGATCACCGAGCTGAAGGTCTTCGAGACGAAGCGCAGCGCGGGCAACCAGCTGCTGGTGCGGCGCGTGGACTGAGGCTGCGGGCGGCGGCGATCCGTGCGATGATCGGCGACGTCCGAATCGGAGTTGCGATGACCCTGCCGACCCGAAGCGACCAAGCCCCCGAGGCCCGGCCCGAGCGTCCGGACCGGTCGGAGGTGCTGCGCGCGCTGGTGGACCGGGTGATGGCGGAGGTGGCGACGCGTCACCGGCAGACGCGTCCGGTGCTGCGGCCCGAGGATGTCTGGCCCGAACCCGCGGTGCAGCGGCGCCGCCGGCGGCGCTAGGACAGCGCGGCGATCACCGCGCTGACGGTGAGGATGCTGGCGGCGGTGGAGATCAGGATCGCGGCGGAGACGCGCTGAGGCGCGGTGCCGTAATGGCGCGCGAGGATGTAGACGTTGCCGGCCACGGGCAGGGAGGCGGCGGCAATGATCACCGAGGCGCCAAAGTCCTCCACCCGGAACACCACGAGCGCGGCAAGGGCGACGCAGGCGGGGTGCAGCAGCAGCTTGCAGGCGCTGAGCCAGAGGGCGATCTCGATGCGCTCGGCCGAGCGGGCGGCGAGCGAGGCGCCGATGGCGAAAAGCGCGCCGGGCGTGGCGGCATTGCCAAGCAGGGTGAGGAAGTCGTTGGCGACCTGCGGCACGGGCAGGGCGAGCGCCGAGACGGCGAGCCCGAGGCAGATCGAGACGATCATCGGATTGGCGAGGAGGCCGCGGGTGACGGTGGCCACCACGCGCGGCGACATGCGGCCGTCGCGGGCGCCGGTCACGAGGATCACCAGCAGCGACGAGAACACGATCAGGTCCACCGCGAGCACCAGGATGATGGGGCCCACGGCCTCGGGGCCGAGCAGCAGGGCGAGCATGGGCACGCCGAGGAATCCGGTGTTGCCGATGGCCGCGCATTGCGCCTCGATCGCGGCCGTGGGCGTGTCGAGCCGGCGGGCATAGGCCACGCCCATGGCCACCAGGTAGGTCACGCCGGTGCCCGAGAGGTAAGCCAGCGCCAGCGGCCCGTCGAAGATCTCGGAGATCGAGAGGTTGGCCGAAAAGCGGAAGAGCATGGCCGAGAGGGCGAAGTAGAAGACGAACTTCGTCAGCCAGCCGGTCGCCTCTTCGGGAAAGAAGCCGCTGCGCCCGGCGCCGTAGCCGGTCCCGATCAGGGCGAAGAAGGGCAGCGTCTTCAGGAAGATGTCCAGCATGACACTCTGCTTAGCAGCCGCTCGGGACGCGTCAATTGCGCGCCGCCCCCGTTTCTTCTCGCTTCAAATACCTCGGGGGTGAATTGGCCGCAGGCCAAGAGGGGGCAGAGCCCCCTCCCGTTCAGCCCTGCAGACCCGTGATCCGCCCGAGGATGGCGTCGTGATCTGAGAGCGCCACGCCGTCGGGGCCGAGGGAGGATCGGATTTCCACCTCCTCCAACACCATCCCGCGCGTGAAGAGCCAGTCGAGCTTCATCGCGCGTTCGGGAAAGCGGGTGAGCCGGCTCGGGCGGGTGGTCTGAACCTCGTCGCCGCCGCCGTGCACGGCAAAGCCCGCGCGGCGGGCGAGGTCGAACAGCCCCTCGGCGCGCCAGTCGGCATCGTTGTGGTTGCCCGTGTTCAGATCGCCGCCGATCAGCACCGGCAGGCCCGGAAAGGCCGCGTCGATCATCTCGATCAGCCCGCGCATCTGTTCGTGGCGGTGGTCCGGGCCGCAGGCGCTTTCGAGGTGGGTCGAGACGGCGAGGAAGGGGCCGGCCTCCGTTTCCACCACCGCGCCGATGGCGAGGCGTTCGCCGAGGCGCGGCTCCTCGGCACTGGTGAACCACTGGCGCTGGCCGTAGAGCCGCAGCGCGAAGGGGTCCTTCAAGGCGCCGCGCGCCAAAAGCGCGTTACCGTGGAAACCGCGGGCGTTGAAGTCGTCGGTGCAGTAGTCCCGTTCCACCCCGTTACCGAGGCCGAGTTCGAGGAACTCGACCGCGTAGGCGTAGGACATGCCGCGCAGGCGGGCGACATCGGCCGTGGTGTTGCGCTGCGCGCTGCGGGCCATGCCGCTGTCCATCTCCGACAGCAGCAGCAGATCGCAGTCGGCCACATGCGCGGCCGAGCCCTCGGGGTCGAGGCAACGTTCGAGGTTCCAGGCGCCGACCTTGAGCGGCAGGGGCAGGGGCGCCGTGCCGCCGTCGCCGCCGACCTCGATGAGGTTCATGGCGGGGACGCGGGCCAGTTCGGCGTCATGCGCCTTGAGCGTGCGCGGCAGATCGTCGAGCTCCAGCGGGCCCGGCGCGGGCAGGGCCGCCACGGTGTCGCGGATCATGCGGTGGCCTCCGCGATCTGTGTCTCGGCGGGGAGGTCCATGCGCTTGCCCGTGGTGGTATCGAAGAGGTGGATGTCCGCGCGCGCGGCGGTGACATGGACGATGTCCGAGAGCGGCGCGTCGGGGCTGCCGTCGGCGACGGCGGCGGGCTGGTCGCCGATGAAGCCGTGGATGATGCGCTGCGCGCCCAGCTCCTCGACGTAGTCGATCCGCAGCGGCAGGCCCGAGGTCGACAGCACGAGATCCTCGGGGCGCAGGCCCACGGTGACGGGCCCGGCATCGCGGGCAACCTGTGCGAGGCGGTGGCCCTCGACCATGAGCGTGCCGCCTTCGACCTGGGCGTCGAGCAGGTTCATGGCGGGCGAGCCGATGAAGGCCGCCACGAAGGTAGAGGCGGGGTTGTTGTAGACCTCGAGCGGGGCGCCGATCTGCTCCACCTTGCCGCCGTTCAGCACCACGAGGCGGTCGGCCAGCGTCATGGCCTCGAGCTGGTCGTGAGTCACGTAGAGCGAGGTGGTCCCGAGCCTGCGTTGCAGCTTGCGGATCTCGCCGCGCATGGTGACGCGGAGCTTGGCGTCTAGGTTCGAGAGCGGCTCGTCGAAGAGGAAGGCCGCCGGTTCGCGCACGATGGCGCGGCCCATGGCGACGCGCTGGCGCTGGCCGCCCGACAGGGCGCGCGGCTTGCGGTCGAGGTAGGGGGTGAGTTCCAGCATGCGGGCCGCCTGTTCGACGCGGTCGTTGATGGCCTGCCTGCTTTCGCCGCGGTTCTTGAGCCCGTAGGCCATGTTCCCGCGCACGGTCATGTGCGGGTAGAGTGCGTAGTTCTGGAACACCATCGCGATGTCACGGTCGGCGGGGTCCACGTGGTTCACCAGCCGGTCGCCGATGCGGATCTCGCCCTCGGTCACGGTTTCCAGCCCCGCGACCATGCGCAGGAGCGTGGACTTGCCGCAGCCCGACGGGCCGACGAGCACGATGAATTCGCCGTCCGCGATGTCGATGTCGACGCCGGACACGGCGGCCTGGCTGCCGGCGGCATAGGTCTTGCCGACCTGGGAGAGGGTCAGTTTCGCCATTTACTTGTCACTTTCTGTCAGGCCCTTCACGAACCAGCGCTGGAAGAAGATCACGACCGCCACGGGCGGCAGCACCGCGAGCACGGCCAGCAGGTTGGAGCGGCCGAATTCCGGGATGTGGGTGCCTTCGAGGGATTGGGTGATCTGCTTGATGCCCTGGACGAGGGTGTACTTGCTCTCGTCGGTGGTGATCATCGTGGGCCAGAGGTACTGGTTCCAGCCGAAGACGAACATGATGATGAAGATCGCCGCGATCATGGTCTGCGAGAGCGGCACGAGGATGTCGATGAAGAACTTGACCGGCCCCGCGCCGTCGATGCGGGCGGCCTCGACCAGTTCGTCCGGCACCGAGAGGAAGAACTGCCGGAAGAAGAAGGTCGCCGTGGCCGAGGCGATCAGCGGGATGATGAGCCCGCCGTAGGTGTTCAGCAGGCCGAGCTTCTGGGTGACCTCGTAGGAGGGCACGATGCGCACCTCGAGGGGCAGCAGCAGCGTGGTGAAGATCAGCCAGAAGGCGAAGGTGGCGAAGCGCAGCCGGAAGTAGACGATGGCGTAGGCCGCCAGCATCGAGATGACGATCTTGCCCACGGCGAAGCCGAGGCCGAGGATCATCGAGCTGCGGAACATGCTGAGGCCGGTGTCCTCGCCCGAGAAGCTCATGGCGCCGAGCAGCGCCTTCTTCACGTTGGGCCAGAACTGGTTGCCGATCTCGAGCGAGGGGCCGGTCTGCATGATCTCGGCGTCGGGGATCGTGCTCATCTGGATGAGCATGACCAGCGGGGCCATCATGAAGAGAGCACCTGCGATCAGCACGGCGTGGTCGCTGACGGCGCCCCAGTTGATGCGGCGCGCCTGCCTGTCCTCGGTCGGGGCGGTATGGGTGATGTCTGCCATTGTCGGTCCCCTCAGGTGTAGTGGATGCGCCGGTCGACCATCCGGAACTGGAAGATGGTCAGAGCCAAGACGAGGACCATCAGCACCACGGACTGCGCGGAGGAGCCGCCGATGTCCTGCCCGCGGAAGCCGTCGACGTAGACCTTGTAGACAAGGGTGATCGGGTTATCGCCGGGGTTGTTGCGCAGGATGGTGTCGATCAGGCCGAAGGTATCGAAGAGCGCGTAGGTCGTGTTGATGATGAGCAGGAAGAAGCCCGTGGGCGCCAGCAGCGGGAAGGTCACCGTCCAGAACCGGGCCGAGGCAGAGCGGTTGTCGATGAGGGCCGCCTCGCGCACGGCGCGCGGGATCGACTGGAGACCGGAGAGGAAGAAGATGAAGTTCACCGGGATCTGCTTCCAGACCGAGGCGATGACCATGGCGATGGCGGTGTCGGTGTAGTCGAGCCGCACGCGGAAGTCCCAGCCGAAGAGGGCGAAGAATTCCGTCAGGGGACCCCAGCGCTGGTTGAAGACGATGAGCGTGATGAAGCCCGCCACCGGGGGCGCGACGGCGTAGACCCACATCAGCAGGGTGCGGTAGGTGCGCGCGCCGTGAAGCACCTTGTCGGCCTTGACCGCCAGCAGCAGGGCGATGGAGAGCGCGAAGAAGGTGACGAGCACGGTGAAGACCACGGTGAAGCCGGCGGTGCGCAGGTACTCGGAACTGCGGAAGAGCCTCAGGTAGTTCTCGAAGCCCACGAAGGTCGAGCCGAAGCCGAAGGGGTCCTCGAGGTAGAAGGAGGACTGCAGCGCCTGCCAGGCCGGCCAGTAGAAGAAGACCAGGATGATCGCGAGCTGCGGCATCAGCAGGAAGACCGGCAGCCAGCGGGAGTCGAAACCAGCGCGTTTCAAGGGGAAGCCTCGCGAAAAGGAGCCGGCGGCCGCAGGGGACTGCGGCCGCCGGGCGATGTCGGGGGAAGGTTTACTGGACGGTCTGGGCGAAGCGGCCCAGAAGCTCGTTGCCTTCCGTCTCGATGGTCGCGAGGGCGTCCTCGATCGAGGTGTCGCCGTTGAGGAAGCGGGCGATTTCACGGTTCTCGATATCGCGGATCTGGACGTAGAAGCCCATGCGGTAGCCGTGGGTGTTCTCGCCGGACTGAAGCTGAAGCTGCTTGATGCCGGTTTCTGCCGCGGGGAAACGGTCGTAGTGGCCGTCTTCCTGCGCCATTTCGTAGGCGGCGTTGGTGATCGGCACGTAGCCGGTTTCACGATGCCACATGTACTGGACTTCGGGCGAGGTCAGGTATTCGAAGAAAGCGGCCGTGGCGGCGTTTTCCTCGTCGGAATGGCCGGACATGGCGAAGAGCGATGCGCCGCCGATGAAGGTCTGATAGCCCTCGCCGCCGGTGATCGATTCCCAGTAGGGCAGGTAGGTGTTGGCCCACTCGAACGGCAGGTCCTGCGCGGTCAGGCCGCCGAAGTCGCCCGAGGAGCCAATGTACATCGCGGCGTTGCCGTTGATGAACTGCGCCTGGTTGTCGTCCCAGCCGGTGCCGAAGAAGCCGAAGAGATCGTTGTCGAGCCATTCCTTCACCTTGGTGAAGTGCATGGCCATCTCGTCGGAGTTGATCAGGATCTCGGTGCCCTCGGCGCCGTCATAGCCGTTGTCGTTGGTGGCAAACGGCAGGTTGTGGCGCGAGTGGAAGTTCTCGACGAATTCCCAGGGCAGGTGCGTCTGCACCATGGGGATGTAGCCGGCCTCTTTCAGGGCGGGGGCGATTTCCTCGAAGTCCTCGTAGGTCTCGGGGGCTTCGACGCCGGCCTCTTCGAGCGCGTCGGCGTTGTAGTACATCACCGGCGAGGAGGAGTTGAACGGCATGCCGATCATGGTGCCGTCGCTGTCGGCGTAGAAGTAGCGCACGCCCGAGATGTAGTCCTCGATGTCGAAATCGACGCCGTTGTCCTCGAGCAGGGTCTGCACCGGGATGGTGGCGCCCTGCGCGCCGATCACGGTGGCGGCGCCGGCGTCGAAGACCTGCACGATGTTGGGCTGCTCGCCGGCGCGGAAGGCGGCGATGGCGCCGGTCAGCGTTTCCTCGTAGGAGCCGCGGAAGACGGGTGTGATGGTGTAGTCGTCCTGGCTTTCGTTGAAGCCGGCAGCGATCTGGTTGACCACGTCGCCCAGATGGCCGCCCATGCCGTGCCACCAAGTGATCTCGGTCTGAGCCATTGCGGTGGAGGCGGTGAGCGCGAACGTCGCGGTCAGAGCAAGCTTGTACATCGTGTCCCTCACTTGGGTTTTTCGTGTGTGAGGGGGCGATAGCGGCGATCCGTGACGCCGATGCTGCGATTTTGTAACGTTATGTTAAAGGTCGCAACGTCAACGGGCCCTTCTGCCGGGGGCAGCGGGCCGGGTGCCGCGGTTGTGCGGCGTGAAACTGTGGGTAAAAGTCATGGCAGGCGGGTCGGGTTCCGTCGATGCGGGAATTCCCGACCCGGCCGGGTCTTTTCGACTGATGGGAGCGCCCGGTCAGCCCTTGTGGATCCAGCCGCCGCCGAAGATGCGGCTACCCTCGGGCGCGTAGAAGACGCAGGCCTGTCCGGGGCTCACGCCTTCCTCGGGCGTGACCAGTTCCACCTCGGCCTCGGTTTCCGAGATCGGGCGGATGACCGCGTCGCGCGGCGGGCGGGTGGAGCGGACCTTGACCGAGAGGTGCCATTCGTCGCGCGAGGTGAAGGGCTCGTCCCCGAGCCAGTTGATCTCGCGCACGGGCACTTTGCGGGTGGCCAGCATTTCCTTGGGGCCGACGACGACCTGTTTGGTGTCGACGTCGAGCTTCACCACGTAGAGCGGCTCGTCCAGCCCGCCGATGCCGAGGCCGCGACGCTGGCCGATTGTGTAGTGGATGACGCCCTTGTGGTCGCCCAGCACACGGCCGTCCACGTGCACGATCTGGCCGGGTTCGGCGGCGCCGGGGCGCAGCTTCTCGATCACGCTGGCATAGTTGCCGTTCGGCACGAAGCAGATGTCCTGGCTGTCGGGCTTGTCGGCCACGGCCAGCCCGTAGCGGGCGGCCAGTTCGCGCGTGGCGTCCTTGGAGGGCAGGTGGCCCAGCGGGAAGCGCAGGTAGTCGAGCTGTTCGGCGGTGGTGGAGAACAGGAAGTAGCTCTGGTCGCGGTTCGAATCTGCGGCCGAATGCAGTTCCGGGCCGCGTTCGCCATCCTTGCGCTGGATGTAGTGGCCGGTGGCCATGCAGTCGGCCTCGAGATCGCGCGCGGTCTCCAGCAGGTCCTTGAACTTCACCCGCTCGTTGCAGCGGATGCAGGGCACGGGCGTGGCGCCGCCGAGGTAGCTGTCGGCGAATTCGTCGATGACCGCCTCGCGGAAGATGTTCTCGTAGTCGAGCACGTAGTGGGGAAAGCCCATTTCCTCGGCCACGCGGCGGGCATCGTGGATGTCGAGCCCGGCGCAGCAGGCGCCCTTCTTCGCGAGCGCGGCACCGTGGTCGTAGAGCTGCAGCGTGACGCCAACAACATCGTAACCCTCTTCCTTGAGCATCGCGGCCACGACGGAGCTGTCGACACCGCCGGACATGGCGACGACGACACGGGTGTCTGCGGGGGCTTTCGGAAGCCCCAGGGAATTGAGCGCGGGCATATCGCGGGGCATGGGCGACCTCCTTGGGTAACCGGCGGAATATAGGAAAATCCTTCGCACTCTCAAGCCCCGGTTTCAGACAGCGTTAAATCCCTTGCGTTTCAATGGGGTCAGCCATTCCGGGGAAGCAGAAGATGTACCTCAAGAAAGTTGACGGCCCGCGCGCGGTGACGCTTCCGGACGGGTCCATCATGACCCGCGCCGACCTCCCGCCGCCGGAGACGCGACGCTGGGTGGCCTCGCGCAAGGGGGCCGTGGTCAAGGCCGTGGCTTTCGGGCTCTTGTCCCGGGAGCAGGCGCTGGATCGTTACCAATTGAGCGAAGAGGAACTCGATGCCTGGATTGCGGCGGTCGAGCGGCATGGGGAAGACGCATTGAAGGCGACATTGATAAAGCGGTATCGGCACCCCGGTTGATCAGACAACTGTGGTATTACCCGTAATCATGCGTTAACCTTTTTCAACCAAGTTGGTGGGGCCTTAGGGAATTAGAACCGGAGACAATCCATGCGCATTCTTCTGGTGGAAGATGACCCGACCACGTCGAAAAGCATCGAGCTGATGCTGAGTCACGCCAACCTGAACGTCTACGCCACCGACATGGGCGAAGAGGGCGTGGATCTGGCCAAGCTCTACGATTACGACCTGATCCTTCTGGATCTGCATCTGCCCGACATCGACGGCCACGAAGTGCTGCGACAGCTGCGGGTTGCCCGCATCGACACCCCGATCCTGATCCTGTCGGGCGCCGACGATACGGAGAACAAGATCAAAGGGTTCGGCTTTGGTGCCGACGATTACCTGACAAAACCATTTCACCGGGACGAGCTTATTGCGCGTATTCACGCAATCATTCGCCGGTCCAAAGGCCATTCCCAGTCGGTCATCAATACCGGAAAGATTTCGGTGAATCTCGACGCCAAGACGGTCGAGGTTTCCGGAAAGCCGGTTCACCTGACCGGCAAGGAATACCAGATGCTCGAGCTTCTTTCTCTCAGGAAGGGCACGACTCTGACAAAAGAGATGTTCCTGAACCACCTTTATGGCGGAATGGACGAGCCGGAATTGAAGATCATCGACGTCTTCATCTGCAAACTCCGCAAGAAGCTCTCGGAGGCCACCGGCGACGAGAATTACATCGAGACGGTCTGGGGCCGTGGCTACGTGCTGCGCGATCCGCAGCCGCAGCCCGATGACGCGCCGGCGCTGGCCGCCAGCGCCTGACGCCGCTTATCCTTACCCGAACACTGGACCCTGACGGATGCGCCCCCTATCACTTGCCGCAAGGCAGTGAGACGGGGGCGCAGTCATGTCCGAGACCAACCCAGAGACATCCGGCAAGCCGGTCGCCGATCTGACCGAGGCGGAGGCGCGCGAGGAACTCGCTGCACTGGCGGAACGGCTGGGGGCGGCGAACCGGGCCTACCACACCAAGGACGCGCCCGAGATTTCGGACGCGGAATACGATGCGCTCAAGCGGCGCAATGCCGAGATCGAGGCGCGATTCCCGGAGCTGAAGCGCGACGACAGTCCCTCGGAGCAGGTGGGCGCCGAGCCCGCGGAAGGCTTTTCCAAGGTGCGGCACCGGGTACGGATGATGTCGCTGTCCAATGCCTTCGGCGATGACGACGTGCGCGACTTCGACGCCTCGCTGCGGCGGTACCTTGGCCTTGGGGCGGAAAAGGCGCTGGCCTACACGGCGGAACCCAAGATCGACGGGCTGTCGCTCAGCTTGCGCTACGAGGGCGGCGTGCTGGTGCAGGCCGCGACGCGCGGCGACGGCGCGGTGGGCGAGAACGTCACCCAGAATGCGCGCACGATCAGCGACATTCCCGAACGGGTCGAGGGCGCGCCGGAGGTTATGGAGGTCCGCGGCGAGGTCTACATGAGCCACGCGGACTTCGAGGCGCTGAACGAACGGCAGGAGGCGCGCGGCGGCAAGACCTTTGCCAACCCGCGCAACGCCGCCGCCGGTAGCCTGCGTCAACTCGACAGCAAGATCACCGCCTCGCGACCGCTGAAATTCTTTGCCTACAGCTGGGGCGAGCTGTCGGAGCCGCTGGCCGAGACGCAGATGAAGGCCATCGCGCGGCTGGACGATATGGGGTTTTCGACCAACCCGCTCACCGTCCGCTGCGAGGGTCCGCAGGAGATGCTGGACCACTACGCGAAGATCGAGGCGCAGCGCGCAACGCTGGGCTATGACATCGACGGCGTGGTCTACAAGGTCGACGACCTTGGCCTGCAGGAACGGCTGGGCTTCCGGTCGACCACGCCCCGCTGGGCCATCGCTCACAAGTTCCCCGCCGAACTGGCCTGGACGCGGCTCGAGAAGATCGAGATCCAGGTGGGCCGCACCGGGGCGCTGTCGCCGGTGGCGCGGCTGACGCCGGTGACCGTGGGCGGCGTGGTGGTGAGCAACGCCACGCTGCACAACGAGGACTACATCGCCGGGCGTGACGCCAGCGGCAATCCCATCCGCGAAGGCCGCGACATCCGCGAGGGAGACTGGGTGCAGGTCTACCGCGCGGGCGACGTGATCCCTAAGATCGCGGACGTGGACCTGTCGAAACGCCCTGACGATTCAGAGCCTTACGCGTTTCCTCAAAACTGCCCCGAGTGCGAGTCTGAGGCGATCCGCGAGGAAGGCGACGCGGTGCGGCGCTGCACCGGGGGCCTCGTCTGCCCGGCGCAGGCGGTCGAGAAGCTCAAGCATTTCGTCTCGCGCGCCGCCTTCGACATCGAGGGGCTGGGGGCGAAGCAGGTGGAGCAGTTCTACCGCGACGGCTGGATCAAGGAGCCCGCCGACATCTTCGCCCTGCAGGAGCGCTACGGCAGCGGGATGCAGCAGGTGAAGAACCGCGAAGGCTGGGGCGAGAAATCGGCCGAGAACCTCTTTGCCGCGATCGAGGAACGGCGGACCATCCCGCTCGAACGGCTGATCTTCGCGCTTGGCATCCGTCACGTGGGCGAGGTGGCGGCCAAGGACCTGGCCCGCCATTTCGGCACCTGGGAGGCGCTGACCACGGCGGTCGACACGGCGCGCCCGGCCGAGCGGCGCTACCGCGAGGCTGAGGATGCGGTGGTCGAGGAACGCAGGGCCGCCGCCGAGGAGGGCCGTCGCGCGTCGCTTACCGCCACGCGCAACAAGGTCTGGGAAGAAGATCCCGTCGCGGCGGAGGCGCGCGCCGCCTGGGATGACCTTGTCGGCATCGACGGGATCGGCGCCACGGTGGCCATGTCGCTGGTGGCGACGCTGACGCAGGAGACCGAGCGTGCCTCGGTCGACCGGCTGGTGGAGAAGCTGACGGTCGAGGAGGCCGAGCGGGTCGCCGCCGAGGGATCGCCCGTGGCGGGCAAGACCGTGGTCTTCACCGGGTCACTCGAACGCATGACGCGGGCCGAGGCCAAGGCGCGGGCCGAGAGCCTTGGCGCCAAGGTCTCGGGCTCGGTCTCGGGCAAGACCGACATCGTGGTGGCGGGCCCGGGCGCGGGCAGCAAGGAGAAGAAGGCGCGCGAGCTGGGGGTCGAGGTCATGGACGAAGACGGCTGGCTGGCGCTGATCGGCGGATGAGCGGACGTCCCGAACCGCTCTGGCCGCTGTTCGCGGACCTCAAGACGCTCGACGGGATCGGGCCCAAGACGGCGCAGGCGCTGGAGCCCGCGGGCATCGTCGCGCCGCGCGATCTGCTTTACACGCTGCCGCAGTCTGGCATCGACCGGCGGCTGCGCGACACGGTGATGGGGGCCGAACTGCCCGATGTGCTGACGGTGCGGGTGACCGTGGGGCGGCATTTGCCGCCGGTGCGCAAGGGGCGGCCCTACAGGATCGAGGTCGACGACGCGCAGACGCGGTTCCAGATCGTGTTTTTCCACGGGCGCAGCGATTACTTGGGCCGCATCCTGCCCACGGGGCAGGCGCGGGTGGTGTCGGGGCGGGTCGAGTTCTTCGACGGCGTGGCGCAGATGGTGCACCCCGACCACGTGTTGCTGCCCGACGAGGTCGAGGACATGCCGGCCTACGAGCCGGTCTATCCGCTGGCGGGCGGGGTCACGCAGAAGACCATGTTCAAGGGCGTGAGCGATGCGCTGGCGCAATTGCCGGACCTTCCGGAATGGGCGGACCCGGCGCTTGTGACGCGCGAGGGCTGGCCAGGCTGGGCCGAGGCTCTGCGCGCGGCGCACCGGCCCGAGAGGGGCGCGGACCTGCTGCCCACGGCGCCGGCGCGAGCGCGGCTGGCCTATGACGAGCTGCTGGCGCACCAGTTGACGCTGGCGCTGGCGCGCGCCGACCGGCGGGCGCAGCGGGGCATCGTGAGCGAGGGCGACGGGCGGCTGCGGTCGCGGGTGCTCAAGGCGCTGCCCTATGCACCGACGGGGGCGCAGCTGCGGTCCATGGACGAGATCGCCGCCGACATGGCGGCGCCGGAACGGATGAACCGGCTGCTGCAGGGCGACGTGGGCGCGGGCAAGACGCTGGTGGCCTTCATGGCGCTGCTGGTCGCGGTTGAGGCCGGCGGGCAGGGCGTGATGATGGCGCCGACCGAGATCCTGGCGCGCCAGCACCTGGAGGGGTTGCAGCCTCTGGCCGAGAGCGCGGGTGTGGTGCTGGAAATCCTGACCGGGCGCGACAAGGCAAGCGAGCGGGCGGCCAAGGTGGCGGCGCTGGAACGCGGCGATATCCAGATCCTCGTGGGTACGCATGCGGTGTTCCAGAAGGACGTGGCCTTTCGCGACCTGCGGCTGGCGATTGTGGACGAGCAGCACCGTTTCGGCGTGCGCCAGCGGTTGGAGCTGGGGCGCAAGGGGCAGGGGGCGGACGTGCTGGTCATGACCGCAACGCCGATCCCGCGCAGCCTGTCGCTGGCGCAATACGGCGACATGGAGGTCTCGGTGCTGGACGAGAAGCCGCCGGGGCGGAAGCCCGTGCGTACGGCGCTGGTCTCGGCCGAGCGGATGGACGAGGTGGTGGATCACCTGCGCAAGGCGGTCGCCGAGGGGCGGCAGGCCTACTGGGTCTGCCCGCTGGTGGAGGAAAGCGAAAGCTCGGACCTGACCTCGGCCGAGATGCGGTTCCGGATGCTGCGCGCGGCGCTTGGTGAGGGCGTCGTGGGGTTGGTGCACGGGCAGCTTCCGCCCGCCGAGAAGGACGCGGCCATGGCAAAGTTCGTGGCGGGCGAGACCTCGGTCCTGGTGGCGACCACGGTGATCGAGGTGGGGGTGAACGTGCCCAATGCCTCGATCATGGTGATCGAGCAGGCCGAGAGCTTTGGCCTGGCGCAGCTGCACCAGTTGCGGGGCCGCGTGGGGCGGGGCAGCGCCGAGAGCACCTGCCTGCTGATGTACCGGCCGCCGCTGAACGAGACCGGGCACAAGCGGCTGACCACCCTGCGCGAGACCGAGGACGGGTTCCGCATCGCGGAGGTGGACCTCGAGATGCGGGGCGCGGGCGACCTGATCGGCACGGCGCAGTCGGGGCTGCCGCGCTTTCGGGTCGCGGATCTGGAGGCGCAGTCGGGGCTCATGGCGTTGGCGCAGTCCGATGCGCGCAACCTTCTGGCTGGTGATTCCAAGCTGGAGGGCACACGCGGCCGTGCGGCGCGGCTGCTGCTGTGGCTGATGCGCCAGGACGAGGCGATCCGGCTGATCCGCGTCGGGTGACGCAGGGGCGCGTAAGGCCCCGAAATTCCTGAAAATTTCCCCGTCTGTTCTGGCGTGTTCGCAGATGTTCTCAAAAAGTTCTTTACAGAACGTGAATCCCATGAGAACAAATAGGCAACGAAACGGAACACATGACCCACGGGGGACGCCATGATCCACTCCATTCGCACCGCCTACACTCGCCAGGACACCCAGCTTCTCGAGGACTCGCTCGGTGCGATTTCCCTCGTGGTGATCTTCCTGGGCGCGCTGCACCTGCCTGTGCTGTTCTGATTTCCACGCTTTTCTGCCTGCGTGTCTGCGGCGCCGGGCCTGTCGCGTATCTGTCCCAAATCCTCGCGGCCTGCCTGTCTCAAGACCTTCTGTCCCGAAGGTTGCCCGGTTGCCTTTCGCACGCCACTGACCGCCGTTCTCCCCCCAGAGAACGGCGGTTTTTTTATCTGTCCGGGGAAAGGGGAGTCAGGCCGATTGGGCCTCGCGCGCCTGTTCGGCGGCCTCGGTCGCAGCGTCGAGCGCCAGCATGATCGAGGCATGGCGGTTCTTGTAGTCGACGGCAGGTTTCAGCACTTCGAGCCCGTCGAAAGGGGCGTCGGGGGCGTCGCTGCCTTCCTTGAGCATGGCCCGTAGCTGGTCGCGGGCCTGACGGACCTGGGCTGCGGTGCAGCCGACGATGACGCTGCCGACGACCGAGGCCGCCGCCTGGCCCAGGGCGCAGGCCTTCACGTCCTGGCCGAAGTCGGTGATCGTGTCGCCGTCCATCTTCAGGTCCACGGTGATCGTCGAGCCGCAGAGGGGCGAGCGCTTGCGCACGCTGGCGTCGGGCGCGTCGAGCCGTTCGTTGCGGGGGATCTCGGCCGCGAGCGCGAGGATCCGTCCGGAATAGAGCTTGATCAGGTCGGTCTCGGCGCTCATGGGTTTTCCTTTCGTCCTGCCGGCCATAGATAGGCGCCGCACCCGATCATGCAAAAAGGTTTTTGCCGATGCCCTTCGATCCCGCCGATCTGAGCTACACCGATGCCGGTCTGATCCCCTGCATTGCACAGGACGAAGGCACGGGCGAGGTGCTGATGATGGCCTGGATGAACGCCGATGCGATCCGTCGCACGCTCGATACGAAGCGCGTGACCTACTGGTCGCGCTCGCGCCAGAGTTTCTGGGTGAAGGGCGAAAGCAGCGGGCACGT
The DNA here is from genome assembly GCF_003054175.1 of Allosediminivita pacifica. Lineage (GTDB taxonomy): Bacteria > Pseudomonadota > Alphaproteobacteria > Rhodobacterales > Rhodobacteraceae > Allosediminivita > Allosediminivita pacifica. Next base: position 15,983 of record NZ_QBKN01000008.1, read on the forward strand.
GCAGGAACTTGTCGACCTGCGGGTGGATTGTGACAGCGACTGCCTGCTGGCCGTGGTGCGCCAGACCGGTCCCGCCTGCCATACGAACCGCCGGAGCTGTTTCTACACCTCCGTCATTTCGGGCGAACCGGTCGAACTCATGGCGCCGATGGACTGACGCGCAGAATATTCACGTTTCGTTCGCACTTTTCCGTTGGCCGGACGGATCGGCGCGACTATGTATCGGTGACTGCCGATCCCTGGGGGTGACATGCCGGAGCTCAAGCAGATCGAGGTGCGTGGCGCCCGTGAGCACAATCTGAAATCCATCGACGTCGACATCCCGCGCGATGAGCTGGTGGTCATCACCGGCCTGTCGGGCTCGGGGAAGTCGTCACTTGCCTTCGACACGATCTATGCCGAGGGGCAGAGACGTTATGTCGAGAGCCTGTCGGCCTATGCGCGGCAGTTCCTCGACATGATGGAAAAGCCCGACGTGGATCACATCGCGGGCCTCAGCCCGGCGATTTCCATCGAGCAGAAGACCACGTCGAAGAACCCGCGGTCGACCGTGGGAACGGTGACGGAGATCTACGATTATCTCCGCCTTCTGTTCGCCCGCGTCGGCACGCCTTACAGCCCGGCCACCGGCCTGCCCATCGAGGCGCAGCAGGTGCAGGACATGGTCGACCGTGTCATGGGCATGGAGGAGGGCACGCGTGCCTACCTGCTTGCGCCCATCGTGCGTGACCGGAAGGGCGAATACCGCAAGGAATTCCTCGAGCTGCGCAAGCAGGGCTTCCAGCGCGTGAAGGTCAACGGTGATTTCCACGAGTTGGACGATCCGCCGAAGCTCGACAAGAAGTTCCGGCACGACATCGACGTGGTGGTCGATCGTGTCGTGGTGCGCGAAGGCATGGAAACCCGGCTGGCCGACAGCTTCCGCACGGCGCTGGACCTGGCCGACGGCATCGCCGTGCTGGAGACGGCGCCGCGCGAGGGCGATCCGGAGCGGATCACGTTTTCCGAGAACTTCGCCTGTCCGGTCAGCGGCTTCACGATCCCCGAGATCGAGCCGCGGCTTTTCTCGTTCAACGCGCCCTTCGGGGCCTGCCCGGATTGTGACGGGCTTGGGGTGGAGCTGTTCTTCGACCCCAACCTGATGGTGCCTGACACGACGCTGAGCCTTTACAACGGAGCGATTGCGCCCTGGCGGAAGGGCAAGTCGCCGTACTTCAAGCAGACCATCGAAAGCATTGCGAAGCATTACGAATTCGACCAGGAGACCGCGTGGAAGGACCTGCCGAAACACGTGCAGCAGGTGTTCCTCTTCGGGTCGGGCGACGACGAGATCCCGTTCCGCTATGACGAGGGCGGCCGCGTCTACAACGTGACGCGCGCTTTCGAAGGCGTGATCCCCAACATGGAGCGGCGCTACCGCGAGACCGACAGCGCCTGGATCCGCGAGGAATTCGAGCGCTACCAGAACAACCGGCCATGCGGCACCTGCGGCGGCTACCGCCTGCGGGAAGAGGCGCTGGCGGTGAAGATCGGCGGGCAACACATCGGCGAGGTCGTCGAGATGTCGATCAAGCAGGCCTTCGACTGGTGCGGCAGCGTGCCCGAGAGCCTGACCCAGCAGAAGAACGAGATCGCGCGGGCCATCCTGAAGGAGATCCGAGAACGGCTCGGTTTCCTGAATAACGTTGGTTTGGAATACCTTACGATGTCGCGTTCAGCCGGCACGCTAAGCGGCGGCGAGAGCCAGCGCATCCGTCTGGCAAGCCAGATCGGCAGCGGTCTGACGGGCGTTCTTTACGTTCTGGACGAACCGTCGATCGGCCTGCACCAGCGCGACAACTCGCGGCTGCTCGACACGCTCAAGAACCTGCGCGACCAGGGCAACACGGTGATCGTGGTCGAACACGACGAGGAGGCGATCCGCGAGGCGGATTACGTCTTCGACATCGGGCCGGGGGCCGGTGTTCACGGCGGGCAGGTGGTCAGCCACGGCACGCCTGAGCAGATCGCGGCGGACCCGGCCAGCGTGACGGGGCAGTATCTTGCCGGCACGCGCGAGATCGCGGTGCCGACCGAGCGGCGCAAGGGCAATGGCAAGAAGCTGACCGTGGTGAAGGCGAGCGGGAATAACCTGCAGAACGTGACCGCCGATTTCCCGCTGGGCAAGTTCGTCTGCGTGACGGGTGTGTCTGGGGGCGGCAAGTCTACGCTGACCATCGAGACGCTGTTCAAGACGGCCTCCATGGCGCTGAACGGCGCGCGGCAGGTGCCGGCGCCCTGCCAGACGATCAAGGGGATGGAGCACCTCGACAAGGTGATCGACATCGACCAGCGGCCCATCGGGCGTACGCCCCGGTCGAACCCGGCGACCTACACCGGGGCCTTCACGCCGATCCGCGACTGGTTCGCGGGGCTGCCCGAGGCCAAGGCGCGCGGTTACAAGCCCGGGCGCTTCAGCTTCAACGTGAAGGGCGGGCGCTGCGAGGCTTGCCAGGGCGATGGTGTCATCAAGATCGAGATGCACTTCCTGCCCGATGTCTACGTCACCTGCGAGACCTGCAACGGCGCGCGCTACAACCGCGAGACGCTGGAAGTTCAGTTCAAAGGCAAGAGCATAGCCGACGTTCTTGATATGACGGTCGAAGACGCGCAGGAGTTCTTCAAGGCGGTGCCCTCGATCCGCGAGAAGATGGATGCGCTGGTGCGCGTGGGGCTGGGCTACGTGAAGGTGGGCCAGCAGGCGACGACGCTTTCGGGCGGCGAGGCGCAGCGCGTGAAGCTGTCGAAGGAGCTGGCCAAGCGGTCGACGGGGCGCACGCTCTATATCCTCGACGAGCCGACGACGGGCCTGCATTTCGAGGACGTGAAGAAGCTGCTTGAGGTGCTGCACGAACTGGTCGATGCCGGGAACACGGTGGTGGTGATCGAGCACAACCTCGACGTCATCAAGACCGCCGACTGGCTGGTGGACATCGGCCCCGAGGGTGGCGACGGCGGCGGCGAGATCGTGGCCGTGGGCACCCCCGAGGAGGTGGCCGAGGTCGAGCGCAGCCATACGGGGCGTTACCTCAAGCCGATGCTGAAGCCGCGCAAGGTGGCGGCGGAATGAAAAAAGGCCGGGGCGCGATGCCCCGGCCTTTTGTATTGGCGGTTCGGTCGGCTCAGTCGAGAAGGGCCGCCGCGGCGCCCACGAAATCGATGATTTCGCGCGTTTCGCGATCCACCCGGTAGATGTCGTCCCCGAGGCGATAGTAGGTGCGCCCGTCGCGCAGCCCGTAGCGGTCGGGATCGCGGATCAGCACATAGTCGCCGTCGATATAACGGCGATCGCCTGTGTCGCGCCCTGCCTGACCCGGAGGGTTGCAGCCGTTGTTCTTCTTGGCGAGTCCCGGCGGGCAGCCGCCCGACTTGCCCTGAGCCAGCGCGGGCGTTGCGAATGCGGTGATGGCTGCGACCGCGATGGTGGCCGTGGCTTTTCCGATCTGCATGGTCTTCTCCCTTGGTTTCAGGACCGAAGGGATGAAGCGGCCAGCCGGTTCCCACAAGTCGGCTTGGTGCCGGGCCGGGGCGGATTACCGCCGGTCGGTGCGGATCCCCAGAAGGCTGTAGGGCGGGCAGGTGCCCGCGATCGCGGTCGCGAGCAGCACGAGTGCCACCACGAGGGCCAGCCATTTCCATGCGCTTGCAATGGAAAGGAAGGCGATCAGAAGCGCCAGGCCGAGAATGGCGCGGATGATGCGGTCGGTACGGCCCATATTCCTGTCGAACATGTTTTCCCCCAAAGGTTGGTTCCGGACTCAGTTTAGACTGACATCTCAGGGTCCGAATATGATGTGGATCAACCTGGGCCCGAGCAGGGCCGTGATGCACGCCGTTGCAAATCGGGATGCGATGCGGCAAGGAACACGGATCGCAGTTCCGGAGGACGCCGTGACAGGCAAGACGCGCATCGGAATCGGGGCCATCACGCGGCGGCGTCCGCAGATGTTCTCGGACCTTCTGGACAGTTTCGCCTGGATGCGTGTGCCCGAGGGCGTGGAACTGGTCTACCTTTTCGCCGAGAACGACGACGAGACCACGATGACCGGGATCGTCGAGGGTTTTGCCGAGCGGACCGGGGCCGAGACATACCTCGAGCTCGAGACGCGCCAAGGCATCCCCATGGCGCGCAACCGCGTGCTGGACATGGCGCTGGCTGACGGCTGCGATTTCCTGACCTTCGTCGATGATGACGAGACCGTGGACCGCGATTGGCTGGTACAGCTGTACGACACGATCTCCGGCGAGGAGCTGGATCTTGTGGGCGGGCCGGTGCGCTACCAGCCGCCGCAGGGGAGCGTGCTCAGCCGCGAGAACCGGGCGGTGCTGGACGTGGTGCAGGGCCGGTCGGGACGGGACCACGCAAAACGCAGCGAGCGCGCGCGGACCCACGAGGGGCACCGCGTGGCGGTCTACACCAACAACTGGATCGCCCGCCTGTCGCGGGTGCGCGAGCTGGGCGTCCGCTTCGACGAGGCGGCGCGCTTTACCGGCGGTTCCGACACCAAGTTTTACAAGGATTTCCGCGAGGCGGGCGGGCGCACCGGCTGGGCGCCGGGTGCCTATGTCTGCGAGACGCGGCCGCTGTCCCGGCTGACCTACCGCTACTACTATGAGCGTTGCCGCGACCAAGAAATGACCCGGCTCGGGCGCAAGGACGCGAAGCCCTCGGCCCTCGGTGCCTATGCCGTCTACCTCTATGCGCTGCTGAGAAGTGCGCTCTACCTTGCCAAGTCGCCGTTCACGGCCGGCCGCGGCAAGGCGCGTGCGATGCGCGTCATGGGGCAGGCTTCGGCGCGGGTGGGCTACCTGCGCGGGCGGCAGAGCGACCACTACGATCCTTCCCGCGCGCACCTGCACGAAGATCCGCAAGGCAAGGGCTGAGCCCTAGCTGGCGAGCGGCAGGATCTCTTCGAACGAGAGGGCTTCGAGCCCGGCGATGCCGAAGGCCTCGTGCTCGGAACGGGCAACCTCGATCTGGGTCGGCAGCACGTCGTCCGCGACCTGCTGGTACATGCGAGCCATACCGAAACCGAGATCATGCGGCGCGTGCATCACGCAAAGCGTGCCCTCGCACACGCGAGCGTAGTCGCTGCTTATGGCGCGCACGAGCCCCGCGACCGAGGTGTAGGTCGCGTCGAATTCGGAAATGTTCTGCCAGTCGAAGAGTTGCAGCTGATCGGGGGCGAAATCCGGATCGGCGAAGTAGTCCCGCACCCAGTCGACCCCCTCGCTCGCCGTGTAGGTTCCGAAGAAGCGGGCGACGACGAAGTTCTGTTCCGGAAAGACCCGGTAGTCATAGGGCATGGTGTATTCCGTAGTGCTTCTGGATAATGGGAAAACAACGAAACCGGGTGGATATACTGGACCAAATATCAGAAAATTTGCATTTGATCGGCATTTGCTGCGCAGGCCAGGATCTCACCGGAGAAAACACTCAGAACCTTCATATAGGCAAAATACATCAATTCATGGGCCGGTAAAGCCCCCGACGGGCACGTGACGCGAGGTTGGTAAACTTCAGGGCGTTTTCACGTACCGCAGCGACAGGGGCCGAGAAGTCATTGAAAAAGGGGCATCCTTTCGGACGCCCCAGTCGCACGGCGATCAGTCCATCGCCTTGAAATTGAATTCGCCGCCATCCTTGATTCCCGAGAACCAGCGCGCCGTGACGGTCTTGGTCTTGGTATAGAAGCGGAATGCGTCGGGGCCGTACTGGTTGAGATCGCCGAATGCCGATTTCTTCCAGCCGCCGAAGGTGTGATAGCTCAGCGGCACCGGGATCGGGAAATTGATGCCGACCATCCCGACATTGACGCGGTGCGCGAAATCCCGGGCAGTGTCGCCGTCGGCGGTATAGATCGCCGTGCCGTTGCCGTAGGGATTGTCCATGGTGATCTTCAGCGCTTCTTCGTAGCTGCCCGCACGCACGGTGCTGAGCACGGGGCCGAAGATTTCCTCCTTGTAGATCTCCATGTCGGGCGTCACGCGGTCGAAGAGCGAGGGGCCGACGAAGTAGCCGTTCTCGTAGCCCTGAAGCTCGAAGCCGCGTCCGTCGATGAGCAGGTCCGCGCCCTCGCTGACGCCGCTGGCGATCAGTCGCTCGATGCGCTCCTTGGCGGCGGCGGTGATGACCGGGCCGTAGTCCACGTCCTCGCCCGCAGTGTAGGGGCCGACCTTGAGCTTCTCGACCCGGGGAGTGAGCTTCTCGATCAGCGCGTCGGCGGTTTCCTCGCCCACGGGGACGGCCACGGAAATCGCCATGCAGCGTTCGCCCGCGGCGCCGTAGCCCGCGCCCACCAGCGCGTCGGCGGCCTTGTCGAGGTCCGCGTCGGGCATGATGATCATGTGGTTCTTGGCACCGCCGAAGCACTGCGCGCGCTTGCCGTTGCTGGCGGCGCGGCCGTAGATGTACTGGGCGATCGGGGTGGAGCCGACGAAGCCCACGGCCTGCACGGTCTCGTTGTCGAGGATCGCGTCGACCGCTTCCTTGTCGCCGTGCACGACCTGCAGCACACCGTCGGGCAGGCCGGCTTCCTTGAGCAGCTCGGCCAGTCGCATGGCGGTGGAGGGGCAGCGCTCGGAAGGCTTGAGGATCATGGCGTTTCCGGAGGCGAGCGCCGGGGCCATCTTCCACAGCGGGATCATGGCGGGGAAGTTGAAAGGCGTGATGCCCGCGACGACCCCCAGCGGCTGGCGCATGGAGTAGAGGTCGATGCCGGGGCCGCCGTTGTCGGTGAACTCGCCCTTGAGCATGTGCGGCGCACCCATGCAGACCTCGACCACCTCGAGCCCGCGCTGCACGTCGCCGCGCGCATCGGGCAGGGTCTTGCCGTGTTCGCGGCTGACCAGCTCGGCGAGTTCGTCCATGTGCTCGTTGATGAGCGCGCCGAACTTCATCATGACACGGGCGCGCCGCTGCGGGTTGGTGGCGCCCCAGGCGACCTGTGCCTCGGCGGCCTTTTCCACGGCGGCGTTCACTTCCTCGACCGTGGCGAGCGGCACCTGCGCCTGCACCTCGCCGGTGGCGGGGTTGAAGACCTCTGAGAAGCGGCCCGAGGTGCCCTTGGTCATGGCGCCGTTGATGTAATGCGTGATCTCTTGCATCGGATGATCCTCCTGATGGATTTGCCCTTGGTCTAGCCTTGCAAAAATGCTGGCAAAAGGGGAAATATGGCAAAAGCGCTTTGCAATATTGCAGGATGAGCCATGGACTGGGACGACATGAGGATCTTTCTGGCAGTCGCGCGGGGCGAAACGCTCTCGGCGGCGGGGCGCGGGTTGCGGATGGATGCCGCCACGGTGGGCCGCCGGGTGGCCCGGCTCGAGGCGGCACTGGGTGCGCCGCTTTTCGCCAAGAGCCCCCAGGGCTACGCGCTGACCGATGCGGGCGCGCGGCTGGTGGCGCACGCCGAAGAAGCCGAACAGGCCATGGGGCTGGGCGCCGAGGCGGTGCGCGGCCGAGCCGAGGGGCTGACGGGAACGGTGCGCATCGGCGCGCCGGACGGCTGTGCGAACTTCCTGCTTCCGCAGGTCTGTGCCCGCATATCGAGCGAGAACCCCGGCCTCGACCTGCAGATCCTGGCGTTGCCGCGCGTGGTGAACCTGACGCGGCGCGAGGCCGACATGGCGGTTGCGGTTTCGGCCCCCACGGCGGGGCGGCTGGTGGTGCAGAAGGTGGCGGACTACCACCTGCACCTTGCGGCGACCGAGGACTACCTGAATGCCCATGCGCCGATCCGCAGCGGCGTCGACCTGCGCGGGCACCGCATGGTCGGCTACATCCCGGACATGATCTACGACAAGGAGCTCGACTACCTGTCGGACCTCGGGGTGGAGCGGGTGCGGCTTGCCTCGAACTCGGCCGCGGTGCAGGTGCAATGGCTGCGCACTGGTGCGGGGATCGGCATCGCGCATGATTTTGCGCTGCCCGGTGACCCGCCTTTGCGTCGCGTTCTGCCCGGAGAGGTGAGCCTCACGCGCAGCTTCTACCTGGTGCGCCATGCCGACGATCGCCGCCTGGAGCGCATGAATCGCCTCGCTGCCGCCCTGATGGACGGGATCCGCACAGAGTTAACCGTTCGTGAAGGACTCGCTTGACAGAATACCCGGACCGACCTGACGCTGATGAGACACAGGCGGCGACTTGGAGGAGGTACTGCATGCAGGTTGTTCAGGTTCTCAAGAGCAAGGGGTCCGACGGGATCGAGACCGTGCGCCCCGGCACCCTCGTGGGCGAGGCGGCCAAGGTGCTCGCGGAAAAACGGATCGGCACGGTGGTGGTCTCGGAAGACGGGGTCAAACCGCTGGGTATTCTGTCGGAGCGTGACATCGTGAGGGAACTGGCGGTGCGCGGCGGCGCCTGCCTCGAACTGCCGGTGGACGAATTCATGACCTCGCGGCTGTCCACCTGCACCCGCGAGGACGACGCGAACGACATCCTGACCCGGATGACCGAGGGCCGTTTCCGGCACATGCCCGTGGTCGAGGACGGCCGCATGGTGGGAATCATCACGCTGGGCGACGTCGTGAAGGCACGTCTGGCCGAACTCGCCATGGAGAACAGCGCCCTCGAAGGGATGATCATGGGCCACTAGGCCGGCAAGGCCCTGCGACATCTGCGACCCGGGCTTGCATTCCGGGAAGCAATATTGTTGCGTGCGCGTGGAGCTTCAGGGGAGGACACTCCGCCATGCGCATCGGCCTTTATCCCGGTACTTTCGATCCGGTGACTGTCGGACATCTCGACATCATCGAGCGCGCCGCGCTGCTCGTGGACCGGCTCGTGATCGGGGTCGCGATCAATCGCGACAAGGGGCCGCTCTTCAGCCTCGAGGAGCGGGTCGCGATGCTCGAGACGGACATCAACACGCTGCGCGAGCGTACCGGCACCGAGATCGTGGTGCATCCTTTCGAGAACTTGCTGATCGACTGCGCACATGACGTTGGCGCGCAGTTCATCATCCGCGGCCTGCGGGCCGTGGCCGATTTCGAATACGAGTTCCAGATGGTGGGGATGAACCGGTCGCTCGACGCATCGGTCGAGACCGTCTTCCTGATGGCCGAGGCGCGGCACCAGGCCGTCGCCTCGAAGCTCGTCAAGGAGATCGCCCGGCTTGGCGGGGACGTGTCGAAGTTCGTCACGCCCCCCGTGAACCGGGCGCTGGACGAGAAATTCGGCCTTCAGCCGTAGATCGCGCGGCGGGCGACCTGGTCCTCGACACCGGCGATGTCGAGATCGAGCCGCGTGTCCATGGGCAGCGACCGGAGTTCGGCCAGCGTGCGACGGTAAGCGGCGTGGCGGGCCATGCGCCCGCGGATATTGGTCATCATGTAGCTCATCTCCGGGCTCCTTTCCTTTGGTCGAAACCTGCGTGTTTCGGCTGCTTCAAGCTCTGCGTTCACTGCCGAAAATAGTCATGCTGCAACGCAGCACAATCGATGCTTTGCGAAAGCGGGACTGCAGTGTGTGCATGGCGGGCAGGGGCGTCAGGATTTTGTTTACCTAACGTCATTAACCTTGCGGTGTCAGACGTGAGGAGATGCCCATGTTGACTGGCAAGACGGCCCCGGTCTCGAACGTGCCGGGACGCCCGCAGAAGCGGACCCCGAAGAAGCAGCAGCAGACCCACGCGGTGGAGGAACGGAGCGAGGCGACGGAAACCGATGCCGCCGATCCGCCGGCGCCGCCACAGGCTCTTGGCGGACGGCTGCTGCGCGAGGCCTGGGAAGATGAGAAAAGGCCGCCCGCGGTGTCGCAGGCGGCCCAAGGATATCGCAAGGCGCGTGGCGCCGTGTCGACGCGTTAGACGCTCAGAGCAGCTTGCCCATCGCGACGGCCGTATCGGCCATGCGGTTCGAGAAGCCCCATTCGTTGTCGTACCAGGACAGCACGCGCACCATGTTGCCGTCCATGACCTTGGTCTGGTCGGTAGCGAAGATCGAGCTGTGCGCGTCGTGGTTGAAGTCCGAGGACACCAGCTTGCGGTCGGTGTAGCCGAGGATGCCCTTGAGCGGGCCCGCGTCGGCGGCCGAACGGATCGCCGCGTTGACGTCGTCCGCGGAGGTGCCGCGGGCGGCCTCGAAGGTGAGGTCGACGACCGAGACGTTGGGCGTGGGGACGCGGATCGCGACGCCGTCGAGCTTGCCGTTGAGGTCGGGCAGCACGAGGCCGACGGCACGTGCGGCGCCGGTGGAGGTCGGGATCATGTTCGTGGCCGCGGCGCGGGCGCGATAGAGGTCCTTGTGGAAGGTATCGAGCGTCGGCTGGTCACCCGTGTAGGAGTGGATCGTGGTCATGAAGCCACGCGCGATGCCGATGTTCTCGTGCAGGACCTTCGCGACGGGCGCGAGGCAGTTGGTGGTGCAGGACGCGTTGGACACGATGATGTCCTCGGCGGTCAGCGTGTCGTCGTTGACGCCGTAGACCACGGTCTTGTCCACGTCCGAGCCCGGGGCCGAGATCAGCACGCGCTTGGCGCCGGTCTCGAGGTGGGGCTGGCACTTCTCCTTGGAGGTGAAGATGCCGGTACACTCCATGATGATGTCGACGTCCGACCAGGGCAGTTCGGCCGGGTTGCGCATCGCGGTCACGCGGATCGGGCCGCGGCCGACGTCGATGCTGTCCTCGCCGGTCTTCACCTCGACCGGAAAGCGGCCGTGCACGCTGTCGAACTGCAGGAGGTGTGCGTTGGTCTCGACCGGGCCGAGATCGTTGATCGCGACGACCTCGATGTCGGTGCGTCCCGATTCGATGATGGCGCGCAGAACGTTGCGCCCGATGCGGCCAAATCCGTTGATGGCGACCTTAACTGTCATGACAATCCTCTCCTCGCCGGGTTGCGGCTGTTATCGCTAACGAGCAAATCACGTCTCCGAAGTCAACATAGCAGCCTCGTCACCGGTTGCACCCCGTCTCGGGCGCGCGGCCCCGGCGGGGGGATCGGAGGGCTTTGCCGGAGATCGACAGACGTGCGGCCCCGTTGACCCTTCCCATGCCAGAGCCGCGCCGGAGTGTCACGAGGCGCGCGCGATGAGCTCAGGGCGCGGCACGGGTCAGCATCCCGAAAAGGTCACGGGGATCGTCCGGATCGGCCAGCAGGTCGAGCGGCAGTGCCATGCCAGTCTCTTTCACCTTTTCATGAACATAGCGAAGGGCCGAGAAATCCTCGATCGCGAAGCCCACGCTGTCGAAAAGCGTGATCTGCCGGTCGCTGGTGCGACCCGGGGCCGTGCCGGCAAAGACCTGCCAGAGCTCGGTGACTTCGTGATCTTCGGGCAGCTGCTGGATCTCGCCCTCGATGCGGGTCTGGGGTGGGTATTCCACGAAGACCGACGACCGGTGCAGCACCTCGGCGGCCAGTTCGGTCTTCCCGGGGCAGTCACCGCCGATGGCGTTCACGTGCACGCCGGTGCCGACCATGTTGTCGGTCAGGATCGTGGCGTTGCGCTTGTCGGCGGTGCAGGTGGTCAGGATGTGGGCGCCCTCGATGGCCTCCTCGGGGCTGTCGCAGGCGGTGATGTCGAGCCCGCTGTCCTTGAGGTTGGCCATGCACTTGCGGGTCGCCGCCGGGTCGGTATCGAAAAGCCGCACCTTGGTGATGCCGCAGAGCGCCTGCATGGCGCGGCACTGGAATTCCGACTGCGCGCCGTTGCCGATCATGGCCATGGTGGTGGCCCCCTTCGGTGCGAGATGTTTCGCGGCCAGCGCCGACATGGCAGCGGTGCGCAGGGCGGTGAGCAGCGTCATCTCGGACAGCAGCAGCGGATAGCCGGTGGTCATGTCCGCCAGCACGCCGAAAGCGGTGACGGTCTGCAGCCCCTCGCGCGTGTTCCTGGGATGGCCGTTCACGTACTTGAAGGCATAGTGCGCATCGTCCGCCGCGGGCATGAGCTCGATCACTCCGACCGCGCTGTGGGCGGCCACGCGGGGCGTCTTGTCGAAGCGATCCCAGCGGGCGAAATCCTGCTCGATGGCCTCGGCGATGCCGGTGAGCATGGCGTCGAGCCCCACGTGATGGACAAGCTGCATCATGTGCTCGACCGAGACGAAGGGGACGAGGGCCTTTTCGGAAGGTTGCATGGCGGACCTCAGAGAATGCGGGGGGTGGGGCGGTCAAAGACCTGGCGGCCAAGCGCCGAGGCGGCGAGATCGACCATGAGCTGCGCGGTGCGCCCGCGTTCGTCGAGCATGGGGTTCAGCTCCACGAGGTCGAGCGAAGTCATGAGCGCGCTGTCGTGGAGCAGCTCCATCACCAGATGCGCCTCGCGTACGGTGGCGCCGCCGGGGACGGTGGTGCCGACCGCGGGGGCCACGGCAGGGTCGAGGAAATCCACGTCGAGCGAGACGTGCAGCATGCCGTTCGCCTGCGCCACCTTTTCAAGGAAGGGCTGAAGCAGCGCCTTGATGCCGTGTTCGTCCACGTCGCGCATATCGTGACGCCGGATGGCGGTGCCGTCCATGGCGGCGCGTTCCTCGGGATCGACCGAGCGCAGGCCCAGCAGGCAGACGTTCTCCATCGGCACGGGGTGGCCGACGGGCGGAAAGCCGTCAAAGCCCTCGCGGCCCGTGACGTAGCCCAGCGGCGTGCCGTGGAGGTTGCCCGAGGTCGTGGTGGTCAGCGAGTGGAAGTCGGAATGGGCGTCGAGCCAGAGCACGAATTGCGGGCGGCCGGCGTTTGCCGCATGCGCTGCGACGCCGTGCACCGAGCCCAGCGACAACGCATGGTCGCCGCCCATGAAGATGGGCAGGCCCGCGGCCATGGCATCGCGGGCGGCGTCGGAAATCGCCTGCGTCCAGCCCACGGTTTCGGGCAGCTCGTGCAGGCCCGCGCGGTCGCTCAGGTCGTTCGACACGGGGGAAAGGTTGCCCAAGTCGCGCACTTCGTGGCCGAGGTCGGCCAGCGCGCCGGGCAGGCGCGCGGTGCGGTAGGCGTCGGGCCCCATCAGGCATCCGCGCCGCCGCTTGCCACTGTCCACGGGGGCGCCGATCAGCAAGATTTTCCGGCTCATGTCGCAAGTCTCCTGTCCGTCATTGCGTGTTGCCGACAGGATGCGCCGATGCGGGGCGGAAACCAGTGGACAGATTGAGCGATCCGGGCAAGTTTAGCACGAATTGGTCAATCGGGATGCGCAACTTGGATGAAACGGACCGAAGGTTGATCGCGACCCTGCGCGGCGACGCGCGCATGGCACTGTCCGATCTCGCGCTGGCGCTGGGGCTCTCGCGCGCGACCGTCCGGGCGCGGCTGGAAAAGCTGCGTGCCTCGGGCGAGATCGTCGGCTTCACCGTGGTCACGCGCAGCGACGTGGCGCGCGACCCGGTCCGCGCGCTCATGATGATCGGGATCGAGGGCAGGGGGACCGAACGGGTCCTGCGCCAGCTTCAGGGCCTGCCCGAGCTGCGCGCGCTGCACACGACCAACGGGCGCTGGGACGTGATCGCGGAACTCGGGGCAGACGGGCTCGAGGCGCTGGATGCGGTGCTGACGCGCGTGCGGCGCTTCGACGGGGTCGCGACCTCGGAAACTTCGTTGCTGCTGTCGACGCGGAAGTCGGCGGGTTAGCGGCGCGGGGCGAGCATGGCCGCGATCCAGAGCGCGACCAGCACGGCCGAGGCCACGGCGTTCCAGCTTGCCATCGAGAGGCCGAGCATTTCCCAAGGCACCTCGTCGCAGCGGACCAGCGGCGCGTTCATGACCTGGTTCATGAGCTCTTCGGTCGAGAGGCCGCTGATGGAACCCGAGGTGCAGCTTGTCGGGCCTTCCCACCAGCCGCGTTCCACGCCGGTGTGGTAGATGCCTGTCCCCGAGGAAAACGCCGCGCCGAGCGCGCCGAAGCCCGCCACCCAGCGCTGTGGCACGAGCGCGCCCAGCACGCCCGCCGCGATGGCGAGCCCGTGACCGTAGCGTTGCCAGTAGCAGAGCTTGCAGGGGGGCATGCCGCCCAGGAACTGGAAGCCGAAGGCGGCCAGCAGGAGCGCTGCGGAGCCGGCGCCGGCAAGCAACATCAGGGTGCGTCGCATCTCAGAGATACCTCACGAGCAGGAAACCACCCAGAAGCAACGCCACGAAGGCGGTGAAGACAAGCCCCAGCCGCTTCTCGATGAAATCACGTATCGGTGCGCCGAAGGCCCGTAACAGGGCAGCTACCACGAAGAAGCGCAGAGAGCGCGCCACGATCGAGGTGACGATGAAGGTGCCGAGCGGCATGGCGGTCCAGCCCGACATGATGGTGATGACCTTGTAGGGGAAGGGCGTGACACCGGCGATCAGCACCGCCCAGAAGCCCACGTCGTTGAAGCGGGCGTTGAATTCGGCCATGGAGTCCGCCTTGCCGAGCGCCTCGAGGATCGGCTGGCCGATCCCTTCATAGAAGAAGGCACCGATCAGGTAGCCCAGCATGCCCCCCACGACCGAGGCCACCGTGGCCACCAGCGCGATCAGCCAGGCGCGGCGGGGCGCGGCAAGGATCATCGGGATCATCAGCACGTCGGGCGGGATCGGGAAGACCGAGCTTTCGATGAAGGCGACACCGGCGAGAACCCACAGGGCGTAGGGGCTTTCGGCCTGGGCCATGGTCCAGTCGTAGAGGCGGCGCAGCATCCAAGGTCTCCATGCAGTCGGTTCGAGGCAGAGACCATGCAGGCGCAGCATGGTCAAGCGCACGCGCGGGCTTTACGTCGCTCTGCGCCGGCGATAGATCGGTGTCCGGGCCCAAGTGGCGGAATGGTAGACGCAGGGGATTCAAAATCCCCCGATAGCGATATCGTGTGGGTTCGAGTCCCACCTTGGGCACCAGAACAGACCGGACTTGCGAAGCAAGTCTCGCCACTTTTCGCGGCGCCGGTCTGCTAAGGTGCGGGGCGAGCGCCGTGGGCGGCGGATCGCTGATCGCCCGGCGCTTGACGGCTGCACCGCTGTTCTCGAGTTGAGGTATCGCACCAGAATAGCCAACCTATCACGTACACGGGGCCCACGGCGCCGTCGGCAATAGCCCGCGTGTGGCTGATCGCGATGCCGTAGGCGACGTTGAAACTGACCGAATGACGTCCCACGCTGTCAAAGGGCACGTCCGCGTTCCCGGTTTCAATTCCAAGGAAGAGGCACGTCATGTCGTCACCAAGCTTCAGACTGCCCGTGGGGGACGAAGCGGCCGGCCGAGCGATCCGGGAAGAGCTCGAAACGGCCATGCAGTCGGTCATCGATTCCTTCTACGAAGAGATCGGGGGCATCGTCACGGGCCTGCTGCCCGTCGGTCATTTCGACGCGAGCCTGGGCCGCTTTCCTGAAGATGCGCTGCATGGCAGCTTCTATTTCGTGACGGTTCCCGGAACCGTCGACGGCCAGGTCTTCGCCATCGGTGACTGGCTGGTCCCGCTGATCGACGGCGCCAGCACCACGATCTTCAGGGGAAACTGGACGCGCGGTGACTATTCGAAGGTCGTCAGTCGCGTCTACGAGGATGCGAAATCGCTGGCCGCGTCGCGTGAGGAAACGCGCGGCGATGGTGCGCTCTGGCTGACCGCCGATGGGCAAAGGTACGTGGAGGACAGCACCGCAACGCTCGGTTACATCGAGAACCAGGCTTCGACGCCTGTCAGGATGAGGGTTGTTGACCTCTTCGATATCGACGCGCGTGCCTTTGCGCCCGCGACCGGCGGCGCCGATGCCTCCGCCGGCCTTCAGGCGGCACTTGATCTCTTCAAGGCCCGTCTGGAATCTGGGATTCCCTGCAGGCTCCGCATCATCGGAGAGTATACGGTCGAAAAGCCGCTAGTGCTTGACTGTACCGAGAATATCACCGCCCAGGGCGTCATCGACATGAGCGGCGGTGAAATCAAGTCGGCGCTTTCGTCCGGATCTCTGTTCCGCATCTCGTCACGCGCCATCGTCCGGAACCTGAACCTCAACTATTTCCGCCTGCAAGGTGCAGGCAGCGAGGTTGATACCCTGCTGGAGCTTGACGGTGGCGCCGGCGCAGAGGGCCAGCACCTCTACCGCTGCACCTTGATGCATCCGGAACTCACGGGAGGAAAGGTCCCGCTCTGGATCAGAAACAACGCGTTCGAAATGGTGATCCTGCACCCGCAGACAAGCCCGGCTCTATCAGGGGAAAACAGCCAGGCCGGGCGGTATTCGATTCTGTTCGACGACGATTTCGACGCGCCGACGCCGGATGGCAAGGACAGGGGAACGGTTGCCGGCGGCAACGTTTCTTCGATCACGGTTCTTGGTGGCACGGTCAGGGGCGGACAGCATGCAGTCTTCGAGCGTGCGCCGGCAGACGTCCGCTTCTATGGAACCACTTTCCTCGAAAGCTGGAACGAGCTGTATCGCGGGCCGAAGATCGGGACCCAGAATGGCGGCGTCTTCGGGTGCCACTTCGAGAATGCATGGGTGGTCGAGACCTGGTCGGAATGGACAGCTTACCGTGCGGGGGACTTCGTTCAGAGCGGTCGCGACGGCAACGTGTATCAATGTTCGAGGTCTGGGCTCTCCGGGGCAGCATATGGCCCGTCCGGCACCGGCGTGGGCATCCTCGATGGTACGGCCCAATGGGATTATGTCGATCCGCGAGCGGTCGTAAGGATGGATAACTGTCTGCTGGTCCATGATTCCGACTACCGCCAGAACAAGGGTTACGCCAACTACCTGTTGTCGAGCTTCATGCTAGGCCGAAACCATGCGCCCGAGTGGCTTGCGACGGGCAGGGGCGACGTCACCGACTTCAAGTTCCTTCACCTGCGAAACACCTCGGACAATGGGGCGCGGTTGTTCGCCTCGGCGCGGTACCGCGGGAATATCGGTTTTTCAGACACAACAGCCGGTCCGAACCTCGTGTCCATCGCGAACGGCTCCAATCATCAGACGTTCGGAAAGACCTCCGGTGAACTCAGGCTGGCGATGCAGGACGGCCCTTCATATTTCGTAGAGGCGGAAGGGGACATCGTGTTCTCTGCTCCGCCGGACGGGCACCCCGGCGATCGGGTCGCGATCCACCTGCTTCAGGACGAGATTGGGGGGCACGCCATCGCATTTTCGGAGAGCTTCCACGTCGCGGGTCTGGCTCCGGACATCACTCCAGGGACACGGACCGCGTGGACCTTCTACTTTACGGGGTCCTCTTGGCTTCCGGAATCCTTCCTGACGGGCGTGTCCTGATCGCGGGCCAAGGAAGGGCTGCCGGGACGGACGAAACGGTAGCGACTCGCCCGCGGGTGGCTCTGCGCGTGGGTCGATCTCGGTGGCACTGTCGTTACCGACGCGGACACCCGCTTTAGGCAAAGAGCCTTCTGACTGTTTGGCTTTCCATTCGGGAAGCGAAGGAATGCGCCGGTATCCTGGGCCGCCATGCGCGGCGCGGCGCCGACGATCATGTTGGGCCGTCTCCTCGAAGCCTTGGTGATCACAACTCTCGTAGGGCGCCCGCCTTCCGGCAAAGGAGAGTGCCAAGTATTTTGGCATTTGAAGATTTTCAAACAAGAGGTGGAAAATCTCGTAAACGAATCTTGAAGATTTCACGAAGCCTCGTCTAGCATCTTCAAAAGATACGACGGAGCCCAGATGTTCGATCCCGCCTCTCCCTTCCTTGGCAAGTCTGACCCCCTGCAGCCGGCGCAGAAGACCTCGTTTGCGGAGGATCGTCTGAAGGCTGCAGTTCTCTTCTGCGAGATTGCGCCCGGGTCGATCTCGACCGAAGCGCAGATATCGGAACGTTTCGGACTGGGGCGGGCGGCCGTACGCGTGGCGCTGGCCAAGCTGTCGTCGATGGGTCTGATGCACCCGATCGCGCGGGCGGGCTGGAAGGCGCTTCCGGTGACGGGCGCGCTGATTGGCGACGTGATCGCCTCGCGGCAGCGGGTCGAACCCGCCTTGGCCGAGGCGCGGCCGGACGATCGGACCCTCGCGCGGCTCGAGGATCTGGCCGAAATGATCGACGCGCTCGAAGGTCAGGAGGATGCCGCGGCGCTGACCAGCCGCCGCAACTACGAGCGCGAGTTCCTGGATACGCTCGCCGGTGGCGCGACCAACGCCCTGATGGGGCACTTCCTCGGCGGGCTCTGGGATCACTCCGACCGCATCCTGAGATTTCTCGAGCCCGAGGGTGGAATGTCCTGCCGGGCCTGCGATGCCCGCGCCCTCGTGACCGCCGCGGCGGCGGGGGCCGGCGAAACACTGGTCGCGCTGCGCATGGCCGATATCGCGGAGTTCCGCGACTTCGCTGTCGCGGGTCTCATGCGCGACCGAACCGAACTCGGCGTCGAAGGCGACGCCGCGAGTGCCTCGAACAACAACGGCCGCAAAAGGCCGGACGCAGGCATATCCCCCGACCAGCCACGTGAGGAGCTGCGAGGGGTCAAGTCCAACAGAGGAGCCAACACATGATGAACAAGAGGAAGGCGGCACGACTGGTGCTGCCGATCGCACTGTCCCTCGGCTTAGCCCTTCCGGCCGCCGCGAAGGACCAGCTGGTGGTCGACCTGGTGAACGAACCGGCGACGCTCGACCCGCACCAGCAGTGGAACCCTGACAGCTACTACGTCTATCGCAACATCTTCGACAACATGGTAACGCGCGACGACGCGGGCGAGATCGTGCCGCAGATCGCGACGGAGTGGGAGCGCGTGAGCGACACCGAGATGGTCTTTACCATCCGGGACGACGTGACCTTCCACGATGGCGAGCCGCTGACGCCCGAGGACGTGGTCTATACCGTCGAGCGCATCACCGACCCGGAATTCGGCTCGCCGCAACTGGGCCAGTTCAACAAGATCGTCGATGCCGAGGTGACCGGCGAGAACGAGGTCACGCTGACCACCGACGGGGCCTACCCGGCGCTGCTGGCGCAGCTGGTGAAGCTGTCGATCGTGCCCGAGCACGTGGCCTCGACCATGTCTTCGGCCGAGTTCAACGAAGGACCGGTGGGGTCGGGCCCCTATGTCTTCGAGGAGTGGGACCGGGGCGTCGCCGTGACCGTGTCGAAGAACGAGGACTACTGGGGCGATGAAGGGCCTTTCGAGACGGTGGTCTTTCGCGGCGTGCCCGATGCCTCGACCCGCGTGGCGGACCTTCAGTCCGGCAACGCCGACCTTGTCGTGACGCTGAACACCGACCTTGCCATGCAAGTCGAAGGTTCGGGCCGGGGCAAGGTGCTGACGGTGAACACCGAGCGCGTCGCCTATTTCCCGATGAACGCCAGCAAGCCGCCGCTCGACCAAGCGGACATGCGGCGGGCCATCGGTTACGCCATCGACCGCCAGGCCATCGTCGACGGCCTTCTGGGCGGCTACCCGCAGGTGGTGGACCAGATGCTGTCGCCCGCGCACTTCGGCTGGGCCGAGGACATCGAGGGTTTCGACTACGATCCCGAGAAGGCCCGCGAGCTGATCGCCGGCGTCGAGGGCGCGGACACCGAGATGGAGCTGGCCACCGCGCCGGTCTACGATCAGCGCGTCGTGCAGGCGATCCAGCAGATGCTGACCGACGTTGGGCTGAACGTGTCGATCGAGAGCACCGACATGGCGACCTGGCTGCAGGATCAGCAAAGCTCGCAGGAGCAGGCGCCGATGCTGACCTTCTCGCGCTGGTCCTGCGCCTGCCAGGATCCCGACGGCATCATGTACCCGCTGCTGCACTCCTCCTCGAACTGGAGCCGCGTGGACGTGCCCGAGATCGACGCGCTGCTGGACGAGGCGCGCAGCGAGCTGGACCAGGAGAAGCGTGCCGATCTCTATGCGCAGGTGAACCGCCTCGCGCTCGAGGGCGCTCACATCCTCCCGCTCTACCAGGCGGCGATCATCTACGGCGCTGCCGAAGAGCTGGAATGGCAGCCGACCTCGAACGAGAGCCTCTTCCTGAACCGCATGTCCTGGAGCGAGTGACATGCCCCGGGGTCGTGCCGGTGGTGCGGCCCCGCTTTCCCAGAATTGCAAGGACCGGACAATGACCAGAACAACCCTCGCATGCGGCGTCGCCTTCGCCGCGCTTTTTGCCGCCGGCGGTGCGCTGGCGCAGGATTTCACCGTGAACCTGGTGAACGAGCCCTCGAGCCTCGATCCCCACATGCAGTGGAATCCCGACAGCTACTACGTCTACCGCAACGTCTTCGACAACGTGGTGACCCGCGACGATGCGGGCGAGATCATCCCGCAGATCGCCACGGCGTGGGAGCAAGTCTCGGAGACCGAGATGGTGCTGACCATCCGTGACGACGTGACCTTCCACGACGGTGAGCCGCTGACGCCCGAGGACGTCGTCTTCTCGGTGGAGCGGATCACGAACCCCGATTTCGGCTCGCCGCAGCTGGGCCAGTTCAACTCGATCACCGGGGCCGAGGTCACCGGCGAGAACGAGGTCACGCTGACCACCGACGGGCCCTACCCGGTGCTTCTGGCGCAGCTGGTGAAGCTGTCGGTGGTGCCGCAGCACGTGGTCGAGGAAGTGGGCGACGAGGCCTTCAACGCGGCGCCCGTGGGCTCTGGCCCCTATGTCTTCGAGGAATGGGATCGCGGCGTGGCGGTGACGCTGTCGCGCAACGAGGACTACTGGGGCGAGGCGGGGCCCTTCGAGACCGCCGAGTTTCTCGCCGTGCCCGATGCCTCGACCCGGGTTGCGAACCTGCGGGCAGGGACCGCTGACCTGATCGTGTCGCTCGACAGCGACCTCGCCATGCAGATCGAGAACGCTCAAGGCGTGCAGGTGCTGCGCGCGCCGACCGAGCGCGTGGGCTTCATGGGGATGAACACCACCCGCCCGCCGCTCGATGATCCGCAGGTGCGTCGCGCCGCGGCCATGGCGGTGGACCGCGAGGGCATCGTGGCGGGCATCCTTGCCGGGGGCGAGCAACAGGTGGGCCAGATGGCGACGCCAGCGCACTTCGGCTATGTCGAGGGCGTCGAGCCCATTCCCTACGATCCCGAGGCGGCGGCCGAGATCGTCGAGGAGACCGGCGCCGGCGACACGCCCATGCAGTTCGCCACCTCGCCGGTCTTTGACCAGCGCATCGTTCAGGCGATCCAGCAGATGCTGAGCGAGGCGGGTTTCGACGTCGAAATCTCGATGACCGACATGAGCACCTACCTGCAAAAGGCCCGCGCCCCCGAGCAGACCGAACGGCCCTACTTCAGCTTCGGCCGCTGGTCCTGCGCCTGCCAGGACGTGGACGGCGTACAGTTCCCGCTGCTGCATTCCTCGTCGAGCTGGAGCCGCGTGAACGATCCGGAACTGGACGCGCTGCTCGAAACCGGCCGGTCGTCGCTGGATGATGAGGAACGCCTCGCGGCCTATACCGAGGTGCAGTCCATCGTGCAGGACAACGCCTACATCCTGCCGCTCTACCAGGCGGTGGCGATCTACGGTGCGGCGGGTGAACTCGAGTGGACGCCGACGGCGAACGAGAGCCTGTTCCTGAACCGCATGTCCTGGAGCGAATAACAGCTCATGTCGGTTTTCCTTCTGCAACGGCTGGGACAGGCGCTGGTGGCGATCTTCGGCGTGATGACGCTGGTGTTCTTCATCCAGCGCCTGACCGGCGATCCCACCTATCTCCTGGTGCCCGAGACCGCCACGCAGGAGGACATCGAGGCCATGCGGCGCACGCTCGGCCTCGATCAGCCGCTCCTGATGCAGTATCTCGACTACCTTGGGGACATGCTGCGCTTCGACCTGGGGCGGTCCTTCGTGCAGAACGTGGCGGTGACCGAGATTATCGCCTCGCGTCTGCCTTACACCCTGCAACTGGCCGGCGGCGCGCTTCTCGTGGCGCTGGTCATCGGTCTTCCGGTGGGGCTCGCGCTGGCGATCTGGCGCAAGCACCGCTCCACCAACGTGCTCATGGGTTTCGTGCTGGGCGCGCAGAGCATGCCGACCTTCTGGAGCGGCATCCTCATGATCATGGTCTTCGGCGTCTGGCTTGGCTGGCTTCCGCCTTCGGGGTCGGGAAGCCTCTCGCACCTGATCATGCCCTCGATCGCGCTGGGCCTGCTTTCCATGGCGACCTACGCCCGCATCGCCCGCAGCTCGGTCCTGGACGAGCTTTCCAAGGACTATGTCCGCTCGGCCCGTGCACGTGGCGTTGGCACCGGACGGCTGGTGGGCAAGCACCTGCTGCGCAACTCGCTGATCCCGGTGATCTCGATCAGCGCGCTTGAAATCTCGCAGCTGCTCGCTGGCGCCGTGATCGTCGAGACGGTCTTTGCCTGGCCGGGGCTGGGGCAGCTCACCGTGCAGTCGGTGCAGTCGCGCGACTTCGTCGTCGTGCAGGGGATCGTCCTGCTGGGGGCGCTGGTCACCATCGGGGTGAACCTGATCGCCGATATCCTCTACAGCGTGGTCGATCCGCGCATCCGGAAGGGAGACGGGGCATGAGCGCGGTCATGGCGAACTGGCGCAGGCTCTTCGTGCCCGGCGAGGGCAAGGGCGTGCCCGTGGGCATCTTCGTAGCGATCTTCGCGGCGCTGGTGCTCGTGGCGATCTTCGCACCGCTCATCGCACCCTACGATCCCAACACCCAGAACCTTCTGGGCCGGCTCAAGGCGCCGGGGACCGAGGCGCGCGGCACCTACTACCTGCTGGGTTCGGACGAGCTGGGCCGCGACCTGCTGAGCCGGGTCATCTACGGGGCGCGCATCTCGCTTTCGGTGGCGATCCTGTCAGTGCTGCTCTCAGGCTGTGTCGGCACGGCGCTGGGCATGCTGGCGGGCTACCGCCGCGGCTGGGTCGGCATCGTCGTGATGCGGCTCGTGGACATCTTCCTGTCGATCCCCGCGATCCTGCTGGCGATCATCATGGTGGCGGTGCTGGGCCCGGGCTTCGTGAACGTGGTGCTGGTGCTCGCGCTGACGCGCTGGCCGCGCTACGCGCGCGTCGCCTACGGCCAGACGCTTTCGGTCGCGGGACAACCCTACGTGCGGCTGGCCAAGGCCATGGGCGCGGGGCCGGTACGGATGCTCTTCCTGCACATCCTGCCCAACATCATCGCCCCCATCGCGGTCGTGGCCACGCTGGAATTCGGGCTCATGGTGCTTTTCGAGGCGGGGCTGTCGTTCCTCGGGCTCGGCGTGCAGCCACCCATGGCAAGCTGGGGCGCCATGCTGAGCGTCGGACGGAACTACGTCTCGAACGCCTGGTGGATCGCGACCTTCCCGGGCGTCTGCCTCTTCCTTCTCGTGCTCTCGGTGAACCTGATCGGTGACCGGCTGAGCGACTATCTCAATCCAAAATCACGGTAGATCATGGACTTCGGAACGGAATTTCAAGGCAAGGGCGTCATCGTCACCGGGGCGCTGGGCGTGGTCGGCCGCTGGCTGGCCGAGGCCTTCGGCAAGGCGGGCGCAAAGGTCTGCGTGACCGACATGGAGGGCGGGGCGCTGGATGCGCTGGCCGCCGAGATCGGCACCGAGGGCAGCTTCGGCTTTGCCTGCGACCTGCGCGACGCGGGCTCGATCGACGCGTTGGTGGCCGAGGTTGGCAAGCGCTGGGGCGCGGCGGACGTGCTCATCAACAACGCGGGCGTCTATCCCTCGGGCTTCCTGCTCGACACCGACGCCGAGGAATGGGACCGCATTCTCGACATCAACCTGCGGGCCGTGCACCTGCTGACACGCGGTATCGCCACGCAGATGATCGGGGCCGAGCGCACCGGCAGCGTCATCAACATCTCGTCCGGGGCGGCGCGCAAGATGCGCCTGACGGCGGCGCCCTACAGCCTGTCGAAGACGGCGCTGGACCGGCTGACCAAGGGCTACGCGCTGGAGCTGTCGCGCTACAAGATCCGCGTCAACGCGCTGGAGCCCGGCTTTGCCGCGGGATCGACGGCGAGCCCGCTGCCCGAGGAACACGTGAAGCGCGTGACCGCCTCCATGCCGCTGGGCCGCGCCTCGACCGCCGACGACGTGGCGCCTGCCGCCATGTACCTCGCCAGCGAGGCCGCGTCCTTCGTGACTGGCGCAACGCTGACCGTGGACGGCGGCAACTCCATCGGCTCGATGGATGTCTACCAGGACAAGAAGGCCCCGCTATGAGCGCGCTCGATCTTCCCCCCGCCTATCCCTGGCCCGAGGGCAAGAGCTCGGCCTTCTGCTTCAGCATGGACGTGGACGCCCATTCGCCGTGGATGTGGAACAACCGGCACGAGGTGCCGCAACTCCTGTCGCATCTCGAACAGCGCAACTACGGGCCGCGGATCGGGATCCGCCGTGTGGCCGACATGCTGAAGCGGCTCGGCATCAAGGGCAGCTTCTACGTCCCCGGCGCGGTCGCCGAGGCGCACCCCTGGATGCTGCCCGCGCTGGTCGAGGCGGGCCACGAGGTGGGCCTGCACGGGTATTTCCACGAGCTGGTGCAGCAGGTGTCGGATGAGGAATTCAGCCGGGTGCTGGAGTCCTCGATCGAGATCTTCGAGCGACAGCTTGGCCAGAAGCCTGCCGGATTCCGCTCGCCCGCCTGGGAAATGACGCCGCACATGCTGGCCGAGGTGAAGCGCCACGGGTTCTACGACAGCTCGCTCATGGGCTACGACACGCCGCATTCGGTCGATGGCGTGACCGAGGTGCCGGTGAACTGGGCCACGGACGACGCCATCTTCTTCAAGTTCCTCGGTGGCGGCGATCCCGCACCGCGCAGCACCGCCTCGGTGCTGGAGGCCTGGGTCGACGAGTTCGAGGCAAGCCAGCGCTACGGCACGCTCTTCATGCTGACCGTGCACGACTGGATCTCGGGACGCGGCGCACGCACCGTCATGCTGGAGCGCCTGATGGAACGCGTGATCGCGGCCGAGGACGTCTGGCTCGCCACCGCCGGAGAGCTTGCCGCGCACCATCGCGCCCATGCCGCCGACCGCGACGCCGTCACCCCGGAAATTCCCACGACCCTACTGGAGCACCCCGCATGGACCAGGCAGTGACCCAGCGCACCGGGGAAACCTGGACGGTGCAGAAGAAGCAGGTGGAAACCACCCGCGGCGTCGTCGCCACCCAGCATTTCGAGGCCGCCGAGGCCGGCGCCCGGGTGCTGGAGCAGGGCGGCAACGCCATGGATGCCGCCGTGGTTAGCGCGCTTGTCCTTTCAGTGGTCGAGCCATGGCTCAGCGGCGTCGGCGGTGGCGGGCTGATGCTCTGGGCACCGGGCGACGGCAGCACGGTCGACACGCTGGATTTCAACGTGCGCGCCAGCCGCAACATGGACCGCTCGCAGTACCCGCTGGCCGGCGGGCGTGATGGCGACTGGTTCGACTGGCCCTCGGTCGAGGACGACCGCAACCTGATCGGCTATTCGTCGATCTGCATTCCGGGCGCGATCGCAGGCTTTGCCGCGGCGCTGGAAAAGCACGGCACGCTGTCCTGGGCCGATGCGCTGGCGCCTGCCATCGAGAAGGCCGAGCGCGGCATGCGCATCGACTGGTTCACCTCGCTCTGCCTGGCGGTCGACGCGCAGGGACTGGCGCGATTCGAGCATTCGGCAAAGCTCTTCCTCGACAACGGGCGCCCGCGCCGCGTGCCCAACGGCCAGCAGGTCGACTATCTGCCGATGCCCGAAAAGGCGGCCATGCTGCGCAGGCTGGCGCAGGCGGGCGCGCGCGATTTCTACGAGGGCGAGGTCGCCCGAAGCCTGCTTGCGGATCTTCAGGCCGGTGGCTCGGTCATCGACGCCGAGGACCTGGCCGGTTTCGCGCCCCGCTGGGCCGAGGCACGACAGGGCAGCTACCGCGACACCGACATCTCGGTCGTGCCGGGGCTCTGCGGCGGGCCGAGCCTGCTCGAGACGCTGGGCAAGATCGAGACGGACCTGCACCCCGGCGCGACCGAGGCCGAGGCGGCGGCGATCTACGCCCGGTCCATCCGCAGCACCTACGAGGAGCGGCTCAAGACCATGGGTCACGCGGGGGCGCATGGGGACTGCACCAGCCATGTCTCGGTCGTGGATGCCGAGGGCAACATGGTCTCGCTCACCAACACGCTTCTGTCGCGCTTCGGCTCCAAGGTCACGCTGCCCGGCACCGGGATCCTGATGAACAACGGCATGATGTGGTTTGACCCGCGCGAGGGAGTGCCCAACGGCATCGCCCCGGCGGCCCGTCCGCTCGCCAACATGAGCCCGGCGATCCTCAGCCGCGAGGGGCGCCCTTCGATGGCCATTGGCGCGGCTGGCGGGCGGCAGATCTTTCCCTGCATCGCGCAGCTCATCAGCTACGTGACCGACCGCGGCATGTCGCTCGAAGAGGCCTTCCACGCGCCGCGCCTCGACGCCTCGACGCCCACGGTGATCGTCGACCAGGCAGCCGCGCCCGACGTGGCAGCGGCGGTCAGCCGCCACTACCCGGTCGAGATCCGCGCCAACAGCCTGCACCCCGTGCTCTTTGCCATCCCATCGGCAGCGGCGCGCAGCGACGGCGTGAATTCCGGCATGGCGCACCCGGTCAACCCGTGGACCGCCTGCGCGGCGGAAGGGGGCGGTGATGGCTGAACCGACACTGGAAATCCACGACCTCAGCATCGGGGTCGGGCCGCACAACGTCGTCGACGGGGTCGATTTCGACATCGGCCGGGGTGAGATCGTGGCCCTCGTCGGCGAAAGCGGATCGGGCAAGAGCCTCACCGCCCTGTCGATCATGGGGCTGCTGTCTGGTTCTGTGCGCCAGACCGGCGGCACCGCCACGCTCGCGGGCAATGCGCTGGATCTCGACAATGACCACGCGATGCGCAAGCTGCGCGGCACTGCGCTGTCGATGATCTTCCAGGAACCCGTGGCCTCGCTCAACCCGCTCCTGAGCGTCGGCGCGCAGGTCTCCGAGAGCCTTGTTGTGCACGGGCGCGCCAGCCGGGCCGAGGCCTGGGACCGCGCGGTCGAGATGCTGCGCGAGGTCGGCATTCCCGCGCCCGAGCAGCGCGCACGTCAGTTCCCCTCGGAACTGTCGGGCGGCATGTGCCAGCGGGTGATGATCGCCTCGGCGCTGATCGCCGAGCCGCGTCTGCTGATCGCGGACGAGCCGACGACTGCGCTCGACGTGACGATCCAGGCGCAGATCCTCGATCTGATGCGCCGCCTGCGCGACGAAACCGACACCTCGGTGCTCATCATTACCCACGACATGGGCGTGGTCGCTTCGGTCGCCGACCGTGTCTGCGTGATGTACGGTGGCCGCATCGTCGAGCAGGCCGAGGTGCACGAGCTATTCAGTGCGCCGCGCCATCCCTATACCAAGCTCCTGCTGGCGACGATCCCGCGCCTGACAGGCGAGCGGAAGTCCGAGCTCTTCTCGATCAGCGGGATGGTGCCCGACGTGGCATCCTGGCCCGAGGGCTGCCGCTTCCGCACGCGCTGTCCGCTGGCCACCGATCGCTGCGCCACCCGCCCTCCGCTGGAAGCGGCCGGCGCAGGGGAAGGCCACCTCGCCGCCTGCTGGCATTCCGACAAGGTGGAGGACCTGGCATGAGCGCACCGCTTCTTTCCGTCCGCGGCCTGAAGGTGCATTTCCCCGTCGCCACGGGGCGCCTCTTTGCCGAAAAGCCCGTGGTGCGCGCCGTCGACGGCGTGGATTTCGACCTCGCCGAGGGCGAGACGCTGGGCATCGTCGGCGAAAGCGGCTGCGGCAAGTCCACCACGGGCAACGCCATCCTTGGCCTCGCGCCGGTGACCGAGGGCGAGATCCTTTTCGACGGGCGCGACGTCGCCGGGCTGACCGGACGTGACCGGCAGGCGCTCTGGCGCGACCTTCAGGTGGTTTTCCAGGACCCGGTCTCGGCGCTCGATCCCAAGCGCACCATCGCCCAGTCCATCGCCGAACCGCTCGAGATCCACGGTGTTGCCCGTGCGTCCCGCAAGGCCCGCGTCGACGAACTGATGGAACTGGTGGGCCTGCGCGCCACGCAGCGCGACCGCTACCCGAACGAGCTTTCGGGCGGCCAGCGGCAGCGGGTCGTGATCGCCCGGGCGCTCGCGCTCGAGCCCCGGGTCGTGATCTGCGACGAGGCGGTTTCGGCGCTCGACGTGTCGATCCAGAGCCAGGTCCTGAACCTGCTGCTTCGTCTGCAGCGCGACCTCGGGCTATCCTATCTCTTCATCAGCCACGATCTGAGCGTGGTGCGCCACATCGCCGACCGCATCGCCGTGATGTACCTCGGTACCGTGGCCGAGGAGGCCCCGACGGACGAGCTGTTCCGCCGGCCGCTGCATCCCTACACCGAGGCTCTGCTGGCGGCCGTGCCGCTGCCAGATCCGGTGGCCGAACGCGCCAAGACCGCGCGACCGCTGCAGGGCGACGTGCCGAACCCCATGGACATGCCCCCGGGCTGTCCCTTCGCCGCGCGCTGTCCGCTCCGCGAAGAGGGCTGCGACCAAATCCGCCCGCAGCCCATCGAGGTGGGCCCGGGCCACCGGCTGGCCTGCCACGTCCGCGAACGCGAGATCACCGGCAGCTCGGCGCTGGACCGCCAAGGCACATGAACACGAAGGAGAGGACCGCATGACCGTTATCCCTGCCATCGAGGCATTCTCCAATGATCTCATCGAGATCCGTCACGATCTTCACGCGAACCCTGAGCTCGGGTTCGAGGAGGCCCGCACCGCCGGCATCGTCGCGTCCAAGCTGCGCGAGTACGGGATCGACGAGGTGCACGAAGGCATCGGCGGCACCGGCGTTGTCGGCGTCCTGCGCGGTGGCGGGGGCGGCAACCGCTGCATCGGTCTGCGCGCCGACATGGACGCCTTGCCGATCACCGAGGACTCGGGCGTGCCCTACGCCTCGCAGAACGAGGGACGCATGCACGCCTGCGGTCACGACGGCCACACCACCATGTTGCTCGGTGCCGCGCGCTACCTCGCGCAGACCCGCGCTTTCGACGGCACGGTGGTCTTCATTTTCCAGCCCGCCGAGGAAGGCCTTGGCGGCGCGCGCCGGATGATCGCGGAGGGGCTCTTCGACCGTTTCCCCTGCGACGAGCTTTACGGGATGCACAACGACCCGACCGCCGAGCCCGGATTTGTCGGCATCACGCCCGGACCGGGCATGGCGGGCGCGAGCTTCTTCGACATCACGATCCGCGGCACCGGCAGCCACGCGGCCATGCCACAGCAGTCTAAGGACCCCATCGTCATCGGTACCTCGCTGGTCCAGCAGCTGCAAAGCGTGATCAGCCGCAACGTGCCGCCGCTCAAGCCCGTGGTGCTCTCGGTCACCACCTTCAACGCGGGATCGGCCTACAACGTGGTGCCCGACCGCGCGACGATCACCGGCACGATCCGCTACTTCCACGATGACGTCATCGCCACGGCCGAGGCGCGCATGCGCGAGCTCTGCGCCGGAATGGCCGAGGCCTACGGGGTGGAGATCGACGTGGACCTGCGCAACGTTTTCGATGTGCTCAGCAACGATCCCGACCTTTCCGAGGCGTACATCGCCGCGGCCGCCGATGTGGTTGGGGCGGAGAACACCTCGCTCAACATCGAGCCGATGACGGGGTCAGAGGATTTTGCCGACATGCTGAAGATCGTGCCCGGCGCCTATTGCCGGGTCGGTCACGCGGGCAACGTGCCGTTGCACAATCCGGGCTTCGTGCTCGACGATGCGATCCTGCCTGTCGGTGCCTCGATCTACGCGAGCGTGGTGGAACGGCGCCTGAAGGCCTGAGACAGGGGGGTTGCGCGGCATCACTCTGCCGCGCAGGGTTCTCCGGTCTCGCGCCGCCAGTCTTCCCAGGCCTCGGGCGTGTCGAGGTCGGTGACCGCGTGGCGGCCGGGCAGGGGGATGCGGCGCAGGCGATGGCTGTTGGCGTGCAGCACCTCGCGCGCGCCGGCGTCGCCGGTCAGGCCCCGCAGCGCCGGGATGCAGTCCGCCGGGAACAGCACCGGGTGGCCCGGTGTGCCGTCCTCGGCCGTGCCCTGCTGCACCATCGGGTGCGGGCTTCGGTAGAAGGAATCGACCAATGCCTGCATGTCGGCCTCGTCGATCTCGGGCATGTCGGCGGGCAGGATCATGACCCCGTCGAAGCCGCGGGGCATCATGCCCACCGCGCGGCGCAACGAGGCGGCCATGCCTTCGGCGGAATCCGGGATCGCGACCGGCTGCACCGGCAGACCGGAGAGCGCCCTGGCGCGCGGATGAAGGTGGTCCGGTAGGGTCACCACGACGTGGGCCCCGACGGCGCAGGCGCGGCGCGCCTGGCGTCTCAGCAAGGGCTCACCCGCGATCTGCTGGGTGAGCTTGTCCGTCCCCCGCATGCGCGAACTCGCACCTGCGGCGGGAATCAGTATTGCGATGGCTCCCATACGCATAACTTATACCGACATTTCGTTTTGCGAAAGATCGTTGCGCAAAATTGGGCCAAAAAGACGTATACTTAATCCGAGATGCGTGATCGTCCGGGATCAAGAAGCGGTTCGGAGAGCATGGTCGCGGGACACATCTTGCCAAGGATTTCGATCTCGGCCTTCAGCCCGGACCGGACCAGCGTCCTTGGGACCAGCGCCAGCGCCACCGATTTGCGAGCGTGGTGCGAATAGCCGCCCGAGGTGCAGAACCCCTGAACGCTTCCGTCGATCCAGACCGGCTCGTAGGCGTGGACGTCGGCATCTTCCGTCGTGACCTCGAGGGGGGCAAGCATCCGCTCGGGCGGTTCGGTGCGTTCGGCCTCCGCGGCCTCGCGGCCGAGGAAGGGCGCACCCTTGGTCCAGTCGATGAACCGGTCGAGCCCGGTTTCCGCGGCGGTGTAGTCGGGCGAGTACTCGCGGCCCCAGGCGCCGAAGAACCGGTCGAGCCGCAACGACATCATCGCCCGCATCCCGAAGGGCCGCATGCCATGCGCGGCGCCTGCCGCGGTCAGGGTCCACCAAAGCTGCCTCTGCGCCATGGGATCGCAGTAGATCTCGTAGCCGAGGTCGCCGGTGTAGCTCAGCCGCTGGACAAGGCAGTCGGTCATGCCGAGCGTTATCCGCCGCACGTCCATGAACCGCAGGTCCGAGACATCCTCGCGCGTGCAGGCGGCGAGCACCTCGAGCGCCTTGGGGCCCGCGATCTGGAAGCCGGTCAGGCGGTCGCTCACGTTCTCGATCCGCACGTCGCCCTCGAGATGAGAGAGGAACCAGCGCATATGATAGGCCTGCGCGCCGTAGCTGGCGGTGAGGTGGAAGGTCATTTCATCAATGCATGAAATGGTGAAATCGCCGATGATCCGGCCCGCCTCGGACAGCATCGGGGTGAGCGCGACGCGCCCCGGAAAAGGCACCCGGCCCGCCATGATCCGGTCCAGCCAGGCCCGCGCGCCCGCGCCCGTCACCCGGTATTTTCCGAAGTTCTGCAATTCGTTGATACCGCAGCCATTACGGACGGCCGCGACCTCGCGCGCGGTGGCATCGAAGGCGTTGGAGCGGCGGAAGCTCGGTGTCTCGAGCCGCGGCTCGTCGCCCTCGGCAAAGTAGTTCACGACCTCCAACCCGTATTGCGCGCCCCAGACCGCGCCCATGGTGTCGAAGAGATCGTACATGGGCGTGGTGCGGTTCGGGCGCGCGGCGGGCAGTTCCTCGTTCGGGTAGCTCACGGAAAAGCGTTTCTGGTAGTTCTCGATCACCTTGGGACGTGTGTAGCCCGGGCTGATCCAGTCGCCGTAGCGCGCCACGTCCATGGCGGCGGTGTCGCGTTCGCATTCGCCCTCGACCATCCACTGCGCCAGCATGAGCCCCACGCCGCCGCCCTGGCTGAAACCCGCCATGACGCCGCAGGCAGACCAGTAGCCGGGCATCCCCGGCACCGGCCCCACCAGCGGGTTGCCGTCGGGGGCAAAGGTGAAGGGCCCGTGGATCACCGATTTCACGCCGGCGCGTTCCAGCACGGGAAAGCGGCGATAGGCGAATTCGATGCTGTCCTCGATCTTGTCGAAATCGTCGGGCAGAAGCTCGTGCCCGAAATCCCAGGGCGTGCCATCCACGGCCCAGGGGCGGCAGGGCTGTTCGTAGAACCCGATGCAGAGCCCGCGTCCCTCCTGCCGCAGATAGCTTTCGCCTGCCGGGTCCATGACGTGGGGGTGCTCGCTGTCGCGCTCGTAGATCTCGGGTGTCTCGTCGGTGACGATGTACTGGTGCTCCATGGGGTGAAGCGGCAGGTACACGCCCGCCATGGCGCCGACTTCGCGCGCCCAGAGCCCGGCGGCATTCACCACGTGCTCGGCGTGGATGGTGCCCTTGTCGGTGACGACTTCCCAGGTCCCGTCGCCGCGGGGATTGGTCTCGAGAACCTTGGTGTGCAGTTCGATCTCGGCCCCGGCGAGGCGCGCGGCACGGGCATAGGCGTGTGTCGTGCCGGAAGGGTCGAGGTGCCCGTCGAGCGGGTCGTAGAGCGCGCCGATGATGCCGTCGAGGTTGATGATCGGCGCAAGCTCGGCGATCTCCTCGGGGCCGACGATATGCGTGTCGAGCCCCATGTAGCGGTGCTTGGCGCGCTCGGCGAGAAGCATGTCGAAGCGGTCGGCGTTGTCGGCCAGCGTCAGCCCGCCCACGTGATGCAATCCGCAGTTCAGGCCGGTCAGTTCCTCCAGTTCCTTGTAGAGCCGGATCGTATAGCCCTGCAGCGCGGCCATGTTGGTATCGCCGTTCAGCGTGTGGAAGCCGCCCGCCGCGTGCCACGTGGAGCCCGAGGTCAGCTCCGATCGTTCGAGCAGGACCACGTCGGACCAGCCCAGCTTGGTAAGGTGATAGGCCACCGAACATCCGACGACCCCGCCGCCGATCACGACCGCCCGTGTGCTGGATTTCATCTTGGTCTCCGCTTGCCCCTGGTTCATTGCTGGCGCGGCGCGCGCGACGCGGGCTTGTCATTCAGCGACATCCCGTGTCGCAGACGGGCCGCTCACCCCGCCAAGGCCAAAAGCGATCACGCGGCCCGGCGCGCCTGCACAAAACTTGGGAGGCAGCAGCGACGAGCACGCATGCTGCACTCAGAGCGAGTTCCTGACCGTTCTTGTTAACCTTTTGATTGTAGCTGCCCGCGCAGCGCGAGCTATGCCGAATGACACTCCGCCGGGGGTTAAGTCATTGATCCGTCGAGCTTCATAAAAGAATGAAAGGTGCCGAAAGGCTGTCATTGAAGTATTGACGTCGGGCACTGTCCGGTTAACCTGACAGTGGTTCACATGATTTGGGGATGCCGGGATGCTGGCACGGAAACCTGAAGGCTCCGCTGCGCGCCTTGCCACGCTGGAGTCCTTCGAGATTCTCGACAGCGGGCGGGAGAAAGCCTTCGACGAGGTGGTCGATCTCGCCGCGCGCATCTGCGACGTGCCGGTGGCCCTCATCAGCTTCGTCGACCGTGACCGCCAGTGGTTCAAAGCCTCCGTCGGGATGGAGCGCAACGAGACGCCCCTGGGCGAGTCCATCTGTTCGCATGCCATCCTCGCCGAGGACGACATCATCGAGATCCCGGACACGGCTCTGGACACGCGGACCGCCGAGAACCCGCTGTGTTCGGGCGCGCGCGACCGGATGCGGTTCTACGCCGGCGCGCCGCTCGTCGCATCGAACGGCCACAAGGTCGGCACGCTCTGCGTTCTCGACGACAAGCCGCGCCACCTGACCGATCTGCAGCGCGACACGCTCAAGGTGCTGGCCGGGCAGGTTATGCGTCAGCTCGAACTGCGCCGTGCCCTGCGCAACGAGGAAGTCCTGCGCAAGGAAATCGACCACCGGGTCAAGAACTCGCTCCAGACCGTGCTGTCGGTGATCCGCATCTACGGGGGGCGGCTCAACAGCGAAGAGGCGCGCGACGCCATGTCCGCGGTGGAACGCCGAGTGCAGGCGGTGGCGCAGCTTCACGCCGAACTCACCCGCAGCACCCATCTCGACCGGGTCGAGCTGCACGCCTACCTCGACCGCGTGGCACGGCTACTACAGGATCAGGCGCCGCGCGGCGTCCGTGTCGAGACCGATCTGGGTGAGTTGACGGGCAGTTCGCGCACCGCGGCCGTCATGGCCATGGTGGTCAGCGAATTTGTCGCCAATGCCTTTAAGCACGCCTTTCCGGACGGCCGCGAGGGGCAGGTGCGCGTCACGCTCGGGCGGACGGGGCAGGGGCTGCGCCTGTCGTGCAGCGACGACGGCATCGGTGTGACCTCGGTGGCGCCGGCGGCGGCCAATTCGGATATCGCCAGCATCGGCACACGGCTGATGGAGGCCGCCGCCGAGCAGATCGGCGGAGCACTGGATCTCAGGGGGGACGAGGAGGGCTATCGCCTGACGCTCGATCTTCCTGAAATGACGAGCGACGACGAGGATCTGGAGGAGCCGAAGGTCAGAGCGGGCGAATTTTCAGCCGCGTGATGCGGTTGCCTTCCCGTTCGACGACCTCGAAGCGGAAGCCATGAAAACTGAAGACCTGCCCAACGGTCGGGATCATCTGCGCCTCGTGCAGCACGAGGCCTGCGACGGTGTTCGCTTCCTCGTCCGGCAGGGTCCAGTCGGTGGCGCGGTTGAAGTCGCGGATCGTCATGCCGCCCTCGACCCAGTAGGTCCCGTCCTCGGCGCGGCGGATCGGGAAATCGCCGTCGGGGTCGAACTCGTCGGTGATCTCGCCCACGATCTCCTCGAGGATGTCCTCGAGCGTGATCATCCCCTGCAGGCTGCCGTATTCGTCCACCACGAGGGCAAAATGCGTGCGGCGGCGCAGGAACTGCCGCATCTGATCGTCGAGCGAGGTGGTGTTCGGCACGAAGTAGGGCTTCATCGCCACGTCCGCGATGCGAAAGGTCTCGAGCGCGGCAAAGCCCTTTTCGCCGGCCTCGCCAAGCAACTTGTACATGGCGCGCAGCAGGTCCTTGGCGTGGATCACGCCGATGATGTTCTCCTGCTCCTCGCGGAAGACGGGCAGGCGGGTGTGCGGGCTCTCGAGACACTGGTTCAGGATGTCCTGAGGCTCGGAATCCGCATCGATCATCTCGATGCCCGAGCGGTGCAGCATGACCTCTTCCACGGTGCGTTCGGCCAGGTCGAGCGCGCCGAGAATCCGGTCGCGGTCTTCCTTCTCGACCACGCCTTCGGAATGGCCGAGGTTCAGCGCGCCGGCGATTTCCTCGCGCACGGCAAGGATCTGGCTGTCGGGATCGGTCCGCACGCCGAAGACCCGCAGAACCCCGCGCACCAGCATTCGCACCAGCGACACCATGGGCGCGAACAGCTTGACCACGACCGAGATCGGCGTCGCGACGCCCGCGGCCGCGCTTTCGGGGTTGGTGATGGCATAGGTCTTGGGCAGCACCTCGGCGAAGATCAGCACAAGCAGCGTCATGACGATGGTCGCCAGCGCCACGCCGCTTTCGCCGAAGAGGTTGGTGAACAGCGCCGTCGCCAGAGACGTGGCCAGGATATTGACGAGGTTGTTGCCCAGCAGCACCGACCCGATCAGCCGCTCGCTGTCCTCTGTCAGCTTCAGCGCACGTTCCGCCCCCTTCGAGCCACGGTCGATGGCCGCGCGCAGCTTACCGCGCGAGGCCGCCGTCAACGCGGTCTCGGAACCGGAGAAGAAGGCGGACAGCATGATAAGGCACAAAATTGCCGCGGAGGTGATCCAGAATGCGGCGTCGAGAAGGGTCGTATCGGTTTCCATCATCCGGGCCTTGTTGTCGGGGACAGTGGGGTTATGGGATGGGGCCCGGCGGCCTGCAAGGGGAGTTGCAATGCGCGTCTTTGATCTGGGCCCGCGCCACGGCCCGATGCTGGCCTTTGGCGGACCCTATTCCAACCTTCATGCCCTGCGCGCCATGCGCGGGCTCGCCCGGGCCGAGAATTTCGACAAGAAATCGGTCATCTGCACCGGGGACGTGGTCGCCTACGGCAGTCAGCCGCGCGAATGCGTCGCAGAGATGCGCAAGTGGGGGATCACCTGCGTGGCCGGCAACTGCGAGCTGCAGCTTGCGGCAGGCGCCGACAGCTGCGGCTGCGGATTCACGGCAGGGTCGCTTTGCGACGCCCTCTCGGCTGGCTGGTACGGCTATGCCAACGACACCCTGACCGAGGTCGAGCGCACCTGGATGGCGGCCTGCCCGGATCTGGTGGTCTTCACCATGGGCGGCCGGCGGTACGTTGTACTGCACGGTGGTGCCAGCGCCGTGGCGGAATTCCTCTGGCACGACAGCCCTGTCTCGGCCTTCGCGCAGGAGGTCGCCATGCTCGAGGACGTGCTTGGCGGCCCAATCGACGCGGTGATCGCGGGCCACAGCGGCGTGCCTTTCCGGCGGCGCGTGGCAGGGGTCGACTGGATCAACGCGGGCGTCATCGGCATGCCGGCCCACGATGGCACGGCCGCGACGCGCTTCGCGGTCATCCACCCCACTGGCGATGTCGACCAGCGCGAGCTTCTCTACGACGCGCAGGCGGCGCATGACCACATGGTCGCCAAGGGGCTGACCCAAGGCTACCACACCGCGCTGCTGTCTGGCTGGTGGCCATCCGAGGACGTCCTGCCGCACTCACTGCGCCGGATCCAGGGCGTCGCCGAGTAGGTTCCTAGCCTTTCGACAGGGGGTGATGCTCCAGCACGAGCG
Source organism: Allosediminivita pacifica (assembly GCF_003054175.1). Classification (GTDB taxonomy): domain Bacteria; phylum Pseudomonadota; class Alphaproteobacteria; order Rhodobacterales; family Rhodobacteraceae; genus Allosediminivita; species Allosediminivita pacifica. Next base: position 52,542 of record NZ_QBKN01000008.1, read on the forward strand.
CGCGCAGCCGCTCTTCCAGAACGTGGGTATAGATCTCGGTCGTTGCCACGTCGGCATGGCCCAGAAGCGTCTGGATCGCCCGCAGGTCGGCGCCGTTTTCCAGCAGATGCGTTGCGAAGGCGTGGCGCAGCGTGTGCGGCGTGACCTTCTCGGGGGACACGCCCGCGCGAACGGCAAGATCCTTGATCCGCAGGTAAAAGGCGTGCCGGGTCAAGTGCCCGGCCTTGCCGCGCGAGGGAAAGAGAAAGCCCGAGGCCGAGTGGCCGGCCATCCGCGCGGCATCCTCCTGTGCGTCGCGCAGCGCCACCCATGTGGCGAGCGCCTCGCGGGCAGGCGGCGAGAGCGGCACCATGCGTTCCTTGCCGCCCTTTCCGCGGATCAGCAGCATCCGCGGATCACCCCGCGCCGCGCTCAGCGGCAGCGCCACAAGTTCGCTCACGCGCATACCGGTGGCATAGAGCAGCTGCATCAGGCATCGGTCGCGCGCGCGGTCTGTCTCGTTGCGGCCATGGCTCTCGGCCGCCTCGAGCAGCCGGTCGACCTCTTCCAGCGAGAGTGTCTTTGGCAGGCGCTTGTCCCGTCCGGGGCCCGCGATCCGGATCGCGGGATTGTCCTCGCGCAGGCCTTCCTCGAAGGCAAAGCGATATAGCTGCTTCAGCGCCGAAAGCCGCCGGGCCCGCGTGGCGCGCGACAGCCCCCGCGCGTCGCAGTCCACAAGATAGGCCTCTAGATCTGCCATCTGCGCGCGCTGCAGGTCCTTGCCCTGATCAGTGAGCCAGGCCTCGGCATGATCGAGGTCCCGCCTGTAGCTCTCGAGCGTGTTGCGCGCCGCGCCGCGCTCGGCCGCCAGCGCCTCGAGGAAGAGCGGAACCCAGCCTCCGCTCATCGCCGCGCCCGTTCCGCATCGAGCAGCATGACCTGCAAGGCGGCCTGCCGCGCCGCATCCTCGAGCCCGATCTGCCGCATCGCGGCCAGCGCGTCGGTCAGGTCGTCACCGTTGCCGGCCGCCCCCGCCGAGAAAAGCGCGATGGCCCGCAGGATCACCTCGCCAAGCCGCCCGTCCGAAAGCTGCGCTTCAAGTTGCATCGGCATGGCGGCATCCCCGAAAGCCGCCGCAACGGCATCGGCATGGGGCAGGGCGGGCAGCTCCGTCGCTGCCAATGTCTCGCCCGCGGCGATCGCGGCGAGGAAGGCGCCCTCCGGCCCCTCTGCGCCACGCAGCAGGCTCTCGTAATCGGGCGAGAGCGCCGCGGCGCGCAGCGCGATCTCCGCCGCGCGCCCCGTCAGGTCGATCCTGGAAAGATCGCTCGCGAAGAGCTCCGAGAACGGCACAAGCAGCCCGGCGCTGGCCATCTGCGGCCAGACCGCCCGCAGAGCCGGCGCGATCCGGTCCGGCCTGCGGCTTCGGAGCGCCACTTCGAAATCCTGCAGCGCCGCCACCCGGTCCCAGACCCCGCCCGAGGCCGCGGCCTCCCGCTGCGTATAGAGGCCCAAAAGCCGGTTCGCCGGAAGGCTGCCCGCGCGCGCCAGCCGCTCTGCCGCCAGAAGCTGCGCCCGCCAGCCATTGTCGCCGCTCAGGTCCTGCACGGCAAAGGGCAGGGGCAACGGATCGGTGGGCAGCGGCTCGCCGATGGCCTCGAAAAGCCGCACTTCGAGCGGCGTCGGCCGGACCGGCGGCGTCAGCGCGCGCTGCGGTTCCGCCTCGGGATCGAGGAAGAGCGCGATCAACGCGGCATCCCGGGGCGCCAGCGCCCCCATCGCAGCTGCCGCCCCATGGCTCAGCGCGGCGCGATCCCACTGGCCCGCGCGCGCAAGGCAGTAGATCCGCAGCCCGAGGTCGTCGGTCAGGGTGGGGCGTGCGGCGATCTCCCTGCAGGGGCCCTGCGGTCGCCCCATCAGCAGACTCAACTCGGCCCACCGCGTGAAAAGCTCCGGTGCCGCATGCCCCGACCGTTCCACGAGCGCCAGCGCCTCCTCGACGGCGCCCTGTGCCTCGAGCCGGTCGAGTCGCGCGGCCAGCAGGGTCACGCCCCCGGGCTGCGGCGGTTCGGCCTCGGCCAGCATCAGCGTCACCAGAAGCGCCCGCAACACCGGCACCGACGGGTCCACTGCCGCCACCAGGTCGGCCAACGTATCGGCCCGCGACCCGACCCAGAGATCGGCGGGAAGTCCTGTCACCGCCGGCGACAGCAGGCCCACGCCACCGGGTCCGGGATCGCCCAGCGAGCGCTCCTCGACCTGCGGCGGCAGGCCGCTCTGGACGCTCTCGGAGAGAAAGGGCTGCGCCATCGCGCAGGGTGCGGCAAGGAGAAGGGCCACGAGCGACCCCGCGGCGGCGGATCTAGTCCGCATCAAGCTCCACCGGAAGGCGCCGCTCGGTCTGGGGCGGGGCGAAGTCGGCGCCGAAGTACGGCCCCACATACGCATAGGCCACCAGCGCGATCGCCGCCAGAATCGCAAGATAGATCAACCACTTCAGGATGCGCCCCATGTTGCGCTCACTCCCTGCCCCGATATTTTTCGCTTTGTACCTAGCCTTTTTGGAGGCTTCACGTCATTCACGCAATGATCACATCAATGGGCAACGGATGGCCGAGAGACAAGGGCAACAGGGCAGCAATCTTCGCCGGACGGTGGTTCTGGTCGGCATGATGGGGGCGGGCAAGACCGCGGTGGGCCGCACGCTCGCCGCGCAGCTTGGCGTGGGCTTCCGCGATTCGGACCAGGAGATCGAGCGCGCCGCCAGCATGAGCATCCCCGAGATCTTCGCCCGCGACGGCGAGCCGTTCTTCCGCGCGCGCGAACACGAGGTCATCTCGCGCCTGCTCGACGGGCCGCCCTGCGTGCTCTCGACCGGCGGCGGGGCGTTCCTCTCCGAGGCCAACCGTAGGGTCATGTCGGAAAAAGGTGTCTCGGTCTGGCTCGACGCCGATCTCGAGACGCTCTGGCAGCGAGTGCGACACAAGGGCACGCGGCCGCTTTTGCGCACCGCCGATCCCCACGCCACCCTGGCGGCGCTGCACGCCGAACGCGCGCCGGTCTATGCGCTGGCTGACCTCACCGTGCCCTCCGACCGCGACATCAGCCTCGCCGACATGGCCCTGCGCGTGCAGGCCGCACTTGTCGCGCGCGGCGACATCCTGGAGCAGACCCCATGACCGGCCAGACCGCCCCTGACAGCGCCCCCGAAATCGCAACCGTGTCCGTGCCGCTGCCGGGGCGGGAATACGACGTTCGCATCGGCCCGGGGCTCATCGCCCGTGCGGGTGCGGAAATCGCCCCGCTGCTCGCCCGGCCCCGTGCGGTGATCGTCACCGACGCCAATGTGGCCGCAGCCCATCTGTCCGCCCTGCAGGACGCTTTGCGCACCGTCGGCATCGCCTCCGAGGCGCTGACCCTGCCGCCCGGCGAGGGTACCAAGAACTGGGAGAACCTCACCCGCACCTGCGACTGGCTGCTCGACCAGAAGGTGGAACGCCGCGACGTGGTCATCGCGCTTGGCGGTGGCGTGATCGGCGATCTTGTCGGCTTCGCTGCTGCCGTCCTGCGCCGCGGCGTGCGTTTCGTCCAGGTGCCCACCAGCCTGCTGGCGCAGGTCGACAGCTCGGTCGGCGGCAAGACCGGCATCAACACGGGCCATGGCAAGAACCTGATCGGCGCCTTCCACCAGCCCGCGCTGGTGCTGGCCGACACCGCCGCGCTCGACACGCTGCCGCCGCGCGATTTCCGCGCGGGCTATGGCGAGGTGGTGAAATACGGGCTGCTGGGCGACGCGGATTTCTTCCACTGGCTCGAGGACAACGGCGCCGCTGCCGCCCGCGGCGATGCGGCAGCCCGCCAGCACGCGGTGAAACGCTCGGTCGAGATGAAGGCCGAGATCGTGCTGCGCGACGAGACCGAGCAGGGGGACCGCGCGCTGCTGAACCTCGGCCACACCTTCTGCCACGCGCTCGAGGCGGCGACCGGCTATTCCGACCGGCTGCTGCACGGCGAGGGTGTCGCGGTGGGCTGCGCGCTGGCCTTCGACCTCTCCGCCCGCCTCGGCCTTTGCCCGCAGGAGGACCCGAGCCGTGTCTCGGCACATCTGCGCGCCATGAACATGAAGGCAGATCTGTCGGACATCCCCGGGCATCTGCCGGATGCAGACGCGCTGCTGGACCTCATGGGGCAGGACAAGAAGGTGGTGGACGGTCAGCTGCGCTTCATTCTGGCGCGCGGAATCGGGCAGGCCTTCGTTACCTCGGACGTCCCGCGTGATGCGGTGCGCGACCTCCTGGCCGAGCGCCTCGCCTGAGGCTTCTTTTCGCCGGAAATACCTCGGGGGAGGCCCAAAGGGCCGGGGGCAGAGCCCCCTCTGCCGCGTCTCAAGGCCGCCATCACCTCAGAAGAAGGCGACCCGCTCGGCGCGTTCGGGGTCGGGGAAACGCCGGTAGAGCCCGACGTCGGCGGTGACGATCTGGTTGTGCACGGCGTTGTAGAGCTGCTCGATCTCCTCGTCGGGCTGCACCAGCGTCCGGAAGGCGCGGTCGAGCTGGCCCATGTCCTCGACCTCGATGTTGAGCAGGAAATCCGTGTGACGGTCGGATGAGAGCCCGAGCTTGCGCCGGTAGAGATGCCAGTCGACGATGACGTCGCGCGACTTCAACAGGTCCATCCATTCCGCCAGCGCCTTGGCGAAGACCAGCGACTTGGCCTCCTTCTTCAACTCGATCGAGCAGGTGTAGAGATTCATTCGGGGCGATCCTTTCGCGCGGGTTGCCCGCAGGATCGCCCCGAAAACTTGCTTGCAAGTTAAGCTAGTCAGGCCGCGACGGTGGTGCTGCGGCCCATGACGCGGTCGAGAGACCAGGCGCCGGCGCCAGCCACGGCGATGGCGATGTAGCCGCCGGCCATGGCGAGGTTCTTCAGAAGCTGGGTCTGTTCGGAACCGTGGTACATGACGGCGGTCACGATGCAGAAGGCGGCCAGCGCCAGCGCGACGATGCGGGTCTGGAAGCCCAGGATCAGGGCGAGGCCGCCCAGGATCTCGAACAGCACGGCGGGCCAGGCGAGGAAGGCGGGAATGCCGCCGGCGGCCATGTACTGGGCAAAGCCGTCGACGCCGCCGAGCTTGCCCCAGCCGGACAGCAGGAACAGGAGTCCCATCAGGATGCGGGCGACGAGCATGGCGGTGTTGTGAGTGGTAGCGTTCATTCGGTCAGTCCTTTCGGAAACGGGATGACCGGAACATGGCGCCAAACGAAGTTGTGCGGAATTCGAGAGTTTCTCACATCTCGGGTGCGCTCGCGCGCAGAAGCGGCGCTCACTTTCGCGTCAGCCGGCGCCGAAACGGGCGGCGCCGGCCGGGAAATCATTCCTCGGGGGTCTCGGAGGTGCCCGGGGTCTCGTCGTCTTCGGCCTGCTCGGCGATCCAGGCCACGCTGACCACGGTCTCGCCCGCGCCGGTGTTGAAGACCCGCACCCCGCCCGCGCTACGCGACCGGAAGCTGATGCCCTCGACCGGCACCCGGATCGACTGGCCCTTGGAGGTGGCGAGCATGATCTGGTCGTCCATCTCGACCGGGAAGGAAGCGACCAGAGGACCGCCCCGCATGGCCTTGTCCATGGCCATCACGCCCTGGCCGCCACGCCCGCGCACCGGGTAGCCGTGGCTCGAGGACAGCTTGCCGTAGCCCTTGGAGGTGATCGTCAGGATCAGGTTCTCGGCCGCCGACATCTCGGCGTAGCGTTCCTGCCCGATGGTGGCATTGGCGTCGGTCTCTTCTTCGTCCGTCGCTTCAGCTTCGTCCGCCAAACCCGCGACAGCCCTGCGCATTTTCAGGTAGGCCGCACGTTCGTCGGAGCTCGCCTCGAAGTGGCGGATGATCGACATGGAGACCACGCGGTCGCCGTTGTGCAGGCGGATGCCGCGCACGCCGGTGGACTTGCGACCCTTGAAGACCCGCACGTCGGTGGTCGGGAAGCGGATCGCGCGGCCCGAGTCGGTAACCAGCATCACGTCCTCGTCTTCCGAGGCGATCCGCGCGTTAACAAGTTCAACGCCCTCGGGCAGTTCCATGGCGATCTTGCCGTTGCGCATGACGTTGGTGAAATCCGACAGCGCGTTGCGGCGGACGTCGCCCGCCGAGGTGGCAAAGACGATCTGCAGGTCGTCCCAGTCCTCTTCCTCTCGGTCCACCGGCATGATGGCCGCGATCGACACGCCCTGCGGAATCGGCAGGATGTTGACAATGGCCTTGCCCTTCGACGTTCGCCCGCCCAGCGGCAGGCGCCAGCACTTGAGCTTGTAGACCATGCCCGCCGTCGTGAAGAACAGCAGCTGCGTGTGCGTGTTGGCCACGAAGAGCGAGGTCACCACGTCGTCGTCCTTGAGCGAGCCGCCAGAGAGCCCCTTTCCGCCGCGCTTCTGTGACCGGAAATCGGCCAGCGGCGTGCGCTTGATGTAGCCGCCCTGGGTGACGGTCACGACCATGTCCTCGCGCTCGATCAGGTCCTCGTCGTCGAGGTCGGCGGCGTAGTCAACGATCTCGGTCCGGCGCGGCACGGCATAGGCATCGCGCACGGCGCGCATCTCGTCGCCGATGATGCTCATGATGCGCTCGCGGCTCGACAGGATATCGAGGTAGTCCTTGATCTTGGCGGCAAGCTCCTCGAGCTCGTCGGTGACCTCCTTCACGCCCAGTTGCGTCAGGCGCTGCAGGCGCAGCTCCAGGATCGCGCGGGCCTGCGCCTCGGAGAGGTAGTAGGTCCCGTCCTCGTTGATCGTGTGCGTGGGATCGTCGATCAGCCGGATGTAGGGCGCGATGTCATGCGCCGGCCAGCGGCGGTTCATGAGCCTTTCGCGCGCCTCCGACGCATCCGCGGACGACCGGATCGTCGCCACGACCTCGTCCACGTTCGACACCGCCACGGCCAGACCGCAGAGGATGTGCGACCGCTCGCGCGCCTTGCGCAACAGGTAGGCCGTGCGCCGCGCCACCACGTCCTCGCGGAAATCCACGAAGGCGGTGAGGAAGGCGCGCAGGGTCAGCTGTTCGGGCTTGCCGCCGTTCAGCGCCAGCATGTTGCAGCCGAAGCTGACCTGCATCGGCGTGAAGCGGTAGAGCTGGTTCAGCACCACGTCGGGCGTCGCGTCGCGGCGCAACTCGACGACAACCCGCACGCCCTCGCGGTCGGATTCGTCCTGCACGTGGGCGATGCCCTCGATCTTCTTGTCGCGCGCCGCCTCGGCGATGCGCTCGATCATGGTCGACTTGTTCACCTGGTACGGGATCTCGTCGATGACGATGGCAAAGCGGTCCTTGCGCAGCTCCTCGATGCGGGTCTTGGCCCGGATCAGCACGCTGCCGCGCCCCTCGAGGTAGGCCTTGCGTGCGCCCGACCGCCCGAGGATCACGCCGCCCGTGGGGAAGTCCGGGGCGGGGATGTATTCGATCAGCTGCTCGGAACTGAGGTCCGGCTGCTCGATCAGCGCCAGCGTCGCGTCGATCACCTCGCCGAGGTTGTGCGGCGGGATGCGCGTCGCCATGCCGACGGCGATGCCTTCGGAGCCGTTGACCAGGATGTTGGGATAGCGCGCCGGCAGCACCAGCGGCTCGTTGCGTTCGTTGGCGTAGTTCGGGACGAAATCGACGGTTTCCTTGTCGATGTCCTCGAGCAGCGCCTCGGCGACCTTTTCAAGCCGCGCCTCGGTGTAACGATAGGCGGCTGGCGGGTCGCCATCCATGGAGCCGAAGTTGCCCTGGCCGTCGATCAGCGGCACCGACATGGAAAAGTCCTGCGCCATCCGCACCAGCGCGTCGTAGACCGCGCTGTCGCCGTGGGGGTGGTAGCGGCCCATGACGTCGCCGACGGCGGTGGCGCACTTGCGGTAGGGCTTGGACGAGGTCTGGCCGTTCTCCCAAAGCGTATAGAGAATGCGCCGGTGCACAGGTTTCAGGCCGTCGCGCAGGTCCGGAATTGCACGGCTGACGATCACCGACATGGCGTAGTCGAGGTAGCTCGACTTCATCTCCGACGTGATGGAGATCGCCGGACCGCTGCGCGGCTTCGGTGTTTCGTCTTCGTTTTCAGGGGGTTGCGGGGTATCGTTCAAGTTCGTCGCCCGTCCGTTGTTCTGCCATATATTGTTGAGAGCACCTTATCAGAGACAGGATATGGGGTGCAATGGCAGCGGGGCTCTTGCATGTTGGCAGCCACCTCGGACTGCTGACAACATCCTGTTTTCATTGATTTTTCACGACTCGCTTCGCAAGATTTCCGATACGGCAAGTTGAACGAGGTAACAAGATGCAGGAAAGCGAAACCGAATTGCTGCTCAAGGGCTACGGGCTGACGACGGCCGAACTCTTCTACCGGATGCCCGACTACAAGAACGTGCTCAACAGCTACATCTGGCAGGACTACGACCTGGCCCCGGATCATCCACGGCTCTTCAAGTTCATCGAGTTCTGGCAGTCCGAGATCGAGGGGCCGCTGCACTCGGTCCGTTTCACCCACCGCCAGAAGCTGTCGAGCGGCGAATGGCGGAACGTCGTGGGCGAACTCTCCTACCACTGACAGACCGGCGCCGCTCACGGCCTCGTGAACGGCGCCTCCGAAACCGCGCTCTTCTTCCTTCCGTGTCTTCGCGCAGATCCCGCCGACACCCGGCGGGGCATCGAAAGGGAGAAGAAGATGAAACGCATTGCTTTCGCCACCGCCGCCGCGACCCTGATTGCGGGAAGCGCCTTCGCGCAGGGCAACCTGCCCATGGTCGGCGGCGCCGCCATGTACCCCGACCGCACCATTGTCGAGAACGCGGTGAACTCCGCCGACCACGAGACGCTCGTTGCTGCCGTCACCCAGGCGGGCCTGGTCGAAACGCTCAGCGGGGAGGGGCCCTTCACCGTTTTCGCGCCCACCGATGCGGCCTTCGACCGGATCAAGGAGGATGATCTCGCCACGCTGATGAGCGATCCCTACAAGGCGCAGCTGACCAAGATCCTGACCTGCCACGTGGTTGCCGCCAATGCCATGTCGGACGCCATTGCCGGCATGATCGCCGATGACGGCGGCATGCACCCGGTCGAAACCGTGGGGGGCTGCACCCTGCAGGCCATGATGGACGGCGACGAGATCACGCTTGCGGACGAAAACGGCCGCGAGGCCACGGTGACGATCGCCGACGTCGCGCAATCGAACGGGGTCATCCACGTGATCGACCGCGTCCTGCTTCCGGCTCAGTAAGGCCGGCACCGGACGGTCGGTCGGGCCCCTTCAGTCCCGGCCGGTCGCAGGGGCGCGTATCTGTCACAACCTCAAGAGCACCCGGGTGCGCGCCCCGCCATTCCCTGCATCCGCCCGCACCGACATGTCGCCATTCTCGCGTCATCGTGCAGAGGTTTGCCTTGCCGGAGACGCGGCCGGGGCACACCTTGCGGGCAAGGAGGACCGAGACATGAAACGACGCACATTCCTGGCCGCCACGGCCGCCACGCTCGGCATCACCCGCAGCGCGCAGGCCGCCGAGGACGACTACGAGGTCACCCGCACCGAGGCCGAGTGGCGCGCGATGCTGTCAGATATCGAGTTTCGCGTGATGCGGGAGGAGGGCACCGAACGGGCCTTTTCCTCCGAGCTGCACGATCTCAAGGCCGAGGGGATCTACCACTGCCGCGGTTGCGACCAGCGGCTCTACTCCTCGGAGCACAAGTACGACAGCGGCACCGGCTGGCCCAGCTACTGGCGCGCCATCGACGACAGCCTGATCGGCACCAAGCCCGACCGCACGCTCTTCATGACGCGGACCGAGGTACATTGTTCGCGCTGCGGCTCGCATCTTGGGCACATCTTCGACGACGGTCCCGATCCGACGGGCAAGCGCCATTGCCTGAACGGCGTCAGCCTGACCTTCCGCGACGCCGCAGCATGACGGGCCGCGGAGCAGGACGCTCCGATGACATCCGGACAGCAAAAAGGGCCTTCGTGATATGCCCCCGAAGGCCCTTCCTGTTCGTGAGTGGATGTCGCTCTGTCTGACCCGATGCTGCCACAGCGTCAGACGACATGTCACGCGCTAACTTTGACATCCTCTATCGCAGGTTGATTTTCGCCGACCTGTGACCGATCTGCCCTCACTTGAAGCTGCGGCTGTCCTTGAGCTGGTCCCAAGCCCAGACCACCTGCTGCAGCTGTTCTTCCTGGCTGCGGTCCCCGCCGTTCATGTCGGGGTGCAGCACCTTGATGAGCGCCTTGTAGGCTCGGCGGATTTCCGCCTTCGACCAGGTGTCCTTGGCGTCGAGAATCTCGATTGCCTTGCGCTCGGTAGGCGGCAGCTTGCGGGTGTGACCCGAGCCGTTCGCGTTTGCCCCGCGGCCAGGGTTGCGGGTCGCGTTCTGGCCCAGGACCTGGTGCGCGTCTTCGATGCCGAGCCGGGCCCAGGCGCGCTGCTCGGGGTCGCGCCAGTCCTTGGTGCGCCTCTCCCAGACCTTGTCGGTCGTGTTCTGGGCGTTCATCTCCGCTTCGGTCTTGCCGTCGAAGAAGTTCCACTTGAGGTTGTATTCGCGGACGTGATCCTTGCAGAACCAGTAGAAATCGTCGAGCACGTCCGGTGCCTTCGGGGCCCGGAACTTGCCGGGCCTTTCGCACCCCGGATGGTCGCAAACGCGGGTTGAGGTTTCCTGTTCGCCCGACATGCCCCGCCGGCCACGCGGGTTCTTCTTCTTGGCCGACTTGATCGACATGTCGAATCCGAAGGGGTCTTTATCAGTCATCGCGAACCTCTTTTCGACTCGGACGCGGCAGTGTAGACGATCCGGCGCGGTTGAACAGGGGCAGGGAGCCGAAAAATGACGCGCACGGAACGGATCGAGACACGCCTTCGCGAGGCGTTTTCGCCCGCGCACCTGGAGGTGCGAGACGACAGCGAAAGCCACCGCGGCCATGCCGGATACCAGGAAGGCGGCGAAAGCCATTTCGTGGTCGTGATCCGCGCCAAGGCTTTCGAAGACAAGTCCCGCATCGCCCGCCATCGTGCCGTGCACGAGGCACTTGGCAAAGAGCTCGTCTCCGAGATCCACGCGCTCTCGCTCGACATCGACACCTAAAAGAAGCGCTGCAAAAGCGAAAAAGGACGGCCCCGGCAAGGGCCGCCCTCGAAGCCGAAAATTGGCTCATTTGCTCGTTTAAAAAAGAGTCTTCGTGGTTCTATAAAAAAGTCTTGGTCGTTATCGAAAAGGGTCTTTGAAAAGTCTCACTCACTCACCGTCCGGTAATCTCCGGCTCAACTCCTTACCCCACGTCTTCAATAACTCTTTCTTAACACAATCAGAACGATTCGCGCACGCACGAATCACGCGTCAAAGCGAGATTATGGCGGAAACCGCGTGATTGAGGTGGAAATGGGGAGTAATTGTGCGCAAGGCCCGTCGGCACGTGGCCGTTCCGGGGCGACCCGCCGTCTCCGGCGGGTCGTGTGCCTCAGCCCTTCAGCTTGGAGCTGACAAGCTCGTTCACGGCCTTGGGGTTGGCCTTGCCACCGGTGGCCTTCATCACCTGGCCCACGAACCAGCCCGCAAGCTTCGGGTTCTGCTTGGCTTTTTCGACCTGCTCCGGATTGTCGGCGATGATCTGGTCGACCGCGGCCTCGATGGCGCCGGTGTCGGTCACCTGTTTCAGCCCTTCACTCTCGACGATCTCCGCCGGCGCGCGTCCGCTTTCGATGTGCTTCTCGAGCACGTCCTTGGCGATCTTGGTGCTGATCTCGTCTTTGGCGACCATCTCGAGGATGGCGGCGTTGACCTCGGGGGCCACGATCTCGCGAGGGCTGACCTCGGCCTTGTTGGCGCGGCCCAGAACCTCGTTGATGACCCAGTTGGCGGTCTTCTTGCCATCGCCGCCACCAACCGAGGCCTCGAAGTAGTCGGCGAGGTCACGCTCGGCGGTCAGCACGTCGGCGTCGTATTCCGTCACGCCGAAATCCTTCACGAAGCGGGCCTTCTTTTCGTCCGGCAGCTCGGGCAGGTGGGCTGCGATGTCATCCACCCAAGCCTGCTCGATCTCGAGCGGCAGCAGGTCGGGATCGGGGAAGTACCGGTAGTCGTGCGCCTCTTCCTTGGACCGCATCGAGCGCGTCTCGCCCTTGTCGGGATCGTAGAGACGGGTTTCCTGAACGATCTCGCCGCCGCCTTCGAGGATGGCGATCTGGCGCTTCGCCTCGTAGTCGATGGCCTGCTGGATGAACCGCATGGAGTTCATGTTCTTGATCTCGCAGCGCGTACCCAGATGGGAGAAATCCTGCGTCTCCATGTATTTCTCGTAGGCGCCGGGACGGCAGACCGACACGTTCACGTCAGCCCGCAGGTTGCCGTTCTGCATGTTGCCATCGCAGGTGCCGAGATAGCGCAGGATCTGGCGCAGCTTGACCACGTAGGCCGCCGCTTCCTCGGGACCGCGGATGTCGGGACGCGAGACGATTTCCATCAGCGCCACGCCAGTCCGATTGAGGTCCACGAAGGACATGGCCGGATCCATGTCGTGGATCGACTTGCCGGCGTCCTGCTCGACGTGAATGCGCTCGATGCGCACCTTGCGCGCGACGCCCGGTTCCATGTCGACGATGATTTCGCCTTCACCGACCAGCGGGTGATAGAGTTGCGAGATCTGGTAGCCCTGCGGCAGGTCGGGATAGAAGTAGTTCTTGCGATCGAAGGCCGAACGCAGGTTGATCTGCGCCTTCAGGCCCAGCCCCGTGCGCACCGCCTGTGCGATGCAGAATTCGTTGATGACCGGCAACATGCCCGGCATGGCCGCGTCCACGAACGAGACGTTGGAGTTGGGTTCGGCGCCGAATTCGGTCGAGGCGCCCGAGAACAGCTTGGCCTTGCTGGACACCTGCGCATGCACCTCCATGCCGATGACCAGTTCCCAGTCGTGTTTTGCCCCGGCGATCACCTTGGGCTTGGGGGGCTCGAAGCTCAGATCCAGCATGGCAGACACCCTTTTCCGCGTGCGATGACCTGCCGGATAGCGCGCCGCGTCCTGCGGGGCAAGGCGGCGTGCCGGATTCCCCCTTGCATTTGATGCCCCGATGCGGTTCCACCCCACCAAACGCCAGATCGCGGGAGAGGGGCCATGAAGGCACGGGTGCATGTGATGCTCAAGGAAGGGGTTCTCGATCCCCAGGGCGAGGCCGTGCGCCACGCGCTCGGAAGCCTCGGCTTCGACGGCGTGCAGGGCGTGCGCCAGGGCAAGGTGATCGAGCTCGACCTCGCCGACGGCACGACCGAGGACACGGTGCGCGAGATGTGCGAGAAGCTGCTCGCCAACACCGTGATCGAAAGCTACCGCATCGAGATGCCGTAGGCCCTCCGGGCGCCCGGGTTTTTATCCATTCCAGCAAGGAACGCTGCCATGAAAGCCGCAGTCATCGTCTTTCCCGGCTCCAATGCCGATCGCGACCTCAAGGTCGCCTTCGAGAACGCGGGCTTTTCCGTCGACATGGTCTGGCACAAGGACACCGATCTGCCCTCGGGCATCGACATGATCGGCATCCCGGGTGGGTTCTCCTTCGGGGATTACCTGCGCTGCGGAGCCATCGCCGCGCAGTCGCCCATCACCCGCGCGGTCGCGGCCCATGCCGAGCGCGGCGGCTATGTCTTCGGCGTCTGCAACGGCTTCCAGGTGTTGACCGAAACCGGGCTCCTGCCGGGTGCTCTGCTGCGCAATGCCGGGCTGAAGTTCATTTGCCGCACCACGCCTCTGCGCGTCGAGCGGACCGGCACCCCCTGGACCGAGGCTTATGGTGCGGGCGCCGAGATCGACATCCCGATCTCGCACCACGACGGCAACTACACTGCCGACGCGGACACGCTCGACCGGCTCGAAGGCGAGGGCAGGGTGGCCTTCCGCTACCTCGCCAACCCCAACGGCTCGGCCCGCGACATCGCCGGCATCGTCTCCGGGAACGGGCGGATCCTCGGGATGATGCCGCACCCCGAGCGCGCGGCGGAAAATGCCCATGGAAACGAGGATGGTGCGCGCCTTTTCGCTCATCTTCCCGGCGCCCTCACCGCCGCCTGACTTGAGAGGCAGGCGTCACACGCCTATCCTTGCGCAATGGCGACGCCCCCGACCTCCATGCTGCGCACGCGCCGCGGCAGCCCGATCTCCTGGCGCATGCGTCTGTCCCTGCTGGGACTGTTCGTGGTCGCGGCTTCGACCGTCTGGATCACCAACCATCTGCTGACCGACCGGTTCACCGAGACGACGCGCAACCGGTCCGAGCTGCGGCTGGCGCTCTACTCGGGCAACCTCGTCTCCGAGCTGCGCCGCAACGCCATCGTGCCGCAGCTACTGGCGCGCGATCCCTCGCTGATCGCGGCGCTGAACTCGGGGGACTACAGCCAGACCTCGCAGCGGCTCATCTCCTACATCGACGAGATCGGCGCCGCCTCGCTGATGCTGCTCGACCGCGAAGGGCGCACCGTCGCGGCCACCGACCGCAACCGGCTGGGTGAAAACCACCGGAACGCCCCCTATTTCGTCGACGGGTTGCGGTCGAACGCCACCGTCTTCACGACCATGCAGCGCGAGGCGGGCGGCTATGCCTTCACCTATTCGCGCAAGGTGGAAAGCCAGAACCAGCCAATCGGCGTGATCGTGGTCGAGGTCGACCTCGCCAAGTTCGAACGGGCCTGGGCCGGCATCACCAGCGCCGTCTTCGTCACCGATTCCGAGGGTACCATCATCCTCGCGACCGAACCGCGCTGGCGCGGGCTGACGCCCAGCGAGGCGCTCGACGAACGTCCGCCCGACACCGCCATCGAACGCGCCATCCAGGTCACCGCCGACTGGACCAAGCAGGAGGCCGACGCCTACCTTGAGGGCGAGGCGGTGATGCGCATCGACGGGCGCGTGCCCTTCCGCGGCTGGTCGATCAGTTCCTTCACCACCTATTCCAGCGTGCGCGAGAAGGTGAACGCCGTCCTCGCGCTCGAGATCATGGGCTTTGCCCTGCTGGCCGCACTCGCCTTCTACGCGCTTTCACGTAAAGCCACGCTGCGCATGACGCTTTTCCAGCGCGACGCCGCCGAGATGCGCGCACTCAACGCCCGTCTCAGCCGCGAGATCGCCGAGCGCGAGAAGGTCCAGAAGAACCTCGCCGTTGCAGAGCAGACGCTGGCGCAAAGCTCCAAGCTCGCCGCTCTGGGCGAGATGTCCGCCGCTGTCAGCCACGAGCTGAACCAGCCGCTGGCCGCGATGAAAACCTATCTCGCCGGCGCGCGCCTCCTGCTCAACCGCAACCGCCCGGACGAGGCGCTCAGCGCCTTCCACCGTATTGACGACCTGATCGAACGCATGGGCGCCATCACCCAGCAGCTCAAGTCCTACGCCCGCAAGGGGCAGGAGGCCTTCAGCCCGGTCGACATGGCCGAGGCGCTGGCCAGCAGCCTTTCCATGATGGAGCCGCAACTCAAGGCGCGTCGCGTGCGGATCTCCAAGATCCTGCCCGACGACCCGGTGCGCGTCATGGGCGACCGCATGCGGATCGAACAGGTTCTGGTGAACCTGCTGCGCAACGCGCTCGACGCCACCAAGTCCGTCGAAGACCCGGAAATCGAGATCATCCTTGCCGCGGGCGAGACCGCGACACTCTCGGTGCGCGACAACGGCCACGGCATTCAGGATCTCGATGCGCTCTTCGAGCCTTTCTATACCACGAAACAACCCGGGGACGGGGTGGGGCTGGGTCTCGCCATCTCCTCGGGGATCGTCAGCGACCTGGGCGGCCGACTGACCGCCCGCAACGGGCAGAACGGGGGCGCCGTCTTCGAGATGCAGCTTCCCGTGCTCAACGAAAACCAAGAAGCCGCGGAGTGAACCGTACCATGGCCAATGCAATGAAGATCGCCATCGTCGACGACGAAAAGGACATGCGCCAGTCGATCAGCCAGTGGCTGGCCCTGTCGGGCTACGACACCGAAACCTTCGCCAGCGGCGAAGAGGCGCTCGGTGCCCTCGGGCCCGACTATCCCGGGGTGGTCATCACCGATATCAAGATGCCCGGCATGGATGGCATCCAGCTGCTGCGCAAGCTCATGGGGCAGGACAGCGCGCTGCCCGTCATCATGATCACCGGCCATGGCGACGTGCCCATGGCGGTCGAGGCCATGCGCATCGGCGCCTTCGATTTCCTCGAAAAGCCCTTCAACCCCGACCGCATGTCGGAACTGGCCAAGAAGGCCACCAACGCCCGCCGCCTGACGCTCGACAACCGGGCGCTGCGCAGCGAACTCGCCGGCGGCGAGCAGATCATGAACAAGTTCATCGGCGACAGCCCGGCCATGCACCGCCTGCGCGAGGACATCCTGGATCTCGGCCAGGCCGACGGCCACGTGCTGATCGAGGGCGAGACCGGCACCGGCAAGACGCTGGTCGCCCACGCCCTGCACGCCGTGGGCGCCCGCGCCGGCAAGAAGTTCGTGCTGGTAAGTTGCGCCGCCCACGACGAGGACGCGCTCATGCGCCGTCTCTTCGGGCCCATGCTGCCCGACGACATGCGCCTGCCCGCCATCGAAGAGGCCCGCGGCGGCACCCTCGTGCTCGAGGATATCGAGGCGCTCTCCGACGCTTCGCAGGCCCGGTTGCTGTCGGTCATCAACGATCAGGGCACCCCGTCGGAGACCCGCATCGTCGCCATCTGCAATCTTCAGGACGAAGGCCGCACCTGCGAAACCGCCCTGCGCAGCGACCTCTACTACCGGCTGGCCGCGCTCAAGATCACCGTGCCGCCGCTCCGGGGCCGGGGTGAGGATATCCTCACGCTCTTCACCCGCTTCACCGAGCAGTTCGCCGATGAATACGGTTGCGAGGCGCCCCACGTCAGCGCGCAGGAGGCGGCGCAGCTGCTGCAGGCGCCCTGGCCGGGCAACGTCCGCCAGCTCATCAACCTCGCCGAACGCGCGGTGCTGCAATCGCGGCGCGGGCAGGGCACCATCGCCTCGCTGCTGATGAACGACCACGACCAGATGCAGCCGGTGATGACGACCGAGGGCAAGCCGCTCAAGGAATACGTCGAAGCCTTCGAGCGCATGCTGATCGACAACACCATGCGCCGCCACAAGGGCGCGATCTCGGCCGTGATGGAAGAGCTCTGTCTGCCGCGGCGGACGCTCAACGAAAAGATGACCAAGTACGGTCTCCAGCGGGCCGACTACCGCTGAGAAATCAGGCCGCGCGGACTGCCTTCAGCGTCGCGCGGCCGTCCTCCCAAAGCCCGGGCAGCCGGCCCAGGATCTCGGGCGGCGGAGGCGCGCCGCGCTTCAGCGCGGTCTCGATTCCGGCCAGCGCGGCGTGCAGGTCCGCCAAACCGAAGGTCCCGCAACTGCCCGCGCAACGATGCACGGCGGCGCGAAGGGCCTCTGCATCGGTCTCGGTTTCCAGCCTCGTCAGCAGCGCCTCCATTTCCTGAGTGAAGCGGTCCAGCAGCACCCGCGCCCTGACCGGATCGGCGTGTCCGAGGAACGCGGCCAGCGCGTCGTTCGGGGCAGTCGCCCCTTCAGGGGACACTGTGATACCGCCGGACACCTGCGCCAGAGTGGCCAGCAGGGCCTTGCGGTCGAGCGGCTTGGTCAGGCAGGCCTCCATACCCTGCGACCGGAAGCGGGCCAGTTCCTCGGGCAGGGCATGCGCCGTGATCGCGACGATGGGCGTATCGCGCGAAGCCCCGTTGCCTGATCGGATGCGCCGCGCCGCCTCGATCCCGTCCATCACCGGCATGCTGATGTCCATCAGGATCACGTCGAAGTGCCGTGCCTCGGCCAGCTCCACGCCCACGGCCCCGTTCCGGGCTTCCGTCACCTGATGGCCTGCCGCTTCGAGCATGGCTCGGGCGATGAAACGGTTGGTCTCGTTGTCCTCGACCAGCAGGATCTCGCGGCGCTCGACGGGCGCTGCGACCGGGGCAGGGGCTGCCGCTACCGTCTCGACCGTTTCGCCCAGGGGCACGCGCAGCCAGAAGACGCTGCCGTCGCCCGGCTCGCTCTCGGCGCCGATCTCGCCGCCCACCAGCCGTGCGAGCCGCCGCGCGATGCCAAGGCCGAGCCCCGTGCCCTCGGACTGTCGCGCATAGGTGCTGTCGACGCGCTCGAAATCCTCGAAGATCCGCTCAAGATCCGCCTCCGCGATGCCGATCCCGCTGTCGATGACCCGGAATTCCACGTGGTCCCCGTCGCCCTCCAGCTCCACCTCGATCTCGACCCGGCCATTGCGGGTGAACTTGCTGGCATTGGTGGCAAGGTTCACGAGGATCTGCCGCATGCGCCGCAGATCGCCCACGACCTCGCCGACAGGCGGGCCGACCCAGGTCCAGCGCAGGGTGTTGCCGTTGGCCTCGGCCATGGCGCGCGCGGCGGCAAGCACGCTCTCCATCAGCGCGGTCATCTGGAAGGCGACGGGCTCGGGGCGCAGCGTGCCGGATTCGTAGCTCGCCAGCGCCAGCGTGTCGTTTACCAGATCCAGCAGCAGCGCCCCCGATCCCTGCATCCGCGCCAGAAGCGCAGCCCGGGCAGCGTCGTCGGGCGCGTCCCGCATCAGTTCGAGCGTCCCCAGCAGCCCGTTGAGCGGCGTGCGCATCTCGTGGCTCATCACGGCCAGGAAATCGGACTTTGCCCGCTCGCCCGCCAGCGCCCTGTCGCGCGCTTCGCGCAGGGCCCCCTCGACGGCATGGCGCGCGGTGACATCGCGGAGGCATGCCACGTAGAGCGAGCGATCCGTCTCTCCGCGCCCCAACGCGACCTCCGCCGGAAAGCGTCGCCCGCCGCGGTCCACCATGGTCAGCTCGTAGCTCGCGCTTTCGCCGGCCTGTAGCCCGCCCGCCCAGGCTTCCGGCAGATCTCCCAGCCGCTCGGGTGCGACCAGCAGGTTGCGCGCCCTCAGGCCCAGTACCTCTGACGCGCCATAGCCGAACAGCCCCTCCGCCGCGCGGTTGAAGCCGGTAATCCGCCCCTCGCGGTCGGTCACGATGATTGCGTCGATGGAAGTGTCGATGATCGCTCGCAGCCGTGCCGCACCTTCGTGCAGCGCCTCGGCCCGGCGCCGCGCCGTGGGCACCACCCGCAGCAACAGGTCCGCAAGCGCCCCGACCGTGACCCCGAGCAAGAGCAACAGCGCGCCGATCAGCCCGGTCAGCGATCCCGCAAGCAGCGCCAGCGGCGACCAGAAAGCAAGCGCGACGAAGCCACCGGCCAGCACCCCGCGCCACGGCAACGGGGCGTCGATCCGCTCTGGCGCGGCGGGCGGGTCGGTCAGGGGCATCGGCGGGTCCATGCGGCTCTGCCGCAACCCTAGCCCCGTTGTCTCACCGCCGGGTTAAGCCGCTCAGTTCAGCAGCCGCCCCATGGCGCCCGCCACATCGGCCATGCGCGCCGAAAAGCCCCATTCGTTGTCGTACCAGGCCAGCACCCGCACCATGCGCCGCCCCACGACCCTCGTCTGGTCGGGCGCGAAGATCGAGCTTTGCGTGGTATGGTTGAAGTCGATGCTCACCTTGGGTTCTGGGTCGTAGGCAAGAACCGCGCCCATGCGGCCCGCCGCTGCCTCGGCCACGACCTCGTTCACGTCGTCCACGCTCACGTCGCGACCGGCGTAGAAGGTCAGGTCCACCGCCGAGACGTTGGGCGTGGGCACCCGCACCGCCGATCCGTCGAGTTTGCCCTTGAGGCCCGGCAGCACCTCGCCGATGGCCTTGGCGGCGCCGGTGCTGGTGGGGATCATCGCCATGGCGGCCGCCCGCGCGCGGTAGAGATCTTCGTGCCGCCGGTCGAGCGTCGGCTGGTCGCCGGTGTAGGAATGGATCGTCGTCATGATCCCTTCCTCGATGCCGATGGCCTCGTCCAAGACCTTGGCCAGGGGCGCTAGGCAGTTGGTCGTGCAGGAGCCGTTGGAGATCATGCTTTCGCCCGCCACCAGGTCGCGGTGGTTCACGCCGTAGACCACGGTGCGCTGCACGTTCTTCGCCGGCGCCGAGATCAGCACAGACTTGGCGCCGCGCGACAGGTGCGCCGCGGCCTTGTTGCCGTCATTGATCTTGCCCGTGCATTCGAGCACCACGTCGCAGCCCGACCAGTCGAGCGTCTCCATGTCGTAGCTCGACATCACCTCGATCGGGCCGCGTCCGAGGTCGAGGCTGTTGTCGTCCACCCGGATCTCGCCGGGGAAGCGGCCGTGCACGCTGTCGTAGCGCAGCAAGTGCGCCGCGCTTTCGATCGGGCCGGTGGCATTGATCTTCATCACCTGCACGTCGTTGCGTGCGGATTCCGCGATGTGGGAAAGCGTGCAGCGGCCGATCCGGCCGAACCCGTTGATGCCGAGGGTGACGGTCATGAGGGCGGTCTCCTGGGGAATGAGGGAAGGGACGGTCGCTATTCGCATACAAAGGTATGCCGGCGTCTCAAAGACTAAAAACCGTTCTATGGCAGTATGTTAGCGATAAACGTGAAATGTCGGACGTGGTGGCGCTAACGACTGCACAAGGTTTGCGTTAACAATTCCGCGTCCTCCGACACTGGCCTTTCCGCGCCATCGCGGGGAACAGAGGCGCCTCCCTCTCCCCTCGGGGGAGAGGGCCGGGGTGAGGGGGAGCGACGCGCCCGGACGGCATGCCTAACGTCGACCGCGAAACCCCATCAGCACCGCCCCCGCGGCGATCAGCGCGATGCCCGCGCCTTCGCGAAGACCCGGCGGTTCGGCAAACAGCAGCGCGCTCCAGAGCGCGGCAAAGCCGAGGTAGGCACTGTCGAACAGCCCCACCACCGGCGTCGGGGCCAACCGATAGGCCAGCGCCACCCCCGTGGCGATCACGGCCAGCAGCAGGCCGAGCAGGGCCACCAGCGCCAGATCATTCCAGGCGAGCGGCGGCCAGAATGCCAGCACGAAGCCCTCCGCCTTCACATCGCTCAGCGCCAGATAGGCTAGCCCGACGCCTGCGACGATGCAGAGGCAGAGGTTCAGGTTCAGCGCCATGGCGCCCGCGCTTTCCTCGCGCGTCCGGCCCCAGGTCAGGATGCCCGCCAGCGCGTAAAAGCCTCCCGCCGCCAGCGGTAGCAACATGACCGGTGTCAGGTTCCCCGGGCTCGGGGCCACGGCCAACAGGACACCCGACGCCGACAGCGCGATGGCGCACCAGCCGTGCGGCCCGATGGCAATTCCCAGAACGCCGCGCGCCATCAGCGCCATCCAGATCGGCGAGAGGTAATAGCAGGCCGCCGCCAGCGGCAGCGCAATGGTGGGCAGGGCGGCGTAGTAGCACAGCCACATGGCTGTCAGCGACAGGCTGCGCGCCCAGACCCAGCCGGGCCGTCGCAGGACAAGCGCCGCGCGACCGCCAATGGCCCAAAGCCCGGCCGCCAGCAATACCGACGCCACCAGCGAGCGCAGCAACACCAGCTGCGCCAGCCCGAACCGGTCGCCGGCAAGCTTGACCAGCGCGTCCGAAAGCGAAAGCAGCAGCACCGCGCCAAGGATCGCGCCGATGCCCGTACCAACCCCGGCCATGCGGGGACGAAGATCATATGTCCATGCCATGGCGGGATGGAAACCATCTTCGCGTGTCGGTATAAAATGAAATGGCGGCCCATATGCATGAGGCAGAGGAATGCAACGACACCACCTGCCAGTGCTCTCGCGGCTGGCCCCTTTCGAGGCCGCCGCGCGGCACGAGAGCTTTACCCTCGCCGCGGCCGAGCTGGGCCTCACCCAGACGGCCGTGACCAAGCAGGTGGCCGCGCTCGAGGAGGATCTCGGCACGCGGCTTTTCGAGCGGCGCAATCGCGCGGTGTTCCTGACCGAGGAGGGGCGCGCCTTCGGACGGGTCGTTGGCGCTGCGCTCGCGGATATCGCCGCGGAGGCTGCCCGCCTGCGGGGCGCGCGCCAGCCCGGCGGCCTCGTCCTGCACTGCCAGCTTTGCGAGGCCTTCTACTGGCTCATGCCCCGGCTTTCGCGCTTTCACGAGCGCCACCCGGGGATCGAGGTGCGCGTGGTCAGCGCGCTCGCGCCGCTTACCGAGGCGCCCGAACCCTTTGACGTGGCGATCCAGACCACGGGTCGCGCCTCGGGCAGCGCGCGGCTCTCCTTCACCGCCTCCGACGCGGTCTTTCCCGTCGCAGCGCCCGGCCTCGTGCCCACGGACAGCCTGCCGCTGGCGCCCGGCGATCTGGCGCAATACCGGCTCCTGTCGCACCGGGTGCTGCCGCAGGACTGGATGGACTGGCCCGACTGGTTCGCGGCGCTAGGACTGCCGGTGCCGCGCGGGCTTGACCCGGTGGGCTACGACAGCTTTCCGCTGGTGCTGCAGGCGGCGGTTGCCGGGCAGGGCGTGGCGCTCGGCTGGGAACGCACGGTCGCGGGCCTGATCGAGGAGGGCAAGCTGGTACGCCTCTGCGACGAGGCCGTCCCGCGCCCCACCGAAATCTCGGTTTTTCGCGGCACGCGCCGGGGCGGCCACGCGGAAACCGACGCGCTGCTGGCCTGGCTGCGCGCCGAACTCGGCGCAGGCTGAGCGCACGCGTGCGCGCCCCGGGGGAACGGTTGCGCAGGCATGGGGTTCGGGTAGGGTGGCGGCAACAGGCGCAAGGGGCAGGGCATGAGCGGACTACTGGCACTTCTCGACGACGTGGCGGCCCTGGCCAAGCTGGCGGCCACCTCGGTCGACGACATCACGGCCCACGCGGCCAAGGCCAGCTCCAAGACCGCCGGAGTTCTGATCGACGACGCCGCCGTGACGCCGAAATACGTGGCGGGCCTCGCCCCCGCCCGCGAACTTCCCATCATCTGGCGCATCGCCCGCGGATCGCTCTTCAACAAGCTCGTCCTGTTGTTACCGGCGGCCCTGCTCATGTCCGCCTTCGCGCCATGGCTGATGCCCATCCTCCTGGTCATGGGCGGCAGCTACCTCTGTTTCGAGGGGGCCGAGAAGCTCGTGCATGCGCTCAGGCCCCACGACGACCACGGCCCCGACGGCAGCCACAAGGTCAAGGACCCCGGCCATATCGAGGAGAAGAAGGTGAAGGGGGCGATCAAGACCGACTTCATCCTCTCGGCCGAGATCATGACCATCGCGCTTTCCACCATCGAGACCGACAGCCTGCTGATCCGGGCGGCCTCGCTCGCGCTGGTGGGGGTCTTCATCACCTTCCTCGTCTATGGTGCCGTCGGCATCATCGTGAAGGCCGACGACGTGGGGCTGTGGCTCTCGGAGAACGGGCGCACCGGGGTCACCCGCCGCCTCGGGCGTGGCATCGTGAAGGTCATGCCGCATTTCCTGAAGCTGCTGACCATCGTGGGCACCGCCGCCATGCTCTGGGTCGGTGGATCGATCATCGTGCACGCGGTGGGGCAGATCGGCTGGCATTGGCCCGAAGAGACGATCCACCACGCCGCCGTCGCCGTGGCGGGCGAAAACGCGACGCTGGAATGGATCGCGACGGCGCTGATCGACGGTGTGCTCGGGGTCCTTGTGGGCCTGACCCTGATCCCCGTGGCCACCAAGATCCTCATGCCGCTCTGGGGCGCCGTCGCGGGCGGCAAGAAGGAAGAGAAAACGGCGCACTAGGGCGCCGCTCTCGGGGTTTGCTTGCAGGGTCTGGCGGCGGGGCAGGCCCCGCCGCCCCCGCGCCTCAGCTGTCGGTCTCGGCCGGCGTGATCCGCACGATCTGCCCGTTCTCGAAATCGGTGATCGCCAGGATGCTGCCGTCGTCGTCGACCGTCACGTCGCGGACGCGCCCGAGATCGCGCACCAGCGATTCCTCTTCGGTGACCATGCCGTCTTCGAGCGAGAGCCGCACCAGCCCGCCTCGCACCAGCGCGCCGATCAGCAGGTCGCCCTCCCACTCGGGAAACATCTCTCCCTCGTAGACGGTCATGTCGCCCGGCGCGATCACCGGGTCCCAGAAATAGACGGGTTCTTGCATCCCTTCAGCCGAGGCGTTGCCCGACCCGATGATGCCACCGCCGTACTGCTCGCCGTAGGACACGACCGGCCAGCCGTAGTTCAGGCCCGGCTCCGTGAGGTTCAGCTCGTCGCCGCCCTGGGGGCCATGCTCGATGGTCCAGAGCTCACCGTCGATCATCGTGGCGCCCTGCATGTTGCGGTGCCCGTAGGACCAGATGCTGTCCACGGCCTCTTCGTCATCCACGAAGGGATTGTCCTCGGGCACTTCGCCGTCGAGCGTCAGCCGGATCACCTTGCCGTAGGTCTTGTCCAGGTCCTGCGCGAACTCGCGGTACTGCTGCGTCGAATGCTCGCCCGTCGTGATGAAGACATGGCCTTCGCCGTCGAAGACGACGCGCGACCCGTAGTGCATCGGCGCGGTCGATCCCGGCGCCTGAACGAAGATCTCGGTCACGTCGGTCAGTTCGGTCATGTCCTCGCTCAGCGTGGCATAGGCCGCGGCGGTGGCCGACAGGTTGTCCTCAAGCGGCTTGGCATAGGTCATGTAGATGCGGCGGCTGTCCGCGAAATCGGGGGCCACCTTGACGTCGAGAAGCCCGCCCTGGCGTTCGGCCAGAACCTCGGGCACGCCCGCGATCGGATCGGACAGGGTGCCGTCTTCGGCCACGTGGCGCAGCCGCCCCGGCCGTTCGGTCACGAGGTAACCGCCGTCCTCCGGCAGCACATCGATCCCCCAAGGATGAACAAGATCCCCGGCCACTTCCTCGGTGGCAAGGGCCACGTCGCTTTCGACCAGCGGGGCGCGGAACTGTTCGTTGAACGCAGGCTGGAAATCGGTGTTGCGCTCCCCACGCTCAAAGGTCTGGGCGGCAGCGGGCGCGGCAAGCGCGATCAGGGCGCAGGATGCCAGGGCATGTTTCATGTCGGTAATCCTCCTCGAGTCCGGTTTCACTGACGAGAAACTTAGTGCGGGATGCGCCCGCGTGCGGCGCATCTGGCAAAATCGTGACCTGTGCGAGGTGGCTGACGGGGTGTTGACGGGCGCGCGCCGGACGGTGGTGTGGCGCTGCAACGGCCGAGGCAGGCGCGTCATGCCAGCCATTTCCGAATACCTTGGGATCGAAGGACGAGATTGCAAAAGCGCCAGACCGTCGCCTCGAAAGCGTCCGGGTCATCTCGGCGCACCTGTGACTGGACGGCCCGGCGTTCGCCCGGCAGCATTGTGCCTTGGCCCGGGCGGGTCAGTGCCCGTTACGTTGCGGGCAGCGCCTCTTGGCGGAAGGCTCTCAGGCCCACAAGAGACGGCCCGGGCGCATCCGCCCGGGCCGTCAAGATCAGAACTCGGAGGGCGTGGTGCCGACCAGAAGATCGCGCACGCGTGTCGCCACCGCGTCGGGCGTGATGCCGAAGTGCTCGAAAAGCTCCTCCGCCGGGGCCGAGGCGCCGAAGCTGTTCATGCCGACGAAAGCCGCCTTGTTGGCACGGCCACGCTCGCCCAGAAGCCAGCGTTCCCAGCCCATGCGCACGCCGGCCTCGACCGCCACGCGGACCGGACCGCCCGGCAGGACGCGCTTGCGGTAGGCCTCGTCCTGCTGCGCGAAAAGCTCCATGCAGGGCATGGACACGACGCGCGTGCCGATGCCGCCGGCCTGAAGCGCCTCACGCGCCTTCATGGCGATCTCGACCTCGGAACCGCTGGCGATGATGATCGCCTGGCGCTTGCCCTCGGCCTCGGCCAGCACGTAGGCGCCTTTCTCCGACAGGTTCGCGGTCTTGTGGCTGTTGCGCAGCGTCGGCAGGCCCTGGCGGGTCAGCGACATCACTGTCGGCGTGTCGCTCTGGCGCAGCGCGATGTCCCAGGCCTCGGCGGTCTCGACCACGTCGGCGGGGCGGAACACCAACGTGTTGGGCGTCGCGCGGCTGATCGCCAGGTGCTCGACCGGCTGGTGGGTCGGGCCATCCTCGCCCAGGCCGATGCTGTCATGGGTCATGACAAAGACGGTCGGGACCTTCATCAGCGCGGCGAGGCGCATGGCCGGGCGCGCGTAGTCCGTGAAGCACATGAAGGTGCCGCCGTAGGGGCGCAGCCCGCCGTGCAGCGCGATGCCGTTCATGGCGGCGGCCATTCCGTGTTCGCGGATGCCCCAGTAGACGTAGCGGCCCTTGCGGTTGTCGGTGTCGAAGACGCCCATGTCGGGTGTCTTGGTGTTGTTCGACCCCGTCAGGTCCGCCGAGCCGCCCACGGTCTCGGGCATCACCGGGTTCACCACCTCGAGCACCATTTCCGACGCCTTGCGCGTGGCGACTTTGGGCAGCGTTTCGCTGGCCTGCTTCTTCAGCGCCTTGATGGTGGCGGAAAGCTTTTTCGGGGCTTCGCCGGCCATGACGCGGGCGAATTCCTTCTGGCGGCTGTCGGAGGCTTCCGACAGCCGCGCTTCCCACTCGCCGCGCGCGGCACCGCCGCGGCTGCCGACGCCTTCCCACCAATCCTTGATCTCGGAGGGGATCTCGAAATCGGGCGCCGTCCAGCCCCACTGCGCCTTGGCCGCGTCGTTCTGGTCTCCGTCGGTCAGCGCGCCGTGACCCTTGGAGGTGTCCTGCGCCGCATGGCCGAGCGCGATATGCGTCTTGCAGGCGATCATCGAGGGCTTGTCGGTCACGGCCTTGGCGGCGGTGATGGCGGCGTCGATGGCGTCCGGGTCGTGGCCGTCGATCTCCTGCACGTGCCAGCCCGCGGCCTCGAAACGTTTCACCTGGTCGCTACGGTCGGAAATCTCGACCTTGCCGTCGATGGTGATGCCGTTGTTGTCCCAGAAGGCGATCAGGCGGCCAAGCCCGTAACGCCCGGCAAGGCCGATGGCCTCGTGGCTCACGCCTTCCATGAGGCAGCCGTCACCGGCGATCACGTAGGTATGGTGATCCACCAGCTTCTTGCCGAAGCGCGCGCGCAGCATCTCCTCGGCCATGGCGAAGCCGACCGAATTGGCGATGCCCTGACCCAGCGGGCCGGTCGTGGTCTCGATCGCGGTGGCGAGGAAGTTCTCCGGGTGACCGGCGGTCCGGCCGCCCATCTGGCGGAAGTTCTTGATCTCGTCGAGCGTGATCTCGGGATCGCCGCAGAGATAGAGCAGCCCGTAAAGCAGCATCGAGCCGTGGCCCGCCGACAGGATGAACCGGTCGCGGTCATGCCAGTCCGGCTTGGTCGCGTCGAACTTCAGGTGCTTGGAATAGAGAACCGTGGCGACATCGGCCATGCCGATCGGCATGCCGGAATGGCCGGAGTTGGCCTTGGCCACGGCGTCGAGCGCCAGCGCCCGTAGTGCGGTCGCGCGCATCCAGTGATCGGGGTGGCGGCTGCGAAGGTCCTCGATATCCACTTGGCTGGTCCTGTACGTAAGGATGGGTCCGGGGCTGCATAGCAGCCAACAAACAAAGATCAAGCCGCGTACATTTGCCCATTTTGCCGTGATGCGTGAAAGGGCGCCGCTAAGGCCTTGGGAAATATGGATAGGGGCGATACTGTTGCGCGCGCTGATGCTATCACGGATGGCACCGACGATTCGGCGCGATCCGGACGTGACACGGACAAGAACAAGGGCGGGGGCTCGTAGATGAGCGATACGCAGGAGTTGCAGGCACGCATCGCGCGGGCCCTGGACAGGATCGGCAGCGGCGCCGACATGCTGGACGCCGCCCGGACCGAGGCCGAGGCCGCACGATCCGAAACCCGGGCCGAGGCCGCGAAGGCCCTGTCCGAGGCCGAGGCGCGCGCCACCCGGGCCGAGAGCGATCTCGCCGCGCTCCGGCAGGAAATCGCAACTCTCGAACAGGCCGTGGCCGAGGCCGCGCAACAGCAGAAGCCCCCGGAGGACGCCGCCGACCCCGAGGAACTCGCCTCCCTGCGCGCCGAGCTCGAGGACGAGCGCACCGCCTACGCCCAGCTCGAGGAACGCCTGCGCAGCCTCAAGGCCCGCCAGGTTGACGAAACCGCCTCCCTGCGGGATCAGCTCTCCGGCCAGCGCGAGACCTTCGGCCAACTCGACGCCGAGCTGCAGCGCCTGCGCGCCGCCAACACACAACTCGAACAGACCTGCGCCGCCCTGCGCGAGGCCAACGAACAGGGCCTCGGCGATCCCGAACTGGTCGATGCCGCGCTGCGGGCAGAACTGGACTCCCTGCACGCCGCCCGCGCCGTCGAGACCGCCGAAACCCGCGCCATTCTCGAAGCGATCGAACCGATCCTGGCCCAGGCCGTCGGGGCAGGGGACGCAGCGGCGGGCGACACGCCCGGCACCGAAGAGGAGCACGCCACATGAGCCAGACCGAGGTCCAGATCCACATCGGTGGCCGCACCTTCGACGTGGCCTGCCAGGAGGGCGAGGAACCCTACCTGATTTCCGCCGCCCAGCTTCTCGATACCGAGGCGCAGGTGCTGGTCGACCAGATCGGCCGCATGCCCGAGGCGCGGATGCTGCTCATGGCGGGGCTCATGCTCGCCGACAAGACCGCCGGTCTCGAGGAACGCCTCGCGGTCGCCGAGCAGCGCCTGCAGGAAGCCCAGCAGGAGATCGAGGCTCTGCGCAGCGCG
Organism: Allosediminivita pacifica; assembly: GCF_003054175.1. Lineage (GTDB taxonomy): Bacteria > Pseudomonadota > Alphaproteobacteria > Rhodobacterales > Rhodobacteraceae > Allosediminivita > Allosediminivita pacifica. The sequence goes on from NZ_QBKN01000008.1 coordinate 81,059, forward strand.
CCGCCCCCCGAGGCAGAGCGCGTCGAGGTGCCGGTGATCCCCGCCGACCTCAAGGACGCGCTGGCCGAACTCGCCGCGCGCGCCGAAGCGCTTGCCGGCGAAATCGAGGACAAGGGCCGCAGCTGACGCCTGCGACGCGCGGACGTCTTCCCGCCAGCGCCGCGCCGCTCTACAAAGGTCGCCATGACGCGCCCGTCCCTCCGCCTCCTGCCGGTCCTGGCACTGGCCATTCTCATGGCCTGGGTCGCGGCGTGGTCGGCCTTCCACATGGCGCCCGACCGCGCCACCAACGACCGCATCGCCACGAGCTTTGCCACCGGCCTGACCGAGGCGGACCTCTGCGGTGATCTAGGCGCGGATCACCGCTGCCCCTTCTGCCACAAGCTGCCCGACGCGGCGCGGCCCGCGCCACCCGACCGGACGCACGCGATCCGTCATGCCACCTGTACGGTGCTTGGCGCCGATCTGGTCTTCGGCCCGCAGCATCTTCACCCCCACGTCTCCTCCCGGGCGCCACCCCGCGCGGCCTGAACCCCGTTTTCAGACCCGCGGGCCCGGACGATCGGTGCCCTTTTTCCTGACCGGTGCGCAACGCCGCACCCGGATCCTTCGGAGACGACCATGTTCCCCAAGATGCTTCTGCCCGCCGCGCTCGGCGCGGCGCTCCTGCCGCTCGCCGCGGCGGCCCATTCGACCCTCGCCCAGGCCGAGGTGCCCGTCGGCGGCACCTCGAAATTCACCCTCCGGGTGCCCCATGGTTGCGAGGGCCAGGCCACCCACACCGTGCGCCTGGAGATCCCCGAGGGCGTCTATGCCGTGAAGCCCATGCCCAAGGCGGGCTGGGATCTCGACATGGAAACCGGCACCTATGCCACGCCCTACCTCAACCACGGCACCGAGATGACCGAGGGCGTCCGCGCCGTCATCTGGTCCGGCGGAGACCTCCGGGATGACTGGTACGACGAGTTCACCGTGCGCGGCACCGTGGGCCCCGACGTGGCGCCGGGCCACGTGCTCTACTTCCCGGCCCTACAGACCTGCGCCGACGGCAGCGCCGACTGGACCGACACCAGCGGCGCCGCGGGCGTCTCGAACCCGGCGCCGCATGTCACCGCCGTCGCCACCGGCGGCGGCTATGACCAACACACGTCCTCTGCCGGGGATCCGGTCACAGTCGGCGAGATCGCGATCTCCGAGCCCTTCATCCGCGCCACGCTTCCGAACCAGCCGGTGGCCGGCGGCTTCATGACACTCACCAATGCCGGGGCCGCCGCAGACAGGTTGGTCGCGGCCCGCTCTCCCGCCGCGGCCCGGGTCGAGATCCACGAGATGTCCATGCAGGGCGACGTCATGCGCATGCGCGAACTCTCCGACGGCTTGCCCCTGCCGGCCGGCGGCACCGTGCAGCTCGCCCCCGGCGGTTACCACCTGATGTTCATGGAACTCGCGGGTCCGCTGGCCGAGGGCGACAGCGTCGATCTCACCCTCACCTTCGAACAGGCGGGCGAGGTGACGCTGACCCTGCCCATCAGCGCCCGCGATGCCACGGCGCCCACCGCCGATCACACCGGCCACTGAGGGGGGGGCACCATGAGCGGATCAAAACTCTATCGCTGGCTCGCGGGCGCCTGCCTTGCGCTCGCGCTTCTCGCGGCGGGCTGGTTTTTCGTACTGCAGCCGCGGATCGAGGCAAAGCTCGCGGGCCAGCTTGGCTACGGCGACTACACCCTGCAGACCACCAGTGGCGGCACCTTCACCCGCGAGAGCCTCAGGGGCGGCCCCACCGCCGTCTTCTTCGGCTTCACCCATTGTCCCGAGGTCTGCCCGACCACGCTGGGCGACATCTCCCAATGGCAGGAGGCGCTCGCCGCCGAGGGGCGCGATCCGCTCGACGTCTACTTCGTCACCGTCGATCCGGAGCGTGACACGCTGGATCTCATGGACGACTACACCTCCTGGGCGCCCGGCGTGCAGGGGGTGAGCGGCCCGCGCGGGGAGATCGACAAGGCCATCACGGCCTTCCGCGTCTTCGCGACCCGGCGCCCGCTCGAGGATGGCGGCTACACCATGGACCACTCGGCCTTCGTGCTGCTCTTCGACAGGGACGGCCGCTTCACGCAGCCGATCTCCTACCAGGAGGACACCGACCGCGCGCTGGCCAAGCTCCGCGCCCTCACCGGCAGCTGAGGCACAGCCTCGTGGGCTTCTTCTTGGCAGAAATATTCCGGGGGAGCGGCCCGAAGGGTCGCGGGGGCAGAGCCCCCCGCGCCACCCTCCGGACCCGCACCTCCGGAAGTATCATCGCGCGGGACATTGCTAAGAGGCGGTTAATCCGAAGAGATAACCGATTGATTTCATTCGGGTCCAAAAATGTCCCGGCCCGGGACATCGGGCGTGCCGCGACCTCCGCCCCGGAAAAATGACCGCGCACGAAAAAGGGGCGCTCGAAGGCGCCCCTTGTTTCGATAGCTGGGTCGCCAGCCTCAGCCGTTGGCTTCGCGGATCTTGTCGGCGGCGTCCTTGTCGTAGGTCACGCCGTTCTGTTCGAAGAGCTTGTCCAGCTCGCCCGACAGAGTCATCTCGGTGATGATGTCGCAACCGCCCACGAACTCGCCCTTCACGTAGAGCTGCGGGATGGTCGGCCAGTCGGAATAGTCCTTGATGCCCTGCCGGATGTCGTTGTCCGCCAGCACGTCCACGTCCTTGTAGTCCACGCCCATGTAGTTGAGCACGCCCGCCACGCGGCTGGAAAAGCCGCACTGCGGCATGGCCTTGGAGCCCTTCATGTAGAGCACCACGTCGTTGGATTTAACGGTCTCGTCGATCTGGGTCTTGGCGTCGTCGGTGGTGGTCATTTTCTTCCCCTCGGAATGAATTGCCGGGCGTATTCCTGCGGATCGCGGGGCACCCTGAACTGGTAGGATTGCCCGCCGCCACCGCCGCCCGAATGGTAGGATGCGTCTATCACGTGGTAACCGGTGCCCGGCGCGCTGCCCCGCTGCGTCCCGCGCTCGGCGCGGATCGCCTGCCAGGCGCGCAACACCGCCAGGATCACGATCCCGACGCAGAGCGCGATGACAAGCGGGGAGAGCCCGGTCATTCCGGCGCCTTGGTGGTCAGCGCCAGCGCGTGCAGCTCGCCCTGGTTGCCGTCCATCTTGCCCTTCAGGGCCGCATAGACGGCACGCTGCTGCTGCACGCGGTTCTGACCGCGAAAGCTCTCGTCGATCACCTCGGCGGCGTAGTGATTTCCGTCTCCGGCCAGATCGGTGATCGTGACCTTGGCCTTGGGAAAGGCCTCGCGGATCAGATCCTCGATCTCCTGGGCCTGCATCGCCATGGGTGCCTCCGGTGCTTTGCTCCACTGAACGCGAAATGTAAGACGGGCAGGGGCCAAGGGCAAGCAGGCGACCGCGCCTGCCTGTCGGAGGTCAGACTGCGAGGTCCACCCAGATCGGCACGTGGTCCGAGGGTTTCTCGCGGCCGCGGATGTCACGGTCGATCCGGCAGTCCTGCATCAGGTCCGCGGCCTGCGGCGTCAGCAGGATGTGATCGATCCGGATCCCGTTGTTCTTCTGCCAGGCGCCGGCCTGGTAATCCCAGAAGCTGTAGTGCCCGGGCCCTGCGTGGCGGGCACGGAAGGCCTCGGTGAAGCCGAGGTTCAGCACCCGGTGAAAGGCGGCCCGGCTCTGCGGCAGGAAAAGGGCATCCTCCGCCCATGCCTCGGGCCGGGCAGCGTCCTCGGGCTGCGGGATGATGTTGTAGTCGCCGGCCATGAGCGCGGGCATCTCCTCGGCGAGCAGGGCGCGGGCTCGCGCCTCAAGCCGTGCCATCCAGCCGAGCTTGTAGTCGTACTTGGGTCCGGGGGCCGGATTCCCGTTCGGAAGGTAAAGACCGCAGACCCGGATCGCACCGTGATCGCCCGTCACCGTCGCTTCGATCCACCGCGCCTGCTCGTCCGCATCGTCGCCCGGCAGGCCGCGCACGATGTCTTCGAGCGGGCATTTGGCAATGATGGCCACGCCATTGAAGCTCTTCTGACCATGCGTTGCCACGTTATAGCCGCGATCTTCAAAGATCTCGGAGGGGAATGCCTCGTCCACGGACTTGATCTCCTGGAGGACGGCGACATCGGGCTGAGCTTCGTCGAGCCAGTCCGCCAAAGCGTTAATTCGTGCCTTGATACCGTTGATGTTGAAGCTGGCGATTTTCATGACGAACCCTCCGAAACCTGTTCATCGCCCAACCCGGCCCGACTCGCAAGCGTCCGGCCTGTCGGTCTGCTTGGCCGGTTTCGTGACCGATTCGGCGCCGTACGGCGTCAAATGTGGCCCGTTGTCGGCGTTTCGATGTTTCCATCCCCAAGAAATGTTTACTTGTGGATAACAATAATTGTTAATTTGTTCTAGATAAATAACAATAAAAGTTCATGTGGATAATCGAATAAGCCTATCAACTGAAGCAAGAAAAAACTTTCAAAGTTTCTCGCTATGCGGAAACGCTGACAGGGCAATCCTGCAGTTTCCGTGAATGGAGAAACCCATGTCGACACAAGTTAAGCACCTGATTTCCGAAGACTTTGTTTCCACCGGTCCCAGCGCACTCGATGGTGATGCCGTCGAAATGTTCTGCTCCTGGTCGGGCCCTGCGACCGCCACCAGCATTGATGCCGGCGATGCCACCGAAGCTTTCTGTTCGTGGTCCAATCCCGTCCGTGGCGGAATGGAAGACGGCAATAATGTGGAAATGTTTTGTTCTTGGTCGGCCCCGACGTCTGCCAGCCGCGACGCCGGCGACAACGTCGAAGCCTTCTGCTCCTGGTCCGCACCGACGACGTCCGAAGCCGACCGCGGCGACAACGTCGAAGCGTTCTGCTCCTGGTCCGCACCGACCACTTCCGAAGCCGGGCGTGGCGACAATGTCGAAGCCTTCTGCAGCTGGTCCGCACCCGTGACCGCCGAGCGCGATGCCGGCGACAACGTCGAGGCCTTCTGCTCCTGGTCCGGCCCCGTCCGCGCCTGAGACTGCTCCGCGTGAGCGGGGTGAACCCGCCCCGCTTGCGCGCAGCCCAAGCCACACACGAAGGAGCCTTCCGCCATGTCGAACGTCGTCACACTCAATCGCCCGCGCATCGCGGACGCCGCCACCCGGTCCGCCGCGCTGGCGCGTTGCTTCGCCCAGCATCGTCGCGGCGAGGAAGACGTGTTTTGGCTGAAGGAGAATGCCGAACTCCTCAACATCCTGGAATGCACCGGGACGCCCGTGGGGCCGGGGACGCTTGAAGCCTATGAGGGCTTCTACGCCACCGCGCTGCAAAGGCTGGAGTTCTTCCCGCAGTACTACCGCTTCCTGCTGTCGCTGGCGATCGATCTCGAAGAGCTCGGTCTGCCGGGCGACGCGGGCGAGCGGATGGTGAGTTTTGCCGCGCGCCAGGACCTTCCGGCCGCGGAATTGTCCGATCTCCAGCGCGCCGAGGCACGGCGCCTGATGATCCGTCGCGGCATCGATCCGATTGGTGATCCGGGACTCGACGACCGTCTCGCGGCCTTTGCCTCGAGAACCGCAACCTTCGCGCTGCCGAACAAAAAGGCCGCGTACGAACTCACACATATCGTTTACTATTTAAGCGAATACGGTAGAGTCACCCCAAAGCTTCCATCGGAAGTTGTAAAGAGCCTTCATTTTGCCGGACTCACCGCGTTTATTGATCAGAACGCGGACCTTCTTGCAGAGATCTGCATTGCTCTGGTCTACATGGGGGAAGAGCCGCCCGCGCTGTGGGCGCGCTGGCTGATGAGGGAAACGGCAGCATTTGCCGTGGAACGGGGAGAGCGGATCTCAGTGGCTGACGACTACCACGAGTTCTTCATCTGCAACTGGTTTGCCGCCTGCGCGGGCGAGCCGACCTTCCGCAAGGCGCTCAGCCCCGAGCGCATGAATTTCACGCGCGCGCCGCGCAAGGTCTATCCGCTGCGCGAGATGTCCCAGGCCCTGATGATGTGCGACCAGCGTGGCGGCGACTGGGATGCCATGCGCCCGCAGCTTGCGCCGCAGCTCAGCGAAGCCACGCGCGAGACGCTGCAGGCGGCATTCGAATCCTCGCAGCATTTTCCGGCCTTCTTCGAAGGCTTCGCCCGGGCGGCACGCGCATGAGAGGGCTCGCGGTCGGACTCCTTCTCGTCCTGGGTCAGACGGGGTTCATCGCCGCGAGCGACGGAATAACCAAGTTCATTGCGGGCCAGTTCGCGGCCCCGCAACTCTTCACGCTCAGCTCCGCGATGATCCTCGTGGCCATGCTGGCGCGGGGGCGGGCAGGGCGCGAAGCGCTGCGCACCAGGTGTCCGCGCGTCATGGGACTACGGTCCGGATTGACGGTTATGGCATCGCTGGCCTTCTTCCAGGCCTTCCGCGTGCTGCCGCTCGCAGATGTCTTCCTGTTCATCGCGATGATCCCGCTGGTCTCGGCTGCGCTTAGCGGACCCTTCCTGAACGAGACGCCCCGGCCGCTGGCCTGGATCGCGCTCATGATGGGCACAGTCGGTTTGTTGGCCATGGCGCCGGGCGGCCTGACGGGTTTCCAGGGGGGGCATGCCTGGGCCGCGCTCGCCGCCGTTTGCGGATCGGGCTCGCTTTTGGCCGGGCGCCATATCGGTCGCATCGAAAAGGCACCAATGGCGCAGGTCTTCTGGCCCAATCTGGCGCTTCTCGTGGCAATGGGGGTGGCGCTTCCTTTCGTGTGGCAACCCATGGGTGTTGCGGATCTCTTGTGGATCGCCGCCTATTCCGCGGCATTGTTTGCGGCGCGCTATCTCGTGGCCGAGGCGCTGCGCCTGCTGCCCGCCCACCTGGTGACGCCGTTGATGAACCTGCAGTTTCTCTGGATGGTGGCCATCGGTTGGCTCGTCTTCGCCGAGATCCCGGCGACCGGCACAGTCGTCGGCGTGACGCTGATCACCGCCTCGGGGCTCTGGCTGGTGTTCGAGGAGCACCGCGCGCGGCTTGCCGAGGCGCGGGCCTGACGCCTTTCACGGTCTTCAATCAGAACAAGCGCCCGCGCTGAGATTGCGCGAGCGTCAGTTATTGATCCTGACATATTGAAGGGTCCGGAAGGCCGGGCCGATCTCTACATCGCGAAGGAGACACCGCAGCCGCAGGAACTCGCGGCATTGGGGTTCTCGATCACGAAGCGCGCGCCGATCAGCTCTTCGCTGAAATCGATCACGGCGTTCTCGAGGAAAGGCAGGGACACCGGGTCCACGACGACGCGCTGGCCCTTGCCCTCGAGTACGAGGTCATCGTCGGCCGGGTCGTCGAGCGTGATGTCATACTGGAAGCCCGAGCAGCCGCCGCCCTCGACGGCGACGCGCAGCGCCTTGCCCTGATCGCCGGCGCCGATCTCGGCCAGGCGCTCGTAGGCACGCTCGGTCACTTTGGGGGGCAGTTGCATTGGGGTCACCTCGCGGTTTTACTTCTGCGGCAGTGCGGAATATATGTCTTGCCGGGACAGGCGACAAGAACGGGAGGGCATATGCCCGCACCCTATGCATGTACACCGGCGCACAGCCGGGGCCGCCGGGTGGATGAACCGGGCAGCGCGCACCGCTCGTGCTTCCAGCGCGACCGGGACCGCATCATCCATTGCTCGGCATTCCGCCGATTGAAACACAAGACCCAGGTCTTCGTCGAGCACGAGGGCGATTTCTACCGCACCCGTCTCACCCACAGCATCGAAGTGGCGCAGGTCGCCCGGACGATTTCCAACACGCTCGGCCTCGACACCGACCTGACCGAGGCGGTCGCGCTTGCGCACGATCTGGGCCACACCCCCTTTGGCCACACCGGCGAAGACGCGCTCGACGCGCTGATGCAGCCCTACGGCGGTTTCGATCACAACGCCCAGACCCTGCGGATCGTGACCTCGCTCGAACGGCATTATGCCGAGTTCGACGGGCTGAACCTGACCTGGGACACGCTCGAAGGCATCGCCAAGCACAACGGGCCTGTCATGGGCGAAATTCCTTACGCGCTCGCGGCGTACATTGCCGTCGACGACCTCGAACTTCACACCCATGCCAGTGCCGAGGCGCAGGTGGCCGCGCTCTCCGACGACGTGGCCTACAACAACCACGACCTCCACGACGGTCTGCGCGCGGGGCTTTTCACCGAGGACGAGATCTCGGAGCTTCCTATCGTGGGCGACGCCTATGCCGAAGTCGACGCGACCTATCCCGGCCTCGACGCCTACCGCCGCCGCCACGAGGGGCTGCGCCGGGTTTTCGGCGTCATGGTGACCGACCTGCTCGACGTCTCGCGCGCCCGTATCGCCGATGCCGGCGCCGCCACCCCGCAAGAGATCCGCGATCTCGGCCACCCGGTCATCGCCTTCTCGGATGCCATGTGGTCCGACCTAAAGCAGATCCGGCAGTTCCTGTTCACGAACATGTACCGCGCGCCCCGCGTGATGGAGCAGCGCGCCCGCGTGACCGAGGTCGTGCGCGCGCTCTTCCCCATCTACATGAACGATCCCGACCTGCTGCCGCGCCGCTGGCAGGCCGATATCGCCGAAGCCCGGACCGAGACCGATATCGCACGCCACGTGGCCGACTACATCGCCGGCATGACCGACCGTTTCGCGCTTGAACAGCACGCGAAATTCACCGGGACCGACATCCTCGCCCGCGCGGGCTGAGCCGCGGGACTGGTCAGGGCCGACATTCCCCTTACATGATGCCCTCACGCGCTGCCGCGGTGCAGCACGGACGAGCAAGGAGTGAGCCGTCATGGCAGTATCCGACGCGGCGGGGCTGAGCCCCGTCCTGGCCTTCGCGGCGGTGGGCGCCCTCGGCGTGGGCAGCCAGTGGCTGGCCTGGCGCCTGCGCATGCCGGCCATCGTGCTGATGCTGGCCGCGGGCCTCATCGTCGGCCCCGGTTTGGGGCTGCTGGACCCGCGCGCCCAGATCGGCGACCTGCTGCAACCGATGATCGCCATCGCGGTGGCGATCATTCTCTTCGAGGGCGGTTTCACGCTCGACTTCGCCAAGCTCAAGGATGCCGCCACCGGGGTGCGGCGCCTTGTTTTCGTCGGCGCGCCCCTCGGCTGGCTGCTTTCGTCGCTCGCACTACACCTCGTGGCCGGTCTCGGCTGGCCGGCCTCCACCGTCTTCGGCGGCATCATGATCGTCACCGGCCCCACCGTGATCGCGCCGCTGCTGCGCCAGGCGCGGCTCGCCAAGCGGCCCGCCGCTCTGCTTCAGTGGGAGGCCATCGTCAATGACCCGGTCGGCGCGCTCGCCGCCGTGCTCGCCTTCGAAATCGTCATCGTCCTTCAGACGGCCACCAGCGCCGCCGAGGCGATCTGGCAGGTTACGCTCGGCATCGCCTGGGCCACGGCGCTCGGCCTCGCAGGCGGCCTGGGTATCTCGCACACCTTCCGGCGCGGGCAGGTGCCCGAGTACATGAAGGTCCCGGTGCTGGTGGTGGCCGTGCTCTCGGTCTTTGCCCTTGCCGACACGATGCTACACGAATCCGGGCTGCTGGCCGTGACCATCATGGGCATCTGGATCGCCAACGCCCGGCTGCCCTCCTACACCGAGATGCGCCGTTTCAAGGAACACGCATCGGTCCTGCTGGTCTCGGCCGTTTTCATCCTGCTTGCCGCCAGCACCGAGTTCGAAGCGCTGACCGGCCTCGACCTGCGCGACCTTCTGGCTGTGCTCGCCGTGATCCTCGTGGCGCGTCCGGTCTCGGTTCTGGCAGCGCTTCTCTTCTCGGGCCTGCCGTGGCGAGAACGCTTTCTCGTGGCCTTCACCGGACCGCGCGGCGTGGTGCTTGTGGCGGTTGCGGGCCTATTCGGCGAACGTCTCGCCGCGCTCGGCATCGCGGATGGTGCAAGGATCGGCCCGCTCGCCTTCGCGCTCGTGGCCGCGACGGTGGTGCTGCATGGCTTCACCCTGACACCACTGGCACGTGCGCTCGGCCTCACCGCGTCCTCGACACCCGGCGTGCTAATCCTCGGCGGATCGCGCTTCTCGGTGGCGCTCGGCGCCGCGCTGCGCCAGCTCAAGCTGCCGGTGATGATCGCCGACCCGAACCAGGCGCACCTGCGCAACGCCCGCAAGGCGGGCATCGACACCTTCTTCGGCGATATCCTTTCCGAGGCCGCAGACGACCGGCTCGATCGCGTCGCCTTCGAGAAATTGCTCTGCGCCACCGACAACGACGCCTACAACACGCTCGTGGCCACGGACCTCGCGCCCGAGTTCGGCCGCGAGAACGTCTTTCAACTCGAACCCGTGCGCCAGTCGAGCCATCGCCACGCCCTGCCGCCCACGCTGGGCGGACAGCACGTTGGCAAGGGGCACACCTTCTTCGAACTCGAGGCCCGCATCACGGAGGGCTACACCTTCGAGGTGTCGCAGCTCACCGAGGGCTTCGGCTTCACCCAGTGGCGCGAACACAACCCCGAGGCCATCGTCTTTGCCGACCTCGGCCCGCAGGGCACGCTGCGCCTGCTCGGCCCCAAGGACAAGCCGAAGGGAACCAGGGGCACGAGCCTCGTGGCCCTAACGCCTCCGGCGACGACCACGACGGGTGAGATCCAGAGCGTGGGCGGACAAGCCTAGGGCAGGGTGCTCATTTCGCGGCGGCCAGACCTGCCGCCCACCGCGCGGCCGCCTCTGCGGCGGCGCGCAGGTGATCGTGATGGCTGAGCCCGGTCACGCGCTTGCGCGGTTTCAGATCGTGGTCGCCGTCCTCCAGCCAGTGCAGGCGAATACGCTCCGAGAGCGTGTAGCCTTCCACCTCCTCGCGCGTGCCGAATGGATCTCGCGTCCCCTGGCAGATCAGGGCCGGGGTTTGCATTCCGGCAAGGTGCTCGACGCGCAGTTTCTCCGGCTTGCCCGTCGGGTGGAACGGATAGCCGAGGCAGAGCAGCCCGGCGATGCGCCCGGCGGCGAACATCTCGTCGGTGATCAGGCTCGCCGCCCGTCCGCCCATGGACTTGCCGCCGATGATCAGCGGCCCCTCAGGTGCCAGGGCCGCGATGGCGGCGCGGTATTCCTCGCAGACCACCTCGATCTTCGGGGGTGGACGCTTGGGCCCGCCAGCGCGCCGCTGCGCCATGTAAGCGAACTCGAACCTCGCCACCCGCAGGCCCTGCGCCCCCAGCTCCGAGGCAATCTCCGCCATGAAGGGCGTGTCCATCGGCGCACCCGCGCCATGCGCGAGCAGCACCGTGATGCCCCTCTCGGGGCCGTCGAACAGCAATGTCATGAGCCTCTCCCGCTGGTTCGACCCTCCGCTACCCCCGGCGAGGTCTCCGGGGCAAGGCCTCCGTCGAGCAGGTCCTCGACGAACCAGGCCGCGAACTACGCCCGGCCCGAGACACCCGCCTTGGCATAGATCCGCGCGAACTGCGCCCGCACGGTGCCGGGGGTCGATCCCCTCAGATCCGCGATCTCCGCTACGTCGAGCCCCTTGAGCGCCAGAAATCCCACGTCCTGCTCGGCCGGGGTCAGATGCCACTGCGCGAACTGCTGCCGGATCGAACGAGCAAGCTCGCCACGCGCGGTGCGGATGGTGCGCTCCTGGCCCGCCATCAGGTCGTGGTCGGCCCGAATCTCCAGGATCGACAGGACCACGCCGCAGACCTGCGCCGCGGCCACGAGCGTTTCGATAACTATGGCGGCACGCTGCTCGACGATGGTGATGGGGCTGCATCCGCCGGTCATCACGAGGCCGCTCAGCGTGATCGCCAGGAGGCACGCCCTGAGCGCGTAGACCATCATGGCCCGACCGGGTTGTGGCTGGAATGCGCATGGGCCTTGTCGCGAAACAGTCTGCGAAGATGACGGAGCGCCGCCGCCGGGTCCGGCGGAAAGCTGGCAAAGCGGGCCGGGGCGGGGCCGGCGATGCCCCACAGCAGGCGCAGCAGAAGCAGGGCAAGAACGATCCAGCCCGCCCAGACATGCACCGTGTCGCCCTCCTCGTCGACGAAGCCGTTGAGCTGGACCGCAAACACGATGCCCCATTGCATAATGCGCACGACGGGATCTCAGGGGGAGGGGGACGTCGCCACATCCCCCGGGGGGCCTTCCGGATGGCAACCATGATCAGTCGTCAGGCTTGATGCGTGTCACCTTTCCCGAGGCGGGATCGATGTAGACTTCCCACTTTGCGTTGTCGGGATCGACGCACTTGGCCTCGATCTTGCCGTCCTCGGCCTCGAAGGACCCTACGGTGCAACCGGCCTTTCCGAGCGCGGTGGTTGCGTCACCGGGGTTGGTGCCCACCATGTTGCCCACGGCAGGCAGGGCCGCGACGGCGAAGGGAACGGCGGCAAGGGCGATCGCGAGATGGGTCATCGGTCTCTCCGGTCTGGATTGGCAGTCGGGCACCGTGCCGCGGCCTGCTCCCGACATGGCCCCGGCGCATCTGCCCGGGCTATTGGAGAAACGCTGCCCGGGCCTCGCATAAGCAGCCGCTCTCGGGACTGCACAGAAGGAACGGAGATATCAGGGCCACGACCGGCCCAGGGGACGCACCTTTGCCATTGCAGGCGCGCCGGCCATGCTTCTTCTTGGCAAAAATACTCCGGGGGAGTCGCGGCATGCCGCGACGGGGGCAGAGCCCCCGGACCCTGCGACCCGGGACTTTCTTAAAGAACGGTTAAACCGTTTCGGTAACCCATTGATTTTGCAAGAGAGAAAAGATGTCCCGGCCCGGGACACCCTTTCCACGCTCCGCGAAACCGCCTCAGCGGACCGAGATCGTCGCCGCGCTCTCGGGCAGTTCCTCGTCGAAGCAGCGCTGGTAGAACTCCGCCACCGTCTGCCGCTCGAGCTCGTCGCACTTGTTGAGGAAGGAGACCCGGAAGGCATAGCCGAGGTCGCGGAAGATCTCGGCGTTCTGGGCCCAGGCAATCACCGTCCGCGGCGACATCACCGTGGAAAGCTCGCCGTTCATGAAGGCCCGGCGCGTGAAGTCCGCCACGGTCACCATCTGACGGATCGTCTTGCGACCCTTCTCGGTGTTGTAGTGGGGCGCCTTCGACAGCACGATCGAGGTCTCGGCGTCGATGCTGAGATAGTTCAGCGTCGCCACCAGCGACCAGCGGTCCATCTGGCCCTGGTTGATCTGCTGGGTGCCGTGATAAAGCCCCGTCGTGTCCCCAAGACCCACGGTGTTGGCCGTGGCGAAGATGCGGAAGTTCGGGTTGGGGGTGATCACCTCGTTCTGGTCGAGCAGCGTCAGCTTGCCGTCCGCCTCGAGCACCCGCTGGATCACGAACATCACGTCCGCCCGACCCGCGTCGTATTCGTCGAAGACAATGGCCGCGGGGTGGCGCAGCGCCCAGGGCAGGATGCCTTCCTGGAACTCGGTGACCTGAACGCCGTTCTTGAGCTTGATCGCGTCCTTCCCGATGAGGTCGATCCGGCTGATGTGGCTGTCGAGGTTCACCCGTACCGTTGGCCAGTTCAGCCGCGCCGCAACCTGCTCGATGTGGGTGGATTTGCCCGTACCGTGGTAGCCCTGGATCATCACGCGACGGTTGTTGCGGAAGCCTGCCAGGATCGCCATCGTCGTGTCGGGATCGAACTTGTAGGTGCTGTCCTCGTCCGGAACGCGATCCGTCCGTTCGGGGAAGCCGTGCACCACCATGTCGGTGTCGATTCCGAACACTTCGCGGACCGAGATTTCTTCCGTCGGTTTCGCGTTGATATCGATCGTGCCGTCCGCCATGGTCTGCCTGTCCTCTTCATCGAGCCCGAATGATTGCGCTCTTCCGTGCAACATATCTCGGGGAGGGGCAAGGGGAAGCGACGGGTGGCGATGACACCACGGGAGGAAATCGAGGCACTGATCGGTCGCGTGGCACTGGGCGACAGGCGCGCCTTCCACCGACTCTATGATCGTACCTCGGCGAAACTTTTCGGCGTCTGCCTGCGTGTCTTGCAGGACAGGGCCGTAGCCGAAGAGGTGCTGCAGGAGGTCTACCTGCGCGTCTGGGACAAGGCCGGCCTCTACCGTGCGAATGGATATTCCCCGATGACCTGGCTGATCACTCTCGCGCGCAACGCATCCATCGACCGCCGTCGCAAGCTGGCGTCGCGTGGCGGGACCGCGGGGCTCGATCAAGCCGAGGCAATGCCGGATACCGCGCCGGGACCTTCCGCGATCCTGGAAGCCGGGGATGAGGCGCGCGCCTTGCAGGCCTGTCTTGCCGAACTGCCCGAGGGACGCGCCGAGATGGTGCGGCGGGTCTACCTGGACGGGCTGAGCTATGCCGAACTCGCCGCAGCGACACAGACGAAACTGAACACGGTGCGCACCTGGCTGCGGCGCAGCCTGATGCAGCTTCGGGAGTGTCTGAGCCAATGAGTTCCGATGAAGATACCCTCCCCGGTGGCGATGAGGCTACTGCGGCCGAATATGTCCTGCGGCTCCTGCCGGAGGATGAGGAGCGTGTCTTCGAGCGACGTATGCGGGAAGACGCCGATCTGGCCCAGGACGTGGAAGCCTGGGAGGTCTATTTCTCGACCCTTGCCGAGGAAGTCCCTGCGGAAGTGCCGCCGCCGGGCGTATGGTCCCGGATCGAGTCGCGCCTCTTCAAGTCCCCGCAGCGGTCGCTGCGGCGTCGCCTGCTGCCCCACCTTGGCGGCGCGCTCGCGGCGGCGCTGATCGCCTGGGTCGTGGTCGAAAACGGGCTGCTGGACCCCTCGCCGTCTGAACTGGTCGCGCAACTTTCTCCGACCGAGGGCGCCCTGACGTTCGAAGCCCGCTTCCAGCGTGAAACAGGAGTACTGCGGGTCGACCGGCTTGAAGGCGCGGCGCCCGAGGGACGCGTCCTAGAGCTCTGGCTGATCGCCGACGCGGACAGCGCGCCGCGCTCGCTTGGGCTGCTGGAGGCGACTGACGGCACGGTGCTCTCGCTGCCCGCGGAGATCGCTCAAGCCTTGCCGGGGGCGACGCTTGCAATTTCGGACGAACCCCCCGGTGGGTCTCCGACGGGTGCCCCCACCGGGACCGTCAGGGCTGCCGGCCAACTGCCGTCCGCATGAGATGCGAAGGGTTGGGCGATATCGTTGCCTGCGAGGGACAGGCGGATAAACAAGGGAATTTCGCCTAGGGTTTCGTGATGCGTTGCGTTATACGCTCCGAACGCCGCGCCCGGACAAGAGGACCTGGTACATGTTCAAACCGATCCGCGACACTGATGGCCCGGACCATGTGGCGATCATCATGGACGGAAACGGTCGATGGGCACAAAAGCGCATGCGGCCGCGTCTCTTCGGTCACCACGCCGGGGCAAAGCGGGTCCGCGAAATCGTTGAGGCATGCCCGGATCTCGGTGTCCGGTACCTGACGATATTCGCCTTCTCGACCGAAAACTGGAAACGGACGCAGACCGAAGTTGCCGGGTTGATGAGCCTCTTTCGGAGGTACATCACGCAGGAGGCGAAGGCCTTGAAGGCCGAAAACGTGCGCGTCCGTTTCATTGGTGATCGGACGCGGCTCGACAAGAAGCTGCTGACACTCATGGATGAACTGGAGCAACTCACCGCCTGCTGTGACGGTGTGAACCTGACCATTGCGCTAAACTACGGCGGTCGTGACGAGGTGGCGCGCGCGACCCGTCGTTTGGCCCATGATGTGGCGGCAGGTCGTCTCGATCCCGACGAGGTCAATGAGGAAACATTGCCGCGCTATCTCGATACCCATGTGCTGCCTGATCCGGATCTGGTGGTTCGCACAAGCGGAGAGGCGAGGATCTCGAACTTCCTGCTTTGGCAGTCGGCCTATGCCGAGTACGAGTTCATCGACACGCTCTGGCCCGACTTCAGCGCCGAGGAATTTGGTCGCCTCGTCAAGAGCTACGGCAAGCGCGAGCGTCGGTACGGAGCTGTTCCGGCATGAGTGAGAACCGCTGGGCCGATCTGGCGCGTCGTTCCTCGGCCGGGGTGGTAATGGTCCTGCTCGGTCTGGTGGCCGTCTGGTTCGGGGGATTTCTTTTCCACGCACTCGTCGCGCTGGTCTGTCTCGTGATGGTCTGGGAGCTTGTCACGATGATGGACAAGCACCCCGAGCGGTCGTCGCTTGTTCTCGCCGCTGTGACCGGTGTCTCGGTGATTGGGGCGGTTTACCTGCCGGTTGGACTCGGCCTGCCGCTGCTCCTGCTACCGTCGCTGGCAGGCCTTGGTCGGATGGAGCGGGGCGGGGTCGTCTACGCGGTCTTCACTGCCATGATCATGCTTGCAGGCTATGGAATTATCGCGTTGCGCGATGACGTCGGGCTGCTCTGGATGTTCTGGCTGGCGCTGGTTGTGATCGCGACGGATGTGCTGGGTTACTTCGCCGGGCGCATGATCGGCGGTCCGAAGTTCTGGCCGCGCGTCAGCCCGTCCAAGACCTGGGCCGGCACGATTGCCGGCTGGGTCGGCGCGGCGATGGTCGGGCTTGCGTTCTCGGGTCTGCCGGGGGCCGGTTTCGGTCTGATCGGTGTGTCCGTTGCCGCAAGCATGGCCAGCCAGATCGGAGATATCGCGGAGTCCGCCATCAAGCGCAGGGCAGGGGTCAAGGATAGTTCTTCCTTGATTCCCGGTCACGGCGGCATGATGGACCGTTTCGACGGAATGCTCGGCGCTGCGGTGTTCCTCGTGATTGCCGCGCAGATGACCGGCGTCCCGCCGAGCGGCTTCTGAGACGATCTATTGTGAGGACAGCATGAAGCGTGTCTCGATCCTCGGGGCGACCGGCTCCATTGGTCAGAACACCATCGACCTGATTTCGCGGGATCCCGACAGCTACGATGTCGTGGCGCTTACCGGCTCGCGCAACGTGGCGCAGCTGGCGAGCGATGCGCGCAATCTGCGGGCCGATGTGGCGGTGATCGCGGACGAGAGCCGGCTTTCGGAACTGCGCGTCGCGCTGGCGGGCAGCGGGGTCGAGGCGGCGGCGGGCCGGATGGCCCTGATAGAGGCGGCGCAGCGCCCGGCCGACTGGGTGATGTCGGCGATCGTTGGGGCCGCAGGGCTCGAGCCCGGGCTCGCCGCGCTCGAACATGGCGCGACGCTTGCGCTGGCCAACAAGGAAAGCATGGTCTGCGCGGGGCCGCTGATGCTGCGCACGGCAACCAGCCACGGGGGACGCATCCTCCCCGTCGACAGCGAGCATTCGGCCGTGTTTCAGGCGCTTCTAGGCGAGGACATCACCACCGTCGAGCGGATCGTGATCACGGCGAGCGGCGGGGCCTTTCGCGATTGGCCCATCGAGGCGCTTGCCGACGCGACGCCCGAACAGGCCGCCACCCATCCCAACTGGGCGATGGGGCAGCGCATTACCATCGACAGCGCGTCGATGTTCAACAAGGCGCTGGAACTCATTGAGACTCGGGAATATTTCGGCGTCGATCCATCGGTGATCGAGACATTGGTGCACCCGGAATCTATGGTGCATGCGCTGGTAGGCTTCCGCGACGGCGCAATGATGGCGCATGTCGGTCCGCCGGACATGCGCCACGCTATCGGTTTTGCGCTGCACTACCCTCAGCGCCGGGAGTTGCCAGTCGAGCGGCTGGATCTTGCCGCACTCGGCAGCCTGACGTTTCGACCGGCCTGCGAGGTGCGCTGGCCGGCGTTGCGGCTTGCGCGCGAGGTGATGACGCGCGGCGGTCTGTCGGGTGCGATATTCAACGCGGCCAAGGAAGCGGCGCTCGATGCCTTTCTCGAACGGCGCATTGGTTTCACCCGGATGGCCGGCATCGTGGAAGAGGTTCTTGCCGCCGCCGAGGGGCAGCCGGGGCTCATTGATGCGGCCTTCACACTTGATAACGTTCGCGCTGCGGACCATTTCGCACGGAGCAGTGCGACGGATACACTGGCGGCCTGACGGCACCGCCAAAAGCGAGGGGCACGAGGCTTGGACCTGACCACATTGATTCCGCAGTTCGGCGGAGCGCTCTGGACGCTTCTGGCCTTCGTCGTCGCGCTATCCGTCATCGTCGCGATCCACGAGTATGGACACTACATCGTCGGCCGCTGGAGCGGCATCAAGGCGGATGTCTTCTCGCTGGGATTCGGCCCGGTGCTATTCTCGCGCATGGATCGCCACGGGACGAAGTGGCAGTTCGCTCTGTTGCCCTTGGGCGGCTACGTGAAATTCCGGGGCGACGACAATCCGTCGGGTCATACCGATACCGCTGCGCTTGAGGGGCTGAGCGAGCAGGAGAGGCGGCAGACCATGGCCGGTGCGCCGCTCTGGGCGCGCGCCGCGACCGTCGCCGCGGGACCGGTCTTCAACTTCATTCTGTCGATCCTGATTTTCGCCGGCGTGATGATGCATCAGGGCACGGTGTCGGATCCGCTGACGGTCGGCCAGCTTCGCACCCTGCCGGTGAACCAGTCCCTGCAGGAAGGCGATATCGTCCGCCGCATCGAGGGCAAGGCGCCGCCGGCGTTCTCCGACGGCGTGGCCTACGAGAGTTTCCTGCAGGCGCTGCCGCAGGAGCCGCAGCTCGACTACACCGTCGAACGCGGCGACCGGCTTGTGGAGGTCGAAGGGCCCTATGTTTACCCGCCCGTCGCGACCCAGGTCGTGCCGCGGTCGGCGGCCTCCGAGGCCGGTTTTCGCAGCGGCGACGTGATCGTATCGGTCGAGGGTGAAGAGGTCTTCGCCTTCGACCAGCTGAAGCAGGCGGTCGAGACCTCCGAAGGCCGGCCGCTCGACATCGTGGTCTGGCGCGACGGCGAAGAGACGCCCATGACGCTCACCCCAAAGCGGGTGGACGAGCCGCAGGCCGACAACACGTTCCGCACTGTCTACAGGATCGGAATCGTCGGCGGCATGGCATTCGATCCGGCGACCGAAACCCCTGGCCCGTTCCAAGCTGTCGGAGGCGCGGTCACGCAGGTCGGAAACATCATGGAAGGATCGATCTCCGGTCTCTGGCACATGATCACGGGCGCGATCAGCACCTGCAACCTGTCGGGCCCCATCGGCATCGCCGAGACAAGCGGCGACATGGCAAGCCAGGGCGCGTCGAGCTTCATCTGGTTCATCGCGGTGCTCTCGACCGCCGTCGGCATGCTCAACCTGTTTCCAGTGCCCGTTCTTGACGGCGGGCACCTTGTGTTCTTTGCCTACGAGGCCGTTTCGGGCCGTCCCCCGAGCGACCGCGCCCTGCGTGTGCTGATGTCGATCGGTCTGACGCTCGTTCTCGGCCTCATGGTCTTTGCGCTGACCAACGACATTTTCTGCCCCTGATCGCGACATTTCCCTCGAACCGCGTCCATGATCGCTCCGCAGGATTGGCCTGTCTTCGGGTCACTTCGGGTTGCTTCGTGCACGGCGATGTGCCTTCGGTTCGAGGCAGAAAATAAATGGTTAAATTGGGGGCGAGGGCCGGCCTTGTGCTTTTGACAAGGTAGGGCAATCCCGATAACCACGATGCCGTGGGATGTCACATCGGGAAAGACAATGAAAATGACGACCATGGGTCAGTGCACCGGCCGTCGTGACGGCCGCCTTGTCAGGACGCGCGCCGCAGCGTTCTCGGTTCTGCTCGGCCTCGGAGCCGGCTTTGGAAGCATACCTCTTCCCGCGGTGGCACAGAGCTACAGCTTCAGCTCGGTCGAGATTCAGGGTGCGCAGCGGATCGAGCCCGCGACGATCCTGAGTTACGCTGGCATCGCGCGGGGCGAGACGGTTTCCGCTGCGGAGCTGAATGACGCCTATCAGCGGATCCTCGGCACCGGCCTCTTCGAAACCGTCGAGATCGAGCCCCGTGGATCAACGCTTGTGATCAACGTCGTCGAGTATCCGACGGTCAACCGCATCGCCTTTGAAGGCAACCGCCGTCTCGGCGACGAGGAACTGGCGCAGATCGTGCAGTCCCAGTCGCGCCGCGTGTTCAACCCGCGGCAGGCAGAGAGCGATGCGCAGGCCATCAGTTCGGCTTACGCCCAGCAGGGCCGGATTGCCGCCCGCGTCGAGCCGAAGGTCATTCGCCGCAGCGAGAACCGCGTCGACCTCGTGTTCGAGGTTTTCGAAGGCGGGGTCGTCGAGATCGAGCGGATTGGCTTCGTCGGAAATGACGCCTACTCAGACCGTCGTCTGCGCAGGGTGCTCCAGACCAAGCAGGCCGGCCTTCTTCGCCGTCTCATCCGCAGCGACACGTTTGTCGAGGACCGAATCCAGTTCGACCGTCAGTTGCTGAACGACTTCTACGCCTCCCGTGGCTACGTCGATTTCCGCATCACGGGGGTGAACGCGGAGCTTTCGCAGGAACGCGATGGCTATTTCATCACCTTCAACGTCGAGGAAGGCCAGCAGTTCGAATTCGGTCAGATCTCGGTCACGTCCGACCTGCCCGAGGTGGACGAGGCGCTTTTCCGCGACGCGATCAAGGTGCGTCCCGGGGCTGTCTATTCACCCAGCCTGGTCGAGAACGATATCGCGCGTCTGGAAAGGCTCGCGGTGCAGGAGGGCCTGAACTTTGTCCGCGTCGAGCCGCGCGTCACCCGCAATGACCGTGACCTGTCGCTGGATGTCGAATTTCAGCTAACCCGTGGGGAGCGCGTCTTCGTTGAGCGTATCGACATCGAGGGCAACACGACGACGCTTGACCGGGTGATCCGGCGCCAGTTCGACGTGGTCGAGGGCGATCCTTTCAACCCGCGTGCGATCCGCCAATCGGCCGAACGCATTCGAGCGCTTGGCTTCTTCAGCAATGTGGATGTCGAAGCCCGCGAAGGGACCTCGGACCAGCAGGTCATCGTCGACGTCGATGTCGAGGAACAGCCCACGGGCTCCCTGAGCCTCGGCGGGTCCTACTCCACGACCAACGGGTTCGGCGCCGCGGTTTCCTTCTCCGAGCGCAACTTCCTCGGACGTGGGCAAGCGCTGAGCTTTACCGTGAATACCGCATCGTCCAGTACGCAGTATGCCTTTTCCTTTACTGAACCCGCGGTGCTTGGACGTGATACGGCGCTGGGGATCGATCTCAGCTACCGTGAAACGGACCGGCTGAATTCGGACTTCAATACCGCGCGTGGACGTATTCGTCCGTCATTGAGTTTCCCGGTTTCCGAACGCAGCACGCTGTCGCTTCGCTACACGCTCGGCTATTCCGACATCACCGTGCCCGACGAAAGCGATGTCGGTGGCGTGATCACTGCCGAGGCGGAGGAGGGCGAACGCTACGACAGCGCGCTTGGCTTCACGCTGGCTTACGACAGCCGAAAGACGGGTCTGAATCCGAACGCGGGTATCCTTCTTGAGTTCGGGACCGATTTCGGCGGTCTGGGTGGGGACAGCACCTACGTCGAGACACGCGTCAAGGCCGTGGCGCAGACGCTTGTCTGGAACGAGGAAGTGACGCTTCGTGCGACGCTCGAAGGCGGTGTTCTGAACTACGCCGACGGAAACTCGCGGGTGATCGACCGCTTCCAGTCGTCTCCCAGCATCATGCGGGGCTTCGAGTATGGCGGTATCGGTCCGCGGGAAATCGGTGATGGCGTGGACGACCCGTTGGGCGGCAACATGTTCGCTGTCGCCCGCTTCGAGGCCGAGTTCCCGCTGGGTCTTCCCGAAGAATACGGTATCTCCGGCGGTCTGTTCTATGACGTCGGTTCGGTCTGGGGGCTGAGCGATGACAGCACTTCCAACGTCGCGGCTGGCAACAGCATCGTCTCGGACGATTTCTCGGCACGCCACGTGATCGGGTTCTCCGTCCTCTGGGATAGCGTGATCGGGCCACTTCGGCTCAATTTCTCGGAGGCGCTGGTCAAGGAAGACTACGACGAGGACCAGAGCTTCGATTTGACGATCTCGACACGGTTCTGATCGCGTGCGCCTCCGCACTGTCATTTGTCTTGTCCTGCTGTCCATTGCGCCTGCCGCAGGGGCGCAGCAGATCGGCGGTGACCTCGATCCGGGCACCATCCAGAGCGAGATACTCGTGATCGATTTCGAACGTCTCTTCAGTCGCAGCCTTTTCGGGCAGCGTGTCGCTCGGGAAATCGAAAGTGCCGGAGAAGCCGTGGCGGCAGAGAACCGCAGAATCGAGGCGGAACTGATCGACGAAGAGCGCGAGCTTACCGAGAAAAGGGCACAGCTTCCGCCCAACGAGTTTCGTGAGCTGGCCAATGCGTTTGATGAGAAAGTTACACGGCTCAGAGATGAACAGGATTCAAAGGCACGCGAGATCGGAGAACGCAGAGAATCCGCTCGGCGTCGCTTCGCGACTGCCGCGGAGCCGGTTCTCACCGAGCTGATGCGCGAGAGCGGAGCGGCCGTCATCCTGGAGCGCCGTGCCGTCTTCGTGGCGGCGGACAGTGTCGATGTGACTTCCCTCGCAATCTCGCGGCTTGACGCGGAAATCGGCGATGGCAGCCAACTGCCCGCTCCTGACGACCAGGAAGACGGCGCCGAAGCTGGCCCAGAGGCGCTCCAGAATGCGTTGCCGGCCCCCCCGGAACCGGGGGATGCGCTACCGGCCAGCCCTTGAGCGTCTTGCCCCCCGTCTGAGGGGTTGCTACCCACGGGGACATAACAACACACGGGGAACCCGCCGATGACCGATACTCTGCTTTCCGCGGACATCCTGCTGATCCAGAGGATCCTTCCACACCGCTATCCCTTCCTGCTGGTGGACCGCGTGGAACAGATCGACGGGACGCAGAGCGCGCTCGGCCTCAAGAACGTGAGCATAAACGAGCCGCATTTCCAAGGGCATTTCCCCGGCATGCCGGTCATGCCCGGTGTGACGATCATCGAGGCGATGGCGCAGACCTCGGCGGTGATGGTCGGCGCGGCTCTGGATCTCGCGGACAAGAACATGCTTGTCTACTTCATGGGCATCGACAAGGCCAAGTTCCGCCGCAAGGTCGTTCCCGGCGACGTGCTGGAAATGCGCATCAAGACCCTGCGCGGTAAGCCGGGTGGCAAGGTCTGGAAGTTCGAGGGCCGCGCCGAGGTGGCCGGTGAACTCGCAGCCGAGGCGGAGTTTTCCGCCATGATGGATCTTCCGGCGTGATGGATGCGGTCATCCACCCCAGCGCGGTGGTCGAGGACGGCGCCAAGATCGGCCCCGACTGCCGCATCGGCCCCTTCTGCCACGTAGGCCCGGACGTTGTACTGGGCCGTGGCGTCGAATTGAAATCGCACGTGGTTGTCGCCGGCAACACCGAGATCGGTGACGAGACGATGGTCTTTTCCTTCGCCGTCATCGGGGAAATCCCCCAGGACCTGAAATTCCGGGGCGAGCAGACCTCGCTGGTCATCGGCAAGCGCAACCGGATCCGCGAGCATGTGACGATGAACACCGGCACGCAGGGCGGCGGTGGCGTAACGCGCGTTGGCGACGACGGTCTCTTCATGGCGGGTTGCCACGTTGCGCATGATGTCCAGATCGGCAACCGCGTGATCCTCGTCAACAACTCCGCGGTCGCAGGTCACTGCGTTTTGGAAGACGACGTGATCGTCGGCGGACTGTCCGGGGTGCACCAGTGGGTTCGTATCGGCAAGGGCGCGATCATCGGCGCTGTCACAATGGTGACCAACGACGTGATCCCCCATGGCCTTGTCCAGGCCCCGCGCGGAAAGCTGGACGGGCTGAACCTTGTCGGGCTCAAGCGGCGCGGTGTGAGCAGGGCTGACATAACCGCATTGCGTGCCGCGTTTCAGATGCTTGCGCAGGGCGAGGGTGCCTTCCAGGATCGGGCCAGACGTCTGGGCAACGAGACCACCAGCGACTATGTTCGAGAGATCGTCGATTTCATCCTCGGCGAAAGTGACAGATCTTACCTGACACCGGGTTGAACCTATGCTGGCTATCATCTGTGGCGCCGGGGATCTTCCCCGTGCCGTCGCCAAGGAACACAGGCCCCGGCCGGTCGTCTGCGCGTTGGAGGGCTTCGAGCCTGACGGGCTCGATGTCGATATCCGGTTCCGGCTCGAGCAGCTCGGAAGCCTCTTTCCCAAGCTGGCCGCCCGTGGAGTGACACGGGTCTGCCTGTGCGGCAGGATCACCCGGCCCGAACTCGACATCAGCCTGATCGATACCGCGACGCAGCCGCTCGTGCCTCAGTTCCAGCGCGCGATCCAGATGGGCGACGATGGCGCCCTGCGGGTGGTACTCGAGCTTTTCGAAGACGCGGGTTTTGCTGTGCTTGCAGCGCATGAGGCTTCACCCGCGCTATTGCCCGCGCCGGGTGTCCTGACGGGGCAGGGGCCCGATGAGTTCGTGACCGCGGATCTGCCGCTCGCCGAGGCAACGCTTTCCGAGATGGGCACCGCAGATCTCGGCCAGGCCTGCGTGCTCAGGGAAGGTGAGGTGGTCATCCGAGAGGACGAGCGGGGCACTGACGCAATGCTGGCCGACCTGAGTGGGGCGGGCAGGGACGGTCATGACCGGCTGAGTCGGGCTCTCGATGCGGCCGGTGACCTGATCGGTGCAGCGGCAGGTTGGTTGTCGGGCCAAGGCGAACCGCCGCAGGGCTTTCTCTACAAGGGGCCAAAGCCCGGCCAGGACCGGCGTGCCGACCTGCCGGTGATCGGACCGGGAACGGCACGGGCCGTCATCGCTGCCGGTCTGGCAGGCGTGGTCATCGAATACAGGGGCGTGATGGTCCTGCACAGGGAGGAGACGGTGGCGTTGCTCAACCGCGCCGGTCGCTTCCTTTGGGTGCGCGAGCGGGGCGCATGAAGGTCTTCATCACGGCGGGAGAACCCTCTGGCGACCGGCTGGGCGCAGCGCTCATGGGTGGCCTCAGGAGCCGTGTACCAGAGATCGAGTTCCTCGGGGTCGGCGGTGAACGGATGCTCGGGCAGGGACTGCAGAGCCTCTTTCCCATGGACGAGATCTCGATCATGGGGATCGCCGAGATCCTACGCGAATACCGGCATCTCAAGGCGCGCATCCGACAGACCGCTGATGCCGTCATTGCGGCGGCACCCGATGTGCTGGTGACTGTCGATCTTCCGGAGTTCTCTTTGCGTGTTGCGCGGCTGGTGAAAGAACGTAGCGACATACGGGTCGTCCACTACGTCGCGCCAACCGTCTGGGCCTGGCGCCCGAGGCGGGCGAAAAAGATGGCTGCCCATGTCGATCAAGTCCTGGCGCTTCTGCCCTTCGAGCCGCCCTACATGCGCGAAGCAGGCATGGAATGCGATTTCGTTGGCCACCCGGTGGTAACGGATCCGGTGGCGACAAAGTGCGAGGCGCAGGCCTTTCGCGATCGGCACGGCATCGGAGAGGCCCCGGTCGCGCTCTTGCTGCCCGGATCGCGCCGGTCCGAAATCCAACGCCTGCTTCCGATCTTCGAGGCGGCTGCAGAAAAGCTCAGGCAGGCCCGGCCCGATCTGAGGCTGGTATTGCCAGCCGCCGGGCCCGTCGCGTCCGCCGTGTCCGAGGTCGTGGCCCGCTGGAAACACCCGCCAGTCCTGATCGACCCGCGAGAGGACCAGGAAGGTGCCGAAAAGCGGGCCGCCTTCGGGGCGGCAGATGTGGCGCTGGCGGCCTCGGGGACGGTTTCGCTCGAACTTGCCGCGTCGGACACGCCAATGGTCATTGCCTACGACATGGGCTGGCTCTCGCGGCAGGTCATCGGACGGCTGTTGCGCGTGGACAGCGTGACCCTCGCCAACCTCGTCGATCAGACCCGGACAATCCCCGAGTTCATTGGTCCCGCCTGTCGACCTGACCGTGTGGCGGGGGCGCTTCTCGAGGTGCTGGAGGCCCCGGAAGCGCAGCGCGCCGCGATGCGTCGGACCATGGAAAGTCTCGGGCGCGGCGGACCTCACCCCGGGGACCGCGCCGCGCGCGCCGTCCTTGATGGGCTCGCACGAGCAGGTAGCAAGGGCGGTTATCACTGAACGCAAAAAGGGCCCGGCTCCAATTCGGTGCAGGGCCCCCGACCTTGCTCAACTGCGCTTGATTCAGGGCGTTACTTCGGATGCCTCGTCATACGCAGCCGTGAAGCCGGCAAGTGACATGTCGAGCGTCACGCGCTGATCGGGAGCAAGCGCCGGCACGATCTGCACCTGTGCTGAGGCACCTGCCTTGAAACGCGCCACATCTTCTGCTGTCAGACCGACACGGGCGTAGCAGCCGATGCGGTTACAGAACGCGAAGTCATAGCGCCGCGCTGCGCCGCCGTCCACGGAGACGGTCAATTGCTGCGTGAGAAGCGTTTCGAGCGGCACGACAAATGTACCGCCAGCGACGGCCTGACCTTCACCCGCCAGGCGGAAAATACTCACCTCGGCGACGGAATTGCCCTGCCCGTCCGTCAGCAGCTGGTACATCTGGCAGACATCCTCACCGTCCTCGACGGGCAGGCACTGGAGATCCCAGTCATCGTAGGTGTCGCGGACGTAGGTTTCCGGCTGCTGCGGGTTGCCCGGCTGTGTCGGGGCCGCAGCTGCGTCTTCACCAAGATCCAGCCCGCCGCCGATCCCACCGCCGTGCGGCGCCTCGGTCTCCGTCTGGGCCTCGGCATCGGACGTGTCGGCGGTTTCGCCTGTGTCCTGTGCCAGCGCCGACCCGGCCGAGAACAGGGCGAACGTCGTCAGAAGAAGGAGCTTTCTGGTCATTGGAGCCTCTGGAGAAAATTCGTTCAGCGGCATCGCTATCACGGGTGCCAAGCAGTGTCAGTCGGCAAATTTTCCGGGTGGCAGCAAGGCGCCGCGATGAAATCAGGGCCGCTGATGTCGAATTTTGTGGGAGACGATGACAAATTCAGGGCCGAGAATTGAAGAAGGGGCCAGATGGCCCCTTCTCGATTTCACTCCCTGTCGGACCGGCCGACTTTGTCATTGGTGCGACGCTACGAAAGTATCTGTTGCTGGTCAACATCCTTTTACACAAGGCCTCGAGCACATCGTGACGCAAAAAAGCCGCGCCCGAGGGCGCGGCCAGTCTGACAGGGAGGAAGTCAGCCCGGAGCAGGAGAGGACATGTGCCCCGGACATCAGGCACACTGCCATCGGCGAGTTAAGGATCCATGTTTGCTGCGGTGCGCGGCCGCGACTTAGCTGTGTAGAATGCGACGTATTCCCGGGGACTTCTGATCGGATGCATGAAGAAGGAGACCTGCTGGACAGCCACGACGTTTTTCCCTAGACACGCGCTCTTGATCCGCGGCAGGAGGCCGTCATGAGTTTTTCGCTTGCCATCGTCGGGCGGCCCAACGTGGGCAAGTCCACCCTTTTCAACCGGCTCGTCGGCCGGAAGCTCGCGATCGTGGACGACCAGCCAGGCGTCACACGTGACCTGCGCGACGGCGAGGCCAAGCTGTGGGACCTGCATTTCACAGCGATCGACACGGCCGGGCTTGAAGATGCTACTGACGATTCGCTGCCGGCGCGGATGCGCAGGCTGACCGAGCGGGCCGTCGAGGAGGCCGACATCTGCCTTTTCGTGATCGACGCCCGTACCGGGATCACACCGACGGACGAGGTCTTTGCCGAGATCCTGCGCAAGCGCGCGAAGCACGTCATCCTGGCCTGCAACAAGGCCGAGGGCAGCGCGGGCGAGGCTGGGCTGATCGAGGCCTGGGGTCTGGGGCTCGGCGAGCCGCTGGCGATCTCGGCCGAGCATGGAGAAGGCCTCGAGGATCTTTATGCGGTGCTGCTGCCCCTTTCCGAGGGGTTCGAAGAGCGGGCCGCCTCGGAGGCACCCGAGGTCGATGTCGACGTGGGCGACGAGGACGAGGACGCGCCGCGGCCTATCACGGCCGACAAGCCGCTGCAGATCGCGGTGGTTGGCCGGCCGAACGCGGGCAAATCGACGTTGGTGAACAAGGTTCTCGGCGAGGAGCGCCTGCTGACCGGGCCGGAGGCTGGCATCACGCGCGACGCGATCTCGGTCGGTGTCGAGTGGGGCGGCGTGCCGATGCGGATCTTCGACACCGCGGGCATGCGCAAGAAGGCCCGGGTTCAGGAGAAGCTCGAGAAGCTATCGGTCGCCGACGGGCTGCGTGCGGTGCGCTTTGCCGAGGTCGTGGTCGTGCTTCTGGATGCGGCCATTCCCTTCGAGGTGCAGGATCTGAAGATCGCCGACTTGGCCGAGCGCGAGGGCCGCGCCGTCGTGGTGGCGGTCAACAAGTGGGATGCCGAGACCGAGAAGCAGGAAAAGCTGCGCGACATGCGGGCGACCTTCGAGCAGGTGCTGCCGCAGCTGCGTGGCGCCCCGTTGGTGACGATCTCGGCGCGGACGGGCAAGGGGCTCGACAAACTGCAGCAGGCGATCCTCGAGGCGCATAGAGTCTGGAACCGGCGCGTGACCACCGGGCAGCTCAATCGCTGGCTCGAGGGGATGGTGTCGCGGCACCCGCCGCCGGCGCCGCAGGGCAAGCGGATCAAGCTGCGCTACATGACCCAGGCCAAGACCCGGCCGCCGGGCTTCGTCGTCATGTGCTCGCACCCCGACAAGCTGCCGACGAGCTATCGCCGCTACCTCGTCAACGGGCTGCGCGAGGACTTCGACATGCCGGGCACGCCGATCCGGCTGACCATGCGGTCGCAGGCCTCGCAGAACCCCTACAAGAACAAGCGCGAGAAGAACGCGGGCGCCCTGCGCAAGCACCTCGACAAGAAGAAGAAATAGCGCGCTGCACCGGCACTGCGCGCGACCGGTGCGGCGGGGGCCGCGCCGGTCTTCTTGTATCAGGGGGAGGCAAAAGTGGGGGCTCTGCCCCCGTCCCTGCGGGACTCCCCCGAGGTATTTC
Source organism: Allosediminivita pacifica (assembly GCF_003054175.1). Classification (GTDB taxonomy): domain Bacteria; phylum Pseudomonadota; class Alphaproteobacteria; order Rhodobacterales; family Rhodobacteraceae; genus Allosediminivita; species Allosediminivita pacifica. Next base: position 109,785 of record NZ_QBKN01000008.1, read on the forward strand.
AGGCGAAAAGAAGCAGGGCGCGCGTGACGGGCGTGCCGTCCCGTGGCACGCCCGTCGGTGCTTCGGGGCGTGCGGTCGCCGAGGTCGGCGCGCGTCCGGTTTCATGAACGCGGCTCATACCGACTTGTCTTCCCCTGCGCATTTTCGGAGCCCGGCGCCCGTCTAGCTGTCGTGGAAGCCGCGCGGGCCTGCCGTCGCGCTCTCCCGGTCTGACCGGAAGGGCATTAACGGCGTCGCGGATGTTGAGGCGCATCCGTGCGGGGCAGGCAGGCGGCCGGAACAGACAAGGAAAGACAGAGCCATGAAATACACCATCCTCGGCACATCCGGTCTGAGCGTCTCGACCATGGCGCTCGGCACAATGACCTTCGGCGCGGAATCGACCGAAGAGCAGTCCCTTGCCGTGCTCGACGCCTTCATCGAGGGGGGCGGCAACCTGATCGACACTTCGAACGTCTACGCGGGAGGCGAGACCGAGGCCATCATTGGCCGGTGGTTCGCGTCGCGGCCCAAAGACGTGACGCAGCACGCGATCCTCGCCACCAAGGGGCGCTACAGCGTCCGTCCCGAGATCAACGCGCACGGCTTGTCGCGCCGCAGCCTGCACAACGCGCTGAACGAGTCGCTGGAGCGGCTGCAGGTCCAGACCATCGACCTTTACCAGCTGCACGCGGCGGACATGCTGACGCCGGTCGAAGAGACGGTGCATTTCCTCGCCGACGCGATCCGGGCGGGCAAGATCCACACCTACGGGCTGTCGAACGTGACCGGCTGGCAGCTGCAGCTTTTCGTCTCGACGGCCGAACGGTTGGGCCTGCCGAAGCCGGTGTCGCTGCAGCCGCAGTACAACCTGCTGTCGCGCGAGATCGAGTACGAGATCCTCCCCGCGGCCCGGTACAATGGTCTGGACCTGCTGCCGTGGTCGCCGCTGGCGGGCGGCATCCTGACCGGCAAGTACGAGCGTGGCGGCACCGCGCCTGAGGGCACCCGCGCCGGTGACGGGAGTGCGCTTTACGAGTGGTCGACGGCGGAGTTCCTCGAAGGCGACCGGAGCTGGGACATCGTCGATGCGCTGCGCGAGATCGCTCGGGACCACGATGCGACCCCGGCGCAGGTGGCGCTAAAATGGCTTGCCGACCGGCCGGGTGTCGCGGCGCCCATCGTGGGTGCACGGGATGCCGATCAGCTGAAGGCCAACCTCGCGGCCGCGGACCTGGAGCTCGACGGCGGCGCGGTCGAGCGGCTCGAGTTCCTAAGCAGGCCGGTCCCGCGCAACACCTACCCCTACGGTGACTTCGGCGTGGCCCAGCGAGACCGCTTCCTCGACGCGGGCAAGCAGGTGGTGTTCGAGGTCGTCAAGGACGGTTCGGACGATCCGCTGAACGGCAAGGTGACCTGAGCCGCCGCCGCTCGCATCGGCCCGGGCGCAGGTCCGGGCCGATTGCCCTCAAATCTCGCCAACCCGTGGTTGCCCGGCGGCGCGGGCGGCGATAGATGGGGCGTCCCTGTTTCCCGCCGGGAGAGTGCCGCCCGTGTCGACCCCAATCCGTCTTGCCATCGGCAGTATCATCATCGGCGCTCTCGTGCTGGGCATCAAGACGCTGGCCTGGTGGATGACCGGGTCGGTCGCGCTGCTTTCGGATGCGCTTGAGAGTACCGTGAACGTGGCCACGGCCGTCGCGGCGCTGATCGCGATCCGGGTCGCCGCGCGCCCGGCTGACGACACGCATCCCTACGGGCATCACAAGGCAGAGTTCTTCAGCGCAGTGCTCGAAGGCGTGATGATCATCGTGGCTGCGCTGTTGATCCTGAACGAGGCCTGGCAGGGGCTGCGGTCGCCGGTGGCGCTGGAGCTTCCGCTGGTGGGTCTGCTGGTGAACGCGGGCGCGACGGTGATCAACGCGGTCTGGTCGCGGATCCTGATCACGAAGGGCCGCTCGGCGCAGTCGCCGGCGCTGGTGGCGGACGGGCGTCATCTGATGGCCGACGTGGTGACCTCGCTCGGCGTGGCGGTTGGCGTGCTGCTGGCCGTGGCGACGGGATGGTGGATCCTCGATCCGCTGCTGGCAGGGGCGGTGGCGCTCAATATCCTCTGGGCGGGGTCGCGCGTCGTGCGCGAGTCGCTGAGCGGGCTGATGGACGAGGCGGCCCCCGAGGCTACCGTACGCTGCGTACGCGAGGTGATTTCGCAGGAGGCGGGCGGCGCGGTCGAGGCACACGATCTGCGGACGCGGCACGCGGGGCAGGCGATCTTCATCGATTTCCATCTGGTGGTGCCCGCCGAGATGACGGTCTTCGACGCGCACGAGATCTGCGACCGGGTCGAGGAGGCGCTGAAGGAGGCCGTGCCCGGCGCGCGCATCACCATCCACGTGGAGCCCGAGCACAAGCAGAAGCATTCGGGGATCGTCGTGCTGGATTGATGCGGTTTCGCGCGGATTTTCGTGCTCCTTTTACCTTTTTGCCTGCAAGATGCCGGAGAAAGCGGTCGCGGGGAGGCGGCCTGCAGGAGGACGCGCATGGCCCACATCGATTTCTGGTACGCGATCGGCAGCACCTACAGCTATCTCACCATCATGCGGTTGCCCGATCTCGCCGCAGCCGAGGGGCTCGACATCATCTGGCGGCCCTTCGACGTGCGCCACGTGATGACGCATCAGAACAACATCCCCTTCAAGGACAAGCCAGTGAAGGCCGCCTACATGTGGCGCGACATAGAACGGCGGGCCGAGGGATACGGGCTGCCGCATGCGCATCTGCCCGCCCCCTATCCGCTGAAGCACTTCGCGCTGGCCAACCGGCTGGCGGTGCTGGGCATGCGGCAGGGCTGGGGCGTGGCCTACACGCGTGCCGCCTACCGGCTGTGGTTCCTGGCCGGGCATCCACCGGGCGAAGAGCCCAACAACACCGAGGCGCTGGAGGCCGCGGGCGTCGACCCGCTCAAGGCCGTGGCCGAAGCGGAAAGCGCCAAGATCGGCAAGGCGCTGCAGGTGGAGACCGATCTGGCCATGGATCTCGGCGTCTTCGGCGCGCCGAGCTTCGTCGTGGATGGCGAGGTCTTCTGGGGCGACGACCGTCTGGAGGATGCGATCTCGTGGCTGCACAACGGCCGGGTCACGCTGCCCCAAGCCTGAGGCCGGGTCTCCGGCGCGCGCTCAGCTCACTCGGTGTCGGTGCCGCGCAGGGCGAGGATCGCGAAGATGCCGAGCAGCGCCAGCAGCGTGACGGCGGCGTTGAAGGGCTGCGAGTTCGAGACGATCACGCCCACCAGTGCCCAGATCACCGTGATGCCGTATTCGGGCGCCCGGTGCAGGCGGTATTGGGTAGTGACGGCGATGATCACCGCGATGGAGAGCGCGATGAGCGCGGCTGGCGTCTCGGGGAGCCATTCGTAGCCCGCCAGCAGCAGCCCCAGCGCCACGCAGGCCGCCGCGGTGAGCCAGCCCGCCAGCAGCGCCACCGGCGCCTGTTGCAGCCACCGGTCCGTGTCGCCGACGCGGAACAGGCTGACCAGCGCACCGGCCAGCATGATCCAGATGAGCAGCGTGGCGAGCACCGGCGAGACATTGGCGACCGGCAGCCAGATGGCTCCCACGGCGAGGCTGACCAGTAGCGGCGGGCGCATGGGCGCCCAGTCCGGGTCGGCCCAGCGGCGCAGCAGGCCGAAGCCGGTGCCGGCCAGAAGCCAGAGGTAGATCAGCCCCCAGATCGAGAAGGCGTAGCCCGAGGGCTGCACCGGAGGGTCGTCCTGGGGGGCCGGGAACTGCGAGGGGTCGAAGCCGTCGAAGCCGCCCGTGAAGAAGGGCGACGCCGCGAAGGCCAGCGCCGCCACGAAACACAGGATCGCCCAGAGGCGGTTCATTCCAGCGCACCTTCCGGAGTGATGCGTGTCTTGCCGCCGAGCCAGGGGCCAAGCACCTGCGGCAGCACCACGCCGCCGTCCTCGGTCTGCCCGTTTTCCAGTACGGCGATGAGGCAGCGCCCCACCGCAAGGCCGGAGCCGTTCAGCGTGTGGAGGAACTGCGGCTTGCCGCCGCCCTCGGGCTTGAATCGGGCATTCATGCGCCGCGCCTGGAAGTCGCCGCAGACCGAGACCGAGCTGATCTCGCGGTAGGTGTTCTGCCCGGGCAGCCAGACTTCGATGTCATGGGTCTTGATCGCGCCGAAGCCAATGTCGCCGGCGCAGAGCACCACGGTGCGGTAGGGCAGATTCAGCGCCTCGAGGATGCCCTCGGCGCAGCGGGTCATGCGCTCATGCTCGTCCATGCTGAGGTCCGGGTGGGTGACGGAGACCATCTCCACCTTTTCGAACTGATGTTGGCGGAGCATGCCGGCGGTGTCGCGGCCGGCGCTGCCTGCCTCGGAGCGGAAGCACTGGGTGTGGGCGACGTAGCGGCGGGGCAGGTAGCCTTCGTCGAGGGTGAGCCCGTTGACGATATTGGTCAGCGGCACCTCGGCGGTGGGGACGAGCCACCAGCCGTCGGTGGTCTTGTAGCTGTCCTCGCCGAACTTGGGCAGCTGGCCGGTGCCGTACATCATCTCCTCGCGCACGAGGACCGGCGTCCAGGTCTCGGTCAGGCCGTTCTCGTTGGTGTGCGTGTCGAGCATGAACTGCGCGAGCGCCCGGTGCAGGCGCGCGACGGCGCCCGACATCACGGCAAAGCGCGAGCCCGAAAGCTTGGCGGCGGTTTCGAAGTCGAGCCCGTCCTGCACGGCGGCGAGCTGGTAGTGCTCCTTCGGCTGGAAGTCGAAGGCGCGCGGCTCGCCCCAGCGGCGGATCTCGACGTTGTCGGCTTCGTCCGCGCCGTCAGGCACGTCGTCGTGCAGCATGTTGGGCAGGCCCATGAGCAGGTCGGTGAGCTGGGCGTCGAGCTCCCTGGCCTTGGCCTGCATTTCGGCGACTTCGGTCTTCTTGGCGGCGACCAGTTCGCGCAGGCGCGTGAACTCGGCCTCGTCGCCCTGCGCCTTGGCCTTGCCGACCTCCTTGGAGGCCTTGTTCTGTTCGGCCTGGGCGGTTTCGGCGGCGGTGATGGCGGCACGGCGCGCCTGGTCGAGCTCGAGCACCTGGGACGCGCTCGGCTCCACACCCCGGCGGGACAGCGCCGCGTCGAAGGCGGCGGGATTGTCTCGGATGGCGCGGATGTCGTGCATCTTGGTGCTCCTTCTGCGTGAGTCGGGGCCGGTTATGCCCGATCTTTCGGGCAGAGGGTAGGGCTCAGCGCGCCAGTCTTCGCCGCAGCCAGTCGTCGACCGGAACGGCGAGGGCGCGGCTGCCGGAGATTGCGGAAAGCACGGCGACGACACGGGTTGCGGGACCCACGCCCGCGAGGACAGGGCCACCGGACTGGCCGCGTTCGACCCGGCAGGAGAGGCGCCAGATGGCGCGGAAGGCCTCGCCTGCGCAGCCGTCCTCGCGGCGAAGCCGGTGCGGGGCGCTGCGCGGGTAGCCGAGCAGGGCGAAGGGACCGGCGGGTGGACTGATGCCGAGGGCCAGCGGAGTGATGTCGAGCGGTGTCTCCAAGGTGACGAGGGCCAGGTCACGGGTGATGTCGATGCGACCGTCGCGGAAGGCCCCGGGGTGGGCTTCGACCGTGAGGACGCCGGCGGCACCGGAGTGCGACGCGCCGTCCCAGCCCGCGACGAAGACCATGTCCTCGGTGCGGCGGGCGTACCCGTCGTCGCCCAGCACGCAATGCGCGGCGGTCAGGACAAGGTCGGGCGCGACCAGCGTGCCGGTGCACATCTGGAGCCGGTTGTAGCCGCCGAGGTTCAGCCGACCCACGGCGGGGCCCGCGTCATCGGCCAGGGCGGGCAGGGCTGGGACCGCTGCGATCAGCAGGACCGCGAGTCGGCGAAGGAGGGGCAGGGGCACGGGACATGGCTCCGAAGTGACCGGGCGCGCCTGTCAGGGTAGGCGGCACCGGCCGCGGTGCAAGTCCCCTCTCCTTACATCGCGGCCTTGCGCCGCCGGTGACAGGGGGCCATCGCGCCGCACTCTCCTTGCATCCCACGGGCCCCGCGCATAGGTTCCGCGCAATTCGCGGGGGTGCCCCGCTTGACACCATACAGGAGTGCCCATGGATCCCGCAGCCCTCGGACAATTCGTTCCGCTGATCCTTATCTTCGCCATCATGTATTTCCTGCTGATCCGTCCGCAGCAGAAGAAGATGAAGGACCACCAGAAGATGGTCGAAGGGCTTCGCCGGGGCGACCAGGTCGTCACCCAGGGCGGGCTGATCGGCAAGGTAACCAAGGTCAAGGAAAACAACGAGCTCGAGGTCGAACTGGCCGAAGGCGTTCGTGTCCGCGTCGTGCAGAACACCATCGCGCAGGTGACCTCCAAGACCGAACCGGCCGAAGGCTGAACCGGCGATGCTCCAAGTCGAGACCTGGAAACGCGTTCTGATCTGGGCGCTGGTGGCGGTTGGTCTGCTGCTGGCGATGCCCAACCTCTTCTACGATCGGGTGGAACGGCACAACGATGCCGTTTCCGCCATCGAGGGGGGCGCCGATACTTCGGAAAACCGGGACGCGGCGGGGGCATGGCCCTCGTACCTGCCCTCGGGGCTGGTGAATCTGGGGCTCGACCTGCGGGGCGGCGCGCATCTTCTGGCGGAAGTCCAGGTCGAGGATGTCTATGCCGCGCGGCTGGAAAGCTTCTGGCCCGAAGTGCGCGACACGCTGCGCCCCGAGCGTGACACGGTCGGCACCATCCGGCTTCAGCCCTCGGCGGCCGACGAGCTGCGCGTGCGCATCGGCAAGCCCGAGAACATGGAACAAGCGCTGGAGCTCGTCCGGGGCCTGGCTTCGCCGGTCCAGTCGCTGACCGGTGCGGGATCGACCGACATCACGGTACGCGGCGAGGGCAGCGACATCGTCGTGACGCTCTCCGAGGCCGAGCGCGAGGCGACCGACGATCGCACCATGCGCCAGAGCCTCGAGATCATCCGCCGCCGTATCGACGAGGTCGGCACGCGCGAACCGACGATCCAGCGCCAGGGCTTCGACCGGATCCTGATCCAGGTGCCCGGCATCGGATCGGCGCAGGAGCTCAAGGACATCATCGGCACGACCGCGCAGCTGACCTTCCAGCCCGTCGTCAGCCGGACCTCCGATCCTGACGAGAACCCCGGTATCGGCAACGAGCTGCTTCCGTCGATGGATCAGGAGGGACTGTACTACGTGCTCGAGCAGGCGCCCGTCGTGACGGGCGAGGAACTGAACGACGCGCAGCCCACCTTCGACCAGAACGGCCGGCCGGCGGTGAACTTCCGCTTCAACCCCTCGGGGGCGCGGGCGTTCGGGGATTACACCGCCGAGAACATCGGCTCGCCCTTCGCCATCGTGCTCGACAACGAGGTCATCAGCGCGCCCGTCATCCAGAGCCACATCGCGGGCGGGTCGGGCATCATCACCGGCGATTTTTCGGTCGAGGAAAGCACGCAGCTTGCCGTGCTGCTTCGGGCCGGTGCGCTGCCGGCGCAGATGACCTTCCTCGAGGAACGCACGATCGGTCCGGAGCTCGGCCAGGACAGCATCGAGGCAGGCCAGATCGCCACGGCAGTGGCCTTCATCGCCGTGCTCGTCTTCATGGGGCTCAGCTACGGGCTGTTCGGGCTCTTTGCGAATATCGCGCTCATCATCAACATCGGCCTGATCTTCGGCCTTCTGTCGACCATCGGCGCCACGCTGACCCTGCCGGGCATCGCGGGCATCGTGCTGACCGTGGGTATGGCGGTCGACGCGAACGTGCTTGTCTTCGAGCGCATCCGCGAGGAACTCAAGACCTCTCGAGGGCCGGCACGCGCCATCGAGCTTGGCTACGAGCGTGCGCTCTCGGCCATCGTGGATGCCAACATCACCACATTCATCACCGCCGTGATCCTGTTCGTCATGGGCTCGGGCCCGGTGCGCGGCTTTGCCGTCACGCTGGGGCTCGGCATCCTCACCTCGGTCTTCACCGCGATCTACGTGACGCGGCTGCTGATCGTGATGTGGTTCGAACGCCGCCGTCCCAAGACGATCGAGGTCTGATATGCGCCTGAAACTGATACCGTCCGAAACCTCGTTCGACTTCTTCAAGCGCTGGCGGCTCTGGCTGGGGATCTCGGCCGTAATGATGGTGCTGGCCTTCGCGAGCTTTGCCATCCGCGGGCTGAACTACGGCATCGACTTCCGGGGAGGCACGACCATCCGGACGGAAAGCTCCGAGCCGGTGAACGTGGGGGCCTACCGCGACGCGCTGCAGGCGCTGAACCTTGGCGACGTGGTGATCTCGGAGGTCTTCGACCCGTCGTTCGGGCCGGATCGCAACGTGGCCATGGTGCGCATCAGCGCCCAGGACGCCGAGGCCTCAGTCACGCCCGAGACCATCGACAGGGTCCGTGCGGCGCTGCAGGAGATCGCTCCGGACGTCGAGTTCGTGTCCGTGGAATCCGTGGGGCCGAAGGTGTCGGGCGAACTGATCCAGACGGCCGTGGTGGCGGTGGCGCTCGCGATCGGCGCGGTGCTTGTCTACATCTGGCTGCGTTTCGAGTGGCAGTTCGCCCTGGGGGCCGTCGTGGCCCTCGTGCACGACGTGATCCTGACCATCGGCGTCTTCTCGGAAGTCGGGATACGGTTCGATCTTGCGATCATCGCGGCCTTGCTGACCATCGTGGGCTATTCTCTGAACGACACCGTGGTGGTCTTCGACCGGGTTCGCGAGAACCTGATCAAGTACAAGTCGAAGGGTTTGAAGGAGGTCATGAACGTCTCGATCAACGAGACGCTGTCGCGGACCTTCATGACCTCGTTCACGACGCTGCTAGCGCTGATCTCGCTCTTCGTGCTGGGCGGGGACGTGATCCGGGGCTTCGTCTTCGCGATGATCTGGGGCGTGATCGTCGGGACCTATTCGTCGATCTTCGTGGCCAGCGCGATCCTGCTCTGGCTCGGCGTAAAGCGTGACTGGTCCAAGCCGACCGACACGACCGGCAACCAGTTCGGCGACGTGGACGCCTGACGCGAAAGGGCCCCGACATGCGGGGCCCTTGGTTCTTCATTGATGCCAGTTCGAAAACAAAGACTGTGTCATTGGCATGTCAAAAGACGTTGTCTGATCTGACTTTCTTCTTGGCGTTAACGATTCGCTAACCTATGCTGCAGTTGCGAAATCCGAAAAAACCACGCGATTAACCTGCCGATATGATTGCTCGTTGTGCTATCGCACAAAATCATATCTTTACTGAGTCCGGAAATCTGCACAAGAACTGACGGGGGGACGCCAGGATGCGTCTGAACGAGATCACCTATACCGATGCCGAACCGGTCGACGGTTACGGCCCCGGCTTTTTCCGAATCGGCGGCAAGGCCGTCGACGGTCCGCTTCTTCTGTCGCCCCAAGGGACCAAGGCATGGGGCGGCATGGCCGATAGCGAAACGCTGCTTGCGCTCAAGGGCGATATCGACGTGCTGTTCGTCGGCACGGGCAACGACACCCGCCACATTCCCGGCGAGCTGCGCAGCGAGCTCGAGGAGGCCGGCATGGGTGTGGAGGTGATGAATTCACCCTCCGCGTGCCGTACCTACAACGTCCTGCTGAGCGAAGGCCGGCGGGTCGCGCTGGCGGTCCTGCCGGTTTGAGATAGCTTGCGCGGCCCTAGGAGCGGCCGCGCAACATCATCAGTTCCCCGACATTTTCACGCGTGACGTAGCCGATCACGTGCCCGGCCTTGTCGGTCGTCGCGACGGCCGGTGCATGGTCGAGCGCCTCGAGCGCGTCCTGCAGAGGCGCGCCGAGCGGCAGCGCGGGAATTTCCGTCTCCATCAATTCGCCAACTGGGCGCGTGTTCTGTCCTTCGGCCATGCCGTAGAGCAGCGCTTGCCGCGTGAGAAAGCCCGCAAGACGCCCTTCGGCGTCGAGCACCGGGAACTCGTGCTGGGTCGTGCGGATGAGCGTCTGCGCGGCCACGTGCAGCGGGTCGGAGGGCGTGAGAGATTCGAAGGCGGTGATGGTCGCGTCGCGCAGCTTCAGATGGCTGGCGATGTCGCGGCTCTGCACGTCGCTCGATTCCGCCTGCGCGGCGATGAAAATGAAGACCGCGATCAGCACCAGGATCAGGTTTCCCGATGTCAGCCCGAAGAGGCCGAAGAGAAAGGCCACGACCTGCCCCGTGGTGGCCGCAATCCGGGTGGCACGAACGCGGGTCAGCTTCGTGGCAAGCAGCGCGCGCAGTACGCGCCCGCCGTCCATCGGGAAGGCCGGGATCAGGTTGAAGAGTGCTAGAAAGAGGTTCACCGCCGCGAGCCGCCCGAGGAAGGCGCCGCTGGTGCCGGGATCGACAAGCGCCGTCAGCGCCGTGGACGCACCGAAGAGGGCGAGCAGTGCCCAGATCACCACGTTCACGGCAGGTCCGGCGAGGGCCACGGCGATCTCCTGTCCGGGCTTTTCCGGCATCCGTTCCATGCGGGCCATGCCGCCGATGGGCAGCAGGGTGATGTCGGGTGTGGCAATTCCGAAGCGGCGCGCCATGAGCGCGTGGCCGTATTCGTGGGCGACCACGCAGGCGAAGAGCGCCAGCACGAACCCGGTGTTGATCAGCGCCGCCTGTGGGCCGCCGAGCGACCATGCCGAGGCGGCGATCCAGGCGAGCAGCAGGAAGAAGGTGGCGTGTACCCGAAGCTCCGAGCCGAGCAGGCGGCCGAGAGGGAAAGACCAGGTCATGTGAAACCCCGATTAACGTGTGACTGGTAAAGACATAATGCCCGAGCAAGGCTGGTGCCATGACCCGCGCTGACGCATCAGGTTGAAGCGAAAACGCGCCCCGGGTGGGGCGCGTCTGGTTTCGAGTGACCTAGAACGGGATCTCGTCGTCGATGTCACGGGCCGGGGCGCGCGAGCCGCCGCCGCCACCGCCGCCACCACCGTAATCGCCGCCGTAATCACCGCCGGAGGAGCCGCCGTAGCTGCCCCCGCCGCCACCGCCGCCGCCGCCATCGCGGCCGTCGAGGAAGGTCAGTTCGCCCTTGAACGGGCGCAGCACGACCTCGGTGCTGTAGCGGTCCTGGCCGCTCTGGTCCTGCCACTTGCGCGTTTCGAGCTGACCCTCGATGTAGACCTTGGAGCCCTTGCGCAGGTATTGCTCGGCTAAGCGGACAAGCGGTTCGGCGAAGATGGCGACGCTGTGCCATTCCGTCTTTTCCCGCCGTTCGCCCGTGTTGCGGTCCTTCCAGTTCTCGGATGTGGCGATGCGCAGGTTGCACACCTTGCCGCCGTTCTGGAAGTTCCGGACCTCGGGATCCCGGCCCAGATTGCCGATCAGGATCACCTTGTTGACGGATCCGGCCATGACGCCCCCTTCGAATCTTTTTCAGTGGATCTCTTGCTGTTCGCGACACGCTACACGTCCCACCCCCGGAACGCTACACGGGTCCGCGCGGAAAGCAGTCGGGAAAGGGCGGCTTTTCGACGAGATGGTGGCGTCACCCGGCCGGTTCCGTTAAGGTCCGCCCAAAGCCAACGGGGACAGTAGGAACAGCATGCGTTTGACGACGATCTGTGCGGTCGCGGTCGGGCTTATCGCGGGCTCCGCAGCCACGGCCGACATCCTTTCCACGCGCAGCCGCGCCGGGCTTTTCAGCAACCAGACCGGTGTTCTCGACAGCCGCGCGGCCCAGCAATACAACAACTCGGTCCGCCTGCAGCCGCCGAAGGTAGTGACGCCGACCAAGTACGGCACGCTCGACGGAAGCGTCCCGGCCTATCGCGGCAGCTACAATGGCATCTATGCCGAGATGGCCCGCAGCGCCGCGCGCCGGCACGGCATTCCCGAGGATCTTTTCCTGCGGCTTGTCGCTCAGGAAAGCCGGTTCAACCCCAAGGCGCTGTCACACAAGGGGGCGATCGGTCTCGCGCAGCTCATGCCTGGCACGGCAAGCCTTCTGGGTGTCGATCCCGCCGATCCGGAGCAGAACCTCGACGGCGGCGCGCGCTATCTCAAGGCGCAGTACCAGCGGTTCCAGTCCTGGAAGCTGGCGCTCGCGGCCTACAACGCTGGGCCCGAGGCGGTCGTGCGCCACGAAGGCGTGCCGCCCTATACCGAGACGCGCAATTACGTCGCCAAGATCTGGGGCAACTAGGGCGCATTTTAGGAAAGATGTCCGGAATATCCCTAGGTTGAGAGGCGACATTCCGGTCCTCTCTTAACCGTGGCTTGCGGTCTTTCCCGGATCCTGTGGGCGGGTGCTTCGAACCAGGCACCCGTCAGGCAGGATCGCATAGTGTCACGAGCACCCGAGTCACGAAAAACCGACATCTTCAACACGGGCCGGGCCTTCAGGATGGTCGCGGTTCTGGTCTGCCTTGGCCTTCTTCTGCCCCGATCCGCGGCTGCGCAGACCGAGATATGCCGCCTTCCGCCCGAGGTGGAGGCGATCAGCGTCACCCTGCAGCAGATGGCTGGGCGGGACGCGATCGCCAGTGGCAACCTGAGCTACCTGCGGTCGCTTCAGCGCGACATATCGCGATCCCGCGTCCGGAGCAGGGTCGAGGCCTCCGGCATGATCCGCGGTGTGCCGATGGTGATGGAGATGCTCGACCGGGCCGAGCAGATCGCCGCCACCGGCGTGATCGCCGACGCGGAGGGCCTGCAGCGCCTGATCCGCAACATCGACCAGATGGTGCGCCTCAATTGCGTGCCGCTCGGGGGCGACGGGACGCAGGCGGCCCAGCCGCTGGGAACGGTGACCTACGCCGAGACGCGCGATTTGCCCAAGAATTTCGTCACACGCGTGATCGAGCCGATCCTTGGCATCGGCGCGGCCTTGCTGATGGTGACGGGGATCGCGGCGGCGGTCCTTGCGGGCGGGCGTGTCTTCCGCTGGTCCATGGCCTATCTCTACAACACCAAGGCCTGCCGGATCCCCGCCAGCCTGACGGCGCGCGACGGCTCCTTCCCGGTGGAGGGGCTCGTGACGACCATGGGGCGTGGCGGATTGCGCTTTCAGCCCGACGACGCGGCGCTGATGTACGCGCGTCTGGAGGCGATGCCCGCCGGCAAGGTGACCCTCGCGATTGGTGACGCGGCGATCCCGGCGACGGTCAGCGAGAGCTATCCCGGCTACGCGCATTTCCGCTTTGCCGAACGGCTTTCCGTGCAGCAGCAGCAGGAGATCCTGCAGTGCTCGATCATCACGCCCTTCTACATCGAGAGGAGCCGAAGGCGCGGGATGAACCTGCGCCGCGCCGGGTTCTGAGCGTCACTCCGCGGCGATGCGGATCACCGGCGTCATGCCGCGGAACTCCTCTTCGGAAAGGTGGCACTTCACCTGGTGACCGTCCTGCATCTGCCGCATCGGCGGCACCTCGGTCTCGCAAAGATTGCCGGGGACCTTCGATTTCCAGCGGCATCGCGTCTGGAAGGGGCAGCCCGGCGGCGGGTTCATGGCCGAGGGCACATCGCCCTCGAGGACGATGTGCTCTTTCGCGACGCGGGTGTCGGCGATGGGCACGGCGGACAGCAGCGCCTCGGTATAGGGATGGTAGGGCGGGGCGAAGACCTGTTCCGTGGTGCCGAGCTCGACCACGTGGCCGAGGTACATGACCATGACACGGTCGCTCAGGTAGCGCACGATCGACAGGTCGTGGCTGATGAACAGCAGCGTGGTCTTGTGCTCGCGCTGGATCTCCATGAGCAGATCGGTGACGGCCGCCTGGACCGAGACGTCGAGGGCCGAGACGGGCTCGTCCGCCACGACGATGCGGGCGTCACCGGCAAAGGCGCGGGCGATGCCTACGCGCTGTTTCTGCCCGCCCGAAAGCTGCCGGGGCATACGGTCGGCGAATTCGCGCGGCAGCTTCACGAGGTCCAGCAGCGACAGCATCCGTTCACGGCGTTCTGCCACCGTATCGCCGATGCCGAAGATCTCGAGCGCGCGCATGATTTGCGCCCCCACCGTCATCGAGGGGTTGAGCGTGTCGAAGGGATTCTGGAACACCATCTGGATTTCGGACACCGTCTTGGCGCCGCGGTCCTCGATCGACGTGTCCTGGATCTCGCGGTTGTCGAGAATGATCTTGCCCTCGGTCGCCGTCTCGAGCCCCATGAGCACCTTGGCGAAGGTCGACTTGCCGCAGCCGCTTTCGCCCACGATGGCCAGCGTCTCGGATTCGCGCGCCTCGAAACTCAGCGTCTCGTTGGCCTTGACCACCCTCGTCTCGCCCGAGCGCCCGAAGAGCGCGTTGGCGGCAACCTCGTAGTACTTTTTGAGCTCCTCCATGCGCAGGATGACCTTGCCCGGCTCGGTCTTGTCGCGCGCCTCGACGCCCGAGAGCGGCGCGTGCCAGTCGATCTCCTCGAAGCGCAGGCAGCGCGTGGTGTGCCGGTCCGAACCCTTTACGTCGAACATCGGGATCTCACGCTCGTCGCAGAGCCCCTCGACGAAGTAGTCGCAGCGCGGTCCGAAATTGCAGCCCGGCGGGCGTTCGTGGGGCAGGGGGAAGTTGCCCGGGATGGCACGCAGAGGGCGTGCCGCCTTATCGGCGCCGGGCAGCGGGATCGAGCGGAACAGCGCCTGCGTGTAGGGGTGCTGCATCTCATCGAAAACGTCGGCGATGCTGCCGCGCTCGACCGCCTCGCCGGAATACATCACGCAAATGCGGTCGCAGGTTTCGAGCACCAGTCCGAGGTTGTGCGAGATAAACAGCATCGAGGTGCCGTACTTCTGGCCCAGCTCCTTCACGAGGTCCACGACGGCGGCCTCCACCGTCACGTCGAGCGCAGTGGTCGGCTCGTCCAGGATCAGCAGGGAGGGTTCGGCCATCAGCGCCATGGCGATCACGATACGCTGCTGCTGCCCGCCCGAAAGCTGGTGCGGGTAGGCCTGCAGGATGCGCTCGGGGTCCGGCAGCTTCACGTCGGTCACCACCTGAAGTGCCCGCGCGTAGGCCTCCTTGTCGCTGACGCCGCGGTGGATCTTGGGCACCTCCATGAGCTGCTTGCCCACCCGCATGGCCGGGTTCAGACTGGCCATGGGCTCCTGGTAGATCATGGCGATCTCTGACCCGCGCACTCGGCGCAGCTCGTCGGCCGACATCTCCGACAGGTCGCGCCCCTTGAAGCGGATCGTGCCGCCGACGATGCGCCCGTTCACGCCCAGGTCCTGCATCACGCCAAGCGCCACGGTGGACTTGCCGCAGCCGCTCTCGCCCACCAGGCCCACCGCCTCGCCCGGCATGACCTTGACCGAGAAATCCATGACCGCCGGGATCTCGCGCAGGCGGGTGAAGAAGGAAATCGAGAGATTATCGATCTCGAGGATCGGCCCGTCATATTTGTCTTTCATGGCGCGTGTCCCTTTGGGCTCGAGCGCGCGTGGCGCTTCTTCTTGGCGGAAATACTTCGGGGGTCCGGGGGCAGCGCCCCCGGCCTTGTCTCAGTCACGCAAGGACTCCTCGCGCAGCCCGTCGGCCAGCAGGTTAAGGCCGAGCACGAGGCTCAGCAGAGCCACCGCGGGGACCAGCGCCGGATGCAGGTAGATCTGCAAGAGCCGCCGTCCGTCGTTGATGGTGGTGCCCCAGTCGGGGCTTTCGGGCGGGAGGCCCAGCCCGAAAAAGCCCAGCGTGCCCAGGAGGATGGTCGTGTAACCGATGCGCAGGCAGAAATCGACGATGAGCGGCCCGCGCGCGTTGGGCAGGATCTCCCACAGCATGATGTACCAGCGGCCCTCGCCGCGGGTCTGGGCGGCGGCCACGTAGTCGCGTGTCTTGATGTCCATGGCGAGCCCCCGGACGATGCGGAACACCGTGGGCGAGTTCACGAAGACCACCGCGACGAAGACCACGAGGATGCCGCCCGGCACGTCGAAGAGGTCGAGCGCCTGCGGCAGCACCTCGACGCCCGTGCCCGCCTGCGAGATCAGCGAGAGGTAGAGCCAGCCGGTCAGTCCCAGCACCAAGACAAGCAGCGGTGTGCGCAGTTTCGGTCGCGTGTGGTAGCGCGAGTTCAGCAGCACCGCGAGGAAGACAATGGGAAAGACGAAGAGCACCGTCGCCATGTAGCTCGGGATGCCCGTCTCCACGATCTCGGGCGTGACCAGCAGGTAGAAGAGCAGGATCACCGGGAAGGCGAGAATGAGGTTGGCCAGGAACGACAACACCGTGTCGAGCCGCCCGCCGAAGTAGCCCGCTGGCAGGCCCAGCGTGATGCCCACCATGAAGGCGAAGAGCGTGGCCAGCGGCGCGATCTGAACGACCACCCAGGCGCCGTCGACCATGCGGGAAAAGACGTCGCGCCCGAGGTTGTCGCCGCCCAGAAGGTAGTAGGGATAGGCGCTCTCATCGCCGCCGCGCAGCGGGGTGCCGGGCACCTCGTTCTTCATGAAGGCGCTCTGGCCGAGACTGTCGTGCGTGACGATCAGGTCCATGGCGCCGAAGATGCCGGTGAAGACCCAGAACAGCACGAGCGCAAAACCGATCATGCCAATGGGGCTGTCGAACATCTTGCCGTAAAGCCCGAGCTTTCGCTTCCAGGTGATTGATACTGCGAAGACAATCGCTATCGAAACCCAGACAGGCAGGAATTGCGTGAGCACGCGGGTGATGATTTCGGCCCAGGACAGGGGATCCATCGCTCTCTCCTTAGCTCACGCTGATGCGCGGGTTGAGATAGACATAGCCGATGTCCGAGATCAGCTGCGTCACGAGCACGACGAAGACCGACACGACCGAAACGCCGAGCAGCAGGTCAATGTCGTTGTTGCCGGCCGCCTGCACCAGCGTCCAGCCGAAGCCCTTGTAGTTGAAGAGCGTCTCGACGATCACCACGCCGTTCAGCAGCCATGGAAACTGGAGCATGATGACGGTGAAGGGCGCGATCAGCGCGTTGCGCAGCGCGTGCTTCACCACGATGTTGGGAAAGCTCACGCCCTTGAGCCGCGCCGTGCGGATGTACTGCGCGGTCATGACCTCGGCCATGCTGGCGCGTGTCATCCGCGCGATGTAGCCCATGCCGTAAAGCGCGATGGTCAGCACCGGCAGAAAGAAGTTCTCGAAGGTGGCGTTCTCCATCGCCTGCGTTGCGGTGCCCTTGAACCACTTCAGCCCCACGGCGGAACTGGCGAAGACCGCGATCAGGATCACGCCCGAGACGTATTCCGGCGTGGCGGTGGTCACGATGGCCACGGTCGACAGGCTCCGGTCGGTGGCCGAGCCCTCGCGCATGCCCGCGAGCACGCCGATCAGCAGGGCCGTGGGCACCATGAGCAGCATGACCCAGAACATGAGCTTGCCGGTCAGGGCCAGCGCCTCGCCGATGATGCGGCCCGCCGGTTCCTGGAAGACCGTGGAAAAGCCCCAGTTGCCCTGCAGGACGCCACAGAAGGTGGGCGCTTCTTCGGGCGGCAAGCCGGTCTCGAAGCAGCGTCCGCGCAACTCGCCGTCGCTGCCCTCGATCACGTAGCCCGGCATCACGCCGAGCCACTGGCCGTATTTCACCAGCAGCGGCTGGGTGTAGCCGCGGTTGCCGAGCCAGGTTTCGACCTCGGCATCGGACATGCGGAAGTTGCCCTGCGATTTCGAGAGCTTTTCGAGGTTCGGATAGAGGTTCGTTAGGAAGAAGACGATGAACGTCAGGCAGACCGCCGTCAGCAGCATGATCCCGACCCGACGGAGAATGAACAGACCCATGGCGTCCCCTGGCTACTGGGTACCGGACGGCCGGCCCTTCGGACCGGTGAACTTGACGAGGGACCGCCCGCGGCGGGCGGTCCCGTTCTGTCTGGTCAGGCCGCGAAGCCCCATTTGTAGATCTGCGGCATGAAGGCGATGTGCATGTCCGCGCCGACCACTTCGGGCTTCATGTGGCGATAGAGCGAGCGCCAGTAGGGCAGGATCGTCACGCCCTCGTCGACGAGGATCTCTTCCATGCGGCCCACGACCTCGCGGCGCGCGTCGGCGTCTGCGATCGAGTTGGCCTCGGCCAGAAGCGAGTCAAATTCCTCGTTCGAGAAGCCGAACTCGTTCCAGGCCTCGCCAGTGCGGTAGGCGAGCGCGAGGATCTGAACGCCGAGCGGGCGGTGGTTCCAGTTGGTAGAGCTGAAGGGGAAGTTGGTCCAGTCGTTCCAGAACGTGGAGCCGGGCAGGACGCGGCGGCTGACCTTGATGCTCGCGTCGCGCAACTGGGCTGCCACGGCATCGGTGGTGTTCTTGCGCCAGTCGTCGTCGATGGACAGCAGCTCATGTTCGAAATCGGCCATGCCGGCCTCTTCCATGAGCGCGCGGGCGCCTTCGGGATCGTAGGGCAGGCGCTGCACACTGTCGTCGTATTCAGGGTGCACGGGGGCGACGTGGAAGTTGCGCGCCACCTCGCCGCGGCCGGCGTAGCCGAGCTCGAGGCAGATCTCGTTGTCGACGGCCATCACGAGCGCCTGGCGCACGCGCTTGTCGGCATAGGGCTTCATGCCGTCGACCTCGGCGTTCTGGTTGGGGCGCACCACGATGGTCGCGCCGGTCACCACCTCGGACTTCTTGAGCCCGAGGGAATCGAGGATCTCGATGAAATCGCCCACGGATTCGTAAAAGACGTCGACCTCGTCGGCTTCGGCCGCGGCGAGCCAGGCGGCGGGGTCCTGCCCGTAGTCGATGTATTCGATCCGGTCGAGGTAGTAGCCGCCTTCCTCGAAGGCCTCGTTGCCCCACCATGGGTGGTCGCCCTTCACGAGGATGGCCTGGCGGCCGACGGAGAGTTCCTCGACGATCATCGGGCCGGTGCCGACGAGTTCGGAAAGGTCTGCCGCCGGGTCGTAGCTGGGGTGCACGACGGGGGCGGGATAGTCGGACATGCCAGCGATGATGGTGATGTCGGGACGCGGCAGGGTGAGCTTGATGGTGTGATCGTCGACGATCTCGAGCACGCCTTCAGCAAGCTGGCCGGTCTCGGGGTCGATCAGCGTGTCCATGCGGCCGGCCATGGAGTTGCCTTCGACCGACTTGTCGCACCAGCGTTCGATGTTGAAGGCGACGTGTTCTGCGGTGAAGGGCTCGCCGTTGTTCCAGCTTACGCCCTGTCGGACATTGAGCGTGTACTCGGTGGCATCGTCGTTGGCTTCCCAGCTTTCCAGCAGCATGCCGCGGAAGGAGCCGTCGGAGTTGTATTCGACCAGCATTTCCAGGGTGCCGGCGGTGACCCAGCACATCTGGCTCCAATCGTAGGTGCGCGTATCCTTGTGCTGGCGCACCTCGATCTGCATGCGCAGGGTGCCACCTTCCTGGGGCGTTTCCTGTGCGGCGGCGGGGCTGCCGAGGCCGCCGAGGGCATAGGCGGCGGTGGCGGTCATGCCGAGCATGGTGGAACGGGCGAGGAATTCGCGGCGATCCATGAGGCCCTGCTTGAATTCACGCGCATAAAGCTTGGCAGCAGGGTGCACCCACTGATCTTTTGTCTGCGTCATCGTCGTCTCCCTGTGACACATGTTGTCGTTATCCGGCGGGGTCTTTGCCATTGCGCCGTCGTTCTGCCGGTGGCGATGCGCTTTGTCCGTTTGGACGACATTGCGCATTGTTTTCCGCGTCAGGTCAACGGCAGGTTCCGCCAGTTAGATGTTCAAAAACGACAGTCGACCCGACCAAAAACGACAGGGCGGCGGATTTCAAGCCACGTTGTCTCGACCTTACCCTACGCTCGTGCCGGGCGCGTGCGGGCACGGAACCTCAGTTCCGAGGGGGACGCGCCGGTGTGATTGCGGATGAAGCGCGTGAAGTAGGCAGGTGACGCGAATCCAAGCCGCTGAGCAATGTCCTTGATGCTGGGCGTTCCGGTTTCGAGCAGATCGCGCGCTGCATGCAGGCGACGTTCGGTCAGGATCTCCGCCGCGGTCCGGCCACACGCGGCGCGGCAGGCTCGGGTGAGGTGCGTGGGCGTCACGTCAAGCGCCTCGGCAAAGGCGCCCATGGGATGCGGCCCCGCGTAGCTGCGTACGACGGCCTGCGCGTAGCGCCGGGCGAGCTTTTGCGCGGCGCTGTCCGGGGGCTCCTCCCCTGCGCCTGCCGCCGTCTGCCGATGGAGCCAGACCGCGATCAGCCGCATATGCGCTTCGAGGGCGTCGTCCAGATAGGCCCGTCCGCGCTGGGTCTCGCGGGTCATGGCGTCGATCTCGCCGGTGAGCTCGGCCTGCGAGAGGCTGTCACGCACACGGAGCAGAAGCGTGGTCTTTGGCAGGATGCCGACCCGTCCGCCGGGGCACTCGACAAGAAGGGCCTGCGCCTGAGGAGCCAGATCTACAGAAAAGAGCGTACCTGCAGGCAGATAGAGCGCGGTGTTCATGGATATGCCGCGCCGGACGCCGTTCACGATCACGCGCCCTTGGCCGCGTGTCACCCAGAGCAGGACGTCGTCGGGGCGGTCGTGGAGCAGCGTGAAGCGCCAGGGCGCGAGTTGAAGTTTCAGACCATAGCTGTCGCACCGGATCGCGGGCGCCTGAGGCGGCACCGGACGAGGTGCGGTGGCGGTCATCCGGCCAGTGCCTCGCCCGGGACATGCGTCCAGGTTTTCATGCGGGCCCGGAACCAGCTTCGCTGGCGCTTGGCGAACTGGCGGGTGAGGATCGTGGCGCGCTCGGTCGCCGCTTCGAGCGTGGTTTCGCCGCGCAAGTAGGCGATCAGCTCGGCGGCGCCGATGGCCTTGGCCGAAGGGTGCGAAGGCGACCAGCCGGGTTCGTTGGCGCGGGCCTCGGCGAGGGCGCCGGCGGTGATCATCTGGTGGAAGCGCCGTTCGATCCGGGGCGTCAGCCAGTCTTTCGGGGCGTCGACCACGATCGGCTGCGCCTGCTCGAGCGGCAGAAGCGGCGGCGGCGTGTCATCCTGCCATTGGGCGAGGCCGCGTCCGGTGGCGGTCAGCACCTCCCACGCGCGCTGAACGCGCATGGGGTTGGCGGTGTCGATGCGGGTGCGCGTCTCGCCGTCGAGCTCGGCGACGAGTTCGCCAAGCGCGCCTTCCTCGAGACGGACCATGGCCTCTTCCCGGACTTCTTCCGGGACCGGCGGCACCTCGGCCAGTCCCTCGGTCAGGGCGGTGAAATAGAGCCCGGTGCCGCCGATGACGATCGGCCGGGTCGGGCCGTGCAGGAGCGGCGTGACTTCGCGCAGCCAGTCGCCCACGGAATAGGCACGGTCCCCCGGCACATGGCCATAGAGCGCGTGCGGGGCGCGGGCGAGATCCTCGGGGCCCGGGCGCGCGGTCAGCACCCGCCAGTCGTCGTAGACCTGGATCGCATCGGCGTTGACGATGATACCGCCCGCGGCTTCGGCAATCGCGAGCGCAAGCGCCGACTTGCCGCTGGCGGTGGGGCCGGCGATCAGGACGGGGCGCGCGGGGTCATGGTCGCGCAGGATATCGGCAATCGCGTGCGGCGGCTCTGGCATGGCCTTCTTGCGGCATTGCAGAGAGGCCGCTTTTGAGACATTTATGCCGGCGATCCTAGACCCGGGCCAAGGCGGAGCGCAACATGGACGACGGCAGCACACCCCGGACACAGTACAAGCGTGTCCTGCTGAAGATTTCGGGCGAGGCCCTGATGGGCGACCAGGGATTCGGGCTTCACCCGCCGACGGTCCAGCGCATCGCGAAAGAGGTGAAGTCGGTCCACGACATGGGCGTCGAGATCTGCATGGTGATCGGCGGAGGCAACGTCTTCCGCGGTCTCGCGGGCAGTGCACAGGGCATGGAGCGGACCACGGCCGACTACATGGGCATGCTTGCGACGGTCATGAACGCGCTGGCCGTGCAAAGCGCGCTCGAAGGGCTGGGCGTCTTCACCCGGGTCATCAGCGCGATCCGCATGGACGAGGTGGCCGAACCCTACATCCGCCGCCGCGCGGTGCGCCACCTTGAAAAGAAGCGGGTCTGCATCTTCGCCGCGGGCACCGGCAACCCCTATTTCACCACCGACACCGCCGCCACGTTGCGCGCCAACGAGATGAACTGCGAAGCCATCTTCATGGGCAAGAACGGTGTCGACGGGGTCTACGACAAGGATCCCAAGCAGCACGCCGACGCCAAACGCTATGACACCGTGAGCTATGACGACTGCCTGGCCAAGAACCTGCGCGTCATGGATGCGTCGGCCATTGCGCTCGCGCGGGACAACAGCCTGCCGCTGATCGTCTTTTCGCTCGACGAGCCCGGCGGCTTCCGCGGCATCCTTGCAGGGGAAGGCACCTATACCCGCGTCCAGGGCTGAGGTCCGGGCGCCGGGAGGCGCCCATTGATCCGCACTTCGGGGCGGGATATGGGTCTGGTCCCAAGATACACCGTTTTCAAAGATGCAGGGCCAGACGACCATGGCAGACGATTTCGAACTCGATACCGACGATCTGAAACGCCGCATGGACGGCACCATGTCCAACCTCCGGACCGAATTCGCGTCCCTGCGGACGGGCCGTGCCTCGGCCTCGATGCTGGAGCCGGTGATGGTCGAGGCCTACGGCCAGATGACCCCGATCAACCAGGTCGGCACCGTGAACGTGCCCGAACCACGAATGGTCACCGTGAATGTCTGGGACAAGAGCATGGTGAACAAGGTCGAGAAGGCGATCCGTGAAAGCGGTCTCGGGATCAACCCGCAGATGAACGGCACGATCATCATGCTCCCCATTCCCGAGCTGAACGAGGAACGCCGTCGCGAATTGGGTAAGGTGGCGGGTCAGTATGCCGAACACGCCCGCGTCTCGATCCGCAACATCCGCCGCGACGGCATGGATCGGGTCAAGAAGGCCAAGTCCGACGGCATGAGCGAGGACGACCAGAAGTTCTGGGAGACCGAGGTGCAGGAACTGACCGACGCCTACATCAAGAAGGTCGACGAAGCGCTTGAGACCAAGCAGGAAGAGATCATGCAGGTCTGAGCCGTAAGGCTTTGTCATGACATGAGAAAGCCGGCCCGATGGCCGGCTTTTTCTTGGCCGCCCTAGCGCGTTCGGGTCAGCCCTGACCAACGTCGGTAAGCCGTTTTTCCATCGCGAAGTTCGTTAGCGTCACGCCGGCCCGTTCGATCCGCTGTTCGCGCAGCACCTGCCAGCCCCGCTGCTCGAAAAAGCCCCTCACCAAGTGGCTGGCATCCGAGGACAGACGCTCAAGTCCTGCGTCCATGGCCAGCGCCTCGAGCCGGTCGTAGAGACGCCCGCCCACGCCGCGGCGCTGGAAGTCGGGGTCCACGAAGGCAAGGTCGATGTGGCCCCCGGCGTCGAGCGTCATGAAGCCGACGGGCCTCCCGGCGTCACGGGCCACCAACGTGTGCTGCGCCCAAAGTCGGGCTTCCCAGTCGGAGCCGGACGGGGCCTTGGGCGCCCAGGCATGTCGCTGGGAGGCGTCGTAGGCCCCGGCCGCACCCTCGTGCACCGCCCTGTAGTAGATCACACCAAGCGCGTCCGCCTCGGCGGGCTCAAAACGGCCAATCTCGATAAGGGCGTCGGTCACGACCGTACCTATGCTGGGGCCGGCCGCCTACGACGACGGGCCGTGGGTCCTGGAAATGTCCCGGGGCGCCACGATCAGGGGATGATGCGGGTGTATTTCACGCCCTCGAGGGTGGCGCCGACGCGCAGGCCGGATTGGCCGAAGATGACCGCGATGACGGGCGCGAGCGAGGTCGTCGTCTCGGCTGCAAGCGCCTGCCCCTCAGTCAGCGTGGCATAAGCCACGTTCGCGCCTGCGGCCCAGCCCGGCGAGCGGCGGAAACTGGTCAGCGCGTTCTCGGTCATGAAGAACAGGACGTGGGAGTATTGCTGCGCGCCGATCTGAAGCCCGGCGGAGGCCTTGCTGACCGAGTAGTAGTCGACCGTGGCGCCGCCCACACGCAGGGCGCCGCGCCCGTAGGCGCCGCCGAGCCCGAAGCCTGCCTCATTGACCAGCGGCATGACGAGCGTGCCGACCGATTTCTGGGCCAGGTCGCGGGTGGAGGGATACTGGGAGTAGAGCGAATTCAGGGTCTGATCGACGCGGGCGTCGATCCGTGCGGCACCGGGGCTGCCGATGCCGTTGTTGCAGCCAGCCACAAGGGCGGCGCCCAGACCGAGGGTAAACGCGCGTCGCGTGATCTTCATGGGGAACTCTCTCTTCACTGCCGATGCCGAACCCGGCTGTTCCGCCGGTTGTCTTTTCTTATACCGGAGTGTGGCGACTGTGTCACGCAATAGGCAACAATCCGATGATGCACGGCATCATTCCGCCAGAAGTCGCGCGGCCTGCGGTGCGAAGTAGGTGAGAATCCCGTCGCAGCCGGCGCGGCGGAAGGACATGAGGCTTTCCATCATGACCTTGTCGCCGTCGAGCCAGCCGCGCTCGATCGCCCCCGCGATCATCGCGTATTCGCCCGAGACCTGGTAGGCGAAGGTGGGGGCGCCGAACATGTCCTTGGCGCGGCGGCAGATGTCGAGATAGGGCATGCCGGGCTTGACCATGACCATGTCGGCGCCTTCCTGAAGGTCGCGCTCGATCAGGCGCATGGCCTCGTCCGAGTTGCCCGGGTCCATCTGATAGGTCTTCTTGTCGCCCTTGAGCGCGCCGGATGCGCCCACGGCATCACGGAACGGCCCGTAGAAGGCGCTGGCGAACTTGGCCGAATAGCTCAGCAGCAGGACGTTCTGATGCCCCTCGGCCTCCAGCGCGGCGCGCATGGCGCCGATGCGTCCGTCCATCATGTCGCTGGGCCCGATGATGTCCGCGCCAGCGGCGGCCTGGCTGAGGGCCTGTTTCACCAGCGCCTCGACCGAGGCGTCATTCACGATCACGCCGTTCTCGACGATGCCGTCGTGACCATCGCTGTTGTAGGGATCGAGCGCCACATCGGTCATCACCGCGATGTCGGGCACTGCGTCCTTGATCGCGCGGGTGGCGCGGTTCGAGAGGTTCTCGGGGTTCCAGGCCTCGGCGCAGTCGGGTGTCTTGAGGGCGGGGGCGGTGTAGGGAAACAGGCAGATCGCCGGGATGCCGAGGGCATGGGCCTCGCGCGCGGCCTCGACAACCTTGTCGACGGACAGCCGGTTGACCCCGGGCATCGAGCCCACGGGTTCTGAGATGCCTTCGCCATCGCGCACGAAGACCGGCCAGATGAAATCCGAGGGGCTGAGCGAGGTCTGCCCGACCAGCGAACGGATCGCCGGGCTCTGGCGCAGGCGGCGGTGACGGGTGGCGGGGAAGGGGGCCTGGCTGGGGAG
Organism: Allosediminivita pacifica; assembly: GCF_003054175.1. GTDB lineage: Bacteria > Pseudomonadota > Alphaproteobacteria > Rhodobacterales > Rhodobacteraceae > Allosediminivita > Allosediminivita pacifica. The sequence continues at coordinate 134,974 of NZ_QBKN01000008.1, forward strand.
CATGAGGAAACACCTGATCTTTGTCGTTCAAAGGCAGGTCTGCACCCGGAGCCAGAGCGTGTCCAGCCCCGGCCCGTGAAGGGCCGGAGCGGGCAGGGCCGCTTCAGGCGAGCGGGCCGTCGTGAAGCTCGATCGGCTCAGGCTCGCCGCGCTTGGCGAGGAAATCCGGACGCGCGGCTTTGGCCGCGTATGGGTCGTCCAATGCGTTCGAGACGGCGTTGTAGACGAAGAAGGCGTTCGAGCGCGGATCGGGCGTAATGTTGCCGTTCGAGCCATGCAGCGTGTTGCAGTCGAAAAGCACCAGCGTTCCGGCCGGGCCTTCGGCATCCTCAATCCCGCACATCGTCGCCATGTCGCGCAGGCTTTGCTGCGACGGGGTGCCGACCTCCTGCGCCTTGAGAGAGCTTTCGTGGTTCGCGTCCGGCGTCTCGCCCTGGCACGAGATGAAGGTCTTGTGCGAGCCGGGCATCAGCATCAGTGCGCCGTTATGCGCCCGGTTGTCGGTCAGCAGCAGCGAGGCAGAGACGGCGCGCATGCGCGGCATGCCATCCTCGGCGTGCCAGGTCTCGAAGTCCGAATGCCAGTAGAACTCCTTGCCGGAGAAGCCCGGCTTGTAGTTGAGGCGCGACTGGTGAAGGTAGACCTCGTCCCCCAGCAGGAAGCGCGCGATGCCGGCCAGACGCTTGTCGCGACTGAGCTTCTGCATCAGGGCGTTATGCTGTTCGAGCCGGAAGACCGTGCGCACCGCCTCGCTCTCGGGTTCGGTCACGATGTCCTCGGCCTTGGCGCCGGCAAGGTCCTCGCGCAGTGCGGCGGCGCTGTCGATCAGGGCCTCGACCTCTTCGGGTTCGAAGAGGCCCTTCAGCACGAGAAAGCCGTCGCGTTCGAACGATCCGGCCTGCTCCTGTGAGATCGGGGCATGGTCGGTCCAGTCGGTCCAGAGGACCGGGTCCGCGCGTTCGATCCAGCGTTCCTGATCGGGGTTGCGCGTGGGATAGGTGTCCTGGCTCTGCGCACCGAATTCCAGTGGCATAGTGTCCTCCTGACTTGCAGTATTGTGGTTGTACTGCTTCATCGCAGAGCCACCGGCCCGTGTTCCTCGCTGTGTTTTCGGCAATTGCGGGAACCCCGGCGGGGATGTGCTATGGGCAAGCGAAACGAGGCGCGATAGAAGGCCCTCGCAAGGGCGGGAGGTCGCGCATTGGATTGGTACGGCACAGTTTTCGAAGTGATCGACATGCGATCCTTTTCGAACCTGTGGTTCTGGATCGTGCTGGCCGCCGTCTGGTCCATGGCGAGCCATCGCGTGCTGGGTGTGCCGATCGACATGGTAACGCGCGCCCGGCGCGATGGCGGGCAGGCGACCCTGGATCTCGAGGAGCTCGCCCGGATCAACGCGGAAAGACAACTGCTTCTGGCGCGGGAAAGCGGGCTCTGGATGTCTGCGCTGGTGGCGGGAGTGCTGAGCATGGCGCTGCTTCTGGGGTTCCTCTACCGGGTCGAGTTCGCGCAGGCGCTGTTCCTGCTTGGGTTCCCGCTTCTGCTGGTGCGCCTGCTGGAACTGCGCGCGGCGCAGCGGGTGCACAACGGCGAGAGGCATGGCGAGGCGCTGCTGCGGCTTATCCGGGCGCATCGCGTGATCACCCAGATGATCGGCATGGTGGCGATCTTCGTGACCGCGGTCTGGGGGATGTACCAGAACCTCGTGCTTGGTCCGTTCTACGGTTGACGCTGGCGCGGCGGCGCGCCATTTGCCCCGCATGGCAGACAAGATCACGATCGGAGGCGCGCCCGAGGGCTTCGATGCGCGGCTCGTCCTCGACGAGGTGGACAAGGCGGGCGGGCCCGTCGTCCACGTGGCACGCGACGACCGGCGGCTGGCGGCCATGGCCGACGCGCTGGCCTTTTTCGCACCCGACATGCCGGTACTGCGCTTTCCCGCCTGGGACTGCCTGCCCTTCGACCGGGTGTCGCCAAACGCCGACATATCCGCCGCGCGCATGGCGACGCTGGCGGGGTTGGCGCATGGCGGGCCGAAGCACTTCGTCCTGCTGACAACGCTGTCGGCGGCGATGCAACGCATCCCCGCGCGCGATGTCCTGCGCGAGGCGGCCTTCACCGCCCGCGTGGGCGACCGCATCGACGAACAGGCGCTGCGCAACTTCCTTGTCCGCGTGGGCTTTTCGCAGGCGCCGACCGTGACCGAGCCCGGCGACTACGCCATCCGCGGCGGCATCTTCGACATTTTCCCACCGGGCGAAGGCGGGCCTGTGCGGCTCGATCTGTTCGGTGACGTGCTGGACGGCGCGCGCCGCTTCGATCCGGTGTCGCAGCGCACGACCGAGAAAATGGACGTGGTGGAACTGGCGCCGGTCTCCGAGGTGATCCTCGACGACAGCGCCATCACCCGTTTCCGCCAGAACTACCGCGTGGAATTCGGCGCGGCGGGCACCGACGACCCGCTTTACGAGGCCGTCAGCGCCGGGCGCAAGCATCAGGGCATCGAGCACTGGCTACCATTCTTCCACGAAAAGCTCGAAACGCTGTTCGACTACCTGCCCAAGGCGCCGGTGCTGCTGGACGATCAGGTCGTGCCCGCGCATCTGTCGCGCTGGGAACAGATCGCCGACCAGTACGAGAGCCGCAAGTTCGCCATGTCCCAGAAGGGGCGGATGGACACGGTCTACAAGCCCGTGCCGCCGGAACAGCTGTATCTGGACGAGGCGACCTGGATTGCCACGCTGGACCGGCACCGACGGGTGCAGTTCAACCCGCTGCCGCACGCGAGCGGGCCGGGCGTGGTGGACGCCGGCGGGCGGCTGGGGCGCAGCTTTGCGCCCGAGCGCCAGCAGGAAAGTATCAGCCTTTTCAGTTCACTGGCGGATCACGTCAAGAAGAAACTCGAAGACGGCCCGGTCCTCATCGCCTCCTATTCCGAAGGCGCCCGCGAACGCCTGACCGGGTTGATCGAGGATGAGGGCCTGGCCGAGGCCGTGCCCGTCGCCAACGGTACCCGCGTCGGCAAGCGCGGGCTGCACCTTGCGGTCTGGTCCCTTGAGGCCGGGTTCGAGGCACCCTGGGGGGATCGTCGGATCACGGTGATCTCGGAACAGGACGTGCTGGGTGACCGGCTGATCCGCCAGCCGCGCAAGCGCCGCAAGGCCGAGAACTTCCTGACCGAGGCGCAGGCGCTCACTCCGGGCGATCTGGTCGTGCACGTGGATCACGGCATCGGCCGTTATATCGGCATGGAGGTCGTGACCGCCGCCGGTGCCGCGCATGAATGCCTGCTGCTGGAATACGCCGAAGGGTCGAAGCTCTACCTGCCGGTGGAGAACATCGAGCTTCTGTCGAAATACGGCCACGAGGAAGGGCTGCTCGACAAGCTGGGTGGTGGCGCTTGGCAGGCCAAGAAGGCCAAGCTGAAGGAACGCATCCGCGAGATGGCCGACCGGCTGATCCGGATCGCGGCCGAGCGCGCCCTGCGCAAGGCGCCGATGATGGATCCACCGCCGGGCGCCTACGAAAGCTTCGCCGCGCGTTTCCCCTACACCGAGACCGACGACCAGCTGCGCGCCATCGAGGACGTGCTCGAGGACATGATGTCGGGCCAGCCCATGGACCGGCTGATCTGCGGCGACGTGGGCTTTGGCAAGACCGAGGTCGCCATGCGCGCGGCCTTCATCGCGGCCATGTCGGGCGTGCAGGTGGCCGTGATCGCGCCCACCACGCTGCTCGCCCGCCAGCACTACAAGAGCTTTGCCGAACGCTTCCGCGGCTTCCCGATCAACGTTGCGCCGCTGTCGCGCTTCGTCAGTTCCAAGCAGGCGCAGGCCACGCGCGAAGGCATGTCCAAGGGCACCGTCGACATCGTGGTGGGGACCCACGCGCTGTTGGCCAAGAACACGCGGTTCCAGAACCTCGGGCTGCTCATCATCGACGAGGAGCAGCATTTCGGCGTGGCCCACAAGGAACGGCTCAAGCAGATGCGCACGGATATACACGTGCTCACCCTGACCGCGACGCCGATCCCGCGCACGCTGCAGCTGTCGCTGACCGGGGTGCGGGACCTGTCGATCATCGGCACGCCGCCTGTCGACCGCCTGTCGATCCGCACCTACGTGTCGGAATTCGATGCGGTGACCATCCGCGAGGCGCTGCTGCGCGAGCATTACCGCGGCGGGCAGAGCTTCTTCGTGGTGCCGCGCCTGAGCGACTTGCCCGAGATCGAGGAATTCCTGCGCGAACAGGTGCCCGAGGTCTCCTTCGTCGTCGCCCACGGGCAGATGCCGGCGGGCGAGCTCGACGACAAGATGAACGCCTTCTACGACGGGAAATACGACGTGCTGCTGGCCACGACCATCGTGGAAAGCGGGCTGGATATTCCCACGGCGAACACGATGATCGTGCACCGAGCCGACATGTTCGGTCTGGCGCAGCTCTACCAGATCCGGGGCCGCGTGGGCCGGTCCAAGACTCGCGCCTATGCCTACCTGACCACCAAGCCGCGCGCCAAGCTGACGGCCACGGCGGAAAAGCGTCTGCGGGTGTTGGGCTCGCTCGACACGCTGGGGGCGGGCTTCACGCTGGCGAGCCAGGACCTGGACATTCGCGGCGCGGGCAACCTGCTGGGCGAGGAACAGTCGGGCCAGATGCGCGACGTGGGCTACGAACTGTACCAGCAGATGCTCGAGGAGGCGATCGGCAAGATCAAGGCCGGCGAGGGCGAAGGCCTGAGCGACGACGACGGCCAGTGGGCGCCGCAGATCAACCTCGGCGTGCCGGTGCTGATCCCCGAGGACTACGTGCCCGATCTCGACGTGCGGCTGGGGCTCTACCGCCGCCTGTCGGAGCTGTCGACCAAGGTGGAGCTCGAAGGCTTTGCCGCCGAGCTGATCGACCGCTTCGGCAAGCTGCCGAAGGAGGTGAACACCCTGATGCTGGTCGTGCGGATCAAGGCCATGTGCAAGAAGGCCGGGATCTCCAAGCTGGATGCAGGGCCGAAGGGCGCGACGATCCAGTTCCACAACGACAAGTTTGCCCGGCCCGAGGGGCTGGTGGAGTTCGTGGGGAACCAGAACGGGCTGGCCAAGGTGAAGGACAACAAGGTGGTGGTCCGCCGCGACTGGAAATCCGACGCCGACAAGATCAAGGGCGCCTTCGCCATCGCCGTGGATCTGGCGGAGGCGGCGGGGGCCGTGAAGAAGCGGAAGAAGGAAGGGGCGTGAGATAGTGTCCCGGGCCGGGACACTTCTTCGCCTAAATGATTTCAATGGGTTAGGTTCCGGCATTCACCGGGACTTAACTTTTGGGTCTCTACGCTCGTTGCCTTTTCGCTCTCGCTGCCCTTAGGTTAACCAATGGTTAACAAGTGAGGGAGGTCGGCAGATGCGGGGACTTGTTCTGATCCTGGTGCTGGTGTCGCAAGCGGCCTTTGCAGAGGAGCAGAGGACGCCGACAGAGAGGCTGAATGCCTTCCGGACGGCGCAGGCCTTTGACTGCAGGAACGTCAGTTGCAAGCAGCTGCGGTCCTGTGCGGAGGCCTGTTACAAGCTGATCCAATGCGGGCAGAGCATCCGGGACGGCGACAACGACGGCATCCCCTGCGAGAATCTCTGCAATCGTCGGTGCTAGAGGGGGGTGTTGTTGCCCCTCACCCTGGCCCTCTCCCCCTAGGGGAGAGGGAAGCGCGTTTTGCGGGTGGTTGGTGTGATCGGCACCTGGGGGTCTTCATGTGAAGGTTGAGGAATGGCCCTCAACCTTCTGTTCTCAAACGGTATTAGACGCCGTGGTGGGTCCTCAGCTGCGCGTCAGCGCCGCCGCTTCGGAGGCGAGGCGTTCGATTTCCTCCCAGTCCTCGCGGTCCACCGCATCTTTCGGCGCGACCCAGCTGCCGCCGACGCAGAGCGTGTTCGAAAGGCCGAGGTAGGTCTCGGCGTTCTTCAGCGACACGCCGCCCGTGGGGCAGAATTTCACCTGCGGGATCGGCGCGCCGATGGCCTTGAGCGCGGGCACGCCGCCGTTGGCCTCGGCCGGGAAGAACTTCTGCACGCGGTAGCCGCGTTCCAGCAGGGCCATGGCCTCGGAGGCGGTGGCGGCACCGGGCAGGAGCGGCAGACCCTCGTCCTCGCAGGCCTGAAGCAGCCGGTCGGTGGCGCCCGGCGACACGCCGAAGCGGGCGCCGCTGGTGCGTGCGTTGGTCACGTCCTCGGGGGTAAGCAGGGTGCCCGCGCCCACGACGCCGCCTTCGACCTGGCTCATCTCGCGGATGACCTCGAGCGCGGCGGGGGTGCGCAGCGTGACTTCGAGCACGGGCAGGCCGCCGCGGACCAGCGCCTGGGCCAGCGGACGGGCCTTGGCGGGGTCCTCGATCACCAGCACGGGGATCACGGGGGCCATGCGGCAGAGCTTTTCGGATTCGATGCTGGCGGTTTCGGGGGTCATGTCCGGTCTTCTTTCGTCAGTAGGGTCGGGAGGGGTGCGGCGGTCATACGACCACCGCGGCCCCGTTGGAGGCAAGGCCCACGTTCGAGCGGAAGGCCGCGAAGAGCTCGCGCCCGACCCCGTGGCCGTTGCCCTGCAGGTCTTCCTTGACCGGCTCGCGCTTGTCGAAGTCGGGGGCAAGGCATTCGATCGCGCCCGAGACGGCATCGACGCGGATCACGTCGCCGTCCTGTACCCGCGCCAGCGGTCCGCCGTTGGCGGCCTCGGGGCTGACGTGGATCGCCGAGGGCACCTTGCCGCTGGCCCCGGACATGCGCCCGTCGGTGACGAGAGCGACCTTGAGGCCGCGGTCCTGAAGCACGGCCAGCGTCGGCGTCAGCGAATGCAGCTCGGGCATGCCGTTGGCGCTGGGGCCCTGGAAGCGCACGACGATCACGGTGTCGGAAGTGAACTCGCCGGCCTTGAAGGCGTCCTTGACCTCTTGCTGGTCCTTGAAGACGCGGGCGGGCGCCTCGATGATGTGGCGCTCCTTCTCGACGGCGGAGGTCTTCATCATGCCGTGTCCGAGGTTGCCGTAAAGCTGGCGCAGGCCGCCCGTGGGCTGGAAGGGATCGGCCGCGGGGCGCAGGATCTTGTCGTTCTGGCTTTCGCCGGGGCCGTCGACCCAGACGACGCGGTCGCCGTCGAGCTTGGGTTCCTGCGCGTAGCGGCGAAGCCCGTCGCCCGCGACGGTCGAGACATCGTCGTGCAGCAGCCCGTGGTCCACGAGATCACCGATCATGTAGGCGAGGCCGCCCGCGGCGTGGAAGTGGTTCACGTCGGCAAGGCCGTTGGGATAGACCTTGGCCATGAGCGGCACGGCGGTCGAGATGTCGTGGAAGTCCTCGAGCTCGAGCTGGATGCCGGCGGCGCGGGCCATGGCGGGCAGGTGCAGCACGAGGTTGGTCGAGCCGCCGGTGGCCATGAGGCCGACCATGCCGTTCACGAAGGCCTTGGCATCGAGCACGTCGCAGACCGGGCGGTAGTCGTTGCCGAGGTTGGTGATCTCGAGCGCCCGCTGGGCCCCGGCCACGGTCAGCGCGTCGCGCAGCGGCGTGTTGGGGTTGATGAAGCTGGCGCCGGGCAGGTGCAGGCCCATGAACTCCATCAGCATCTGGTTGGAGTTCGCGGTGCCGTAGAAGGTGCAGGTGCCCGGGCCGTGGTAGCTTTGCATCTCGGCCTTCATGAGTTCGTCACGGCCCACTTCGCCGGCGGCGAACTTCTGGCGGACCTTGGCCTTTTCGTCGTTCGGCAGCCCGCTGGTCATGGGGCCGGCGGGCAGGAAGATGCCGGGGATGTAGCCGAAGGTGGCCGCGGCGATGACGAGGCCGGGCACGATCTTGTCGCAGACGCCGAGGTAGACGGCGGCATCGTAGGTGTTGTGCGAGAGCGCGACGCCGGTGGCGAGCGCGATCACGTCGCGGGAAAAGAGCGACAGCTCCATGCCGACCTGACCCTGGGTGACGCCGTCGCACATGGCGGGCACGCCGCCGGCAACCTGCGCGGTGCCACCTGTTTCGCGGGCAGCGGCGCGGATGATGTCGGGGAAACGCTCGAACGGCTGGTGGGCCGAGAGCATGTCGTTGTAGGCGGTGATGATCCCGAGGTTGGGGGCGCGGTCCCCGGCGAGGCTGTCCTTGTCCTCGCCCATGGCGGCATAGGCGTGGGCCTGGTTGCCGCAGCTCAGGTGGGCGCGGCGCGGGCCTTCGTCGGCGGCCTGGCGCATCCTGTCGAGGTAGACCTCGCGGGTCGGGCGCGACCTCTCCTCGATCCGCTGGGTCACCTTGGCGATCGTTTCGTTGAGCGGCATCGCAGCCTCCTTTTCCTCTGCGGGCACGCTAGCGCAGTTACCGCTAACAGTAAAGCCGGGCACTGTGGATAAGCGCCCCGGCGGCCCTCCGGGTTCCTTGTGCATCATGGCGCAGCCGGGTGCCAGCCGTGTGACGGTGCCGCTTCCCTTCGCCGCCGTGGCGGGATAGATGCCGCGCATGAGCGACTATCCCGTGATCCGCCTGCGCCCCAAGGCCAATGTCCGCGCCATCCGGCGCGGTGCGCCCTGGATTTTCGATAACGAACTGGTGCTGGACCGGCGCACGCGAAAGCTTGCGCCCGGAAGCCTTGCCGTGCTCGAGGACAACGAGCGCGAGGCGCTTGGCGTGGTCGCGGTGAACCCCGAGTCGCGGATCGCGGCGCGGATGCTTGACCGCGATCCGGCGGCGGTGGTGGATCGGGCCTGGTTCAAAGGCCTGCTGGCGCGGGCGCAGGCGCATCGCGACCGGCTTTACCCGGCGCCGTACTACCGGCTGGTCCATGCCGAGGCGGACGGGCTGCCGGGGCTGGTGATCGACCGGTTCGGCGACACCTGCGTGATGCAGCCGAACGCCGCATGGGCCGACGCGCTGATCGAGCCGCTGACCGAGGCGCTAGTGGAGGTCACGGGCGTGACCACGGTGATGAAGAACGCGGGCGGACGGGGCCGGAGCCTTGAAGGGCTCGACGATGCCGACGCGGTGCTGCGCGGCAGCGCGCCCGAGGCGGCGTTGGCGGTGGAGATGAACGGCGCGACCTACATGGCCGACCTCACGGGCGGCCAGAAGACGGGCCTGTTCTACGACCAGCGCGAGAACCAGCGCTTCGTGCAGAGGCTGGCGGAGGGCGCGCGGGTGCTTGATGTCTTCAGCCACGTGGGCGGGTTTGCGCTGGCCGCCTTGGCGGGCGGCGCGCAGAGCGCGCTGGCCGTGGACGGATCGGCACCGGCGCTGTCGCTGGCCGAAGAGGGCGCGCGGCGTATGGGCAAGCCGCTGGAGACGCGGCAGGGCGATGCCTTCGACGTGCTGGGCGCGCTCAACGAGGACGCGGCGCGGTTTGATGTGGTGATCTGCGATCCGCCAGCCTTTGCGCCGTCGAAGCAGGCGCTGGAGAACGGGCTGCGGGCCTACGAGCGGGTGGCCAAGCTGGCCGCGCCGCTGGTCGAGGAGGGCGGCTACCTGACGCTTTGTTCCTGCTCGCACGCGGCGGATCTGTCGGCCTTTACCGGGGCCTGCCTGCGGGGCATCGGGCGCGCGGGGCGGCGGGCTCAGCTGATCCACACGGGGCAGGCGGGGCCGGACCATCCGTTGCTGCCGCAGCTGGCGGAATCGGGCTATCTCAAGGCGCTGGTCTTCCGGCTTTGAAGGTCCTGCTCGACACCTGCGTGATCTACCCCACGGTGATGCGCGAGGTGCTGCTGGGGGCGGCGCGGCAGGGGCTGTTCACGCCGCTCTGGTCGGAGCGCATCCTCGAGGAATGGGCGCGTGCTGCGCGCAAGATCGGCCCCACGGGCGAGGCGCAGGCACGCGGTGAGATCGCGCTGCTGCGCGCGGCCTGGCCCGGGGCGGAGGTGCGATGGGCGCCATCGCTCGAGGATCGGCTCTGGCTGCCGGACGCCAATGACACCCATGTGCTGGCCGCGGCCATCGCCGGCAGCGCCGATGTGATCGTGACCATGAACGCGCAGGATTTCCCGCGCAACGTGCTGGCCGAGGAAGGCCTGAGTCGCGCCGATCCGGATGCCTTCCTGCTGGGGCTCTGGCAAGGCAATCCCGAGGCCATGGAGCACGTCACCGAGGCCGTGCTGGCCGAGGCGCGGCGCCTGTCGGAGGGCGACTGGGAGATGCGCGCACTGCTGAAAAAGGCGCGCCTGCCGCGGCTGGCGAAGGCGCTGACGCGCTGAGGCTGGAGGCGATGCTTCGGGGGGCAAGTTGCGAAGGTTGGGAGCGAGCCAGCGTAACGGATGCTGCACTTTGGACAAATGTCTGTTATTCAAAGCTTGCAGAAACAATCCTAGTTTGGATGATTGAAGTGTACGCAAATGAGAATAGTGAAGCATCTCGTTTTGAGAGTCTCTCTCGTTGGATTAAACTGAATTTTACTCGGCATGAAATTTGGGTACTCAAGGCAGCGCGAAGGGTACCTTTTTTCGCCCTATTCGCGTTCGGTACTCTATGGCTTTGGTTCTTCTTGCCAATGCTCCCGGTTGGCATCTTGCTAGTAATCCTGTTTGAGGACACGGGAATTTTTGGGGCCGTCTTCAACATGGTTCTAGGGCTTGTAGGTTTGGTAATCGTCGCCCCTTGGTTCTTTCGTTGGTATTTCATCTGTACAGGCTTGATGTTTGGGCGTGCCGAAATGGCACAATTCAAACAAAATGAGGTTTCGGATCGCCTTGAACGGCTCGTAGGCACTCAAGCCGCATCAGATAGTACTTGAGAGTACTAGCGCGCGTATCCCCAGCTATCGCGCTGCCTACTTTTCGAAAGCCGATATTGGTGCAGGCGCAGCGAATTGGCGCTTTGTCCCGCACTACGGACATTCTGGCATTCCACGGCTGATGACAGCTCCGAGGTCATCTCCCTCCTAGCGTTGGCCCGGCGGGACCTCGCCCCTTGTTCCGGGTCTGGCAGGGCACGGCCCCAAGCTCTCCCGCCAGTCACGTTCGCGGCAAGGCTCTGCAACCCGGCTGTGCGCGGCGCTTTGATCCGCTAAAGCTCTGGGATTGTGTGTTTCCGGAGAGTGCCCATGTCCGTTTCCCTGCTTGTCATCGCCTGCGCCGTGATCGTGGTGCTGACCCTTGCCGCGGCGCCGCGGCGGGCGAGTGTCGAGGGCTTTTTCGGAGGTCGGGACGACAGCGGCGCGGCGCCGGGGCTCTGGACGCTGGTGCTGAGCCAGGTGACGACCTGGATCTTCGCGCGGTCGCTGTTGAACGCGGCGATCCTGGGGTATTTCTACGGGATCGCGGGCGTGCTGGCTTATGCGGCCTATTATGGGTCCTTCGTCACGGGGGGCTTCATCGTCGGGCGGTTGCGCGAGGCGGGGGCCGTGTCGGTTCAGGACTGGCTGTCGGCGCGGTTCGGGGGCACGGGGGCTGCGGCCTACAACCTTGTCATCGCGCTGCGGCTGCTGTCCGAGGTCTTTGCCAACCTGTTGGTGGTGGGGCTGATCTTCTCGGCCGTGGCGCCGGGCAGTGGGACCATGGCGATCCTCGGCGTGGCGGTGCTGGCGCTGGCCTATTCGGCCTGGGGCGGGCTGAGCGCGGCGCTGCGCACCGACGTGGTGCAGATGGTGCTGTTCCTCGGCATCTTCTTCGTGGCCTTCGGCGCGCTGGTGCTGTCGCCGGGGTTCGACCTGGGGGCGGTGGTCACCGCCCCGGGCCAGTCGGGCGGCTACCTCGGCTGGGTGCTGCTGGTGGTGGCGGCGCTGCAGGTCTTTTCCTACCCGGCGCATGACCCGGTCATGATGGACCGGGGCTTCATCGCGGATGCGCGCACCACCCGGCTGTCCTTCCTGCATGCCTTCTGGATCTCGACCCTGTGCATAATGGCCTTCGGGGTCTTCGGCATCGAGGCGAGCCTGCGCGGCGCCGCCTACGAGGGTGAACTGATCGGAAGCTGGGCGGGGATGTTCCCGGGGTGGATCTTTGCCGCGCTGATGCTGTCGCTGCTGATCTCGGCCCTGTCGACGCTGGATTCGGCGCTGTCCTCGGCGGCCCGGCTTTGCGTGCAGGAGCTGGGTCTGGCGCCCGCGACGCTGGACGGCGGGCGCGCGGCCATGGCGGTTTTCGCGCTGGCGGGCACGGCGCTGACGCTCTGGGGCAGCCAGACGCTGTTCGACGCGGTGGCGGTCAGCGGCACGGCGTCGATGTTCCTGACGCCGGTGCTGATCGCGGGGCTAGTGCTCGGGCGGCAGGTGGCGCTCTGGTCCTACATGCTGGCCTGGGGCGCGGCGATGCTGGGGGCGGCGGTCTATTTTGCGCGGGGTTGGGCGCCGGTGGCGGCCGTCCTGCCGGAGGGGCACAAGTACGAGCAGCTTTTCGTGATCTGCGTCGCGGTGCTTGTCACAGGGACGGTCGCCGTGGTCGCAGGCAGCCGTCGGAACCTTGCCGGGACGGCGCGGGGCTGATACCGCCAAGTCCGATCCCGAAGGTTTTTGTCGGATAGCCGGAGACCCAGATGCCGAATGCCCCGCGGCTCGAGACGCGCGATCTTGTCCGTCGCTTCGACGGCACCGCCGTGGTCGACCACGTGTCACTGTCGCTCGAGCCCGGCAACGTGACCTGCCTGCTGGGGCCCTCGGGCTGCGGCAAGTCGACGACGCTGCGGATGATCGCGGGCGTGGAGATGCAGGACAGCGGCGAGATCTACGTGGACGGCAACCTTGTCTGCGACACGGTCTTTCGCGTGCCGCCCGAGCGGCGGTCGATCGGGCTGATGTTCCAGGACTTCGCGCTGTTCCCGCATCTGAGCGTGGGCGAGAACGTGGCCTTTGGCCTCAAGGGCGCGGGGTCCGAGCGCAAGGCGCGGGCGCGGGCGCTGCTCGACCGGGTGGGGCTGGTTCACTACATCGACGAGTATCCCCACCAGTTGTCGGGCGGGGAGCAGCAGCGGGTGGCGCTGGCGCGGGCGCTGGCGCCGCGGCCGCGGATCATGCTGATGGACGAGCCGTTTTCTGGGCTCGACAACCGGCTGCGCGATGGCATCCGGGACGAGACTCTGGACGTGCTCAAGGAAGAGGGCAGCTCGGTGCTGCTGGTCACGCACGAACCCGAGGAGGCCATGCGCATGGCCGACGAGATCGCGCTGATGCGCGGGGGGCGGATCGTGCAGCAGGGCGCGCCCTACAACATCTACAACGCGCCCGCCGACAAGGAGGCCGTGGCCTTCTTCAGCGACATCAACGTGCTACGCGGCACCGTGCGCGGGGCGCTGACGGAAACGCCTTTCGGGCAGTTCCTGGCGCCGGGCGTGCCCGACGGGCAGGAGGTCGAGATCGTCTTTCGCCCGCAGCACGTGAGCATCGATTTCGACCGCAACGGGCGAGGACCGAATCCCACGGACATGGCCGGCACACCGGCGCGGGGCGTCGTGGAGCGGGCGCGGTTCATGGGGTCGGAAAGCTTGGTGGAGTTCCGGATGGACTTCGACGGCGGGGTGCTGCGCGCCACGGTGCCGAACGTGTTCCTGCCGTCGCGCGGCACGCCGCTTTGGCTGACGGTCCGGCGGGATCGCTGTTTCGTCTTTCCGGTGGAGCGCTCAGACGCGGCCTGAGGCGATGCGGTCCTCGAGCACGAAGACGCGGATGGCCGAGGCGAGGCCCACCTCGGGGTCACGGAGTTCGTCGATCTCGGCGGCGAGCGCGTTCAGTGCCTTGCCGCGCGCCTCGGCGATACGGCGGAATTCCTTCCAGAAGACATCTTCGAGCGAGACCGAGGTACGGTGCCCCCGGATGGTCAGCGAGTGCTTGACCGGACGGCCGCTCATGTGTCGCGCTTGTGGCCGTCGAGATCCCTGTCGGCCTTTTCGCGGGTGCTTTTCGCGGCCTGCCTTTCGGCCTTGGTGCGTCCGAACTTTACCGCGTTGCCGTCGGCCTCGGCGCGCTTGTCGGCGCGGGCCTTCTGTTTGCGGAAGCGGTTCAGGTTGGTGACGGTGCCCATTTCTTCATCGTGCCACCAAGGTCAGGCCAAGGCAAGGATTGGTCCGTCGAGAAGGTCCGAGAGCACACCGAAGTAGCCGGCCGAGCGGGCCGGGCGGTTCGGATCAGAGGTGATGGCGACGGCCAGATCGCGCTCGGGGTGGGCGGCGATGACCCGTCCACCGTAGCCGCGGGCGAGGACGTATCCCGAGCCGGTGAGGAACCAGCCGTAGCCGTAGGAATAGCCGGAGAAGGGCGAGCGGGTGCGTGGTTCGAGCGAGGCCTCGATCCAGTCCTGCGGGATCACCTGCGTGCCCTCCCAGCGGCCCTCGTCGCGCATCATCTGCGCGATGCGCAACATGGCGCGCGGCGTGATCGCCATCTGGTTGCCGCCCATGTAGTAGCCCTGCGGGTCGCGGACCCAGGGCGGGATTTCGATGTTGAGGGGATTGCCGAGCTCGGCGCGCATGAGGGACAGGAGGCTGTCGCCAGATGCCTCGGCCAAGGCCGCGCCGAGCACGTGGGTGGAGCCGGTGGAATAGATCATGCGGCTGCCCGGGTCGCTTTGCATCGGCTGGGAGAGCGCGTTTGCGACCCAGTTCGACGAGTTGATCCACGCGCCGTAGTTGCCGCCCGAGGTGCTTTCGAGCCCCGCGCGAAGGGTGACGAGATCCTCCATGGTGATGTCGCGCACCTGCGGGTCGGCACCGGAGGGGATGAGGCCGGGGGCGACATCGCCCAGGGTGGCATCGACGCCCGAAATGTCGCCGCGCGCGATGACCTGTCCCAGCATGAGGGCCACGAGGCTTTTCGAGCAGGACTTGATGTTGGCGAGACCGTCGAGACCCGGCCCGCGGGGGGCGGCCTCGATCAGCATCTCGCCGCCCTGCATGACCTGAAGCGAATGCAGCTGGTCCTCGGTGTCGAGGGCGGACTGAAGTTCGTCACGGGCCTGCTGTGCGCTGGCGGGGCGGACGAAGGGCAGGGCGATGGCGGAGGCGAGGAGCGTGCGGCGGTGCATCATGCGCAGAGACCTGCGGTGTCTGCGCGGCGGCGGCAACTCTCTGCCGCTCACGTTTCGGGGAGGCGGCGCCCGCAAGGGGCGCCGCGCCGCGTGATCAGTCCTTGGGGCCGATCATCTGTTCGGGACGTACGACGCGCTCGAAGGTTTCCTCGTCGACGAAGCCAAGGTTGATGGCCTCTTCCTTGAGGGTGGTGCCGTTCTTGTGCGCGGTCTTGGCGACCTTGGTGGCGTTGTCGTAGCCGATGGTGGGCGCCAGCGCGGTGACGAGCATGAGCGAGTTGCGCATGAGTTCACCGATGCGGCTTTCGTTGGCCTGGATGCCCGCGACCATGTTGTCGGTGAAGGCCGAGGCGCTGTCGCCCAGAAGCTGCATCGACTGGAGCACGTTGTAGCTCATCATCGGGTTGTAGACGTTGAGTTCGAAGTGGCCCTGGCTGCCTGCCATGCCGACGGCGGTGTCGTTGCCGATGACATGCGCGCAGACCATGGTCAGCGCCTCGGCCTGCGTGGGGTTCACCTTGCCGGGCATGATCGAGGAGCCGGGTTCGTTTTCCGGCAGGATCAGTTCGCCCAGGCCGGACCGCGGGCCGGAGCCCAGGAAGCGGATGTCGTTGGCGATCTTGAAAAGGCTCGCGGCGACGGTCTTGAGCGCACCGGAGAACATGACCATGGCGTCATGCGCGGCGAGCGCCTCGAACTTGTTGGGGGCCGTGACGAAGGGCAGGCCGGTGATTTCGGCCATGTTGGCGGCGACGGTTTCGCCCCAGCCCTTCTTCGTGTTCAGCCCGGTGCCCACGGCGGTGCCACCCTGCGCGAGCTCGTAGATGTCTGGAAGGCAGGATTCGATGCGCGCGATGCCCTTGCGGACCTGGTGCGCGTAGCCGCCGAATTCCTGGCCCAGCGTCAGCGGCGTCGCATCCTGCGTGTGGGTGCGGCCGATCTTGATGATGTCCTTGAACTCTGCCGACTTGGCCTCAAGCGCCTCGGCCAGCTTGGTCAGGCCCGGCAGCAGCACGTCACGCGCCTGCATGCCGATGCCCACGTGCATGGCGGTCGGGAAGGTGTCGTTCGAGGACTGGCCCATGTTGCAGTGGTCGTTCGGGTGCACCGGGTCCTTGGTGCCCATGGTGCCGCCGAGCATCTCGATCGCGCGGTTCGAGATGACCTCGTTGGCGTTCATGTTGGACTGGGTGCCCGAGCCGGTCTGCCAGACGACGAGCGGGAAGTTGTCGTCGAACTTGCCGTCGATGACCTCGCCCGCGGCGGCGATGATGGCATCGGCGATCTTGGCATCCATGGAGCCGTTGGCCTTGTTGGCCATGGCGCAGGCCTTTTTCACCACGCCGAGGGCGCGGATGATCGGCACCGGCTGTTTCTCCCAGCCGATGGGGAAGTTCATGATCGAGCGCTGGGTCTGCGCGCCCCAGTACTTGTCTGCGGGCACTTCCAGCGGGCCGAAGCTGTCGGTCTCGGTGCGGGTCTCGGTCATGTCGGGGTCCTCCGGTATGCAGCTGCATGCCGGATAGCCTGTCGCTGCCCGGGGGGCAATCGGCCAGTTCGGCGCAGCGGCCTTCTTATTTGCGGAAACGGTCGAGGCTGACGACCTCGGCATCCTGCCGTTCGGTCTCGGGCTGGGATTCGGTTTCGCCGCCGCCCGGCCCGTCGTCGGGGGGCGTGGGCTGATCGTCGTCCTCGGCCTCGTCCTGGGTCTCGAAGCGCAGGCCGAATTCGACGGATGGGTCCACGAAGGTCTTGATCGCATCGTAGGGGATGTAGAGCCGTTCGGGCGCGTCGCCGAAGTTCAGCGTGACGGCGAATCCCTCGTCGGTGACTTCGAGGTGGTCGAACCAGTGCTGCATCACCACGGTCATCTCTTCGGGATAACGGTCCGACAGCCAGTCGGCGAGCTCGGCGTCCGGATGGGCCGTGTCGAAGGTGATGAAGAAGTGGTGGTCGCCGGGCAGACCCCGTTCCTGGACGTCCTCCAGCACCTCCTGAATCAGGCCGCGCATGGCGCGATGCATGAGATTTCCGTAGTCGATGCTGCGGGACATGGCGCTCCCCTCTTGATTGGGGGCCAGCATAGGCCGTTTTCCGCAGGGAGCGAAAGGGGGCAGGCCGGATTTGTCAGAGGTGCGAGATCCCCCAGCCGGCCAGCGCACAGACGAGGAGCGTGAGGGGGATTCCGCGACGCAGGGGCCCCAGCATGATTGCCGCGAGCGCGATGAGCGGCCAGGCGTCCCAGCGTGGCGCGTCGAGGCGCGGCAGATCGAGCGTGAGGGGGCCGAGCGGGACCTCGGCCACTTCGGTGAAGACGACGTGGAAGGCGAACCAGAGCGAGAGGTTGAGAATCACGCCGACCACGGCGGCGGTGATGGCGCTGAGCGCGGATTGCAGCCGGGGCCGGGCGAGGAGGCTTTCGACATAGGGGGCGCCCGCGAAGATCCAGAGGAAGCAGGGCACGAAGGTCATCCAGAGGGTGAGCAGACCTGCGAGGATGGCCAGACCTGCGCCGCCCTGTGCGTGGCCGGTCAGCATGCCCACGAACTGGGTGACGAGGATCAGCGGTCCAGGCGTGGTCTCGGCCAGGCCGAGCGCGTCGACCATCTGCGTGGCGTCGAGCCAGCCACGGTTCTGGACCACTTCCTGCGCCATGTAGGCGAGCACCGCGTAGGCGCCGCCGAACGTGACGACGGCGAGGCGCGCGAAGAAGGCGGCGAGGTCGAAGAGCAGCGTCTGACCGGCGAGCCAGAGGACGGGCAGGGGCAGGAGCCAGAGCGCGGCCCAGAGCGCGAGCGTTGCGGGGGCCGTGTGATTGGCCGGTGGTGGCGGGATGTCGGTGGCGGTCTCACGGCTGCGCAGGAACCCCCAGAGCCCGGCCACGGCGATGATCAGCGGGAAAGGCAGGCCGAGCGCGAAGATCGCGAGGAAGGACAGGGCCGCGAGCAGATAGGCATCGGCGGTCTTCAGGGCCTTCTGCCCGAGGCGCAGGAGCGCCTGCACGACGATGACGATGACCGCCGCCTTGACCCCGAGCAGCAGCGCGCCGGTTTCGGGCTGGGCGCCGAAGCGGGCGTAGAGCAGGGCGAGCGCGGCGATAACCAGCGCGCCCGGCAGCACGAAGAGCGTGCCCGCGACGAGGCCGCCGGGAATCCCGCGGAGACGCCAACCTGCGTAGGTGGCGAGTTGCATCGCCTCGGGGCCCGGAAGCAGCATGCAGAAGCTGAGCGCCGAGAGGAACTGGCGCTCGCTCAGCCAGCGGGTCTCTTCGACCAGGGCGCGGTGCATGAGGGCGATCTGGGCGGCGGGGCCGCCGAAAGAGAGGACGCCGATGCGGCCGAAGACGCGGGCGAGCGAGGCAAGAGGGGTGGTCATGCGCGTGG
The DNA here is from genome assembly GCF_003054175.1 of Allosediminivita pacifica. GTDB lineage: Bacteria > Pseudomonadota > Alphaproteobacteria > Rhodobacterales > Rhodobacteraceae > Allosediminivita > Allosediminivita pacifica. The sequence continues at coordinate 153,310 of NZ_QBKN01000008.1, forward strand.
CCTTTGACATCCGTGTGCGACAGGGATGTGACAGGCGGCGGGCGCGGTCAGCCGAAGACCCTCGAGATCTCGCGCAGCATCTTGCGGCGGATGGCGCGGGCGTAGTCGCGGTAGCCTCGGGCGGTCTCGACAAAGCCGTCGCCGGTGATGACCTGCCGGTGATAGAAGTTGGTGATGGCGAGGCCGAGGCTTTCGATGGCAAGCCCGTTGATCGTGACGCCGGCCCGTTCCGCACGACGGCGGAGGTGGCGCACCTCGGCACCGCCGAGGGCGTTGGGCGTTCCGTCGCCCGAGAGATCGATGACGCGGCGAACGCAGTCGGGGCCCTGTGTTATGTGGGCGAGCGCCGCGATGAGCGCCTCGGCCGGGGCGGTGTCGGAGAGGATGAAGGCGCGCGGCATGTCGCGGACCTGCTGCGCGAGTGCGGCGACCTGGGCGGGGCTGTAGATGGTGGTCCAGCCGATGCTAATCTCCTGATCCGGGATGCCGGACCATTGCAGTACGGAAAGGCTCACGCGGTCGCGAACGAGGATCTCGGTAATCTCGGGGTCCTGCAGCGCGGCTGCGAGCCCTTCGGTCTGGAGGCGGAATTCGCCCGCATCGACGGAATTGGAAACGTCCATCGCCAGCAGCAGGGCCGTCTGGCAGGCCCCGAGGGGGCTGGCGGCGGTGATTGCGGCAAGACAGAGGGCCGCGGGCGCGACGTTCATGAGGCGATGCTGCCGTCGGCTTGCCTATGCGTCAACGACATTGCGCGCGGCGCGACAGGTCCGATAGCGAAGAGCGTCGATTTGTGGGGATAAAGTGCAGGCTTCTGTTGCCAGGTGCCTGCGAACCCCGCCTTACGCTGCTAGGCGCAAGGGCTTAGATTTCGGTCTTGTCACTGCTTACGCAGCAACTGCAACCGGAGCATGATTGTCGTTGGCAACTATGCTTAATGAACCGATAACGGTGGTATCTCACCGGGACAAAGCTACACCTTTACACGTTCGTCGATCCTATTTCGGCCCCATGTTCCCGCCAACGCCGGGTATTTGGTGGAGCCGCCGGGTACCGCCCCCGGGTCCGATCCGCTTATTATGTGCGCGTTTATGCCCATAGTCCCTTGCGAGACACTCGGAATATAGGCGGGGTGGCGCGGCTTGCAAAGGGGGAGAGGCGGAGAATTCGCCCCGATCCGGATTTTCCGGTGGAAAACCGGGAGCTTGCCGCCGCGGCCTAGAGTTCGATGACCGAGACGTTCTTGCCCTTGGCCGACAGCGCGATGCGCCCTTCGCAGAGGCGCAGGGCGTCCTCTCCGAAGACCTCGTAACGCCAGCCGCGCAGCGCGCTCACATCGCGCTCGCCGGCAGCGATCGCGTCGAGATCGGCCGCGGGGGCGATCAGCTTGGAGGCAACGCCCGAGCTTTCGGTCTTGGCCTTGAGCAGGACGCGCAGGAGGTCGGCGAGCGCCGGGTTCACGTTGAGCTTGTCGCGCGCCGTATCAGGCTGCGGCAGGTCTTCCTTGGGGCAGTCGAGCCCTTCCTTGACCGCGGCGAGGATGCCTTCGGCGATATCGCCCTTGCGCGCCTCGCGCAGAAGCAGTCGCGAGCGGCCAAGGTCAGCCATGTCGGCCGGCTTGGTCGAGGCGAGTTCGACCAGCGCGTCGTCCTTGAAGACCCGCGAACGCGGGATGTTACGCTTCTGGGCGTAGTTTTCCCGGAAGGTCGCCAGCGCCCGCACGATGGCAAGAAAGCGCGGCGAGTTGGAGCGGGTCTTGACCCGCATCCAGGCCTGTTCGGGCCGGACCGTGTAGGTTTCGGGATCGGTGAGGGTGTTGAGTTCTTCGGCCACCCAGCGGTCGCGGCCGGTCTTGGCAAGCCGCCCGGCAAGGAATTCGTATATCACCCGCAGGTGGGTCACGTCGGCCAGCGCGTAGGTCTTTTGCGCGTCGGTCAGCGGGCGGCGCGACCAGTCGGTGAAGCGCGAGGACTTGTCAAGGCTCTGCTTGGCGATCTTCTTGACCAGCGTCTCGTAGCCGACCTGTTCGCCGAAGCCGCAGACCATGGCGGCGACCTGCGTGTCGAAGAGCGGCGTGGGGATCACGCCGTGATCGACCCAGAAGATCTCGAGATCCTGACGGGCGGCGTGGAACACCTTGACCACGCTGTCATCGCGGAAGAGGTCGAGCAGCGGATCGAGCGAGAGTCCTTCGACGAGGGGATCGACGATCACCGCGTCATTCTCGCCGTCGCCGGGATAGGCGAGCTGTACCAGGCAGAGCTTGGAGTAGTAGGTGCGTTCGCGCAGAAATTCGGTATCGACCGTCAGATAGGGATGTGCCCGCGCGGCGTCGCAGAATGCGGCGAGGTCCTCTGTCGTCGTGATCGTCTTCATGTGCGCTCCGGCCGCTTGTCCTGATGATGGTGCGCCCTCCTACACCCGTCCGGGCAGGAGCGCAAAGGCACCATTTCCATTTGGAACCGAGCCGGGCGGCCTGCCTCCCGCTCGGGTCAATCGCTATCATTCAGGATGGTGATGACAGGGCGCACAGACATTCGTTTCCGCGATGACGAAGAGACGCCTATCTAGGTGTCGTCTTACAGCATGACCAGAGAAGGAGAGCTGAGATGACACATCTGGATCTGACCTGCGCCCCTGCGCAACATTACCGACGACTCGCCCCCTCGGACCTTCGGGCCATCGGTGCGGGTCTTGCGCTTGTTCTCATGATGGGGATCCCGGCGCTGCTGGCCCCGGCCTCGGAGGTCGCGCCCGGCGCATGGCACGGCAACGCCGCGCCGCACGCCGTCACTGCGCGCTGAGGTGCAGAGGTTCGCGGTTCCCGGCAGCGAAGCGGCGCAGGACGGCGGGGTAAAGACGGTGCTCCTGCGTCAGGACACGCGCGGCGAGATCGTCGGGCGTGTCATCAGGCCGGACCGGCACGGTCGCCTGACCGAGGATCGGGCCGTCGTCGAGTTCGGGCGTGACCTCGTGCACGGTGCAGCCGTGTTCGGTGTCGCCCGCTTCGAGCGCGCGCTGGTGGGTGTGCAGCCCGCGGTATTTCGGCAGCAGCGAGGGGTGGATGTTGAGCATGCGCCCCTCCCACTGGCGGACGAAGCCACCGGTGAGCACGCGCATGAAGCCAGCAAGGCAGATCAGGTCGGGCTGCGCCTTGGTGAGGGCCTCTTGAAGCGCCGCCTCGAAGGCGGGGCGATCCTTGCCGAAGGGCCTGTGATCGACCACCGCCGTTGGCACACCCATGTCCGCCGCGCGGTCAAGGCCGCCCGCGTCGGATTTGTTCGACAGGACCAGGCAGGGTCGCGCCGGGTGATCGCCGGTCATGTCCTCGACCAGCTTGACCATGTTCGACCCGCCGCCTGAAATCAGGATGGCGACGCGCGTCACGCAAGGCTCCCGCTGTAGGCGATGCCCGGCCTGCCAGTGACCTTGCCCAGCGTGACGACGGTTTCGCCCGCCTCGCGCAGGGTGGCGGCGACGCTTTCGGCCTGGTCCGCGGCCGTGACGACCACGAGGCCAATGCCGCAGTTGAAGGTCTTGAGCATCTCGGAGGCCTCGATGCCGCCCTGCTGCTGCAGCCATGCGAATACGCCGGGAAGCTCCCAGGCGCTCAGGTCGATCTCGGCGCCGCAGTCCTCGGGCAGCACGCGGGGCAGGTTCTCGGTCAGGCCGCCGCCGGTGATGTGGGCGAGCGCATGCACGCCGCCGCCGCGGACCGCCTCGAGCGCGGGTTTCACGTAAAGGCGGGTGGGCGCCAACAGCGCCTCGCCCAGGGTGCCGTCGGCCCAGGGGCAGGGGGCGTCCCAGCCGAGGCCGGAAAGCTCGACCAGCTTGCGTACCAGCGAATAGCCGTTGGAGTGCACGCCGCTCGACGCCACGCCCAGCAGCACGTCGCCTTCGGCCACGCCGTCGGGCAGGGCGGCGCCGCGTTCCATGGCGCCCACGGCAAAGCCCGCGAGGTCGAAGTCGCCGTCGCCGTACATGCCCGGCATCTCGGCGGTTTCGCCGCCGATCAGCGCGCAGCCCGAGCGCACGCAGCCCTCGGCGATCCCCTCGACCACCTGTGCGGCGGTTTCGGTGTCGAGCTTGCCGGTGGCGAAGTAGTCGAGAAAGAAGAGCGGCTCGGCGCCCTGGCAGACCAGGTCGTTCACGCACATGGCGACGAGGTCGATGCCGACGCCCGAGACAAGGCCCGTGTCGATAGCGATGCGCAGCTTGGTGCCCACGCCGTCGGTGGCCGCGACCAGCACCGGGTCGTCATAACCCGCCTGTTTGAGGTCGAAGAGCGCGCCGAAGCCGCCGAGCCCGGCCATGACGCCGGGCCGGTTGGTCCGCTTGGCCGCGGGTTTGATCCGTTCGACGAGGGCGTTGCCCGCATCGATGTCGACGCCCGCCTGCGCGTAGGTCAGACCGTTCTTACGCTCGCTCATGAAGCTGTCCTCGTCTTGCCGTGAGGCGCGATTAGCCCATCCCGCGCCGCCCTGCAATCTGCACGCTTGACGGTCTGCCGCGCTCTGCTAGGGAAGGTCCCAGGCCGGGCCTGTAGCTCAATTGGTTAGAGCAGGGCGCTCATAACGCCTTGGTTGGGGGTTCGAGTCCCTCCGGGCCTACCATCCCTGCCGGGTCGGCGGAATGTAATTCATCCCTCGGGGCTTTGATGCTGTAACCGCCCCCCGACGGCATCGCTGTGCCAAGGTGGGATCGCAACAATCCTTAATGGGAGGCGGTCATGTCAAAGATTACCA
>NZ_QBKN01000009.1 GCF_003054175.1 Allosediminivita pacifica
GCCCCGATCGCCATGGAAGACGGCCTCCGCTTCGCCATCCGCGAAGGCGGCCGCACCGTCGGCTCCGGCGTCGTCTCCAAGATCGTCGAGTGATCCAACGTGGCGTGCCGGCCTGGCACGCCACCACGTAATCAGGTGAGGTGCGCAGTGGACTGCGCACCTTGCTTTTCAAGGGTTCGACGAAGGGGCGCGATGCGCGTGTCTCTTCCTCTCAACCCCAACGCCAAGACAGGCTAAGACAATGCAAAGCCAGAACATTCGCATCCGGCTCAAGGCGTTCGATTACCGCGTCCTCGATGCGTCGACGCAGGAGATCGTGAACACCGCCAAGCGGACGGGCGCGCAGGTGCGCGGACCGATCCCGCTGCCGAACAAGATCGAGAAATTCACCGTTCTGCGTGGCCCCCACGTGAACAAAAAGTCGCGCGACCAGTTCGAGATCCGCACGCACAAGCGTCTTCTCGACATCGTCGATCCGACCCCGCAGACCGTGGACGCCCTGATGAAGCTCGACCTCGCCGCCGGCGTTGACGTCGAGATCAAGGTATAAGGAGGGCTGTCAGATGCGCTCTGGAGTGATCGCGAAGAAGCTGGGCATGACCCGGCTTTTCATGGAAGACGGCAAGCAGATCCCGGTGACGGTGCTGCAGCTCGACGGCTGCCAGGTCGTCGCTCAGCGGACCGCTGACAAGCACGGCTACACCGCCGTTCAGCTTGGCGCCGGCTCTGCCAAGGCCAAGAACGTGAGCAAGGCGATGCGCGGCCATTTCGCCGTCGCCAAGGTTGAACCGCGCCGCAAGATCGCGGAATTCCGCGTGGCGCCCGAGAACCTGATCGAGGTTGGCGAGGAAATCACCGCCGACCACTACTTCGAAGGTCAGTTTGTCGACGTCGCCGGTACCACGATCGGTAAGGGTTTCGCCGGTGCCATGAAGCGGCACAACTTCGGCGGCCTGCGCGCCACGCACGGTGTCTCGATCAGCCACCGCTCGCACGGCTCGACCGGCCAGTGTCAGGACCCCGGCAAGGTGTTCAAGGGCAAGAAGATGGCCGGCCACATGGGTGCCGTCCGCGTGACGACCCAGAACCTGCAGGTCGTGAAGACCGATGCCGACCGCGGCATCATCATGATCAAGGGTGCCGTGCCCGGTTCCAAGGGCGGCTGGGTCACCATCAAGGATGCGGTCAAGAAACCGCAGCCCGAAGGTATCATCCTGCCCGCCGCGCTGAAATCCGCGGCCGATGAGGCCAAGCGCCAGGCCGAAGAAGCCGCGCGCGCCGCCGAGGAAGAGGCCCGTGCCGCCGAGGAAGCCAAGCTGGCCGAAGAAGCGGCTCAGCAGGAAGAGGCCCTGAAAGAGGCCGAGGCTGATATCGACGCCGACAAGAAGGAAGGCGAGGAATGAAACTCGACGTGATCAAACTGGACGGCGACACCGCCGGGTCGGTCGAGCTGTCGGACGAGGTCTTCGACCTCGAGCCGCGCGCCGACCTCCTGCACCGTGTCGTCCGCTGGCAGCGCAACAAGGCGATGCAGGGCACGCACAAGGCAAAGACCCGCAGCGAGACCAGCTACTCGACCAAGAAGATCTACCGCCAGAAGGGCACCGGTGGCGCACGTCACGGTGACCGGAACGCGCCGATCTTCCGCAAGGGTGGTATCTACAAGGGCCCGGTCCCGCGCAGCCACGCGCATGACTTGCCCAAGAAGGTCCGCCGCCTCGGCCTGATGCACGCGCTGTCCTCGAAGGCACGCGACGGCTCGCTCGTCGTGATCGACAGCGCCGACTGCGACGGCAAGACCAAGGCACTGGCTCAGCAGGTCGCCAAGCTCGGCTGGAAGCGCGCCCTGATCATCGACGGTCCCGAGGTGAACGAGAACTTCGCCCAGGCCGCGCGCAACATCGAAGGTCTCGATGTGCTGCCGTCGATGGGCGCCAACGTCTATGACATCCTCAAGCGTGACACCCTGGTGCTCACGAAGGCGGGTGTCGAAGCACTGGAGGCTCGACTGAAATGAGCACGAAGGCAGAGCACTACGACGTGATCCGCAAGCCGGTGATCACCGAGAAGAGCACCATGGCGTCCGAAGCGAACGCCGTGGTCTTCGAGGTGGCCATCGACGCGAACAAGCCGCAGATCAAGGAAGCGGTGGAAAGCCTGTTCGGTGTCAAGGTGAAGGCCGTGAACACGACCATCACCAAAGGCAAGGTCAAGCGGTTCCGTGGCCAGATCGGCCGCCGCAACAACGTCAAGAAGGCCTATGTGACCCTCGAGGAGGGGAACACCATTGACGTCTCGACCGGGCTTTAATAGTCACGGGCATCTTTCGCGGCTCCGGATTCGTTCCGGGGCCGCATGATTTTGGCGGCAACGCCATCCGGCAGGTTTCCTGCCATACCACCGGGGACCTAAGGGGCCCTATACCCGGGCGGCTCGCCGCCCCTGACATAGGCCCGCCTGCCGGGCCGCAAGCTAACGGAAGACAGAAAGCATGGCACTCAAGTCGTATAAGCCGACGACGCCGGGCCAGCGCGGGCTGGTGCTGATCGACCGTTCGGAGCTGTATAAAGGACGCCCCGTCAAGCACCTCACCGAGGGCCTGACGAAGAAGGGCGGCCGGAACAACACCGGACGCATCACCGCACGCCGCCGCGGGGGCGGCGCGAAGCGCCTCTACCGGATCGTCGATTTCAAGCGGGGCAAGTTCGACGTGCAGGGCACCGTTGCCCGCATCGAATATGACCCGAACCGTACCGCCTTCATCGCACTCGTCCAGTACGACGACGGTGAGCAGGCGTATATCCTCGCGCCCCAGCGTCTCGCCATCGGCGACCGCGTGATTTCCAGCGCGAAGGCCGACATCAAGCCCGGCAACTGCATGCCCTTCTCCGGCATGCCGATCGGGACGATCGTCCACAACATCGAGCTGAAGCCCGGCAAGGGCGGCCAGATCGCACGCGCCGCGGGCACCTACGCCCAGTTCGTCGGCCGTGACGGCGGCTACGCACAGATCCGCCTGAGCTCGGGCGAACTGCGCATGGTCCGCCAGGAATGCCTCGCCACCGTTGGTGCCGTGTCGAACCCCGACAACAGCAACCAGAACTTCGGCAAGGCCGGCCGCACCCGCCACATGGGCAAGCGCCCCGCCGTCCGCGGTGTCGTCATGAACCCGATTGACCACCCCCACGGCGGTGGTGAAGGCCGGACCTCCGGTGGCCGTCACCCGGTCACGCCCTGGGGTCAGCCGACCAAGGGCAAGCGCACCCGTAACACCAACAAGGCGTCGCAGAAGCTTATCATCCGCTCGCGTCACGCCAGGAAGAAAGGGCGCTAATCCATGTCCCGCTCTGTTTGGAAAGGTCCCTTCGTTGACGCCTATGTGCTCAAGAAGGCCGAAAAATCCCGCGAGTCGGGCCGCAACGAGGTCATCAAGATCTGGTCGCGTCGCTCGACCATCCTGCCGCAGTTCGTCGGCCTCACCTTCGGCGTGTACAACGGCCACAAGCATGTGCCGGTGAACGTCTCCGAAGACATGATCGGCCAGAAGTTCGGCGAGTACGCACCTTCGCGGACCTACTACGGTCACGCGGCCGACAAGAAAGCCAAGAGGAAATAAGCCATGGGCAAGGATAAGAATCCCCGCCGCGTGGCGGACAACGAAGCGATGGCCAAGCTGCGGATGCTGCGCACCAGCCCGCAGAAGCTGAACCTCGTCGCACAGCTGATCCGCGGCAAGAAGGTGGATCACGCGCTCACCGATCTAACCTTCTCGAAGAAGCGGATCGCGCAAGACGTGCGTAAGTGCCTTCAGTCGGCAATCGCCAACGCCGAGAACAACCACGGGCTGGACGTCGACGAACTCGTCGTCGCGGAAGCCTACGTCGGCAAGAACCTTGTGATGAAGCGCGGCCGCCCCCGGGCGCGTGGCCGGTTCGGTCGCATCAACAAGCCGTTCTCGGAAATCACCATCAAGGTGCGCCAGGTTGAGGAGCAAGCCTAATGGGTAACAAGACAAATCCGATCGGCATGCGCCTCCAGGTCAACCGCACCTGGGACAGCCGCTGGTACGCCGATACCAAGGACTACGGTGATCTGCTTCTCGAGGATCTCAAGATCCGCGAGTTCATCTACAAGGAATGCAAGCAGGCCGGCGTTGCCCGCGTGATCATCGAACGCCCCCACAAGAAGTGCCGCGTGACCATTCACACGGCTCGTCCGGGCGTGATCATCGGCAAGAAGGGCGCCGACATCGAGGTTCTGCGCAAGAAGCTGTCGAACATGACCGACAGCGAACTGCACCTGAACATCGTCGAGGTGCGCAAGCCCGAGCTCGACGCCCGTCTGGTCGGCGAGAACATCGCCCAGCAGCTCGAGCGTCGTGTCAGCTTCCGCCGCGCGATGAAGCGTGCCGTGCAGAACGCCATGCGCATGGGTGCCCAGGGCATCCGCGTGAACGTCGCGGGCCGTCTCGGCGGTGCCGAGATCGCGCGGACCGAGTGGTACCGCGAAGGCCGCGTGCCGCTTCACACGCTGCGTGCCGACATCGACCACGCATCGGTCGAAGCCGTGACCCCCTACGGGATCATCGGGATCAAGGTCTGGATCTTCAAAGGCGAGATCATGGAGCACGATCCCCAGGCGCGCGATCGCAAGGCGCAGGAAATCCAGGACGGTCCCGCCCCCCGTGGCGCTGGCCGTGGCCGGTAAGGAGTGACCCATGCTTCAACCTAAGCGCACAAAATTCCGCAAGGTCCAGAAGGGCCGGATCAAGGGTCTCGCCAAAGGCGGCTCCGACCTGAACTTCGGTTCCTTCGGTCTCAAGGCCACCGAGCCCGAGCGCATCACGGCGCGTCAGATCGAGGCGGCTCGCCGCGCGATGACCCGCCACATGAAGCGTCAGGGCCGCGTCTGGATCCGTATCTTCCCCGACACCCCCGTTTCGGCCAAGCCGATCGAGGTGCGGATGGGTAAAGGTAAGGGTTCCGTCGACCGCTGGGCCTGCAAGGTCAAGCCGGGCCGCGTGATGTTCGAGATCGACGGCGTCAGCGATGAAGTTGCGCGCGAGGCCCTGCGCCTTGCCGCGATGAAGCTGCCGATCAAGACCCGCGTGGTGGTCCGCGAGGACTGGTAAGCCCGCAGGGTTTTACCTTGGAAATCAGATGCCCCCGTCGCGACCCGCGGCGGGGGCATTTTCTTTGGCGGTTCAGTTCCGGTCTGTGTCGCTCGCCAGGATCGGGGCCATCTGCCGTTCGAACCAGGCCCAGGTGCGGGTCGCGCGGTTGCCGGCATGGCCGTGGTAGTGGGACCAGCCCGAAGAGGTCGGCAGCCCGGCCCAGATCTTGGCGAGGTTGTTCATGAACTGCGTCGCGGTGAGGTCGCCCTGCAGCGCCTCGGCAAGTCCGGCGTCGGCGATCAGCATGTCGGCCAGCCGGTCCTGCACCTGCGGTGAGAACCGGGTGTCGGACTCGAAGCCGCCCCGCTTTATCAGCATCCGCAGCGTGTCGGGGATAAACTGATAGCGACCGATGGCGTGGGGCTGGCCGGGTGTGGCCCGGGTCCAGGCCTCGATCTCGGCCAGGGTCATCTGTGTGGGTGGCTTCGGCGGCCGGATTCGGGCACCGTGCTGGACGGCGTCGTAGCCATCGGGCCCGGCCTCGGCAGCCGCGATGAGGTGGCGCAGGCGTTCACCGCGACTGGCATTCGGGCCAGGCAGGGGCGAGCGGGGGATGCGTGCGAACAGACTGGTCCCCTCGCGCCCCGCAAAGAGGCTGGCGCCGGTACTGCCGCCCTCGCCCTCGCGCGGCTGGACGAGGGGCTGGGCTTGCCGGAGCAGCGGCCCGTTCGCCCCCTGTATCAGTGGAATGCCCTGCGCCGCGACAGGGCCGGAGAGGAGCAGGGGGACAAGCAGGCAGCGCGGGAGGGTCATTCTGACCGAGGGAATTAGAATCATAGCCCGGACCATGGCGGCAATGGCTTGAGAAACCCTTGCCGGGGATCGGGGCGGGGGCTAGTACCGGCATCATGAGCCAGATCCGTTCCCTTTTCGCGACCCGCCTTTACCGTGCCCCGCTTGCCGAGCAGGGACCCAAGATCGACGCCGACGAACTGGCGGCGTCCTGCTATTCCATCGCCGAGGATGACGAGGCGGGGCAGGAGTGGTGCGAGGAGAACGGGTATCCGGGCTATACCTCCTACGCCTCGCTCACGGACCTGCCGTGGCGCTTTCCGATCTTCGGGGAGCTGGTGAAGTCGCTCGACCTGCATGTGGCGGCCTTTGCCGAGGACTTGGAGTTCGACCTCGGCGAGGGGCGGCTGGAGATCGAGGATCTCTGGATCAACATCCTGCCCGAGGGCGGCACCCACGGCAGCCATATCCACCCGCATTCGGTGATCTCGGGGACGACCTACGTGGCGATGCCGGACGGGACCTCCGCGCTGAAGCTGGAGGACCCGCGGCTGCCCATGATGATGGCCGCGCCGACCCGCCGGAAGGGGGCGCGGGACGAGTTGAAGACCTTCGTCTACGAGGCGCCCAAGGTGGGTGACGTGCTGCTCTGGGAGAGCTGGCTGCGTCACGAGGTGCCCATGAACATGAGCGAGGACGATAGGATTTCGGTCAGCTTCAACTACAAGTGGGTTTGAGATGTCCCGGGCCGGGACATTTCTCGACCCCTTTGCAATCAATGACTTGGGTGGGCGGCTTTACTCGCCATTAAGATTGTCCCGGGAAGGGGCAGCCTAAACAGGCTGGGCTTGAGCCGCATTCCGGGGCACTCTGGCGACATTGTCGCCAAGGTCGTTTCCATGTCTGATCTGCTCCGGGACCCTCGTATCGTCGCCGCCCTGATCGCCGCGATTGTCGCGCTGATCGTCAATCCCTTTGCCAGCGTTCTGGTCGAGCGGGTCAAGGCCCGGCTGGACGGTCGCGCGGCCGAGCGGAAGTCGCGGCTGGAGTATGAGCACGAGGCCCGCCGCAGGCTCTACACCGCCATCGGCGACCTTCGGTTTCAGCTGTTGCTTGCAGCGCGCGACGTGGCGGCGCAGGTGCGGACGCTGGGATCGGGGCGCAAGCTCTGGTCGCTGAAGCTGGGCGGCTACTTCGGCAACAGCGTCACCTACAAGCTGTTGCGGCCCTTTGCTCTGTGCGAGGTGATCGAGGGCAAGATCGCCATTGCCGACTTCGGCGTCGATCCCGATGCCATCGAGCTACTGCGGCTCAAGAGGTCGATCTCCAAGGCCATGTCGAGCGGCGACGCGATCCTCGAACACCCCGATGCCGACTGGGATGCGCAGGTCGAGCACATCTACATGTATTCGCTGAGCCGCATTGCCCACGCCCTGATCGTCACCGGCGAGGACGGCAAGCCGCGCGTCATGACGTTCCCCGAGTTCGAGGCCTTTGTGGCCCGGCCGGGCAATGCCGACCGGCTGGAACCTGTGCCGTCGATCCTGGGGGACTTCAGCATCGAGGCCAAACCGATCTTCTGGACGCGGCTCGTGGCCTACGGCTACATCTGCGCCCACTTCGTCGATCACGCGGGACGGCCCATCGGATTTGCACCCTCCGACTACCCGACGGAGGCGCTGCTCGAGAAGATCGAGGACCCACACCTTCGGGCGCATCTTGAGGAGTTGCCGCGGCGCTTCGAAGAGATCCGCAGCGCCGGGCTCTAGGGCATTCGCGCTGGACGCGCGGCAGGGGCGCGGCGATAACGCGGTCCGACAGCCGGACAACCGGCGCGCCAGCAGGGGGCAGAGATGGATCCGCGCAAGCTCGAGATGACGGTGCTCATGACACCGGACATGGCCAACTTCAGCGGCAAGGTGCACGGCGGGGCGCTTCTGAACCTGCTCGACCGCGTCGCCTTTTCCTGCGCCTCGCGCTATTCGCAGCGCTACGCCGTGACGCTTTCGGTGGATCAGGTGGTCTTCAAGGAGCCGATCAACGTGGGCGAGCTTGTCACCTTCCGCGCCAGCGTGAACCACGCGGGCCGCACATCGATGGAGATCGGCATCCGCGTCGAGGCGCAGGACATCCGGTCGGGCAAGTCGCGGCATACCAACTCGTGCTACTTCACCATGGTCGCGGTGGGCGACGACGGCAAGCCCTCCGAGGTGCCGGAGCTGAAGGTGCTCGACGACGTTGAGGCGCGGCGTCAGCGCGCCGCCGGTGTCCGCAAGAAGCTGCGCCGCGAGTTCGAGGAAGAGATGGCGAAGGCCAGCGAAGGGTAGGGGGCGCAAGCTGGAACACATTGAAAATGCGGCCAGAGATGCGATATCATTGCTTCTCACGGATAGGGAAGCCTGAGAGCCATGAAGCCGCGACATCATAAGACGACCTTGAAGGACGGTTGGATCGCACGGGATGCGGAAACCGGGCGCTTTGTGGCGGTCGGCACGGAAAATGGCGTGTCCCGCAAGACGCCCAAGACCGAAGCGTTGTTGAAGGAGGTTTCGAGCCGCCGGAATGCCGCCTTGAAACGGCTGGTCAATCGCTAGGGCGCACTACCGGGTGACGCTGGCCGATGCCCTGAGCGCGCATGAAATGGCGCTCAGCTTCGGGGGCAGACCGGGGATCTCCAGCCTTCACCTGATCGAATCCGCGCTTGCACGACCGTATTTCGGGTATCACAGGACCCTGGCCGAGAAAGCCACGGCGCTGATGCATAGCATGATCGGAAACCACGGCTTCGTCGATGGCAACAAGCGAACCGCCTGGATACTTGTCGAACTGCTGATCGAGCGAAGCGGGTACCACCTCGACATCGACGACGACGAACCCGTCGATGATCTTGTCGTCGCCGTCGCGGCGCACGACATAAGTGCAGACGACCTTCTTGCCTGGTTCCAGCGAGCACTGGTCCGCGAGCCCCACTGAAGCCCTTGCCAACAACGGCCATGACGTCTATAGGGGCCGCTCATCCACGGACTCCACCGGAATCAGGGTGACCCTCGCAATGCAAGGGGCTCTCCGGTGATGTTGAAGAAGGAAGGGCGACATGAACGCCAATGAACTCCGTGACAAGACCCCGGATCAGCTCCGGGATCAGCTTGTCCAGCTCAAGAAGGAGGCCTTCAACCTCCGCTTCCAGCAGGCCACCAACCAGCTGGAAAACACCGCGCGCATGCGCACGGTCCGCCGCGACGTCGCGCGCGTGAAGACCATCCTGAACGAAAAGGCCGCTTCGGCGGCAGGCGAGGAGGCGTAAGACAATGCCCAAGCGTATCCTGCAAGGCACCGTGACCTCCACCGCCAACGCGAACACCGTTACGGTGAGCGTCGAGCGCCGCATGAAGCACCCCGTTCTTCAGAAGACGATCAAGAAGTCGAAGAAGTACCGTGCCCATGACGAAGCCGGCAACGTCTCCGTCGGCGATTTCGTCTTCATCCAGGAGTGCGCTCCGAAGTCGAAGACGAAGCGCTGGGAAGTGATGACCCAGGACATGATCGAAGCGTTCAACCGCCAGCGCGAAGAGAACGCCAAGATCCAGCAGAAGCTCGACGAGGAACGCCACGCCCAGCATGAGCGTGAGCGCGCCGAGCGCGAAGCAGCTGAAGCCGCCCACTAAGCCGGGCGCACCGGGCCCCGAGCGGGGCCCGGATCACAATCGAAACCCCGGGGACTTAACGAGAACAGCCCCGGAAGGTCGGGAGAAACCACATGATCCAGATGCAGACCAATCTGGATGTCGCTGACAATTCCGGTGCCCGGAAAGTTCAGTGCATCAAGGTCCTCGGCGGCTCGCATCGCCGCTACGCATCGGTCGGCGACATCATCGTCGTCTCGGTGAAGGAGGCCATTCCGCGCGGCCGCGTGAAGAAGGGTGACGTCCGCAAGGCCGTCGTCGTGCGCACCGCGAAGGAAGTCCGCCGCGAGGACGGAACCGCGATCCGGTTCGACCGCAACGCCGCCGTTATTCTGAACAACAATAACGAGCCCGTCGGGACCCGTATCTTCGGCCCCGTCGTGCGTGAGCTGCGTGCGAAGAACTTCATGAAGATCATCTCGCTCGCTCCGGAGGTGCTGTGATGGCTGCCAAGATCCGCAAGGGCGACAAGGTCGTCGTGCTGACCGGCAAGGACAAGGGCAAGACCGGAGAGGTCACCCAGATCATGCCGAAGGACGGCAAGGCCGTCGTGGAAGGCCTGAACATGGCCGTTCGCCACGTCCGCCAGAGCCAGACAAGCCAGGGTGGCCGGCAGCCGAAGGCGCTGCCGATCGACCTGAGCAACCTCGCCGTCGCAGACAAGAACGGCAAGCCGACCCGCGTGGGCTTCCGCATGGAAGGCGACAAGAAGGTCCGCTTTGCCAAGACCACGGGGGACGCGATCGATGCTTGATACCCAGAGCTACACACCGCGTCTCAAGGCGCAGTTCCGCGAGACCATCAAGCCGGCACTCAAGGAAGAGTTCGGCTATGGCAACGACATGCAGATCCCGCGTCTGGACAAGATCGTCCTG
The DNA here is from genome assembly GCF_003054175.1 of Allosediminivita pacifica. Lineage (GTDB taxonomy): Bacteria > Pseudomonadota > Alphaproteobacteria > Rhodobacterales > Rhodobacteraceae > Allosediminivita > Allosediminivita pacifica. The sequence goes on from NZ_QBKN01000009.1 coordinate 10,464, forward strand.
AACATCGGCTGCGGTGCCGAGGCGGTGCGTGATTCCAAGAAGGCGAAATCGGCTCAGGAAGACCTGACCAAGATCGCCGGCCAGCTGGCCGTGACCACCAAGGCGAAGAAATCCATCGCCGGCTTCCGCGTTCGCGAGGAAATGCCGCTGGGTGCCAAGGTCACGCTGCGTGGCGACCGGATGTATGAATTCATGGATCGCCTGGTGAACATCGCGATGCCCCGCATCCGCGACTTCCGGGGCGTGAAGCCGAGCTTCGACGGCCGTGGCAACTTTGCCATGGGCATCAAGGAGCACATCGTCTTCCCCGAGATCGAGTTCGACAAGGTCGACGAGGTCTGGGGCATGGACATCATCATCACCACCACCGCGCAGTCCGACGCGGAAGCCAAGGCGCTGTTGAAGCATTTCAACATGCCCTTCAACGCCTGAGGGAGCCGAGAATCATGGCAAAGAAAGCAATGATCGAACGCGAGAAGAAGCGTCAGCGGCTGGTGGAGAAATACGCCGCCAAGCGCGCCGAGCTCAAAGAGATCGCGAACGACGAATCCAAGCCGATGGAAGAGCGGTTCAAGGCACGCCTTGATCTGGCGAAACTGCCCCGCAACTCCTCGCCGACCCGCCTGCACAACCGGTGCCAGATCTCGGGTCGTCCGCACGCGTACTACCGCAAGCTGAAGATCAGCCGTATCGCCCTGCGCGATCTCGGTTCGACCGGTCAGCTTCCCGGTGTCGTGAAATCGAGCTGGTAAGGGAGGGCATTTCATGAACGATCCAGTCGGCGATATGCTCACCCGTATCCGGAACGCGTCGATGCGCGGCAAGTCGACAGTGTCGACGCCCGCGTCCAAGCTGCGCGCCTGGGTGCTCGATGTGCTGAGCGATGAGGGCTACATCCGCGGCTACGAAGCCGGGACCGATGCGCTGGGACACCCCACGCTCGAGATTGCCCTGAAATACTACGAAGGCGCCCCCGTCATTCGCGAAGTGAAGCGGGTCTCCAAGCCCGGTCGTCGCGTCTACATGGGCGTCAAGGACATCCCGCAGGTCCGTCAGGGCCTTGGTGTGTCGATTGTCTCCACCCCCAAGGGTGTGATGTCGGATGCAAGTGCACGTGCCGCCAACGTTGGTGGCGAGGTGCTTTGCACGGTATTCTGAGGAGGGCCCGATGTCTCGTATTGGCAAGAAGCCGGTCACTCTGCCGTCCGGCGTTTCGGCGAACGTCTCGGGTCAGACCATCGAGGTGAAGGGGCCGAAAGGCACCCAGAGCTTCACGGCGACCGACGACGTGACCCTGACCGTGGCGGACGACTCCGTCACCGTCACCCCGCGCGGCACGTCCAAGCGTGCGCGCCAGCAGTGGGGGATGTCCCGCACGATCGTGGCCAACATGGTTCACGGCGTGACGGACACCTTCAAGAAGGAGCTCGAGATCCAGGGCGTGGGTTACCGCGCGCAGCTGCAGGGCCAGGTCCTGAAGCTGAACCTCGGTCTCAGCCACGATGTCGACTTCGCGATCCCCGAGGGGATCACCGTCACCTGCCCGAAGCCCACCGAGATCATCGTCGAGGGGCACAACGCGCAGCAGGTTGGTGAGGTCGCCGCGAACATCCGCGACTGGCGCCGCCCCGAGCCGTACAAAGGGAAGGGTATTCGCTACAAGGGCGAGTACATCTTCCAGAAGGAAGGCAAGAAGAAGTAAGGACGCGACAGATGGCATACAGCAAACGTCAACTGTTCCTGAAGCGCCGCCTGCGCGTCCGGAACAAACTCCGCCAGGTGAACGCCGGACGCGTTCGCCTGTCGGTTCACCGCTCGAACAAGAACATCAGCGTCCAGCTGATCGACGATGTGGAAGGCCGCACGCTGGCCCACGCCTCGACGATGGAGAAGGACCTCGGTGTCACGGGCAACGGTGCAAACGTCGAAGCCGCCCAGAAGGTCGGCGCCCTGATCGCCGAGCGGGCCAAGGCTGCCGGCGTCGAGGCCGCCTACTTCGACCGCGGTGGTTTCCTCTACCACGGTCGCGTCAAGGCTCTGGCCGACGCGGCGCGCGAGGCCGGGCTCAAGCTCTGAGCCTGCCTCTCGCAGGAACTTCCGGGGTGCGCGGTCGCCGCGCACCCCTTTGCACAGGCGCAGGCCGGACGGGCAGCCGCCCCACGGCCTCGATGATCGGGGGGCGCGTATCCACGCCCACTTCGATTGGAGAACCGGCGCGAGACCGCGCCACGAGAAAGGACATGCCGCATGGCAGAACGTGACAACCGCAGGGGCAACCGCCGCGACCGCGACGAAACCCCCGAATTCGCCGATCGCCTCGTCGCGATCAACCGCGTCTCCAAGACCGTCAAGGGCGGCAAGCGCTTCGGCTTCGCGGCGCTCGTGGTCGTCGGTGACCAGAAGGGCCGCGTCGGCTTCGGCAAGGGCAAGGCCAAGGAGGTCCCCGAGGCCATCCGCAAGGCCACCGAGCAGGCCAAGCGCAAGATGATCCGCGTGCCGCTTCGCGAAGGCCGCACCCTGCACCACGACCAGGAAGGTCGCTGGGGGGCAGGCAAGGTCATCATGCGGACCGCACCGCAGGGTACCGGTATCATCGCCGGTGGTCCCATGCGTGCCGTCTTCGAGATGCTGGGTGTTCAGGACGTCGTCGCCAAGTCGAACGGCTCGCAGAACCCCTACAACATGATCCGTGCCACGCTGGACGGCCTGCAGCGCGAGCAGTCGCCCCGCATGGTGGCGCAGCGCCGCGGCAAGAAGGTCGCAGACATCCTGCCCAAGCGGGACGAAGCACCGTCGCACGGCGATCCGCAGACCCAGCTTGCCGAGGAGGCGTAACCCATGGCCAAGACCATCGTCGTCAAGCAGATCGGCAGCCCGATCCGCCGCCCCGCCGACCAGCGTGCCACGCTGGTGGGCCTGGGCCTGAACAAGATGCACAAGACCCGCGTGCTCGAGGATACCCCCTCGGTTCGCGGCATGATCCGCAAGATCCCCCACCTGGTGGAGGTCGTCGAAGAGCGCGACTGAGCGCCCTTCGCGGATTGAAGTTTGAAGCGCCCGTCGGAGAGATCCCGCGGGCGTTTTTCTGTTTGGGGGAGGGGTGTCGGGGGGACTCCGCCTTTCGTCCGGAACAAGGGGCGTCAGCCCGCCGGGCGGGCGCCGGACCGTCCCCGCGGTCTGGCGCTTTGGTTGCCGCCGCGCTGAGGTCCGAGGTCATCCGAACCTTGCCGGCACAAAGTGCCCAGCCCGGAGGTCGTGGCGCCAAACCGCGGTCCGGCGCGCGCCCGGCTTGTCGGTGTGCGCCTCGGCAAACCCTGGCGGCGATTTCGCGCGCCCACCGCGACATTGCCGCGTTTCCGCCGCGGACTATCCTCTGACCGGACGACCGATCCCCGGTCCAACACAGGAGGACAGACCATGACCACCCGCCGCACCTTCCTTGCCAGTGCCGCCGCCGCTGCCGGCGCCATCACCGTTCTGCCTTATGCCGCGCGGGCCGAGGCCCACGCCTCGAACAGCTTCGACACCGGGATGGGCCCGCTGACGGTGCATCCCGTGTCGCACGCCTCCTTCGTGATGGAGACGCCCGCCGGCGTGATCTACGTCGACCCTGTGGGCGAGGCGTCGCAGTACGAGGACTTCCCCGCCGCGGACCTGATCCTCATCACGCACGAGCACGGCGACCACTACAACGCCGAGGTGCTGCAGGCGCTCAAGGGCGAGGACACGCATCTCATCACCAACCCCGCTGTGGCCGAGATGCTGCCCGAGGGGCTGCAGGCCGACGAGGTCATGGCCAACGGCGACAGTACCGGCTGGAACGACATCTCGATCGACGCGATCCCGGCCTACAACACCACCGAGGGGCGCACGAACTTTCACCCCGAGGGGCGCGACAACGGTTATGTCCTGACCATGGGCGACTTCCGGGTCTACATCTCGGGCGATACCGAGGACACGCCGGAGATGCGCGCGCTCGAGGACATCGACCTGGCGTTCCTCTGCATGAACTTGCCCTACACCATGACCGCCGAGCAGGCGGCGGACGCCGTGGCCGAGTTCCAGCCTACCTATGTCTATCCCTACCACTACCGCGGGCAGGACGGCGGCACGCAGGATCCCGAACACTTCGCCGAACTGGTGGGCGAGGCCACGCAGGTGAAGATGGGCGACTGGTACGCGCCCGGCGAGCTTTGAGCACAGCCCCTGTGCATCGCCCGCGCTTGACCGGATCGGTGCGGGCGAGGTATCAGGCTTCAGCCGAAAAACGTCTGGCCGGTACGGTTATCCCGGCCCCCGCGCAACGCGCCGGGAGTTAGTCGACCCCCAGAGGGTCGAACCCGCGGCACCCTGAAACGAGGGGTGTCGTGGACTGCCGCAGAGGGCAGCGCACATGGCACCCGCATCCAGATGGAGTGACCATGGACAAGGCAAAATCTACTCTGATCCTCGCGCAGGTCATGATTTCGGGCAGCATGTCCTTTCTCATGACCCTGATCTTCCGCGCCATCCCGACGGTGGGCATCCCGGGCTGGTTCACGGACTGGCTGGTGGGCTGGCTTGTCGCCTGGCCGGTGGCCTTCGTGCTGTCGATCATCGTGGGCCGGACGGCCTTTGCGCTGGCGGGCCGCATCACGCGCCTGACCGAGCCCGCGTGACTGCGCGGGTGCAGGGACTTGATCCTGCGCCGAACGGGTCTTATACGCGCCCGGTGGCCCCGAGTGGGCCGCGACTCACGTAATCGCATGCCGTGGTCGGCCCATTACGCTTCGGGGGCCGCATCCGGCGAAGGAGAAGCGACATGAAACTGCACGAACTGCGCGACAATCCCGGCGCAACCAAGAAGGCCATGCGCGTTGGCCGCGGCCCCGGCTCCGGCAAGGGCAAGATGGGTGGCCGTGGTATCAAGGGTCAGAAATCCCGCTCGGGCGTGAGCATCAACGGCTACGAAGGTGGCCAGATGCCGCTCTACCAGCGTCTGCCCAAGCGCGGCTTCAACAAGCCGAACCGCAAGAGCTACGCGGTGGTGAACCTCGGGATGATCCAGAAATTCGTCGACGCCGGCAAGCTCGACGCCGGTCAGCCGATCGACGAAGCCAAGCTCGTCGAATGCGGCCTTGTCCGTCGTTCGCTGGACGGCATCCGCGTCCTCGCCAAGGGCGAGCTGACCTCGGGCCTGACGCTGAACGTCACCGGTGCTTCCAAGTCGGCTGTCGAAGCCGTCGAGAAAGCCGGCGGCTCGCTCAATGTCACGAGCACGGCAGCGGCGGAATAACCGGTTGTGAGCGGCGCATGCGCCGCTTACACCTGCCAACAGTTTTCCTGAACGCCGCCGACGCCGGAAGACGTCTGGCGGCGTTCGTCTGAAAAGAGAGACCCGTATGGTATCCGCAGCAGAGCAAATGGCCGCCAACACCTCCTGGGCGGCGCTTGGCAAGGCCACCGACCTGCGCAACCGCATCCTGTTCACGCTGGCGCTGCTGGTGGTCTACCGGATCGGGACCTACCTGCCCGTGCCGGGCATCGACGGCGGCGCCCTGCGCGACTTCGTCGAGCAGGCGGGGCAGGGGATCGCCGGTATGGTGTCCATGTTCACCGGCGGCGCGCTGGGGCGGATGGGCATCTTCGCACTCGGGATCATGCCCTACATCTCGGCCTCGATCATCGTGCAGCTGCTGACCTCGATGGTTCCCGCGCTGGAACAGCTCAAGAAAGAGGGCGAGCAGGGCCGCAAGAAGATCAACCAGTACACGCGCTACGGCACCGTGCTCCTGGCGACCTTCCAGGCCTACGGGCTTGCCGCCTCGCTCGAGGCAGGCGACCTGGTGCACGAGCCCGGCTGGTATTTCCGCGCGGCCTGCGTGATCACCCTGGTCGGCGGTACCATGTTCCTGATGTGGCTGGGTGAGCAGATCACCAGCCGCGGTCTGGGCAACGGTATCTCGCTCATCATCTTCGTCGGCATCATCGCCGAGGTTCCCGCAGCCCTCGCACAGTTCTTCGAGAGCGGCCGCTCGGGCGCCATCAGCCCCGCCGTGATCGTCGGTGTGCTTGTCATGGTCGTGGCGGTGATCGCCTTCGTGGTCTTCATGGAGAGGGCGCTGCGAAAGATCACCATCCAGTACCCGCGCCGACAGGTCGGCATGAAGATGACCGAGGCGCAGAGCTCGCACCTGCCGGTCAAGGTGAACCCCGCGGGCGTGATCCCGGCGATCTTTGCAAGCTCGCTGCTGCTGCTGCCGACGACGATCAGCACCTTTTCGGGCGGCCAGACCAGCCCGGTGATGTCGACGATCCTGGCCTACTTCGGGCCCGGTCAGCCGCTCTACCTGCTGTTCTTCGCCGCGATGATCGTCTTCTTCGCGTATTTCTACACGTTCAACGTGGCCTTCAAGCCGGACGATGTGGCGGACAACCTGAAGAACCAGAGCGGCTTCGTGCCCGGCATCCGGCCCGGCAAACGCACCGCGGAATACCTCGAGTACGTCGTGAACCGCGTGCTTGTGCTCGGCTCGGCCTACCTCGCGGCGGTTTGCCTTCTTCCGGAAATCCTGCGGGCGCAGTTCGCAATTCCCTTCTATTTCGGCGGCACCTCTGTTCTCATCGTCGTGAGCGTCACGATGGACACGATCCAGCAGGCGCAAAGCCATCTGCTGGCACACCAATACGAAGGCCTGATCCAGAAGTCGCAGCTGCGCGGCAAGGGCAAGGGCAAGGCTCGAAAGAAACGGGGGGGACCGACGCGCCGATGAACATCATTCTTCTTGGGCCGCCGGGAGCGGGGAAGGGCACGCAAGCCCGCATTCTGGAAAAGAACCGGGGCATGGTTCAGCTCAGCACGGGCGACATGCTGCGGGAAGCAAAAGACAGCGGAACCGAAATGGGCCAGAAGGTCGCCGAGGTCATGGCGGCCGGCAATCTGGTCACCGACGATATCGTCATCGGCCTGATCCGCGAAAAGCTCGAGGCCTCCGACGGCAAGGGGTTCATCTTCGACGGGTTCCCGCGCACGCTGAAGCAGGCGGACGCGCTGGGTGACCTGCTCGAGGACATGGGCGAGAAGCTCGATCACGTGATCGAGCTGCGCGTGGACGACGACAAGCTGGTGGAACGCATCACGGCGCGGTCGACTTGCGCCAACTGCGGCGAGGTCTACAACGACCTGACCAAGCCGATCCCCGAGGACGGCAAATGCGCCGTCTGCGGCGGGACCGAGTTCAAGCGCCGCGCGGATGACAACGAGGAAAGCCTCAAGACCCGTCTGCTGGCCTACTACAAGCAGACCTCGACGCTGGTGGGCTACTACTACGTCAAGGGTCTCTACTCCCGCGTCGACGGCCTGGGCGAGATCGACGATGTCCAGGCGGCGATCACCGAGAAGCTGGACGGCTGAACCTCCTTGCTCCGTCCTCTCCCCGGCCGGGAGAGGGCGATTTTCCCGGGAAGACCGGGGCCCGAAAGAGGCGCGGGACGCAGGTCTGACGGCCTTGTCTGATGCGGCTTGACGTGGGTTCTGAATCGCTTTACGCACCCGCATCTCTGAACGGGAATCACGACTGGTGGCCGTTTCCGCGGCCGCTGCCGATCACCTCGACTGCGCGACGGCCCGAAGGCGACCTGCCTCGGGCCACATGTTGTGAAAGACACGAGTTGTGAAAAAAGGGCCTGGGGCTACGGGCTCGCAACGAAAAGGAACAGCATTTTGGCACGAATTGCCGGCGTCAACATCCCGACCCACAAACGGGTCCCGATCGCTCTGACCTACATCCACGGCATCGGTCCTTCCACGGCGAAGGACATCTGCGAGGCCGTCAACATCGACCTGAGCCGCCGCGTCAACGAACTGAGCGATGCCGAAGTGCTCGCCGTTCGTGAGCACATCGACGCGAACCTCACGGTCGAAGGCGACCTGCGCCGCGAAGTGCAGATGAACGTCAAGCGCCTGATGGACCTCGGCTGCTACCGCGGCCTGCGCCATCGTCGCAACCTCCCCGTGCGCGGTCAGCGCACCCACACCAACGCTCGCACGCGCAAGGGCCCCGCAAAGCCCATCGCAGGCAAGAAGAAGTAAGGGGAGACACGACTCATGGCACGCGATACTCGCCGCACCAGCGGCAAGAAGAAGGTCTCCAAGAACATCGCCGCTGGCGTTGCTCACGTGAACTCGACCTTCAACAACACCAAGATCCTGATCTCCGACGTGCAGGGCAACGCCATTTCCTGGTCGTCCGCCGGCACCATGGGCTTCAAGGGCTCGCGCAAGTCGACGCCCTACGCCGCCCAGCTGGCCGCGGAAGATGCAGGCAAGAAGGCGCAGGAGCACGGCGTCAAGACCCTCGAGGTCGAGGTGCAGGGCCCCGGTTCGGGCCGTGAATCCGCGCTGCGCGCCCTGGCCGCAGCGGGCTTCAACATCACCTCGATCCGCGACGTGACGCCCATCGCCCACAACGGCTGCCGCCCGCCCAAGCGCCGCCGCGTCTGATCGGTTTCACTCTACTACGGGGCCGGGCCTTCGCGCCCGGCCCCGCTACGCCATTTTGAACCTCGGGCGTCCCGACCCTTCGGACATGGGGGCGGGGCAGGTATGGAGGGAACTGCATGATCCATAAGAACTGGGCTGAACTGATCAAGCCGACTCAGCTGGAGATCAAGCCCGGCGCCGAACCCGCGCGCATGGCGACGGTCGTGGCCGAGCCTCTCGAGCGCGGCTTCGGTCTCACGCTCGGCAACGCGCTGCGCCGTGTCCTGCTGTCGAGCCTTCAGGGCGCCGCAATCACCAGCGTCCAGATCGACAACGTGCTGCACGAGTTCTCGTCCGTGGCCGGCGTCCGCGAGGATGTGACCGATATCGTGCTGAACCTCAAGGGGGTCAGCCTGCGTATGGAGGTCGACGGACCCAAGCGCGTGTCGATCACGGCCAAGGGCCCCGCGGTCGTCACCGCCGGTGACATCGCCGAAAGCGCCGGCATCGAGGTGCTGAACCGCGAGCACGTGATCTGCCACCTCGACGATGGCGCCGACTTGTTCATGGAACTGACCGTGAACACGGGCAAGGGCTATGTCTCGGCCGACCGCAACAAGCCAGAAGACGCGCCCATCGGCCTGATCCCGATCGACGCGATCTACTCGCCCGTAAAGCGCGTCGCCTACGACGTGCAGCCGACGCGTGAAGGCCAGGTGCTGGACTACGACAAGCTGACCATGAAGGTCGAGACCGACGGCTCCGTGAGCCCCGAGGATGCCGTGGCCTATGCCGCGCGGATCCTGCAGGACCAGCTGTCGATCTTCGTCAACTTCGACGAGCCCGAGTCGGCCACCCGCCAGGACGACGAGGACGGCCTCGAGTTCAACCCGCTCCTCCTCAAGAAGGTGGACGAGCTGGAACTTTCGGTGCGTTCGGCGAACTGCCTGAAGAACGACAACATCGTCTACATCGGCGACCTGATCCAGAAGACCGAAGCCGAGATGCTCCGCACCCCGAACTTCGGCCGCAAGTCGTTGAACGAGATCAAGGAAGTGCTGTCGGGCATGGGCCTGCACCTTGGCATGGATGTCGAGGACTGGCCGCCGGACAACATCGAGGACCTGGCCAAGAAGCTGGAAGACTCGTTCTAAGGCGCGTGCAAGCACGCACCCTACCAAACTGTAGGGTGCGTGATCTCACGCACCGAACCGGGCATCTGCCCCAAGGAGAGCCGCTGACACGCATCGGCGGCCGGACAAAGCAAAACCGCCCGTAGAGGGCAAAAACCGGAGTAAGAAAATGCGTCACGCCCGCGGATACCGCCGCCTGAACCGCACCCACGAGCACCGCAAGGCCCTCTGGGCCAACATGTCGGGCTCGCTCATCGAACACGAACAGATCAAGACCACGCTGCCCAAGGCGAAAGAGCTGAAGCGCGTGATGGACAAGCTCATCACGCTGGGCAAGCGCGGCGACATCCACGCCCGCCGCCAGGCAGCTGCACAGCTCAAGCAGCCCGAGCTGGTCGCCAAGCTTTTCGACGTGCTCGGCCCCCGCTACGCCGAGCGTTCGGGTGGTTACACCCGCGTCCTGAAGGCCGGCTTCCGCTACGGTGACATGGCCCCCATGGCCATCATCGAGCTGGTGGACCGCGACCCCGAGGCCAAGGGCGCCGCCGACCGCGCACGCGAAGAGGCGATGGAAGCCGAAGAGGACTGATCCTCTTCGCCCGACGATTTCGAGGGGCCCTGCCGGGAACGGCGGGGCCCTTTTCTGTTGTGCGAGGCGTGGACGTCGTTGGGCTCTTTTCCCGGTCGACCCCTCGCCAACCGCGCCGTGCCTGCCTATCTCGGGTAGTGACCCGTCGCTTTCGGAGGTTCTGTCGATGCTGCGCTGTCTCTGCCTTCTTCTGATTCTCGCAACGCCCGGCTGGGCCGAGACACGGGTGCCGCAGAGCCAGACAGAGATTTCGCTCAGCTTCGCGCCGCTGGTGCGCGAGGCGACACCCGCCGTGGTCAACATCTACGCCCGCCGCGTGGTGCAGTCGCGCAGCCCCTTCGCGGGCGATCCCTTCTTTGGCGAGATGTTCCGCGACCTGTCGCGCCCGCGCGTCCAGAACTCGCTCGGCTCGGGCGTGATCCTGTCCGGGGACGGCATCGTCGTGTCGAACTACCACGTGGTCGGGCAGGCCACCGACATCCGCGTGGTGCTGAACGACCGGCGCGAATTCGACGCCGAGGTGCTGCTGGCCGACGAGGACTCGGACCTTGCCATCCTGCGGCTGCAGGGCGCCGCGGACATGCCGCATCTGGCCCTGCGCGACAGCGACACGGTCGAGGTGGGCGAACTGGTGCTGGCCATCGGCAACCCCTTCGGCGTTGGACAGACCGTCAGCAGCGGCATCGTCTCGGGGCTGGCGCGATCGGGCACGGCGACGGGGCAGGGGCGCGGTTACTTCATCCAGACCGACGCGCCGATCAACCCGGGCAATTCCGGCGGCGCGCTCATCGACGTGCAGGGGCGGCTCATCGGCATCAACACCTCGATCCTGACCCGCTCTGGCGGATCGAACGGCATCGGCTTCGCCATCCCCTCGGCGCTGGTGCAGGAATTCGTCGATCAGGCCCGCGCCGGGAACGAGGTCTTCGCCCGGCCCTGGGCGGGGATCACCGGCCAGCCGGTCGAGGCCGACCTAGCCGAGAGCCTCGGGCTCGCTCGCCCCGGCGGCGTGGTCATCACCCAGCTGCACCCCGAAAGCCCCTTTGCCGGGGCGGGGCTGCGCGTGGGCGACGTGGTGCAGGCGGTCGACGGGCTCGAGGTCAACGCGCCGGAGGAGATGATCTTCCGCATGGCGGTGCGCGGCATCGGCGAAGACGCGCGGGTCGGTTACAGCCGCAGTGGCAACCAGGCCGAGGTCGCGGTCCCCATGATCGCCCCGCCCGAGACCCCCGCGCGCGAAGCGGTGACGCTCGATGACCGCGCGGTTCTGCCCGGGCTGGCGCTGACCCGCGTGAACCCCGCGGTGGCGGTGGAGCTCGACCTGCCGCTCGATGCCTCGGGCGTGGCGGTGACCGAGCCAGGCCGCTACGGGGCACGGGCCGGGCTGCGACCGGGCGACGTGATCCTCGGCGTGAACGGCCGCCGCGTGTCGCGCCCGGTCGAGGTCGACCGCCTGCTGCGCCGCGCCGCCCCGCGCATCCAGCTTGAGGTCGAACGCGGCGGCCGCCGCGTCGCCCTGCGGTTCCGGGTCTGAGCATGGCCGATCTCTTCGACCAGCCGGGCGGGGCCGCCGCCGAACCGCGTGAGGGCAGTGCCCCGCGCCCGCTCGCCGACCGCCTACGGCCTCGTCACCTGGACGAGGTGATCGGCCAGCAGGGCATCCTCGGCCCCGACGGGCCGCTGCGCACCATGCTCGACGCGGGCACGCTGGGGTCTATCGTCTTCTGGGGCCCGCCGGGTGTGGGCAAGACCACCATCGCGCGGCTGCTTGCCGACGAGACCGAGCTGGAATTCGTGCAGATCAGCGCGATCTTCAGCGGTGTGGCGGAACTGCGCAAGGTCTTCGACGCTGCCAAGCAGCGCCGCCGCGCGGGGCAGGGCACGCTGCTCTTCGTCGACGAGATCCACCGCTTCAACAAGGCGCAGCAGGACAGCTTCCTGCCCCACATGGAGGACGGCACCATCCTCCTCGTCGGCGCCACCACCGAGAACCCCAGCTTCGAGCTGAACGCCGCGCTCCTGTCCCGCGCGCAGGTGCTGGTGCTGGAACGGCTGTCGCATGAGGAACTTGAGGACCTCGCGCAGCGCGCCGAGCGGGACCTCGGCCGGGACCTGCCGCTGGAACCGCAGGCCCGGCAGGCGCTGCTCGACATGGCCGACGGCGACGGGCGGGCGCTGCTGAACCTCGTGGAACAGGTCATGAGCTGGCGGCTCGACGCCCCGCTCGACACCACCTTCCTCTCGCAGCGCCTCACCCGTCGGGTGGCGCAATACGACAAGTCGGGCGACGCGCATTACAACCTGATCTCGGCGCTGCACAAGTCGGTGCGCGGCTCCGACCCGGACGCCGCGCTTTACTGGTTCGGGCGCATGCTCGACGCGGGCGAAGACCCGCGCTACCTCGCCCGCCGCATCACCCGCATGGCGGTCGAGGACATCGGCCTCGCCGACCCGCAGGCGCAGGGTGTCTGCCTGCAGGGCTGGGAAACCTACGAGAGGCTCGGCTCGCCCGAGGGGGAACTCGCCATCGCGCAGGCGTTGGTCTACCTCGCGCTCGCGCCGAAATCGAACGCGCTCTACAAGGCCTACAAGGGGGCGCGGAAGGCGGCCAAGCAGACCGGCTCGCTCACCCCGCCGAAGCACATCCTGAACGCCCCCACGAAACTCATGCGCGAGCAGGGCTACGGCGCGGGCTACGACTACGACCACGACGCCGAGGATGCCTTTTCCGGGCAGGACTACTTCCCCGAGGACATGGAGCGCCTCGCCCTCTACGACCCCGTCGACCGGGGCTTCGAGCGCGACCTGCGCAAGCGCGTCGACTACTTCGCCCGCCTGCGGCGAGAGCGGAACGACACGTGACCGGGCGCCGCGCGGCCGCTTCTTCTTGGTGGAAATACTCCGGGGGACTCCGCGCGCAGGCGCGGAGGGGGGCAGAGCCCCCGATGCCCGGCTTGACAAGTGCCCCCCGACTGGCGATGGGACGCCCATGACCCCCCTCCTCCAAGTCGCCCTCGGCGGCGCGCTCGGCGCGTCGGGCCGCTATCTCACCACCACCGCGATCGCGCGGCTGGCGGGCAAGAGCTTTCCCTGGGGCACCATGACGGTGAACGTCGCGGGCTCCTTCGCCATGGGGGTGCTCGTGGTGGTGCTGGCGCATCTCTCGGGCAACCGGTTCGCGCCGCTCCTGATGACGGGCGTGCTGGGCGGGTTCACGACCTTCTCGGCCTTCTCGCTTGACGCGGCGACGCTTTACGAGCGGGGGCAGGTGGGGCCGGCGGCGGCCTACGTGCTGGCCTCGGTCATTCTCTCGGTCCTGGCGCTTTTCGCCGGCCTCTGGTTCGCAAGGAGTCTCACCACATGAGCGGTGTGCAGACACTGACGGTCGCAACGGGCGACGGCGACCAGCGGCTCGACCGCTGGTTCAAGCGGCAGTTCCCCCATGTCCCGCAAGGGCGGGTCGAGAAGATGTGCCGCAAGGGCGAGATCCGCGTGGACGGCGGCCGGGTGAAGGCCTCGACCCGGCTCGAGGCCGGGCAGCAGGTGCGCGTGCCGCCGCTGCCCGATCCGGGCGAAGGTCCCACCACCCCCGCGCAGCCGAAGAAGCCGCAGGTTTCGGACAAGGATGCCGAGATGATCCGGTCCTGCGTGCTGTGGAAGGATGACCACATCCTTGCCCTCAACAAGCCGCCGGGCCTGCCCACGCAGGGCGGCAGCAAGCAGACGCGTCACGTGGACGGGATGGCCGACGCGCTGCGCTTCGGCCTCGACGAGAAGCCGCGCCTCGTGCACCGGCTCGACAAGGACACCTCGGGGGTGCTTCTGCTGGCGCGCACGCGCGCGGTGGCGCAGGGGGTGACCGGGGCGATCCGGCGCAAGCAGACGCGCAAGATCTACTGGGCGCTGGTGGCGGGCGTGCCGACGCCCTACCTGGGCGAGATCCGCTACGGCCTCGTGAAGGCGGGCGGTCATGGCCCGCACGGCGAGGGCGAGAAGATGCGCGCCGTGCACCCGCGCGAGATGGACGACACCCCCGGCGCCAAGCGGGCGCACACGCTTTATGCCACGCTCTACCGCGTGGCCAACCGCGCCGCATGGGTGGCGATGGAACCGGTGACCGGCCGAACCCACCAGCTGCGCGCGCATATGGCCGAGATCGGGCACCCGATCATCGGCGACGGCAAGTACGGCGGCTCGGGGCAGGAGAACCTCGGCGATGGCTGGGGCGCGCAACTGGGCGGGATCATTTCCCGCAAGCTGCACCTTCACGCGCGGACCATGGCCTTTCTCCATCCGGTGACCGGAAAGCAGGTCACCGTGACCGCGCCGCTGCCCGAGCACATGGCCGAAACCTGGGAGACGCTGGGCTGGGCCGAGGACATCGCCGACGAGGACCCTTTCGAGAAGCTGAGATGACCGACCTGAAACTCGCGATCTTCGACGTGGACGGCACGCTGGTGGACAGCCAGGCCGACATCCTCGCCGCCATGGGGGCGGCCTTTGCCGAAACCGGCCGCCCCGCGCCCGACCGCAAGAGCGTGCTGGGCGTGGTGGGGCTGTCGCTGCCGCAGGCCATCGCGCAGCTGGCGCCCGACATGCCGCCGACGATCCTCGACAAGATGGTCGAGGCCTACAAGACCCGCTACGCCGCGCTGCGCCAGAGCGGCGGGACCGAGGCCTCGCCCCTGTTCCCGGGCATGACCGACCTGCTGGAGCGGCTGTCGCAGGTGGATCACCTGCTGCTTGGCATCGCCACGGGCAAGTCGCGGCGCGGGCTCGACGCGCTGCTCGAAAGCCTGAACCTCGGGCGGTATTTCGTCACCACGCAGGTGGCCGACGACCACCCGTCGAAGCCGCACCCCTCGATGCTGCTGACCGCCATGGTCGAGGCGGGCGTGGAGCCCGCGAACGCCGTGATGATCGGCGACACCTCCTTCGACATGGAGATGGCGCAGGCCGCGCGGATGCCCGCGATCGGCGTGAGCTGGGGCTACCACCCCGCCACCTCGCTGGGCGCCGCGCGCTGCGTCGTCGAGGATGCCGAAGGTCTCGAGACTGCAATCCGCGAAACGCTGGGAGAGCCCGCATGAGCGAATGGGCCCCGAAACGATTCTGGAAGGACGCCGCCGTCGTGCCCGAGGACGGGCTCTGGCTGGTCGAACTTGACGGCCGCCGGGTCAAGACGCCCGCCAAGGCCACGCTGACCCTGCCGACCGAACCGCTGGCGCAGGCCGTGGCCGAGGAATGGCAGGCGCAGGGCGAGCGCATCGACCCGGGCAGCATGCCCTTCACCCGCACCGCCAATTCCGCGCTCGACAAGGTGCGTCACCAGCGCGCCGCAGTGGTGGAGATGCTGGCTGAATACGGGGACGCGGACCTTCTGTGCTACCGCGCCGACCGGCCCGAGGATCTGGCCGAACGGCAACGCCAGGAATGGGACCCCTTCCTCGATTGGGCTGCCGAGGCCTACGGCGCCCGGCTGGAGCCCCGAGCGGGCATCATGCACGCGCCGCAGGACGGCGCGGCGCTGGCCCGACTGCGGGCGCAGGTCGACGCGCTAGGGCCCTTCCGGCTGGCCGCCTTCCACGATCTGGTGGCGCTGAGCGGCTCGCTCGTGCTCGCGCTCGCCGCGGCCGAAAGGCAGGCGGAGGCCGAGGAGATCTGGCAGGTCTCGCGGCTCGACGAACGCTTCCAGGAAGAGCAGTGGGGCCACGACGAGGAGGCCGCCGAAGTGGCCGAGATCAAGCGGCTTTCCTTCCTTCAGGCCGAAAGATTCTACCGTCTCGCCGAGGGCGAAACAGGGCCGGCCTGACATCGCACAATTGACAGGCGTGACGGTAACGACTGCCTGTCTTTGCGGCATCCTGCCTTGACCTCTGCGCTGGATTCCGCCCAAACTCGGGGCGCCTGAAGGGGCAAGCCCCTAGTTTGGTGACCAAGATCCCAGTTCAAGGGATCACCGTAATCCGTTTCGGGACGAGGCGGACCAACAGGAAGAGGTAGATATGAAGAAAACCGTGATCTTCGGCGCGCTGACGGCGGCCGGCCTTGCGGCCGGAGCCGCGTCCGCCGCGACGCTGGACGACGTGAAGGCACGTGGAACGCTCAACTGCGGTGTGAGCACCGGCCTGGTGGGCTTCTCCGCGCCGGATGCCAACGGTGAATGGAGCGGTTTCGACGTGGCCGTCTGCCGCGCCGTGGCTGCCGCGGTGCTGGGCGATCCGATGGCCGTCGAGTTCGTGCCGACCACCGGCAAGACGCGCTTCACCGCCCTCGCTTCGGGCGAGATCGACATGCTGGCCCGGAACACCACCTGGACCTTTACCCGTGACGTCGACCTGAAGTTCGAATTCACCGGCGTCAACTACTACGACGGCCAGGGCTTCATGGTGCCCAAGGCGCTCGGCGTGTCCTCGGCGAAAGAGCTCGAAGGCGCGCGGGTCTGCATCCAGACCGGCACCACCACCGAGCTCAACCTTGCGGACTACTTCCGCAAGAACAACATGGACTACGAGCCGGTCCCGATCGAAACCAACGCCGAGGCGCAGCAGAACTACCTGAACGGCGCCTGCGACGTCTACACCACCGACAGCTCGGGTCTCGCCGCGACCCGCGCCGCCTTCGAGGCGCCGGGCGATCACGTGATCCTGCCCGAGATCATCTCGAAGGAGCCGCTGGGCCCGCTGGTCCGCCACGGCGACAACGAATGGGGTGACGTGGTCCGCTGGACGCTCAACGCCCTGATCGCCGCCGAAGAGCTGGGCGTGACCTCGGCCAACATCGACGAACTGACCAGCGGCACCGACAGCCCGGAAGTGAACCGTCTGCTCGGCACCGAGGGCAACCTCGGCAGCATGATGGGCCTCGAATCCGACTGGGCCGTCAACGCCATCAAGGCCGGCGGCAACTACGGTGAGCTCTTCGAGAAGAACATCGGCGAGAACACCCCCATCGGCCTGTCGCGCGGTCTGAACGCACAGTGGACCGAAGGCGGCCTGCTCTACAGCCCGCCGTTCCGCTAAACCGATCCCGGGGGCGCAGGTGATCCTGCGCCCCCGATTTTTCCGCCCCGAGCGGAGCCAGAACAATCCGGGACAGGACAGTCGGGACAAACCCGCTGCAGAGAAATCTCCGGACGTCTGACAGGGAAATCATACATGACCACGCTCAGCGACCCGCCAAGCGAGTCGTTTCAGCTATCGCAGCTGATCAACGACACCCGGTACCGGTCCTACACCTTCCAGTTCATTGCGCTGCTGCTGCTGATCGCGGCTATCGCGTATCTCGGTTCGAACCTCGCGACCAACCTCCGCGAGGCGGGGCTCAACATCTCGTGGGGCTTCCTGGGCGACTCGTCGAACTACGACATCAACATGACCCTGATCGAATACGACAGCCAGTCGACGCACCTGCGCGCGGCGATCGTTGGGGTCCTGAACACGCTGCTGGTCTCGTTCCTGGCTTGCCTGACCGCGACGATCATCGGCGTGGCGGCGGGCGTGCTGCGGTTGTCGAACAACTGGCTGATTGCACGGCTCATGTCGGCCTACGTCGAGGCCTTCCGCAACGTGCCGGTACTGATCTGGATCCTGATCATCTACACGATCATGACCGCGGTGCTGCCCACGGCACGCAATTACCTGGGCGAGGACCCCGAGTCGGACCTGATCCTGGGCATGTTCGCCTTCACCAACCGTGGGGTCTATATCCCCAAGCCGGTCTTCACGCCGCTGGGCTGGGTTGTCTTTGCGATCTTCGTGGCCTCGGTCATTGGCGTCTTCGCCTACCGCCGCTACGCGACCAAACTGCTTTACGACACGGGCAAGCTGCTGCCCATGGGTTGGCCTTCGCTGGTCATCCTGATCGTGCCGGCGGTGGTCTTCTATTTCCTGCTCGGCATGCCGATCTCGCTCGACCGGCCCGACCCGCTGGCAAACCGCTTCAACCTTCAGGGCGGCGTGTCGATCCTGGGGTCGCTGATCGCGCTGTGGTTCGCACTGGCGATCTACACCGGCGCCTTCATCGCCGAGAACGTGCGCGCGGGCATCCTGTCGGTCAGCAAGGGCCAGACCGAGGCCGCCGCGGCACTGGGCCTGCGCCCCAACCGCATCATGAACATGGTGATCCTGCCGCAGGCGCTGCGGGTGATCATCCCGCCGCTGATCTCTCACTACCTGAACATCACCAAGAACAGTTCGCTGGCCATTGCCGTGGGGTACATGGACCTTACAGGTACGCTGGGCGGCATCACGCTGAACCAGACAGGCCGCGCGATCGAATGCATCCTGCTGCTGATGCTGTTCTACCTGACGATCTCGCTTTCGATCTCGGCGGTGATGAACGTCTACAACAACGCCATCAAGCTGAAGGAGCGCTGACATGTCCGACATGCACGAGCACTCCGTCGCCTACGTCCGGGACAGCATGCTGGAGCAGCAGCCGGCCCCGGTCACCGAAACCGGGCTGGTCAAGTGGACCCGGACCAATCTCTTCTCGACCATCCCCAACACGATCCTGACGCTGGTGGCGCTCTACGCGCTGATCTGGCTGATCTGGTCGGTCTTCCCGTGGTTCGCCAACGGCGTCTGGGATGCCTCGTCGATCCGCGACTGCCGCGAAATGCTGCAGGGGCAGACGGGGGGGTGCTTCGCTGTGCTGGCCGAACGCTGGAACCAGCTTCTTTTCGGGTTCCAGTACCCGAGCGAGCTCTACTGGCGCCCGGCGCTGGCCTTCATACTGCTCTTCGTCGCCATCGCGCCGGTGCTTTTCTTCCAGTACCTGCCCAGCAAGATGCTGGTCTTCACCGCGCTTTACCCGTTCCTCGCGTATTTCCTGATATGGGGCGGCAGCATCCTTGCCCCGATCTTCGCGATGGTGGGACTGGCCGCAGGCTACCTCGTCTACCAGCGGTTCGTGGCCAAGAGCTTTGCCATGGGGTTCTTCGGCGGCGTGATCGTCGCCCTCGTCGCTCTGTGGATACTGACCTCGATCCCCGTCGACGGCATCCTTGCCATGCAGCAGGTGGAATCGCGCCAGATCGGGGGCTTCATGCTCAACCTGATCCTGGGCACCGTCTGCGTATCGCTCTCGATCCCCATCGGCATCGCCCTGGCGCTGGGACGGCAGTCTTCCTTGCCGATCATCAAGTGGATCTGCGTGGTCTTCATCGAGTTCATCCGCGGCGTGCCGCTGATCACCCTGCTCTTCGTGGCAAACGTGGTGCTGGCCTACTTCCTGCCGCCGGGCTCGAACTTCGACCTGATCATCCGGGTGATCATCATGATCACGGCCTTCGCCTCGGCCTATATCGCCGAGGTGATCCGCGGGGGCCTCGCCGCCCTGCCGCGCGGCCAGTACGAGGCGGCGGACAGCCTCGGGCTCGACTACGCCCAGGCGATGCGGCTGATCATCCTGCCGCAGGCGCTCAAGATCTCGATCCCGGGGATCGTGAACGTGGCCGTGGGGCTCTTCAAGGACACCACACTCGTCTCGATCATCTCGATGTTCGACCTCGTGGGCATGATCCGCGGGCCGATCCTCGCCTCGACCGAATGGAACGGCGTCTACTGGGAGCTCTGGGCCTTTGCCGCCGCGCTCTTCTTCGTCGTCTGCTTCGGCATCTCGAAATACTCGCAGTGGCTCGAGCGGCAGCTCACCACCGATCATCGCTAACGGAGGCCTGATCCATGGCTGAGACCGCACAAATGACCACAGACGCCCCCGTCGAGATGAAGGTCAGCGACGAGGTCGCGATCCGCATCGAGAACATGAACAAGTGGTACGGCAGCTTCCACGTGCTGCGCGACATCGACCTGACCGTCCATCGCGGCGAGCGGATCGTGATCGCGGGCCCCTCGGGGTCTGGCAAATCCACGCTGATCCGCTGCATCAACGCGCTGGAAGAGCACCAGAAGGGCCGGATCGAGGTCGACGGCACGCTGCTGTCCTCGGACATCAAGAACATCGACACGATCCGCTCTGAAGTCGGGATGGTGTTCCAGCACTTCAACCTGTTCCCGCATCTGACGATCCTCGAAAACTGCACGCTGGCGCCGATCTGGGTTCGCAAGACGCCCAAGAAGGAAGCCGAGGAAACGGCGATGCACTTCCTGCGCAAGGTGAAGATCCCCGACCAGGCACACAAGTACCCCGGCCAGCTCTCGGGCGGTCAGCAGCAGCGGGTGGCGATCGCCCGGTCGCTCTGCATGCGTCCGCGCATCATGCTGTTCGACGAGCCGACTTCGGCGCTCGACCCCGAGATGATCAAGGAGGTGCTCGACACCATGGTCGAGCTCGCCGAGGAGGGCATGACCATGCTCTGCGTGACCCACGAGATGGGCTTTGCCCAGGCTGTGGCGAACCGCGTGATCTTCATGGACCAGGGCCAGATCGTCGAACAGAACGAGCCCAAGGAGTTCTTCAACAATCCTCAGAACGAGCGCACCAAGCTCTTCCTGAGCCAGATCCTCGGGCATTGATCTTTCCGGTCCTCCGGGTTGGCCGGGGGACCGCCTTTCGGAGGGCATTGCCGTGGCCGGACCTGACTTCGGCTTTCCGTTCACCTGGTTCCGCTCGCCGCTTTCGGGCGACGTGTTCCAGAATACTGCCCCCGACTATTCCTCCACCGACATCGCCGGAAACATCGAGATCGAGCGTCGCATCACGCGCGAAGTGGCGAGCTACGGCAACCAGTTGGGCACGATCCTCGACGCGCTCATGGTGCTGGCGAAAGATGCGGACCGGGATGACCCTGCCATCGCCGAGCTTTTCCGCCTGATAGATGCGGTGGACGCCGTGAAGCAGGCCGAGGGCCAGAGCGCGGGCGAGCGCGCCCGTGACGCACTCGACAGCCTTCGCAAGACCGATCGCGCCGCCTATGCCGCCCTTGTACGCGGATTGCGGGCCGAGGGTGACGAGGCCTGAAAGGCGCCACGAGCCCCCAAATACAACGCGTCGGGGGCGGCGTTACAACGCTCGCGACAACGCTTGCCACAACCCCGTAGGAGCAGAACCGCGCCAGCCGAGGCCCCGCCGCGCGGACCACGCGTTCCGCGGCAGCCCCTGGCGTTAGCACCGGCCCAAGCGGGCCACTGATCCGAAAGGCATTTTCTATGAAGTTCATTTCCCTGATCGCCGCCGGCCTGCTCGGCGCTTTTGCCACGACAGCCGCCGCCGATGGCCACCTGCTGGCCGACGAGGCAGGCATGACGCTCTACACCTTCGACAACGACGGCGAGAACGTCAGCAACTGTTCCGGGGGCTGTGCCCGCAGCTGGCCGCCCTACCTGGCCGAGGACGGCGCTGCGGCGCACGACGGTCTCGGCGTTTTCCAGCGGGCCGATGGTCGCGCGCAGTGGGCCTACGAGGGCCAGCCGCTCTACTACTGGCAGGGCGACAGCCGACCGGGGCAGGCAAACGGTGACGGCGTCGGCGGCGTCTGGCACGTGGTCGAACGCTGAGCGCGGCCTACGGAAAGGATCCCCGACATGATGTTCGCAACAGTCATCGCCGCGGCCACGCTCTCGATGGGCGAGCCTGCAACAAAGGCGCCCCGCCCGGAGGCGCCGCGCGGCACCGTCGCTGCAGAAAGCGCCGGCCCGGCGGCCATGGTGCCCTGCTACACCTGCGACAGGGGACGGTAGGGCCCGCATTCCGTGGCGCCGGGCCATCTTTCGAATTGCTTTCCGGCGCTCGCGGCGACCGGGTCCGGGCCCCCACCCGGGCCCGGTCCTCTCACGCGGGATCGCGTTTGCGTGAGAATGCGGAATTTTTCCGGATCACGCGAAACTCCCCCGCCGTGGCTTCGTGACTAAGGGCATGCCGGCCAGAAGGTCGGTGCGCAGCCAAAGGAGTTTCCAATGCGTATCCTGTTGACCGCTTCCATTATCGCAGCGTCCGCCACCGCGGCCTTCGCTGAATCCCATTCCATGACCCCGATGGTCGAGGCCTCGGACCAGTCCGTCGAAAACGGCGTCGTCAGCGCCGACATGGTCACTGCCAATGCCAACGGCTGGCTCGTCGTCCACCGCACCGATTCGGAGATGGCCCCGGGCCCCGTCGTCGGTCATGCACCGCTGCGCGCCGGCGAGAACACCGACGTCGCCGCCATCCTGACCGAAGACGTCGCGTCCGGCGACATGCTGATGCTCATGGTGCACTCGGAAGAGGGCGGCATGGAAACCGGCATCTTCGAATACACGCTGGGCGCCAGCGAGGACGGCCCGATCCGCATGGACGGTGACCTTGTGATGACCACGATCACCGCGGAATGATCGGTTGACCCGGCCCCACCCGGGTCTTCAGATCAGTTCGCGCGGGACCACGAAGTCCCGCGCGACACCACTTCCGGGGCGCAGGGCGCCCCAGTCGTCGATTTCGAACTCGGCGACAAGCGTGGCGCAGGTCGGATAGTCTTCGAAGCGAGGATGGTCCGGATCACTGGCCAGCAGCTCGTGGGCGAAGACGCAGATGCCGGGGTTGTGCCCGATCATCAGGACCGTCTCGCCACTCGCATCCTTCAGGCAATCCAGCATCGCACGCGGCTCGGCATTGTAGAGCACCGCTTCGAAGCGCGGCTCGGCGGAGGCGCCCAGCAGGCCCAGCGTCTCGCGCGTGCGTACCGAGGTCGAGCAAAGGATCTCGTCCGGGCTCAGCCCCTTGCGAGCCAGCCAGTAGCCGATGGCCTCGGCCGAGCGCTGGCCGCGTTTGTTGAGAGGGCGGTCGTGATCCTCGAGCCCGAGGGACCAGTCGGATTTCGCGTGGCGCATGAGAATGAGGCGTTTCATGCGCCCACCTTTCCAGAAGGCCGCCCGATCTCAAAGCTTTAGGAGCCGTCAGCGGCCGAGCGGTGGTCGATCTGCCGAGCGGATGAGCGAGCCGGAGCCGTGTTCGGTGAAAAGCTCGAGCAGGCAGGCGTTGGGCACGCGTCCGTCGATGATCACCACGCCGCGCACGCCGTCCTCGATCGCCTTCAGCGCAGTCTCGGTCTTGGGGATCATCCCGCCCGAGATCACGCCCTCGTCCGTGAGGTGACGCACCTCCTGCGGGGTGAGCTCGGTCATGACCTCGCCCGACTGGTTCTTCACGCCCGAAACGTCGGTCAGCAGCATCAGGCGATCAGCCTTGAGCGCGCCCGCGATGGCGCCCGCGGCGGTATCGCCGTTGACGTTGAAGGTCTCGTTCGGGCCACGCCCGGTGGCGACGGGGGCGACCACGGGAATGATCCCCGCACCGAAGAGATCGTGCAGCACCTGTGGATTCATCTGTACCGGCTTGCCGACGAAGCCCAGCTCGGGGTCGTCCGCCTCGCAGACCATGAGATCGTCGTCCTTGCCCGACAGGCCCACGGCGCGGCCGCCCTGGTCCATGATCGCCTGCACGATGCGCTTGTTGACGAGACCGGTCAGCACCATCTCCACCACCTCGACGGTGGCCTGGTCGGTGACGCGCTTGCCGCGCACGAAGTTCGATTCGATCCCGAGCTTGCCGAGCATCTCGTTGATCATGGGGCCGCCGCCGTGGACGACCACCGGGTTGATGCCCACCTGGCGCATCAGCACGATGTCTCGCGCAAATTCGGCCATGGCCTGCGCGTCGCCCATGGCGTTGCCGCCGAACTTCACCACCACGATGGCGCCCGAGTAGCGCTGCAGGTTGGGCAGCGCCTCGGAGAGGGTGCGGGCGGTGACGATCCAGTCTCGGTTCATGTCTTGCGATCTCATCCTCGGTCCTCGTGCGGGTGCGGGCGATCCTGCCGGAAGGGCGCCTGAAAGGCTAGGCGAGGGTGGCGATGATCGCGCGAAGCGTGGCGATCCCGTCGCCCGTCTCGGAGCTGGTCACGACGATCTCGGGATAGGCGGCGGGGTGCTTGCCGAGCTTCTCGCGCACCTGCGCCAGCACCGGCTCGCGGTCCTTGGCCTTGACCTTGTCCTGCTTGGTCAGCACCGCCTGGAAGGGCACGGCCGAGCGGTCGAGCAGGGTCATGATCTCGTCGTCGACCTCCTTGATGCCGTGGCGGTGATCCACGAGCACGAAGGCGCGGCGCAGCGAGGCACGCCCGGCGAGATAGGTCTTCAGAAGCGCCTGCCATTCCTGCACCTTCGACACCGGCGCATTGGCAAAGCCGTAGCCCGGCAGGTCGACGATGTAATGACTGTCCGCGGCGGCGAAGTAGTTGATTTCCTGCGTGCGGCCGGGCGTGTTCGACGCCCGTGCCAGCCCCTTGCGACCCGTCAGGGCGTTGATCAGGCTCGACTTGCCGACGTTCGACCGGCCGGCAAAGCAGATCTCGGTGCGGTCGTCCGGCGGCAGGCCGGACATGGCCACGACGCCCTTCACGAAATCCACGGGCCCGAGGAACAGCTTGCGGCCCGCCTCGCGGGCCGCGTCCTCGGGATCCGGGGCGATGGGGAAGGGAAGCTGGTTCATGTGAGGGTCACCGGCGTCAGGACTTGTCGTCCTGCGCCTTCTCCTTGCGTCCGAAGCCCGACTTGATGTTGCCGAGGATGTCCGGCTTGTACCCTTGGCTGCGCATGATCGTGTACTGCTGGATGAACGTGATGGTGTTGTTCGAGATCCAGTAGACCACCAGGCCGCTCGCGAAGCTGCCCAGCATGAACATGAAAACCCAGGGCATCCAGGCGAAGATCATCGCCTGCGTGGGCTCGGTCGGGGCCGGGTTCAGCTTCTGCTGCAGGTACATCGACACGCCCAGCAGGATCGGCAGGATGCCGATGAAGATCGTCGCCATCAGCGTGCCCGGATCGGGCGCGCCCCAGGGCAGCGCCCCGAAGAGGTTGTAGATCGACGTCGGGTCCGGCGACGACAGGTCGTTGAACGGCCCGAAGAAGTTGGCGTGGCGCAGCTCGATCGTGACGAAGATCACCTTGTAGAGCGAGAAGAAGATCGGGATCTGCATCAGGATCGGCAGGCAGCCCGAGGCCGGGTTCACCTTGTTCTTCTTGTAGAGCTCCATCATGCCCTGCTGGAGCTTCTGGCGGTCGTCGCCGGCCTGCTCCTTGAGCTTCTCCATCTCGGGCTGAAGTTCCTTCATCTTCGCCATCGAGACGTAGGACTTGTAGGCCAGCGGGAAGAGCAGGGCCTTGATGCCGAGCGTCAGCACGATGATCGCGACACCCATGTTGCCGATCAGGTTGTTGAGGAAGTGCAGCACCGCGAAGATCGGCTTGGTCAGGAAGAAGAACCAGCCCCAGTCGATGGCGTCGACGAAACGGTCGATGCCGTTCTGCTGGTAGTCGCGGATCGTGTCCCATTCCTTGGCGCCCGCGAACAGCTGCGTGGTGCTTTCGGCGGTCTCGCCGGGGGCGATGGTCAGCGTGCGTTGCACCGCCTCGGTCTGATAGATGTTGCGGCGCTCGTCGTACTTGGCGGTCTGCTTGAAGGGGCTGCCGGGGTTGGGGACCAGCGTCGTCATCCAGTAATGGTCGGTGAAGCCGATCCAGCCGTTCTCGGTCACCTGCGTGACCTCGGCGCGGGCACCCTCGGTGGCCGAGACCTCGAAATCGGTCATGTCGTCGTAGCCGTACTCGGAGAGCTCCCCGTCGGCCATGGCGATCAAGCCTTCATGCAGGATGAAGAAGTTCTTGAGGTTCTGCGGCTCGCCGTGGCGGGCGACGATGCCGTAGGGCGCCGCCGAGACGGTCGCGTCCGATGTGTTCTCGACGGACTGCGTGACGGTGAACATGTAGTTCTCGTCGACCGAGATCTCGCGGCGGAAGGTCAGGCCTGCGGGGCTCTGCCATTCCAGCGTGACGGGGCTTTCGGTCGTCAGCGTCTCGCCTTCGGCGATTTCCCAGGCGGTGTTGGCGCCGGGCACCGCGTCGAGCCCCAGGCCCGAACCGGGGGCCCAGCCGTAGAGCGCGTAGTAGGGGTTGTCGCTGCCCACCGGGGAAAGGATCTGCACGATGGGCGAATCCGGATCGACCTCGACGTTGTAGTCCTTGAGCCGCAGGTCATCGAGCCGCCCGCCGGTGAGCGAGATGGAGCCCTCGATGCGCGGGGTGTCGATCTGCAGGCGGGGCGCCTCGGTCGTCGCCGCGGGGCTGCCGGCCTCGGTGTTGGCGGCGATATCGCTGCCGCCGGGATCGGGGGCCGTGCCGGGCGCGGAAGCCACGCCATCGCCGTTCTCGGCGGTGGCAGTCTCGCTGAGGGTTTCCTGCTCCTGGGGCGCCTGCTCCGGCGGCGGGAACAGAACAAACCAGATCAGGATCACCACGAAGCTCAGAGCGGTGGCGAGCAGGAGGTTCTTGTTCTGACTGTCCATGAGCGCGGCGTGCCTTTCCTGTCACATCAGCCCGCGTTCAACAGTTCGGACACCCAAAGGTCAAGCGGATTCCCCGTGAATGCAGGGCGGGACAGTGCCGCGGGCCCCCGCGGGCGGTCCTTTGCCATGCCGCGCGGGGACGGAGCGGCCCGTCCGGCAGATCGGCAACGGGTCGGGGGCGCATGCGCTCCGGCCGCGCGGCCGAGAAATCGATGCGCTGCGGTTTCGCTGCGAGGTGGGTCGGGCGATCGCATGCACGCGGGTTGAAGGGGCGCTCCGAGGGGTGCCGGAACGGCCCGGGCGCCGCACCGGGTGTTGTCAGCCGCCGCTGCGCCCGAGGTTGCGGGCGTCCTCGATGGTTTCCTGGTGCTTGCGGGACCATTCGATCATCCGTTCCGCCGGCATCGGGCGTGCGATCGCAAAGCCCTGCACGTGGTCGCAGCCAAGCTGGGCCAGAAGGGCGTGCTCGCCCGTGGTTTCGACGCCTTCGGCCAGCGTCTCGAGCTCCAGGCGGTCGGCCATGCTCAGGACGGCCGCGAGCATGCGGCGCTGCTCTTCGTCCAGGTCGATGCGGGTGACGAAGCTGCGGTCGATCTTCAGCCGGTGCACCTTGAAGCGGCGCAGCGCGGTGATCGAGGCGTGGCCGGTGCCGAAATCGTCGAGGTCGACGTGGCAGCCCAGCTGCCCGAGTTGCACGATATTGCGTGCCAGCACCCCATCGGGGGAATCCGCGATCACGGTTTCCAGCACCTCCAGCCCCAGCCGGTCGCAGCCGAGCCCGAAGCGGTCGAGCTCCCAGCGGATCCGTTCCACGAGATTGGGGTTGCGCAGCTCGGCACTCGAGAAGTTGATGCTGACGCGGGGAATGTCGAGGCCGGCGCGGTCCCAGTCGCAAAGCGCGCGCAGCGACTGTTCGAGCATCACCTCGCTCAGTCGGTCCATCTGGTGGGCCTCTTCGAGAAGGCGCAGGAACTGGCCCGGCGGCACGATACCGCGTTCGGGGTGAATCCAGCGCGCAAGCGCCTCGACGCCGCTGATGCGCCCGGTCGAAGTGCAGACCTGCGGCTGAAACCAGGGTCGGATCTGGCCAGAGGTCAGGGCGTGTCCGACATCCGCCAGCAGGCTCGCGCGGGCGTCGCGGGCGGCGCGCAGGCTTTCGGACCAGGCGCGGATCGCCGAGGGCCCGTTCGAGAGCGCCTCGGAGAGCGCGGTCTGAGCCGCCTCGATCATCGAGCTGCCGCTGGCCGCCCCGGACAGGCGCTGGCTACTGACAAACCCGATGGAGGCCGCGACGTAATGCGTGGCGCCGTCGATCTCGGTCGGCTCTTCGAGCCCCCGCTGCAGTCGTGCGGCAAGCTGAAGCAGGTGTTCGAGCCCGGCACGCAGGGCAGGCGCCATCAGCACCATGAAACGGCGGTCCCCGACGCGGAGCACCTGGTCGTCCGGACGGAGCATGGCGGTCAGCCGCTGGTGCAGCACCACGCGCAGGGATTCGGCCGCGCGGTCACCGTGCTGGCGCATGATCTGGTCCAGTCCCTCGGCCTCGATCACGATGCAGGCGGTGGAGAGGTTCGCGGCATGCGCTCGCAGCAGCGCGTGATCCGCCAGCGACACCGCTTCGCCCGCGGGCGTGACATCGTCGGCCGGCGCGATTTCGCGTTGCGCGGGACTGGTGGGGTCCTCGGTCTCGGCAGCGAGCATGAAGAGGATCGGCATCAGTATGGCAACGACGAGAAGGGCACCTTCACCGCCCAGCCAGAAGGCAGCGAGCGCGATCGCGGGCAGGAAGGCGATCCACTGCGGCCCCTTGGGGAGCGTGGCGAGCCGGGACCTGACCAGCCCGATGCGGTGCCGGGTTTCGGCTTTCATGACTGCGTGACCTGTTCCCATTCTTACCCTGGGGAACCTATCCGGACTCGGGTAACGCAGCCCTTAACACGCGCGGGGAATTTCCTGCGGCGCCCTGCCGCGCCTCACGCCTCGCTAAAGCGCAGGTAGAGGCCGTGCGCCTCGGTCGGGGAAACGGTGACGACGGAACCGGTCGCGGGCTCGTAGGGGACGGCGTTCCCGTCCAGAAGTGCCCTGAGCGCGTCAAGCGAGCGGCAGCGCAGCCCCAGCGCCACCATCCGCATGTGGCCGGCCTTGTCATCTGGAACGGGACCGAAGTCCTCGGCAACCGCCGCGCGGGGCAAGAACCGCACCACCGTCGTCCCGGCGTCCACGCTGTCATCACCCCTGCGGGCCAGCCCTTCGGCGGCGGTCACGAGATCCGCCAGCGCCGCGGGCGCGTCGCAGGCGACGATGGCCTCGGTGATCTCGCTCACCCCGTTGGGGTGATCCATGTACTCGGGGCGCCAGATGAGCTCCGGCGTGTTGTGCTGACAGAAGAACAGACGCCCGTTGGCGAGCTCGGCGCGGTCGATCTGGAAGGTGCGAAAGGCAGCCTCGTACCGGGTCCCGTCGATCTCCACCGGGCGCGAGAAATCCTTGAAGGGCTCGATGGGCACGCCCTTCTCCGCCATTTGCCGGTGCAGCGCGGCGGCATCCCCGGCCCGGAAGGCGATGCCGGTCAGTCCCGGCGGATGCTCCCACAGCTCGGCGCGCTTCTCGCGTTCGCCCTCGGCATATCCCAGCAGCTCCACGTAGGTTTCGCCGAAGACCGCCAGGTGGTTGATCGAGCCCAGCGTATGATGGCCCCTCGGCGTGAGCTGAAAGCCGAGCCTCCGGTAGCTCTCGGCCACGCTGTCCATCTCGCCGAGCACGTTCACCACGGCATGGTCGAAGTTCATCATCGTCCTTCTCCTCGTCGCGGCGCGCAGCCGCCATTACCCCGCCAGGGCAGTGAACCGCGCGGTTGCCGCATCGACGCCGTAGCGCGCCGCATGTGCGGCGACGTCCCCGGCAAGATCAGTCACAGCGTCGAGGATTCGCGCCACCTGTTCGTCGGTATGGGCGTAGCTGAGGTTCAGCCGCACCCAGCCGGGTTTGTCGATCTCGTGCCCGTCCTCCAGCCGCGAGAAGAGGCTCTCAGAGGTGGTCCGGTCAAGGCCGAGCAGCTCATGTGCATAGGGGCCGGCGCAGGCGCAGCCGCCACGCACCTGCACGCCGTAGAGATCCGAGAGCATCCGCGTGAAGAGCTGGTGATGCACGGGCGTGTCATCATCATCGCGCACCTGGAACGAGAAGATCGGCAGCGCGCCCTCGGTCACGGCGGGGCCCAGCAGGTGGATGTTGGGGTGCCCGGCGAGCCGGTCGATTCCGCGGGCCCGCAGCGCGTGGTCGCGGGTCCCGATCCGTGCCGCGCCGATCGCGTCCTTGACCAGCATGGCCAGTGCCGCGCGGATGTCACCGATCACGTTGGGGGTGCCGGCTTCCTCGCGCGCCTCGACGCGGGGTGAATAGGCGTGGCGCCAAGGCGAGACGAAGCTCACCGTGCCGCCGCCCGGCGCGGTCGAGGTCACGCCGTCGACGATCGTGTCGCGGATCACCGCAACGCCCGTGGCCGCCGGGCCGCCGACGAACTTGTGCGGCGAAAAGACAATCGCGTCCTTGGCGCAATCCGGGGCGGGGGTCATGTCCATGGGCAGGTAGGGGCCGCCGCCCGCGTAATCCCAGATCGCCAGCGCCCCGTGCGCCTTGAGCCGCCGCGTGACGGGATCGGGGTCGGTGATCAGCCCCGTCACGTTCGAGGCCGCCGAGAAGCTGCCGACCACCAGGTCGGCGCCTGCCTCGGCGCGCAGGGTCTCTTCCAGGGCGGAAAGGTCGATGCCGCCCTCGGGGGCGCCGGGGATGGTGACGACCCGCGCGCCCGACTCGCGCCAGGGCAGGATGTTGGAGTGATGTTCGTAGATCGAGTTGATCACGACCACGTCTTCGCCCGCCGCGACACGCTCTCTCAGGCGCAGCAGCCGAACGATCAGGTTCAGCCCCGCCGTCGCGCCCGATCCGCCAAAGATCACGTGCCCCTCCGGGCCCGCGTGGACGAGCCTGGCAATCGTGCGCCGCGCCTCTTCGCGCATCCGGGTCATGGTCATGCCGCAGAAGGAGGCCTCGGTGTGCGAGTTGGCGTAGAAGGGCAGGACCCGCTCCGCCACGAAGCTTTCGACCTGCCGCAGCGCGCGGCCCGAGGCGGTGTAGTCCGCGTAGAGAAGCCTCTGCGTGCCGAAGGGCGTTTCGAATTCCATGTCGTTGCCGATGACTCCTGCGGCGATGACATCGGTCACGTCCGGGCGGTGGAGGCTGTCGCGAAACTTCTGCAGGGCGGACACGGGGGCACTCTCCTTCTGACTGGTCTTGAGAAGAGAATACTTTAGCGTTGGGTGTGAATGCGCTATCAAATACAGACCGATGCGCCGCCAATCTTCATGAAATGAACGAAAAATGACCGGAAAGATCGATCAGATTGACATCCAGTTGCTGAAGGCGCTTCAGCGGCACGGTTCCGGGCTCACCCAGCGCGAGCTGGCCGAGGTGGTGGGCCTGTCGCAGAACGCCTGCTGGCGGCGGCTGAACGCGCTGGAGAAAAGCGGCGTGATCGAGGGGCGCACGGTGCGCATCAATCGCCGGGCGCTGGGCAAGAACCTCGTCGTCTTCACCATGCTGCGCACCCGCAGCCATTCGCGCGAATGGCTCGACACCTTCCGCCAGCATGTCACGGCGATCCCCGAGATCGTGGATTTCTACCGGATCGGCGGCGATTACGACTACATGCTCAAGATTGTCACCGACGACATCGAAAGCTTCGACGGCGTCTATCAGCGCCTCATCGATAAGGTCGAGCTCGACTCGGTCACCTCCTACATCGCCATGGAATCGATCCTCGAGAACCGGCCGATCGCGCTCTGAACGATCACCGCGAGGGCAGGCCGGGGCAGGGCAGCGCGGCTCTTTTCACGGGCCCGGCTTTGCCCTATTGCAACGCCATGCTCAGTGACCACGACGACATCCACCCGCTCTTTTACGGCGCGCCGCAGACGACGGAATTCCGCAAGCTGCGCAAGCGCATCGTGCGCTACGTCCGCGAGGCGGTGGAGCAGTACGGCATGGTGCAGGGGCGCGACGCCCGCTGGCTTGTCTGCCTCTCGGGCGGCAAGGACAGCTACACGCTTCTCGCGGCCCTGATGGAGCTGAAATGGCGCGGGCTTCTGCCGGTCGAGATCCTGGCCTGCAACCTCGATCAGGGGCAGCCGGGCTTCCCGGCGACGGTGCTGCCGGAGTTCCTCGAAAAGATGGGCGTGCCCCACCGGATCGAGTACCAGGACACCTATTCCATTGTCGTCGACAAGGTCCCGCAGGGACGCACCTACTGCGCGCTCTGCTCGCGTCTGCGGCGGGGCAACCTCTATCGCATCGCGCGCGAGGAAGGCTGCAACGCGGTCGTGCTGGGCCACCACCGCGACGACATCCTCGAGACCTTCTTCATGAACCTCTTCCACGGCGGGCGGCTTGCGACCATGCCGCCGAAGCTGGTGAACGAAGAGGGGGATCTCTTCCTCTATCGTCCGCTGGCCCACGTGGCCGAGGCCGATTGCGAGAAGTTCGCCAGGGCCATGAACTATCCCATTATTCCCTGCGACCTTTGCGGATCTCAGGACGGGCTGCAGCGCCAGCAGGTGAAGCAGATCCTCGACCAGTGGGAGAAGAACAGCCCCGGCCGCCGTCAGGTGATGTTCCGGGCGTTGATGAACGCACGGCCCTCGCATCTGCTCGACGCGAAGCTCTGGGATTTCGCGGGTCTTTCCCTGGAAGAGGGGAAAACGCCCGAGGTGGACGCGCCTCCCGTGCTCGGTCGCGGCTAGGCGGGCGCGTCTGCCGCGCCTCCCCCGACAAGGCTATGATGCCCATGCGCTGCGGGACCAGCCGGGCGCACGCGGTTTCGTGACTGGCGTGAGTGGAACGGTGTGCCCACCAAGCCGTTGTGAGCAAAGCCTTATCCGAGAGGAGAAACATCATGCTTCGCACGACCCTGACCGCTGCAACGCTGGCCTTGGTGCCTGCGACCGCGACCCTTGCCGGCAGCCACACCGAGGGCGCAGCCAGCCCCGCCGCCATGGCCACGCTGATGGATCAGAGCGGCGCCGAAGTGGGCCAGGTCGAGATTTTCGAGACTGTTGACGGCCTTCTGTTTCAGGTCGAGGCAAGCGGTTTGCCCGAGGGCGGGCACGGATTTCACGTGCACCAGACCGGCACCTGCGAGGGGGACTTCACCTCTGCCGGCGATCACTATCAGCCCGGTGAAAACAGCCACGGCCTGATGGCTGAGGAGGGGGCGCATGCCGGCGATCTGCCCAACGTCTTCGCCGGGCCCGAGGGTAACGTGCGGGCCGATCTGACCTCGTCGGTTCTAAGCCTCGAAGACGGTGAGGCGCCGGTCATGGACGACGACGGCTCGGCGATCATCGTGCACGAGAGCGCCGACAGCTACGGTGCAGAGGCCGGGGCCGGCGGCCGCATCGCCTGCGGCGTGATCGAAGCCGCCTCCTGATCCCGTCTGCGCGACGCGACCTGATGCTCAAGCGCCCCCCGGAGATGATCTCCGGGGGGCGCTTTTTCGTTCAGATGCGCGGCGTCAATGGCGGCAGGGCCGCGTGCCTTGCGTGCGCCGTCTCGGGCGGCAGGCCGACATCGCGGCGCAAATGCGCGCTCAGGTCATCGGCATTGGGCGGCGGCGGCCGGGTTTGCGGCCGGCGCAGGGCTGCGCGGAGCGCGGCGATGAGCACGACGCGGGCGCCGTGACGCGCGATGATGGCCTCGAGCGCGGCGTCTGGGCCGGCAGGGGCGATGCGGACGGGGTGGATCATGGTACGATATCCGGGCAGGTGCCCGGTCCCTTGGTCTGAGGTTGGATCGAAGCCAAGGGAATCGTCCCGCAGACCCGTGCGGATGCACGTGACCCGGCTGGATTGCCAGGCTTCGAAAGGTCGGGTTGCGGGGAGAACGCGGCCGGCGGACGCAGCGGCGGCGATCGGGCGGTGCGGCTTACAGGCCTCGTGAGGCCGTGTTGCCGTGGACCGCGCGGAACGACGGGCAGAAGATGGTCGGCATGAACGTCATGAACGGCCCTCCTCTGACTCGTGCGGGTTCCGTGGAAAGGCTCTTACATCGAGCCTTGGCAAAAATCGACGATTATTTTGGGGAAGGGCGCAAAGCCGCGCGGCGCGTGTGGCGCGTCAGTCGGGGACGTTGTCGATGCCGGACCCGCCCCAGGGATGGCAGCGCCCGATGCGGCGCAGCGTCAGCCAGCCGCCGCGCAGGGCGCCGTGACGCTCCAGCGCCTCGAGCGCGTAGGCCGAGCAGGTCGGGTGATAGCGGCAGGAATGTCCAACCCAGGGCGAGAACAGCAGCCTGTATGCGCGGACGGGGAGGGAGAGAAGGCGGGCCGCCGGGGTCATGCCCGCGGCCTCAGCCGTGCAGGCGCGACAGGGCAAAGCGCAGGTCGCCTTCCAGCGCGGTAAAGTCGCGGTCGATGGTGGCGCCGGGGCGGCCAATCAGCACGTAGTCCCAGCCGGGGTGCGCCAGTCCGGGCAGCACGAGACGCGCAACCTCGCGCAGCCGGCGCTTGGCACGGTTGCGGGCCACGGCATTGCCGACCTTGCGCGAACAGGTAAATCCCACGCGCACCGATTCGTCGCCGTCCGCGCGTTCCCGCGCCTGGACCATCATGCCACCGGTGCCCTGCTTGCGCGCCCGTGCGGCGCGCAGGAAATCGGCACGGTGCCGCAGCCGGTCCAGACGCAGCGAAACCGCCGCGGAGGGCTCCGAGGCGGTGCTTGCAATCGGGCCGGTCATGGCCGGAAGCTCTTAGGCGCTGAGCTTCTTGCGGCCGCGCGCGCGGCGGGCATTCAGGATCTTGCGGCCGGCCTTGGTGGCCATGCGCGAGCGAAAGCCGTGGCGGTGCTTGCGAACGTAGTTCGACGGCTGGAATGTGCGTTTCATCGCGTCTGCTCCGTGCATCGGACCCGGGGCGCGCGCGTATCGGCGGGCCGGGCCGGTGAGTTTTCGAAGCCCGTCCTATAGGGATGCATCCCGCGCCTGTCAAACCTCAAAACCGGGGTCAAGCCTGTCATTCCGGTGCTGCGGCGCCGGGAAATGTTACAGTTTCCGGTGCCGCCTGCCCCGCAGCCCCCATCACGCGCACCACGGATCAAGGCGGCGTGACTTTGGCATCTCGCGCTGTCTGCGACCCCATCTTCATGCCATGCAGGACAAACACGACGGGAAGGCGGAGATGACCGAGACGCGCGACAACCACAAGCCGGGGCTGCGGCGGCATCTGCCGCTTCTGCTGATCCTCGTGGCCGCGGTGGTGGGCTACTTCACCCTGCGTGACCAGCTCACATTCGACACGCTGCGCGAGAATCGCGAGGCATTGCTGGCCTTCCGCGATCAGAACTACCTCGCGCTCGTGCTGGTCTTCGTCGGCGCCTACGTGGCCATCGTCGCCTTCTCGCTGCCCGGGGCGGCCGTGACCTCGGTCACCGGCGGCTTCCTCTTCGGGCTTGTGGCGGGGACGGTCTTCAATGTCGTTTCGGCCACCATCGGTGCGGTGCTGATCTTCCTCGCTGCGCGGGCAGGGCTCGGCCGGATGCTCGAAGCACGGCTTGAAACATCCGAGGGCCGGCTGCACCAGATCAAGCAGCGCCTGAACGAGAACGAGGTCAGCGTCATGTTCCTCATGCGGCTGGTGCCTGTGGTGCCCTTCTTCGTTGCGAATCTGCTGCCTGCGCTGGTCGGCGTGAAGTTCGGGAACTTTCTGCTGACGACCGCGCTTGGCATCATCCCGGGCGCTCTCGTCTTCACCTCGATCGGCGTCGGGCTGGGCGAGGTCTTCGCCCGCGGCGAGGACCCCGATCTGTCGCTGCTCTGGGCGCCCGAGGTGATCGGCCCGATCCTCGGGCTTGCGGTCCTGGCGGCGCTTCCCATGGTCATAAAGGCCGTCCGCGGCCGG
The DNA here is from genome assembly GCF_003054175.1 of Allosediminivita pacifica. Lineage (GTDB taxonomy): Bacteria > Pseudomonadota > Alphaproteobacteria > Rhodobacterales > Rhodobacteraceae > Allosediminivita > Allosediminivita pacifica. The sequence goes on from NZ_QBKN01000009.1 coordinate 45,876, forward strand.
AAGGAGATCTGAGGCATGGAAAAGATCCGGTGCGACCTGCTGGTGATCGGTGCGGGCTCGGGTGGCCTGTCGGTGGCGGCGGGGGCCTCGCAGATGGGCGCGAATGTCGTGCTGCTGGAAGGCGGCGAGATGGGGGGCGATTGCCTCAACTACGGCTGCGTGCCGTCGAAGGCGCTGATTGCCTCGGCCAAGGTGGCCCACGGCATGACCACGGCGGCGCCCTACGGCATCTCGCCGCGTAGCCCCGAGATCGACTATGCCGCCGCCAAGGACCACGTGAAGCAGGCCATCGCCACCATCGCCCCCGTCGACAGCCAGGAGCGGTTCGAGGGGCTGGGCGTGCGCGTGATTCGCGAGTTCGGCCGCTTCGTCGACCACCGCACCGTCGAGGCCGGTCAGCACAGCATCACCGCGCGGCGCGTGGTGATCGCCACGGGGTCGTCGCCCTTCGTGCCGCCGATCCCGGGGCTCGAGGATGTGCCCTACCTGACCAACGAATCGCTTTGGGAGTTGCGCGAGCGGCCCTCGCACCTGCTCATCATCGGTGGCGGCCCCATCGGCATGGAGATGGCGCAGGCCCACCGGCGGCTGGGCTGCCGCGTGACGGTCATCGAGGGCGGCAAGGCCTTCGCCAAGGACGATCCCGAGACCGCCGCCGTGGTGCTCGAGGCGCTGCGCGAGGAAGGCGTGGAAATCGCCGAGGACGCGCTGGCCAGCGCCGTCCGCAAGGATGGCCCCAACCTCACGGTCGAGACCGAGGACGGCCGCAGCTTCACCGGCACGCATCTGCTGATCGCCGTGGGCCGCAAGGCCAATGTCGAGGGGCTCGACCTCGAGAGGGCGGGTATCAAGCGCACTAAGACCGGCGTCGACGTGGACGACAACCTGCGCACCGCGAACCGCCGCGTCTATGCCGTGGGCGACGCGGCCGGGGGCATGATGTTCACCCATGTCGCGGGCTACCACGGCGGGCAGGTCATCCGCCCGCTGCTCTTCGCCCTGCCCGGCAAGGCCAGGACCGCCCACCTGCCCACCGCCACCTATACCGATCCGGAGCTGGCACAGGTCGGCCTGACCGAGGCGCAGGCGCGCGAAAAACACGGCGACAAGGCCGAGGTCGCCCGGTTCGAATACGCCCACAACGACCGCGCCATTGCGGAGCGCAAGACGGCCGGTCTCATCAAGGTCATGGTGGTCGGCGGCAAGCCCGTGGGTGCCTCCATCGCGGGGCATCAGGCGGGCGAACACATCGCGCTCTGGTCGCTTGCCATCGCCAACGGGCTCAAGATGAGCCAGGTCTCGGCCATGGTCGCACCGTACCCGACTTACGCCGAAATAAATAAAAGGGCTGCAGGCGCGTATTTCACACCTAGATTGTTCGGTAACGACACAGTGAAGAAGGTGGTGCGGCTGGTCCAACGCTGGCTGCCCTGACAAGTTACGGCGCCCATGTTCAACTCGCTTTCCGGCCGGTTCCTCGTCCTGACGATGGTTTTCGTCATGCTGGCCGAGATCCTCATCTTCGTTCCCTCGGTGGCACGCTTCCGCGAGGATTACCTTCTCGCGCGGCTCGAACGTGCGCAGATCGCTTCGCTCGCGCTTCTGGCCGACGACATGATCGCGCCCGAGCTCGAAGAGGAGCTTCTCGCCAATGCCGGCGTCTACAACGTCGTACTGCGGCGTGACGAGGCCCGCGAACTCGTGCTCAGCTCGCCGTTGCCCCAGGACATCGCCGCGACCTACGACCTGCGCGAGGCGGGGCCGCCCATCCTCATCCGTGATGCGCTCGCCCGCCTCATAGATCCAGAGCCGCGGATCGTCCGGGTCATCGGCAGCCCCTTGCGGGACGCGGGCCTGCTGATCGAGGTCACCATGGAAACCGCGCCCATGCGCGCGGCCATGATCGACTACGGGCTGCGCATCCTGATTCTCTCGGCGGTGATTTCGATCATCACGGCGCTGCTGCTGTTCCTGGCCGTGCGCCGGCTTCTGGTGAAGCCGATCAAGGGCGTGATCGCGCACATGATGGCCTATACGCAGGCGCCAGAGGATGCCCATCGGATCATGCAGCCCTCGGCCAGCGTGCGCGAACTGCGCGAGGCCGAAGAGGCGCTGCAGGAGATGGAGCAGCAGCTCACCCAGGCGCTCAAGCAGAAGGAGCGGCTGGCCCAGCTCGGCGGGGCCATGGCGCGGGTCAGCCACGACCTGCGCAATATCCTCACCTCGGCGCAGCTCTTCACAGACCGGATCGAGATGTCCGAGGACCCCACGGTGAAGCGGCTCGCGCCCAAGCTCGTGGGCTCGATCACGCGCGCCATCAGCCTCTGCGAGGGCACGCTGGCCTTCGGTCGCGCCGAGGAGCCCGCGCCGCGGCTCACCCTTTTCAACTTCGCGGAACTCGCCAACGACGTGCTGTCTGCCGAACGGCTGGCCATCGGCGAGGACGACGTGAGCCTGGCCGAGGACATCCCCGCGAGCCTGATGGTGCGGGGCGATCCCGAGCAGCTCTACCGCTCGCTCGCCAACCTCGTGCGCAACGCACGCCAGGCGATCACCGGCTCGGGCGAGCCGGGCGAGATCTCGATCGCGGCGCGCGAGGGCGAACGCGAATGGATCATCGAAGTCTCGGACACCGGGCCGGGCCTGCCGCCGAAGGCAAAGGAACATCTCTTCCAGCCGTTCCAGGGCGGTGCGCGCAAGGGCGGCACGGGCCTTGGCCTCGCCATTGTGTCCGAGATCGTCCGCGGACACGGCGGCACCGTCACCTTGGTCGACAAGGAGGGCTGCGGCACCTGTTTCGAAATCCGCCTCCCCATGGGGGATGTGGCGTAAAGTGCAATTTTTCCTCACGCAGGCCCTTGCAGGGGTCCGACACCTCCGTTAGATCAGCGCTCGACGGACCGATAGCTCAGCTGGATAGAGTACCTGACTACGAATCAGGGGGTCGGGGGTTCGAATCCTCCTCGGTCCGCCACTTCCACATTACAGGATGTCACGCAGACACGACCTTCTTGTCGGGTGCGTAGCTCGGCGGGCGGAATATCCTGAAATCATGGCAGGGCCGCTCGGTTAAGCTGGTGATCTTCAGATCCAGCCAATCCAGCCTTTGTCGGGTCCCTCGGCTCCCGTTGACTATGCCGCATCCTGCGTTCGAGCCGGCATTGCCGGTGCTGTCCCGACTCGCGGCCGGAACCAACGCAGCCTCCAGCCGGAGACGCGGCGGCGACTTTACGTTCGGAGTCGCCACCTCTTAGGGCAAGAGGGTCGCCATTTAGCAGCTGGCGGGATCTTCCTATCGCACCGCGGATCACATTGGCCTGTCCGAATGGCCGGCGGCCCGGGTATCGTGATCTGACCTCAGAACGGTTGCCAGGTTTCGCAGATGAGCTCAGGCCCTCTTATCAGGTTTGCACCATGACGCTCGCGGATGCTGTCCTCTCGCGCGCGGATGGACAGGGCACATCGGAACTGCCTGAAACCGCCCCTGTCCGAGGGGTCTATATCGGCGTCGACGCCACAAATCCCACGCTCATCCTGCGGATCCGATCCTTTCGAAAGGCCGGTGTCAGGCTGACGAGCTTCACGTTTCGCCGGCACAAGTTCAATACCGGGTTCCAGCCGGACTGGGACAACATCCACCTCGGGGATACCGTCGACAGGCGCTATCTCTACCGTCTTCCGGCGCTTCTGCGTGCCCTGTGGCGGATGGTGAAGCACGGCGACGTCTTACGCGACGCGGACTTCATCTATGCTCGCAACCTGGACCTTCTGGCCCTTGGCCACTTCGCCAGACTCCTGACACGCAGCAAGGCGAAGCTGGTCTACGAGGTCGAGGACGTTCAGGCGATCTTCTTCAAGAAGTCCACCGCCGGGGCCCTGTTCCGCCGTGTCGAAGGATGGTTGCTGCAGCGCGTCGACCTGCTGGTGGTGATGTCCCCCGGGTTCCTGCGGGGGTACTTCGAACCTGTTCACGGCTGGAAAGGGCCCAGCTTCGTGCTCGAGAACAAGCTCCAGCTCGGGGACCGGCCGGAGACGCCGACTCCGGCGGGACGGGTCTGGGAAGAGATCACGGACCGCTGGGTGATCGGCTGGTTCGGCACGCTGAGATGCACCAAGAGCATGGCGCTTCTGGAGGAGATCGCCGTGGCCCTCGGTCCGCGGGTCGAAATCTACACAAGAGGCTACCCGACGGAGACCGGGCTGGACGCCTACATGGAGATCGTCAACCGGCATCCGAACTGGACCTATGACGGGGAATACACGATCCCCGACGATCTCGAAGAGATGTATGGCCGGGTGCATTTCTCTTGGTGCCTGGATTTTCTCGACGAAGAGGGCAATTCGCCCCTGCTGCTGGCGTGCCGGATGTACCAGGGCGGTTTCTACGGGTCGGTGCCGCTGGTGGCCGAGGGATCCGAGATGGAGGACTGGCTGGCCCGCGCAGGGGTGGGCCACGCCTTTCCCGCGCCGCATGCCGCGTCGATCATCGACTTTCTCAAGAGTGTCACTCCCGGTGAATACCGGAAGGAACGGGCGCGGATCATGGCAGAACGGCGCGCGCTCTTCCTCGAGGACGGCAGCGACATGCGCAACCTCCTCGAGACGATGCAGCAGCTCTGATCATCAGGCGACCGAGCTGCGCGGGCCCGTACCGTCGAGCCCGAGGAGTTCGCCAAGTTGCGCAATTTCCGTCTCCAGGATCTCGTCGAAGCGGTGGGCGACGAACCCCAGATCGTGGAAAGTCCCGTTGTCGACCTCGAACTCGTTCCCCTCCGGCTCGCGCCTCGGGTTGTCGAGATGAACGACTTCCGCACCTGTGATACGGGAAATCCTGCCGGCGAGAGCATTGATGCTGCTGGTCTCGGCAATCTGGTTGAGGATGCGGACCCTCTCCCCGCGCTTTGTCGGCGTGGCGGCGGCCAGCGTGAGACAGGTCAGCATGTCCTCGATGTGAATGAACCCGCGGGTTTGGCTGCCGCTGCCGTAGACGGTCAGTGGCCGCCCCTCGAGCGCCTGCAGGATGAAACGGTTCGTCACCGTTCCGTATATGGCGTCGTGGTCGAAGCGGTTGACCAGACGCAGGTCGCGGCAGGTTTCTGCGGTCTGGGTCCCCCAGACGACGCCCTGATGCAGATCGGTGATCCGGACACCGTGATATCGCGCGTAGAACTCGAAGAGATGCTGATCCAGCATCTTGGTCATGTGGTAGAGCGAGTCCGGTTGTCCGGGGTAGAGGATTTCCTTGCCGACTTCGCGACCGTCTGCACCGAGGGCTTTGACCTTCAGGTAGCCTTCCGGCAGCTGCAGGCCGGCGGTGGCGTAGCCGTAGACCCCAATGGTGCCAAGGTGCATGAGATGCGGATCGAGCCGGGTTTCGACCAGGGCGGCCAGCAGGTTGTGGGTCGCCCGGATATTGTTGTCCACGGTATACCGGGCGCCCTCGGACGACCTCATCGAATAGGGAGCGGACCGCTGCTCCGCAAAATGGATGATGATGTCGGGACGTGTTTCGAGCAGGACCCGCAAGAGCCCGGCATAGTTTTCCGCGAGGTCCACGTTGTGGGTCCGTATCACGGAGCCTTCTACCGCAGTCCATGCCTCGACGCGGTCGTGAAGGCTTTGGATGGGCGTCAGTGACGCGACGCCTAGGTTCCGGTCCGTCTCACGACGCGCGCCGTTGTCCAGGATGACGACCTGTGCCCCCATGGACGAGAAGCGAAGGGCGGTGGGCCAGCCGCAAAAACCGTCGCCGCCCAAGATCAACACGGTCTGCCCTGCCGCAAGACGCGGGCTTTCGAAATTACCCATGCTCCAATCCCTTAAAACAAAAAAAAATAATCTAATAAGGAGAGAATATGTCATATGGGCCTGTCCAGGCAATATGACTCTTGAACCCATCGGTTCGTCCGGGCCGTGGAAAGGGTAGAATGTTCCAGTCGAGCCGCGACCGGGCCGTTGCGAACTGGAACTCTCCCCTCCTGAACGGATGAAGGAGGAAGACCGCCTCTGCCGGGCGCGGTTTTCGTTTGCGAGGCCGTCATATCACTTTGACGCCCCCGTGCTATCCTTCCAGACTTCTCGCGATGACAGGTGACATGCCGATGGCCGAACAGATCGCGGCATTGCCGCTGCACTGGGACAAGAAGGGCCAGGTGCAGGTCCTGATGGTCACGTCGCGCGACACCGGGCGCTGGGTGATGCCCAAGGGCTGGGAGATGGACGGCAAGAAACCCTGGCGCGCGGCCGAGATCGAGGCGCTGGAGGAGGCCGGGGCACAGGGCTACATCGGCAGCGAGCAGATCGGCAGCTACAGCTACGACAAGATCCTTGATGATGGCACTGCGCTGCCGTGTACGGTCCGGGTCTACCCGATGATCGTGGAAAAGCTGAAACGCCGCTGGAAGGAGCGCAAGCAGCGCAAGCGCCGGTGGTTCACGCCGAGCGCCGCCGCCAAGCGGGTGCACGAACCCGAACTGAGCGCGCTGCTGCTCGGGCTCAAGGCCAAGCACAAGCCCCACAAGCAGCCTATCATCCGAGACTTGCTGAAGACCTGAGACCCGTCGGCTCAGTCAACGGGCAGGCCGCTCGGCACGCTCTCGGGTCGTCCCAGCGGCCGGTCGAAGGGGTTGGGATCGGTCAGCGCGCTCAGGAAGGCCTCGATCTCGCCGACCTGCTCGTCGCTCAGCCGCACCGGCAGGATCTCGAGGTACTGCGCTTGCCGCGCCATCTCGAACCGGTCCTCCATCACTGCGAAGTCCCCCGCCGCAAGCCAGGGCACCGCCGGAAGCCGCGCCATCTCGGGGCGCCAGAGCATACGGCTGCCCACGGGATTGGCCATGTGGCGGATCATGTCGCGCAGGGTCGGGTAGGCGCCGTTGTGCCCGTAGGGCGCCGTCACCGCCACGTTGCGCAGGCTTGGCGTGCGGAAGCGGTAGGCATCGTCGAGCCGGTCCGTCTTGCCCATGCGCCCGACGTCGCGGTTGATCGGGTCGAACTTGCGATTCCGCCCCGGCCCGAAGGCCGGCAGCCCCGCCGCGTGGAACTGCTGATCGCTGAACAGCGGCCCGTTGTGGCACTGCGCGCAGCCCGCCTCGCCGAAGAAGAGCCGCCGCCCCCGTTCGGCGCGCGCCGGCAGCGGCACGCCCTCGCGCGCCCAGCGGTCGTAGGGCGTGTCGTAGCTCTGCCATTCGGTACCGATGAAGGCCGCAAGCGCGTTCACCACGTGCACGATGGTGATGTCGTCCTGCCCCTCCACGTCCTCGAAGACCTCGGAGAACATCCCGGCATAGGCCGGGATCGTCGCCACGCGCCGGGCGAGGATCGGCCAGCCCAGGTGAACGCCCGCCGCCACGGCGGTGGCCACGTCATTCTCGCCCGGGCTGCCCGCCATCTCGGTGTCCGAGGTCATCGGGAACAGCGCCTGCGCCGCGATGATCGAGTTGAGCCCCATGGGAATGTCGGACCCGGCCGGCGAATCGAAGACGTATTCGTCGTCGTCGATCTTCTGCAGCCGCCCGTCGTGGAAGACCGTCTGGATTCCCCGATGGGCGAGGTTCCAGAGCCCCGGGGCGTTGCGCGGCACGCGCTTCTGGATGCGGTCGGCGCCGGTACCCGGCGTGCGGTCCGCCCCGAGGCCGGCACCGCCTTCGCCGATGCCGAGGCTCAGCCCGTCGCTGCTGCCCAGTGAATGATGATGGCAGGTGCCACAGCTGATGTTGCGGTTGCCCGACAGGATCTTGTCGTAGAAGAGCAACTGCCCGATCCGTGCTTGATCGGCGTCGAAGGGCAGGAAATCATCGGGGTCTATGGCGTCGGCGGCGGCCGGCAGGGCGATCACGGAGGAGACGAGAAGATGCCCCATCCCTGCGATACACCAGGGCTGCGCGAAACGGCGGCGGCACTTCTTGTGTCGCTCACCCTCGCGGCCCCGGTCCACGCCCAGACGCTGCGCGAGGCGCGCGAACTCATCGTGGACAAGGACTTCGATGCGGCGCACCAGGCCCTCAGGCCGCTGGCCCGCGCCGGGAACGCCGATGCCGAGGAACTGATCGGCGTGATCTACGCGCTGGGCCTCGGGGTCGAGCAGGACCACGTCCGTGCCTTCGAATGGTATCTGCGCAGCGCCATGAAGGGCCACCCCGGCGCGCAGTCGGGTGTCGGCTGGTACTACGAGCTCGGCCTCGGCATGGCGCAGCCCGACAGGGTGCGCGCCTACCTCTGGTACCGGCTCAGCGACATCGGCGGCGATCCCGACGCCGCGATCTCGGTCGAGGAGCTTGGGAAAAAGATGACCGCAGAGGAAATGGAAGAAGCGCATAAATTGATCGATGACTATCGGGCGTGGATGTATCCTTTCCGCTAGGGTAACGCACTTTCCCGTGATCGCAATTGCGGCCTTGCCGCGTTTCTGTTCCGTTCTGCAGGCTCTTTTATTCCATCCCCGAAGGCGCAGTCGCGTTCACATAAGCGGTCGTTTCGGCAGTTCGGGGTTCTCGACCATCGCGTAGGCTTCGAGCTCCTCGAGATCGGGAATCCTCAGGCGCCCGTCGGACCATGTCGCCTTCTGGTTCCGCCGCATCGCCGCCAGCGTCTTGTTCGTGTGCACGAGGGAAAGCCCCAGCGCGTCCGCCAGATCCTGCTGGCGGTAGGGCAGGGGTACGCTGTGGTCCTCGCGCATGCGGAGCTCTGTCAGGCGGCGGAAGATGCGCGAAAAGGCCCAGCCGATGCGCTCGGGCGCCGAGCGCTGGCCGACGGTGGTGAGCGCCTCGCTCATGAAGCGCTCCTCGAGCGCGGCGAGCCAGGTCAGGGAAAACGCCCGCTCTGGTTGATGGCGGAACAGGTTCCACAACTCCTTGCGGTCAAAAACGCATAATCTCATACGTGTCGTTGCCTCGACGGAGTGCGTCATTTCACGCATGACCCCGGCCTGCAAACCGACGAAATCTCCGGGAAAAACGAAGTTGAGAACCTGACGCCTCCCGTCGGGAAGAATGGTGTATCGCAGGCCCATTCCGGAGAGCGCAGTGAACAACTGCGGGGCGTTCGAGCCCTCCGAGAGGATCGGGGTGCCCGCCTCGATGGTGAGTTCGCCCACCTTGAAGCGCTCCATCACCTCCACGTCTTCGGCAGACATCTGCTCGAACAGCGAAAGTTTGCGGATCGGGCAGTCCCTGCACTTGGTGGCCATACGCGCTTCCTCCTATGTCATAGTTAAATGCAAGGCGGCGGCTCGTGTTCCATTCGGATGACAACCGGACCGGAAAGGAGGGCCTAATGCCCGATACAAGCGGGGCCTCCCCCGCGGCGAAGCAATGCTATGTCGTTGCTTCAAATAGCTTTATTGCCGAAGACGCGGCGCAGGTCCTGCGCGAATCGCTGCCGGAATGCGATGTGCAGCTTTTCGACCATCCCGATAGCGCCGCTAGCGCGCTGCAGCTCACCGACGAGCATGTTCATGTCTGGATGATCGGCCCGCGCTGGGACCTTGCGAGACATGCGCTTGCGACGCTCGTGGGCGCGCGGGACGGGCTTATGGTCATTCTCAGTGCCGAGCCGCTCGAGGACGGAGATCAGCTTGCCTGTCGCACGCTCTGGGGGGAACTGCCCTTCACACAGGCATCGCTCGCGGCCCTGATCGCCGAGGTCTGGGCCCTGAGATAGACGGCCGCGCCGGAGGGGCGCGGCCGCAGGTGGATCAGTTCAGATCCGCTTCGTAGGCGCTTTCGAGCTCGGCCTCGGCCTCCTCGACGGCGCTGTTGAGGGCCTCGAAGATCTCGGGCCCGCCACGGACATTTTCCTGGAACCAGTCATAGACCGGCGACGCCGCTTCGGAGAAGGCTTCCATCTCTTCGGGGCTGGGCACGTAGATGTCGCCGCCCTCGGCCTGAAACTCGTTGAAGGCTTCGATCGACTTGCGCTTGGGCGAGGCAAAGGTCGCCTGCTGCAGCGCGTAGAACCCGTCCATCACCACGCGGCGCATGTCCTCGGGCATCCCCAGGAAGGCGTCGTTGTTCATGACCCAGATCGCGCCCATGTAGGCGTGCCCGTCGAGCGTCAGGTACTTCAGCCCGGCATCGGGGAAGCGCATGTTCATGATATCGGTGATGCCGTTCTTTGACCCCTCGACCACGCCGGTCTGGAACGAGGTGAAGAGCTCGGGCCACGAGATCGGCGTGGGCGATGCGCCAAGCGCCTTCACCAGCTCCTGCGGCAGGTCCGCAACCACGGTCCGGATCTTCAGCCCGGCCAGGTCCTCGGGCGTCTGCACGCGGCGCTCGGTGTTGGCGAAGTTGCGCCAGCCCCCGGTGTTGCCCACGGTCATGACGCGGATGGTGCCGCCCGAATCCTCGAGCGCCATGTCGCGCAGCGTGCGGACGAAATCGCCCGAAAGCACCTTCTCGGCCACCCGGTCGCCCGACATCAGGTAGGGCAGGTCGAGAACCTGCACGTAGGGGAAGATCCCCGCCGCGCCGCCCGAGGTGGTCACGAAGATGTCGATCGACCCGTCCGAGACGCCCTGAAGGCACTCGGCACCGCCGGAACACAGCTGCGTGCCGATGAAGAGTTCCACCTCGATGGCGCCGTTCGAGGCCTTTTCCACGTAGTCCTTGAAAACCACGAGCCCGTCGTAGTCCTCGTCGTTCTCGTTCGAGTTGGCCGTGGCGCGCAGCGTGTATTCCTGCGCGGTGGCCGCAAGCGTGCCGCCCGCGATCAGGCCCGCGGTAAGCGTCGCCTGCAAGAGACCTTTCAGCATGTCGTCCTCCCTGTAGCTGTTCTGGTCGTGGGGTGGGGCCGAAGCCCCCCGCCGCGAGGCGCCGGGCGGCGCATCAGTCGGCGAATCCGAAGAGGCGCGGAACGGTCATCGACAGTTCCGGCACGAAGGTGATGAGGAAGATCACCGCGATCTCCACCGCCAGGAAGGGCAGGATCGCGCGCGAGATCGTCTCGACCCGCTCGTTGCTGACCGAGCTTGCCACGAAAAGCACCAGCCCCATGGGCGGCGTGGCGAGGCCGACGGTCAGGTTCACGCTCATGATGATCGCGAAGTGGATCGGGTCGATGCCGAGGTCGGTGAAGATCGGCCCGAGGATCGGCCCCAGAATGATGATCGCCGGCCCCGCGTCGAGGAACATGCCCACGATGAACAGCAGCAGGTTGATGAGGAACAGCAGCACCAGCGGGTTCTGCGACAGCGACAGGATGAACTCCGCCAGGATCTCGGGCGTGTGCGACAGGCTCACCACCGTCTTGAAGGCCATGGCGGCCCCCACCAGCAGCAGGACCACGGCGCTCGTCATCGCCGCCCGGCCAAGGATCTCGGGCATCTCGGACATGCGCAGCGTGCGCAGCACGAAGAAGCCGATGATGACGGCATAGGCCACCGCGACGGCGGCCGCCTCGGTCGGCGTGAAGACCCCGCCCAGGATGCCGCCAAGGATGATCACCGGCGTCAGCAGCGGGAAGAAGGCCTTGAGCGAGGCCTGCCCTCGTTCGCCCCACGTCGCCTTGCGGCGCGAGACCGGGAAGTCGTAGCGGTTGGCCATGAAATAGATCATGCCCATGAGCCCGAGGCCCACCAGCGCGCCCGGTACGATGCCCGCAAGGAAAAGCGCGGCGACGCTTTCGCCCATGACATAGGCGTAGATGATCATGATGCCCGAGGGCGGGATGATCGGCCCGATGACCGAGCTTGCCGCCGTGATCGCCGCGGCGAAGCGGCGGGTGTAGCCCTCGCGCTCCATCGCGGGGATGAGCATCGAGCCGAGCGCCGAGGTATCGGCCACCGCCGAGCCCGACAGCCCCGCGAACAGCATCGAGGACAGCACGTTCACATGCGCCAGACCGCCCCGCAGGTGGCCCATCAGCGCCTGGCTGAACTCGACCAGCCGCGTGGTGATGCCTCCGCGGTTCATCAGTTCGCCCGCAAGCATGAAGAAGGGGATCGCCATCAGCGGGAAGCTGTCCATCCCGTTGTAGACGTTGCGATACATGAGCGCGAGATCGCGCTCCTGCCCGTTGAGCAGCAGCATGATGCCCGGCGCGGCGAGCATTCCGAAGAAGACAGGCAGGCCGATCATCAGGAACACGAGGAAGAGGGGCAGGAACCAGACAAGGACCATCGTTCTACTCCGCCGTCAGTTCGGCATGCATCTGCGGCCGCAGCCGTTTTTCGCCGCCCAGCATGCGGACCAGCGCACGCAGGATCAGCTCGACATTCACCACAAGCAGCAGGATCAGCCCGACGTAGAGCGACAGGTACATCCATGCGAGCTTCAGCTTGAAGCCCTTCTGCCCGATCACCTCCATCGGCACGTAGAGCGAGGAAGAGGCGAAGAGCCAGCCGGAATTGACGTGTTTCAGCCCCAGCTGCAGCCCCATCCACAGAACCAGCCCGGACAGCACCAGCAGCACCAGTGCCAGCAGGGCCCCCACGCGGCGCGGCAGGACCGGCTCCAGCATCTCGATGGCGACGAAGCCGCCCCGCCGGTAGGCCGAGGGCGCCATGAGGCCGGTCATCCACAGCATGAGGAAGCGCGCGGCTTCCTCGGGCCAGGGCAGGGCATTGTTGAAGACATAGCGCATGACGACCTGCAGAAGGATGCAGATCACCATGAGTGCGATGGCCACAATTCCGATCCCGCGGCCAAGCCGCAGGATGACATCGTTCACCATCTGCAAGGGTTTCAGAACCCCCAGCAATAGGCCCATCGGCCGTCCCCTCCCTTGCCGCACGACACCCTATGTCACGCGGATCACGACGCTTTTTCGAAACTTCCGTATTCTCCGCCGAAGAACAACAGCGGCTTGCCGGAATTCAAGGTCACGCGCGTCACACGTGCCACCACGATCGAGTGATCGCCGCCGTCGTGGGCGGCGGCCCGGGTGCATTCGAACCGGGACAGGCAGCGCGTCAGAAGCGGCACGCCGTCCTCCCCCTCTTCCCAGTCGAATTCGTCGAAGGCGTTGCCGCGCTTTGCGAAGCCGCGACAGACGTCGAACTGGTCGGCCCCCATCACGTGGATGGCGAACCGTTCGGCCGCCATGAAGAACGGGTAGCGCGACGAGGATTTCGCCGGCGCCCAGAGCACCATGGGCGGCTCCAGCGACAGGCTGGAAAAGCTGTTGGCCGTGATCCCGATGGGCCCGTCGGGCGTCATGCAGGTCACGATGGTGACGCCCGTGCCGAACTGGCCGAGCGCGTCGCGAAAGGCGCGCTCGGCCGCGGCGGCGGGGTCGAAGGTGGCGGGCGTCTCGGCGCTCATGTCGCCGCCTTACGGCACTTCGTGGCCGAGGGCATGGGTGTAGAGGTCAAACCAGGTCTCCCTGTCCATGGTCACCTTCGCGGCATCGCCGATGCGGGCGATCCGGTCGAGGTTGTTGGTCCCCATCACCGGCAGGATCCGGGCGGGATGTGCCAGCAGCCATGCCACGGCAACCGCCGCGTCGTCCACGCCCTGTTCTTCCGCGATCTCGCCAAGTCGCGTGCGCAGCGCGGCGTTCTCGGGCGCGAACAGCGCCCCGCCACCCAGCGGCGACCACGCCATCAGCGGCTGCTTCTGACGCTGGTGGAAGGCCACGTCGCCATTGGTGAAGGGCGCGTGGTTCAGAAGGCTCATCTCGATCTGGTTGGTGACCAGCGGCGTGCTCATCCCCGACTGGAGCAGCTCCCAGTCCCACGGACGGAAGTTCGACACGCCCACCGCGCGCACCTTGCCGGACTTCACCACCTCGTCCAGCGCGGCGCCGGTTTCCTCGTGGTCCATCAGCGGGTCGGGGCGGTGGATCAGCAGCAGGTCGATCCGGTCCGTCTGCATCAGCCGCAGCGAATGCTCGACCGATCCGACCACATGCGCGCGGCTGGTGTCGTAATGCTTGACCTTGGCGCTTTCGTAGCGGCCCGCGGGCGCCACGATATCGCACTTGGTCACGATCTCGATCCGGTCGCGCAGCTCGGGCGTCAGCGCGTTGCCCAGGATCTCCTCGGCCATGTAGCCGCCGTAGATGTCGGCCTGGTCCATGGTCGTGATGCCCTGGTCGAGGCAGGCCTCGATCTTGGCGCGCACGTGCTCGGGGCTGGTGTCCTCGGCATCGCCAAGACGCCACATCCCGTAGACAAGGCGGCTCAGCTCAAGGTCGTCGTTGAGGGCGATACGGTCCATCAGCGTCTTTCTCCCACGCCCAGCGGCGTCTTCGGTGTGTCTGTCGGCACGCGGCCGTAGGCTTCGGGCAGCGAGCAGGTCTTCATCTGCGGCAGCACGCGGCTGCCGAAATGCCGGCACTCGTCGATATGCGGATATCCCGACAGGATGAAGGCCCGGATGCCCATCTTCTGGTATTCCTCGAGCTTGCTCAGCACCTGGTCGGTCGAGCCCACCAGCGCCGCGCCGCAGCCCGACCGCGCCCGGCCGACGCCGGTCCAGAGATTGGGCTCGATGAAGCCCTCCATGTCGGCTAGCTCGCGGTTGCGCGCCTGGTGCGACACGCCGAGGCTGCCCGCGTCGAGTGCCCGCTTGCGGATCGCCTCGCCCTGTTCGTCGTCAAGCTGGCTGACGATGTGCTCGGCCCACTCGCGGGCCTCCGCCTCGGTGTCGCGCACGATCACGTGCACCCGCAGGCCGTAGTCCAGCGTGCGGTCGTACTTCTCGGCCACGGCGTTCACGGATTTCATCCGCTCGGCCAGCATGTCCTTGGTTTCGGGCCACATCAGGTAGACGTCGCAGTGCTGCCCGCAAAGCTCCAGAGCGTGGGGCGAATAACCCCCGAAATACAGCAGCGGCCCGCCGGTCTGGTAGGGCTTCGCGGGGTCGGTGGTCAGACCCTCGAAATTGTAGATCTCGCCATTGTAGTTGATCTCGTCCTGGGTCCACGCCTGCTTGAGGATCTCCACCACCTCGCGCGACCGCTGGTAGCGGTAGGCGCTTTCGGCCTTCTCGCCGGGGAAATCGCTGCTGATCACGTTCAGCGTCAGCCGCCCTTCCAGCATGTGGTCAAGCGTCGCCACCGTGCGGGCCAACATGATCGGCTGCATCTCGCCGCAGCGGATGGCGGCCAGCATGTTGATCCGCTTGGTCAGCGGCGCATTGCCCGCGACAAAGCTCAGCGTGTCCTGCCCGACCTGGTAGGACGAGGGGCACAGAATGTTGCGGAAGCCTTGGACCTCGGCTTCCTTCACGATGTCGCTACAATGCTCGAACGAGGACCGCAGCGCGCCGTCCGGCACGCCGAGATATTCGTAATCGTCCGAGCAGAGAGCGGAGAACCAGGAAACCTCGGCCGCGTCGAGATCCGGTGAGGTAATGGGCACGACGGTCATAAGATGCCTTCCATCTGTCACTTAAGGCTTGCGTAGCACTGTCCTTGATGTAGATCAATACTGTATCAATTTTTCCCGCCGGAGCCCGGATGCCCGATCCCCATGCCCTTCCGCTGCACATCCAGATCAGCGAAATGCTGATCCGCGAGATCCAGGCGGGCCGGCGCACCGATGGCGACCGGCTGCCGCCCGAACGCCAGATGGCGCAGGAACTGGGGATTTCCGTGGGCACCCTGCGCCGTGCGCTGGCCGACCTGACCGAGAAGGGCATGCTCGAACGCGTCCAGGGCTCGGGTAACTACATCCGTGCAAAACCCGACGCGCGCTCGGTCTACGCCTTCTTCCGGGTCGAGCTGCTGGACGGCGGCGGACTGCCCACGGCCGAGTTGCTCTCGCTCGACCACATGGACAAGCCCCGCGACCTGCCGCCCTTCGGTGCATCGGAACAGGCCTTTCGCATCCGCCGCCTGCGGCGTCTGAACGGCAGGCCCGCGGTGCTCGAGGAAATGTGGCTCGATGGCGCTTGCGCCGACAGCCTCGAGGCGCAGGACCTCTCGGAATCGCTCTACCTCTTCTACCGCGAGCGTCTGGGCATCTGGATCTCGCGCGCCGAGGACCGGCTGGGGCAGGCCCCGGTTCCCGACTGGGCGCCCGACGCCTTCGGGGCGGCACCCGGCTCCCCCTGCCTGATTGCGGGCCGCCTGTCCTGGGCCCAGGACGGACGGGCCATCGAATTTTCCCGAAACTGGATCGACACGGAGGTCGCGACCTACGTCGCGCGGATCGCATGAAGGATATCTCAGTGACCCAAGGAACCGTCCGCTACGGCATCATCGGCTGCGGCATGATGGGCCAGGAACACCTGCGCAACATCGCCCTTCTGGAAGAGGCGCAGGTTGCCGCCATCTTCGAACCCGACGCCGAGATGCGCGCCGCCGCACAGACGCAGGCCCCCGGGGCCGAGATCGTCGAAACCGTCGAGGATCTTCTGGCGCGCGACGACCTCGACGCGCTGGTCATCGTCTCGCCCAACCACCTGCACGTCCCGCAGCTCGAGATGATCGCGAACGGCCGTCCGCTGCCGATCCTCGTGGAAAAGCCGCTCTTCACCGCGCCCGAGGATGCCGAGCGCATCGCGCGCTTCGCGGAGAGCTATCCGGCGCCGGTCTGGGTGGCGATGGAATACCGCTACATGCCGCCCGTCGCGGCCTTCCTCGAACAGGCCGAGGCGGCCACTGGCGGGATCAAGATGCTCACCATCCGCGAGCACCGCTTTCCCTTCCTGCACAAGGTCGGCCACTGGAACCGCTTCAACCGCTATTCCGGCGGCACGCTGGTCGAGAAATGCTGCCACTTCTTCGACCTCATGCGGCTCTGTCTGAAATCCAATCCGGTGCGCGTCATGGCCAGCGCCGGGCAGGCGGTGAACCACAAGGACGAAAGCTACGACGGCGAGACGCCCGACATCTGGGACAACGCCTATGTCATCGTGGATTTCGCCAACGGCACCCGCGCCATGCTGGAACTGTGCATGTTCGCCGAGGGCAGCCGTTGGCAGGAGGAACTCACCGCTACCGGCCCCACCGGCAAGATCGAGGCCTTCGTGCCCGGGCCCACGCGGTTCTGGCCGGGGGATCTGGGCGAAGCGCCCGTGCCGCAGCTTGTCACCAGCCCGCGCGATCCCAAGGGCCCGAGGACCGAGCTTTTCCCCGTCGAGGCGGCGCTACTGGAGGCGGGCGACCACAACGGGTCGACCTTCTACCAGCACCAGCGCTTCCTCGAGGTCGTGCGCGGGCAGGGCGGGCCGGAAGTCACGCTGCAGGACGGCGGCTGGGCCGTCCGCATCGGCCTCGCCGCGCAGCAGTCGGCGATGGAAGGCCGGGTGGTGGAGCTTTGATGGCAACCTGGCGCGCGCTCTGACACGCGGCCTGGTGTGGAATGTCGAGTGTCTTTGAGCCGATCGGACCTTGAGCGCGGTGCCGGTCATGGTCGGGTGGACTCACGAAGCCGAACTCAGGGCCACGCCCTGACAGGCCCGGAACAAGGGGCTCCAGCCCCGCCGAGCCAACGCCGGACCGTCCCCGCGGTCTGGCGCTTTGCAATTGGCGTGCAGCGATCAGAGGTCATTCGGGTTTGCTGGTATAAAGCGCTTACCCTGGAGGTCGCAGCGCCAAACCACGGTCCGGCGCTGGCCCGGCGACTGTTTCATAAGAACCGGGGTCCGAGACGGGCGCTTACCCCTCAGGTCGACTATTGCAGTGAAGGCGAAAGTCCTTTGATACCCCGCTCACTCTGCACGGAATGGAAAAAGGGGGCTTACGCCCCCTCTCACCGCTCCTTCACGTAGGGATCGCCGCCTGCCCGGGGCGGGATGGCCTTGCCGACGAAGCCCGCCAGGATCACCACCGTCAGGATGTAGGGCAGGGCGTCCATGAACTGCACCGGCACGGTAAACGCGCCAAGGTCGATGTTCTGGTAGCGCAGTGCGATCGCCTGAAGGAAGCCGAACAGCAAGCAGGCCATGAGCGCGTACCAGGGCCGCCACTTGGCGAAGATCAGCGCCGCCAGCGCGATGTAGCCCCGGCCCGCCGTCATCTCGCGCACAAAACCCGCCTGAAGACCCGTGGCGAGATAGGCGCCCGCCAGCCCGCACAGCACGCCCGCGATCACCAGCGCGCCGTAGCGCAGCGCCGTGACCGACACACCCGCGGTGTCCACCGCCTCGGGTGCCTCGCCCACGGCGCGCAGCCGCAGGCCGAAGCGGGTGCGGAACAGCACCCACCATGTGGCCGGCACCATGAGGAAGGCCACGTAGACAAGGATCGAATGGCCTGAGATCAGCTCGGAATAGATCTGCTGGATCGGGTTCGCCTGCGCGATCAGCTCCGACAGGGGACGCCCCGCGGCCTCGGCATCCGCGGGCCCCAGCGCGCCGGGCAGCACGATCCCGTCGAACCGGCCTTCGTCGGGCAGCGACGGCGTGCGACCGCCCTCGTGGAACCAGCTTTGCGCGACCAGCACCGACAGTCCCGAGGCGAGGAAGTTCAGGGCCACCCCCGAGATCAGCTGGTTGCCGCGGAAGGTGATCGAGGCCAGCCCGTGCAGCCCCGAAAAGGCGAGCGAGGCAAGCACCCCCATCAGCAGCCCCATCCAGATCGGGCCGATGCCCGCCACGGGGTTCTGCGAAAAATAGTAGGCGAAGGCCGCCGAGGCGAAGGCCGCGATCAGCATCTTGCCCTCGAGCCCGATGTCGATCACGCCCGAGCGTTCGGAGAAGAGCCCCGCGAGACAGGCCAGCAACAGCGGCGTGGCCAGCCGGACGGTGGAGTCGAGTACCTGCAGGATGGTTGCGAAGTCCATGATCTCACTCCGACGGCGTTGTGGGGGCTGGCTTGGGCGAACGGCGGCGGCGCAGGGTCCCGAAGACCGATTCCAGCGGCATCCGCACCATGTTGTCCAGCGCACCCGTGAAGAGGATCACCAGCGCCTGGATTACCGTGATCAATTCGCGCGGGATGTCGGTCCAGAGCGCAAGCTCCGCTCCGCCCTGGTAGAGGAACCCGAACAGCAGTGCCGCGAGAAAGACGCCGAAGGGGTGCGAGCGCCCCATGAGCGCCACCGCGATACCGATGAAACCCGCGCCCTCGGTGGCGTTCATGACCAGGCGCTCGGCCTCGCCCATGGTGGTGTTGATCGCCATCAGCCCGGCCAGCCCGCCCGAGATCAGCATGGCCACCACCGTGATCCGCACGGTCGAGATGCCGGCGTAGCGGGTGGCGGTCTCGGAATGGCCGAAGGCGCGGATCTCGTAACCGAGCCGCGTGCGCCAGATCAGCAGCCAGACGGCGACGCAGGCCAGCACCGCGACGAAGAAGGTGATGTTGGCAGGCGCGCCGCGGAACAGTGACCCGCCGCCCGCGAACATGTCCTGGAAGCTGGGCAGGTGGGTGGCCTGCGGGAAGATCTCGGTCGCGGGGTCCATGGCGCCCGCCGGGCGCAGCAGGTTCACCAGCACGTAGTTCAGCACCGCCGCGGCGATGAAGTTGAACATGATCGTGGTGATGACGATGTGGCTGCCCCGCTTGGCCTGCAGGTAGGCCGGGATGAAGGCCCATGCCGCGCCGAAGGCCGCCGCCCCCAGCGTCGCGCCGATCAGCGCCAGCGACCAATGCGGCCAGGGGATGAACAGGCAGATCAGGGCCACGCCAAGCCCGCCGATGGCGGCCTGGCCCTCGCCGCCGATGTTGAACATCTTGGCGTGGAAGGCCACCGCGACCGCAAGTCCGGTGAAGATGAAGTTGGTCGTGTAGTAGAGCGTGTAGCCCCAGCCGGCGCTGCGCATGAGCGCGCCGTCCACCATGAGCGAGAAGGCCTCGACGGGGTTCTCGCCGATGGCGAGGATCACCAGCGCCGACAGGATCGCGGCCAGCACGATCGAGAAGAGGGGAACGAGGACCGCATCGGCCCAGGCGGGCATCCTATCCATGACGGGACTCTCCGGAATGCGTTGCGCGGAAGTGGCGGGCGGCAGCGCGGGCTGCGCCGTCGGATGCCTCCGGCGGGAATATTTCTGCCAAGAAGAAGCGGGGGCGCGGCGTGATTATCACAGCGTCACGCATGCCCGGCGCCCTGCGACCGGGATTGCGTGGCGCCGGTCATGCCCGCCATGAGCATGCCGAGCTCGGTCTGGTCGGTCTCGTCGGGCAGGCGCTCGCCCATGATCGTGCCGTCGAACATCACCGCGATGCGGTCCGACAGCGACAGGATCTCGTCAAGTTCGACCGAGACCAGCAGGATCGCCTTGCCGCTGTCGCGCAGGCGCACGATTTCCTGGTGGATGAACTCGATGGCGCCGATATCGACGCCGCGCGTGGGCTGGCCGACTAGAAGAACCTCGGGGTCGCGCTCGATCTCGCGCGCGAGCACGATCTTCTGCTGGTTGCCGCCCGAGAAGCTGCTGGCCGGAAGCCAGGGATTGGGCGGGCGGACGTCGTAGCGCTTCATCTTGTCGGTGGCGTCGGCCTGCAGGGCGGCGTTGTCCATGAGCAGGCCGCGGTTGAAGCGCGGATCGTCGTGGTAGCCGAAGCCCACGTTCTCCCAGGCGTAGAAGGGCATGATGAGCCCCTCGTGCTGCCGGTCCTCGGGCACGTGCGCGATGCCGCCGTGGCGCCGCGCCCGCCCGTCCGAGCCGGGCCCCGAAAGCGGGATCTCCTGGCCGTTGACGCGCACGGTGCCGGTGGCATCGGCATAGCCGCCAAGAACCTCGAGTAGTTCCGACTGGCCGTTGCCCGACACGCCCGCGATGCCCAGGATCTCGCCCGCGCGCACGTCCAGGGACACGCCCTTGAGGCGTTCCACCCCGCTTTCGTCCACGTGGCGCAGGTTCTCGACCTCGAGCACGGGGCGGCCCGGCTGCGCAGGCACCTTGTCGACGCGTAGCAGCACCTTGCGCCCCACCATGAGCTCGGCCAGCTGTTCGGGCGTGGTCTCGGCGGTCTTGACGGTGGCGGTCATCTCGCCGCGCCGCATGACGCTGACGGTGTCGGTGATCTCCATGATCTCGCGCAGCTTGTGCGTGATCAGGATGATCGTCTTGCCTTCGCGCTTGAGCCCCTCGAGGATGCGGAACAGGTGGTCCGCCTCGGCGGGGGTCAGCACGCCGGTGGGCTCGTCGAGGATCAGGATGTCGGCCTCGCGGTAGAGCGCCTTGAGGATCTCCACGCGCTGCTGGTGACCGACGGAAAGATCCTCGATCTTGGCATCGGGGTCGACGCTGAGTTCGTACTCCTCCGCCAGGTGCTTCAGCACGCCGCGCGCCTTGGCGAGGCTCGGCTTCAGCAATCCGCCGTCCTCGGCGCCGAGGATGACGTTTTCGAGGACGGTGAAGTTCTGCACCAGCTTGAAGTGCTGGAAGACCATGCCGATGCCGGCCTTGATCGCAGCCTGGCTGTCGGGGATCTCGGTGTGGGTGCCGTTGATGAAGATCTCGCCCGCGTCGGCCTTGTAGAAGCCGTAGAGGATCGACATCAGCGTCGACTTGCCGGCGCCGTTCTCGCCGATGATCCCGTGGATCGTGCCGGGCATCACGCGGATCGAGATGTCCTTGTTGGCCTGCACGGGGCCAAAGGCCTTGGAAATGCCCTTGAGTTCGATCGCCGGGCGTGTCTGCTCTGGTGCTGCCATGGGGCGGGCGTTCCTCGTATTCTGGGCCGTTACTCGGTGCGGGGCGACAGAAGGGCCCACCCCCCGCCCTTGGTTTGCGCGGCGCAGGAGCTTTCGGTCAGCGCCGGCAGCGTACCCGCGACGGGCGTGCCGGACCTCACCTGCGCGTCGGTGCAGCGCGGCACCGAGATCCGGCGATAGCCCTGCGCGGCCATGCACTGGGCGACCACGTCGTCGCGCAGGCCCGCGTTTGCGTCGTAGCTGTAGACCTCGCCGCCGTAGATCCGTCCCGCTGTGGTGGTGCAGCGGGTCTTGTCGCCCGACCGATAGCAGCTGGTCTGAGGCGGCGTCTGCACCAGCGGGGTGCGGCCGATCTGGGTGTTGGCGGGCACGTCCTGGACGCCGCGGACCCGGCAGGCGGTGAAGTCGGAGGCGAGCGCCTGTCGCGGTGCCCCGTCGCGGTGCCAGAGCTCCACCGGGCTGCACCCGATCAGGACTGTCAGCATCAGCAGGGAAGGCAGCACCCGCGGCATCGTGAAAGGCTCTCGCTTTTGGGGACGCAGGGCTCGGGCCGCCGCGCCGTCGTCGGAAGGACACGGGGGCCGGCCATGGCCAGCCCCCGCAGCATGATCAAGACAGGTCGGCTCAGAAGTCGAGAACCGGGCAGCTGTCGTCGCTTGTGTAGTCGTGCACCTCGATCTCGCCCGAGATGATCTGCGCCTTGGCCTCTTCGACGGCGGCGGCCATCTCCTCGGTGATCAGGCTTTCGTTGTACTCGTCGACGGCATAGCCCACGCCGTCCTCGGCAAGGCCCAGCACCTGGACGCCGGTTTCGAGGTCGGCGCCCGCTTCCATGGCGTCGGCGACGGCCACGTCCACGCGCTTGAGCATCGAGGTCAGCATCTGGTCGGGGTGCAGGTAGTTCTGGTTGCTATCCACGCCGATGCCGTGGGCGCCTTCGTCGGCCACGGTCTGCAACACGCCGAGACCGGTGCCGCCGGCCGCGGCGAAGATCACGTCCGCGCCCTGCGAAATCTGCGCCTGCGCCAGTTCCGAGCCCTTCACCGGGTCGTTCCAGGCGGCCGGCGTGGTGCCGGTCATGTTCGAGATCACGGTCGCATCCTCGTTCACGGCCTTGACGCCCTGGGCATAGCCGCAGGCGAACTTGCGGATCAGCGGGATGTCCATGCCGCCGACGAAGCCGACGGTGTCCGATTCAGATGCCATGGCGGCCAGCATGCCCACAAGGAAGCTGCCCTGATGCTCGGAGAAGAGGATCGACAGCACGTTGGGGTGCTCTTCGGGATCCACGAAGCCGTCGATGGTGACGAACTTGGTGTCCGGGTAGTCGGCGGCGATGTTGGCGATCGGCGTCGACATCGAGAAGCCGGTGGTGATGATCGGATTGAAGCCGCGCTCGGCGAAGCGGCGCAGGGCCTGCTCGCGCTGGGCTTCGGACTGCAGTTCGATGTCGCGGTAGGAGCCGCCGGTTTCCTCGGACCAGCGCTCGGCGCCGTTGAAGGCTGCCTCGTTGAACGACTTGTCGAACTTGCCGCCCAGGTCGTAGATCAGCGCCGGGTCGGCCAGCGCCGCGCCGGCGGACAGCGCCAGGGCCGCGGCGGTGCCGAGGACAGTTTTCATCATCGTCATGTGGTGCTCCCAGTGATCGCGGCGGGTCTGCGCACCGCCTTTCGAAAGATGAAGGCAGTTTAGGACCGGAGCGGGCACAAGGGTCAACCGATTTTTAACTTTGGTTCCGTGGCGTTCGTATGCCCTCGCGGGACCCTGTGTCAGAGCGCCTTGTGCATGAGCAGCGCGTCGGCCGCCGGGCCCGCGGTGCGGGGATAGTAGCCCTTCCGTCGCCCGGTCACGCCATAGCCGTGGCGGTCGTAAAAGGCTCGGGCGGGGACGTTGTCCTCGGCCACCTCGAGAAAGACCTCGACGGCGCCACGATCGCGAGCCTGGGTTTCGAAATCCTCCAGTGCCCGGCTCGCCGCGCCGGTCCGCTGCGCCTCGGGGCGGGTGGCCAAGGCCAGGATTTCGGCCTCGTCGGCGATCACCTGGCCCAGCACGAAGGCCGCGCCATCGGTCGCCAGCAAAGTGCGGGGCAGGGCCAGCGCCCCGGCGAAATCCGCGGCGCTCCAGGGCGTAGCGTGGCCGTAGGCCGCCCCCGCGATCGCCGCCAGTTCCTCAGGCGTCATCGAGCAGCCGTGGCGGCGCATCGCGCGCGGGCGCCGCATCGGCGGGCCGCAGGTAAAGCGGCGCGGGACGGGCGCCCGGGGCCTTCGTCGCGGCGATGCGCGCGATTCCCTCGGCCAGCGCGGCCGGGGCAGGGGGCAGCACCGCGTCGAGGGCCGCCTCCTGCGCCACCTGCCGGGGCTCTTTGCCCGGGGCCATGACGTAAAGCTGCCCCCGCGGCGCAGGCACGCCGGCCAGCGCCCCGGGTGCGCCATGATGAATGACCTCGAAGGTGCTCACGCCGATCGCCGGAATGCCGCGCGCCAGCGCCAGCCCCCGCGCCGCCGACACCGCGATCCGCAGCCCGGTGAAGTTGCCCGGCCCCGTGCCCACGCCGATCCGCCCGACCTCGGCCAGCGGCACGCCCGCGTGCCGCAGCACCTCCATCACCATGGGCATCAGTCGCTCGGCCTGCCCGCGGGTCATCTCCTCGGCAGCGCTCGCCAGCAGCGCGTCACCGCGCAGAAGGGCGACGGCGCAATGCGCGGCCGAGGTGTCGAAGGCGAGGATGGGGGCGTCAGCATTCATGCGCCGCTCTTAACCCCGTTCGCCGCCCGCATGAAGGGGCGACACGAAAAGGGCCCGCGCGGCACATGCCAGCGGGCCCTCGAAACTCTATGCGGGTCGGCTCACACGCCGACGGGGCGAACCTCGGTCACCTCGGGGATGTAATGCCGCAGCAGGTTCTCGATCCCCATCTTGAGCGTCAGCGTCGACGAAGGGCAGCCCGCGCAGGCACCCTGCATGTGCAGGTAGACCACGCCACGCTCGAAGCCGTGGAAGGTGATGTCGCCACCGTCCTGCGCGACGGCGGGCCGCACGCGGCTGTCCAGCAGCTCCTTGATCTGGCCCACGATCTCGCCATCCTCGCCGTCATGATCGGCATGGCCCGAGGAGGCCTGCATGGCCCCGTCCGCCATCACCGGCTGGCCGGACTGGAAATGCTCCATGATCGCGCCCAGAACCGCGGGCTTCATGTGGTCCCAGTCGATGCTGTCGGCCTTGGTCACGGTCACGAAATCGGTGCCGAAGAAGACGCCGGTGACGCCCTCGACGGCAAAGAGCCGCTGCGCCAAAGGCGAGGCCACGGCCCCCTCGGGCGCGGGGAAATCAGCGGTGCCGGCCTCCAGCACGGTCTGGCCGGGCAGGAATTTCAGGGTCGCCGGGTTCGGCGTGGATTCGGTCTGAATGAACATCTCGCAGACACCTTTCGTCAGTTGTCATGAATATGCGCAGTCGGGCGCCGCCCGTCAAGACCTTGGAACCATTCTAAACTGTGAGTGCCGTTGCGGCGCCCCCCGTCCGGTGTATGGTGCCTGCGCCCCTGGATGTGGAAAGGACCCCCGATGCAGAGCCTCCACCTCCCCCTGCCCATGACCGGAAGCTGCCGTTGCGGTCAGGTCCGGATCGAAGCCCGCGCCGCGCCGATCATGACCTCGGCCTGCCATTGCACGGGATGCCGGAAGATGACCGGCAGCGCTTACTCGCTCTCGGCCATGATCCCGGCCGAGGCCTTCGCGGTCACCGCCGGCACCCCCGTTGTCGGCGGCCTCCATGGTCCCGACCAGCACCACATGTTCTGCCCCCACTGCATGAGTTGGATGTTCACCCGCATCGAGGGCGTGGATTTCTTCGTCAACGTCCGCGCGCCCATGTTCGACGGCGTCGACTGGCCCGCGCCTTACATGGAAACCATGACCTCCGAAAAACTGCGCTGGGTCGAGGTCCCCGCCACCCGCAGCTACGCGGGCTTTCCTCCGATGGAAGACTTCGGCCAGCTGCTCGCGGAGTTCGCCGAAACCCTTTGATCGGCGCGCCGCGCGAGGCGCAGGCGGGGCAGCAGCAGGGGAAGGAGCTCATGACCGGCGCTGCGGATGACATCATCGCCCTCTACCGCCGCCAGGGGCCCGCATGGGCCGCGGCGCGCAACCGGCGGCTGTACGAACGCGGCTGGCTCGACCGTTTCGCCACCCTCGCGCGCCCGGGTGCCACCCTGCTCGACATCGGCTGCGGGGCGGGCGACCCCATTGCCCGCTACCTCCGCGACAAGGGCCACCCGGTGACCGGCGTCGACGCCGCCCCCGAGATGCTGGCCCTGTTCCGGGAAAACCTGCCCGACGCGACGGCGGAACAAGCCGACATGCGGGGCCTCGACCTGGGGCGCGCCTTCGGCGGGCTGATCGCCTGGGACAGCTTCTTCCACCTCGCCCCCGGTGATCAGCGCGGTATGTTTCCCGTCTTCCGGATCCACGCGGAACCCGGGGCCCCGCTGCTCTTCACGAGCGGCCCCTCCGGCGGCGAGGCCATCGGCACGTTGGCCGGCGAGCCGCTCTACCATGCCAGCCTCGACCCGGACGAATATCGCGACCTTCTAGACGCGAACGGCTTCTACGTGGTGGATCATGTCCCCGAGGACCCGGCCTGCACCGGGCACACCGTCTGGCTGGCGCGTCGCCGGGGGGACTGAGCCTGCCCCCGGCGCCTCCGCTCAGGTGATCGCTTCCAACTGTTCCTTGGAAAGATCCCCCGGCACCACTGTAATCGGGACCGGCAGCGACCCGGCGGTCCGCGTCAGCTGGTTGACCAGCGGCCCCGGGCCCTTCTTGTCGGCTGCGGCACCCAGCACCAGCACGCCGATCTCCTCGTCTTCCTTCAGCTCGGCCACGATTTCCGGCACCGCCTCGCCCTCGCGGATGACAAGCTCGGGATCGACCCCCTGCTTGTCGCGCATCCACTTGGCGAAAACCTCGAAGTGGGCGTTGATCCGCTCGCGCGATTCCTCGCGCATGACCTCGCCCACGCCGATCCAATGCTGGAACTCGTCGGGCGGAATGATCGAGAGGATCTTGACGCCGCCCTGGGTCTTGGCGGCCCGCATCGCGGCGAACCGCATGGCGTTTAGGCATTCTCGGCTGTCGTCGAGCACGACGAGGAACTTGCGCATCATGGTCTCCTGACGCGCGGAGTGTGGCGCAGAGCGCGGGAAGTGGCAAGATCCGCCGGGCGCGCAAGGAAGCGCGGCCGGCAGCAATCCTGGCCCGCGGCGATCATGCCCGGGGCGGAGTCCTCGCCATGTTCCGCCCGAGGCACGTGGCGAACCTCAAGAGCAGGCCCGACCAGACGACTGAACGCGCGGCCTCGGGGGGGCTTCCCTGGGTCGGGAGCAGCCCTGGGCCGTCAACACGTGCAGTGGGCGGGCGCGCCGGGCACCCCGTGGCACAATTTCGTCGTGCTGAGTGAACTGCTTCACATACGCCGCTGCCGGAATGCGCCATCTACCCCCTGTCTCTTGGTTAACGGGGTTCGACGACATGGCATGCATCGGAGCAGAACGGTCACGCGACGTGCCGCACGCTTCCGGCCTGCCCGTCGTGGAATGCCGTATCCCGGGGCGTCCCAACCTCCCCCCTGGTGCACCGGTGTTCCGGGCCGTCGGACGTCCCGCCGACGCCCCGGCCCCCGGGTGCCCCTCGGCCGGTCCCGGGCCGCGCGCGCTTCTGCCGGGAAGCCGCGCCAACCGGGATCGGCACCTCCCGGTAGGGTCCGCCCCGCCTTGCGACACCTTTCACCCCTCTCTGCGCCGCAAGGCCGCCCCGAAAACCGGGACGCCGGCCTGCCGCTCTCGATACCGACCCGGACCGACGACATGACCCACCCCGAGATCTTCCTCGTCCTCGTACCCGCCGCGCTGCTGGCATCGCTCGGCACGGGTTCCCTCGATCACCACGCCGATCTCTGGCCTGCCGAGCTGGCCCTCATCGGACACGCGCTCGTGGCCGTGCCCCTCGCGCTGACCGTGGCCTCCGCCGCCGGCACCTTCCGCCCGGCGCGCCGCGGCGAGGATCAGGCCCTGCCGCTCTTTGCGGCGCGCCCGGTCCTGCACCGCCTCGTCATCCTTCGCGTGCTGTCCCGGTGCCGCCGCGCCGCGAAGACCCTTTCCGTTTCCGGTCTCCGCCCGATCATGTCGCTCTGTCAGTGGCTGTCGGAAGGGCGGGGCTGGCTCCGCCCGGTCGAAGCCGGGTCACTGGTTCTGTCGGTGGTGGGAATTGTCCTGCTGCTCTGGCAAGCCGGGATCCTGGTCCCGGGCGGACGCTTGCCCTGATGGGCAAGCGTGAATTTCCAGCCCGGCCCGACGCCGGGTCAGACCTGCCCGACGCGGGTCATCTCGCGCAGCGCAGCCGCGTCAAGGATCTGGATCTTGCCGCGCCCGGGCGCGACCATGCCCGAGGCCTTCCACTCCGACAGGACCTTGGCCACAGCCTCGCGCGTGACGCCCACATGATCGGCCAGCGCGCTTTGCGAGATCGGGATCTCGGGGCCCCGGTCCATGGAGCGCATCAGGAACTCCAGTCGTCGCGCCATCCGCACGGGCAGCGGCAGGAAGACATGTTCCTCGAGCTGCGAACTCACCCAGCGCAGACGTTCGACGCAGAGCTGGATGATGGCGAGCGCGAAATCCGGGTTTGCGCGGATCTCGTTCAAGAGCACCTCGCGCGGCACCTTCAGGATCTCGCAGGCGTCGTCCGCGGTGACCGTCGCGCTGCGTGGTCCGCTGTCCATCAGGCCGATCTCGCCGAAGATCGTGCCGGCGGTCATGTGGTTAAGCGTCAGCTTGCGCCCCTCTTCCGAGAGGATGCTGACCTCGAGCGATCCCGACTGCAGCACGTAGAGCGCGTCCGCCAGGTCGCCCTGCCGGAAAAGCGTCCTCCCGGGCGGCACGGATTCCGTCCGGCCAAGTTTCGACAGAACCTCAAGGACCGGGGCGGGATCGCCGACGGTGGTGGCGGACTGGGATTTCCGGTGAGAGGACTGAGACTTGGCCATGCACCGGTTATATGGGTCACCTGCGCACACGCAAGCGTCACCGCGCGGCGCTCAGACCGGCGCGGACCGCAGGCCCGAGAGCGCCTCGCGCGCCAGCCGCTCGAACCGGAGCATGCCCTGCCGCCGGGCAGAGCCGGCGGCGCGCTCCAGAAGGTCCCTCACCTCGATGGCCGGCGCCCCCTGCGCCCGCCTCGACAGCGCGCGCCGTCGCAGGGCCTCGGGGCGGAGATAGGCATGACGATAGCGGGCAATCTCGGTGTCGCAGCGGTTCAGCAACTCGAGCGCCGCATCGTGGCGCCCTGCGTCCGCGAGAAGCCGCACCCGCAAGAGCGTGCATCCCGGCATCCAGAGCCCGTATTGCTGCCGCTGGGTCTGCGCCACCTCCATGGCGTGCAACCCGCCCTCCAGGTCGCCCGCCCGGGCCTGCAGCCACCCTTCCCAGATCTCGACGTAAAGCGGCACGATCCCGTTCTTGTCGACCACCTCCCGCAGCCCCGCGACAAGCGGCGGCACCCGGTCATGATCCTCCATCTCGAAGCGCGCCACGCAGAGATGCACCAGCACCTGGAAGGTCGTTGCCGGGCTGTCGAAACTCTCCAGCCGCTGCATCGCGCGCCGTTGGCAGTCCTCGACCGCGGCGGGATCGTCGCGCAGCGCCTTCAGGATGGCGTACTGCGACAGCGAGGCCGCCAGAACGTCGAAGGGGTGCCCCTGCAGGATCGGGTCCGGCCCGTCGGGCGCGTAGCCGTCGAACACCCGACCGAAGAAGGCCTCGGCCTGTTCGGTCTCGCCCTCCAGCAGCGAGATGTAGCCAAGCAGCCGGTCGGGCAGGCGGGTGGCGTTGGGCAGGCTCGCTTGCCGTGACAATCGTTCGAGTTGCAGCGTCGCCGAGCGCGCGCGCACGAGGTCCGACTTCACCAGTGCCGACATTGCGTTGCTCCACAGCAGCTGCAGCGCCGCCGGGTCAGGTTTCAGCTCGTCGTAGAGCGTCTCGAGCCTCGCGAGGTTCTCTTCCGTTGCGGCCGAGGAAAAGCCCGTGGTGACGGTCAGCGCCATGTTCAGCCGTACGCGCAGGGTGATCTCGGTCTCGGTGCGCTGCGCCGAGCTGGGGGTCCGTTCCAGCAGGGACAGGGCCGTGCCGAAGTACTCGGCGGCCGCCTCCGACGAGCCCTTGGTCAGCGCCAGCTCGGCGGCCTGTTCCCAGTGCGGCACGGCCTGCCCGAAGTCGCCGGCTTCGGTGTAGTGATGCGCCTGCCGTTCCGGCTGGCTCCGGGCCAGCTGCGGGAACCGCTCCCCGATGACGCCCGCCACCAGCCGGTGCAGGTTGATCCGCCGCGTCCGCAGCATCGAATCGTAGGCCACGTCCCGGATGAGACTGTGGCGGAAGGTGTAGATGCGCCCGCCGTTGTCGCTGACGGCGACAAGGTCGGAGTCGGTCAGCGCGGCAAGCCCCTGCTGAAGGGTCTCGCCGTCCATGTCGGTGCAGGCGGCCAGCAGTTCGTGCGAGAACTCGCGCCCGAAAAGTGCCCCGAGCTGCGCCAGCGGCTTGCCGTGTCCCAGCCGGTCGAGGCGCGCCATCAGCGTGTCCTGCAGCGTGAAGGGCACCTCGCTGCCGTTTGCGGGCGACTCCAGCATCGCCCGGGTCAGTTCCTCGGCAAAGAGCGGCACCCCGCCCGACCGTTCCGCGATCACCCGGCGGAGCCCCGGCGTCAGCGCCTCGGCGCCGGTCTGCCGCGCGATCAGCGCTTCCGTGGCCTCGGGGGGCAGCGGCGACAGGCCGATGGTCTCGACCCCCTCGGGCGCGGAATAGCCCGATTTCGGCCGCGCCGTCCCGACCAGAAGCACCGGCTCGTCCGAAACCCGTTCGACGAGACGCCCCAGCATCGTCCGCGTCGCCTCGTCCGCCCAGTGAAGGTCCTCGACCAGGACCATCCGGCAGGGTGCCGCGGCATCGGGGGGCGGCGTGGAGAGCAGCGACGTGACCGCGGCGAGGATCGAATCCTGCAGGGGCCTGGGATCGTCGGCAGGCGGCGGGGGCAGGCCGGTCTCGCCACCCATCAGCGTGCCCAGCAGAGGCGCGGTCTCCGGCGTGACGCCGGGCAGGGCGGCAAGCCCGCCCTCAACGTCCCGCGCGGCCTTCTCCAGCCAGTCGGTCACCGGGTGAAGCGTCGCGCCGTGCCGGTGCCGCTGACACTGGAGCGAGATCAGCGATCCCGTCTCGCGACCGGCCTGCGCCACCTCGGCCAGCAGCCGCGACTTGCCGACACCCGCGTCGCCCTCGATCACGATCGCGCCGCCGACGCCCGCGCGGCAGGCCTCCCAGGCCTTCAGCAGGCGGTCCCGCTCTGCGCGGCGCCCCACCATGCGGTCGTGCTCCGGTCCCTGTCCGGGCGTCGTCCCGGCGCGCGGGCCCTCGGACAGCCAGACCTCCTCGGGCTCGGAGAACCCCTTCAGTTTCTGGTGCCCGAGCGAGCGCAGCGCGAACTGGTCGCGCAGGAGCCGCCGCGTCGTGTCGGCCAGCAGCACCTGCCCGGGCTCGGCCATCGACTGCATCCGTGAGGCGAGCGCCAGCGTCGCCCCCGTGGCGATCTCGTCGCGCTCGACCATGCTGTCGCGGAAATCCTCGATCACCGTCAGCCCGGTGGCGATGCCCACCCGCACCGACATTCGCCCGCCCGGGGCCTCCAGCCGGCCGACCCGCGCCACGATCTCGTGCCCGGCGCGCACCGCGCAGATCGCCGCGTCCTCCGAGGCCGCAGGGTAGCCGAAATAGGCCATGATCCCGTCGCCGAGCCTGTGCGCGGCAAACCCCTCCTCCGCCTCGATGGCGGCGGTGCAGGCTGCACGAAAGGTCCGGAACCGCGTGCGCAGGTCCTCGGGATCGAGCGCCACCGCAGCCGAGGTCGAATTCGCCATGTCGCAGAACAGGATCGTCAGGTTCCGCCGTTCCTGGTCCGGAACGCTCATGGCCGGCCTCTCGGGCGCGGCCGGTCCCTGTGGCGCGACGGGCGGGGCAGGGGGCTGCTCGGTCAGGGCCCGTTGCAAACGGCGTCGCGGGCCCAGCGGCAGGCCCAGCGACCTCAGGTCCTCGTCCGACAGCAGCGGCAGGTCCTCGGGCTCGATCCGCTCGGCGCCAAGGGCCTCTGCGTAATCCTCCAGGCCGAGCCCGGCGAGAAACCTGCGAAGTGCCTCGGACGCTGCCATGTCAGCGCCCGCTGAGTTGTCGGGTCTGGGCAACCAGCGCCTCGAGCGGCGCCGGATCGTTGGAGAACTGTCGCGCCTCGGCCACCGCCCGCGCGGCGATCTCGTCGAGCTTCGCCTCCGAGGCGGGCAGCGCCCGGGTGAAGGCCTCGGCCGTCAGGTCCAGATCCGCGTCGCTCGGGTCCGTTTGGCAGAAGGCCGTGCGCACGTCGTCCTCGGCAATCGCAAGGCTCGCGGGCAGCGTCAGGATGCCGTCGCGCAGATCCTCCTTGCCGCCGCCGCCCAGCGCCGGCAGCCCGCGCACGTCGGCCACGTCGTCGCAACCGTGGTAGAGCCGGCCCAGCAGCCCGCCGTAGGTGCGCAGGTTGCCGCTGCGGTCGCCAAGGCAGGCGCAGACCTCGAACATCGACCCGGTGTCTTCGCCCGCGATCGTCATCCAGTCCTCGAAGCCCAGCGGCTTGCGCCGCAGCCGCCACTGCATGACCTCCGCCACGCCCAGCCGCCGCATCAGCTCCGAGAAGAGCGCGATCCCGTCCAGGTCCGCGCCCAGCAGCCGGTAGCCCTCGGCCACCATGTAGCCCGATGTCATCAGCGCGTTCAGCTCGCCGAAGCGGGTGTGCATGGTCGACCGGCCGCGCCGCTCGGGCGAGCGGTCGACGATGTCGTCGATCACCAGCGACATGTTGTGGAACAACTCGATCACGAGCGCCGAGGTCATGATGTGAGGCGGGATCGGTCCAGGTCCGTGCACCGCGCGGTAGCAGGCAAAGATCGTCAGCGGCCGGAAATACTTGGACCCGCCGAAGAACTGCCACTCCAGCGCTTCGCGCATCTCGGGATCGCAGGTGCGCACCCATCCGGTGATGGTCTCGCGCAGGGCCGCCATCTCATCGGGAAAGCCCAGCGCGTCGATGACCGCGCCGCTGGTCTCGTCGACGCTTGCGGTGGTGTCCACTTCGGCAACCGTGTCCATCATCGCTTCACGTTCCATGTCCGGTGGTCGGCGCCCTCGGGCCAGGGCTCCGAGGCCCGCTGCGCCACGCTCTCGCCCAGCGCGGCAAGCTCGCGCTCCAGCCGCCGGGCCTCGAAGACGGCGGTTTCGCCGACCTCGCGCAGGAAGCCGCGGATCTGCTCGGCCTCCGCGCGCAACTCTTCGGGGGTCGGCTCCTGCGCGCCAAGCTTGCGCGACGCCGCCGTGGTCAGGACGCCCTGGTGGCGGCCGAAGACCTCGGTCAGGCCCTGTCCGTAACGCACCGTGCTGGCCGAGGCGATCAGCCAGGCCTCCTTCAGCGGCGCCTCCGCGCCCTTGCCATCGCCACCGGTGCCGCCCGCGGTCCCGGCGATCTGCTCCATCAGGCGCGCGTAGGTTTCGAAACCCCCGGCAAGCTTGTCGGCGATCATGCGCAAGGGGTCCGCCCCGTCGTGTGGCGGGCTCTGCCCGTCCTCGGGTCCGCTCGAAGCCATGTCTGGGTCCTTCAATCTTCTCGTTCAGCGTCCAGCCGGTGCAGGAAAGCCATGCCAAACAGGCTCGACGCACCGCGCAGGGCGTGCAACTGCCGGGCCTGCGCGTCGTAGGTCAGACGCACGGCGTGCTCGAGCGCGGGGCCACGTTCGGTCATCGGTGCCCGCAGGGCCTGCGCGGTGGCAAGCGCCACCGTCCGGCTTTCCTGCGCCGCGGAGCGCACGGCCAACGTGCCGACCTCCGCGCCTGCGCCCAGACAGGCGGCATAGGCCCTGCCGATGGTCGCAACCATGTCACCGCGTTCCGATTTCATGCTGGCCCGTCACTCCCCCGGTGTTACTTTGCGTCAAAATCTTAACGATGGTGTGTTCCATGACAACCCCAAACTCGGAGGCCGACGGGCCCGGTCCGGCAATCAGGCGGTATCCCTTTGTGTCAACGGGGCGCCCGCACGTGATTGTCGTCGGCGGGGGTGTCGCGGGCATGACAACGGCACAGCGTCTGCTGGAACGTGGCCACGATGTGACCATGCTTGAGGCAAATTCCTATCTCGGCGGCAAGCTCGGCGCCCACCAGGAAGCCGACGAACGGGTCGAGCATGTCTCGGAAAGGTTCGGCTTCCGGCGCAGCCGCACGGAAAAGACCGCGCGCGAGATGGCGCGGCCCTTCGGCAGCGGCACATGCGCGCGCTGCGACATGCCCGGCTGCCGCTCCGCGCGCGAGACCGACTGGCACGAGCACTGCTACCACATGTACCTGAACTGGTATCATAATTTCTGGAAACTGGTGGAGGAGATCGGCATCGCCGACCGGTTCGAGCCGATGACCCGCATCAGCTATTTCACCGGTCCTCCGGGTTCGCCCCCGCTTCACGCCGACAACCCCGGCTCTCCCGGCACTGCCTGGCAGAACATGACCAGCGGCGTCGCCCCCGCGCCGGATGTCTTCCTGCACAGCGAGTCGATTCTCGACCTGCTGGCCAAGCCCGAGCATGCGGACCACCGGCTCGACCAGATTAGCGTCGCGGCCTTCCTGCGAGAGCTCGGCTACACCACGGCCAAATCGCGCCAAGCCTCGCACCAGGTGCTGGCCAAGGCCTTCGCCGCACCCACGGCGGTCGCCTCGGCCGCGTCCTACCGATCCTTCCTGAAATACGGGGCGCGTCTGCCTGCGCCCGCCATGTGGCTGCTCACCGGCAATACCGAAGAGGCGCTCTTCTCCCCGTGGCTGAAGGCCCTCTCGCGGCTTTCGGGAAAGTTCCGCATCCTCGACCACCGCGAGCCTCCGCGCGAGATATTCCGCCGCATCCAGGCCGAGAACGACGCCGAAAAGGCCGCCGAGCCACCCTCGGACCGCCCGGATTTCACGCTGATGCCGCTGACCGCGCTCACCGGGCTCGAGATCGACCCGGACACCAGCGACTTTCTCCTGCGCATCGCCACGCTCGATGGCTCGCCCTACGCGCAGCCCGCCCCGGGCCGGATCACCGCCGACAAGTCCGAGATCTGGCGTTTCGGCGGGCAGGTGGTGCTGGCGGTGCCGCCGCGCCAGCTCTCGCGGATCGTCTATGCGCGCGCCAAGGACGGCCCGGCCGACCGCGGCGCGACGCTTGCCGGCATCGACAACCGCCTTGCCCAGTCTCCGCGTCTGAAGGGCGCGCCGATCATGGTGCTCGACGTCTTCCTGCGGCACCCTCCGAAGACGCCGCTGCCCAAGGGCATCGTCATCCTGCTCGGCTCCCGTTACGAGATGAGCCTCTACGACAACAGCCAGCTCTGGCGCGACGGCAACGAGGACGACGCGGATCTGACCCAGATAAGCATCTGCGCCTCCGACGCCGACGGGCTCATGCCCTACATCGAACAGGAGGACGGCGGGCAGGTCATCGTCTCGCTCATGCTCGACGAACTGAGCCGCTACATCGACTTCGACCGCGAGACCGACATCGTGCCCTGCCGCACGCATCTGCAGACCAACGCCGGCGGCGAGCTCTTCGTCAACGCGGTCAACACCTGGCACTTCCGTCCAACCACCACGACCGAGGTTCCCGACCTCTTCGTCGCCGGCGATTTCGTCCAGACGCCCGTCGACGTGGTCACCATCGAGGGCGCGGCCATGAGCGGTCTGATGGCGGCCGAGGCGGTCCGGCGCCGCACGGGGAAGGGCGACCCGGTCGAGATCACGGTGCCCGACACGTTGCCCGGTCCCATGGTCGCCACCGCGGCCAACAGCCTGCGCCCCCTGGCCTATGCCGCGCGGGCGGTCTCCGAGACCGACACCACGCTGCGCCGCACCTTCAAGCGCTACTTCCCGGGCGAATAGGCTGGGGTCACCGGCTCCGGCGCCGCCAGCGTGCCGGTCATCCGGTCGGTCCAGCCGTTCGCCGCTGGCCGTCGCCGGTCGAGCCCGATGCCCCGCAGCGTCTCGCACAGGCAGGCCATGCCTTCCGAGCAGAGGCACCCGCCGCCGCTGCCCAGGGCCTTCGACCGGGGTAGCTCCAGTTCGACCTTGCCGCCGTACTGCGTCCCCTCGCGCTCGTTCGTCCTGCAGAGGCTGGCGCGCACGGGCTCGCAGGGGCCGCCAGGCTCGGGTCCGCGCTCGCGCATGGAATAGATCCCGCTACGCATTTCCTGGCTCCGGCCCCGGCCGAACCGCGGGAAGGTCATCGCCAGCACGTCGCCCCGCACGGCCTTGGGCGCCCGGACCAGCGCCGATCCGAAGCGCACCGCATCCGCGCTGTAGGCCACGTCGATGCGCGGCCCTTCGTGCGTGTCCCAGTAATCCTTCCGGATGCCCCAGACCCGCCGCGCCACCGCCAGCGACCACGGATCGTCGACAATCAGCCGCAGGAACATCTGCCCCGGATCGGGAAAGCCCGCGCCGCGCGGCGTCACCGTCAGTGTCAGGCCGATCTCGGTCAGCTTGCCGAAATCCGAGGTCCGGTAGTCCGTCGCCATCAGCGTCACCATCGCCGCGCCGCGGCCGACCATGACCGGTTCGAACGCCTCCAGTACCTCGGGCGGCTGGTGGCCCAGCTCCACCGCCTCGCGCATCAGCGCCTCGGCTGTCTCGGCCGGCACGAACCACGAGGCCCAGCCCTGCGAGGAATCGACGATCCGCGCCGGAAGCAAGATGCGGTCGGCAACGCCCGCCCGCACCCGGGCCATGTCCTCGTCGCCGCGGGTGGTCCGGGCCGCCTCGGCCAGCGCGTGAAGCTGTTCGATCGCGATTCCGGGGCGTACCGTGACCGACCCGCCCAGCGGCACCGGCGCCGAGGCGCAGAGCGTCTTCTCCAGCACCTCGGGCACCGCCGGGCGCGGCGCGTCGAGTGTCTCGACGGCGGCGGCTGCAGCCTCGGCGGGTGTCGCCATCAGCCCGGTCGCGAAATCGAGGCCCTCGCGCCCCGCCGTCTGCGCCAGCCTCTGCGGCGCCCAGGGGCCGACCAGCCCCTGCACCGCGGCACCGGCCAGCCGCTCGCAGGCGCTGCGCGACAGGCCGAGGGGCCGCTCCACCATCTCCAGCCCCAGCCGCGCCCAGGCCTGGTAGAGCCGCGCGGCATCCTCTGCGCTCACGTGGCGCGTCTCGAACCCGGGCCGCCTGGTCATCCTGCCACTCCCTCCAACTTGTCCTGCGGACCCTAGGGGAGTTTGCCCCGCGCAGCCAAGCCTGACCGTCACGCGCGGCATCCGACTGTGGCGCCCCGTCCCCGACAAGGCCTGCGAATGGGGCAGCGGAGGCCGGCTCCGCGCGTCAGCCCTTGCCGGGCTTGAACGGTGCCATGCCGGCGCGCGCCAGTTCGTCGGCCTTCTCGTTCTCGGCGTGGCCGGCGTGGCCCTTGATCCACTCCCAGCGCACTTCGTGGCGCGCCTGGGCGGCGTCCAGCCGCTGCCAGAGCTCGGCGTTCTTCACCGGCTTCTTGGCCGCCGTCTTCCAGCCGTTCTTCTTCCAGCCGTGGATCCAGCCCGTCACGCCGTTCTTCACGTAGGCGCTGTCGGTGATGATGGTGATCTTCGA
The DNA here is from genome assembly GCF_003054175.1 of Allosediminivita pacifica. Taxonomy (GTDB): domain Bacteria; phylum Pseudomonadota; class Alphaproteobacteria; order Rhodobacterales; family Rhodobacteraceae; genus Allosediminivita; species Allosediminivita pacifica. The sequence goes on from NZ_QBKN01000009.1 coordinate 83,090, forward strand.
GGGCCGCGCCAGCGTCTCGAGCGCCTGGATCGCGGCCATCAGCTCCATCCGATTGTTGGTGGTGGCTGCCTCGCCGCCCTTGAGCTCGCGCTCCTTCTGGACGGTCCCGCCCTCCATGGCACGCAGCAGCACGCCCCAGCCCCCGGGGCCGGGGTTCCCGGAGCAGGCTCCGTCGGTATAGGCAAAAAGCTCGGTCATGGGGCGGCTCTTGCCCGCGCCCGCGCGGGCCGTCAAGCGGGCTCAGAGCAGCAGCGTCACCGAGAGGCAGAGCACCACCAGCACGGTCAGCAGCACCCGCAGCTTCATCCACCACTGAGGCGCCAGCCCCCAGCGCCAGAACTGCCAGTCGAGCAGCAGCAGCCCGAGGTAGCCGGCGATCAGGTTGCCCGAGGCAACGACCGGCCCGCCGCCCGCCGCGACAAAGGCCCAGAGCGCCGGGATCACCGACAGCGCGTAGGCCACGCCCGCGCGGCGGCCCTCGACCTTGGTGGCGAAGCCCCAGAGCACGCCGGACATGAAGGCCAGGATCACCGCGCCGTAGAGCAGCTGCACGAAGGGCCCGGTGTAGCGCGGCCCGATGGTCTGCGTGGTCCAGATGCCCAGCGGCCCGTGCAGGTAGGTCAGCGCGCCCCATGCAAAGGGCAGCACCCCGGCAAGGCCGAGGATCAGGGCGGAGCGGGGGATGTCCTTCAACGGGGGCCTCCGTCTGGCAGGTGTCGGAAGCGAGGGGCTCTGCCCCTCGCGCTCCCCGAGGTATTTAGGGCGAAAAGAAGCGCAGGGCCACCGAGGGGACCGATGCGGTGCCTCAGGCCCGTTCGAGTGCAAGCCGGCCGGCGAGCAGGGCGAAGACCGCCGCGAAGGAGCGGCCCAGCCAACGCATGGCCCGTTCGGAGCCCAGCAGCCAGTCGCGCGCCCGGGCCGCGAAGATCCCGTAAAGCGCGAAGACCGCGAAGGTCAGCGCCATGAAGATGCCGCCCAGCAGCGTCATTTCGGCCGTGGCGCGCGCCGGATCGCCCGACAGGAAGGGCGGCAGCAGCGCCAGGAAGAAGAGCGACAGCTTGGGGTTGAGGATGTTGATGAGCGCGCCGCGCCGGGCGATCCGCCAGCCGGGCTCCTGCGCGGGGGCCGCACCGATCGACAGCGCGCCGCCCTCGCGCACCGCCTGCCATGCGAGCCAGAGCAGGTAGGCCACGCCCGCCCACTTGATCACCGAGAAGAGCAGGGCGCTGGCGTGCAGGACGGCGGCCAGCCCGAGGATCGCAGCCGCAAGATGCGGCACGATGCCGAGCGTGCAGCCGGCGGCGGCGGCCAGCGCGGCGCGGCGGCCCTGCCCGAGGCCGAGCGCGAGGGTGTAGAGCACGCCGGTGCCGGGCGCGAGGACGACCACCAGGGCGGTCAGCAGGAACTGGTAGGAGATCACGGTGTGTCCTTCGTGGCAGTGGCGAACTCGGGCCCGGTGCGGAAATAGCTCACGTCGTTGGTGAAGATGCTCTCGGGGCGCATCCGGATCAGCCGTCCGTCGGGGTCGTCGATCCGCGCGATGGTATCGACGAACCAGCGATTCCACTCCGGCTCGGGGCCAAGGTAGCGGTGCAGGAGCCGGCGGAAGAGGTCGGGGTCCATCGGGGAGATCTCGGCCCGGCCGCGAAGACCGAGGTGGCGCAGCACGCCGCCCGGGTTGTCGTATTGCACGATCTCGACCGCGACACGCGGTTCGGCCTCGATCCGTTTCACGGAGCTGCCCCCGCGATTGCCCAGCATCGACAGCACTGCGCCGTCCCAGTCGAACCAGACCGGGGCGTTGCGCGGGGCACCGTCGCCGTCCACGGTGGCGAGCATCGCCATCAGCGGCTGGCACAGCACCTCTTCTGGATCGAAGGGCCGGGGCATGAGCGCAGACTGTCAGGACCGTGCGCGCTTGGCGAGACCGAAAGCGCCAATCCCTGACGTTTCGTAAACGCGAGGCGATAACCCGTTGATTCTGCTTGGTCTGAAAAATGTCCCGGCCCGGGACATCCTCCTCAGGCGGGGATGCGCAGCACCCGCGGCACCTTGAACTCCACGTCTTCCTGCGCGGTCTCGACCAGCTCCACGGTGGTGTCGTAGCGGGCCCGGAACGAGTCGATGACCTCGTCGATCAGCGCCTCGGGCGCGCTGGCGCCCGCCGTGATCCCGACCGAGCGCACGCCTTCGAGCGACCGCCAGTCGATGTCGGCGGCCCGCTGGACCAGCTGCGAGTAGCTGCAGCCTGCCTTCCGGGCGACCTCGACCAGTCGCTTCGAGTTCGAGGAGTTCGGCGCGCCCACCACCAGCATGGCCTCGCAATGCGGCGCCGCGGCCTTGACCGCCTCCTGCCGGTTGGTGGTGGCGTAGCAGATGTCTTCCTTGTGGGGGCCGACGATGTTGGGGAACCGCGCCCGCAGCGCGGTCACGATGTCCACCGTGTCGTCGATCGAGAGCGTCGTCTGCGTCACGAAGGCGAGCTTGTCGGGATCGCGCACCTCGACCCCCGCCACGTCCGCGACCGTCTCCACCAGCAGCACCTCGCCCTCGGGCAGCTGCCCCATGGTGCCAACGGTCTCGGGGTGGCCGGCGTGGCCGATCATGATCATCTGGAGCCCGTTCTCGTGGTGACGTGCGGCCTCGATGTGGACCTTCGACACCAGCGGGCAGGTGGCGTCCACGTAGATCATCTCGCGCTTGGCGGCCTCGGCGGGCACGGCCTTGGGCACGCCATGGGCCGAGAAGATCACCGGCCGGTCGTCGGGGCACTCTTCGAGCTCCTCGACGAAGACGGCCCCCTTCTCGCGCAGGTCGTCCACGACGTACTTGTTGTGGACGATCTCGTGGCGCACGTAGACCGGCGCGCCCCATTTCTCGAGCGCCATCTCGACGATCTTGATTGCCCGGTCCACGCCCGCGCAGAATCCGCGCGGCGCGGCGAGGTAGAGTGTCAGCGGCGGTTTCGGGGTCGGCGTTTCCATATTCCCGAGGTAGTGGCTGTGCGCCGGGCCGTCCAGACCCACGCTTTCTTGAATTGGCTTCCACCTGCGGGAAGGCGGTCATATCTGTGCGACCATCTGCACGAGGAGACGGATATGAGACTGGCATTGGCACTGGCCCTGGTCGCGGGCCCGGCGTTGGGGGAGGGGCTTCTGCCCTACGAGGACGCGGAGCGTGTCGCCGAGGGCAGGGCGCTCTATGCAGAGAATTGCGCCTCCTGCCACGGCGCCGACCTTGAAGGCGAACCGGACTGGCAGACCCCCGATGCCGAGGGCTACCTGCCCGCGCCGCCCCACGACGAGACAGGCCATACCTGGCACCACCCCGATCCATTGCTGGTGCGGATCGTCACCGAGGGCACCGAGGCGATCGTCGGCGGCGACTACCGGTCCACCATGATCGGCTTCGGCGACATCCTGAGCGAGGAGGAGATCCTGAACGTGCTGGCCTACATCAAGAGCACCTGGCCGGACGAGATCCGCAAGATGCATGACGAAATGAACGCCCGCGCCAGCGGCGGTTAGGACATCCCCGCCGTGCCCCAGGCGAGCAGCACGTAACGCCCGGTCTTGGCCAGCGCGACCAGCGCCAGGAAGACCCACCAGCGCGTGCGCATGATCCCGGCGATCACAGTGAAGGCGTCGCCGAAGGGGGCCCAGCTCAGAAGCAGCGTCCAGACGCCCCAGCGCGAATACCATCGCTGGGCACGCTCCAGCTGCCGCTCGGAGGCCGGGAACCAGCGGCTGCCCTTCAGCCGCTCGGCGCCGATGCCCATGAAATAGTTCACCACCGCGCCCAGCGTGTTGCCGATGCTTGCCACGACGACCAGCGCGAGCGGACTGGCAAGCCCCTTCACCTGCAGGCCGACGAAGACGATCTCGGACTGGAAGGGCAGGATGGTCGCCGCCCCGAAGGCGGCAAGGAAAAGGCCGCCCAGAGCGGCGGCCTCATCCCACACGAGCGGCCCTCATCCCCATAACGGCCGCACGCCTGTTCACTTGCTTCCGGCAACCTCGAAGTTCCGCTCGGCCTGCTGCTCGCGCGGCGGACGACCGATGACTTCACGCAGCTCGTCGAGCTCGATGAAGTTGTCGGCCTGGCGGCGCAGTTCGTCGGCGATCATCGGCGGCTGGCTGCGGATGGTCGACACGACCGAGACGCGCACGCCCTGGCGCTGAAGGCTCTCGATCAGCGGACGGAAATCGCCATCACCCGAGAACAGCACGACGTGGTCGATACGGGGCGCGAGTTCCATGGCGTCGACGGTCAGTTCGATGTCCATGTTGCCCTTCACCTTCCGGCGGCCTTGGCTGTCGGTGTATTCCTTGGCCGGTTTCGTGACCATGGAAAAGCCGTTGTAGTGCAGCCAGTCGACAAGCGGACGGATCGGCGAATATTCGTCGTTTTCCAGCAGGGCCGTATAGTAGAAGGCGCGAACCATTTTCCCGCGGCGGGCGAATTCCTGCCGGAGCAGCTTGTAGTCGATGTCGAAGCCAAGTGATTTGGCTGCAGCATAAAGGTTGGACCCGTCGATAAATAGGGCCAGCCTTTCATCCTTGTAAAACATCAAAAGTCCTTTCTAATAATGGGACTTGGTACGTTCCGTGAGGTTCGTGAGTGTGAGTGGTGAGTGAGTGAGTTCCACGATCCCGCCGCTTAAGTTAGGCAAAGATCAAAGTCGATCAAGCTGATTGAGCTACCTGACACAAGAGGTCAACCATTTCCCCTACGTCGAAAACGTATCTTGTGGCTGCAGGTTCCAACCTCGGATCTGCCGAGGGTGACGCGTCCGAAACGCTGCGCGGAGGCTTCCTCGCGATGGCGACAGAGGGGCTGCGCCTACGCCGTCTCAGCCGGTTTTTCGTCACGCCCTGCTTTCCGCCCGGCGCGGGGCCCGACTACGTGAACGCCTGCGCCGCGGTGGACGGGCCCGCCGATCCGCGTGCCATGCTTGAGCGTCTGCATGCCGTCGAGGCAGCCTTCGGACGCCAGCGCGTGCAGCGCTGGGGGGCCCGCAGCCTCGATCTCGACCTGCTCGCGGCGGATGACACGGTCTGGCCTGACACCGCGACGCAGGAAAGGTGGCGCCACCTTCCGGAGGAGCGGCGCCTGCACGACGCACCCGACGATCTCGTGCTTCCACACCCCCGGTTGCAGGACCGGGCCTTCGTTCTCGTGCCCCTGCGCGACATTGCCGCGGACTGGAGCCATCCGCTTCTTTCGTGGACAGTGGCGGAAATGACGCAGGCTCTGGATCCTGTGGCCTTGGCCGAGGTGATCCCGCAAAGGTGAAGTCCCCGCCGGAGCACAGTGGGCGAATCATGCTTGTATTCCGGCCGCGTCAGCGTTATCCCAGCCTTTTCCAAGCCGATCCTCAGGAGGGAGCGTCACATGGCCCGCGTCACAGTGGAAGATTGCGTCGACAAGGTGCCCAACCGGTTCGAGCTGGTGCTGCTTGCCGCCCACCGGGCGCGCGAGGTGTCCTCCGGTGCCGCGATCACCGTCGATCGCGACAACGACAAGAACCCGGTCGTCGCCCTGCGGGAGATTGCCGAGGAAACCCAGTCCGCCGACGAGCTGCGCGAGCGTCTGATCGAGTCGAACCAGACCCAGATCGAGGTCGACGAGCCCGAGGACGACGCCATGGCCCTGCTCATGGGCGCCGAGCCCGACAAGCCGGCCGAGGACGACATGTCCGAAGAGAAACTGCTGCGCGCGCTCATGGAGGCCCAGGGCCAGGGGTGATCGCGCACCACGCGTCGAGGGAGAGTGGCGCACGATGATTGCCGCCGAAGACCTTGTCGCGCTCGTTCGCAATTACAATCCACGTACCAATGCGGACCTGATCCTCGCGGCCTATGATTACGGCCGCGAGATGCACGACGGGCAGATGCGCAAGTCGGGCGAGCCCTACTTCACGCATCCCGTCGCCGTTGCCGCGATCCTGACCGAGCAGCAGCTCGACGATGCCACCATCGTCACCGCGCTCCTGCACGACACGATCGAGGACACGCGCTCCACCTACCAGGAAATTTCCGAGCGGTTCGGCCGTGAGGTCGCGGACCTCGTGGACGGCGTGACCAAACTCACCAACCTGCAGCTCTCCAGCTCCGAAACCCAGCAGGCCGAGAACTTCCGCAAGCTGCTCATGGCCATGTCCAGGGATCTGCGCGTGATCCTGGTCAAGCTCGCCGACCGGCTTCACAACATGCGCACCATCCGCGCCATGAAGCCCGAGAAGCAGATGCAGAAGGCGCGCGAGACGATGGACATCTTCGCGCCCCTCGCCGGACGCATGGGCATGCAGTCCATGCGCGAAGAGCTCGAGGATCTCGCCTTCCGCGTGCTGAACCCCGAGGGCCGCAGCTCGATCATCCGCCGCTTCATAACGCTCCAGAAGGAAGCGGGCGACGTGATCCACCGGATCACCAGCGACATGCGTCATGAACTCGACGAGGCCGGGGTCGAGGCCGAGGTCTTCGGTCGTGCCAAGAAGCCCTACAGCATCTGGCGCAAGATGCAGGAAAAAAAGATCGGCTTCTCGCGCTTGTCCGACATCTACGGCTTCCGTGTCATCACCCGGACCGAGGCCGACTGCTACACCGCGCTGGGCGTGATCCATCACCGCTGGAAGCTCGTCCCCGGCCGCTTCAAGGACTACATCTCCAACCCGAAATCGAACGGCTACCGCTCGATCCACACCACCGTCTCGGGCCGTGACGGCAAGCGGGTCGAGGTGCAGATCCGCACCCGCCAGATGCACGACGTGGCCGAGACCGGCGTGGCCGCGCACTGGTCCTACCGCGACGGGGTCCGGGCCGAGAACCCCTTCGCCGTCGATCCCTCGCGCTGGATCTCCTCGCTGACCGAACAGTTCAGCAGCGAAGAGGACCACGAGGAATTTCTCGAGGCCGTGAAGCTCGAGATGTACTCGGACAAGGTCTTCTGCTTCACGCCCAAGGGCGACGTGGTGAAGCTGCCCAAGGGCGCGACGCCGCTCGATTATGCCTACGCCATCCACACCCGGATCGGCTCGGCCTGTGTCGGCGCCAAGGTGGACGGCATCCGCGTGCCGCTCTGGACCCGGCTCAAGAACGGCCAGTCGGTCGAGATCATCACAGCCGAGGGCCAAACCCCGCAGGCCACCTGGCTCGATATCGCCACCACCGGCAAGGCCAAGACCGCCATCCGCCGCGCCCTGCGCGAGGCCAACCGCGGCCGCTACATCAAGCTCGGCCACGAACTCGCCCGCGCTGCCTTCGAGAACGTCGGCAAGAAGGCCACCGACAAGGCGCTCGCCACCGCCGCGCGCACGCTGGGCGTCGCCGACACCGACACGCTTCTGGCGCGCCTCGGCAGCGCCGAGATCACCGCCCGGCAGGTGGTCGACGCCGTCTATCCCGACCTCGTCCCTGACGACGATTCCGAGGTCGAGGCCAAGCGCGCCGTCGTCGGCCTCGAACACGGCCAGGGCTTCGAACGCGCACCCTGCTGCCAGCCGCTCCCCGGCGAACGCATCGTCGGCATCGCCCATCGCGGCGAGGGCGTGCAGGTGCACGCCATCGACTGCACCCGCCTGGCCGAATACGAGGACGAACCCGAACGTTGGCTCGACCTCCACTGGGCCGAGGGCCGCCACCCCGCGGTCTATCCCGTTTCGCTCGAACTCGTGATCACCAACGACGCGGGCGTACTTGGTCGGATTTGCACATTGATCGGCGAGCGGAAGGCCAATATCTCGGACCTGCGCTTCCTGGATCGAAAGCCGGATTTCTATCGTTTGTTAATGGATGTAGAGCTAAGCGACGCGGAGCAGCTGCATTCGGTGATGGTGACCCTGGATGCGGAAAGCAACGTGGCCGCGGTGGCACGCCGCCGTGATCCGGGCCTGACGGCGATGCCCGACGCGGCCGAGTAAGCGAACGCAGCGAACTGGAAAGGGACGGGTCCCCGTGTTCAAGAGGCGCGACAGACGACCCTTGTGGCGTATCGTCTTCGAGGCGATGTGGCCCCGCGGCGGCTGGGGCCGCGCCGCGGTCTACATCAAGCACCGCGTCAACCGTCTGCCCGATCCGCCCGACCGCATCGCGCGCGGCATCTTCGCCGGCGTGTTCACCACCTTCACGCCCTTCTACGGCATTCATTTCTTCATCGCCGCCGGCATTGCGATGATGATGCGCGGCAATGTCATCGCGTCGCTGCTGGCCACCTTCGTGGGCAACCCGCTCACCTACGTGCCCATCGGGGTGATCTCGCTCACCACCGGCTACTGGATGCTCGGGCTCGAGGACGATCCCGAACACGGGGGGCTGGGCGAAAAGTTCGTCATGGCCGGCCGCGATCTCTGGGGCAACTTCGAGGCGATGTTCAACGACACCGAGGCCAACTGGTCGGCGCTGTCGATCTTCTATCACGAGGTCTTCTTCCCCTACATGATCGGGGGAATCATCCCCGGCCTGATCGCCGCCAGCGTCGCCTACTACGTCTCGCTGCCGCTCATCACCGCCTACCAGAACCGCCGCAAGGGCCTGATCCAGGAGCGGCTCGCCATGATCAAGAAGAAGCGCGCCGAGGGCGGTGGCGGCGCCGAGTAATGACGTCACACCCTCGCTTGCTCCAGAGCCCTCTTTTGCCTACATCAGCCCCATGAAACGGCCCATCCTCATCCATCCCGATCCGCGCCTCAAGAAGGCCGCGCCGCCCGTCGAGGACATCTCCGACGAGTTGCGGAAGCTGGCCGACGACATGCTCGAAACCATGTACGACGCGCCGGGCATCGGGCTGGCCGCGCCGCAGGTGGGCGTCTCGACACGCCTCATCACGCTCGATTGCGTCAAGGAAGAAGGCGCCGCCCCGCGTCCCCTGGTGATGTTCAACCCGCGCGTCATCGCCGCTTCGGACGAGCGCAGCACCTACGAGGAAGGCTGCCTCTCGATCCCGGATCAATACGCCGAGGTCGAGCGCCCCGCCGAGGTCACGGTCGAATGGCTCGACCGCGACGGGACCCTGCAGACCGAGGACTTCGACGGGCTCTGGGCCACCTGCGTCCAGCACGAGATCGACCACCTCGATGGCAAGCTCTTCATCGACTACCTCAAGCCGCTGAAGCGCCAGATGATCACCCGCAAGATGCTCAAGCTCAAGAAAGAGCGCGCCCGGGCGGCTGGCTGATGACTCGGCTTGCGGTCCTGCTTGATCCCGACCGGGCGCTGCGCACCATGTGCGAACCGGCCGAGGTGTTCGACGGCGCGCTGGGCGTGCTGGCCGTGGACATGCTGCAATCGCTCTACGCCGCGCATGGCCGGGGCCTTGCCGCGCCGCAGGTGGGCGTGACCCGGCGGCTGTTCGTCATGGACACCACCTGGAAAGAGGGCACGCCCGCGCCGCAGGTCTTCGTGAACCCCGAGATCATCGGCGCGGCGGAAGAGCTTGTCCCGCACGAGGAACGCTGCCTGTCGATCCCCGACACGCCCCGCCGCGTGGCGCGGCCCGCCTGGGTGGACCTGCGCTGGCAGGACCTGTCCGGCCACTGGCACGAGGCGCGGTTTGAGGGCTTCGACGCGGTCTGCGTGCAGCACGAACGCGACCACCTCGACGGGGTGCTCATCACCGACAAGCCCGATCCCGGACCCGGGGCCGGACCGGGGGTATGAGCCCGCGCCCCTTTGTCATGTGGCCCGACAAGCGGCTGCGCACGCCCGCCGAGCCGGTCACGGAAGTCACGGACGAGATCCGGACGATATGGGACGACATGGTCGACACCATGGTGGCCATGCCCGGCGTCGGCCTCGCCGCGCCACAGATCGGCGTGATGCTGCGCCTTGCCGTGGTCGACGGCTCGGATACGGGCGGGCAGGCGGTGCGGCTTGCCAACCCCGAGCTTCTCTGGGCTTCGGCCGAGATGCGCCCCCACGAGGAAGCCAGCCCCAACCTGCCGGGCGTCTCGGCCAAGATCGAACGCCCGGCGAAGGTACGCGTGCGCTACCTCGACGAAGGCGGCGCGCAGGCCGAGCGGGAGTTCGAAGGGCTCTGGTCCACCTCGGTGCAGCACCAGATCGACCACCTCGACGGGCATGTCTTCATCGACCGTCTGAGCCGGGTGAAGCGCGAGATGATCCTGAAGAGATTCCGCAAGGCGCGCCTCTGAGGCGGTCGTGCCTGCGGCGGGCGAGGCAGGGGCTCTGCCCCGTCGCCCGTTCCGGGCGACTCCCCGGAGTATTTGGACCAAGAAGAAGCGCGCGGGGCTTGCGATCCGGATCGGGCGGGGCCATGCCTGAACCCTGTTGAGCGGAGGGCCTGTCATGCGTCTGATCTTCATGGGATCACCCGATTTTTCCGTCCCGGTGCTGGAGGCTCTGGTCGAGGCCGGCCACGAGGTCGCCTGTGTCTACTGCCAGCCGCCGCGCCCGGCGGGCCGTGGCAAGAAGGACCGGCCCACCCCGGTGCAGGCGCGGGCCGAGGCGCTGGGCCTGCCCGTGCGGCATCCGACATCGTTGAAGGGCGCGGAGGAGCAGGCCGAGTTCGCGGCGCTGGGCGCCGAGGTGGCAGTGGTGGTGGCCTACGGGCTGATCCTGCCGCAGGCCATCCTCGATGCGCCCGAACGGGGCTGCCTGAACATCCATGCCTCTCTGTTACCGCGCTGGCGCGGGGCGGCACCGATCCACCGCGCGATCCTTGCGGGCGACGAGACGACCGGCATCTGCATCATGCAGATGGAGGCGGGGCTCGACACCGGGCCGGTGCTGTTGCGCGAGGAGACGGAGATCGGGACCGAGGAGACCACGGCGGAATTGCATGACCGGCTGAGCGCCATGGGCGCGGGGCTGATCGTGCAGGCGCTGGACAACCTCGGCGCGCTGGTGCCGGAGGCGCAGCCCGAGGACGGCGTGACCTATGCTTCCAAGATCGACAAGGCCGAGGCGCGCGTGGACTGGACGCAGGATGCCGAGGCGGTGTCGCGCCAGATCCGCGGGCTTGCGCCCTTTCCGGGGGCCTGGACGGAGCATGGCACCGACCGCATCAAGCTGCTGGGGGCGCGTGTGGTGCCCGGGGATGGCGCGCCGGGCGAGGTTCTCGACGACGCGCTGAGCGTGGCCTGCGGAGAGGGTGCCGTGCAGGTGACGCGCGCGCAGCGGGCGGGGCGCGGCGCGCAGGATGCAGCGACCTTCTTGCTGGGCCACAGGGTCCCGAAGGGCACCGTGCTGGGCGCCTGATCCGCCGCCTGTGCGGCTGCGCAGGGAGGCTGCGCTGTGGCCCTTGTTTGAGAAACCCCGGGCGCAGCCTAGGTTTCCTCTCAAGCGAACAGGAGAGGCACCAGGAGAGGCACCATGGGTCAGCTCGTCAACGGCAAGTGGGAAAAGGGATCGATCACGTCCCGCAACGAAGGCGGGGCCTTTGTGCGCTCGGACACGGGCTTCCGCAACTGGATCACCGCCGACGGCAGCGCCGGGCCCACCGGCGAAGGCGGCTTCCGCGCCGAGCCCGACCGCTACCATCTTTATGTCAGCTATGCCTGTCCCTGGGCGCACCGGGCGTTGGTCTTCCGCAAGCTCAAGGGGTTGGATGACCTGATCGGCGTCAGCGTGGTGCATCCCGACATGCTCGACGAGGGCTGGACCTTCGGTACGGATTTCGACGGGGCGACGGGTGACCGCCTGTACGGCCTGCCCTACCTGCGCGACATCTACACCAAGGCCGATCCGCAGGTCTCGGGCAAGGTCACGGTGCCGGTGCTCTGGGACCGCAAGCGCGAGACGATGGTGTCGAACGAGAGCGCCGAGATCATCCGCATGTTCAACAGCGCCTTCGACGAGATCACCGGCAACCACGACGACTACTGGCCGCAATACCTGCGCGAGGACATCGAGCCGGTGAACGCGCGGATCTACGACACGGTCAACAACGGGGTCTACAAGGCCGGCTTCGCCACCACGCAAGATGCCTACGAGGAGGCGGTCTTCCCGCTGTTCGAGACGCTCGACTGGCTGGAGGAGCGGCTCTCGGGCAACCGCTACCTCATGGGCGACCGCGTGACCGAGGCCGACTGGCGGCTCTTCACCACGCTGATCCGCTTCGACAAGGTCTACCACGGCCACTTCAAGTGCAATCGCAACCGGATCGTCGATTTCCCCGCGCTCTGGGGCTACCTGCGCGAGCTCTACCAGTGGCTCGGCGTGGCCGAGACCGTGCATTTCGGCCATATCGTGCGCCACTACCACTACAGCCACGAGACGGTGAATCCCAACCGGATCGTCCCCATCGGCCCGGTGCTCGACCTCATGGCGCCGCACGGACGCGACAGGCTCGACGCCGCCTGAAGATCAATGCGGGCGAGCGTAATGCTCCACCATGGCCGACAGGTCCTCGGGCGGGGTCGCCCGGGGCAGGTAGGCGCAGGCATTGGCGAAGAGCGAAAAGATCGACCCGTCCGAGAAGAACGTGGTATTGGTGACGAAGATGATCCGCGTGGCCGCGTCACGGTAGGCCACGTAATCGGCCACCGCAAAGGCGCTGCCCTCCTCGAGCACGAGATCGAGGATGACGACGTCGAAATGCTCGCTCTCGAGATGCGCGACCGCCTCGGCCTCGCCGGTCGCACAGACGACACCGGCGCCCATCCGGTCAAGATGGCGGCTCCAGAGGTCGGCCAGCGCTTTGCGGCTCTCGATGATGAGTACGTCCATGCGGCATGTCCTTGTGAAAGCGCCGGACCGTCGATCGAAGTTCTGGGTCATCTTCCTCAATATTTGGTTAATTTTGTCTTACTGCGCCCCGGGGCCGGCAAGGAATCGCAAACCATGTCCGGTTGCGGAGACGTGATTGCCTGCTACCTTTGTCGCCAAACAGGCGGAGAGACCCATGTTCACAAGACCAGCGATCCTTGCCCTCGTCCTGGGCGCCACGGCCGCTCAGGCGCAGTCGGTGCCCTGCGGGGGCAGCTTCTCCGGCTTCGTTTCCGACCTGCAGCAGGAAGCCGTGCGCCGGGGCCATGACCCGCAGGCCGCCGCGCGCTTCTTCGGCCAGGTCTCGCTGGATCAGTCGGTGCTGCGCGCCGACCGCCAGCAGGGTATCTTCCAGGATCCCTTCATCATCTTCTCGCGCAAGCTCATCAGCCAGAGCCGCCTCGACCGCGGCCGCCAGATGGCGCAGCGCTACGACAGCGTCTTCGACCGGATCGAACGCCAGTACGGCATCTCGCGCGGCGTGCTGCTGGCCTTCTGGGCCTTCGAGACCGACTACGGCGCGGTGCAGGGCGACTTCAACACCGCCAACGCCCTGGTGACGCTGGCCCATGACTGCCGCCGCCCGCAGATCTTCCGCCCGCAGGTCTTCGCCGCGCTCGAGCTCTTTGAACGGGGCGATTTCGACCCGGCGACCACCTCCGGCGCCTGGGCGGGCGAGATCGGCATGGTGCAGATGCTGCCCAAGGACATCATCGAGAACGGCGTCGACGGCGACGGCGACGGGCATGTGACGCTCAAGACCTCGGCCCCTGATGCGCTGATGTCCGGGGCCAGCATGCTCTCCAGCCTCGGCTGGCGGCACGGCGAGCCCTGGCTCCAAGAGGTGCAGCTGCCGCAGAACTTCGACTGGTACCAGACCGGCGTGCACGAAACCAAAAGCGTGGCCGAGTGGGAGCGCATGGGCGTGCGTGCGCGCAGCGGGCGTCTGGACGACGGGCGCCTGCAGGCCTCGATCATCATCCCGCAGGGCCGCAACGGCCCGGCCTTCATCGCCTACCCGAACTTCCGCGTCTTCTTCGAGTGGAACCAGAGCTTCACCTACGTGCTGACCGCGGCCTATTTCGCCACGCGGCTCGAAGGGGCGCCGGTCTATGACGCGGGCAACCCCGAGCCGGGTCTCTCGGGCAACCAGATGCAGCAGCTCCAGCGTAAGCTGCAGGCGCGCGGCTACGACGTGGGCGGCGCCGACGGCATCCTCGGGGCCGGTACGCGCGACGCCGTGCGCGAGGTGCAGCGCCAGCTCGGCATGCCCGCCGACGCGTGGCCCACGCCGCAGCTTCTCAACCGGCTCTGAACGCGAGCCGGGGCGGGCGATCCGTCCCGCGCGCCAGACATGAAAACGGCGGGCCCGAAGGGACCCGCCGTCTTTCATTCTGGCCTTTAGACGCTCTCGCCTCAGGCGGCCTTCTTGGCAGCCGAGGTCGCCTTGTCGGCGGCGCTCTGCGCGGTGGACTGTGCCTTCTGGCTCATGTCCTCACCGGCCTTGGTAGCCAGTTCGCGCGCCTCTGCGCCGGTTTTCTGGCCGACCTCGGACATGGTCTGAGCGGTGCGCATGAACAGGTCCATCTGCTTCTGCGCGAAATCGCTGAAGGCCTTGCCGTAGTCGGCGGGCTCGTTGCGGACCTTGGTGACCTCGCGAAGGTTCGAGAACGCTTCCTTGGCGGTCTCGCTTGCGATGTCGGTCGACTGGCTCGCGGCGTCGGTGGTCAGCGCCATCATGCGCTCGCTGTTCTGGGCCCATGTCTTGAAGACGTCCTGGTAGCCTTGCGGGTCGAACAGGGACTGCATGTCGGCCATTGCGGATTTGGTGTTCTGCTTGGTCATGTCGGGTCTCCTTTCAAAGAAGATCGGGTGTCTCTCGCGCTGTCCCGCGCTACTGACCGGAAAATAATGCTGCAGTGCAGCATTTCGACCCCCGGGAAGCAACACACCTCCGAAATTCCTGCTCTCGGCACGGGCAGGTCGCAAACCCTCCCCGGTGGGGCCCGATGCCGGGGTCTGTCCGGCCCCGGTCTCTGGTCCCGCATCACCCGGACACACGCGGGGCGTGTCAGGCGCCCCCGATGGGTCATCCCCATGGCAGTCCGGTTGCAAACTGGCGGGTTTCCGCGTTCACTGCGCGCCAAACCGACAGCGACAACAAGATAGGGAGACTGCCATGACCATGACCCGCATCATCGCGGCGACGCTCGCCATGTCCGGCACCGCCGCCTACGCCGATTGCGAGACCATTACCTTCTCCGACGTGGGCTGGACCGACATCACGGCCACCACCGCCGCAACCACCAAGGTGCTCGACGCGCTGGGTTACGACACCGAGATCGAGGTGCTCTCGGTGCCGGTGACCTACCGCGCCATGGCCGACGGCGACGTCGACGTCTTCCTCGGCAACTGGATGCCCACGATGGAGGCCGACATCGCGCCGTACCGCGAGGACGGCAGCGTCGAGACCGTGCGCGCCAACCTCGAAGGGGCCAAGTACACGCTGGCCACCAACGCCGCGGGCGCCGAGGCGGGCATCGCCGACTTCTCGGACATCGTCGATCACGCCGACGCGCTGGACGAGACCATCTACGGCATCGAACCCGGCAACGACGGCAACCGGCTCATCATGGACATGATCGAGGCCGACGCCTTCGGCCTGTCGGACTTCGACATCCGCGAAAGCTCCGAACAGGGCATGCTGGCGCAGGTCGGCCGTGCCTCGGACCGGGACGAACCCATCGTCTTCCTCGCGTGGGAGCCGCACCCGATGAACGCCAACTACGACCTCACCTACCTGACCGGCGGTGACGAGTGGTTCGGTCCCAACCTCGGCGGCGCGACGGTCTACACCAACACCTCCGCCGGCTTCGTCGAGGAATGCCCGAACGTCGGCACCCTGCTGCAGAACCTCGAGTTCTCGCTCGAGATGGAGAACCAGATCATGGGCTCCATCCTCGACGACGGCATGGACCCGGACGAGGCGGCGGCCGCCTGGCTCTCCGAGAACACCGGCGTGCTCGATGGCTGGCTCGACGGCGTGACCACCAAGGACGGTGGCGACGCGAAAGAGGCCGTCATGGCCGCGCTCGAGTAAGGGTTTCAGGGCAGGGCGCGGGGGGTTCCCCGTGCCCGCCTCCGGCCTTCTCCGGGCGAGACCCGATCAGGGACATTCCTAATGATTGGTGAATCCGTCTCTGTAACCCATTGATTTTTCATGTCGCGAAAGATGTCCCGGCCCGGGACATCCCGTGCGGCCCTGCAAAGGACCGGCCTCGATGCTCGACTGGCTGACCGAATACAAGCTCCCCGTGGGCGACGTGGCCGAGGCCGTCTTCGACTGGCTGCAGGCCAACGGCGGCTGGTTCTTCGACGGCCTGGCGCTGGCCATGGAATGGCTGATCGACTGGATCCTCTTCCTCTTCCAGGCGCCCCATCCCTTCATCGTCGTCGCCATCCTCACCGCCGCCACCTGGGCGCTGCACCGCAACTGGCAGGTGCCAGCCCTTGTCGCCGCCGGCTTCCTCTTCGTGCTCAACCAGGGCTACTGGGAGGAAACCTCCGAAAGCCTCACGCTGGTCCTCTCGGCCTGCGTGGTCTGCATGGGGGTGGGGGTCCCCATCGGCATCGCCGCCGCCCACCGCCCCGCCCTCTACCGCTGGCTGAGGCCGGTGCTCGACCTGATGCAGACCCTGCCCACCTTCGTCTACCTCATCCCCGCCATCGTCTTCTTCGGCATCGGCATGGTCCCGGGCCTGATCGCCACGGTCATCTTCGTAGTGCCCGCCCCGATCCGCCTGACCCACCTCGGCATCTCCTCGACGCCGACCTCGCTGATCGAGGCCGCCGACGCCTTCGGCGCGACCCCCTCGCAGAAGCTCTGGAAGGTCGAGTTGCCCTCGGCCCTGCCGCAGATCATGGCGGGCCTGAACCAGACCATCATGCTCTCGCTCTCCATGGTCGTCATCGCCGCCCTCGTGGGCGCCGACGGCCTCGGCGTGCCGGTGGTCCGGGCCCTCAACCGCGTCGACACCGGCCTCGGCTTCGAGGCGGGGCTCATCATCGTCGTCGTCGCCATCCTTCTCGACCGCGCCCTGAGGATCGACAAATGAGTGCCGTGACCTTCGACAACGTCTCGATCATGTTCGGCGACGCCCCCGAGAAAGCGCTGCCGCTCGCCGATCAGGGCCAGAGCCGGGCCGAGATCCAGCAGGCCACCGACCAGGTCCTCGGCGTCCACGATGCCTCCCTCGAGGTCGAGGAGGGCGAGACGCTGGTGCTCATGGGCCTCTCCGGCTCGGGTAAGTCGACACTCCTGAGGGCCGTGAACGGCCTCAACCCGGTCGTCCGCGGCCGGGTGCTGGTCAAGGACGGCGAGGAGCAGGTCGACGTCACCGCCTGCTCCGCCACCCGCCTGCGAAAGCTGCGGCAGAACCGCGTGGCCATGGTCTTCCAGCAGTTCGGCCTGCTGCCCTGGCGGACGGTCTCGGAAAATGTCGGCTTCGGGCTGGAACTGGCCGGGGCCGAGGACCGCCGCGAGCGCGTCGCCCGGCAGCTGAATCTCGTGGGCCTCGACGGCTGGGGGGAGCGCAAGGTGGGCGAGCTTTCGGGGGGCATGCAGCAGCGGGTGGGCCTCGCCCGCGCCTTCGCCACGGACGCGCCGATCCTGCTCATGGACGAGCCCTTCAGCGCGCTCGACCCGCTGATCCGGACCCGGTTGCAGGACGAGCTGATCCAGCTTCAGGATGAACTCAAACGGACCATCATCTTCGTCAGCCACGATCTCGACGAGGCCTTCAAGATCGGTGCCCGCATCGCCATCATGGAGGGCGGGCGGATCGTGCAGTGCGGCACCCCGCGCGAGATCTTCTCGAACCCCGCCTCGGACTACGTGGCCGACTTCGTGGCCAACATGAACCCGCTCGGCGTGCTGACCGCCCGCGACGTTCTGGAACCCGGCGAGGGGGAGCGGTCCATCGCGGCGGAGACCCCCATCCGGGAGGTCATGCCCCTCTTGCGCGAGGGGCCGCTGAGCGTGATGGAGGGCGATCACCACCTCGGGCGGGTGACGGCCCAGAGCGTGGTCGAGAGGCTGTCTGCCTGAGCTTCTTCTTGGGAGAAATACTCCGGGGGTGAACCGGCCCGAAGGGGCGGGAGGGGGCAGAGCCCCCTTCGATTTTCCCGGAGGGATAATCGCTCCCCAAGGGTGTCCCGGGCCGGGACATTCGCGCACCCCAGTAAAATCAATGGCTTAATAACTCTGCTTAACCAGATCTTAGGAATGTCCCGCGGGATGGGCCCGTGAGATGCGCTGCGCAGGGACCTCGTGCAAGGAGGCACCAAGGGTGCTCTTGGCACCGCCGCAAAGGTGCCTATGCTGCGCGCGCAAACGAACAGGGGAACGCGACGATGCAGATGCGGAAACTGGGCTGGACCGACCTTCAGGTCTCGGAACTGTGCCTCGGCACGATGACCTACGGCAACCAGACCCCGCCCGAGGATGCCTACGCCCAGATCGAGATGGCGCAGGCGGCGGGCATCAACTTCATGGATGCCGCCGAGATGTACCCGGTGAACCCGGTGCGCAAAGAGACCATCGGCCTGACGGAGCAGATCCTCGGCGACTGGTTCGAGAAGAGCGGGAAGCGCAACGACTGGATCCTCGCCACCAAGCAGGCCGGTGTCGGCTCGCTCTGGCGCGAGGGCACGGCGATCAGCTCCGAGACCATCCCGCAGGCGATCGAGGGATCGCTGAAGCGGCTCAAGACCGACGTGATCGACCTCTACCAGTTCCACTGGCCGAACCGGGGCAGCTACCACTTCCGCCAGAACTGGCGCTACGATCCGGCGGGGCAGGACAAGGCCGCCAACCTGCAGCACATGCAGGATGCGCTGGGCGCGCTTCAGCGCGAAGTCGAGCGGGGCACGATCCGCTATTTCGGCCTGTCGAACGATACCGCCTGGGGCACGGCGCAATGGGCGCGCATGGCCGAGGAGACCGGCGGCCCGCGCGTGGTGTCGGTGCAGAACGAGTATTCGCTGATGTACCGGCTGGCCGACACGGACCTTGCCGAGGCGCTCATCAACGAGCAGGTCGGCCTGCTGCCCTTCTCGCCGCTGGCCTGCGGGTTGCTGACGGGCAAGTACCAGGGCGGCGCGCTGCCCGAGGGATCGCGCATGGCGATCAACGGCGATCTCGGCGGGCGCAAGTATCCCCGCGCCTTCGAGGCGGTGGACGCCTACCTGAAGGTGGCCGAGGACTTCGGGCTGGATCCGGTGCACATGGCGCTCGCGTGGTCGGCGCGGCGGTCCTTCGTGTCCTCGTCGATCTTCGGGGCGACCACCGTGGCGCAGCTCGAGCGGTCGCTCGGAGCGGCGGACGTGACGCTGAGCGAGGAGCTTCTGGAGAAGCTCGACGAGGTGCACCGGGCCCATCCGCTGCCCTACTGAGGGTCGCGGCCGAGCTACCCCGTCCCACTGCCTGCCCCCTCCCTAGCCCTCCCCCTGGCAGGGGGAGGGGATGTGTTGCGCTTGGCGGCTGGTGGGGGGGCTGTTTTCCGAGCGTGCCTGGTCTCCGACCCTTCCTCGCTGAAATCATGCCCCCGGCATGATTTCCGGGCGCTCGGAAGCCCTCACCCTAACCCTCTCCCCCAAGGGGAGAGGGGACCTGTTGCGCCTGGGGTTGGTGGGGCGCTGAGCCGGGCGGGCGCCGGACCGTGGTTTGGCGCTGCGACCTTCGGGGTGGGTGTTTTATGTTGGCCAGATCCGGATGACATCTGATCGACATGCTTTAATTGCCAAAGCGCCAGACCGTCACGCCGGAGGCGTGCCGACAGGATAGTCGGCGCACCTCTGGTGCGACGGGACGGTCCGGCGCTCGCCCGGCGGGCCTTCGGCCCTTGTCCCGCTCGGTTGGGTCTTGCGCAGCTAGTGCGGCGTGATCAAAGCTCGGGAAGGCCACCGCGAGCGGCTGCGATGCGCGGCTCGGTGCGAGTGCGTATCGGTCTGCCCCTCAGGCCTCGGTGTCCATCCAGATGGTCACGGGGCCGTCGTTGACGAGGCTCACCTGCATGTCGGCGCCGAAGCGGCCCGTGGCCACGGGCACGCCCTGCGCCTGCAGTTGCGCCGCGAAATACTCGTAGAGCCTCTCGCCCTCGTCCGGGGGCGCTGCGGTGGAAAAGCCGGGGCGGTTGCCGCTGCGTGTGTCGGCGGCGAGCGTGAACTGGCTGACCACCAGCGCGCCGCCCTCGGTATCGAGCAGCGAGCGGTTCATGCGGCCCGCGTCATCCTTGAAGATGCGCAGCTTGGCGATCTTGGCGGCGAGCTTGTCGGCCTGCGCCTGCGTGTCGCCCTGCATGGCGCAGATCAGCACGAGCACGCCGGGGCCGGTTTCGCCCAGCGTGGCGCCCGAGACCTCGACCCGGGCCTGCGAGACGCGCTGGATGAGCGCCCTCACAGTTCGCTCTCCCACGGGGGATTGGCGCCGGCGCGGCTGACGGTGACGGCGGCGGCGCGGGTGCCGAGGGCGGCTGCGGTCTCCAGCACCTCCATCTTGGCCATGCGCAGCGCGCCGCGCGTCAGGATCCCCTCGCGCGAAAGGCCCGCGAGGAAGCCGCCGTTGAAGGTGTCGCCCGCGCCCACGGTGTCGACGACGGTGACGGGGTGGGCGTCGGCGTGGCCGTCGGACTTGGGCGTGACGATGTCGACACCCTCGGCGCCGCGGGTGACCAGCACCACGGTGGTGCCGCGCGCGATGAGATCCTGCGGCGTGGTGCCGAGCCAGTCCATGTCCTCGTCCGAGAGCTTGACGATGTCGGCGCGGGCGAGGATGCGGTCGAGCCTTGCGCGGAAGGTGGCCTCGTCCCGGATGAAGCCGGGGCGGATGTTGGGATCGACCATGACGATGCGGTCGCCGGCCCGTTCGGCCAGCGCGGCGTAGGTGTCGGCCCCCGGTTCGGCGGCGAGGCTGATGCCGCCGAGGAAGAGCGTGGTGATCTCCTCGCCAAGCTCGGGCAGGTCATCCTCGGTCAGCATGCGCCCGGCGGTGTTCTCGTCGTAGAAGGCGTAGCGGGCCTGGCCGTCGGTGAGGGTGACGAAGGCGAGCGTGGTGGGCCGGTCGCTGCGGTCGGCGTGGGTGTAGTCGACGTTGGAGGCGGTCATGGCGCGGGCCAGCACGTCGCCGAAGAGGTCGGTGGAGAGCCCGCCGAACCAGCCCACCGGCGCGCCGAGGCGGCCGAGCGCGATGGCGGTGTTGAAGACCGCGCCGCCCGCGAGGGGGGCGAAGGCGGGGTCGCCCTGTGCGGTTTCGCGGGGCAGCATGTCGATCAGGGCTTCGCCGCAGCAGAGGATCATGGTCCGGGTCCTTGGGTCGTCACTTTGCCTTGCCATAGCGGTAAGCGCCGCCGCGGTCGAGCGCCCGCTGGTAGGCCGGGCGCGCGCGCATGGTTTCGAGCCACTTGTCGAGCGCGGGCGTGGGCGTCCGGCCCGGGATGCGGGACAGGCCCGCCTCGACCGGGAAGCTCATCATCACGTCGGCGGCGGTGAAGGCGGGCCCGGCGAAGAAGCCGTCGCGTTCCAGTTCCGCCTCCCAGAAGGCGCGGTGGTCCTTCAGCTGCGGGTCGAGGAAGGTCTCGTCCATGCCCTGGGCGATCTTGCGGCCGAGCGGGCGCAGGAGGGCGGGCAGGCGCGCGGGCATGGCGGAGAAGACGAGCTTCATGACCAGCAGCGGCATGGCCGAGCCCTCGGCGTAGTGCAGCCAGTAGGCGTGGCGCAGGGCGGCGTCGGTGCCGGGGGTGGGGTGGAGCGCGTGGTCGGGGTCGAAGCGGGCGAGCAGGTACTCGGTGATGGCGCCGCTTTCGGCGATGACGCGGTTGTCGTGCTCGATCACCGGGCTCTTGCCGAGGGGGTGGATGTCCTTGAGCGCGCGGGGCGCGCGCATGTCGGGGCGGCGATGGTAGGTGACCACCTCGTAGTCCTGGCCCAGCTCCTCGAGCAGCCAGAGGATGCGCTGGGCGCGGGAATCGTCGAGGTAGTGTACGCGGATCATCCGGGGGCCTTTCTATTGGCTCTGTGCCGCGATGTAGCCCACCACGGCGGCGAGCAAGGCCCCCACCGCCACGGCAAGCGCGATCTTCCAGGCCGACCAGGGCCGTTCGCCCTGCACGCGGCCGGTGCGGCCGTTGACGACGAAGCGGTAGGTGTCGCCGCGGTACTTGTAGGCGGCCATCCAGACCGGCAGCAGGACGTGCTTGAAGGTGACGGCGCTGACCGAGGTGTCGATGCGGTGGATGCGCTGGCGGTCGCCGCCGATGTCGAACTTCACGTCGCGCTCGATCACGCGGTCCATCTTGTGGCGGGCCTCGGTGTAGCCGTCGGAAAGTTCGATCTGATAGCCCTCGGCGCGGAAACCGGCGAGGTATTCCGGGTGGTAGGGCTCCAGCGCGGCGAGGTCCCAGGGTTCGAGCGCGTCGGTGAATTTCTTGGGCAGCGAGCGCGAGGCCAGCACCAGCACGTCGTCGAAGAAGCGCGAGACGCGGCCCGAGGCATGGCGCCAGCGGATCTTCTGGACGCGCACCGTCTGTCGCTTGCCGTCGCGCATGACGGTGCGGGTGGTGTAGTAAACGGTGCCGCGCTCGCCGGCATAGTCAGAGGCGGTCTGCGCGTCGAAGGTCCAGTAGGGCACGTAGATGCCCTGCATCTTCCGGCCGCGGCGGGCGTAGTCCTTGAGGCCGTTCGGCGCGAACCAGAGCCGGCCCAGCCAGTCCTTCATCGCCGCATGCGCCGCCGGTTCGTCCAGCGCGAAGGGCAGCAGCGCCCGGGGCTTGATATGGCGGTGCGTACCCGTGTCCGTGACCACCGGCGTGGCGCAGTAGGGGCATTCGGCGGCGTGACTGTCGGGATCGAACTCGATCTGTGCCGCGCAGTTGGGGCAGGTCGAGACGCGCGTTTCTTCCATCTCCTGCTGCGGAAGCTGGCTGTCGAGTGCGGCGCGGAAGTCGAGTTCGCGGATGCCGCCTTCCCAGGGGCTGGGCGGGGAAACCTCGGCCTCGGCACCGCAGTGGTCGCAGACCAGTCGCCCGCGTGCCGGATCGAACCGGTAGTCGGCGCCGCACTGGTCGCAGGGAAAGCGGTGTTCGTCTGTCATGGGGCCCTCGTGGAACGCGGGCGCCACCCTATCCAAGCGGGCGCGGAAGGGAAGAGGGCCGCGGCGGTCCGTCCCGGCAGGCCCGCGCCGGCTTGCACCCCGCAAGAGAGGTGCCGATATCGGGGGCAAATCCGGAGACCACATGCCCCAGACCACCAAGATCGCCACCTGCACCTATTGCGGCACGCGCGCCGCGCTCGTGCTGAAGGGCGCCACCCGGCACGAACTGGCCTGCCAGGCCTGCGGGGCGCCGCTGCATGACCTCAAGCGCCTGCCCGAGGGCCGCGTCGACGCGGAAGCGCATCGCCCGCCCCGGAAGGGCAAGAAGGGCAAGCGCAAGGGATCGGTGCCCGTGCCGCCCTGGGGCGCATGGGAGGAACCGCTGAAGCAGATGTCGAAGGGGAAGACGCGGAAGAAGAAGCGGAAGAAAACGCTCGGCCGCCGGATGCTCGGCGAGGCATTCGACCTCATCGAGGACATCTTCGACTGATCCGCGGCGTCGCGCGGCGCATCGCCTCTGGCCATCCGGGCCCTGCTGGCTTATTTCGCCCACAGATGCGCGAGGCCCTCATGACTCAACACTACGAAACACCCGGACCCGTCGAAAGCAACTGGCGCGATGCGATCTCCTCGATCGAGGAGATCATCGAGGATGCCCGCAACGGCCGGATGTTCATCCTTGTCGATCACGAGGACCGCGAGAACGAGGGCGACCTCGTCATTCCCGCGCAATGGGCCACGCCGGACGCCATCAACTTCATGGCGCTCTACGGCCGCGGGCTGATCTGCCTGGCACTCACCGGCGGTCGGATCGAGGAACTGGGCCTGCAGCTCATGTCCACGAACAACTCCTCGCGCCATGAGACCGCCTTTACCACCTCGATCGAGGCGCGCGAGGGCGTGACGACGGGCATTTCCGCCGCCGACCGCGCGCGCACCGTGCAGGTGGCCATCGATGCCTCCAAGGGCGCGGGCGACATCGCCACGCCGGGCCACGTCTTTCCGCTGCGCGCCCGCGACGGCGGCGTGCTGGTGCGGGCCGGCCATACCGAGGCCGCGGTGGACGTGTCGCGGCTGGCGGGCCTGAACCCCTCGGGCGTGATCTGCGAGATCATGAACGACGACGGCAGCATGGCGCGCCTTCCCGAACTCGTGGCCTTCGCGCAGCGCCACGGGATCAAGATCGGCACCATCTCGGACCTGATCGGTTACCGCCGCCGCCACGACAACCTCGTCCGCGTGCGCACCGAAGAGGTCATCGCCTCGGAGTTCGGCGGCGACTGGAACATGCGGATCTACACCGACGAGACCCACGGAGACGAACATATCGTCCTCTCCAAGGGCGATCTGACCACCGAAGACCCGGTGCTGGTGCGGATGCACGCCATGGACCCGATGCTCGACATCATCGGCACCGGCCCCGGTGGCCGCGCCGACGAGTTCCGCGACGCCATGCGTGCCGTGGCCGAGGAGGGCCGGGGTGTGGTGGTCCTGCTGCGCGACACCGACATGAAGCTCGACGTCCACGACGAGGTCAGCCCCCGCACGCTGCGCCAGTACGGGCTCGGCGCGCAGATCCTGTCCTCGCTGGGCCTGTCGGAGCTGATCCTTCTCACCAATTCGCCGACCCCCCGCGTGGTGGGCCTCGAGGCCTACGGGCTCGAGATCGTCGGCACCCGCAAGATATCGGAGCTTGGCTGATGGCCTCGAACGAAACCCACTATTCCCTGCCGCGCGCCAGCTTCGACGATCCGGTCAAGCTGCTGATCGTGGTGGCGCCCTACTACAAGGACATCGCCGACCAGCTTGTCGCCGGCGCGATTGCCGAGGTCGAGGCCGCGGGCGGCTTTCACGAAACCATCGAGGTGCCCGGCGCGCTGGAGATCCCCAGCGCCATCGGCATAGCCGGGCGCATGGCGGAGTTCGACGGCTACGTGGCGCTGGGCTGCGTGATCCGCGGCGAGACCACCCATTACGAGACCGTCTGCAACGACAGCTCGCGCGGGCTGACGCTGCTGGGCCTGCAGGGGCTCTGCATCGGTAACGGGATCCTCACGGTCGAGAATTACGATCAGGCTGCGGTGCGGGCCGAGGCCGCGGGCCAGAACAAGGGCGGAGGTGCCGCCGCGGCGGCCCTGCACCTCGTGGCGCTCACGCGGCGCTGGGGCAGCGCCCGCAAGGGCGTCGGCTTCAAACCCGCGCGCGAGGACGAGATCGCCGGAGGTCAGGCAGGCTGATGAGTGACGAACAGGCCCCCAGGGACATGCCCGAACCCTCGGGCAACCAGAAGCGCCGGATGAAAAGCGCCTCGCGGCTCTACGCGGTGCAGGCGCTCTTCCAGATGGAGCATTCCGGCACCACCGCGGACAAGGTCAAGCGCGAGTTCCTCGACTTCCGCTTCGGCGCCGAGATCGCCGAGGGCGAGGAGATGATCGACGGCGACATCGACCTCTTCACCGCCATCCTGAACGAGGCCGTGAACTGGCAGGCGCGCATCGACCAGATGACCGACCGCGCCATCGTCGCCAAGTGGCAGATCGCCCGCATCGACCCGACGCTGCGCGCGCTCTTCCGCGCCGCGGGCGCCGAACTGGTGGCGCTCGACACGCCGCCCAAGGTCGCCATCGTCGAATACGTGGGCGTCGCTCAGGCCTTCTTCCCGGAAGGCAAGGAATCGAAATTCGTCAACGCCGTGCTCGACCACATGGCCCGCGAGGCGCGCCCCGAGGCCTTCTGAACCCCGGCTCGCGCTTCTTTTCGCGGAAAATACCTCGGGGGAGTCCCGCAGGGACGGGGGCAGAGCCCCCGCCCACGCCGGCCATTCCCGCGTGACGCTGCGGATTGCGACATCGGCGTGGCTTGACCTTCCCGCGCGTCATCGTATCTTGATAGGTGAATGCAAAGGAGCACGCCATGCCCTCCCTCATCCGCCTCTATATCCGCCAGGTCATCGCCGGTTTCGCGATCTCGGCCGCCTTCGTCGCGGCGCTCCTGTGGTTCGACGTCGCGAACCTCTGGCACTTGGTGACGCATTCCGACGTGGGGCTGCTGGCGGTCTTCCTGTTGTGGCTCTTCAACGGGATCGTCTTCGCGGGCGTGCAGTTCGGGATCACCATCATGCGCATGGCCGACGACACCGACCAGGGCGGCGGCCGCCGGGATGCCATCCCGGCGCAGGGCATGGTGCCCGACTACGTCGCGATCCCGGTCCGCGCGGACGAGCCGCGCCGCCGCGACCAGCTCCAGCGCCGCCGTCACTGACGGCGGCCCTCGGGCCGGAAAACTTCAGGTATTTCAGGGAAGTGGCGGGAACCACCGCAACCGTGTGGGTAGCGCATTCCCGAGGACCTGTTCTTACAGGTGGGCGCCAGGTAACGAGGCCAGGACCACGTCAGAGCCAGCTCCCTCGGATTTGCTTAAGGCCACCGGAATGTACCCGTCTCACGGGAAGGGCAGAACCCGCCACTGCGCGAGATATGCCGCCACCCCGGGCCTGACAAGGGGCATCATCCCTCGGGCTCGATGAAACCGTAACGCTCCAGTTCCTCGGGGACGAGTACGTAGATCTCGTCGGGGGGCGTGGTGAGCGCGTGGCGCATGACCAGCGGGTCGATTCCCATCTCGTCGAGGTAGGTCATGACCTCGCCTTGGCCGAACTGGATGTCCTCGACGGCGGTGAAGGCGGGCAGGAGGGTGTTCTCCCCGAAATAGTGCTGGTGCACCCCGACCGAGGCGTCGTCGTCGATGTCGCGCGTTACCCCGCCCGCCAGCAGGTAGGGGCAGGCCGAATAGCAGAATTCGCCCGACAGCATCCGCGTCTCGATGCCCTGCGCGCGCAGGACGCGCCCCAGCGCCAGCGCGTCGCGGACTGAGCCGCCGGGGCTTTGCAGGATCAGCGCCTCGATGGGCGTTTCGCTTTCGGCGATGCGGTCCGCGATCCGGTCGCCGTCGCCCTCGGAAATCGCCCCTTCCAGCCGCCAGGTGGTGCCCTCTTCCTGCGTCAGCGTCAGCCGCGTCGGCAGGTCGCCCGGATCGCGGGCGGGTTTCACGTAGGGCCGGTCCCGGTCTGGATCGAAGACCCGGCGCTGGTCGCCGGGGCGCACGGGCTCGGAGGTGCGTGGCACATCCGGGCCGAAGCTGGGCAGGCGGAAGCTGCCCTGCATGTCGCCGACGATCAGCAGCCCGCCCAGCACGAGCTGAAAGGCCAGCACCCCACCCAGCGTGCGCGCCACGGCGTTGCGCGGGGCGGGGCGGGGTTGGGACCATGATGACGTATCCGCCGGTGCCGCGTTTTTGCGCCGCCAAAGCATCAGCCGTGCCTCGTCACGGGCCGGACGTTGTCGCCCTCGCGTGGCTCATGGTCCTCGTCCGAGGTTTCCGTCTCGGGCGGCGCGGTTTCTTCCTGCGCAGGCGAAGGGTCCGTGGTGCCGTCGGGCGGCCTGCGCGCCTCGCCCATGGTGCCCTCGACATCGCGCAGGGCGGTGACGGCGGCGCGCAGCTCGGCGAGCGTCATGGTGTCCTCGATGCCAGATCCCTCGCGTCCCTGACGGATGGCCGACTGCGTGACTGCCACGATGAAGACCAGCACCGCCGGCAGCAGGTCGATGGCGATGGCGCCCGCCCAGGAGGGCACGAAGTTGCGCGCGTAGAGGATCACCGCGTCGGCGGCCGAGATCGGCGTGTAGGTGACCTCTTCGGCGGCGGGCATGGACATGACCTCCTGCGCCGCGGTTTCCAGCGTCTCGGCCCGCTGGCCCAGCACCTCGAGCACCGAGGTGATCGTCGCCGATTGGTTGGAGCGGTTCTGCTCGGTCGAGGCGTCGAGTTCGGGCAGGACGACGGAGCGGGCGAGATCCTGCGCGGCGCGTTCGACCAGCGGCGCCACGGAAAGCTGCCGAAGCTGGGTGATGAGCCCCTGCAGCCGCACGGCGGATTCGGAGAATTCGACCGAGCGCGCCTCGACCGGGCCCTGTTCGACGGTGAGCGCGCGCATGCGCGACAGGATCTGGTTGCCCTCGTCGAAGGCCTGATCTATCAGCGGCGTCTGCGCGGCGATCTGGTCCTCGATGGCGGCGAGTTCGTCGGACTTCTGGCGCAGCACGCGGAAGACGGCGCCGCGCCCGGCGAGACCCGAGAGCGAACCCTGCGCCTCCTGCTCGGAGAGATCCTCGAAGCTCTGGCGCACGCGCGCGACATCGCGTTCCAGCGACTGCGCCGAGAGTGCGATTTCGTGCGAGCGTTCGAGGCTCGACTGGTAGTCCTGCACCGTCTCGGCCAAGTGTTGTTCCACCGCGGCCGAGCCCGCGAGCGCCGCGGCGTTGAGCCAGGACGACATGGCCACGATGGCGAGCGACCCGAGCCCCATGGCGGCGAAGAGGCCCGCGCGCGAAGCGGCGCTGCGCACGGCGGGGAAGAGCCGCATGAGGTACGACCAGAAGACGAAGATCCCCACCGAGACGGCGGTCGAATAGGCGATGGCGGCAAAGACGGACATGGCGCCGTTGTCGTCGAGCAGCGACGAGACGCCGAGGTAGGTGTAGATCCCCGAGGCGACCGAGAGCACGCCGAGGGCGGTGCCGGTGAAGGTTTCGAGCCACGTGAGGTGATTTTCGAGTTCGCGCGCGTGGCGCACGCCGCGTGCCTCGGCGCGGCTCTGATGGGGCTGGGGCATGTGCTCTCCTGTCGGGACCCCGTGAAATCTAGGTGTGAGAGCGGCACCTGCAAAGGTCGGGTATCGCGGGGTTGCGCCTGTTCACGTAATGTTCGATATTTCGGACATGCCGATCGAGAGCCTCAGATCCGAAGAGCGCCTGATGATGCCGGGCCAGTTGCTGGCCCGCGGCGTCTGTCGCCACCTAGCCAGCCACGGCTTTTCCGTGATCGAGGAATTCACGCCCGAACGGGGCAAGCGGCTGGACGTGATGGCGCTGGGGCCCAAGGGGCAGCTCTGGGTGATCGAATGCAAGTCGAGCCGTGTGGATTTCACCTCGGACGCGAAATGGCCGGGCTACCTCGAATGGGGGGACCGCTATTTCTGGGCGGTGGACCAGGATTTTCCGACCGAGCTTTTGCCCGATGACACGGGGCTGATCCTGGCCGACGGCTATGACGCCGAGATCCTGCGCATGGGGCCGGAGACCAGGCTGGCGGGGGCGCGGCGCAACGCCGTCATCCGGCGTTTCGCCGCGCATGCTGCCCGGCGGCTGCAGGCCCTGCGCGACCCGGAGGCGGGGCTCGAGGGCTGAGCGGTGGGAAGAGGGGGCTCTGCCCCCGTCCCTGCGGGACTCCCCCGGAATATTTTTGCCAAGAAGAAGCGCCGGGGGTGCGAGGCCGTTTCTAGCGGCGCTTGGCCCGGCGGGCGGCCTGGGCCGCGGCGCGGATTTCCTCGGCGATTTCCTCGGCTTCCTCGGGCTCGAAATCCATCGGGATTTCGAGGCCTTCGCCCGCCACGAAGAGCCGGACCATGCCCTGGTCGGTGGGGCCGATCTGCAGGTTCGCCTCGATGTCGCTTTCGTCGTTGATGCCCATGGCCCTTGTCCTCTGCACCTTGTGGAAGGCGTCGCTTAGCGCCTTGCCCCCGGGGTTACAAGTTTTGCGCCGCAGCGGCGGTTCCGCAAGCGTGCCGGGGGCAAAAACCGCGCCCCGCGGGGCATCGGGGGGCTTGCAATCGTGATCCGGCGGGGCTATTTCGCCGCGCAGTGCCGCCTTAGCTCAGTAGGTTAGAGCGCTTGATTGTGGATCAAGAGGTCTCCCGTTCGAACCGGGAAGGCGGTACCATTCTATTCCTCAGGTCGGATATCAGGGATCGCGCTTCGGAGGGCGCCGGTCAGTCGTGTTCGATGCTGATGCGCTGGCGCAGCTTGCCGCTGTCGCGGGCGAAGATCAGGATCTCGTTTCCTTCGGTCACCACGGCATACCAGTCGGGGCCTTGCGTGAAGGCGCTGGCCTCTTCGCCCGAGGGCAGGGTGATGACGGGGGGCAGGGGCGCGCGGGTCGTGCGGTAGCGGATGACAAGCATGACCAGGATCATTAGAACGCCGGCGATCATGACGGTGGTGAGCAATGTCACCAGCCGGCGCAGGAAACGCAGCATGGCGGGATCGGGGTAGTCCCCGGGGTCCTGCGGATCGGGAGCGGACATGGACGAGATCCTTCGGGTCATCATCGCGGCGGACCCGCCGCCGCGCCTTGATAAGGCGCTCGCCCGCGATGTGCCAGAGGCCGCGGCGCTGTCGCGCACGCGGCTGGCGCGGCTTATCGCCGAGGGCGCGGTGACGCGGGGCGGCGAGGTGTTGTCCAACCCCAAGGGGGCCGTCGTCGAGGGCGACGCGATCGAGATCGCGGTGCCGCAGGCGCAGGATTATGACGTGGTGGCGCAGGACATCCCGCTCGAGGTGGTCTTCGAAGACGAGGACCTTGTGGTGGTGAACAAGCCCGCGGGCATGGTGGTGCACCCGGCGCCGGGCACGCCCGACGGCACGCTGGTCAACGCGCTGCTGCATCATTTCGGCGGTGATCTGTCCGGGGTGGGCGGTGAGAAGCGGCCCGGGATCGTGCACCGGATCGACAAGGACACCAGCGGGTTGCTGGTGGTGGCCAAGTCGGACCGGGCGCACCACGGGCTTGCCAAGCAGTTCGAGAAGCACACGGTGCGGCGCGCCTACCGGGCGCTGGTGCACGGGGTGCCCGATGTGGCCGACCCGCGCCTGCGGGGCGTGCGGGGCGTCGCGGTGGAGCCGGGCGAGGTGGTGCGTGTGACCTCGGGGCTGGCGCGGCACAAGACCGAGCGGCAGCGGCAGGCGGTGTTCTTCGACGGGCAGGGGCGGCATGCCATCACGCGGGCGCGCGTTCTGGAGTCCTTCGGCAGCCCGGCGTGTCTGGCGCTGGTGGAATGCCGGCTGGAGACCGGGCGGACGCACCAGATCCGGGTGCACATGGCCCATATCGGCCACGGGCTTGTCGGCGATCCGGTCTACGGCGGGCGGCGCAAGCTGCCGGTGCGCGCGGTGCCGGAGGAGGCGGACGCGCTGGTGCGGGGCTTCGACCGGCAGGCGCTGCACGCGGCGGAGCTTGGCTTCGATCACCCTGTGAGCGGCGAGGAGATGCTTTTCGAAGCGCCGCTGCCCGCTGACATGAGCGCCCTGCTGGAGGCGCTGCGGGCGGGCTGAAGCGCCCGCAGCCTGCCCGTTCAGTCAGGGTCGGGGATGTAGCCCTCGGCGGTCCAGAACACCATGTCGGCGCCCGGAACGGGCTCGGCCTGCAGCCCCGCGAGATGGGGGGCGAGCCGTTCCAGGCCGTCGGGGTGGCAAATGCCGCGCATCGGCCCGCGGTAGTCCTCGGCCACACGGTCGAGTGCCCAGCCCAGGTCGGGTTCGCGCAGGAAGGCGTAGGGACGGCTGTTCGAAGAGAAATGCGTGATGGCGCCGGGGGGCACTCGAGGTGTCCTCGAGAAGCCACAGAAGACCAGCATCTCGTCCTCCTGAAGCTCTGCTCCGAGGCGCTCCAGAATCGGCTCCAGAGGCACGCCGTAGCGATCTTCGCTGCGGTAGGGGGCGTCGAAAACCTCGGGCCGCAGGGGGCCGCCCGCCAGCGCCATGAGCACGACGGCCGCCCCGAGGCCGAGCCAGGGCGCGGGACGCAGCAGCATCAGCACGGCCGCAAGCGATGCCATGAGCAGCGGGACCATGATCAGGGAGTAGCGCGGGTAGACGTCGCCCGAGGCCAGGAACATGCCCAGCACGAAGATCAGCGTGATCCCCGGGACCACGATGAGCGTGGGGCGCCGGGTGACGAAGGGCAGCAGGCAGACCGAGATCAGCGCGGGGACGCGAAGCCAGCCCTCGCCGTCGAGGATCAGCCAGAGAAACTCGGCAATGCCACGACCGCTTGCGCCGGGGGTGAAACGCTCGAACATCTCGTTTTCGACGCTGCCGTTGATCTCGGTGCCGGCGGTGAATCGAAAGGACTGCAGGAACTGCCAGGAAAAGCCCAGGATGATGGCCAGGAACAGGGCGCGCCGGAAGGCCCGCGTGCGCCAGATGTCCCGCGCGCGCAGCTCTTGCCAGCGCGGCGCGATCCAGTGCGAGAGCGCGAGGATCAGTGGCGCGAACATCATGAAGAAGAGCGGCGTGGGCGCCTTTTGCAGACCGGCGAGGAAGACGGCGCCGGCGAGCCCGTACCAGTAGCGGGGGGAGTCGAGCGCCTTCAGCAGGAAGGCGAAGCCGAGACTGGTGAAGAGCATCGCGCCGGAATCGAGCATGGCCGAGCGCGCGTAGTCCCAGAACTGCCAGGAGCAGGACATGAGCGCGACGGCGAGGGGCATCGCCCAGGGCCGCGCGGGGGCGAGGATGCGCGCGATCCAGGCGGTGACGCCGAGCACGCCGAGCGCGAAGATCATCGAGGGAATGCGAAGTGCGACACCGGGCGCTACGCCCCATTCCATCAAGAGCCCGCCCATCCAGTATTGCAGCGGGGGCTTCTTCAGCGTGGGGGCGTTGCTCGTGTAGACGGCCCACCAGTCGTCGAAGCGGGCGAAGGCCGCACTGCGTTCGAGCGTGTAGTATTCATCGTACCGCGAGAAGTCGGCGAGCGCGAAGCCATTCAGGTGCCAGATCCAGAAAATCGCTATCAAAAGCAAGGTCAGGGCGATGGGTGCCCACGCCAAGGCCATCGGCGAGGCTTCGCGAGCGCCATGCCGCAGGTCAGCATTCATGGTTGCTTCCCCTCGGGAATTGACTCATAGGACGGCCAGTTTCGACGGCTGCACCGGTGTCTGCTCGTGCCGCGCGGTGCACCGCACCGACATCCGCTTTCCGGTCCAGCTTGAACACGAAGGGAAAGCCCGATGCAACATACTCGGCAGGAAATCGGTCCCCGCTCGCCAGTCGCGCCCGGCACGCCCCAGGTCTCGGTGGTCATTCCGATGCATGACGAGGAAGGCGCTGTCGCGGACCTGATTTCCGGGATCGCCGAGGCCGCCGCAGGGCTCTCCGATTTCGAGATCATCGCTGTCGATGACGGATCAAGCGACCGCACCTTCGAGCAGCTTGTCGCTGCCCGTGCGACGGTGCCGCAATTGCGCATCCTGCGCCATTCCAGCGCCGGCGGTCAGAGCGCTGCGGTGCATTCCGGCGTCCGCGCCGCGCGCGCGGCGATCTGTTGCACACTGGACGGCGACGGGCAGAACCCGCCCTCGGAACTGCCCAAGCTCTGGGAGCCGCTGCTTGCCGACGAAACCGGTCGCGTGGGCCTTGTCGCCGGGCAGCGGTTGAAGCGGCGCGACACCTTTTCCAAGCGCATGGGCTCGAAGTTCGCCAATGGCCTGCGCCGGCGAATCCTGAGCGACGGGACCAGCGACACGGGCTGCGGGCTCAAGGGGTTCCGGACCGAGGCCTTTCTTGCGCTGCCCTACTTCAACCACATGCACCGCTACCTGCCCGCGTTGTTCAAGGCCTACCGTTGGGAGGTGGTGCTGGTGGAAGTTGCCCATATGGAGCGGACCTCGGGGCGGTCCAAGTACACCAACTTCGGCCGCGCGGTCGCGGGCGTGGCCGACCTGATCGGGGTCTTCTGGCTGCTGCGGCGCGCGAAGTCCGTGAGTGCAGAGGAGACCGCGGCCGATGCTTGAGGCGATCCTGAACTTCCTGCACGTCGACGACTGGATCGAGGGGCTCTGGGTCATCGTGGGGCTTTGCGGGCAGCTTCTGTTCACCGCGCGCTTCCTGGTGCAGTGGCTCGCCTCCGAGAAGGCGCGCAAGTCGATCATCCCGGTCGCCTTCTGGTACTTTTCGATCGGTGGCGGGCTGATCCTGCTGTCCTACGCGATCTACCGACGGGATCCCGTCTTCATCCTCGGGCAGTCGCTTGGGGTCACGGTCTACCTGCGCAATCTGATGCTGATCCGGGGCGAGCGGCGCGATCCTTCGTGACCGCGCGCGGCCGTCAGGTGGCCGTGATAGCAGGAGGTTGCAGCAGGCGGCGCGGCAGATTGAGTCCCGTGCGCCAGCAGGTGATCGCCCGGGCAAAGAGCGCCGGGTCCTCGGCGCCCCAGCCGTAGCCATAGCCCTGCACGGTGCGGGCCTCGGAGCCGGGAATGCCGTCGCGAAAGGCGGTGAGGGCATTCAGGATGGCGGGATGTTCCTTTTTCCCCCGCGAGGAAGAGCGTCGGGGTCCGGACATGACAGAGCTCTTCACGGGCGTCGAACTCGAGCGCGCAGCGCGCCGCGCGCCACATGGTGCGGATCGAGGCATTGGGCCGGCCGTGGGCGTCGCTTGCCACGGCGAGGTTCATGAAACCCATGTCGCTGGCGGAACGCTCGCGCAGGCTGCGGAAGCTCATCAGGGCCGAGGTGGCGCGCATGGCGAGGCGCATGGCGGGACCCATCATCACCGGGCGGTCCTGGAGGCCGCTGAGCACCGCGCGGTTTGCGAGGTCGGGATGGCGGGCGAGGCAGCGGAAGCCCACGTAGGCACCCAGTGAGAGGCCGACGAGGGTGACGGCGCCGTCGTGGTGGGCGCGGATGCACTCAGCCACCTCGTCGGCGGCGGCGTCGAAGTCTTCGAGATCGGTGGCGCGGCTTTGCCCGTGGCCGGGCAGGTCGATTGCCGTGCAACGGCAATCGTTGAGCTGCGCGGCCACCTCGGCCCACATGCGGCAGTCGTAGCCGGCGCCATGAAGGAAGACCAGCGGCGGTCCTTCGCGAGAACCCAGTTCAACCTTGTGCAGCACTCGAAACCTCGCACCCGAAGGGCCACGCCAGGGCAGCATAGTGTGGCAGTGAACGGACGGGTCGAAGATTCAGGAGGCCGGGCCGCCGCGCGGGGTTGCGCGCCGGGTGGTCCGTCCTAGGCTGCCGTCCGTGTATTCCATAGGAGGAGCGCCATGCGCGCGGTTTTGTTCCTGCTCATGTTTGCCGGTGCGGCTTCGGCCGAGCCGGTGACGTGGCGTTTTTCCTGGGAAGGGCAGGGCGGATATGCCCTGCGCGGGGCCCTGCGGTATGACGCTGCGGAAGTCGGGCGGATCGTGCGCGAGACCGATCTGAGCTGCTTCGTGATCGAGGGCACGCGGGAGGGGGCGCCGGTGGGCCGCTGGGCGCTGACGGAGCTGACCAACGAGACCACGTGGCGGCTGCACTTCGATGCGGGGGCCGGGGCCTTCCTTGTCGAGGGGGATGGGGCGTGGATGCCGCAGGCCTGGAACATGGACGGCACGGGCGACGATTGCGGGCCGGGGGGCTTCGGCTTCAACATCGGCAACGCGGCGCAGGATCTATGCCTGGACAACCGGCTGGTGGTGGCAAGCCAGGTGGACCCCTTCCGGCCCTTCCCGGCCGTGCGGGACGACAAGGCCGAGCTGCCCGGTGATGCCTGCTACGCGCCGCCGCTGCTGGGCGGGCTGTCGATGGACAGGTCGCAGGGCTAAGAGCGCCCGCGCGCCCGGTCAGGCCCCCGGCGGCAGGGGCGGGGGCATGACGGTGAAGAGCTGGGCCAGTTCGGTGACGTCCTCGGCGCGCATCCAGCCGTCCTGGCCTTGGGTCCAGACGTAGGTCTCGCGCGTCATCTCGCCGCCCGAGACCATCTTGCCGAGGTCGGCGCGGCTGTAGGGACCCGAGGTCTGGCCGTTCTTCGCCAGGTGCCAGACGTGTTCGACCGGCGGTGGCGGGGGAGGCGCGGCCTGCGGTTGCTGTGGCGCTGGGGCGGCGCCCCAGGGGCCTTCGCGGCCCATGGTGTTGGCCATCTGCATGCCCAGGCCCGCGCCGAAGCCCATGCCCATGCTCTGGTCCATGGCGCCGCCCTGGCCCATGGCCTCGGCCGCCTTCCACTTCATGTGCTCGTCGAGGTTGCCCGCGATCCCGCGCGAGGTGCGGGCGTCGAGCGCCTTTTCCACGGCGGGCGGCAGCGAGATGTTCTCGATGTAGAGCTCGGGGAGGGTGAGGCCGTACTGCTTGATCGTCGGGTCGATGGCCTTGGCGAGAAGCGCGCCCACCTCGTCGGTGTTCGCGGCCATGTCGAGCACGGGGATGCCGCTGGCGGCGATGGCGCGCGAGAAGGCCTGCACGATGATGTTGCGGATCTGGAAGCTGATCTCGTCGCGGGTGAAGGCGCCGTCGGTGCCGACGATCTCGGTCAGGAAGAGCGCGGGGTCGGCGACCTTGACGGCGTAGGTGCCGAAGGCGCGGATACGGGTGGGGCCGAATTCAGGATCGCGCAGCATGATGGGGTTCTTGGTGCCCCACTTGAGGTCGGTGAAGCGGCGCGTGGCGACGAAGTAGATCTCGGATTTGAAGGGCGAGCGGAAGCCGTGGTCCCAGTGCTGGAGACTGGTCATGATCGGCATGTTGTTGGTCTCGAGCATGTAGAGACCGGGGGTGAAGGTGTCGGCGAGTTGGCCCTCGTGGACGAAGACTGCGGCCTGGCCTTCGCGCACGGTGAGCTTGGCGCCATACTTGATCTCGTGGCCTTCGCGCTCGAAGCGGTGGACCATGGTGTCGCGGGTGTCGTCCGTCCATTCGATGACGTCGATGAACTGGCCGCTGAGAAAGTCGAGAATGCCCATGCTGCCCTCCTGAGGCTCGGGGCGAAACTGCCCTATTCGGCGGAGCTGAACAAGCGGACGTGGCGCCGGACGGCGGCGCCCGGCCGGGAAGCGGTTTTCAGACAGGGTGCCGCAGGTTGCCGGCACTTACGTCCCCGGCGTCTCGGTTGCCTCCGGGACGGGTGTCTGGACATCGCGGGCGCCGGTGATCATCAGATCGCTGAGGTAGTTGTAGAGCTCGTACCATGCGGCGCGGTCAGCGTCGGACCAGTCCTCGACGTTCTCGGCAACCGTGTCGATCAGCACGTCGCCCACGACGGGGTACATGTCGTCGGTCACACCGTGCCGGGCGTGCTGACGGCCCAGGGCTTCGACAAAGGTGACGAGCCCGGCAAGCTTGTCGAGCGACTGGACCACGACCATCAGGGTGTCCATCAGCTTGTCCGCTTGCGAGCCGATGTCGTCCTTGAAGAGGGCGCGCGTTTCGGGCGCGCGCTCGAACAGCCTGTCGTAGAAACCGTAGGCAAGGTCCTGCGGATAGCAGGTGAGTCGGGCGATGGTGCCGCGAATCCGGGTCTTGGTCTCTTCGGGAAGCATGGGGCCTCGTCCTTTTGAACGAGGCTATAGCCGGAGGATGATTAACCCCGGCTTACCCTTCGACCGTCTCGCCCATCAGTTCGCGGGCCTTCCGGGTGTAGATCGGCCGCGCTTCCTCGGCGCTCATGCCCGGCCGCAGGGCGGGGTCGTAGAGCATCTGGAGCAGCAATTCGTCCAGCGAGGTCAGCAGCGCGAACTCGTCGTCGTCGTTGAAGATCGAGGGGCGTGCCTGCGGGCTGTCATCGGCGAGGCCAAGACCCTGGGCGACTTCCTCGTGGATGCAGGAGAGGCGCAGCAGGTCGGGGTGCTCGGAGCGGATCACGGCGATGGCCTGCCCGTATTCGTAGCCGCCCCTCTGATCGGCGAAGGCGATCACGAGGCAGTGGATCGAGCGGGGGAGGTTGTCGAAGAGCCGCAGCGAGGCGGGATCGGCATCGGGGACGATCTCTCGGATACGGGGGGCGATGGTGTCGGCATCGTCCTCGCTCATCACCAGAACGTGGAAGTTGGCCCCGCGCGGCGCCATCGAGACCGGGTGCCCGGTGACGCGGCCAAGGCGCGCGGCATAGTCGCTGACGGCGGCAAGGTCGGTGCTGCGCTTGGTATCGGGTACATTGGCGCCGAATTCGACGGTCATGCGCACCGGCTTGACCCATTTCTTGACCGGGCCGAGGCCTGCATCTGCCGAGGCCGGGCGCAGGCCCCGGCCGCGCTCGTATTCTTCCTCGAGGGCGATGCTTTCAAAGTTCCGGATCAGCATGTCCGAGGTGTAGGGCGTGTCGGGCCCGCCGCCGTCCGTGCGCAGGAGGCCCCGGGCGATCTGGTCGCGCTGGAGCCGGGCGTAGTAGCGTTCCAGATCGCGGCTGCGCTGTGAGGGCACCACTGGGACCTCGGGCTCTGGCGCGGGGATGCCGAGCGCCACCGGCCGCGGTGCGGGCTTCACCGAGGTGCTGCGCGGCGCCTGCGGGCTGCCGGTGCAGCCCGCGATCAGCGCCAGTGCGGCGAGGCCTGCGAGGGCCGGGAAACGGGCGGGGGCGCGGCGCATGTCAGCCGGGAACGGAGGTGCCGGAGGTATCGCCGGTACCGTCGCCGCGGGCCTTGGCCGAGGCAAGGGTGTTGCGCAGCTCGGTCTCCATCTGGTTGAGGTCCTGTTCGGCCTGCGCACGGCGGGCCTTGCCCTCGTCCGCGATCTGGAGGCTTTCCTCGATCGTGCCGATCAGGTCGGCGTTGGCCTGCTTGACCGCTTCGATGTCGAAGACGCCCCGCTCCATCTCCTCGCGGATCTGGCGGTTGCTGTCGCGCAGGTTGGCGGCGTTGGAGGTCAGCAGTTCGTTGGTGAGGTCGTTGGCCTCGCGCACGGCGCCGGCGGCCTCTTTCGAGCGCTGGATGGTGACGGCCTGCGCCAGCTGGGTTTCCCACAGCGGCACGGTGTTCACGAGGGTCGAGTTGATCTTGGTGACGAGGCTCTTGTCGTTTTCCTGCACCAGCCGGATCGAGGGCAGGGACTGCATGGTGACCTGGCGGGTGAGCTTGAGGTCGTGCACCCGGCGTTCGAGGTCATCGCGCGACACGCGCAGGTCGCGCAGTTCCTGCGCCTTCATCACCTGGTCGTTTTCCGAGGCGGCCTGCACCTCGGCCTCTCTCGCGGGGATGTCGGTCTCGTCGAGCGCGCGCAGCTTTTCCACACCCGCCGCAATGTAGAGCGCCAGCTCATCGTAGAACTGCAGCGTCTTGTCATAGAGCATGTCGAGCGACTTGATGTCCTTGAGCAGCCTGTGCTCGTGCTTGAGCAGCTCGTCGGTGATGCGGTCGATCTGGCCCTGCACCTCTTCGTAGCGGGCGGTGAACTTGGCGAAGGGCGTGGCGCGGCCCATGAGCTTTTCCCACCAGCTGCGGTCGCGGCGGATGTCGAGTTCGGAGACCGAGAAGCCGCGAATGGTGGTGACGATGCCGCGCAGGCTGTCGCCGGCGGGGCCCACGTCCTTGTTGCGCACGTCCGAAAGCATGGCCTGGCTGATCTCCTGCAGCTCGGCCTGGGCGGCAGAGCCGAAGGAGATGATGGAGTTGCTGTCGCTGATGTCGAGCTCGTCCATGCGGGCGCGGATCTCGGCGCTTATCTCGGGCGAGGCATCGGAGAGCGGCGTGACACGGTCGGCCTCTTCCGGGGTGGGGAGGACGACGGCGTTCATCTCCTCGACCAGCGGGCCGGCGCCTTGTGCCTGTTGTCTGATGCTGTCGGACATTGGGAAAACCTCGGTGAAATGGCAGAAGCCTCAGCGCCGGTCGAGATGCACGCCCTCGCGCCGCAGCCGGTCGCGAAGGACGTCGATCTCGACGGTGAGGTCGGATGTGTCGTCGATCAGGAGTGTCTCGGTCTTCTTGCCGAAGCTCACCTCCAGGTCGTCAAGGAGGGTGAGGAAATCCGCGCGCGCCTGCGTGGAGCCGCTGCGGGCCTGCACATCCGCGAATTTCTCGGCCGCATCGCGGGCACCCATGAGGTAGACGCCCAGATAGCGCCGTGCGGCGGCGAGGTCGCGTGGGTCGGATTCCACGGTCCGGATCAGGGCGCGGGCGGTGGCAATGAAGGCATCGACCCGATCCTGCACGGTGCGGTCGCCGCTGCGGGTGGCGGCGGCCTTCATGGCGGCAAGATAGGCTTCGGCCTCGTCCACGACGCGGAGGACGCGGGCCTGCTGCATGTCGTCGGCCCCCTCCATGCGCTTGTCGCGCAGCGGGTCGATGCCGAAGGCGCCGATGTGCAGCGCGCCTGCGGCGATGCCGTAGATGACGGGCGCTGCGACGGCGGGGTCCTTGGACCATGCGGCTAGCGCGGTGCCGATGCCGGCAAGTCCCGCCGCGAAGATCTTGCGCGGGATGGCGGGGCGCTTGGCAACCTTGCGGGCGTCATAGGCGGCTTCGGCCCGGAGGCCGTCACGCAACAGCCACGCGCCCGTAACCAGCGCACCCGCGCCGAGCAGGCCCGCGGCAAAACCGATGGCACCCGCGCCGAGCGAGGTTAGCGCCAGAATGATCGGTGGAACGAACAGGATATTGGACCGCGCACCAACGGGATCGACCCGAAGTTCACCGCGCGGGCCCGGGCGGGCGTCGGGTCCCTCCCGGCCGGGGCTGCAGGTCCCGCCAAAGCGCTGGGCCATGTGCTCAGAGCCCTCCGATCGCACCGGTGGTGATACCGAACATGAAAATGATCAGCAGCACGTAGGACAGCTTTTGGAGGGTCTTGCCAGACATGGTTTCCCGGGCGTTGGATCTATGCCCGGAACTTAGGTGCAAACGTGCCTTTCTGCCAGTGGCGACCGGCGAAAGCCTGCCGAGAGGGCCTTTCCGGGACTGTTATCCGGAAGATTCCCGGCGCATGCGCGCGAAGAGCATGTCGGCGCGCTGGTCGAGCGGACCGCGGCGTCCGACCCGGGCCGGATCGTGCGTGGCGCCCGCGACCTTTCGGGTCAGCACGTCGACCTTCGCCGCATAGCGCTGGCGCGCGAAATCGGCCCGCGGGCCGGACTGGTCGGCGATCAGCCGTTCCGTTTCCTCGGTCAGGAGCAGCAGGATCTTGCGGGCGCGGGCGGCCATGTGTTCGAAGGCATCGGATTTGTCGGCAACGGCATCGAGGCGTCCCAGCAGAAGGTCGCGAAGCGTTTCGAGCTGCTGGCAAAGCCGGGCATCCTCGAGCTGCTTCACGTCGGCGATGATCCCGTCGAAGGCGATGTCGAAGATCTCGCGGTCGTCGGGCTGCTCGGATCCGGGCGCCTGCTCGGGTCCGGCCTCGCTGGCGGGGGGCGCGAGCGGACGCGTGCCCTTGTCCCGGAACGGATCGATGCCGAAGGCGAGGACCGAAAGCGCGGTTGCGGTCATCCCCAGCAAAACCGGCGGCACGGGGCTCTCGAAATGTCCGCCGGACAGCAGGGTCACGAGGCCGCCGAGGCAGAGTGATCCGAGCAGCTTGAAGGGAATACGCGGTGCGCGGGCGTCCGGGGTCCGCGCGTAGCGGAGCGCGTAGACATGTCCGCGTGCGAGGAAGCGCAGCGCGATCAGCAGGATGCAGATGGCGACAAGCGCCGAGGCGATGCCGTCGGCAGAGTCGTCCATGAACCACAGGATCAACGGCAGCGCGGCAAAGCCGAGGCCGGTCAGCGGAGGATCGGACTGCAAATCCCCGATTGTTGCCTCTTGGAAGGCGGCTTCCGTCATCCCGGAGGGGTCCTCAGGCAATGCTGACGCTGAAGATGAGCAGCCAGAGCGCCACGAAAGCAAGCCGTTGCACCACGATCCCGTCGCGACGGGCGCGCTGTGCACTGTCCGACAGCGTGTGGTATGTATCGGCGGCCACCGCACCGGCACCGCTGAACATCAGCAGGCAGGAAACGGAGAGTACAAATAGGGCGATAACCGTGATCATGCGTGCCATTATTCTGCCGAAAGCGGGCAAGAACGCGGCACGCATAGGATAAAACCGCGAAAAGTTAATCAACCCTTAATGGAATAAGGCGCCTATTTGCTGTCCGGCCTGATCTGTCGGCGCCGTCTTGTTGCCTTCTTTCGCGGTTTCGCCTCGCCCTCGGGTGATTCGAGGCCAAGCTGATCGCGCAGGATGCGGGGACGGACCTCCTGCACCTCGCCCGGTTTCAGCTGACCGAGCTGGAAGGGGCCGTAGGAAACCCGGATCAGCCGGTTCACGGTGAGCCCGAGGTCGGCCATGGCGCGCCGAATCTCGCGGTTCTTGCCTTCGCGCAGGCCGATGGTGAGCCAGGCATTGGCGCCTTGCTGTCGGTCGAGCGTGGCCTGCATGGGCTGGTAGCGGATGCCCTCGACCTCGATCCCCTCGCGCAGGGGGGCGAGCAATGCATCGGTGGGACGGCCCTTCACGCGGACGCGGTACTTGCGCACCCAGCCCGTCGAGGGCAGTTCAAGCCGCCGTTTGAGTCCGCCGTCGTTCGTGAGCAGGAGCAGGCCCTCGGAATTGAGGTCGAGCCGTCCGACGCTCATGACGCGGGGCAGGTCGTCGGGCAACTCGTCATAGACGGTGGGGCGCCCCTGTTCGTCCTTGTTGGTCGTCACCAGCCCGGTCGGCTTGTGGTAGAGCCAGAGTCGCGCCGGATCGGGCGCGTCAAGCGGCGTGCCGTCGACGCTGACCTTGTCGGCGTCGGTCACGTTGAGCGCGGGGCTGTCGATGACCTTGCCGTTCACGCTGACCCGTCCCTCGGCGATGAGACGTTCGGCCTCGCGCCGGCTGGCGCGGCCTGCACGGGCGATGACCTTGGCGACGCGGTCGCCCTTGGGAGGGGTCTGGGATGTCATGGCGGGCATCTAGCGCAGAACGGCGGACTTGGAAATGCTTTCGCTTGGGTGCCGTGCCGCGCTGGGCTATGCGGGCGGCATGGAATTTCGCAGTCACATGGAGATGGCGCTGGAGGAGGCGCGGGCCGCGGCCGCGCGGGGCGAGGTGCCGGTGGGTGCGGTGCTTGTGGGCCCCGACGGGGCGGTGATCGCGCAGGCGGGCAACCGGACGCGCGAGCTCAGCGATCCCACCGCCCATGCCGAGGTGCTGGTGCTGCGCGCGGGCTGCGCCGCGGCCGGGTCGGAACGGCTGCCGGGTTGCGATCTCTACGTGACGCTGGAGCCCTGCGCGATGTGCGCGGCGGCGATCTCCTTCGCGCGCATCCGGCGGCTTTATTACGGCGCGTCGGACCCTAAGTCCGGCGGCGTGGCGCAGGGGGCACGGGTCTATGCCCAGCCGCAGTGCCACCACGTGCCCGAGGTCTACGACGGCATCGGAGCGGGCGGGGCCGAGGCGTTGCTGCGCGATTTCTTCGCAGGGCGCCGATGAGCCGGGTGATCCTGTTCAACAAGCCCTTCGGCGTGCTGTCTCAGTTCACCGACAAGGGGACCGAGGGCACGAAGCGGGCGACTCTGTCGAATTACATCGACGTGCCGGGGGTCTATCCCGCAGGGCGGCTCGACAAGGACAGCGAGGGGCTGCTGGTGCTCACCGACGACGGCAAGCTGCAGGCGCGCATCGCCTCGCCCAGGTTCAAGAAGCCCAAGACCTACCTCGTGATG
This sequence comes from Allosediminivita pacifica, assembly GCF_003054175.1. GTDB lineage: Bacteria > Pseudomonadota > Alphaproteobacteria > Rhodobacterales > Rhodobacteraceae > Allosediminivita > Allosediminivita pacifica. Next base: position 126,174 of record NZ_QBKN01000009.1, read on the forward strand.
GTCGAGGGCGAGCCGGGCGAGGACCAGCTGGAGCGCCTCCGGAAGGGCGTCACGCTGAAGGACGGGCCGACGCGGCCCGCCGGGGTGGAGCGGATCGCCGATCCCGATCTCTGGCCGCGCGACCCGCCGGTGCGGTTCCGCAAGACGGTGCCGGACGCCTGGCTTCGCGTGACGCTGACCGAGGGGCGCAACCGGCAGGTGCGACGCATGGTGGCCCACGTGGGGCTGCCCTGCCTGCGGCTGGTGCGCTGGCAGGTGGGGGACTGGTCGCTCGATGGGATCGCGCCAGGGCACTGGCGCGAGGCCTGAAAGAGGTTGTCCCGGGCCGGGACACCTTCCTGCATAGCAATTTCAATGGCTTAAAGAGACGGCTTAACCGGAACTTAGGATTTGTCCCCCGCCGGCCCCGCGGTCCTGAGGTCGCCGGGCACCCAGTCCGCCTCGGGGCGATTCCAGAACTTGTTGGGATTGTCCTCGACGCTGCCGGGCACGTGCCGCGTGCGCAGCGCTTCGGTCACCACGACCACCGGTTCCTCGTAGGGGTGCACCTGGTGGATGGCCTGCAGCACCTGCGTCAGCACCGCGGGATCGCGCGGTACGAGAAACGCCAGCTCCGCGCAGGGCACCTCGACCACGCCGCCGCTGGGCGCGTTGCGCCCGGTGCCGAGCGAGCGGTAGCGCTGGATGCCGGGCTGCGTGGTGAACGTCACGCTGTCGTAGTCGCCGTATTTCAGGGAATCGGCGGCGAGGATGGCCGCGCGCAGCCGTGCCTCGTCCGCCTCGGGCACCTGCACCGCGACGCGGTAGGCGGGTTCGCCGTGGAAGAGGGCGGTTTCGGGGCTGGGAAGGGACATGGCGGCTCCGTCTGCAAGGGTCGGACGCGGCCTATACGATCCCCCGCCGGACCGCCACGGGAGTGTGGGGGACGATCCGGTCCGGCAGGGGCCCGCCTCAGCCCTTTTCGGGCGGACGGGGTGGCGTGCCGCCGCCGAAATCACCCGGCGGGGGCGGCATGGAAAGGTCGCGGTCGGCGTCGAAATCGACGGGGATGATCACGGCGCCCGCGTAGCCGGTCCCGGGCGTGCCCGTCATGCTCAGCGTCTGCTGGGCCAGTTCGGCCGCGGAGTTGTCACCGAAGACGTTGTCGCGGGCGAGGCTGATCCGGCCGAGATTCCGGGTGCCGTTGGAATAACGGGCGTCGGCGGCGTAGACCCTGGCGCAGACATCCGCGGGCAGGGCGATCTGGGCGGTCAGGACGGGGTCGGCCCCGCTGACGGCGGCCCCGGCGCTTTCGAAGACCTCGAAGTGGATGTGCGGCCAGCGCCCGTCGTAGCAGCCGGGCACGATGGTGGTGAAGGTCACGTGGCCCTCGTCGTCGGCGATGCCCACGCCGCGCAGCCAGTTGGCCTGCGGTGCGTCGTAGAGCGAATAATGCCCCGTGGCATCGCAATGCCAGACGTAGATCGCGTGACCGGCCAGCGGCGTGCAGCCGTCGGCGTCGATCAGCTGCAGGTCGAGCTGCAGCGGAACGCCCTCGGTGTCTTCGGTCATCTCGCCGAAGGAGCCGCGCAGGTCGCGGCGGATCACGCCCTCCTGCCGCAGGGCGTCGATCACCTGGCCGTCGCGGGTGTTGCTGCCGTCGGCGGGGTAGGGGCCCGCTGTCTCCCAGGGGAGACCCACGCATTGCAGCGCCGCCGCGGGCGCGCCGCTGGCGGCGGCAAGGCCGAGCCCGCCGAAGAGCGCGAGCAGCCGCCTGCGCCCGACCATGCGGGGCAGGTCGTGTGCGAGGCCGAGATCGTGATCGTCGTGATCACCGTGGTCTTCCGTCATGTTCTTGGTCCTTGCGCCGTTTCGGGGGCGGTTTCAGGACTGACACGAGCCACGTGCCGCGTTCCGTCGCGCGCGGAGATCACGGGTTCGCGAGGATCAGATCCACTTGGCCAGCGGCGGCAGGCTCATGAGCACGGCGTCGGGATCGTGCCCGGTGGCGAGCCCGAACTTGGTGCCCCGGTCGTAGACCAGGTTGTACTCGGCGTAGATGCCGCGGTGCACCAGCTGCGTGTCGCGGTCGTCCTCGGTGAAGGGCTGCGCCCGGCGCTTTTCCACCAGCGGCACGAAGGCGGGCAGGAAGGCGCGGCCGATGTCCTGGGTGAGCGCGAAGTCGACCTCCCAGTCGCCGCTGTTGAGATCGTCCATGAAGATCCCGCCCACGCCGCGCGCCCGCTTGCGGTGGGGGATGTAGAAATACTCGTCCGCCCAGGCCTTGAGGCGGGGGTAATGCGCCTCGCCGTGCGGGTCGAGATGCGCCTTCTGGGTGGCGTGGAAATGCGCGGTGTCCTCGGCATACTCGATGCAGGGGTTCAGGTCCGACCCGCCGCCGAACCACCAGGTGTGCGGCGTCCAGAACATGCGGGTGTTCATGTGCACCGCTGGAGCATGCGGGTTCTGCATGTGCGCCACCAGGCTGATGCCGCTGGCCCAGAAGCGGGGGTCGTCCTCCATGCCCGGCACGCCGCGTGCGGCCATGGATTTCTGCGCCGCCTCTCCAAGCGTGCCGTAGACCTCCGAGACGTTGACACCGACCTTCTCGAAGACGCGGCCGCCGCGCATCACGCTCATCAGCCCGCCGCCCGCGTCCGATCCGTCCTCGGCGGTGCGCGTGGTGGGCTTCACCTCGAAACGCCCCGGCGCGGCCTCGGCCAGCGGTCCCTCGGCGTGGCTGTCCTCGAGCGCCTCGAAGGCCGTGACGATTTCATCGCGCAGGTGGCGGAACCAGGCCGAAGCGCGGGCTTTCTGGTCGGCGAAGTCTTGCATGGCGGACCCTTCTGCGTGTTTTGTGGAGCTGGGTAGCAGTCCGGACCGCGCTGTTCCAGCACGGGACACCACGCAACCGAGGAGTCTCTTGATGCGCAAGGAGGCATGGCTCTTGCCGGCATTGGCGCTGATCCTGGCGCTGGGGGGCTGCTCGCGCGTGATGAGCGGCGGGCTCGACCGCTGCCAGTCCCGCGCCAGCGCGCCGCTGAACGAGATCGACTTTGCAATGGCCGTGGTGGAACGCCGCGTCGCACGGGACAGCGGGCTCGGCGACGACCCCGAGAGACTCGACCAGATGGAAGCCCGGCGCGAGATCATCGTGCAGCGCACCTCCGAACGGCTTGCCGCCTGCCGGGCCCGCTACGGCTGAAGCACCGGCCCCCTGCTTCTTTTCGCTGAAAATACCTCGGGGTCCGGAGCAGAGCCCCGGTCCGACGCTGCCAAAGGGCGTGGCGCCGCGCGTCAGTGCGCGGGGGCCGCCACCGGGTCGAGCAGCGTGCGGCCGCCGTCGACGGTCAGGATCTGGCCTGTCATGAACCCCGCGCCCTCGGAGGCGAGGAACTGCACGGTCTCGGCGACCTCCGCGGGCGCCGCGATGCGGCCCATGGGCGTGTGGTCTTCGATGTCGGTGCGGTAGCTGCGGTGTTCCTTGAGCGTCTCCTTGAGGCTTGAGGACATGACAGATCCGAATGCCACGGCGTTCACGCGGATCCTGTGCGGTGCCATGGCGACGGCGAGCGAGCGGGTCATCTGGTCGAGCGCCGCGCAGGAGACCGAGTAGCCCAGCAGCGAGGGGTGCGTGCGGCGCGCGGCGATGGACGAGAGGTTCACGATGGAGCCGGCCTGCCCGCCTTCGCTGCCCTCGGCCTGCTTGATCATGCGCTTGGCGACGATCTGGCTGAGCCGCAGGGCGGTGGTCAGGTTCTGGTCCAGAAGCTGCGGCACGGATTCGTCGTCGAGGTCGAGCGGATCGGAAGGCAGCATCTGCCGCGAGCCGTTCACGAGGATGTCGACGCGGTCGAAGGCGTCGAGCGTGGCCGAGAGCAGGTTGGCCATGGAGAGCCGTTCGCGCAGGTCGCCGGCGAAGTAGCGCATGTTGCCCTCGTCGGGCAGCTTGCCGCATTCCTTGACCAGGCGCTTCTCGTCCATGTCGGCGAACATGACGTTGGCGCCCTTGTCGGCAAAGCGCCGGGCGATGGCGAGGCCCACGCCGTTGGCGGCGCCGGTCACGATGGCGGTCTTGCCTTCGATGCTGAATGTCATCGGGGGATCCTTGTGAAGGAGCGTCTAGCGCCGGGCGCGGCGGGGGCGCGCGGCGGTGATGAGCTTGAAACGCGTGTTGCCGCCGATCTCGTCGACGTCCGCGAAGGTGTCCTGCAACGTGGATTCGTAGGGCAGATGGCGGTTTGCCACCAGAAAAAGCGTGCCCTGCGGGGTCAGCATCCGCGCCGCTGCCCGGATGAAGGCCTGTCCGAGGCCGGGATCGGCCTTGCGGGCGATGTGGAAGGGCGGGTTCATGACCACGGTGTTCACGCTGCCCTCGGGCGCCCAGGTTGTGGCGTCGGCCCAGTGGAACTGCGCGCGCGGGTCGGTGACGTTCTTGCGCGCGCAGTCGAGCGCGTCGAGGTCGGCCTCGACGAGGTGCAGGCTTTCCACACCCGCGCGGTCGAGCACGGCGGGGGCAAGGCCGCCCCAGCCGGCGCCAAGGTCCACGACCGTCGCGCCGAGCTTGCGGGGCAGGGCCTCGGCCAGCGCCTCGGACGCGGGGTCGGGGCCGTCGGCCGAGAAGATGCCGGGCGCGGTCCACATGCCGCTGTCGAGCTGGCGGGGCGCGTGGGCCCAGTCGGCCAGCGCATCCGGGTCGGGGCGGAACCAGGCCATCTTGCCGTGCGCCTTGGAGACCACGCCCTCGGTCGCGACGCGCGGGCGCAGCGCTTTGACCATGGCCTCGATGCCGTCGGTCTTCTGGCCGTCGATCACGACGAGATCGTCGGTGATGGCGCAGGCTTCGGCAAGGCGGGCCTCGGCGCGATCACGGGCGCGGGGCAGGAAGACGATGGTCGCGGCGTAGCGGCCCTCGGGCGCGGCGCGCGTGGTGAGGCCGCGGCGCGTCCATGCGTCGTGGTCGGGGGCGAAACGTTGAAGGATTTCGCAACGGGCGGGATCGAGACCGGCAAGGTCGAGATCACCGGGGGCGCCCGACAGCAGGATGCGGCCCTCGTGGGGCAGCGTCAGTCCCGATGTCAGCGCGTGCGTGAGGCGGTCGAAAGACATGCGGCGGGCCTTAGCGCAGCCGTCATTCCTTTTCCATGGTGCATTGCAGCGGGTGCTGGTGTCGCCGCGCGAAATCCATGACCTGGCCGACCTTGGTCTCGGCGATTTCGTGGCTGAAGACGCCGACCACGGCGACACCCTTCTTGTGCACGGTCAGCATGATCTCGAAGGCCTGGGCATGGTTCATGCCGAAGAAACGTTCGAGGACATGCACGACGAATTCCATCGGCGTGTAGTCGTCGTTGAGCAGCAATACCTTGTAGAGCGGCGGTCTTTTCGTCTTGGGACGGGTCTTGACCACAACGTCCGCGTCGCTGTCGCCATCACCGTCGCCTGGTGTCTGGGCCATGTAAGTCTGCGCCTTCTGGAGGTGGGTCATGTCTCGGATCGCCGGGATTTTGCGGTTCCTCGCTTGACGCCGTTATATAATCGGCAGACGCCCCGAGAAAAGACCAAGCCCGGAGAAGTGGCCTGAATGGCACGAAAACTTCTGACAATCGGTTTCGATGCGGACGACACGCTCTGGCACAACGAGCGATTCTTCGCGCTGACGCAGGAAAGAGTGGCAGCCCTGCTTGCCGATTATGCAGAGCGCGATCACCTCGACGCGCGGCTGCTCGAGGCCGAACGGCGCAATCTCGGCCACTACGGATTCGGCGTGAAGGGATTCGTGCTGTCGATGATCGAGACCGCGGTCGAGGTCACCGAGGGCCGCGTGCCGGGGCACGTGGTGGGACAGATCCTGGAGGCCGGGCAGGAGCTGCTGGCCCATCCGCTGGAGCTTTTGCCCCATGCGCGCGAGGCGGTGGAGGCCGTGGCCGACAGCCATCACCTCTTGCTCATCACCAAGGGCGACCTGCTGCACCAGGAGCGCAAGCTGGCGCAGTCGGGGCTGGGCGAGCTGTTCGACGGGGTCGAGATCGTTTCGGACAAGACCTCGGCGGTCTATGCCGACATCTTCGGGCGCAGCCCCGGCGGGCCGGAGGGTGCGATGATGATCGGCAATTCCATGAAATCGGACGTGGTGCCCGCGATCGAGAGCGGAAGCTGGGGCGTCTTCGTCCCGCACGAACACGAATGGGCCCTGGAACGGGCGGCGGTGCCCGAGACGCCGCGCTATCGCGAGATCCCGGATCTTGGCGCGCTGCCCGCGCTGGTTGAGTCGATCGGCTGAGCGCGACTTTTTTGCAACGATCGCCGGTCTGGGGGTGCACGTCGCCCGGGGCGCAACATATGCCTTTTCCGTTAACGATTTGCCGGGATTATCAAGACATTGCGAGCTTCCCTTTGAGTGGTCTCCGTGCTAGCCTTTCGGATAATCAAGAAGGCGACCGGCACAAGATCGGCGCACGAGGCAGTGAAAGGCGAACCCTATGGGACGGCAGTGGACGCTGGGCCTGAGAGCCCTTTCTATCATTACGTTTGTCTGGATGGTCGGAATGGCGCCGCTTGTGGCGCAGGCGGCCCCCTATGCGGCGTTGGTGATGGACGCCCGGAACGGCGAGGTGCTGCATTCGGAGAATGCGGATACCCGGCTGCATCCGGCATCGCTTACCAAGATGATGACGCTCTACATCGCCTTCGAGGCGGTCCAGAACGGCGAGCTTTCCATGGACACCATGGTGACGATTTCGCGGGCGGCGGCATCGGAGCCCCCGTCGAAGCTGGGGCTCAGGGCGGGGCAGCAGATCAAGCTGCGCTACCTCGTGCGGGCGGCGGCGGTGAAATCGGCCAACGACGCGGCCACCGCCATCGGGGAGGCGATCGAGGGGTCGGAATCGGCCTTCGCACGGCGGATGAACCGCACCGCCCAGGCCATGGGGATGACGAACACCACCTTCAAGAACGCGCACGGGCTGACCGAATCGGGGCACCTTTCCACGGCGCGGGACATGAGCGTGCTGGGCCGGCACATCATCTACGACTACCCGCAGTACTATAACCTCTTCTCGCGCGTGACCGCGGATGCCGGCGTGCGCCAGGTGGCGCATACCAACCGCCGCCTGCTGCGCAGTTACAGCGGCGCCGACGGCATCAAGACGGGCTACACCAATGCGGCGGGCTTCAACCTCGTCGCATCGGCGCGGCGCGGCAACGAGCGGGTGATCGCGACGGTCTTTGGCGGGCGGTCGACAGCGACGCGCAACGCGCGCGTCGAGGAACTGCTGGACCTGGGCTTCGGCAAGTCCCCGACGCGGGTTGCCGTGAACCCGCCCGAGAAACCGCCCTACATGGGCAAGATGGGTGCGGTGCTGGTGGCGCACAATTCCGAGCCCGCTCCGGGCCGAACGGCCAAGGCGATCCGCCAGGGCAGCGCCGCGGTGGAACGCAGCCTGAGGCCCATGGGCCGGCCGTTGCCGAACACACCGGAACCCGCCGCACCGCCCGCCATGGTCGCGGAAGTGGCCGCCGACATCGAGGCGGTGGTGGCCGAGGTCGCCTCGGCGGCCGGCGAGACGGCGCAGGGATCGGCCGAGCCAGAGCCCGAGGATGCCGCGCAGGTCCTTGCGGCCTCGGTCCGGCCGATGCGCCGCAGCGCGGCGGTGGAAATCGCTGCCGCCGAGCCGACACCGGCCCGCGAGGCCGAGGTGATCACAAGGGTTTCGACGTCGGGCGGGCGCCAGTGGGGCATCAACGTCGGCCGCTATCCCAGCCGCTTTGCCGCCGAGAAGGTCCTGCTCGAGACGCATCTGTCGGAGCTGTCGACGCTGGACGGGGCGCTGCGCAAGGTCGTGCGCGGATCGAGCGGGTTCGACGCGAACTTCCTCGGGCTGTCGCGCGAGACCGCGGACCTGGCCTGTCGCAAGCTGCAGGCGCGCAACGTGAGCTGCTTCATGATCGGGCCCGGCGGCGAAGGCTGAGCGCCACGACCAGTCTCAAAGCTGAAGGGGCGGGCCGACAAGGTCCGCCCCTTTGCGTGGCTGGGAGGGGCGCAGTGACGCCTTCCCCTCGGGAAGCCGCTCGCCTACCGTGCCGCCCAGATAGCAGGGAGGATACGATCCATGAGCGACTCACACCTGGGCTTTGACACGCTGGCCGTGCATGCGGGGGCCGATCCGGACCCGGCCACCGGCGCGCGGCAGGTGCCGATCTACCAGACGACGTCCTACGTCTTCCGCGATGCCGACCACGCGGCGCGGCTGTTCAACCTCGAGGAAGTGGGGTTCATCTACTCGCGGCTGACGAACCCCACGGTGGCGGCGCTGGCCAACCGGGTGGCGGCGCTGGAAGGCGCGGCGGGCGGCATCGCCTGTTCGTCGGGCCACGCGGCGCAGATCATGGCGCTGTTCCCCTTGATGGGGCCCGGCTGCAACGTGGTGTCGTCCTCGCGGCTCTATGGCGGGACGATCACGCAGTTCAGCCACACGATCCGGCGCTTCGGCTGGGAGGCGAAGTTCGTCGACACCGATGACCTCGACGCGGTGGAGGCGGCCATCGACGAGAACACCCGGGCGCTGTTCTGCGAGACCATCGCCAACCCGGGCGGCTACGTGACGGACCTAGACGCCATGGCAGCGATCGCGGACCGCGCGGGCATTCCGCTGATCGTGGACAACACCACGGCGACCCCCTGGCTCTGCCGGCCGATCGACCATGGCGCGACGCTGGTGGTGCATTCGGCGACCAAGTACCTCACCGGCAACGGCACGGTCACGGGCGGTGTTGTTGTGGATTCGGGCAAGTTCGACTGGTCGGCCTCGGACAAGTTCCCGTCGTTGTCGCAGCCCGAGCCGGCCTACCACGGACTGACCTTCGCGGGGTTGGGGCCGATGGCCTTTACCTTCCATTCCATCGCCATCGGGCTGCGCGATCTGGGCATGACGATGAACCCGCAGGGTGCGCATTACACGCTGATGGGGATCGAGACGCTGGGCCTTCGGATGGAGCGCCACGTGAAGAACGCGCGCGTGGTGGCGGAGTGGCTGGAAAAGGACGCGCGGATCGACAGCGTGACCTATGCCGGTCTGCCCTCGTCGCCCTACCGCGAGCGGGCCGAGCGGATCGTGCCAAAGGGCGCGGGCGCACTGTTTACCGTGGGCGTGAAGGGCGGCTACGACGCCTGCGTGAAGCTGGTCGAGAGCCTGAAGCTCTTCAGCCACGTGGCGAACCTCGGGGATACGCGCAGCCTGATCATCCACCCGGCCTCGACTACGCACCGGCAGCTTGAGGAGGACCAGCAGGTCAAGGCGGGTGCTGCGCCGAACCTCGTGCGGATCTCGATCGGGATCGAGGACGTGCAGGACATCATCGCAGATCTCGACCAGGGGCTGAGCGCCGCGACGGCCTGAGCGACCGTCTGAACGAAGAAAGCCGCCCCGAGGGGCGGCTTTCGAAATTCCGGGACACCGGCTGGTGTCTTACGCGGGCAGCGCGCCCTTCGCCTGGTCGACGATGGCGTTGAAGGCTGCCGGTTCGTGCACGGCGAGATCGGCCAGCACCTTGCGGTCCACTTCGATGCCGGCCAGCGTCAGGCCGTTGATGAAGCGGGAATAGGTGAGCGTCTCGTCATGCGCGCGCACGGCTGCGTTGATCCGCTGGATCCACAGCGCGCGGAAATTGCGCTTGCGGTTTCTGCGGTCGCGCGTGGTGTACTGGTTGGCCTTGTCGACCGCCTGGCGGGCGACCTTGAAGGTGTTCTTGCGACGGCCGTAGTAGCCTTTCGCTGCCTTCGTGACCTTCTTGTGGCGCGCGTGAGTGACGGTTCCGCCTTTGACTCGGGACATTGTCTAGCCTCCTTCTCAGCGGTCGTAGGGCATGAAGCCCTTGACGATCTTGGCGTCGGGCTTGCTGAGCGTGGTGGTGCCACGCGCCTTGCGGATGAACTTGTTGGTGCGCTTGATCATGCCGTGCTGCTTGCCGGCCTGAGCGGAGATGACTTTCCCGCTTGCGCTGACCTTGAAGCGCTTCTTGGCGCTCGACTTGGTCTTCATCTTGGGCATTTCGGTCTCCTTCTTCCGCGCGCGACTCGGCATACCCTCTGGGCCGGCCGCGCGGTTTGAAGGCGCCCCTATAGAGAGGAACGGAGCTGCTTGCAAGCCCTGCAAGGCCTAAACGGCAGGGGCTTCGGCCTCGGCCAGCAGGGTTTCGAGTTCGCCGCGCATCTGGGCGAGTTCCTCGCGGTCCCGTGCCTCGGGGACGTCGGTCATCGCCTCGTCGAGAGAGCGTATCACGCGGCCCTCGGATTCGGGAACGCTGTCGAAGGCATCTTCGCCAATCTCGTCGAAGAGGGCGCGCAGCGAGAGCATCGCCTGGTTGAGGGTGGCGATGAGGCCCGCCTCGCTGTGCGGCGTGCCGCCGTAGGCGGTGACCATCGCGCCGAGCCGCTGGGCGTGTTCGGCATGGGTGGCGCGAAACTTCTGCGCCAGCGGACGGCAATCCGGGCCGGCATGGTCGACCATCACGTCGTAGGCGGCCTGCGCGTCGATGGAGCGCGAGAGCGCGTCCTGCAGCGCGGCGAGGGCCGCAGGGCGGGTTTCGGGGGCGCCGAGGGCGCGTTCGGATGTGGTTTCCAGCTCTGCCATGGCGGCTTCCTTCCGCTTCGTGTGGCGAAAGAACCCCGGTGCCATGGCGGGCGTTCCCGCCTATCCGAGGTCGGCGACGGCGCGGGCAAGAACCCGCAGACAGGCGGTGAGGTCTTCCTCGTCAGTATCCTCGGAGAAAGTATGGCTGAGCCCGCCGATGGAGGGGGTGAAGAGCATGGCCGCGGGCATGAGGCGGGCCATGTTCGACGCGTCGTGTAGGGCGCCCGAGGGCATGTGACGCCAGCGGCCTGGCGCCTCGGCCTCGGCAGCGCGGGCCAGCGTTTCGCGCAGGCCCGGGTCCATGGCGACGGGATCGAGCCCGAGCATGGGGCCGAAGACCACGGACATGCCGCGGGCGGTTGCGATCTCCTGCACGGTTTCGCGGATGATGCTTTCCATGCGGTCGAGCCGGTCCTTGTCGCCGTCGCGCCACTGCATGGAGAAGGTCGCGCGTCCCGGCACCACGGAATGCGCGTCGGGATGCAGGGCGACGTGGCCGATGGTCCAGACGGTCTGGGGCGTCACCACGTTGCGCAGGCGGTCGTTGAGCTGCGTGTTGAAGTCCGAGAGCGCCTGGAAGGCGTCGCGGCGCAGGTGCATGGGCGTGGTGCCGGCGTGGTTCTGTTCGCCCTCGAGCACGATTTCCATGTCGCGGATGCCGACGATGGCCTCGACCACGCCTGCGACCTCGCCCTCGGTGTCGAGCACGGGGCCCTGTTCGATGTGCATCTCGATGAAAGCGGTGAAGCGACCGGGGTCGACGGGATCGCCGAGCCGGTCCTCCATGGCGCTGCGGGCCTCCTCCAGCGTCATGCCGTTGATGTCGGTGAGGTGGGCGGCCTGTTCGGCCTCCTGCAGGCCGCACCAGACGGAGGAGCCGGTGGTGACGCCGAAGCGGCCCTCCTCGTCCTGGAAGCTGACGACGGAGACCGCCGGGCCGCCGGCCTCTTTCGCGGCGCGGGCCACCTCGAGCGCTGCGATGACGCCGAGCGCCCCGTCGAGCCAGCCGCCCTCGGGTTGGGTGTCGCTGTGCGAGCCCATGAGGATGGAGGGGCCCTCGGCCAGGCCGAAGACCGAGCCCATGTGGTCGATATGGGGCGTCAGGCCCGCCTCTTCGAATTTCCGGTAAAGCCAGTCGCGGGCGGCGATGTCGTCGGGGGTGTAGGCGGGGCGGACGACGCCCTTGCCGACGCCCGAGGCGCCGATGGCGCGCAGCTCGTGCAGGTCGCTGAGAAAGCGGTCGGCGTCGATGGGCAGCATGGGTGGTCCTCCTTTTCCGGGGTATCCTGCGCGCGGCGGGGCAGGGCCGCAAGGGGGGCGTCTTGCACCACGTGCGGGGGCAGGGTAGTGGACTGCGCAACTGCCCAGCGGAGGACCGGATGGACGATCTGCGCGCCAAGTACATTGATCTTATCGCGAACGCGGCCGACGAGGCGGCGCTTGAAGAGGTGCGCGTCGGCGCGCTGGGCAAGAAGGGCGAAGTCAGCCTGAAGATGCGCGAGCTGGGCAAGATGACGCCCGAAGAGCGCAAGACCGCCGGTCCCGCGCTGAACGCGCTCAAGGACGAGATCAACGCCGCGCTGAGCGCCCGCAAGGCGGCGCTGGCCGACGCGGCGCTGGACGAGCGTCTGAAGGGCGAGTGGCTGGACGTGACGCTGCCCGCGCGGAACCGCCGCCTGGGCACCATCCACCCGATCAGCCAGGTCATGGACGAGCTGACGGCGATCTTCGCCGACATGGGCTTTGCCGTCGCCGAGGGGCCGCAGATCGACAGCGACTGGTACAACTTCGACGCGCTGAACATCCCCGGCCACCACCCGGCGCGCGCCGAGATGGACACCTTCTACATGAACCGTGCCGAGGGCGACGACCGCCCGCCGCACGTGCTGCGCACGCATACCTCGCCGGTGCAGATCCGGTCGATGGAGGCGCAGGGCGCGCCGATCCGCGTGATTGCGCCGGGGCGGGTCTACCGCGCCGACTATGACCAGACGCACACGCCCATGTTCCACCAGGTTGAAGGGCTGGCCATCGACCGCGATATCTCGATGGCGAACCTCAAGTGGGTGCTGGAAGAGTTCGTGAAGGCCTATTTCGAGGTCGACGACGTGAAGCTGCGCTTCCGCGCCTCGCACTTCCCCTTCACCGAGCCCTCGGCCGAGGTCGACATCCAGTGTTCCTGGGAAGGCGGCGTGCTGAAGGTCGGCGAGGGTGACGACTGGCTGGAGATCCTGGGCTCGGGCATGGTGCACCCGCATGTACTCCGCTCGGCGGGCGTGGACCCGGACGAATGGCAGGGCTTCGCCTTCGGCATGGGGATCGACCGGATCGCCATGCTGAAATACGGGATTCCCGACCTGCGGGCCTTCTTCGACAGCGACCTGCGCTGGCTGCGCCACTACGGCTTCTCGGCGCTGGACATGCCGACGCTGCACGGTGGCCTGAGCCGGTAACGGCGCTGGGTCGCCTGATCCGCGAGTGTCTTCGACTTTCCGGGAGGGGCAGCGGCTCCCTTGATCCGTCGCGGGGCGACCAGCCCCGTGACGCGCCCGAGCCTCGCATCGCGAGGGCGCCTTGGCGATGTCCCGCGTTATTTGACCGTCCTTCGGGGCTTCGGGGATAAACCGCCTGCCACAGGCGTTTCGAAGCGCCCATGCAGGCTCGGGCGCCTCACGGGACTGGCGCTGGGGCTCCGCATTCGACCGCTCTTGTCCATGCCGCGCGCGGGTGAACCCTGTGACGGGTTTTGCGTTTGCCAAGCGCAGATCGTGAAACCGTAGCCACAGGAGGCCGCCGATGGGGCAGCTATTCAGTCACCGCAACCGCACCCGGAACGAGGACACGCGGCGCGTCTACGCGATGTTCGAGGTGGTTTACACCATCGTCGATTTCTTCGCGGCGTTCTTCTTCACCGTGGGGTCGGTGCTGTTCCTCTGGAAGAGCCTCGAGACCTGGGCGATCTGGTGCTTCGTGATCGGGTCGGTGCTGTTCATGGTGAAGCCCTCGCTGCGGCTTGCGCGGGAGCTGAAGCTGGCCTCGATGGGGGACATGGAAGACCTCGCGGAGCGCTACCAGGACTGAGGTGGCCGCGGGGCGCGCACGGCCCTTTCCCCCCGCACGCCTTTGGGCTATCCCCCGCGTGACCTTGGAATTCGACGTGAGGCACGCGGCATGAAGTTCACCCTCTCCTGGCTGAAGGATCACCTCGAGACCAGCGCGACGGTCGACGAGATCGCCGAGGCGCTGACCGATCTCGGGCTCGAGGTGGAAGGCATCGAGAACCCGGGCGAGCGGCTTGCGGGCTTTACCATCGGCAAGGTGGTGGGCGCCGAGAAGCACCCCGATGCCGACAAGCTCAAGGTTTGCCGGGTCGCGACCGATGAGGGCGAGACGCAGATCATCTGCGGCGCCCCGAACGCGCGCGAGGGCATCACCGTGGTCGTCGCCAAGCCCGGCACCTACGTCCCCGGCATCGACACGACCATCCAGGTGGGCAAGATCCGCGGCGTCGAGAGCCACGGCATGATGTGCTCGGAACGCGAGATGGAGCTTTCCGAGGAGCATGACGGCATCATCGAGCTGCCCTCGGGCGAGGTCGGCCAGAGCTTTGCCGACTGGCTGGCGCAGAACGATCCCGCCAAGGTCGACCCGGTAATCGAGATCGCCATCACCCCCAACCGCCCCGACGCGCTGGGCGTGCATGGCATTGCGCGCGATCTGGCCGCGCGGGGGCTCGGCACGCTGAAGCCCATCGCGGACGTGACGGTCGAGGGCGCCTTTGCCGCGCCCGTGACGGTGAGTATCGACGAGGATGCGCGCGAGGGCTGCCCGGTCTTCTACGGGCGCGTGATCCGGGGCGTGAAGAACGGGCCGTCGCCGCAGTGGCTGCAGGACCGGCTGAAGGCCATCGGGCTGCGGCCGATCTCGTTCCTCGTGGACGTGACCAACTTCTTCACCTTCGACCGCAACCGCCCGCTGCACGTCTTCGACGCGGGTAAGGTGCAGGGCAACCTGCGCGTGCACGCGGCCAAGGGCGGCGAGGTGCTGGAGGCGCTGGACGAACGGACCTACACCATGGAGCCGGGGATGATCGTCATCTCCGACGACGCGGGCGTCGAGAGCCTTGGCGGCGTCATGGGCGGCGAGCCCACGGGCGTGTCGGACGAGACCACGGACGTCTTCCTCGAGGCGGCCTATTTCGACAAGGTGCGCACCGCCTACACGGGCCGCGCGCTGAAGATCAATTCCGACGCGCGTTACCGTTTCGAGCGGGGCATCGACCCCATGTCGGCGGCGCAGGGGATCGAGGCGGCGACGCGGATGATCCTCGATGTCGCGGGCGGCGAGGCCTCCGAGGTGGTGAAGGCGGGCGCGGAGCCCGAGGTGGCACGCGCCTACAAGCTGGACCCGGCGCGGGTGATCTCGCTCGTGGGTATGGAGATCCCCGAGGCCGAGCAGCGCGCCACGCTAGAGGCGCTGGGCTTCGTGCTCGACGGTGACATGGCGCAGGTGCCCTCGTGGCGGCCGGATGTCACCGGTGAAGCGGATCTCGTGGAAGAGGTCGCGCGGGTGGCCTCGCTCACCAAGCTGCAGGGCGTGCCGATGCGGCGTCCGCAGAGCGGCGTGCCGAAGCCGGTGCTGTCGCCGCTGCAGAAACGCGAGCAGGCGGCGCGGCGTACCGCGGCGGCGCTGGGCTACAACGAATGCGTGACCTACAGCTTCATCGACGAGGCCTCGGCCAAGCTGTTCGGCGGGGGCGACGCGGCCACGATGCTGGCCAACCCGATCAGCAGCGAGATGAGCCACATGCGCCCGGCGCTGCTGCCGGGGCTGTTGCAGGCGGCGGCGCGCAACCAGGCGCGGGGCTTTGCCGACCTGGCGCTGTTCGAGCTGGGCGCGGCCTTCCACGGTGGCGAGCCGGGCGAACAGCATCTGCAGCTGTCGGGCCTGCTGGTCGGGCATTCGGGGCCGCGCGACGTGCACGGCGAACGACGCCCGGTGGATGTCTTCGACGTGAAGGCCGATGCCGAGGCGCTGCTGGCGGCCATGGGCGCGCCCGCCAAGGTGCAGATCCTGCGCGGCGCGCGCGAGTGGTGGCACCCCGGGCGGCACGGGCTGATCTGCCTTGGCCCCAAGAAGGTGCTGGGCGTCTTCGGCGAGCTGCACCCCAAGGTGCTGCAGCAGATGGACGTGAAGGGGCCTGCCGTGGGCTTCACCCTCTGGCCCGCCGAGATCCCGATGCCGCGCAAGAGCGGGTCGACGCGGCCTGCGCTGCGGCTCAACGACCTGCAGCCGGTGGAGCGGGATTTCGCCTTTGTCGTAGACGGCGACGTGCAGGCGCTCGACGTGGTGAATGCCGCGGCCGGGGCCGACAAGGCGCTGATCGAGGAGGTCCGTGTCTTCGACGAGTTCGTCGGCGGCAGCCTTGGCGAGGGGCGCAAGTCGCTGGCGATCACCGTGCGGATGCAGCCCACCGAGAAGACGCTGACCGAGAAGGACATCGAGGCGGTGGGCGCCAAGATCGTCGAGAAGGTCGGCAAGGCCACCGGCGGCGTGCTGCGCGGCTGAGGTTTCCCGGGCCGCCCCTTGGTGGTGGCTTTGTCCGAGGCGCCGGTCCTGGCGGACCGGCGCGTGGGGGGGGCTCTGCCCCCGTCCCTGACGGGACTCCCCCGAGGTATTTTCGGCGAAAAGAAGCGTGGGGCGCGCGCTTGGGGCCGTCAGGCGGCCAACTCGTCCCAGGCGGCGAGCGCCTTGGCGGCATACATGAGGCCCGGGCCGCCGGACATCTGCACGGCGGTGCCGAGCGCCTCGGAAAGTTCCTCGCGCGTGCCGCCGGCGCGGAGGAGGGCGCCCACGTGCGACAGGATGCAGTCCTCGCAGCGCAGGGCGACGGCGATACCGAGGCAGAGGAGTTCCTTCTGCTTGTGGGTCAGGGCGCCCTCGGCGCTGGCGGCCTGTTCCATCTGCACGAAGCCCGCGAAGGTTTCGGGGATGGCCTTGCGCAGCCCGCGCAGGTTCTGGCGGGTGGTGGCGAGTTTCTCGGTGTAGGACATATTTCCCTCCTGCGATGTGTTCTGCATCGCAAGAGCATGTCGGGCGGCCGGGTGCCTTGATCCGGATCAGATCAGCCGAGCAGCCTGCGGGCAATCACCTGTGCCTGGATCTCTGCTGCACCTTCGAAGATGTTGAGGATGCGGGCGTCGCAGAGGATCCGCGAGATCGTGTATTCCAGCGCGAAGCCGTTGCCGCCGTGGATCTGCAGCCCGTTGTCGGCGGCGGCCCAGGCCACGCGGGCGCCGAGCAGCTTGGCCATGCCGGCCTCGAGATCGCAGCGGCGGCCGGCGTCCTTTTCCGACGCGGAGTGGTAGGTGAGCTGGCGTGCGACCATGAGTTCGACCGCCATCATGGCAAGCTTGCTTGCCACGCGGGGGAAGGCGATGAGCGGCTTGCCGAACTGCTTGCGGTCCTGGGCGTAGCGCATGGAGACGTCGAGCGCGGACTGGCCGACGCCGATCGCGCGGGCGGCTGTCTGGATGCGGGCGCTCTCGAAGGTTTCCATGAGTTGCTTGAAGCCGTGGCCCTCTTCCTGTCCCAGCAGGTTCCCGCCCTTCACGCGGAAGTCGTCGAAGTTGACGGTGTATTCCTTCATGCCGCGGTAGCCGAGCACCTCGATCTCGCCGCCCGAGATGCCGGGATCGACGAAGGGTTTCTCGTCGGTGCCGGGGGTCTTTTCGGCGAGGAACATCGACAGGCCCTTGTAGTTGTCGGTACCTTCGACGCTGCGGGCGAGCACGGTCATCACGTGGGTGCGGGCGGCGTGGGTGATCCAGGTCTTGTTGCCGTTGAGGATCCAGTCGCCGTTATCATCCTTGCGGGCCTTGGTGCGCAGGCTGCCAAGGTCGGAGCCGGTGTTGGGTTCGGTGAAAACGGCGGTGGGCAGCACCTCGCCGCTGGCCAGCCGGGGCAGCCAGTGGGCCTTCTGGTCGTCGGTGCCGCCGGCGAGGACGAGTTCGGCGGCGATCTCGGAGCGGGTGCCGAGGCTGCCCACGCCGATGTAGCCGCGCGAGAGTTCCTCGGAGACGACGCACATGGAGGCCTTGGGCATGCCGAGGCCGCCGTATTCCTCGGGAATGGTGAGGCCGAAGACGCCCATCTCGGAGAGTTCCTCGATCACCTCCATGGGGATGAGCTCGTCCTTGAGGTGCCAGTCGTGGGCGTGGGGTTCGATCCGGTCGGCGGCGTAGCGGCGAAACTGGTCTCGGATCATGTCGAGCTCTTCGCCGAGGCCGGTGCGGCCCACGGTGGTCTCGGCGCTGCGTTCCTGCATGAGGGCGACGAGGCGGAGGCGGGCCTCCTGCGTGTTGCCGCGCTCGCAGAGGGTCGTGACCTCGGGGGTCATGAGGTCGCGCATTTCGTCCTGCGAGAGGCCGAGGTCCTGCAGGCGGACCACCTCGCCCTGGTTCATCTGGATGCCGCCGTAGATCTGCCAGAGGTATTCGCCGAAGGCGATCTGCAGCAGGAGCTGTTCGACCTCGCCGAAGCAGCCCTC
The DNA here is from genome assembly GCF_003054175.1 of Allosediminivita pacifica. Lineage (GTDB taxonomy): Bacteria > Pseudomonadota > Alphaproteobacteria > Rhodobacterales > Rhodobacteraceae > Allosediminivita > Allosediminivita pacifica. The sequence goes on from NZ_QBKN01000009.1 coordinate 144,333, forward strand.
GGCCTCGAGCCTTTCGGCCCAGCCCTGCATCTGGCGCAGGGATTCCACGTAGGTGGCAAGCCAGGCGAGGCCGTGGGTGGCGGTCTGGCGGGCCTCGACAAGGGCGGCGGAGACGCGGTCGCCGTCAATTACCTGATCGCGCACGCGGGTGCGCGCGGTTTCGAGGATGGCGCCGGCAGGATCGAGCGCGGCGGCGGTCAGTCCGGTCAGGCCGGGCAGGATCGCCTCGTCGGCGAGGGTGCGGTCTTGTCCGTCATGGGCCATGGGGCAGCTCCCGTTCTGTCACTGGCGAGGGGTCTAGCGCCTTCGCACCCGCAGCGCAACAAAAATACATAAGAGGGTATCTGGAAGTTCTAAAGTTGCGCAACGTTTTCTTGCGGCAGGCGCCGTCGGAGCGTGCTATCGCAAGAGCATGGATAGTCTCTTTTCGCTCGTATCGCCGTTTTACCTGATCATTGCCATGGGGGTCGCGCTGCTTGCGGGCACCGTGAAGGGCATGGTCGGCTTTGCCATGCCCATGATCCTGATCTCGGGGCTGAGCACCTTCATGGCGCCGGACCTAGCGCTGGCGGGCCTGATCCTGTCGACACTGATCACCAACGGCATGCAGGCCCTGCGGCAGGGCCCGGCAGCGGCCTGGGAGTCGGTCAAGCGGTTCCGGGCCTTCCTGCTGGTGGGACTCGTGGCGCTGCTGATCTCGTCGCAGCTGGTCGCGATCATGCCGGTGCCGGTGCTGTTGGCGCTGATCGGCGGGCCGGTTGCGATCTTCGCGGTGCTGCAGATCGCGGGATGGAAGCCGAACCTTGCCAACGGGCCAAGCACGAAGATCGAGATGGGGACGGGGGCCGTCGCGGGGTTCATCGGCGGGCTCTCGGGGGTCTGGGGGCCGCCGGTGGTGGCCTATCTGACGGCGCTCGACACCGAGAAACGCGAACAGGTGCGGATCCAGGGCGTGATCTACGGCCTGGGCGCGGTGGCCCTGACCGTCGCGCACATCGGGTCGGGCGTCCTGAACACCACGACCATCTGGCTGTCGCTGGCGCTGATTCCGCCCTCGGTTCTGGGGATGTGGCTTGGCGGGCTGGTGCATGACCGGATCGATCAGCAGGCGTTCCGCCGCGCGACACTGTTCGTGTTGCTGGTCGCCGCACTGAATCTGATTCGACGTGCCATTTTTGCCTGAATTGCGCCACAAACAGAATTCTCTATAGAGTGTCTGTGCGTAAAATGTGCGTCATGCCTGCTTGTCACGCCGATCCCGGCGAATTGATGGGTGGGGCAAATTCGCCGTGCCGCCCATCCTATGCGCGATGCATCATGATAGTCATAGTTGCATGATCGACTTCGAGTGTGTCGTCAGGAAAAGGTTTCGGATGCCATGGCCTTCCGAGTAGTAAGATGTCCCAGTTGCGGTCATGCGCTTCGACCGGGCGCCCGCCTCTGCGGGAAATGTGGTGACGTGACGCCCACGCTCAACATGTGGGTGCGTCCCATCGCCATCGCGGGAGCGATCCTGGTGGCGGGACTGGCGATCCTTTTGGCGCAGATGGCGTTGGGGTGATCGGGTAATCTATTACCATAATTGAATACTATGGCGGGCTATCAAGGGATTTCTGATATCGCAGGGGGCCGCCGACAGGCGGCGCCACAAGTGCCCGGGGGCGGAGGCCAGGGTCTAGGTCCCGGCAGGGGTGGGGGTCCGCCGATGGGTTGGCCTTCGTGTCGCCTGATGCGACCCCACCCGCCCTCTCCGGAAGACCGGCGCGGGGGTATTCGTTGGGCTTTGATGCTGTAACCGCCCCCCGACGGCATCGCTGTGCCAAGGTGGGATCGCAACAATCCTTAATGGGAGGCGGTCATGTCAAAGATTACCA
>NZ_QBKN01000010.1 GCF_003054175.1 Allosediminivita pacifica
TTGAGACCTGAGACCCGGTTATGGCCACCCGCTGCGCTATTTGCGGGCTGCGCGTGTGGCCATAACCTTAAAAAGCGCTTCTTCCCGACGTGCTACGGCAGCGAGTTTATCTCCCGTGACCTGGACCTATGGGCCTATGCCAACGATGTCACGCTGGACTTCTCACGGCCAGGAAAGCCGACCGACAACGGGTTCATCGAGGCGTTCAACAGCAAGCTCCGGTCTGAATGCCTGAACGCCCACTGGTTCATGAGCCTTGCCGACGCGCGCGAAAAGTTGGAAGCTTGGCGTCGACATTACAACGAGGACCGACCCCACAGCGCGATCGGATACAACGTCCCGATTGCCATGCATTATCCCGATGGCGTCACCGGCCCGTCATCGTGAGGCAGCCGGAAAAATCCAACTTTCGGCGGTCCAAGGTTGGGGAGCAGTGCATCGCCGTCGCGCATCAACATAGTTGTAGATTGAGAGAAGGGTCCCTGTTGCGCCCAGGAAGAGCAAGACAAGGTCGCGCACGATTTCAAAGCTCGTCATCAGCTGAACTCTTCGTTTGGAATGATCTTGTTACCCTAAGCGTTACCCTGACGGAGGATTCCGATTTTCAGAAGGAACACGATGAAGCAAAAAAGCCCTCCAAGTCACTGACTTGAAGGGCTTTTTATGGCTCCGGCGGTAGGGATCGAACCTACGACCAATTGATTAACAGTCAACTGCTCTACCGCTGAGCTACGCCGGAACACGAGGCGCGTATAGCAACCACGATTCAGGGCGTCCAGAGGATTTTGCGACAAAAGTGCAGGGAATTTCGGTAGGACGTCAGGTCAACCAAGCGACGCTCGCCTCGGAGAGCGGTTCATCAATGCCGACGCAAGATCGTCTTTGCAGATCAATGAGATGGGCGAGGACATTTCGTCGGGCTGCCGACAGAAGCGGGGCAGGGGTCTCGGTGTAGATCCGCGTGGCGAGGCCGATTGCACTGGCTGGACCGGATTCAAGCGCCGCGAGGATTGCCGCCTCGCGCGCCTCGCGATGCGCGACAAGCTCGGCCAGGCGATCCCCGGGCGAGGTCACCGGCGCACCGTGTGCCGGGTAGAAGACAGACCAGCGGTGCGCCTGGAGCCGTCGGAGCGAGGCCATGAAGGCCGTCAGGTCGCCGTCCGGGGGCGAAACCAGCGAGGTCGCCCAGCCCATGACGAGGTCACCGGAGAAGAGCGCGTCACCCCAGGCAAAGCCCATGTGGTTTCCGAAATGGCCCGGTAGATGCATCGCCGTCAGCCGCCAACCGTCTCCCTCCAAGCTTTCGCCCTCCCCAAGGGTGCGATCCGGGCGAAAGGATATGTCCACGCCCTCGCCACCGCCGACTGTGGCAGCGTCGGCAAGGCGCGCCATGTCGGGCGCCCGTCCGCTTTCAGCGTCTCCGAAGGCCAGCACCGGTGCGCCTGTCGCCTCTGACAGGCGCCGCGCAAGGGGTGAGTGATCGAGATGAGCGTGGGTCACAAGGATGGTGGAGATACGCTGGCTGGGCTCCAGCGCCCCGAGGATTGCGGCCTGCTGGCTCGGGTCGTCAGGCCCCGGATCGATCACGGCGATATCGCTCGTGCCGAGCAGGTAGGTGTTGGTGCCGCGATAGGTCATGGGCGAGGCGTTGGGAGCGAGGATGCGTCGCAGGCCGGGGGCGATCCTTTCCGGGATCAACGGGGAAGGGCGGAAATCTGGCTGCGGGTCGGTCATCGCGGAGTTGTCCATGGAACAGGGAACAGGGGCAGGGTAAGGCTTAGCCCATGACCTTCGCTTGGCTCAAACGCTACATGCCGCGCAGCCTTTATGGCCGCGCCGCGCTGATTCTCGTGCTTCCCGTCGTGACGCTCCAGCTGGTGGTCTCGGTGGTCTTCCTGCAGCGTCACTTCACCGGGGTGACAGAACAACTGAGCCAGGAGCTTGCCCGGACGGTCAACCTCGTGCTGTCAGAGGGCCCGGACGACCCGATCCTACCCCTCGCCCTGGAGCTGGACGTCGAGGAAGTCTCCGAGGAGGCCCTTCCGGAGGCGGACAGCCGGCGATGGTACGACCTGACCGGGATCGTGGTGAACGCCACACTGCGCGCGCGCGTCCACGGGTTGGAACGAGTCGAACTGCCGAACGACCGTAACCTCGTGCTTTTCATCGAACGCGACGGGCAGCTGTGGCGCGTGGAAGCGGCCAGGCGGCGCGCGTCGCCGCCCAACGCTCACCAGCTTTTCGTCAACATGCTCTTCTTCGGCGTGCTCATGACCGTTGTGGCCTTCATCTACCTGCGCAACCAGCTGCGGCCGATCACCCGGCTCGCCGACGCCGCCGAGGCCTTCGGCAAGGGGCAGGTGGTCCGCTATTCGCCGGCCGGTGCTGTGGAGGTCAGGGCAGCCGGGCATGCCTTTCTCGACATGCGGGCGCGGATCGAACGCCAGATAGAACAGCGGACGCTCATGCTCTCGGGTGTCAGCCATGACCTGCGCACACCTCTGACGCGGCTGCGCCTTGGCCTTTCAATGCTCGACGACGAAGATCGCGAGCCGCTGGAGCGGGACGTGGAGGACATGCAGCGTCTGATCGACGCCTTCCTCGCCTTCGCGCGTGGAGAAAGCGAAGCCGGGCCGCCTGAGGCGACCAATCCGGTGGCGCTGGTGCAGGGTATCGTCGAGGATGCCGTACGGAGCGGGCAACCGGTGAAGGTTGCCGATATCGAGGGCGAGGGCATCCTCGTGCTTCGGCCGACGGCGATGCGCCGCGCGATCGAGAATCTTATCGCAAATGCAGTACGTTACGGGACGATTTGCGAGCTTTCGGTGAAGATCACGCCGAAATCCCTTTGCATTCGCGTCGAGGATGACGGCCCCGGAATCGCGCCGGATGCACGCGAGCAGGCCATGCGCCCCTTTGTGCGGCTCGATCCCGCGCGCAACCAGGATCGGGGCACCGGTGTGGGCCTCGGGCTGGCCATCGCCGCGGACATCGCGCGCGCCCACGGCGGCGTGCTGCGGCTGGCGGAATCCGAGCGTCTGGGTGGGCTCCGGGCGGATATCGTGATCGCGCGCTAGACGCGGAGTGATCAGAACATCCGTTCGACCTGCCGGGCTCCTGCCGAGATGTCCTGACCGATGCCGTCAATCGTGGCACATGCGGACAAGAGGGTGAGTGCTCCGACAAGGATAACAATGGGTTTCATGCTCTGCCTCGTTCATTTTGCCTTGGGCGGCCGGTTTGTCCGGCCTGCCCGGCGCGTGGCTACAGCGCCGCGCAAGTTGATGCTACGTCACTCTTCCTCGTACCACCAGACGTCGGGTTGCCAACCGATCCAGTCCCCGTAGATCGGCAACTCCTCGGGATACTTCAGTTCCGCGGCATGGGCGATCCGGCTGATGTTCCACTGGTAGATCGGGATCACGTAACGCCCGGCGGTCAGCACGCGGTCGAGCGCCCGCGTCGCGGCGACGAAGTCCTCGCGGCTTTCCGAGTTGAGAAGGGTGTCGATCAGCCCGTCGGCCGCTTCGGAACACATGCCCATCATGTTGCGCGACCCGACCGTATCGGCCGCGTCACATCCCCAATAGCTACGCTGCTCGTTCCCAGGGGAGAGGGACAGGCCCCACCGGTGGTAGGTCATGTCGAAATCGAAATTGTCGGTCCGCTCGTTGTACTGGGCCGGATCGATAACCGTGATGCGGGGCGTGATCCCCATGCGTTCGAGTGCGCTGGCATACAGGTCGATGATCGACTGTTCCTCGGTCGCCCCCTGCGGAAGCACGATCTCGAAGGTGAAGGGCTGACCCTCCGCGTTGCGCATCCGGCCATCTTGAATGGTCCAGCCCGCATCGGCCATGAGCGAAATGGCCTTGCGCAGGTTCTGGCGGTTGCGGGCGCTTCCGTCGCCCATGGGCAGGCTGTACCCTTCGAGCGCGCCCTGAGGCAGCGTGTCAGCGTAGGGTTGGAGCATCTCGCGCACGCGCCCTTTGGCGGGGCCGTCCTCCATGCCCAGCACCGAGTTCGAGAAATAGGAGGCGATCCGGGGCTGTTCGCCGCCGGTCATAGTATCGTTGATGTACTCGAAGTTGAACGCATGCAGCATGGCGGAGCGCACCTGCCAGTCTGAAAACACCCCGCGGCGCGTGTTCATGACAAAGCCCGTCATGCCCGAGGGGCGCTCGTGCGGGATCACCGACTTGATGACGTCGCCGCTCTGGACGGCGGGGAAGTCGTACTGCGTGGCCCATTTCTGGGCATTCGTCTCACGGTTCGAGGTGACGAGCCCCGCCTTGAAGGCCTCGAAAGCGGCGGTCCCGTCGGTGAAGAATTCCATGACGATCTCGTCGATGTTCGCCTGGCCGCGCATGAAGGCAACGTCCTTGCCCCAGTAGTCGGGATTGCGCTTCAGCGTCACGCTGCGCCCGGGCTCGAAACTGTCGACCACGTAGGGCGCGGTCGAGATCGGAATGACATCAAGACCGCTGTCGGTGAAATCTCGCCCTTCCCACTGGGCCTTCTTCAGGATCGGACGCATCCCGATCAGAAGGGCAAGCTCGCGGTTGTCGGTCGCAAAGGTGAAGCGCAGGGACCGTGGCCCGGTCTGCTCCATCGTCTCGACCTGGTTCCAGACGCTGGCGTAGCGCGGATGCCCCTCGGTGCTGAGCGTCTCGTAGGACCACATGACATCGTCGACCGTCACGGGTGTGCCGTCCGAGAAGGCGGCTTCCTCGCGCAGCGTGAACTCCACCCATTCGCGCTCGGGGCCGACTTCCAAGGTCTCGCAAAGCAGGCAATAGAGCGTAAAGGGCTCGTCGTAGGAACGCCCCATGAGGCTTTCGTAGGCCAGGAACCGAAGCTGCCAGGGCGTGCTGCCCTTGAGGATGAGCGGATTGAGACTGTTGAAGCTGCCGACTTCGCCGGTGACGATGCGCCCGCCCTTGGGCGCGTCGGGGTTGGCGTAGGGCAGATGATCGTAGTCGGCGGGCAGCTGGGGCTCTCCGTACATCGCGATCCCGTGCTGTGGCGCGGCGCTTGCGAATCCGGCTGAAACCATCACTGCAAGAGTGGCCGTCAAGCCTCTAATAGAACGCGAAAAATCATGCTTCATGCCCGCAACACTTCCTCACTGCCCTTATTTTATTGGCTCAAACTGTACCGGCTGGACCGAGGCATTTCAAACTTTTAGCTTGGACTCCGGCGCTTAAACGCTTATAAAGAACTCACTGCTCGATAGGTTTCTTGCCTGTATGAAACCTGCCTCAATGACTGAACGCCGGCCTTGTGCCGGCGTTTTTTTGCCTTCCGCGCACTCTGTCACCTTTCCCCGAGCGGGGACGCGCGCCATGTTACGCTGCAGATGCAAACGGCGCTGAAGGAAGATCCAATGTCACTGCAAGGCAAGACCGCGGTTATCACAGGCTCCAATTCCGGCATCGGGTTGGGGGTCGCGCACGAACTGGCGCGCGCCGGGGCCGATGTGGTCATCAACTCCTTCACCGATGATGACGAAGATCACAAGCTCGCCGACGAGATCGCCAGGGAACACGGCGTGAAGGTCCGCTACATCCAAGCGGACATGTCCAAGGCGGACGAGTGCCATGCCCTGATCGAGAAGGCCGGCGCCTGCGACATCCTCGTGAACAACGCAGGCATCCAGCATGTCGCACCGGTAGAAGAGTTCCCGGTCGGGAAATGGGATGCGATCATCGCGATCAACCTCAGTTCGGCCTTCCACTGCACGGCAGCCGCGCTTCCGATGATGCGCAAGGCGGGTTGGGGCAGGGTGGTCAACATCGCCTCGGCGCACGGCCTGACGGCATCGCCCTACAAGTCCGCCTACGTCGCGGCCAAGCACGGCGTCGTCGGCCTCACCAAGACCGTGGCGCTCGAGACCGCGCAGGAGCCGATCACCGCGAACGCGATCTGCCCCGGTTATGTGAAGACCCCTCTGGTCGAGGCGCAGATCCCCGACACTGCCAAGAAGTACGACATGACCGAGGAAGACGTGATCCAGAAGGTCATCCTGGACCGCCAGCCGTCGAAGGAATTCGCGACGGTCGAAGAGATCGGCGGGACGGCCGTCTTCCTCTGCTCGTCCGCGGCGAACCAGATCACGGGCACGACAATCAGCGTGGACGGCGGCTGGACAGCGCTCTGAAACCGTCCCTGAGGCATTCCCGAGAGGCGGCCACATGGTGAAACGCATCAACCTTGCCCTCCAGGGCGGAGGCGCCCACGGCGCGTTCACCTGGGGGGTCTTGGACCGTATCCTCGAAGAGGACGGGATCGAGATCGCCGCGATTTCCGGCACTTCGGCGGGTGCCCTGAACGGGGCGGCGGTCAAGGCGGGTATCCTTGCCGACGGCAACGCCGGCGCGCGCGAAATGCTCGACTGGGTCTGGACCCAGGTCGCATCGCTGGACGACATGCGCATGCCGGCCTGGATGCAGGCTTGGCTGCCGTCGCCCGGCATCATCAGCAAGACGCTCGAGTACTCCTTGCCCTACATGCTGACCGATACGGCGTCGCGCATGGTCTCGCCCTATGCTTGGGGGCCGTTCTACAAGAACCCGCTGCAGCCCATCGTCGAAAAGCTCGATTTCGGGCGGGTCTGTGCGGACGCGGGGCCACGGCTCTGCATCTGCGCGACTTCCGTGCGTGACGGCAAGATCCGGGTTTTCACACGCCACAACATCTCGACCGAGGCGATACTTGCGTCCGCCTGCCTGCCGACCATGTTCCAGGCGGTCGAGGTCGAGGACCCTGTGACAGGTGTGATGGAGGCCTTCTGGGACGGCGGCTACACCGGCAATCCGGCACTTTTCCCGCTCTTCGAGCGTGATCTTCCGGACGACATCGTCATCATCAACATCAACCCGCTGCACAGGCAGGACCTGCCCGTGACGCCCCCCGAGATCCAGAACCGGATCAACGAGATCAGCTTCAATTCCTCGCTTCTCCGGGAACTGCGGGCCATCGATTTTGTGCAACGTCTGCTCGTGGAGCGGTCGGTGCCGGAAGGGACGATGAAGCGCGTGCTCGTGCACATGATCTCCGACGACGGGCTCATGAACGACCTTTCCGTCGCGACAAAGCTTGTCGCGGTCCCTTCGGTCATTGCCGAGCTGAAGGCCGCCGGGCGCCGCGCGGCGGGCGACTTCCTGCGGCTGCACTACGACGACATCGGCGAACGCCAGACCGTCGACCTGCGCAGCATGTTCGGCTGATCGCTCAGATCTCCCGCGATTCCAGCGCGGCCTTGGCATCCTTGCCGTTGGGATAGACAAGCCCCGCCGAGATCACCAGCTTGGCCGCGTCCTCGATGCTCATGTCGAGCTCGATCACGTCTTCCTTGGGAATGAACAGCAGAAAACCCGACGTGGGGTTCGGGGTCGTCGGCACGAAGACCGAGATCAGCCCCGCCATATGCGACGCCTTCTCCGCGATTTCGCCCCTTGCATCGGTCGAGATGAAGCCGATCGCCCAGATGCCCCGACGCGGATACTCGACAAGGCAGGCGGTTTCGAAGCTGCGCTCGCTCTGGGCAAAGACCGTCTCGGCGATCTGCTTGATGCCCGAGTAGATGGAGCGCACGATCGGCGTCCGGTCCACGACGCCCTCGGCCGCGCGGATCAGAGACCGCCCGATCAGCCCCTTGGCGATCCAGCCCACCATCAGCGTGAAGAGCAGGAACACCACAACGCCGACGCCACGGATATTGATGTTGATCCAATCGCTCGACGTCGGATCGGTGTTGCCGATCCAGCGGTTGATCAGTCCTTCGGGCTGGTAGGCGTCCGGCACAAAAGGCAGGACGAAGCCATCCACGAAGCCGATCACCGACCAGAGGAGCCATACAGTCAGGCCTACAGGGGCGATGACCACGATCCCCGTCAGGAATGAGGCACGAAGGCTGGAGAAAGCACCCGGGCCGCGTTTTTCGGGGTCGTTCGGGGTGGTCATCTCTTCTCTCGGGTCGTTCAGCGGGAAGCTAGGCAGTTTCTGCTGCCACTACAATGGTCCTCGCGCGGGATGGTTCACCGCCCCTCGGCCTTGCCCAAGGCCTGAGCAATACCAGCGGCAAGACGCGCGTTGTTGAGGACAAGCGCGATGTTGGCGGTCAGCGACCGGCCCTCGGTCAGCTCGTAGATCCGCTGCAGCAGGTAGGGCGTGAGATCCTTGCCGCTGATGCCATGCTCGGCGGCATCGGCATTGGCGCGCTGGATGACCGGCATCATGACGGCGCGCGGGATCTCGGCCTCGGCCGGGATCGGGTTCGCCACCAGTTGTCCGCCGGGCAGCCCGAGCGCACCCCGCGTCGCATGCGCTTTCGCAATCGCCTCGGCGCTGTCCATGCTGAGCGGCGCGCGCAGGCCAGCGTCGCGCGACCAGAAGGCCGGCAGCGTCTGCTGGCCGTAGGCGATGACCGGCACACCAAGCGTCTCGAGCACCTCGAGGGTCTTGGGCAGGTCGAGGATCGCCTTCGCACCAGCCGCGACGACGGTCACCGGTGTCTGAGCAAGCTCATGCAGGTCGGCGGAGATGTCGAAGCTGCTTTCGGCGCCCCGGTGGACACCGCCGATACCGCCGGTGGCAAAGACCTCGATCCCGGCGAGATGCGCGCCGATCATCGTGGCGGCCACGGTCGTGGCACCGGTTCCACCTGTCGCCATGCAGGCGGCCATGTCGGCGCGGCTCAGCTTGGCGACGCGCTGCGCCTGCGCGAGTGTCTCCAGCTGCTCGGCTTCGAGGCCGACGTGCAGCGTGCCCTCGATGACGGCGATGGTCGCCGGAACCGCGCCGCAGTCGCGGATGGTCTGTTCGACCTCACGCGCCATTTCGAGGTTCTTCGGCCAGGGCATGCCGTGGGTGATGATGGTGGACTCGAGCGCGACGAGGGGCAGCCCCTCGGACTTGGCCCGGGCCACTTCCCGGGAATACGTGGGGGTCATTCGGCGAGATCTCCGGAAACATGGGCGGCGGCAGCAGATAGCGCCCGGGCAAGTGCCGCGGGCCGGTCGGCGCCGTCGCGTTCGGCCGCGATATGCGCGGCCATGAAACTGTCGCCAGCGCCGGTGACGCGGGTGACAAGAACCTTTGGGGGCAGGGCGGTCAGAAGCCCGTCGGCCGTGGCGTCACAGCAAAGCTGCCCGCCGTTGGTGACGATGGCCCGCGCCGCCCCGCGACCGATCAGGGTGCCGGCAGCGGTTTCGGCATCGTCGAACCGGTCCTGGCACAGCAGGCCGGCTTCCTCGAGGTTGACGTAGAGCGTTCCGTGCCCGGCCCGCAGGAAGGGCAACAGGCGCTCGGCCTTGCCGGGGCTTGCGGGCGCGATGCGAAGATCGGCCCCGGCGAATGACTGCGCATGCGCGATCTCCTCGAGAAGCGCCACGGTCAGGTTACCGTCAAGCGCAACAAGCCCGCGCCAGGGCTTCGCCTCGGTCCCGAGCGCGCCGTCTTCGAGCGGACGAAGCACCTTGGCACCGGCGGCTTCGAGGGAATGGGCGTCGGCGATGGCCGCAACCAGGCCGTTCGCGCCCTCGATCGCCATGTAACGGTCCGTCGGAAGATCCTCGGATCTATAGAGAAATTCGGTCTGGATGCCGAGCGCCTCGCAGGTGGCGACAAGCGCGTCACCCTCGGTATCGCGTCCCACCGAGGACAAGAGCGCGGGCCGCAGCCCGAAGCGCGTCAGAGTGACGGCGATGTTCAGCGCCACGCCGCCCGGCAGACGCTCGATCCGGCCCGGCACGTCTGCACCTGGCTGCATGTGCAGCCGCGTACGTCCGATCACGTCCCACAGGACGGAACCGATGCAGAGAATGTCGGGGCGGGTCGTCATGGCCGCCTTGTGACGCGGCGCGCGAAAGGGCGCAAGAGCGGGCAGGGCACCAATGGGCTTTTCCCAGCGGCAACAGTCACTATGCTGCGCACGACGAGTCAAGGAGAGCCCAGATGAACGAGATGCCCAAGACCCAACCGGCGTTGAAGGCCAAGGATGCGCCCGACCTGGGGCGCTTCGACTGGGAGGATCCGTTCCGCCTGAGCGACCAACTCGACGAAGAAGAGCGCATGATCGCTGAAAGCGCGCGCGCCTACGCCTCGGAAAAGCTCGCGCCACGAGTGATCGACGCCTACAACGAAGAGAAGGTCGAGCCCGAAGTCTTTGAGGAAATGGGAGAAATGGGCCTTCTGGGTGTGACGGTCCCAGAAGAATACGGCGGTCTCGGCGGTTCTTACGTGTCCTACGGGCTTGTTGCCCGCGAAATCGAGCGGATCGATTCCGGCTATCGCTCGATGATGTCGGTGCAATCGAGCCTCGTGATGTATCCCATCTACGCCTACGGCAGCGAGGAGCAGCGCCAGAAATATCTACCCGGACTGGCAAGCGGCAAGCTGATCGGCTGCTTCGGCCTGACTGAGCCCGACGCCGGCAGCGACCCCGCCGGCATGAAGACGCGCGCCGAGAAGATCGACGGCGGCTACCGTATCACCGGTACCAAGATGTGGATCTCGAATTCGCCGATTGCCGACGTGTTCGTGGTCTGGGCCAAGTCGGACGCACATGACGGCAAGATCCGCGGCTTCGTGCTCGACAAGGGCATGAAGGGCCTGAGCGCACCCAAGGTCGGCAACAAGCTGAGCCTGCGCGCCTCGGTCACCGGCGAAATCGTCATGGAAGGAGTGGAAGTCGGAGAAGACGCACTTCTTCCGAATGTTCAGGGCCTTAAAGGGCCTTTCGGATGTCTGAACAGGGCCCGCTACGGCATCTCCTGGGGCGTCATGGGCGCCGCCGAGTTCTGCTGGCAGGCCGCGCGCCAGTACGGGCTGGACCGCAAGCAGTTCAACCGGCCGCTGGCGCAGAACCAGCTTTTCCAGAAGAAGCTGGCCGACATGCAGACCGAGATCGCGCTGGGGCTCCAGGCGAGCCTCAGAGTCGGCCGGCTGATGGACGAGGCGCAGGCCGCACCCGAGATGATCTCGCTCATCAAGCGCAACAACTGCGGCAAGGCGCTCGACATCGCGCGGATGGCCCGGGACATGCACGGGGGCAACGGTATCTCGGCCGAGTTCCAGGTGATCCGGCACATGATCAACCTCGAGACGGTCAATACCTACGAGGGAACACATGACGTCCACGCGCTTATCCTGGGCCGCGCCCAGACCGGACTTCAGGCGTTCTTCTGAGCAAGAGAGCAGCAGCCCCAATGGCTGCTGCGTTCGCCTATTTAAATCCGATAATCAGTATTATGTTGATATATGAACGTCCAGGAAATTCCATCGGTCGCAGGTTGGCTGATTGACGTCTCGATGTAACATCGCCGGGGCTATCCACGGTCTCGACACGAGGTAAGGTTTGACCGATAGTACGGCCTTCTTCAAAGACGTTGCAGGTCGCCCAACGCCCATATTCAATCCGTCCAAGTCCACGGTAGCAGATGCATTCGATACTCGTCCTCAACGGCCCCAACCTGAACCTGCTCGGGACCCGCCAGCCCGAGGTCTATGGCAGCACCACGCTTGCCGATATCGAAGAGATGTGCCGAAGCCACGCGGAAAGCTCCGGCGTCTCAGTCACCTTCCTGCAGTCCAACCACGAAGGTCAACTCGTCGACGCGCTGCATGACGCGCGTGGCACACATGACGGTGTCGTTCTCAACGCAGGCGCCTACACGCACACGTCCGTCGCGCTGATGGACGCGATCTCGTCCGTGCAGCTCCCGGTGATCGAACTGCACCTTTCCAATATCCACGCGCGTGAGAGCTTTCGTCACAAGAGCTATATCGCACCCGTCGCGCTGGGACAGATCTGCGGGTTTGGTGCCCGCGGCTACACGCTCGCGGTCGACGCGCTGATTGGTCATCTGGAGGCAAAGTCATGAAGCCGGAACTTCGCGCGGAAATGATCGAGCTGACCCAAGTCGACAGCGTCGAGCACCTCTGGCAGATGCACTGCCGCCGGATGGCGAGCTACGGGTTCGATCGGCTGCTTTACGGATTCACCCGGTTCCGGACGCCGAATTCACTTGGCGATCCGAACGATTTCATCGTCCTCACGAACCACGAACAGACCTATCGCCAAGGGTTCGTCGAAGGTGGCCTCTACAAGCATGCGCCCATGGTCAAATGGGCCCTCGAGAACGAAGGCCACTGCAGCTGGCGCGCGATGGTCGATCGGATTTCCAATGGACAGCTGACCGAGCAGGAAAGCAAGGTCGTGGAGTTCAACCTGAACCACAAGGTTCACGCAGGGTATTCGATCAGCTTCCGATCCGTTTCGAGCCGATCCAAGGGCGCGATCGCGCTCGTCGGCCGCGCCGACCTTACACAGGACCGTGTGGACCAGATCTGGCAGGAAAGCGGTGAGGACATCCTGCTGCTGAACAACATCGTGCACCTGAAGATCCTGACGCTACCGGTCACCCTGCCCCATCAGAACCTCACCCCCAGGCAGCGCGAAGCGCTGGAGTGGGTCGGCGACGGCAAGACCATGCAGGATATCGCCCAGATCATGGGTCTGACACAGGCCACCGTGGAGAAACATCTGCGCCTTGCCCGGGAAACGCTGAACGTCGAGACGACGGCCCAAGCCGTCGCGAAAGCGGCGTTCCACAACCAGATGTACATCCTGCCGGCCTGAGGCGAACGACTCTGATTTCCCGAGGCGCGTATTGCCTTTTCTCACTCCACCTGGAGTTGAACTCAGAAAGCGACGGAATTAAGCGCGTCAGTGCTATATTTCGAAAACCAAAAATCACCCTTCGCAAAAACCAAATATTATCAGCCGATTGCAATCAATGATGTCAAATTTCGCCTAGGTCCGGAAATCCGGACTTTTTTAACGCAACGTTAATTGTCAATGTAGGGGTGTTCCGTGAGTGGTGGCTTTGGCCATGGAACATAGGAGGAGCAACCCCGGCGATTTCCGGGCCAGGCTTCTCCTCCGGTCCCAACCGGAGCTGGTCGTAGCGTTGAAATTTGAGCAGCGCTGCGGCCGGCATCCTCGAACGACGCCCTGCCGTTTCATCCCCATTGTCCTGGCGGGGATCGCCAGAGGTTGGGAGTCGCCCGATGCCCGGGCGGCTCCCTGCTTTCTTTCGGACTTCAGCCCTGCGCCGCCTTGGCGACTTCGGCTGCGAAGTCTTCCTGTTCCTTCTCGATGCCTTCGCCGACCTGCAGGCGGACGTAGCCCGTGATGGTCGCGCCGGCTTCTTCTGCGGCCTTCTCGACCGTCAGGTCGGGATTCACCACGAACTGCTGACCCATCAGCGTGATCTCGGCGAGGTACTTGCGCATGCGCCCTTCGATCATCTTCTCGATGACGGCCTCGGGCTTGCCGGACTCGCGCGCGATGTCCATCTGGATCTGGCGCTCTTTCTCGACGGCGTCTGCGTCGAGCGAGTCAGCGTTCAGCGCCTGCGGGTTGGCCGCCGCGATGTGCATAGCAACCTGGCGGCCGAAGGCCTCGTCACCGCCGGTCATCGCGACGACGACGCCGATCTGGCCCATGCCGGGCGCAGCAGCGTTGTGCACGTAGGTTGCAACGGTTTCGCCCTCAAGCTTCACCATGCGGCGCACCGACATGTTCTCGCCAATCGTGGCGATCTTGTCGGTGATCGTATCGTTCACGGACTTGCCGTCGATCGTCGTGTTCTTCAGCGCCTCGACGTCGTCGACCGAAACGGCGGCGTCGGCAATCTTGGACACCATGTCCTGGAAGTCAGCGTTCTTGGCGACGAAGTCGGTTTCAGAGTTCACTTCGACGGCGACACCGGTGCCACCCTCGACCTTCACAGCGACAAGGCCCTCTGCCGCGGTACGACCGGATTTCTTGGCCGCCTTGGCAAGGCCCTTGGTGCGCAGCCAATCAACGGCGGCGTCCATGTCACCGTCGGACTCGGTCAGCGCCTTCTTGGCATCCATCATGCCTGCGCCGGTCATCTCGCGCAGTTCTTTCACCTGTGCAGCAGTGATCGCCATCTTCGGCTCTCCTCGTCTCGTCTTGCTATCGGGTGGCCCGGGGGCCACCCGCTCATGTCACGGATGCATGTCGCTTTTGCGACGGGCTCAGCCCTGCGCGGGCTCGGCAGCGGCTTCTTCGACCGGCGCGTCTTCCAACGAACCCAGGTCGACACCCGCGGCGTCGAGCTGCGCGGTCATGCCGTCCAGCGCGGCGCGGCTGACGAGATCGCAGTAGAGCGAAATGGCGCGTGCGGCGTCATCGTTGCCCGGGATGATGTAGTCGATGCCCTTGGGCGAGCAGTTGGTGTCGACCACGGCCACGACCGGAATGCCCAGCTTGTTGGCTTCTGCCACGGCGAGCTGCTCTTTCTTGACGTCGATGACGAAGAGCATGTCGGGAACGCCGCCCATCTCGCGGATGCCGCCGAGCGAAAGCGTCAGCTTCTCCTGCTCGCGCTCCATGTGAAGGCGCTCTTTCTTGGTGAGACCCTCGGCACCTGCGTCCATCTGTTCGTCGATCTGCTTGAGGCGCTGGATCGACTGGCTCACGGTCTGCCAGTTGGTCAGCGTGCCACCGAGCCAGCGGTGGTTCATGTAGTACTGGGCGCACTTCTCGGCCGCTTCTGCGACGGGTGCGGAAGCCTGGCGCTTGGTGCCGACGAAGAGAACGCGACCGTTCTTGGCGACGGTCTCGCGGATCGCGTTGAGCGCCGCGTCGAGCATCGGCACGGTCTGCGTCAGGTCGATAATGTGGATGCCGTTGCGCGCACCGTAGATGAACTCGCCCATGCGGGGGTTCCAGCGCTGCGTCTGGTGGCCAAAGTGAACGCCAGCTTCGAGCAACTGGCGCATGGAGAACTCGGGAAGAGCCATGCGTCTATCCTTTCCGGTTTATGCCTTGGCGAAGGATCAGCCCGGCGGGTGCCGGAACAACCGGTGGACCTTCGGGGATGTCTCCCCCGACGGCCCGCCTTCGCCTGCGGGATTAGTGAGCGCGCGTCTAGCGACGCTGGCGGGCAAGGTCAAGCGCAATCTCGCGCAACGCCCCTGCCCTTCGCGTCAGAGAAACACGCGCTCGATAAACCACCATGCCCCGACCAGTGCGATGAAGACCGAGGCCGGCATCGCAACGAAGCGGCGGTAGGCATGCAGGCGATCTACGAAGGTGGCCGAGGCGAAGCAAAGCAAGCAGAGCCCGGCAAGCGGCCACAACGCGGTCGGGGCGCTGACACCCATGCTCTGACTGAACGCCGGCCCGTCGAGGACAACACCGAGCCCTGCGAACCCCAGGGCCGTGATCGCATAGACCACCTGTCCCGTCCGCACGTCGGCATAGCCCGCGTCCACCCGTTGCGCGAGAAGCACCAGCATGAAGGCCAACGCGATCACCGTCAGCTGGCCGATCTCGACGCCGACGTTGAAGCCCAGAAGGCCTGCCACGAAGGCGTTCTGCGGCAGACCGAACTCCTGAAGGACCGAGGCAAAGCCCAACCCATGCAATAGCCCGAAAACGAAGACCACGACGGGCCGCCAGCGGTGCAGCCGATGCGAGAGCAGATTCTCGACCGCGACATAGACGATGGAGGCGGCAATGATCGGCTCCACGATGCTAGCGGGAATGCTCACGATCCCGAGCGCGCCAAGGGCGAGCGTCACCGTGTGCGCCGCCGTGAAGGCCGAAATCTGCCAGAGCAGCGGCCCCGCCCGCGTCGACAGAAAGAAAAGCCCCAGAACAAAGAGGATATGGTCGAGCCCCTTGGGCAGGATGTGATCGAACCCTACGGGGATATAGCCGAGGAAGGTCCCGAGCGCCCCCTTGGCGTTCCCGCCGGAAAGGTCGATGGGTCCCGAGGACTGTCCTTGCAGGTAGCCGGTGTAGCCCTCTTCGACGTCCATCTGGCGCAGCACGAGGGTGCCGTAGCGGGCGGGCCATGTCAGCTCCAGCGTCCGCGCGCTTGCGGGAAGCGCCCCCTCGATCATCAGAACCGTGTCCCGTGGCAGCGCGGTATTGCCCACCGGCGGCACACGGATCTCCGTCACCTCAAGCGGCACGTCCTCGCCCTCCGAGGTCACCTCGACCGGTTCGAGAATACCCGGCAGATCCTCCCGCAGCCGCTCGACAAGCTGCCCGGGTTCGAGGGCGCGAAGCGCGTCCACCTCCGACGCCACCCCGCTTCCATCGGTATCCTCGAGCCCTTCAAGATCGACGCCCGCCATCAGCGGCTCGATCCCGAGGCTCATCTCGATCTTCAGGGTATCGTTCTCGGTGATGAAGTCCGCGATGGCCGCGCGCACCTCGTGGGCACGCGCGCCTGCAGCCGCGAGCACGAAAAGCATCGCACCGATCATAACCCTCATGGACGCGGTCTCCCTGTTCCGTTCGACAGGATGGAGACGCAGCCTCGGGATGCAAGGCGCGGCCCCCCGCGCCCAGACAATTAACTATTTTTGTCGGCCATAAGACCTATCCGAGGGCATATCCCGCGCCGCGCACCGTCCGGAGGGGGTCGCCGCCACCGTTCTGACACAGTGCCTTACGCAGTCGGCCGATGTGGACATCGACGGTTCGGGTGTCGACATAGATGTCACGCCCCCAGACACGGTCCAGAAGCTGCTCGCGCGACCAGACGCGACCCGGTTTCTCCATGAAGGTGGTCAGCAGACGGAACTCTGTCGGGCCGAGCTTCAGAAGCGATCCGCTGCGTGTGACGCGATGCGTCTCCGAGTCGAGCACGATGTCCTCGTATTCGAGCCGCAGGCCCGCCGCTGCCGGTCGCGTCCGCCGCAGCTGTGCCTTGACCCGCGCCATGAGCTCGACGACCGAATAGGGCTTCACCACGTAGTCGTCGGCCCCGGTCTCGAGCCCGCGAACCCGGTCGACCTCCTCGGAACGCGCCGAGAGCATGATGATCGGCACGTTGCGGGTCTCGGGACGCGTCTTGATCTGGCGACAGACCTCGATCCCCGATACGTTGGGCAGCATCCAGTCAAGCACGATGATGTCGGGATGCTCTTCATCGAGAAGCATCAGCGCCTCCTCGCCGTTCTCGGCGCGGGCGACACGGAACCCTTCCGATTCCAGGTTGTAGCTCAGAACCTCCCTCTGGGCGGCCTCGTCCTCGACCACCAGCACTGTGGGTTGATCTGCGGCCATGCGTCAGTCCTCATCCCCGTTCAGACTCGGGCTCAGTCCCGCATCCGTCGACGTCCGGTCCGCCTTCACGCGGGTGTCCTCGGGTTTGCGGCCGGAGGTCAGGAAGACCACCTGCTCGGCAATCGAAGTGACGTGGTCGCCCATGCGTTCGATGTTCTTGGCGATGAAATGGAGGTGCATGCAGGCGGTGATGTTGCGTGGATCCTCGAGCATGAAGGTTAGGAACTCGCGGAACAGCGTGTTGTACATCTGGTCGACGTCGCGGTCGCGCTCGATCACGTCGAGCGCCAGCGCCTCGTCGCGCTGGATATAGGCGTCGAGCGCGTCCTTGAGCATCAACTCGACCTCGCGCGCCATGCGGCGCAGCGACGTGGCGGTGCCGCCGATGGCCTGCATCTGGACCAGCACGCCGGTCCGCTTGGCCATGTTCTTGGACAGGTCGCCGATCCGTTCGAGGTTCGAGGACATGCGCATGACCGACAACACGACCCGCAGGTCGGTCGCGGTCGGGGCCCGCAGCGCGATCACCCGCGCGGCTTCCTCGTTCAGTTGATCCTCCAATGCGTCGACGGCCGCGTCGCCCTTGCGCACCTCTTCTGCCAGTTCCTCGTCGCGGCTTTCCAGCGACTTGGCGGCCTTCATGATGGCGGCCTCGACAAGGCCGCCCATCTTCATGATCTGTGCCTGGATGCCTTCCAGGTCCCGGTCGAAGGCCGAGGCGATATGTTCGTGAAAATTGCTCATGAGTTCAGCCGATCCGCCCTGTGATGTAGCTTTCGGTGCGCTTGTCTCTGGGATTGGTGAAGATCGTCCCGGTCTCGTCGAATTCCACTAGATTGCCGAGATGGAAGAAGGCCGTCTTCTGGCTCACTCGCGCTGCCTGCTGCATGGAGTGCGTCACGATCACCACCGAGTAGTTCGCCTTGAGTTCGTCGATAAGTTCCTCGACCTGCGCCGTGGCGATCGGGTCGAGTGCCGAGCAGGGCTCGTCCATGAGCAGCACCTCGGGCTCCGTCGCCACGGCCCGCGCGATGCAGAGACGCTGCTGCTGCCCCCCCGAAAGACCGGTGCCGGAGGCGTCGAGCCTGTCCTTCACCTCGTCCCAGAGCGCACCGCGCCGCAGCGCCTTTTCGACGATCTCGTCCAGCTCGGCCTTGTTCTTGGCCATGCCGTGTATCTTGGGGCCATAGGCGACATTGTCGTAGATCGACTTGGGGAAGGGGTTGGCCTTCTGGAACACCATGCCGACCTTGGCGCGCAACTGCACCGGGTCGACGCGCTTGTCGTAGATGTTCTCGCCATCGATCAGGATCTCGCCCTCGATGCGGGCGATGTCGATGGTGTCGTTCATCCGGTTCAGACAGCGAAGGAAGGTCGACTTGCCGCAACCCGATGGGCCGATGAAGGCCGTCACGGTGTTGTCCTCGATGTCGACGTCCACGTCCTTGATCGCGTGAGTCTCACCATAGTAGACCTGCACGCCACGGGCGCTGATCTTCACTTCCTT
Organism: Allosediminivita pacifica; assembly: GCF_003054175.1. Taxonomy (GTDB): domain Bacteria; phylum Pseudomonadota; class Alphaproteobacteria; order Rhodobacterales; family Rhodobacteraceae; genus Allosediminivita; species Allosediminivita pacifica. The sequence goes on from NZ_QBKN01000010.1 coordinate 18,627, forward strand.
CTGCTCCACGTCTCTCTCCGTATGGGGTGCGTCGTACATATCCATATACCCTTCTTACCAGCGACGCTCAAAGCGACGGCGCAGGACGATGGCCACGATGTTCATGGTCAGCAGGAAAACCAGCAGGACGATGATCCCGCCCCAGGCCTTCTCGTAGAAGATCTGGTCGGCCCGGGAGGCCCAGGTGTAGATCTGCGCCGGCATCGCCGAGTTGCTGTCGAGCAGCCCCTCGGCCACGCCGTCGGGATATTTCAGCGCCACGAAGCCGACCATGCCGATCAGCAGCAGCGGCGCGGTTTCGCCAAGCGCCTGCGCGAGGCCGATGATCGTGCCCGTCAGGATTCCCGGCATGGCCAGCGGCAGGACGTGGTGGAACACCGACTGCATCTTCGAGGCCCCGACCCCCAGCGCCGCGGCGCGGATCGAGGGCGGCACCGCGCGCAGCGCGGCGCGGGTCGAGATGATGATGGTCGGCAGCGTCATCAGCGTCAGCACGAGCCCACCAACAAGCGGCGCCGAGCGCGGCAGTCCGGCGAACTGGATAAAGAAGGCCAGCCCGAGGATGCCGAAGACGATCGAGGGCACCGCCGCGAGGTTCGAGATGTTCACCTCGATGATGTCGGTAAAGCGGTTCTTCGGCGCGAACTCCTCGAGGTAGATCGAGGCTGCCACGCCGATGGGCAGCGACAGGATCAGCACCACGGCCATCATGTAGAAGGACCCCACCACCGAGGCGCCGATGCCGGCGGCCACCGGGTTGTCGTCCGAGGCCTCGGTCCCGGTCAGAAACTGCCAGTTGAACTCGCTCGTGATGATGCCGTTTTCCTTCATCTCGTCGGCAAGGTCGAGATCCTCGGGCGTGAGGAACGTGGACCTTTCCTGTCCCTCGCGGGTAATCCGGCCTTTGAAGTAGCCGTCGGTACGGCTTGAGGTCGGCAGCTTGAAGGTCACCGCTTCGCCAAGCTGGTCCTCGTTCGCGGTGTAATAGTTGCGCAGCATGGCGCCGGGGCTGCCGATGATGCGCTCAACAGATTCCGGGTCGACATCCTCGCCAAGCTCGGCGGCCAGCGAGCCGACCAGCAGGTCCTGGTAGGCGCGCGTCTTGAAGAGCTGGTCCTCAGCCGCGGCATATTCTTCCTGCGTGACGGTCAGCTCTATCTCGACGACGGTCCGCGTAAAGGCGGGCAGACCCGAGGACAGGATCGACCAGACGAGCATGACCAGAAAGGAAAGCCCGATAGCGATGGCCGCGATCCCGTAGGACCGGAAGCGGGCTTCGGCGCGGTTGCGCTTCCTGGTGTTCACGTCGATCGTCAGGAGCGAGGTATGCTTGCGGGCGGTCGGTCCCGAGGCTCCGGGATTGTTGGTGGCGTCGGTCATTACTCGTACTGCTCCCGGTATTTGCGCACGATATAGAGGGCGAAGACATTGAGCCCGAGGGTGATGACGAAGAGCGTCATCCCCAGCGCAAAGGCGACAAGCGCCTCGGGACTCGTGAAGTCGGCATCGCCGGTCAGCTGGCTGACGATCCGGGTCGTTACGGTCGTCATCGCCTCGAAGGGGTTCATGCTCAGCCGGGCCGCGGCCCCTGCCCCGAGCACCACGATCATCGTCTCGCCGATGGCACGCGATGCGGCGAGCAGGATGGCGCCCACGATTCCCGGCAACGCGGCCGGCAGGATCACTTGGCGGATCGTCTCGGATTGCGTTGCGCCAAGCCCGTAGGATCCATCGCGCATGGCCTGCGGCACCGCATTGATGATGTCGTCGGACAGCGACGACACGAAGGGCACCAGCATGATCCCCATGACGAGCCCGGCGGTCATGACCGCGGTGGCACCGCTCATCCAGTCGACACCAAGTGCCCCGCCATCACCGAAGACATCCAGCAGAAAGGGCCCGACCGTCAGCAGCGCGAAAAGGCCGTAGACGATGGTCGGAATGCCTGCGAGAACCTCCAGCGCGGGCTTTGCAAAGGCGCGCACCGGCTTGGAAGCGTATTCCGACAAGTAGATCGCCGCGAATAGCCCGATCGGCACGGCCACGATCAGCGCGATGATCGAGATATAGAGCGTGCCCCAGAGCAGCGGCAGCAGGCCAAGCTGGCTGGTACCGTTCCAGCGCGTACCGAAAAAGAAGTCCCAGGCCGGATAGAGCCTCAGGAACTCCACGGTGTTGAAAACCAGCGACAACACGATTCCAACCGTCGTCAGGATTGCGATGCAGGCTGCGGTCAGGAGCATCATGCGGGTCATGAACTCGACCGCGTTGCGGGCGCGGTAGTCCTTGTCCGTCTTGACGAAGGCGATGGCGGTTCCGAGCAGCGATGCCGCGATGACGGCGAAGGCCCGCAGCGTATCGCCCCAGGCAGAAATCCCCATGTAGCGCTGTGCTGCCTGAAGCTCGGTCTGCGTCACGTCGCCGGAAAGCGCGACGCCGAGATCGGCAAGGCGGCCGCGTACATCGGTCAGGTCGGCCCTCATGTCAAATACCTGTTCGCGCGTCAGGTCACCTGCTCCGATTGCGTTGGACAGGCCTTCGGCCAGCCGCTGCACCTGCGTCATCACGAGGCTCAGCTGCCCAGATCCGAAGTCTGGATTTGCGTCGAGGATGATGCTCTGGACGGACTGCTTGATGACGATGGGCTGAACGGCGCTCCAGACGGCGAGCAGCAGCAGCGCGGGCACAAGCCCGGCGAGCAAGGCGTTCATGCCGTAGAAATTCGGTAGGGAGTGCAGGTTGCGGATGTTGCCCGAGGCCGACGACATCGCACGCCGCCGGGCGCCGACGTAGCCCAGCACCGCGACGACCCCGATGACGATGAGTATCCAGAATGGTGACATGATGACTTCCGCACCTGTGTTCGGGAAAGCGGGCGGCGCCAACCTGACGCCACCCGCCGCATTGCGCGTAGGACCCGGGGTCTTACATCTCGCTCATGGTGGTTTCGTTCTCGATCAGCGACTGGGTGTCTGCCAGTTCCGGATCGGGGACGAGGCCGTAGTTGGCAAGCGGGCCGCCGGGACCGGCGATCTCGTCAGCCATGAAGAACTGGGCGTATTCCTTGACGCCGGGGATCACGCCGATGTGGGCCTTCTTGATGTAGAAGAACAGCGGACGCGACACCGGGTATTCGCCCGACGCGATGGTCTCGGTCGAGGGCGCGACGCCGCCCATGGTGGCGACCTTCAGGCTGTCGGTGTTGTTCTCGTAGAACGCCAGGCCGAAGACGCCGACACCGTTCGGGTTCGACTGGATGCGCGCCAGTGTCTCGGTGTAGTCGCCGTCGATGTCGACAGACACGCCGTCGGTGCGGACGGTCATGCAGGCCTCTTCGGCGGCATCTTCGTCCATGCCGGATTCGACGAAGGCTTCCATGGCGCCGGAGTCTTCACAGCCCTGCAGCAGCACGTTCTCTTCGAAGACTTCGCGGGTGCCGTGACGTGTGCCCGGGATGAAGGTCAGGATCTCGGCGTCGGGAAGATCGCCGTTCACGTCAGCCCAGGTGGTGTTGGGGTTTTCCACGATCTCGCCGTCGACGGGCAGCTCGGCCGCGATGGCCTGGAACCAGTCGGAAGGCTCGAACGCGGTGAATTCAGGGCCGTCGATCTGGCTGGCGAAAACGATGCCGTCATAGCCGATGCGGACTTCGATGATCTCGTCCACGCCATTGTTGGCGCAGGTTTCGACTTCGCTGTCGCGAATGGGGCGCGAGGCGTTGGCGATGTCGATGGTGCCTTCGCCGACGCCTTCGCAGAAGCGTGCCAGGCCGGTGGACGAACCGCCCGATTCCACGACCGGGGTCGGGAAGTCGGTGTTCTCGCCGAACAGCTCTGCGACGATCGAGGCATAGGGCAGAACGGTCGAGGAACCGGCGATCTGGACGTTGTCGCGGTCCTGAGCGTAGGCGCCCGATGCGGAAACGGCAGCGATCGCCAGGGCGGAGGCGGTCAGTTTGACGTTCATGGAATGCTCCTGAGTTTCGGAATCGATCATCCCCACGATGATCTCCGCCGGCAGGGCTAGACCCGGCCGGCTATGCTTTTGTGACAGCCATGTAACGGTTATATGACACTCGACCGGTGACGCCGGAATTTTCACGGAATTTATCCCGCAAGGCCCGAATTCCTCTCGCGATCGGGAGAGAGCGGCTAAGCTGTCGTGCCGTATGGGTTATTTTCACCACTCTCCCTGCTCTGGACCGGGCTGACAGATGACGTTGCGGCAGATCATGCATTCGCAGCCCCTCGGGGGATCGTCTCCGGAGGGCGGAATGTAACAGGAAGTTCACGAACGCCGGACCGACCGGAAAGGCCTCAATCGACAGGCAGGATGATCGTGAAGGTCGTACCTTTTCCGCGCTCGCTGTCGACGCGCAGCCGCCCGCGGTGGCGGTTCACGATGTGCTTGACAATGGCGAGGCCAAGACCGGTGCCGCCCATCTCGCGCGACCGGTGATTGTCCACGCGGTAGAAGCGCTCAGTCAGGCGGGGAAGGTGGATCGGATCGATCCCCTGCCCGGTATCGGACACTTCGATCCGCACCCCCTGCCCGCGCAGCCTGGGCTCGTAGGTCGGCCCGGTCAGCGTCACGGTGGCGCTGGCCCCGCGCCCGGCATATTTGATCGCGTTTTCCAGAAGGTTCGTCACCACCTGACGAAGCTGGTCGGCATCGCCCATGATCGCGACACTCTCTGCCGGCAGTTCGGCTTGAAGCGTGACGCCGGCCTCCTGCGCGATGGGCATCAGCCCGTGGATCGTCGAGCGGATCAGCGCGGCCGGATCCAGACGCTCGGTGGGCCGCACCCGTTCTTCCGCCTCCACCCGGCTGAGCGAAAGCAGATCGCCCACCAGCCGGTTCATCCTGTGCGCCTCGGTCTCCATGATACCCAGAAACCGCTCCTGCCCGGCGGGATCGTTTCGCGCAGGGCCGCGCAGCGTCTCGATGAAGCCGATCAACGCGGTCAGCGGCGTGCGCAGCTCGTGGCTCACGTTGGCGACGAAATCGCGCCGCATCTGGCCGACCTGTTCGACGTGGGTCACGTCCTCGAAGGTGAGCATGGCACCTGCGCCACCTTCGAGCCCGACGGGCCGGACGGTCACGTGAAAGGTCGTGTCCTGCCGGCCGTCGTTGGTCAGGTACTCCGTGCGCCGAGAGGCGCCCTCGCGCAGGCAGGCCTCCACCGCGTCCAGAACCATGGGCTGGCGCAGGGCGGTGATGAAATGCCGCCCCTGCACCGCCTCGCCCAGAAGCTTGCGCGCCTCGGCATTCAGCGCCGCGATACGCTCGTCGCGCCGGATCAGCACCGCGGGCAACGGGCTGGCATTGACGAAGTCCTCGGCGCGGCCTTCCATCAGATCTGCCCTGCGGCCTCCAGCCCGGCGTCGAAGGTGGCCATCAGCGCCTCCGGCTCCTCCAGCCCGACTGAGACGCGGAAGAACCCCTCGGAGATGCCGATTGCACTTCGCCCCTCGGGCGTCAGCGCCCTGTGCGACGACGAGGCGGGATGCGACAACGTCGTGCCGACGTCGCCCAGCGTCGGGGCAAAGGCGATGCCGTCCGCGGCATGGGCAAAGGCATTGGCCGCTGCGCGACCGCCCTCGATCTCGAAGCTCAGCATGTTACCGCCCTGCCCCTTCAGCAGTCCCTGCGCGCGTGCCGCATCCGGATGATCGGGTCGGGTCGGATAGAGCACCCGCGTGACGCCCTGTCTGCCCGCAAGATGAGCGCCCAGCCGTTCGGCGGTGGCCTGCGCCCGGTCGAACCGCAGCTGGAAGGTCATCAGTCCGCGCTCGGCCAGCCAGCACTCGTAGGGGCTGGGCGTCATGCCGGTGGTCACCGCAAAGACCCGCATCCGCTGCGTCAGTTCCGGATCCTTCGCACCGACCCAGCCGAGCGTCACGTCCGAGTGCCCCGCCAGCAGCTTGGTGATCGAATGGATCACGATGTCCGCACCGTGCTCGAATGGCTTGATGGCCGCAGGCGTCGTGAAGGTGTTGTCCACCACCAGCAGCACGCCAGCCTCCCGGCAAAGCTCGGCGATTCCATCGATATCGGCGATCCGCAGCGTCGGGTTCGAGACCACCTCGATCACCACCATCTTCGTCTCGGGCCGCAGCGCCGCCCGGACCGAGGCCACATCCGTCGGGTCGGCCAGCGAGGTCGCGATCCCCAGCCGGGGCAGATCCTCGGTCATCATGCGCAGTGACCGGCCGTAAAGCTGGTTGCCACCCACAACGTGATCACCGGCCTTGGTCAGGCCGAGCAGCACCGCACTGACCGCCGCCATGCCCGAGCCCGTGACGACGCCGTCCTCGCACCCCTCGAGAAGGTCGATCCGCTGGCCTAGCACGTCGGCATTGGGGTGCCCTTCACGGGCGTAGGTATAGCCCGAAGACCGCCCCTCGTACTGATCGTCCAGCGAATCCGGCGTATCGCTGGCATAGACCACCGAGGGCATGATCGGCGTCACGACAGAGGTCGAGGCGCTCGCCGGCAGGCCGCCGGGACGCTGGAGGGTGGGTTTCATCGCCATGTCTTCTGGACCTTTCTTTCGTTCCAACCCCTAGAGCGGCGTCAGCCCCTCGGCGTAGCGCCGGGCATTCTGCTGGTAGTGAAGCGCCGAGGCCTCGAGCTTGCGGATCGCTTCGTCATCGAGCTCGCGCACCACCTTGGCCGGCATCCCCACGACAAGGCTGCCGTCGGGAATCTCCTTGCCCTCGGTTACCAGGGCCCCTGCCCCGATCAGGCAGTTCTTGCCGATCTTCGCGCCGTTCAGGATCGTCGCCCCCATGCCGATCAGGGTGTTCTCGCCGATGGTGCAGCCGTGCAGCATGACCTTGTGGCCGATGGTGCAGCCCGCACTGATGGTCAGCGGAAAGCCCATGTCCGTATGACAGACCACGTTCTCCTGAACGTTGGTGCCGGCGCAGACGCGAATTTCCTCGTTGTCGCCGCGCAGCGTGCAGCCGAACCAGACGCTGGCGTTCTCCTCCAGAACCACCTTCCCGATCAGGTTCGCATCGGGCGCCACCCATGCGGTGTCATCCACTTGCGGCGCGATGCCGTCCAGAGCGTAGAGTGTCATTCAAATCCTCCCTCGAATTGCGATTGCAGCATCCGCACGTGATCCGTCAGCCCCGGCTGCTGACTGCGCCGCAACCGCGCCGCCGTTACGATCGATTTCAACCGTTCCTCAGTCTGGTCAAGATCTTCGTTCACGAGCACGTAGTCGTATCCGTCCCAGTGGCTGATCTCGTCCCAGCTTTTCTGCATCCGCTTGGCGATCACCTCGGGCGCGTCCTGTCCCCGCTGGACAAGGCGGCGGTGCAGTTCCGGGATCGAGGGCGGCAGAAGGAAGATCGACAGGGTATGCGCCCCGAGGTCCGAGTTCCGGATCTGCTGGGCCCCCTGCCAGTCGATGTCGAACAGGACGTCCTGCCCCGCGTCGATGGCCTCGCGCACGGGCGCCTTGGGCGAGCCGTAGAAATTACCAAAGACATGCGCGTGTTCGAGCATGCCGCCATCTGCGACCGTGGCCTTGAAATCATGTTCGCTCAGGAACCGGTAGTCGCGTCCGTCGACCTCGCCCGGGCGCGGGTCGCGCGTCGTGGCCGAGACCGAGAAGACGATGCTCGGGTCCCAGGCACGCAGGCGCTTGGCGAGGGTGGATTTGCCGGCGCCGGAGGGCGAGGACAGGATGATCAGCAGGCCGCGACGGGTCGCCATATGTTACTCCACATTCTGGATCTGTTCGCGCATCTGGTCGATGGCGCTCTTGAGCGCGAGACCGGTCTGCGTCAGCGCCGCGTCCCCGGACTTGGAGCAGAGCGTGTTGGCCTCGCGGTTGAATTCCTGCGCAAGGAAGTCGAGCTTGCGCCCGACCGGGCCGTCCTGAGCCAGCAGGTCCCGCGCCGCACCGACATGGGCACGCAGGCGGTCAATTTCCTCGGTGATGTCGGCCTTGACCGCGATCATCGCAAGCTCCTGCGCCAGCCGCGCCTCGTCAGCGCCGCCGAACTCTTCCATCACCCGCGAAAGCTGCGTACGCAACCGCTCGCGGCGTTCCCCTTCCCGCGCATCCACCGCGCGTTCCGCCGCTCCGACCAGGTCTTCGATCTCGCTCAGTTGCCGGACCAGCACATCCTGCAGCATCCCGCCTTCACGCGCGCGCATCTCGACAAAATCGGTCAGCACGGCGTCGAAATCGGACAGCAGAGCGGCCCGTGTCGCATCATGGTCGGTCGCGGGTGTCTCTGTGGTCAGGACCCCGCGCAGGGCCACGATGTCCGCCGCAGTCGAGGGTTTCAGCGTCATCCCGCGGCCCATGGCCTCTGCCTCGATCCGCCCGATCGCGTCGAGCACCGCCCCGAGCTGTGCCGGGTCCAGCCGGGGTGCGGAACTCGACTCGTCGGAGCTCAGCCTGAGAGAGATCTGGATGTTGCCACGGGTCAGCGCGTCGCCGGTACGCTTCCGGACCGCCGGTTCGAGTCCGTCGATCCAGTCCGGCAACCTCAGCCTGAGGTCGAGGCCCTTGCCGTTGACCCCGCGCAGTTCCCAAGTCCAGCTCAGCCCCTGCCCGCCTCCCTGGAGACTGGCGAAGCCCGTCATCGATTGCCGCATTCCTGCGCTCCTTCGCTGAATTGGCCCTAGCCTCCGCGCAGGCGCATGGCAAGACGCGTCGAAAACGTGTAAACTGCGGATTAACCGAGTTTCGACTCTCGCGTCGCGTTAACCTTTTGGCCCGAAATGGGGCGAAATCGTGCCCGGAACCTGCTATCAACGTTTTGGTAACGGAGATTAAGCAGTCTGGTACGGTTGGGGGTTCCGCCCGGACCGCGCGGCGAAAGGAACGAAGATGCTCGGATCTGGTGGAAACGGACGCGATATTGTTTCTATGACGGACAGGGAAAAGGCACGGCGCCTCGCGCCCATCAGGACGGTCGAAGCCTACTGGCGCGGCTTGTGCGGCCCTGACCAGGTGCCGCTGCGTTCCCAGATCGACCCGCGCGGGATGGAAAATGCGCTCGAAAACGCCTTCCTGGCCGAACGCATCGCGCCGTCCCTCGCCAAGCTCAGGGTGGCAGGTTCGCATCTCTCCGACCTCATGGGCATGGAGGTGTCGGGCATGCCGCTCTCGACGCTCATCGCCCCTTCAGACCGGGATCGCCTTGGCCAGGCCATCGCGCGGCTCTTCAACGATCCGGCGATCATCCGCGCCACGCTGCGTGCCGAAGGTGGCTTCGGCAAGCCCGACATGGAAGCCCAGATGATCATCCTGCCGCTGCGCTCCGACATGGGCGACATCACCCGCGCGCTGGGCGCGTTGGTCAGCACCGGCCAGATCGGCCGCACACCGCGCCGTTTCAAGATCACCCAGATCGAGATCGAGCCCGCCCTCGATCCGGCGCTCGCCCCGGCGCCCGTTCCCGTCACGGAAGAACCCGCCGCAGCGCCCCGTGGTCTCTCCGAAGAGCAGGCTGGTTTCACGCACCGTCCGCAGCCCGCCGCGATCGAGCGCCCGCTCTCGGCCACCGCGCGCCGCGCGCCGCACCTGCGTCTCGTGGTCTCCAACGACGACTGAGCCAATCGGGCCAGCCACAACGGAAAACGGCGGCACCCAAGTGCCGCCGTTTCCGTTTCGAGCACTCGTGTTCGGCTGTCAAAGCGCCGCGATCTCGGCCTCGCTGCCACGCAGGCTGGTCAGCTCCTCGGCCACGAGGAACGCCAGCTCCAGCGACTGCGACGCGTTCAGACGCGGGTCGCAGGCGGTGTGGTAACGCGCCGAAAGCGCGTCCTCGGTCACCTCGTGAACGCCGCCGGTGCACTCGGTCACGTCCTGACCGGTCATCTCGAAATGCACGCCGCCGGGGATCGTACCTTCGGACTTGTGGATCGCAAAGAACTCCTGAACCTCGCGCAGCACGTTGTCGAAGGGCCGCGTCTTGTAGCCGCTCGACGACTTGATCGTGTTGCCGTGCATCGGATCCGAAACCCAGAGTACGTTGGCACCCTCTTCCTTCACGGTGCGGATGAGGCGCGGGAGATGCTCGCCCACGTTGCCGGCCCCGAAGCGCGAAATCAGCGTCAGCTTGCCGTGCTCGTTCTCGGGGTTCAGCTTTTTCAGCAGGATACGCAGATCCTCGGGCGTCATGCTCGGGCCGCACTTCAGGCCGACCGGGTTCATCACGCCACGCGCATATTCCACGTGCGCGCCGTCCGGCTGGCGGGTTCGGTCGCCGATCCAGATCATGTGACCGGAACCCGCGAGCCATTTGCCCGAGGTGGAATCGAGCCGCGTCAGCGCCTCTTCGTATTCAAGCAGCAGCGACTCATGGCTGGTGTAGAAGTCCACGGTGCGCAGCGTGTGCGCGGTCGCACTGTCAACGCCTGCGGCCTTCATGAAGTCCAGCGTATCGCTGATCCGGTTGGCCATCTCGCGGTACTTGGCCGCCTTGTTGCCTTCGGTGAAGCCCAGCGTCCAGGCATGGACCTGGTGCACGTCGGCATAACCACCGGTCGAGAACGCGCGCAGCAGGTTCAGCGTGGCCGCAGCCTGCGTGTAGGCCTGCAGCATCCGCCGCGGATCGGGAATGCGCGATTCAGGCGTGAAGGCCAGCTCGTTGATGATGTCACCGCGGTAGCTCGGCAGCTCGACGCCATCGACGGATTCCATCGGTGCCGAACGCGGCTTGGCGAACTGACCTGCCATCCGGCCGACCTTCACCACAGGCACCTTGGCGCCGTAGGTCAGGATCATCGCCATCTGGAGCATGACCTTGAAAGTGTCGCGGATCGCGTCGGCACTGAACTGGTCGAAGGCCTCGGCACAGTCGCCGCCTTGCAAAAGGAAGGCTTCGCCACGCGCGGCGGCACCAAGCTGGCTCTTCAGACGACGGGCTTCGCCCGCAAAGACGAGCGGCGGATACTTGGCAAGCTGGGCCTCAACGGCGTTCAGCTCGGCAGTATCCGTATACTCCGGCATCTGAACCCGCGGCAGGTTGCGCCAGTTCGTCTTGTGCCACTCCGTCATCGTCTCTCTCCGGGTCGTGAATTAAACTCATATTCAACTTGGACCCTCCCTATACCGAAGGCCAGACGCTCTGGCCATGGTTCTTTTCCGTCGCGTCTTGACGCTTTCGGGCAAACCTGCCCTTGTCGGTCCGGGCCGCGCGGAATGACGGCCTCCGTCAAGGAAGGGAAACGCCATGCCCCCCGACAGCCAGCGCCCCGTCGTCGAACTGACCGACGTGCCCCGCAAGCCGCGTCGCTTCGTCTTCGTGCTCCTGCCCGAATTCACCATGCTTTGCTTTGCCGCGGCGGTGGAATCCCTGAGGATCGCCAACCGCGTGGCGGACAAGAAGCTTTACGAATGGACCATCACGGGCGAAAGCGAAGGGGCAGACGACTCCGACGCCTTTGTCACCTGCTCGGCCGGCGTGACCTTCCGGCTCGACGGCCCACTGCCCGAACTCACGCGCGATGATACCATCATGCTCTGCGGCGGGATCGACGTGCAGAAGGCCTCGACCAAGCGGATGCTCAACTGGCTGCGCCGAGAGGCCCGCCGCGGCCTCAAGGTGGGTGGTCTCTGCACCGCAGGCTATACACTCGCAAAGGCGGGGCTGCTCGACGGCAAGCGCGCGACGATCCACTGGGAAAACCAGGACAGCTTCGCCGAGGAATTCGACGAGGTGAACCTGACCAAGTCGGTCTTCGTCATCGACGGGCACCGCATGACGACCGCCGGCGGCACCTCCTCGATCGACCTGATGCTCAAGGTCATCGCCGATGACCACGGCGAGGAACTCGCCAACGCCGTCGCCGACCAGCTCATCTACTCCTCGATCCGCACCGACCAGGACACGCAACGGCTCTCGGTACCCACGCGCATCGGCGTCCGCCATCCCAAGCTGAGCCAGGTCATCCAGATGATGGAGCAGAATATCGAGGAGCCGATCTCGCCCGCGCTCCTCGCCCAGCGGGTGGGCATGTCGACACGCCAGCTCGAACGGCTCTTCCGCCGCTACCTCAACCGCTCGCCCAAGCGCTACTACATGGAGCTGCGTCTCCAGAAGGCGCGCAACCTGCTAATGCAGACGGACATGAGCGTCATCAACGTGGCGCTCAGCTGCGGGTTCGCCTCGCCCTCGCACTTTTCCAAGTGCTACCGCGCCCACTACAACACGACGCCCTACCGCGAACGCGGCACCAGCGCGACACGCCTCTCGGTCTGACCGACGGGGGGAACCTGCCGCGAGGTTAGCCGTGCCCGGAGCCGAAGCCTAGACGCCTCACGTATCACGTTAGATTCGAGCAATATATAATTGCTATTGAACGCAAAAACAGACATCGGACCCCGGCCAGTTTAGCCCTTGCCATGCTGCGCATATCGGCGAGACGGCCCACGACGGTTGCCTGGCGCACCTCGCGTTCGCGTGAACTCTTTTCATTTGGAAGTGCCCCGCATAGGCTTCCGCGCGGACGAAAAGGTCCAACACAGGGAGTTGAACCACAATGAACAAGCTTCTCGCAGCCACCGCGGCCGCGGCGCTCTGCGCCGGTGCAGCGAACGCCGAAAGCCACACCCAGGAGGTCGGGATCGGCGTGATCCTGGGCTTCACCGGTCCGATTGAATCGCTCACCCCGCAAATGGCCGCCAGCGCGGAACTCGCGCTGAGCGAAATCAACGAGAGCGGCAATTTCCTCGACGGCGTCACGCTCGCGCCGGTGCGCGCGGACTCCACCTGCGTCGACAGCGCCGCTGCCACCGCAGCCGGCGAACGCCTCGTCACCACCGACAGCATCGTCGCCATCATGGGCGCGGACTGCTCGGGCGTGACCGGCGCCGTCCTGTCGAACGTGGCCGTGCCGAACGGAATTCCCATGATCTCGCCTTCCGCCACCTCGCCCGCGCTGTCGGACGCCGAGGACAACGGCCTCTTCTTCCGCACCGCTCCGTCGGATGCGCGTCAAGGTGTCGTCCTGGCCGAGATTCTGATGGAGCGCGACATCGGCGAGGTCGCCGTCACCTACTCCAACTCGGACTATGGCAAGGGCCTCAGCGATGCCTTCGCCGCTGCCTACGAGGACATGGGCGGCGAGATCACCATCAACCTGCCCCACGAGGACAACAAGGCGGACTACTCGGCCGAGATTGCCTCGGCGGCCTCCGCAGGCGGCGACGTCCTGGTCGTCCTCGGCTACTCCGACAGCGGCGGCCGCGGCATGATCCAGGCCGCGCTCGACACCGGCGCATTCGACACCTTCATGATGGGCGACGGCATGTACGGCGACGCGCTCATGGATGCGCTTGGCGACTACATGAACGGCTCTTTCGGCGCGGTTCCCTGGTCCGAGGGCGAAGGCGCGGAGATGTTCGCCAAGATCACCGAGGAGGCCGGCATCAACGGGGAAAGCTCCTTCACCCGCGAAAGCTACGACGCGGCGGCGCTCATTGCGCTGGCGATGATGAAGGGCGGCGAAGCCACCTCCGAGGCCGTGGCCGAAAACGTCATGAGCGTCGCCAACGCTCCGGGCGAGCCGATCCTGCCGGGCGAACTGGGAAAGGCGCTCCAGATCCTCACGGATGGCGGCGAGATCGACTACGTCGGCGCTTCTGCGGTAGAACTGATCGGCCCTGGCGAAGCAGCCGGCACGTACCGCCACTACGATATCGAAGACGGCGACTACACCACTGTCGAATTCAAGTGAGCGGCGCTTGACGCCGTTGAGCGGCCCGGGCAAATCCCGGGCCGTTTCGAATTGAAGACGAAGGCGCGGTCAACGCGCCGGTACAGGGATGACTACCGTGATCAGGGTCGAGGACCTTCACCGCCACTTCGGCGGTTTCCACGCCGTCGACGGCGCCACGCTCGAGATCGCCGATGGGTCGATCACCGGGCTTGTTGGCCCGAACGGTGCGGGAAAGACGACGCTTTTCAACGTGGTGGCGGGCGCTCTTCCACCGACGAGCGGCCGTGTCTTCATGGATGGCGAGGACATCACCGGCCTGCCGCCGCACGAACTCTTCCATGAGGGGCTGCTGCGGACCTTCCAGATCGCGCATGAATTCCCCTCGATGACCTGCCGTGAGAACCTGATGATGGTGCCGGGCAGCCAGTCGGGCGAAACCCTCTGGAACGCCTGGATCGGCCGCGGCCGCATCGCTCAGGAAGAGCGGGCGCTTCTGAAGAAAGCCGACGAAGTTCTTGATTTTCTGACCGTTTCGCACCTCAAGGACGAGAAGGCAGGCAACCTGTCCGGTGGACAGAAGAAACTCCTCGAACTCGGCCGAACCATGATGGTCGACGCCAAGGTGGTCTTCCTCGACGAGGTCGGCGCGGGCGTCAACCGAACGCTTCTCAATACCATAGGTGACGCAATTAAACGCCTGAACGAAGAGCGTGGCTACACCTTCTGCATGATCGAGCACGACATGGATTTCATCGGCCGCCTCTGCGACCCGGTCATCGTCATGGCCGAGGGCAAGGTGCTGGCAGAAGGCTCGATCGATCAGATCAAGTCCAACGACGCCGTGATCGAGGCCTACCTGGGCACCGGACTTAAGAACAAGGAGACGGCATCGTGAGCGCCATGACTTGCGCCGCCTGCCGGCGTCGCCCGGGGGCGGGCGCGCCTTCGGCGCCTCCGCGCGGGGGGCTCTGCCCCCCGTCCGCGCTATGCGCGGCCTCCCCCCGAGGTATTTCCGGCGAAAAGAAGCGGGCCGTTCCGGCCGGGAGGCGCGGATGAGTTCCGACCCCTACGGCGACCGCGGCAACCGCGACCGCTCCATCGCCAACCCCGACGGCATGGGCGAAATCGACGGCACCCGCCCCGCCGGCACGGCACGTCCAGGCGCAGGCGGCGCCTTTCTCGAAGGGCACGCGATGACCGGCGGCTACGGGCGCGGCGCCGACATCCTGCACGACTGCACAATCGCCGTGGAGCGCGGCGAGATCGCCGTCATCGTCGGCCCCAACGGCGCGGGCAAGTCCACCGCCATGAAGGCGGTCTTCGGCATGCTGGACATCCGGCAGGGCGCCGTGCTGCTCGATGGCGAGGACATCACCGCGCTCAGCCCGCAGGCGCGCGTGCGCAAGGGCATGGGCTTCGTGCCCCAGACCAACAACATCTTCACCTCCATGACGGTGGAGGAGAACCTCGAGATGGGCGCCTTCATCCGGCGCGACGATTTCCGCCAGACCATGGAGCAGGTCTACGACCTGTTCCCGATTCTGAAGGAAAAGCGCCGCCAGCCCGCGGGCGAGCTTTCCGGCGGCCAGCGACAGCAGGTGGCCGTGGGCCGTGCGCTCATGACCAAGCCCAAGGTCCTGATGCTGGACGAGCCCACCGCCGGGGTCAGCCCCATCGTCATGGACGAACTTTTCGACCGCATCATCGAGGTCGCCCGCACCGGCATTCCGATCCTCATGGTCGAACAGAACGCCCGCCAGGCGCTCGAGATCGCGGACCGCGGCTACGTGCTGGTGCAGGGCCGCAATGCCTATACCGACACGGGGGCGGCGCTGCTCGCCAATCCCGAGGTCCGGCGCAGTTTCCTGGGGGGATGAGCGCGGCGGCCCGGCCCCTGCGTCATACGGAGTGACAATGGACTTTCTCAACGCCTTCGTGGCCCTGTCGAATTTCGTGCTGATCCCGGCCATCGCCTATGGCAGCCAGCTGGCGCTCGGCGCGCTGGGGGTCACGCTGATCTACGGGATCCTGCGCTTTTCCAACTTCGCCCACGGCGACACCATGGCCTTTGGCACGATGGTCGCGATCCTCTTCACCTGGTGGTTCCAGTCCATGGGCATCTCGCTCGGGCCGCTGCCCACAGCGCTGCTGGCCATTCCCTTCGGCATCGCGGGAGCCGCGGCCCTGCTGCTGCTGACCGACCGGGTGGTCTACCGGTTCTACCGCGCGCAGAAGGCCAAGCCGGTGATCCTCGTCATCGTCTCCATGGGCGTCATGTTCATCTACAACGGGCTGACGCGCGTCGTGCTCGGCCCCGACGACCAGCGCTTTGCCGATGGCGAGCGCTTCCTGATCGGTGCGCTGGATTTCCGCCGCATGACCGGTCTCGAGGAGGGGCTAGCGATCAAATCGACGCAGGCGATCACGCTGGTGACCGCCATCATCGTCGTGGCCCTGCTTTTCTGGTTCCTGACCTACACCCGCACGGGCAAGTCCATGCGCGCCTATTCCGACAACGAGGATCTGGCGCTGCTCTCGGGCATCAACCCCGAGCGCGTGGTCATGGTCACATGGCTCATCGTTGCGGCGCTCGCGACCATCGCGGGCGTGCTCTACGGTCTCGACAAGAGCTATAAACCCTTCACATACTTCCAGCTGCTGTTGCCGGTCTTCGCCTCGGCCATCGTCGGCGGGTTGGGATCGCCACTGGGGGCCATCGCGGGCGGCTTCATCATCGCCTTTTCCGAGGTTGGCATCGTCTATGCCTGGAAGCGCGTCGTGGCGCACATGGTGCCCGAGGCCTGGGAGCCCGAGGGGCTGCTGCAGCTCCTCTCCACCGACTACAAGTTCGCCGTGAGCTTCGTGATCCTCGTGATCGTTCTGCTGTTCCGGCCCACCGGTCTTTTCAGGGGGAAAGCGGTATGACCCTGCGCACCTTCGGTCTTTTCGCCCTCGTCGCGGTGCTGATCCTCGGCACCGGCTTCGTGCAAAGCTGGAACTCGGCGCTGCTGATCCTGAACATGGGGCTGGTCAGCGCGGTCATGGCGCTTGGCGTGAACCTGCAGTGGGGCATTGCGGGACTCTTCAACGTGGGCGTCATGGGGTTCGTGGCGCTCGGCGGTCTGGCGGTGGTGCTGACCTCGGTCGACCCGGTGCCCGAGGCCTGGGCCGCGGGCGGCCCGCGCCTCCTGCTGGCGCTTGTCGTCGGTGGCCTCGTCATTGCCGGTGCGACGCGGATTTGGAAGCGCGTGCACCGCGGCTGGGCCGTGGCGACCTTCCTGATCGCGGGCTTCTTCGTCTACCGCTGGCTGCTCGACCCTGCGGTCGAGGCGGTCGAGGACGTGAACCCCGCCGCCACCGGCTACCTCGGCGGGCTTGGCCTGCCCGTGCTCCTGAGCTGGCCCGTGGGCGGACTGCTCGCCGCGGGCGCCGCATGGCTCATCGGCAAGATCGCCCTCGGCCTGCGGTCCGACTACCTCGCCATCGCGACGCTCGGCATCGCCGAGATCATAATCGCGATCCTTAAGGCCGAAGACTGGATGGCGCGCGGCGTGAAGAACGTGACCGGCCTGCCTCGGCCCGTGCCCTACGAGATCGACCTTCAGAACGATCCCGGCTTTGTCGAGGCGGCGGCAAGCTTCGGGATGGACCCGACCACCGCTTCGACAATTTACGTAAAGCTCGGATATGCTGCGCTTTTCTCGATCTTGCTGGTGATCCTTCTCGTGCTCGCGCAGCTTGCGCTCAAGTCGCCCTGGGGCCGCATGATGCGCGCCATCCGCGACAACGAAACCGCCGCCCGCGCCATGGGCAAGGATGTGACCGCCCGCCACCTGCAGGTCTTCGTGCTGGGCAGTGCGCTCTGCGGGATCGCGGGCGCCATGATGACGACGCTCGACGGCCAGCTCGTGCCGGGCACCTACCAGCCGCTGCGCTACACCTTCCTCATCTGGGTCATGGTGATCGTCGGCGGCTCGGGCAACAACCTCGGCGCCGTGCTCGGCGGTTTCATCATCTGGTTTCTCTGGGTTCAGGTCGAACCCATGGCACAGGGCGCCATGGGCCTCATTACTGCCGGCATGGCCGAGGACAGCGCAATTCGCGCGCATCTCATGGACAGCGTTCAACAGGTGCGGCTGCTGACCATGGGCGTGGTGCTTCTGGTGGTGTTGCGGTTCAGCCCGCGGGGCCTTCTGCCGGAACGCTGAGCCCTAAAAGGCCAATCGCAGCGATCAGCCGAGCGACGTCACCCAAAGAATGGTGGCGTCGTCCTCGCTGACCGAGACCACGTTGTGCCCCATGGTCGCGTCGTAATAGGCGCTGTCGCCCCGGCGCATCTCGATGGGCTCGTAGAACTCGGTGTAAAGCCGGACGACGCCGGTCAGCACATAGAGGAACTCCTCGCCGTCGTGGCGCACCCAGCCGTCGAATTCCTCCATGCTGCGCGCCCGGACCCGCGCCCGGTAGGGCAGCATCTTCTTGCGGGTCAGCGTCTCGGCCAGCAGGTCGTGTTCATAGGTCGTGGTGGCGTGGTGGTTGCCCTCGCCCGACCGCGTGACCGCCATCCGACCGTTGACCTTGTCGGCGCGTGGCGGGGTGAACAGCTGCGGGATCGTGATCTGCAACCCCACGGCCAGCTTGCGCAGCGCATCATAGGTGGGCGACATCTGCCCGTTCTCGATCTTCGAGAGCGTCGAGCGTGCGAGTCCGGCCTGCTTGGCGGCCTGCTCCAGCGTCCAGTCCTTCTCTTTGCGCAACTCGCGCACGCGCTGGCCCAAGTCTAGCGGCTCGGCGCCGTGATCGTCACCGTTTTCACGGGCGATGCGGATGAGGGATTTCGGGTCGCGCGTCATGGCGACCTGCTATAGGCCCGCGCCCCCGGCCTTGCAAGCGCGCCCGCCGGTGCCTAATCCGGAGCCATGCTGTCGCTTCATGATGACGGGGGCTTCGCCCCCTGCCCCGCGCCCTTCAACCTCGCCGCCCACGTGCTGGCTGCCGGAGCGGCGACGCCCGACAAGATCGCGCTTTCGGTGGTCAAACCCACCGGCGCGCGGCGCTGGTCCTACGGCAGGCTCATCGCGGCGGTGCGCGGCACGGCCACCGGGCTGCTGAACGCGGGCCTCGCCCCCGGCGACATCGTGTTGATGCGGCTCGGAAACGATGTCGAGTTTCCAATCGCCTACCTCGGGGCGATCGCGGCGGGCCTCGTCCCGGTGCCGTCCTCCTCGCAGCTGACCGAGCGCGAGGTCGCGGGCATCATCGACCACCTCGCGCCCGCGGCCATCCTGCGCGGTGAGGGCATCACCTGTCCGGACACGAACCTGCCGGTCTTCTCACACGAAGACCTCACCGCCTGGCAGAACCTGCCTCCGGCGGACTACCACATGGGCGATCCCGAACGCTGCGCCTACATCGTCTATACCTCGGGCACCTCCGGCACGCCCCGCGCCGTCGCCCACGCCCACCGCGCCATCTGGGCGCGGCAGATGATGATGACCGACTGGTACGACCTGCGGCCCGAGGACCGGCTCATGCACGCGGGGGCCTTCAACTGGACCTACACGCTCGGCACGGGTCTGATGGACCCCTGGACGCAGCGCGCCACGGCCCTCATCCCCGCGCCCGGTACCGATCCGGCACAGCTCGCCCTCCTGATGAAGCGCAACGACGCCACGCTTTTCGCAGCCGCGCCCGGCGTTTACCGCCAGATCCTCAAGTATCCCGTAGCGCCCCTGCCGCGCCTGCGCCACGGTCTGGCCGCCGGCGAGAAACTGTCCGAGACGATCCGCACCGCGTGGCACGATGCGACCGGCACCGCGATCTACGAGGCCTACGGCATGTCCGAGTGCTCCACCTTCATCTCGGCCGCGCCCGGACGGCCCGCGACCGGCGGCAGCCTCGGCCGCCCGCAGCGCGGCCGCCACGTCGCCATCGTCGATGAAACCGGCACGCCCGTCCCCCGCGACACCCCCGGCACCATCGCCGTGCACCGCGGCGATCCCGGTCTCATGCTAGAATACGTCGGCGCGCCGGACGCGACCCGCGCCAAGTTCACCGGCGACTGGTTCGTCACCGGCGATACCGGGCTCATGCGCGCGGATGGGCAGATCGACTACCTCGGCCGCGACGACGACATGATGAACGCCGGGGGCTACCGCGTCTCCCCGATCGAGGTCGAGGCGGCCCTTGCCGACCTTCCGGGCATCACCGAGATCGCGGTCACCGACATCGCCGTCCGCGAAGACGTCCGCGTCATCGCCGCCTTCTACACCGCCGAAGCCGACCTCGACGCGGATACCCTCAAGCACGCGGCGGCTGAACGTCTCGCACGCTACAAGTGCCCACGCGCCTTCATTCGCGTCGATGGGCTGCCCCGCAGCGCCAACGGCAAGCTGATCCGCCGCGCCCTGCGCGACCACGTCATCGACTGATTGCGCAAGCCTGCGGTTCGCCACGCCCCCGTTTCCTGTTATAGGGACGCAAACAGAAAGGCTCGACATGATCCAGCTCGACATCTTTTCCGATCCGGTCTGCCCCTGGTGTTACATCGGCAAGGGCTACCTCGACCAGGCTCTGCAGGCGAACCCCAACCACCCCTTTCAGGTCCGTTGGCTGCCCTTCATGCTGAACCCCGAGATGCCCGAAGCGGGCCGCGACCGCCGTGAACATCTCGAAGCGAAGTTCGGCAGCAAGGAAGCCGCCGCCGAAGCGTACCGGCCGATCCTCGAGCATGCCGAAAAGGCAGGCGTGACGCTCAATTTCGACAAGATCGAACGCACCCCGTCCTCGCTCCATGCACAGCGGCTGATCCACTGGGGCGGCGTCGAGGGCGTGCAGACCGCGGTCGTCTCCGCCCTTTTCAAGGCCTATTTCGTCGAAGGCCGTGACATCAGTGACTTCGACGTGCTCTGCGACATCGCCGACAGCTCCGGGCTCGATGCCGGGCTCATCGCGCGGTTGCTCAAGTCCGACGCCGACCGCGACGAGATCGTCGAACAGGACGCCGCCGCCCGGGGCATGGGGGTCTCGGCTGTGCCGACCTTCATCGTCGCCAGCCAGCATGCCGTTCCCGGCGCACAGCCGCCCGAGCTCTGGCAGAAGGTCATCGACGAGCTTGCCGCCGGGGCCGATCCGGCCGCCTGACAGACAGGCAGCAGGTCAGGGGCCGACCCCGGCAGGCGGGCCGGACCTTGCACCCCTCGTGGCGCAGGCGTAGCAGAAGGGGCAACCTCCAGGAGTTCCCATGACCGACGGCACGCCCGCGCCCCGGCAAAATGCCCCGTCGCGCAACGAGTTCATCGCGCTGATGGCGATGATGCTTGCGACGGTCGCCTTCTCGATCGACGCGATGCTGCCCTCGCTGCCCGAAATCGGCGAGGCCATGTCTCCGGACAACATCAACCGCGTGCAGCTCGTCATCACGAGCTTCGTGCTCGGCATGGGAATGGGCACCTTCCTGACCGGCCCGCTGTCGGATGCTCTTGGGCGCAAGCCGGTCATCATCGGCGGGGCCGCCGTTTACATCGCCGCCGCAGCCGTCGCCGCGTTTTCGCAACGGCTCGAGGTCCTGCTTCTTGCGCGCCTTGTCCAAGGCTTCGGCGCGGCCGGCCCCCGCGTGGTTGCGCTCGCCATCATCCGCGACCTCTACGCCGGGCGAGGCATGGCGCAGATCATGTCCTTTGTCATGATGGTCTTCACGCTGGTACCGGCGCTGGCCCCGACCATCGGCAACGGCATCATCGCGCTCGCCGGCTGGCGCGCGGTCTTTGGTGCCTTCGTGATCTTCTCGCTGCTCTCGGTCACCTGGCTGACCATCCGCCTGCCCGAGACGCTTCCGAAAGAGCAACGCCGCGCTTTCCAGCCCGCCATGATCGGCAGCGCTCTGCGCGAGATTTTCGCCCATCCGGTCGTGCGTCTTTCTCTTGTGGTGCAGACGCTCACCTTCGGCATGATGTTCGCCTTCCTCAGTTCGACCCAGCAGATCTTCGACGTGACCTTCGACCGGGGCGAAACCTTCCACCTCTGGTTCGGGGGCATCGCGGTCTGCGCATCGTCGGCGAGTTTCCTCAATGCCGTGCTGGTGATGCGGCTCGGAATGCGCTTCCTCGTGACCACCATGCTCAAGGTTCAGGTCTGCCTGACTGGAACCATGGTCGTCCTGCTCTTCGCGGGTCTCCATGGTCTGCCTCTCTTTGCGGTCTTCGTGATCTGGCAGACGTCGATCTTCTTCCAGGCCGGGCTCTCCATCGGCAATCTGAACGCCATCGCGATGGAGCCGATGGGACATATCGCGGGCATGGCCGCCTCGATTATCGGTGCCATCTCGACCATCCTCGCCGTCGTGCTGGGCGCCCCCATCGGTCTCGCTTTCGACGGCACGCCACGGCCGCTTGCAGTCGGCATCCTGCTCTATGCCGCGCTCGCGCTGCTTGCCATGCTGCGGCTGGGCAAGGCCGAGGAACGTATGGGAACGCACTGAACCGAGCCATGACGCCCGGAGGCGCACGGCTCAGGCTGCCGCCTGTTGCCCCTCTCCTGAGCCGGGCACCCGGAAACTCGACATGGTGTTGCTCAGGGTGCGGGCGTTGTCGCGAAGCCGCATCCCAAGTGCCGCGAGTTCCTCGCTCTGACCGGCAGTCTCCTGCGTCTTCTCGTCGAGCCGTGCGAGCGTGTCCGACAGTCCGCTCATCTCTTCCGACTGGCCCTGCGCTTCGTCACGGATGACCAGGATCATCTCGGAAAGTTCCGACACATGCCCCACGACCCGTGTCAGCCGCTCTCCGGCCTCGTTCACCAGCCGCGCCCCGTCGCTCACCTGTTCCTCGCTGCTCGAGATCAGTTTCTTCACCCCGGCCGCAGCATCCGCGGTCCGCTGTGCCAGCGCCTGCACTTCCCCGGCAACCACCGCGAAGCCGCGCCCCGAGGCGCCCGCGCGTGCAGCCTCCACCCCTGCATTCAGAGCAAGCAGGTTGGTCTGGAAGGCGATATCGTCGATCAAATCGATGATCTTTCCCACCTCGCCCGAACTTTCCTCGATCAGCTTCATCGCCGCCACGGCGCGGTTGGTCACCTCGCCGCCGCCCGCGGCCTCCTGGCGGGTCGCCCCGGCGCGTTCGGCCAGGGTCGAGGCGCGCTCGGCCGTTCCGGCGAGCCGGTCGGTCACATGTGACATGCCCGAAGCCGTATCGCTCAGGTCCCGCGCCTGAACCTCGCTCGTTGTGGACAGGGCACCGGTCACGCCCTCGACAGCGCGGGCCTCGTTGTCGAACTGATTCGCCAGGTCGCGTGCATCGTTCATCAGCGTGCCGACCTGGCCGATCGCCCTGTTGAAATCACGGCGCAGATCCTCGAACGCCGGTGGCAGGGCCACCTCGATCCGACAATCGAGATCACGGTCAGCCAGCCGTGCCAGCCGGGCCCGCAGTACGGAGATCGCTTGGGTCGCCTCGCGCGCGCTTTCCTGCGCGGCGGCTTCGGCTTCTTCGGCACGCTGGCTCTGCTCGGCCAGTGCCTGGCTTCGCTCGGCAACCTCGGCATCCATGGCGCTTTTCCGGGTCATGGCAAGGATCAGAACCGCGGCCTCCATGACCACGATAAAGGCGTGCAATGCAGTCCGTTCGATGTTCACCAGAATGGTGCTCGAGGGGAAGACCAGAGCAGGTACCAGCAGACCCAGCGCTGCGTGATGCACCGCGATGATAACGCAGGCGAACAAGAGCACCGGAACGCTGCCCAGAACCGACACGGCGGCAAGGATCACGAAATAGAGCATGTGACTGTCGATCTGCCAGGCGTGCCCCGAAAGCGAGGCCGTCAGCACGACCGCTTGCCCCACTAGGCCAAGCGTCAGGACATAGTTTACCAAGGCGGATTGCATCCGCAGGCTGACCAACGCAACGGCGACCAGCGTGGCCGAGGCGCCAGTGGCCAGCGGCATGCCTCCGACCAGGGCAAAGTCGGTAATCCCCTGAAGCAGCAGGATTGCCGCCGACAGAAGCGGGATGATCTGGGCAGGACGCAAGCGACCGATCCCGTCGAGCATCGTTTTCATTCGGACGTCACTCCACAAATGGCGGCAAGCGCCTCGCCTCCACGTACGGCCCAGGCCCCACGGGCCATGAGCACCGGCACCGGCACGGTCCCGTCGAAGACCGCGAGCGCACCGAACGCGGCGGCATAGGGGCCGACCGGTCGGCCTCCGGCTGCGATGGAAATCGCCACCGCCCCGTCGGACCACGGCGGGGCCACGACAAGCACCGGCTTGCCCGCCTCAGCCGGTGCGGATCCCAGCGCGACGCCCGCCGCCGCGACGGCCGCGCCCGCAAGCGCAATGGCGCCGAGCCCAGCGTCCAGACATTCCTTGCGACCCAATTCCATGTTGCGGAAATTGCGCCGAAAACCTTTCCAACTGATGAGGGCCGGCGAAATTTTCAGCCCGCGCTCCTTAGGCGGTGCGTCATTTCGGTATACTACTGCATACCGTACTTTCCCGTAACACCGTTTTGCTATAGGGCATCGGCAACGCCGACTCAGCCAAGGAGATGCTCCGCCATGTCGAAGATCAAGGTCGAGAACCCCATCGTCGAGATGGACGGTGACGAGATGACCCGCATCATATGGGACTTCATCAAGAAAAAGCTGATCCTGCCATACCTGGACGTTGACCTGCTCTACTACGACCTCGGGATCGAGGAGCGTGACCGCACTGACGACCAGATCACCATCGACGCGGCCGAGAAAACCAAGGAGGTCGGCGTCGCGGTCAAATGCGCCACCATCACCCCGGACGAGGGCCGGGTCGAGGAATTCGGCCTCAAGAAGATGTGGCGCTCGCCCAACGGCACCATCCGCAACATCCTCGGGGGCGTGGTCTTCCGCCAGCCGATCATCTGCCGCAACGTGCCGCGCCTGGTGCCCGGCTGGACCAAGCCCATCGTGATCGGCCGCCACGCCTTCGGCGACCAGTACAAAGCCACGGACATGAAGTTCCCCGGGCCCGGCACGCTCACCATGAAGTTCGTGGGCGAGGACGGCACCGTGATCGAGGAAGAGGTCTACAAGGCGCCCTCCTCCGGGGTCTACATGGGCATGTACAACCTCGACCAGTCCATCGTCGACTTCGCCCGCGCCTCCATGAACTACGCGCTGAACATGGGCTGGCCGCTGTACCTCTCGACCAAGAACACCATCCTCAAGCAGTACGACGGACAGTTCCTGCAAATCTTCCAGAAGGTCTTCGACGAGGAATTCGCCGATAAGTTCAAGGCCAAGGGGATCTGGTATGAACACCGTCTGATCGACGACATGGTCGCCTGCGCAATGAAATGGAACGGCGGCTTCGTCTGGGCCTGCAAGAACTACGACGGAGACGTTCAGTCCGACACCGTCGCCCAGGGCTTCGGCTCGCTCGGCCTGATGACCTCGCAGCTCATGACCCCGGACGGCAAGATCGTGGAGGCCGAGGCCGCCCACGGCACCGTCACCCGCCACTACCGTCAGCACCAGCGCGGCGAACAGACCTCCACCAACTCGGTGGCCTCGATCTATGCCTGGACAGGCGGGCTCAAGCACCGCGCCAAACTCGACGGCAACGCAGAGCTCCAGACCTTTGCCGAGACGCTGGAAAAGGTCATCGTGCAGACCGTCGAGAGCGGCCACATGACCAAGGACCTCGCCCTTCTGGTCGGACCCGACCAGGGCTGGCTCACCACCATGGGCTTCCTCGAAAAGGTGGACGAGAACCTCAACAAGGCACTGGCGGGCTGAGTCCGACCCCGCGCGCCCTGCCCACCGCGTGGGCGGGGCGCCTGCGCGGGCGCAGCGTCATGCAAGGCGGCGCTTGACCGGCGCAGGCTTTGCGGCTCAACCATAAGGCATGCTGCTTCTCGAAAACCCGCCGGCCGACCGGCACACACCGGTCGAAGACGTTCAGGGCATCCTGATCGGCGCCACGCTCGTCGCGCTCTCGATCCAGTTCCTGCGCGCCTCCGAGCTTTTTACCGGTCAGGTCGCCGGTCTCTCGCTGATCATCTCCTATCCGACGGGCTGGCCTTTCGGCCTGATCTTCTTCTGCATCAATCTGCCATTCTACGTGCTGGCCGTGCACCAGATCGGATGGCGCTTCACGATCAAGAGCTTCGCGACCGTCGCGCTCATGTCGACGCTGGCCGATACCCTGCCCTTTGTCCTGACGATCAACCCGCTGCACCCGGCGCTTGGGGCCACGCTCTTCGGCGTGCTCTCCGGAGTCGGACTCCTGTCGCTCTTCCGGCACGGCGCCACGCTCGGCGGTGTCGGCATCGTCGCGCTCTGGCTGCAGGACACAAAGGGGATCAAAGCGGGCCACACGCAGCTTTCCTTCGACCTCTGCGTATTCGCGGTCTCGCTCCTGCTGTTCCCCTGGCAGGTGGTCGGCTGGTCGCTGCTGGGCGCGGTGGTGCTGAACGTGATCATCACGGTCAACCACCGCCGCGACCGCTACGTCGCGCGCTCCTGAACGCTAGCCGAAGAAGACGTCATCAAGGTCATCCTCGCTCGCAGCAGAGGGAGAAGCGGCCGCAGGAGGCGTCGCCGCGGGCGATACGCCCAGGATCCGGTCATGCAGATCGCGCTCGGCCTGCATGGTGTAGATTTCGCGGATCGCATCGAGAACCTGCCTTGTCCGGTCGTTCGGCACCGAAACCGCCTTGCCCCTATCCGGGGGCAGCGACAGCCGCTCCGACATGTCCTTGGCGAAGTAGACGAGGCTCTGGCGCACATCCTCCACCGGGGATCGGCGGCTGCGCCAGTCGAATGTCTGCCCCATCGACGCCAGCGCCCCCGAAAGCGCCTCGACGTCTTGGCGCAATTGCTCGATCATGTCGTTCTCGGTCGTCTCCTGCGCGTCCTCGGCCTCGGCCACCTGGAAGAGCCCGGCCTTCTCCTTCTGTTCGTTGGACAGTTCCACGATCACCCTGGTGTTGACCCCGATCTGCACCGTCGTGCTGCGGAGCTGGCGCGAGACCTCCGTCATGGCATGACCGTCGTCGCCGCATCGCTCCGACACAAGAATCGCGTTGATCCCCAGCAGGTTCATGCGGTCCTCAAGATGCGACACCTGCATCGCCGTCTCCGCCCCACGGCTGTACAGTTCCGCGATCTGCGCCATGTCGGGTCCCACTTTCGTGCGCAGTGTCTCGAGCGCGGCAAGGCCCTCGGCGAAATTCGAGGAGTGTACCGAGATTTCCTTCAACACCTGCGCGGTGGCCGACCCGGCAAGCGCCGACATCAGTCCCATGGTCGCTTTCCAGGGCTTCTCGATCCCGGCGAGCTCCGGCAGGGTCGCCTCCACCGCCCGGTCGAGCGCCTCGACCGCGGCGGACATCTGCGCGGCGGCAAGGGTCTCCAGCACCTGTCGTCCCACCGCGTCGAGGTCCTCTGCCTCCTTCAGGATCGACCGAACGTGTTCCAGCCTCTGGCGCGCGGAATCCCCCGCCTGAAGATGCGAAACCGCCCGCTCCAGCGCGCCCATCAGGTCTGTCATCCCCGCCCCGGCGGACTGCGCTGCCTTATCCAGCGTGCTGTCCCCGGTCACCTGATGCATCAGCGTCGGAAGCTCGGCCCTCGTCCGACCCAGTTCCCTCGCACGGGCCACCATGGCCTGCACCGGCCCCGAGACGCTTGCCAGCTTATCGTCCGCAGCGCGCAGCTGATCGCGAAGCTGATCCATGCTGTCGCCCGCCTGCTCCAGAAGCTCGCGGACATCATTGGCAAACCGCGCGAGCGCGCCGTCACTGGCCGCCACCGTGCTGCTCACGATGCGAGCGTTGGTTGCGATCAAAGCTGCAAGTTTCATGTCGCGCGCCTGTTCCTGCAAGACACCTCGCAGGCGTGACGCATGCGCGCGCAGCGCCTCGGCCGTTTCGGTGAGATAGCGGTAGCGCGCCTCGATCCTCTCGATATGGGTTTGGGTCGCTTCGACGGCCCCGTTCAGCCGAGCACGGCCCTCACGGCCCCCGATCGCCGCCACGGTGACCAGCGTGGTGGAGGCTGCCTCGGCCTCCTCCAGCAGACCGAAAAGCTCTGCAGAGGCGGATTCGAAAATCGTCTCGATCCGTCCGGCCACATGATCCAGTTGGGCCTGCAGAGCAGGCCCGTTGCCTGTGGTAGTGGTCACAGATGTCATCGCGATACCGTGCTGGTGGAATAGCGCAGGATCTCGGCGGCAATCCGGTCGAGCGGCACCGCGCGGTCGGCGGCGCCCATCCGCATCGCTTCGCCCGGCATGCCCCAGACGACCGAACTTGCCTCGTCCTGGACCAACGTCTCGGCACCGGCCTCGCGCATCTCGCCAAGACCACGCGCCCCATCGTCGCCCATGCCCGTCATCAGGATGCCGAGCGCTGCGGGCCCCGCCGCGATGGCGGTCGAGCGGAACAGCACGTCGACCGACGGCCTATGCCGCGCCACGTAGGGGCCGGTGCGGACCTCGACGCGATACCCCCGGCCTTGGCGATGCAACAGCATGTGACGATCCCCTGGCGCGATCAGCACCCTGCCCGGCTCGGGTCGGTCGCCGTCGACGGCTTCGCTGACCTGAACAGCCGAGATCCCGTTGAGACGGCTGGCAAACGCGGCGGTGAACTTCTCCGGCATGTGCTGGACGATCACGACCGGCGGTGTCCGGGGATCGAGTTTTGACAGCAGCCGGGCCAGCGCTTCGGTGCCGCCAGTCGAAGCGCCGACCGCGACCACCGGTGCCATGTCGCGCGGCGCGACACCCCCCTTGCGCGGTGCGGGCAAGATCGCGTCAGCCGTCAGCTTTTCCGACTTGCTGTAGGGCGCGGGGCCCGGGGCGGGACGGGCGGCCTGAGGTCGTGCCGAGGCGGCCTCGTTCCGGCCGGCCATTGCCGCTGCGCGGATGGCATCCGACAGGCGGATCTGCGCTTCTTTCCGCGCCTCCACAGATCCCATCCGGGGCTTGCCGATCACCTCGCTCGCACCCGCCTCGAGAGCTTCCATGGCAAGCCTAGATCCCGCCTCGGTATGGCTGGAGCAGATCACCACCGGCAAGGGCCTCTGTGCCATGATCTTGCGCATGAAGGTCAGCCCGTTCATCCGCGGAAGCTCGAGGTCCAGCAGCATCACATCGGGAAGGGTACTGCGCATTTTCTCGGCGGCGTCAAAAGCATCGACCGCGGTGCCGATCACTTCCACCCCCGGGTCATCCCGCAAAAGGCTCTGAAGCGCCTGCCGGGCCGAGGCGCTGTCATCGACGATCAGGACGCGGATCCGGCTCATCCTCTTCCTCCGCTCTTGATGAAGGCGCCGGGCACGACCTGTGTCAGGTCCGGCTGCCGGACGATCATGGATTCCGAGTGCCCGACGACGAGGTACCCCCCTGGACGCAGCCGCCCGGCGCACGCAGCCACCACCTGACGCTGAAGGTCGGGCTCGAAGTAGATCAGTACGTTGCGCAGGAAGCAGACATCCACACCGTCCTCGATCTGGTAGGGAAACTCGGTCAAGTTCATCCTCTCGAACCGCACCCGGGCCCGCAGTTCCGGCACGATACGGCAGAGGGGCTCGCTGGCAGGCCCGCGCCCGGACATCACGTAGCGCGTCTTGAGCGGCCCGGGCACCGGCGACAGTTCCGCCGCCGCGTAGACGGCCTTGCGCGCCGAGGCGAGCACGCCCGTAGAGATGTCCGTCCCAAGGATGGCCCATCGCAGGCGGTCATCCTCGCGCGCCGCTCTGTCGAGCAGCATGGCCGCCGACCAGGCTTCTGCCCCGGTCGAGGCCGCCGCGCTCCAGAACCGGAAGCGAACCTGGCGCCCGGGCCCGGCGAGTGCCAGGGCCTCGGGGATCATCCGTCGCTCCAGCAGATCGAAATGCGCGACCTCGCGGAAGAAATCCGTCTTGTTCGTCGTCAGAAGATCGACGATCTCTCCCAGTTCCGAGGTCATCCCCCCACCTTCGAAAACGTAGGCGAGATATGTGTCGACGTCGGGAAGATCCAGCGCGATCAGGCGCCGCCTGAGCCGCGACTCGATCATTTGGTCCTTGGATGCCGACAGACGGATGCCGGTCTGCTCGTGGACGAGGTTCCGGAACCGCTCCAGGCGTGTGTTTGCCGCGCCGGGGCGGGCGATATCTCCGCTCGCCATGCTCACAGGCCCGCGACCTCTTCCAGTCCCAACGACGCGAGGTCGGCCTCGAAAAGACCGCTCACGTCGATCCGCGTGACAAAGTCACCGTGGCGGCGGCCGATCCCCGCAACCATCCGTTCGTTCCAACGCAGCAGTTCCGCCTCGGCAAGCGGTCCGCTGCCCGCCTCGTCCAGCTGCGTCACCTCGATTACCCGGTCCACCCGAAGCCCGATCGTCAGCAGCGTCGCGCCGCGGCCAGCGACCCGCAGGGCGATGATACGCGTCTCAGGCGCATCCTCGCGCGGCGGCTCTCCGAGCAGCAGGCGCATATCGATCACCGGGACCGAGAATCCGCGCCGATCCATGAGCCCCAGCAGCTGTCGAGGTGCCTTGGGAAGTGGCGCAAGGTCGCGTGCCTCGTGGATCTCCATCACTGGGGCCACAGGCAGGGCAAAGAGCGCGCGACCGATTTCGAAAGTCACCACGGTCTCTCCGACCCCGGGGTCGCCGACTTCGGACCATCGCCTGTCCGTGGCCACGCTCATGCGGCCGACCGACCACGGGTAAAGGCCGCATCGAGGTCATCCTCCTCGACGGACATGTCAAAGTCGAACCCGCCTGAGGACGGTTGCGACCTCTTTCGCGCGGACGGACGCGCGGAGTGCTGAGGCTTCGCAGCCCTGGGTGCCGGTATGGCAGTTCCCAGCCGGAAGAAGGCCATCGCCCCCGTGAGGGTTTCTGCCTGCGCCGAAAGCTCTTCGGCGGTGGAGGACAGCTCCTCGGCCGCCGAGGTGTTTTCCTGGGTGACCTTGTCGAGCTGCTGGATCGCCTGGTTGACCTGCGCGGCGCCGGTCGCCAGCTCCTGGCTTGCGCCCGAGATCTGGCTTACAAGCTGCGCGGTCCTCTCGATGTCCGGCACCAACCCGTCGAGCATGCTGCCGGCCGCCTCTGCTGCCTTTACCGTGTCGGCCGATAGTCCGCTGATCTCTCCCGCCGCGGTCTGGCTCCGCTCCGCAAGCTTGCGGACCTCCGAGGCCACCACCGCGAAGCCGCGCCCATGCTCCCCCGCGCGCGCCGCCTCGACCGCCGCATTCAGCGCAAGAAGATCGGTCTGACGCGCGATTTCCTGCACGATGAGGATCCGTTCGGCGATGGTCTTCATCGCCGTCACTGCATCCGTCACCGCCTGGCCCGAACTGCGCGCATCGTCGGCCGACTTCGCTGCCATCTGCTCGGTCTCGCGGGCGTTGTCTGCGGTCTGCCGGATGTTCGCGGTCATCTGCTCCATCGAACTCGAAGCCTCTTCGGTAGAGCTCGCCTGCTCCGTCGCGCCCTGGCTCAGTTGCTGAGAGGTCGAGGCCATCTCGGTCGCCCCGGTCGAGACGTTGGCCGAGCCCGACTGGACCTCTTCCACGATGCCGCGCAGCCGCTGCGCCATCGAGTTCAGGGCCTTCAGAAGGTCCGCGATCTCGTCATTGGTGCGCACCTGCACGGTATGCGACAGGTCGCCCTCGGCCACCTGTTCCGAGAACGCGACCGCCTGGCGCAGCCCGCGGGAGATGCTCAGCACGATCCAGGCGCCGGCCAGCGCGCCGGAGATCAGGACGCCGATCAACAGACCGATCATCGTCGTGCGCGTGGAGAGGTAGTTGGCATTCGCTGCGGCATCCGCATTCGCGAGATTTGCCGTCGCGGTTTCCAAAAGCTCATCGAGCTGATCCTCCATTTGCCGCCAGTCATCGGCGGCCTCGTCGAAGAGGATGCGGAAGGCCCCCCGAGTGTCCCCGGTATCCGCCAGCTCCATGGCGCGGATGTTGGCATCGCGGATCTGGGGTGCCAATTCCCGGTACACATCAAGCTCGCGTCGGCCATCCTCGTCCGCGATCCCGTAAAGCTCTTCGAGGATACGGGCATGGTCGGCGCGGTCCCCTTCCATCCGCTGCATCACCTCGCTCTGCTGCGCGGCGGTGTTGGCCAGGATGTAGTCGCGAACGTGGCGCTGGATCTTCACCTGTTCGACCGCGAGCCCCTCGGCGAGGCGGACCCGCGCGACACGGGTGTTGACGATGTCCCCGACGCGGTCGTTCATCTGCGCCATGCGGCCCAGGGCAAAGATGCTTCCCGCCGCAGTGGCCGCGATGAGCAGTAACAGGGTCACCGCAAGCTTGGTCTTGAGTGTAAGGCGCATCAGACTGTCTCCGGTTCTGCGTTCGGTTCGGCCCCTGTGGCGCCGTTCGAATGGGTGCGGCCTTGACCGCCAAGGAAATCCGCGAAGATCGCGTTGAGGTCGGGCACCGTCACGAACTCGCCCTGCCACCGCCCCACCGCCGCGACGTAGCGGGGCGGCCAACGGGTGCCCACCGGCGGGATTTCTTCCAGTGTGCCAGGGTCGAGCCGCGTAACCTCGTGGACAGCATCGGCAAGGATCCCGACCGTCGTGGCCTGTTCGGCCAGTGTGAGTTCGAGCACGAGAATTCGCACGTCGTCCTGCTCGGCCGGCCGCGGCATGCGCAGCGGCACCCGCAGGTCGGCGAGCGGCACGACCGAGCCGCGCACGTTGATGACGCCGGCGGCGAAATCCGGAGCGCCCGGAACCCGGGTGACCCGTACCTTTTCCAGCACCTCGCGCAGCCGCCCGGCGGCGACGGCAAGCACCTCGCCGTCGAGCCGGAAGGTCACCACATCGCCCGTGACGTCAGCCGGGATGTCCAGTTCGCTCATGCCGCTTCTCTCCCCGCGTCTGCCTCGCATCGGCCACGCTGTATGAGGTGCGGCACGTCGAGGATGAGTGCGACAGCACCATCGCCAAGGATGGTGGCGCCTGAGAATGTCTTGAGTTCCGCGTGAAGCGGCGAGAGCTGCTTGATTACCGTCTGATTGGAGCCGATAATCCGGTCGACAACGAGCCCGACCCGGCCCTCGCTGCTCGTCACTACCACCACCTTCTGGAACGGTCCCGGGCTGCCCTGGCAGTTCAGCAGGCCGCGCAGGCGGAGATAGGGGACGAGGCTGTCGCGGATGTCGAGAAAGGCGTTGCCGCCCCCGGGCCGCGCCTGCGCCGCGGGCAGTTCGACGATCTCGTCCACGGCGGCCAGCGGGATCACGTAGCGCTCGCCCGCCGTCTCGATCAGAAGCCCATCGATGATCGCCAGCGTCAGCGGCAGGCGCAGGGTGACCGAGCTGCCGTGGCCCGGCTCACTTGCCACCTGGATGGAGCCCCGCAGGCCCTCGACCGTCCGCCGCACCACGTCCATGCCGACGCCCCGGCCCGAAAGCTCCGTCACCTGCGAGGCGGTCGAGAAGCCGGGCTCGAAAATCAGGTTCAGCAGAGCGTCGCCCGCAAGATCGGTACCCTCCGCGATCAGGCCGCGCTCGATCGCGCGCGCGCGGATCGCATCGCGGTTCATTCCGCGCCCGCCATCGGTAACGGAGATCAGGACCTCCGCCCCGGAATAGCGCGCCGAGAGGACGAGCTTGCCGGCCTCGCGCTTGCCCTGTTCCAGTCGCTCCTCTGCAGCTTCAAGGCCGTGATCGGCCGAGTTCCGGATGATGTGCATGAGCGGCTCGGTGAGGCGCTCCACCACCGTCTTGTCGAGTTCGGTTTCCTCGCCCTCGACAGAGAACTCGATCGCCCGCCCAAGCTTGGCGGAAAGGTCATGCACCAGCCGCCGAAACCGGCCGGCGATCGTGCCGATGGGCGTCATGCGGATCGACATCGTCGTATCCCGCATGGCGGTGGCAAGCCGCCGGATATCCTCAGCCACCAGCATCAGGTTGGCGTCGCCCGACCGATTGGCGATCTCGATCAGCCGGGCCTCGGCGATCACAAGTTCGCCGACCCGGTCCATCATGTCGTCAAGCCGCTCCGCCGGCACCCGCATCAGCGCGGGCGCCTGGGCCGAGGTCGCGGGCGGCGCAGCCGTTTTCTCGACGGTGGCCGTGGCAGGGGCTCTTCTCCGAGTAGTCGAACCTTGACGCCGGTCGCCTTTGCGCCGGTCCCCGCCGGGCGGCATCAGTTCGAGCCGCAGGCCCTCTTCGTGGAACATGAAGACCGCGTGGATCTCGTCTTCGGTGACCTTCCCCGGAAGCTCCATCTCCCAGCCGAGGCAGAGTTCGAGCGGATCGAGATCCTCGAGCACGGGCAGCTCCCCAAGGATCGGTCGCGGGTCCGCGGCGCCGAGCGCGCGAAGCTCCTCGAGCACGATCTCGGGCCTGCCGCCAAGCGAAAGCGTGTCCGGCGGCAGGAAGAAACGCAGCTGCCAGTGACCTCCGGCGGTCTCCACGGCCTGCGGCGCGCCGGACTGACCGAGATGCAGCGTCAGCCGCTCCAGAAGCGGCTGCCCGCCGCCGTCGCCCGGGTTCCCAAGCAGATGCGCCACGTGATCGCGCGCGGCGAGGCTGATGGCGATCAGCTCGTCATCCACGGCGACAGTACCGTCCCGAACCCCTTCGAAGGCCGACTCGAACTGGTGCAGGAAGCCCGCGATATCCTCGCGGCCGAACATGGCCCCCGATCCCTTTAGGGTATGCAGGTCGCGGAAGACGCCGTCGATCAGCGCCCGGTCCGTCGGCCTGTCGCGCAGGGCCAGCAGCTGCGCCTCGAGGCTTTCAACAAGGCCCTCGGCCTCGGCAAGGAAGGTAGCAAGGGTTTCCTCGTCCATCATGAGCCCACCACCCGCGCCATCACGTTCAGCAGCTTTTCGCGATCGAAGGGCTTCACCAGCCATCCGATGGCGCCGGCCGCGCGGGCCTTCTGCTTGATCGTGTCGGCGCTTTCGGTCGACAGGAAGACGACTGGCACGCCCCGGTTCTGCGGCATCTCGCGAAAGGCCTTGCAGAAGCCCAGCCCGTCGAGCCGCGGCATGTTCTGGTCGGTGATGACGGCATCGGGGCGCATTCGGCCGGCCTGGTCCAGCGCGTCCTGGCCGTCGCTGGCCGTAACCACCGCGTAGCCTGCGCTCTTGAGCGTGCTGGCAATCATCTGGCGGACAGAGGGCGAGTCATCCACCACGAGAACGGTTCTCGTCATTGCGTCTGGTCCTCATGAAGCGAAATGGCCGGCGGATCGAGCGAGAGCACCGCATCGGCAGGGTGATCGAGGGCCAGACGTTCCCACGCGGCGCGCAGGGCCTCCGAGCGGCACAGATCCGGGGGCGGCTCCAGCCCGGACCGCAGGGCGGAAAGCAGTAGCTGCACACCTGCAGCGTCGACGGCCTCGGCCGAGGGCCATTGCGGTGGGTCCTGGAGAAGCATGTCGCGGGCGCGGTGGATGTCCGCCGCGACGAAACGGGCCTGGCCGGGATTCTCACTCATCACGCGGGTCTCCTTCAGGGTCCCTGAATGAGTAAGACCGAGTCGCTCAACGCCGACTGAACGCCAACCTCTCATTTCCGAGAGGAATAATCGGCATTTTTCCGGCACGTTTTCCGACACAAAGGTGCCCAAAATGCAAAGGCCCGGCCGAACCTCCCTGCCCCGCAAACGACAATCCCCGCGGCATCTTCACGCCGCGGGGATCCACTTGATCTCTGTTGTTCGGAAGCGTCAGAACGTCTTGCTGATCGAGACGATGAAGGACCGCCCGGGTTCGTTGTAGGTGTTGGCCCCGGCGCTGTTGGAAGTGCCCTCGCGCATCACCTGAGTGTCGAAGAGGTTCTTCACGCCGCCTTGCAAGGTCAGCCCGTTGTCGAAATCGTAGGTCGTCGTCAGGTTCACCAGCGTGTAAGGATCGCGGTCCTCCCGGTTCTCGATCTCGCCACCATTCGTGACCGATTTTTCCGGGCTTTCGATCGTGCCGTAGTGCGTCAGGCCGAGGTTGAACGACCAGTTCGGACGGTATTCCCAATCAAGCGAGGAGTTGATCGTGTAGTCGGGCACCAGCGACAGGGGCTGACCCGTCTGCAGGTTTTCCGAGCGCAGCATGACGGTGGCATTTGTCGACCAGCTCAGGGTGTCCGCCAGCGGCACGAGCAGGTTGCCTTCAAGCCCCTCGACCACGGCCTTCGGCGCGTTGTCCCAGCGGAAGATCTGGGTCTGATCACCCTCGGGGCCGACCACGAGTTCAGGTTCGAGCGAGGCACCGATCCGGTTCTCGTAGTCGTTCTTGAAGTAGGTCAGACCGGCATTCCAACCCGCGTCGTTGCGGTACGCGATGCCGATCTCCTTGTTCCACGAGGTCTCGTGTTCGAGATCGGGGTTACCGAGGATGTTGCAACCGTTCCCGCGCGACTCGTAGTTCACGGGACAACCACGCCCTCGCGTCCTGTAGACATAGTTCGGATTCAGCTGGAACAGGTTCGGCGCCTTGAATGCGCGGCTCACGCCCGCCTTGACGGTAATGTTCGACGTTGCTTCCCACGACGCATTGAGGCTCGGCGACCAGTTGACGCCCGCTTCGGAATGGCGGTCGACCCGGACGCCCGGCGTCAGCGTGAAGCTGTCGCTCAGCATCATGTTGCTTTCAACATAGAAGCCCAGCAGGTGTGCCTCCGACTCCGGATCACGTTCACCTGCCTCGTCGGTCCCCGGGATGCTCTCGCCGTTCTCGAAGCCCAGGCCCTGTTCGAGCGAACTGGGATCGTTCATCCATTCACCGCGGTACTCTGCGCCCAGCGTGATCGTCTGATCGACACCGAAAGCGCGACTGTAGATATCCCACTCCGACTTGGCTGTGACGTTGTCCAGAAGCGCGGTGTTGTAGTCGTCGGTGGAGTCGATCAGGCCTTCGCTGCCCCCGGCCAGCCCTTCGTTGAGGCGCCGGTTGTCGGTATGCTCCCACTGGAGGTAGCTGTTGACCTCGCCGAAGCCGTAGTCGCCCCGGTGTGTCAGCGCCAGCGTGCTGCGCTGCATCACGTTGGTTTCCTCGCCGATCAGGCTGTCGTCCACGCGGTCGACGCCCTGGAAGAGCGCGTCCCCGGCATAGTCGTTGCCCTGCCGGCTGTAGCCCAGCTCCACACCGTAGGTGTTCACCGAATCCGGCCGGAACTCGAGCAACGTGTTGAAGTCCCAGTTATGGACCCCCTCACTGCCCGCCGCGACGCTTTCGCCCTCGTCGGTGGCATCCTCGTTGATGTCGGCATCATCCCCCTCGCTCTGGTTGTAGCTGAGGTAGCTCCGGTACGAGAGCCGGTCCGTCAGTGGCCCAGACGTGACGATGTTGGCACGGTAGGTCGCGCCTTCCTTGTCGCTTTCAGGCACCTCGCTGAAAAGCTTGACCGTCGTCTCCCGTTCCGTCGGGGCCTTCGTGATGATGTTCACCACGCCGCCGGCCGACCCCGACCCGTAACGCGCCGCGGCAGGACCGCGGATGACCTCGATGCGCTCGATCGCCGAGGGCGGCACCCAGTTGGAATCGCCGCGCGTGTCACGCTCGCCCGACCGGCCCATCCGCACCGAGTTGCGCGACAACGCCGGACGTCCGTCGATCAGGATCAGGGTATTCTCCGGCCCCATGCCGCGCAGGTCGATCTGGCGATTGTTGCCGCGCTGGCCCGTCGTCGTGTTGCCGGTCAGGTTCACGCCCGGCTGCGTCTTCACCAGCTCAGAGACGTCGTTCGTCACGAGGTATTCCTCGACGTCCTCGGCGGTGATGGTCGAGGCGCCAAGCGCCTGTTTCAGTTCTTCCGAGGCCGCGTCGATCACGATGGTGCCGAGCTCCATCGAGCCGTCGTCGCCCATCGTGATCGTGCCGTCCTGCGCGGCGGCGTTGGTCGCGCTCAGCGCGCCCGCCAGCGCCGTGGTCGCCAGCACGCGACCGAAGGACCCGCCTGCGCGGGCCTGCCGTGAATTTGCCATGTCTCATCCCTCAGACCGGTGTTTCGAGGGGCGTGTCGTCGGGCTGGATGGCGTAGCAGGCTACCTTGCGGAACGAATCTGGTTTGAAACCCCTGAGGC
Source organism: Allosediminivita pacifica (assembly GCF_003054175.1). Taxonomy (GTDB): domain Bacteria; phylum Pseudomonadota; class Alphaproteobacteria; order Rhodobacterales; family Rhodobacteraceae; genus Allosediminivita; species Allosediminivita pacifica. Next base: position 56,342 of record NZ_QBKN01000010.1, read on the forward strand.
GCTCTTAACCCCCTCCGCGCATTCCTGACAAATTGACTAAGCCTTTATCGGGGTCGAGTGTGTCGCTTTTGCACCGCCCCGCTCGGCCCTTGCCATTTCGCGTTCGAGCGCCTGCACCAGTCTCTCCGAATGGACCTCCGCCAGCAGCGCCCCGTGCGTGCACTCCAGCGGCGCGACACTCAGACCCAGGGCATAGGGCCGCCAGAGATCGGGCCGCAGGTCGGTCCCCGCGTGATCCAGCGCCGCCTGCACGTGAAGCACCGGCGCCCGAAGCACAGGCTCGCGGTGCCCGCGCACCAACCGGTTGGTCGCCTGGACCGACCGGATGACCCCGTCGAGCACGGCTTCCGGAAGCAGCGCCAGCGGATGCCCGCGGTCTCGCAGGAAGGCCAATATCTCCGCCTTGCCCTGCAATTCAGGATGCGCCTCCGGGTCGTACCCGGCGATGGCCAGCAGCGCCCGCAGCGCCGCGCCCGGCGCGGGCTCGGGTTCGTTGCGCCAGCACTCCGATGGATAGGCATCCAGCAGCCCCACCAGCCCGGTCTCGCGCCCGCGCGCTTCAAGCTCGGCCGCCGCCGCGTGAGCGATCAGCCCGCCCAACGACCAGCCCATCACGTGCACCGGCCCCTCGGGTGCCAGCGCCTCGATCCGGTCGGCATAGCTGCGGGCCAGCGCCGAGAGGCTTTCGGGCACGGGCTCTGTCGGGTCCAGAAGCGGCGACTGAACCCCGATCAGCGGCCGGTCCTCCAGCGCCGCCGCAAGCCCCCGGTAGCACCAGGCAATCCCGCCGGCTGGATGCACGGCAAAGACCGGCGGCCGTCTGCCTCCCGACAGCTGCAGAATGGGCCCCAGCCCGCTGTCCCGCTCCGCCGCACCGATCCGGCGCGCAAGATCCGCCAGCACCGGCGCCTCGAAGACCGCGCCCAGCCCCGGGTCCAGCCCCGTGGCCTCCGCAATCCGACGGGTCAGGCGCACCGCCTTGAGGGAATCCCCGCCCGACAGGAAGAAATCCGTCTCGGGCCCCGCGGCCTCTCCCAGCACTTCCGCGTAGAGCCCGGCGAGCAGCGCCTCCATCCCCGGCGCCGGCGGCCGCGTCGCCCCGCCAAGCCGTCCCGGATCGGGAAGCGCCCGGCGGTCGAGCTTGCCATTGGGCGTCAGCGGCAGCGCCTCCAGCACGACGATCCGTGCCGGACGCATCGCCGCCGGCAAGCAACCCTCCAGCGCGGCCTGCATCGCCGCCTCGTCCGCTCCGCCGGATGCCACTGCCCAGGCCACCAACTGCGCCGCGCCGTCCAAACCGTCACGCGCCAGCACGACGCACTGCAGCGCAAGCCCGGTGCCCAACAGCGCCGCCTCAACCTCGCCAGTCTCAACCCGTACGCCGCGGATCTTGACCTGCCCGTCTGCGCGCCCCTCGAAGACCACCTCTCCGTCAGACCGCACGAAAGCCAGGTCGCCGGTGTCGTACATCCGTTCGCCGGGCACGAAGGGATCCGCGACGAAGCGCTCAGACGTCAGTTCCGGCTGGCCAAGATAGCCCTCCGCCAGTTGGCGCCCTGCAAGATACAGCCGCCCCGTCACTCCGTCCGGCACCGGCCGGAGCGCGGCGTCCAGAACGTAGAGACGCGTGTTCCAGACCGGCCGCCCGATCGGCACCGATGCGCCCTCTTCGGCGCCCGAGGCCTCGTGGAAGGACACGTCCACCGCCGCCTCGGTCGGCCCGTAAAGATTGTGCAGCCGCCCCGCGATCACCTCGTGGAACCGCCGCGCCATGGCCGAGGGCAGCGCCTCGCCGCTGGCGAAGACATGAGCGACGCGCAGGCCCCGCGCCTCGGGCGCCTCGAGGAAGAGCGACAGCATCGAAGGCACGAAATGCAGCGCCGTGATGCCCTCGTCGCGGATCAGTCCCGCGATGGCCGAGGGGTCGCGATGCGCACCCGGCGGGGCCACCACCAGCGTCGCGCCCGAGAGCAGCGGCAGGAAGAACTCCCAGACCGAAACGTCGAAGGTCGTGGGCGTCTTCTGCAAGATCCGATCCCCCGGCCCGATCCCGTAAGCCGCGCGCATCCAGAGCAGCCGGTTCACGATCGCGCGGTGACTGACGACCACCCCCTTGGGCCGCCCGGTCGAGCCCGAGGTGAAGAGCACGTAGGCCGCATCCTCCGGCACGGGCCCCGCTGGCGCCGCGCCCTCACTGGCCCAGTCCTCCGGCGGCAGCACGTCTTCCGCCGGAAAGCCAGCCTTGGCCAGCACCACGCCGGGCGCCGCGCGCTCCAGCATGTCGGCGCGCCGCGAGCTGTCGTCCTCGGGGTCGAGCGGCACATAGGCCGCCCCGGCGCGCAGCACCGCCACCAGCGCCACGATCAATTCAAGGCTCCGCGGCAGCGCCACCGCCACACGGCCCCCCGGGCCAACGCCACGCCCCGCAAGCTGCCCCGCCAGCGCCGCCGACCTCCGGTCGAGTTCGGCAAAGCTCAAGGCGGCCTCACCGAAGCGCACCGCCTCGGCCTCCGGCACCGCGCGCATACGCTCCTCGATCAGCCCGGCCAGTGTGACATCCGGCACCTCCTGCGCCGTGGCATTGCGCCCGCGCAGATGCCGCTCCGTCTCCGCGGGTGTCAGCGTCGGCACCTCCGACAACCGCTCGGTTGCACAGGCCGCCCCGAGAAAGTCTATCAACCGGTCGAGGTGTCCCGCGATCTCGTCCTCATCGTAGATCGACGGGTTCGCATCCACCTGCAGCCGCAAGCCGACCCGCGCATCGCCCCGGAATGCGATCGTCATGTCGTCTACCGACCCCGCGCCGGTGATTTCCATCTCCGTGTGCAGCCCCGGCAGCGCGGGCGCAGGATCGAAGGGCAGCACGTTGATCAGCGGCCCGTGTAGCCGTCGCCCTGACCCAACGCGCCCCAGTTCGCGCCGCAGACACTCGCCGCGATACCGCCCGTGCCGCCGCATGGCAGCCAGCGCGCCCGCGCCCGCCTCAAGCACCGCGTCCAGCGGCGCGTCCTCCTCGGGCTCGAACCGGAACGGCAGGACATTCACCTGCGTGCAGGGGACCCGCGCCGCGGATGATCCCATGCGGTTCATCAGCGGGATCCCGGGCACGCACTCGCCCTCGGTGCCGAACCGCGACAGGTAGGCCGCCGACAGCACCGTCACGGCCTCCGCCCAGTTTACGCCTGCCCGCTCCGCCCGCGCCAGCAGGGCCTCGCGCAGCGCCTCGGGCACCGGGCGCTCGACCCGCCGGAAGCGGCCCGAGCTCACCGGAACACCGGCCTTCACCGACCGCACATCGCCCATGCCCTCCAGCGTCTCGTGCCAGTAGGCCCGGTCCCGCGCCTCGCGCGCGGACCCGGCATAGGCCGCCTCCATCTCGAACATCTTGCCGTAGCCGGCAAACCCCTCGGACGGCGCCTCGCCGGCCACGCAAGCCGCGTAGAGCGCCGCCAGCCGGTTGGTCATCAGAACGTTGGCATAGCCGTCGCCCGCGAGGTGGTGGACCTGCTGGCTGACCGCCCAGCGATCCCGCCCGAGCCGCCAGAGCGTCACATGCCCCACGGGACCTGCACCCAGATCCGCCGCCTGCCAGAGCCTCTGCCAGATGGTGTCCCGCGCCGCACTCTCGGGGTCCTCCTCAGCGGAAACGTCCACGTAGCCCACCTCGGGCACTTCCCCGGCCAGCCACTGCACCGGACCATCGGTGCCTTCGGCAAAGCGCAGCCGCAGCGCCTCGGTCTCCTCGACGAGCGCCGCCAAGGCCCGCCGCATGGCGCCCTCGTCAAGCCGCCCCGCGATCCAGAGCACCTGCCCGGTGTTGAAGATGGGGTTCGAGGGGTCCTGCGCCTGCGCGTACCAGATCCCCTCCTGCGCGGCACTCAGCGGCCGCGCGCCGCTCATGCCCGCACCCGCGCCACGATCTCCCACCATTCGCCCAGCGTCTCGCGCTCCATGAAGGCAGTGTAATCCAGCCCAGGCTGCAGCTTTTCCCACTTCGTCAGGAGGTCCATGGCCTGAAGCGAATCCAGCCCCAGATCGACGAGGTTCTCGTCATCCGTCACCGCCTCGGGCGGCATCCGCACCGCCCTGGCAATATCGTCCCGCATCATCTCGAGGGTCAGGGTCTCGTCGCTCATGTCGCCTCCGTCTCGCTGGCCTGTGCCTGAAGCTGCGCCCGCAGCTCGCGCCGGCTGATCTTGCCCACCGCCGTGGTACCGAGGTCCGACACCAGCCGGATCTCGTCGGGGATCTTGAAGGCGGCGATGTCGCGGCCCCGCATGAAGCCGCGCAGCACCCGCGCCTCGGGCGCGGCGCCTTCGCGTGGCAGCACAAAGGCGCAGGTCCGCTCACCGTGCCGCGGGTCTGGGACCGAGACCACCACCGCATCAAGCACGTCGGGATGCGCGATCAGATGATCCTCGATCTCCTCGGCCGAGATCTTCTCACCCGCCCGGTTGATGTGATCGGACGCGCGGCCCAGCACCTCCAGATGCCCGCTCTCGCGACGCCGCACGATGTCGCCGGTCCGGTAGAATCCTTCCGCGGTGAACGACTTGGCATTCGCCTCGGGCGCCGCGTGATAGGCGCGGATCGTGTAGGGTCCGCGCGTCAGCAGGTGCCCGCTGCCGCCAGTTGCCACTTCGCGGTCCTCATCATCCACCACCCGGATCTCGTCATCGGGGGAAATCGGCCGCCCCTGCGTCGACACGATCACCTCCTCGGGATCGTCGAGCCGTGTGTAGTTCACCAGCCCCTCGGCCATGCCGAAGACCTGCTGGAGCCTGCATCCCAGCGCCGGCCGCACACGCCGCGCCGCACCGGGCAGGAACTTCGCCCCGCCCACCTGCAGCACCTCGAGCGTTGGAAGCTCTGGCGCCTCGGCCTCGGCAGCCTCCAGCCAACGCAGCGCCAGCGGCGGCACCAGCGCGGTGATCGTCACGCCCTCGTCCCGCACCATGGCGAAAGACGTCTCGGGCCTCGGATCGGGACACAGAACCACGCGCCCGCCCGCGTAGAACACCCCAAGCCAGCCCGGCGAGCTCATGGTGAAGTTATGCGCCACCGGCAGCACCGCCATGTAGACGCTCTGACCGTGCAACCCGCAGATGCGCGCACTTTCGCGAAGGGAATAGATATAATCGTCGTGCGTGCGCGGGATCAGCTTGCTGAGCCCCGTGCTTCCGCCCGAAATCTGCAGAAAGGCCACCGCCTGCGGATCGGGATCGCCCGGCAGCGCCGCGGCATCCCCCGCCACATGCGCAAGCCCCTCACCCGCGCGGCCCGGCTCGGACACCACCACATGGCGCAGATCCGGCAGCTCTTCCGCCAATTCCCCGGCCAGCGCCGCGTGATCGAAACCGCCGATCTTCCGCTCGGTGATGATCCCCGCCGCCTCGGAGGTCCGCAGCAGATGCGAAAGCTCCACCTTCCGATGCGCGGGCAACGCATAGACCGGCAGCATGCCTGCCAGGAACAGCCCGAAGACCGCTTCCACGAACTCGGGCACGTTGCCCATCTGGACCAGCACCCGGTCGCCGGGACGCAGCCCCAGCGCCAGCAGCCCCGCGCCGAACCTCTCGGCCCGCTGCAGCAGCGCCCCGTAGCTCCAAGACGCCCCGCCGCCCTTCATCGCGATGCGCTCGGGATGCGCCGCCGCCCGGGCGCGCAGCAGCGCGGGGAAGGTCTCCCCGCGCCAGTAGCCTTTTGCCATGTAATCCCTGGCCAGATCCGCGGGCCAGGTCTGCTCGACAGGTCTCATGCCACCCTGCCTCCCTGCTTGCCTCTTGCCTCAGCCCTCGGGCGTGATGCGAGTGATGTGATCGCCGGTGGGGTCTTCCGCCCCTTTCGACTTGTTCACGACCAGCACGCCACCTTCGGGGGCCGGGGTCAGGTGATTGGCAAAGCTGCCCACCGCCATGTTGCCTGCGATCTCGCCGTCGGGGGTCAGGGCCACGACCGTGCCCGCGCCACGCAGCGCCACGTAGGCCAGCCCGCTTTGCGGATCGAAGGCCACGTTCAGCGGCTCGGCCCCGACCATGACCTCGTGCAGCACCTCGCCGCTCGCCGCATCGAGGATCAGCACGTTGTCGCTGCCCATACCCGCGGTGAAGATCCGGTCGCTCTCGGCGTCGTAGCTCACGCCGATCGAGCGTTGCGACAGCGGCAGCTGGTAGACGGCGGTCTGTTCGCCGCTGGCCAGATCGACCACGGCCACCTCGTCGCTGCCGAGGCTGACGACGACAAGCCGCCCGTTTTCCGGATCGAGCTGAAGGCTCGCCGTGCCGAACTCGCCGCGCCGCTGGCCCGAGCTCAGCTCGATCGGCTCCAGTTCCTCGAGGCTCTCGGTGTCGAAGACATGCACCAGCGGCTCGAAGGTCGCGGTCACATAGGCCTTGCCATCATGGACCGCCACGTCGCGCGCATGGCTCACGGCGCCCGGCTCGAACTGCTTTATCAGCGACAGGTCCTCGGTGTCATAGACCGCCACCGTGTTCTGCCGGGTGTTGGTCACCCAGACCTGCCTGGCATCTTCGGCCACGCCCACGCCGTAGACGGCGAACACGCCACCGTCACGCCCGTCCTCGCGGGCCGGTGCCGGCTCGGGCGTCACCTCAGCCACGATCTCCAGCGTCTCGGGATCGAGCTTCAACAGCTTGCTTTCGCTCACCGGCGGACGCCCCACCGCCGAGGTCACGTAGAGCGCACCCTGCGCCTCGGAGGCCGCCACCTGGTAGAGCCCCGGCACCAGCTTGTTGGCCTGCGTCGCGAAGGCGCCGCTTTCCTCCAGCACGGGCGAGACCTTGAGGTCGAAGACCATGGCATAGTCCGGCCCCGCGACCTCGGCCACCACCGGATAGATCCCCGGCGCAGCGCCCTCGGGCACCTCGACGGACGCCGCGAACTCGCCCTCTTCGCCAACTTCCAGGCCCTCGGCCACGACCTCGCCGCCCTGGCGCAGGGTCACCACCTGCCCGGGCGTGAAGCCGCGGCCTGACACCATGGCGGTGCCCCCGGCGGCGATGGGCGAACGATTCTCGCCGCTTGCGTCGATCTCGCCCTCGAAGGGACGCGCAAGGCTCTGGAAGGGGTCGGCGATCAGTGGGGTTGCGGTCAGCGCGGCAAGGGCAATCGCAGCGCAGCTCCGGCGCAGCATCGAACGGGACATGGCGTCCTCCGTCTGGGCGAAGCAGGGCTTCGCGGTATTGCAGGGAATTGGCTGCAGCGACGCGGACGGTCTAGCTGTGGCTGAGCGGGGCGCGGATGCGCCGCTTCGCACTGTGTGCCTAGAATACCCGACAGATAGGGTCAAGTATCAAAGCCGCCTCATCTCCCCATGCTCGAGGCCGCCTCGAACACCGTCCGCAAGGATCTGCCGAAACTCTCGCCATGGCTGAGCCCCGGGAACACCTGCAATTCGCCCGGCACAGCCGCATCGCGCAGCGCGGCATCCAGACGGCCGATCGCGTTCTCGGGCAACGCATCGCGCATGGCGACAAGGTTTTGCGCCTTCGGGTTCTGCGGCCGCGTCGCCCGCGCACGCTCCGCCCCGCCTACGTGCAGGTCCAGCGGCGCCTCTAGTGCGACCTCGCCGATGCGCTCCAATGCCCGCGCATAGAACGCGGCATGATCCCACCAGAGCGAGGGGCTCGCCGAGACGAAATGCCGGAACGGCACCTCTCCGAACAGCGCCGCCTGCAGCACGAAAAGCCCGCCGTAGGAATGCCCCCAGAGCCAGCGGCGGCCGGGGTCGAGCGGCGCCAGCGCCTCCGCCCGCGGCAGGATCTCCTCGCCGAGCCTGCGCAGATAGGCCGCGGCACCGCCCGCGCGCCGGCCACGCGGGTCCTCCAAGGCGCCCTCGTCCCCCGGCGGCGTGTAATCCCGCGCGCGGTCCTCGGTCGCGAACCGACTCTCTACCGCGTGGCCGTGCGCCACGATGGCCGGGCCACCCCGCATGGCAAGATCGGCTAGCAGTTCTTCGTCCAGCATCGCGGCCACCGCATGACCGTCGAGCGCATGGATCGTGCGGAAGCCACCCTCCGGTACCGGCCCCTTCGGCCAGGCCACCCGCACAAGGTGATCCGCGCCGCCCGTGGGTCCCGGCACGGTAAAGCGCGCGGTCTCGTAAAACGCCGATCCTGTCTCGAACACGGTCGGTCCCTCCACCACCTGCTGCGGCCGCGCGCCGGCCATTCCGGCCAGCAGGAGTCCGGCGCCGGCCCCGAGGACCCCGCGCCGCGTCGCACGCGTGTTTCCTTGCATGAAAGCCATCTCCAAGCCTGAACCGCCGGGAAATCCCGGCACTTTCAAAAGCTGGCAAAGATGCTGGCTCGCGGCGTGATAGCGCCGCCGTCGCCCGGGTGCAATTGGCGCCCGGCGAGGTCGGCGGGTGCCCGCACGCCCACTGAACCCAGCGGAAAGTCCTGACAGTGGGTTAATCCGAAGAGGTAAGCCATTGATTTTGCTGACCCGAGAAAATGTCCCGCCCCGGGACATTCCCAGGACGGCCCCAGTCTACCCCTTCTCCTCGCCGATGACGGAGCCGAGGTTCACCCCCACCACATCGCCGATCTTCTTCATCGCGGGCAGGCTCACGGCCATGTCCAGGATCGCATCGACCGTGTGATCCACCGGCGACGCGGCGCCACCCTCGGATCCGGTGCGCCCAAGGCCCGTGACGTGGTTGATGGAGATGCCCTTTATCTTCTCGGCCGGTTTCACCATTTCGCCGATGATCGAGGGCAGCGCGGCAAGCCGGGCCTTTTCCAGCTCTAGCGCCGCAAGCTCCGCCGTCCGGCCGTTCTCGGCGGTGATGCGCGCGGCCTCTCCATCCGCCTCGGCCTGCCGGGTCAGGCGCAGGGTCTCGGCCTCGCCGCGCCTGATCTCGGAGCGGGTCTGGGCGGACAGCTTCTCGCTTTCGACGGTGATGCGGATGCGCGCGGCCTCGGCCTCGGCGTCCTGCTGGGCGGCCATGAGGGCGAGCTGCCGGCGGCGGTCGGCCTCGGCCAGTTGGCGCAGGGTGGCGAGGTCTTCCTCGGCCTGCACCACGGCGCCCTTCGCCTCGGTCGCCTCGGCCCGCGCGCGGCTTTCCTCCATGCTCTTCGCGGCGGTCTTGATGGTCTTGTCCTGCTCGGCGATCTCGAGCGCCCAGGCTTGCGCGATCTCGGCCTCGCGGATGGCCTGTTCGCGGCCCAGAGAAGCCGCCTGGATGGCGCGCTCCATGGCGATGCGCGCTTCGGCGGCCTCACGCTCGGCCTCGGCCTTGCTGCGCGCGACCTCGGTCAGCTGGCGCGCCATGAGGGTCTCGATCTCCTGCGTCTGGGCGATCTCGGCGCGGCGCTGTTCCAGCTCGATCTCGAGCTTGCGGCGGTTCGCCTCGACCTCGGCCCGGCGTACGCTGACCTGGCTTTCGCCCTCGATCTCGGCGCGCTCCTTCTTGGACTTGGCGATGACCTCGGCCAGCTTGCGCATCCCCACGGCGTTGAAGGCGTTGTTCTCGTCGAGCGAGGCGAAGGGCGTCTGGTCGAGCGCGGTGAGCGAGACGGAATCTAGCTGCAGCCCGTAGCGCCCGAGCGTGTCCGACAGCGCCTCGCGCACCTCGCGGACGAACTCGGTCCGGTTCTCGTGCAGCTCGTCCATGCTCATCTGTGCGGCGACGGCGCGCAGGGCGTCGACCATCATGCCGTCGATCAGCGATTTCAGCTGGTCGGGCTGGAAGGTGCGGCGGCCCAGCGTCTGGGCGGCGCGCACGATGGCACCGTCCTCGGGCACGACCGAGGCGTAGAATTCCGCGCCCACGTCGATGCGCATGCGGTCGCGCGTGATGAGCGAGCTGTCACCGGCGCGCACCACCTCCATGCGGATGGTCTGCATGTTCACGCGGCTGACCTCGTGAAAGTAGGGGATGGCGAGGATGCCGCCGTCCACCACCACGCGCCGCCCGCCCACGCCGGTGCGCACGAGGCTCACCTCGTTGGTGGCACGCTCGTAGAACCAGGCCGCCAGCGCGATGGCGATGGCCGCCAGCGCAAGGACCAGGATGATCCATCCAAGGGCACTCATGTCTCTCTCCTCCCTCGGGCCGCGCCGCAGCGGTCCCCGTGTCGTTTGGCAGGTGCCGGGGCGATCCCCCCGCCCCGGCACCGCAGCCCACGGCGACCGCCCCAACGGCCGCATCGGGCCTCTCGACTTGTGTCGTCAGAACACCGGCGGGAAATGCCGGCCGCCGCGATCGAGCGTGATCCAGCGCAGTTCGGTGAAGGCGTCGAGCGACCAGCGCCCGCCGTAGCGCCCCACGCCCGAGGCCTTGACGCCGCCGAAGGGCACGTGGGGTTCGTCGTTCACGTTCTGGCAGTTCACGTGGCAGATGCCGGTCTCGAGCCGCGCGGCAAGCTGCATGGCGCGGGATTCGTCGCGGGTCCAGACGGCGGCGGTCAGCCCGTATTCGGTGTCGTTGTTGAGCGCCGCTGCCTCGGCGTCGTCGCGGAAGGGCGCGATGATGACCACGGGGCCGAAGGTTTCGTCGTTCCAGATGTCCATGGAGGCATCGACGTTGGTGAGCACCGTGGGTTCGACGTAGTTGTCCCAGGCATTGCCGCCCAGCTCCACGGTGGCCCCCTTGGCCACGGCGTCGTCGATCAGCGCCTTCACGCGGACCGCCTGCCGGGTGTTCACCAGCGGGCCGATGACGTTGTCCTTGTCGCGGGTGTGCCCGGTCTTGAGCTTGCGGGCGCGGTCGAGGAACTTCGACAGGAAGGCGTCGTAGATCTTCTCGTGCAGCAGGATCTTCTCGGTACTCATGCAGATCTGGCCCTGGTGCATGAAGCTGCCGAAGTTGGCCGCGCGGGCGGCGGCGTCGAGGTCGGCATCTTCCAGCACGATGAGGCTGTCCTTGCCACCCAGTTCCACGCAGGCCTTCTTCAGGTGCGCGCCCGCCTTGGCGGCGATGTGGCGGCCCACGGCGGTGGAGCCGGTGAAGCTGATCGCCTTGACGTCGGGGTGTTCGATCAGCGCGTCGCCCACAGCGCCGACGCTTTCGCGTGAACAGGTGACAACGTTGAAGACGCCCTTCGGGATGCCCGCCTCCTCGAGGATCTCGCCGAAGTAGAGGCCACCGGCGTAGGGCGTGTCCTCGGAGGGTTTCAGGACCACGGTGTTGCCGGCGGCCAGCGCCACGGCAAAGCCCCGGGCGGTGAGGATGCCGGGCATGTTCCAAGGCGAGATCACCGAGACCACGCCGAGCGGCCAGCGGGTGGCGGTCATGAACTTGCCGTGCTCGCTCGGGAGCACCTCGCCCACGTTGTGGTAGCAGAGCGCGGCGGCGCTGCGGAAGATCTCGGAGACATAGCCCGCCTCGAACTTGCCCTTGCCGAACCAGCCGCCGCCCTCGCCCATGGCGACGCCGACGAAATCCTCCTGCCGGCGGTCCCAGACCTCGGCGATGCGGTGCAGGGCGCGGGCGCGTTCGTGGAAGGGCAGCGCCGACCACGCCGGGAAGGCGGCCTTGGCGGCGGCCACGGCGCGGTTCACGTCCTCGGGCGTGCCGTCGGGGATGCGCGCCCAGACGGAGTTGTCCGAGGGGTTGAGGTCCTCGAAGGTGCGGGCGGCCGGGGTCCAGGCCCCGTCGATATACATGCCCCGGATGGTGGGCGCGGTCTGCTGGGTGTCGAGCATGGCTCAGGTCTCCTCTTTGCGGGGCCGGGCCGGGCGCCAGTCGCGGGCGCGTGCCGCGGCGTCCTCGATCTCGGCCAGGATGGATTGCAGGCGGTCGTCCGACCCGGAGGTGAGGTCGGGAAAGGTCGGTGTGCTGCGCGGCGTCGCCTCGGGCCGGCGGGCCGGTCGGACGGTGCCGCCGCGCTGGCGGCTGAGGTCCGCGGCGCGGGCGACCATGTCGGTGACGGGCGCACCCAGCACGCGGTCGGCCTCGCTGCGGGCCGCGGGGGCCGGGCGTGGCGCAGGTTGCGGGCGCGGTGGCGGGGCCGCCGCCGGGGCGGCGGGCTGCGGCTTGGGCGCAGGCGCAGCGGTGGGCGCGGGTCTGGGCCGCGCCGAAGGCAGCCCTGCCAGCGCCTGCGCGGCGATGTCGGAGGGCGCGGGCCCCTTCGCCGGGCGCGGTCGCGCGGCGGGTGCCGGGGTCTTGGGCGCCGTGGTTTTGCCCGCCACCGCCCCGGTCGCCGTGCCACCGCCGCCGAGGTAGGCCGCCTGCACCGCCGGGTCGCTGCGCAGGTCGGCGGCTCGGCCCTCGTGCACGATGCGGGTGTTTTCCAGCAGGTAGCCGCGATCCGCGATGGCGAGGCTCTGCTTGGCGTTCTGCTCCACCAGCAGGATGCCGATGCCGGTCTCGCGCACCAGTGAGAGGTTCTGGAACAGCTCCTTGCAGAGCAGCGGCGAGAGGCCGAGCGAAGGTTCATCCAGCGTCAGCAGCGCCGGGTTCGACATCATTGCGCGCCCGATCGCCACCATCTGCTGTTCGCCGCCCGACATGGTGCGCACCACCTGTCCGCGCCGTTCGCCGAGCTTGGGGAACAGCGTCATGACCCGTTCGAGGTTGGCGCCTTCCTCCTCGCGCGCCCGGTCGGAATAGGCCCCGAGCGTGAGGTTCTCCTGCACGGTGAGGTCGGGAAAGACGCCGCGCCCCTCGGGCACCAGCGCCACGCCTTCCTCGACGATGCGGTGTGGCGGCAGGCCGACGAGTTCGGTGCCGTTGAGCGTGACGGAGCCCTGCACCCTGCCCTCGCAGATGCCGGACACCGCCTTGAGCAGCGTTGACTTGCCCGCGCCGTCGGCGCCGAGGATCACGACGATCTCGCCTCGGTTCACCCGAAGCACCGCCTCGTTCAGCGCCGGATGCTTGCCGTAGGCGACGGAGAGGCCGGTGACGTCAAGCATGGCGGGGGTCCTTCCTGTCGGCGCCCCACAGAGCCGGGGTGCGCCCGACCTTGAGGGCGCCTCGCTGCCCGAGCTTTGACGCGAGCACTTCAAAGCCCCTATGTTGGGTGTTCTGCGCGCGACATCGCCAACGCGCCCTCTGTGGGGAGGTCGGGCGCGGCCCGGCGTGCCGCCGGGCACAACAGACTTCGGTCCGGGCGCGAAAGGCCAAACGCTCAATCATCGTCATCCCCCAGGTAGGCGCGGATCACTTCCGGGTCAGCCAGCACGTCGGCGACCGCGCCTTCGGCGATCTTGGTCCCGCTCGCCATGACCACGCAGCGGTCGCAGAGCGAGCGGATGGCATCCATCACGTGCTCGACAAGGATCACGGTGCGGCCCTCGTCCCGCAGGCGGCGGATCAGCGCGATACCTTCCTCGAGCTCGGTCGGGTTCAGCCCCGCCAGCCATTCGTCCAGCAGCAGCACCTTGGGATCACCCGCGAGCGCCCGCGCCAGTTCGACCCGCTTGGTGTCGATGTAGGTGAGCTGCCCCACCTTCAGGTGCCCGCGTCCGGCAAGGCCCACCTGTTCCATCAGCGCTTGCGCCTGCGCGTTGGCCTCGGTGCCCCAGCGGCGGCGGTGGCCGAAAACGGCGCCCGCCTTGACGTTCTCCAGCACCGTCATCGAGGGCAGCAGGCGTACCAGCTGGAAGGTCCGCGCCACGCCCTTGCGGGCGATGTCCTGCGCGGCAAGATGCGTGATCGGCGCGCCGCGCAGCGAGATCGTGCCCTCACTCGGCATCAGCGCCCCCGAGATCAGGTTGAGCGTCGTGGACTTGCCCGAGCCGTTCGGCCCGATGAGGCCCAGCACCTCGTGCTCGGTCACGTCGAAATCCATGCCGTTCACGGCCACCAGCCCGCCGAAGCGCTTGGTGACGCCGCGCAGGGACAGGACGGGCGAGACCATCCTCATGCGTAGCCCTCCGCCCGGTTCACCCGCGCCCGCGCGTCCTCGATCAGGCCGACGAAGCCGCGTGGCAGCACGTAGACGATGACGAGGAAGGCCACGCCCAGAAGCAGCGTCGTCTGGTTCGGCACGCTGGCCGAGATGCCCTCCCACAGGAAGGTGAAGGGGATGACGCCGACGACCGGCCCCCAGAGCCGCCCGGTGCCGCCCAGAAGCGCCATGATGACCACCTGGAAGGAGAGCATTGGCGTGAAGGCGAGGATCGGCTCGATGTAGACATAGCGGGGGGCGAGCACGGCGCCGGTGATCGCGGCAAAGGCGCCGGGCACCATGAAAAGCAGCACCTTGGCGCGCGCTGTATGAATGCCGGAATGGCGGGCCACCTCCTCGTCGTCGCCGATGATGCGCAGGGCAAAGCCCAGCCGCGAGCGCCCGATGAGCCAGCCCAGCAGCCAGACGAGGCCCGCGAGGCCCAGCAGCTGCCAGTAGATGTGCGCCTCGGTGATGGAGGTCAGGACGTAGATGCCCTTGGTGCCCGACACCGTCTGCCCCCAGGTGATGATCTGGCGGATGAACTCGGCCAGCCCGAGCGTGAAGATGACGAAGTAGACGCCCGAGAGGCGCAGCGTGGCGAGACCCACGAGCGCGGCCAGCGCGGCACCGATGAGGCCCGCGAGCGGCGGCAGCACCCAGTAGGGCAGATGCTCGATCCCGAGGCCGGTGGTATAGGTGCCCACGCCGAAGAAGGCTGCCGTGGCGAGCGAGATGTAATGCGTGGGCCCCGAGAAGAGCGCCCATGACGTGGCGAGCACCGTGTACAAGGCGATGGTGACGCCGATGGTGAGCCAGTAGGCCGTGGTGAGCAGGGGCAGGCAGGCGGCGACGCCCAGCAGCACGGCGGTAAGGGCAAGGCCCTGCCAGTTCTTGGCGGTCAGGCGCATGGGGTGCCTCCCTTGCAGGGTGAGACGGAGCCGGGCAGCGCCCGACCTGGCGGGCGCGTGTCCTTCCCGTGTTCGGAGCGGGCCGCAAGATTTCCGCACGTCGGATGATCCCCGCACGACACCGCCAAAGCGCCCTCCTGCCGGAGGTCGGGCGCTGCCCGGCGTGCCGCCGGGCGGGACCTCATTCCAGTGGCGCGGATCATGCCGTCTTCCTTCCGAACAGCCCCTGCGGGCGGAAGAGCAGGATGGTGACGAAAAGCAGGTAGGCGGCGGCGAGCGTCAGGCCGGGGTCGATGACGCTGGCCACGAAGGTCTCGAGCAGCCCCAGCATGAGGGCCGCGACCACCGTGCCGCGCACGTCGCCGACGCCGCCCATGATGACGATCACCAGCGCCTTGAGCGTGAAGAGCACCCCGGTCGAGGCGTCGAGCGTCAGGAAGGTCGAGATCAGCGCGCCGCCGGTGGCCGTAACCGCTCCGCCAAGGGCGAAGGCGAGCGCCGCGAGCCGCCCCACGTCGATGCCCACGAGCCGTGCGCTGTCGGGCGCCACCGCGATGGCGCGGATCGACATGCCCGGGCGCGAGCGGTTGAGCCAGAGGTAGAGCGCGCCGCAGATGGCCACGGCCGCCACGAAAGCCGCCAGCCGGTTGGCCCCGTAGGTGCCGCCCAGCAGGGCCACGGGAAAGCTCAGGTAGGAATAGCTGAAGTAGTCGCCACCGAAGACGGCCAGCATGATCCCCACCGCCACGAAGCTGAGACCGAAGGTGGTCAGGATCGCGTCCACCTCGAGCTGGCCGCGCGATTTCGCGCGTTTCACCAGCGGGCCCAGGAAGACCATGTAGATCGCCCAGTTCAGCGCGAAGGCCAGCGGCGCCACCAGCACGACGGTCAGGAAGGGGCTCACCTGCCCTGCACCGTAGAGCCAGAAGGCAGCAAAGGCGCCGGCCACCAGCATCTCGCCGTTGGCGAGGTTCATGATCCGCGCCATGCCGTATTGCAGGTTCAGCCCCATCGCGATCAGCGCGTAGGTGCCGCCCAGCAGCAGGCCCGTGACGATCACATCCATCTTGCTCTCCAGCCCGGAAGGGCCCGGCACGAGCATCCCCGCGCCGGGTCGGTGTCCTCAGTTCCAGTCGGGGCCTGCCAGGACCGGCACGGCGCCCTCGCGCCCGGTGGAGGCGACGCCCTTGAAGACGCCGTCCTGCCACTGGCCGACGGTCCAGAAGGCGGTGTTGTTGTTGTTCTCGTTGAAATCGAGAACCCCGATCACCGTGTCGAAGGCATGGCCCTTGATGAACTCGATGATCGCCGGGTTATCGAGACTGCCGACCTCGCGGATGGCTTCCTCGAGCACCTGGAACGAGCTGTAGACCATGGCGCTGGCCCAGTAGTCGGGCTTGGCGCCGGTGACCTCTTCGTGCCGCGCGGCGTATTCCTGGAAGGCCTCGCCGTCGGCGTGCACGCCGCCGATGCCCAGCACGCCCTCGGCGTCGTCACCGAAGCGGGCCTGGTAGGCCGGGAAGGCCGTGCCCACGGCGGTGAAGAAGGCCCCCACCTCGAGCCCCTCGACGATGGCCTGTTCGGTCAGCGCAAAGGTGTCGGGCGGGTAGGACCAGGCGATGAAGGCATCGGGTCCGGCGGCCTTGGCCCCCTTCATCACTGGCGAAAGGTCCTGCGTCCCCAGCGGATAGGAGGTCTCGTAGACGATGTCGTAGCCCGCCGCCTCGAAGGCCGGGCCCGCCTGGTTCATGAGCTCGATGCCGAAGGCGTCGGCCACGTTCACCATGGCAAGCTTGTTGCCGATCACGCCCTCGTCGCGCAGCGCGTCCATGGCGACCACGGTGCTTTCGACGATGGCCTGCGCGCCGCCCAGCGTGAAGAACACGTTGGGAAACTGCTGCGACAGCTGGTCGGCCTGATCGGTGGTGGCGGTCGCGGTCACCATGGGCAGGCCGAAGCGGTTGTAGATCGGCGCGGCGGCAAGGTTGAGACCCGTGGAATAGGGCGGCAGCACGATGTCGGCCTCGTCCTGGCTCACCAGCCGCTGCACGGCCTTGATGGTCTCGCCCGGGTTGGTCTGGTCGTCGTACTCGATGACCTCGACCATGTACTGCGCGTCGCCGACCTGAAGCCCGCCGCGGGCGTTCACGTCATGCGCCCAGAGCTGCACGTTGGGCCAGTAGGTCACCGCCGCGCCGCCGGCGAGCGGCCCGGTCTTGGGCGCCACCGCGCCAATGGTCAGCGTCTCCTGCGCCAAGGCCGGCACGGCCACGCCGGCAGCAAGGGCCGCGGCGGCGAGCGCCCCGAAAGTCCTGCGTTTCATCATGGGTTTCCTCCTCCCTGTTGATGTCATGGCCGGGGGCTCCCCTCCCCCAGCCGCTCTGCCTGCGGCACGTCGCGTTCCGTCAGCCATTGCAGTTCCGTGAATTCCTCGATGGCGGCATGTCCGCCGAAGCGGCCGTAGCCGCTGTCCTTGAGCCCGCCGAAGGGCATGTTGGGATCGTCGTAGACGGTCGATCCGTTGACATGCACCACGCCCGCCTCGAGCCGCTGGGCCACGGCGCGCGCCTGCGCCATGTCGCCGCCGATGACCGAGACCGAAAGCGCGAAGGCGCTGTCGTTGGCCACGCTCACCGCCTCGTCGACATCGGCCACGCGCACGATCCCCGCGATGGGGCCGAAGACCTCTTCCTCGTAGAGCCGCATTCCGAAGGCCACGTGATCGAGCAGCGTCGGCTGGACGAGATCGGCCAGCGCCTCGCCCCCGGTGACAAGCTCCGCCCCCTTGGAGACGGCGTCGGCGATCAGCCCGCGCAGGCGCGTCGCCGCCTCGCGCCCGATGAGCCGACCGAGCGGCGCGCCGCCCTGCCCCGCGCGCAGGCGCTCGGCCTCGGCGCGGAAGGCGGCGACGAAGGCCTCGGCCACCGCGTCGACCACGATCACGCGGTCGGTGGACATGCAGATCTGTCCCTGGTTGAGGAAGGTGGCATGGGCCGCGACGCGCGCCGCGGCGGGAATATCGGCATCGCCCAGCACCAGCATCGCGCCCTTGCCCGAAAGCTCCAGCAGGTTGCGCTTGAGATGCCGCGCGCAGCTGAGCGCCAGCTGCCGCCCCACGCGGGTCGATCCGGTGAAGTTCACGCGCCGCACCGCCGGGTGCGCGATCAGCGCCTCGGCCACGTCATGGCCCTGGTCGGGGGCGTTCGACACGAAACCCAGCACGCCTTCGGGCAGCCCGCCTTCGCGCAGCGCCTGCGCCACCAGCGCGTGGGTCGCGGGGCAAAGCTCGGACCCCTTGAGCACCACGGTGTTGCCAAGCGCCAGCGGCGCCGCCACCGCGCGCACCGCCAGCGTCACCGGCGCATTCCACGGCGCGATGCCCAGCACCACGCCCGCCGGACGCCGCCGCAGGTGATAGCGCATCCCCTCGGGCGCGCCGCAGGCAGGGCCGTCGCAGCCCGTGTCGACGAGCGTGCTGGCCTGCATCAGCATCCGCTGGGCCAGCGTCAGGTTGAAGGCAACCCAGTCGGGCGTGACGCCAAGCTCGCGCCCGGCCAGGTCGGCAAGCTCGGCCCCGTGGTGGTGCAGCCGGTCGGCGGCGCGCACCAGCATGGCGATGCGCTGCGCGCCGGGCAGTGCCGCCCATGCCGGAAAGGCCAAGGCGGCGGCGTCGGCGGCCTGCTCGGCCTCCGCCACGCCCATCGGCGCGGACGACACCTCCCTGTCCGGGGACAGCGCGCGCTGCGCGCCCTCCCCGGCGTTCCCGGCATGTTTCACGGCGTCCTCCCAAACGTCGCGGCCCCCGTGGCGCGGGGCTCCTCCTGCCCCTGTCGCGCCTGCGGCCGGTCTTCATAGGACCCCTTGACGGCGGGCCGGTAAATATCGAATTGTCGGAAATTCTTTGCAGTGTGAGGGAAAAAGCGTGCCTGCATCGCATCTTCTGGGCGCCGATGCGGCGCCGGGGCTTCGGGCCGAGAGGCTGCGACCGGCGCTGCAGACGCGGGTGCTGGGGCGCGCGGGCACCGGCGCGGGGGCGCAGATCCGGGCGCTGCACCTGACCCGCGGCGCGGCGCAGCTGCGCGGCCCGGACGAACGCACGCTCACCGCGCCGGTCTTCGCCTGGATGCCCTGGGACGAGGCACTGCGGCTCGACCTCGGCGCCTCGGCGCAGGGGGTGCACCTGCTGGTCGATCCCGGCGCGCTCGAACGCGCCCTGCACCACCGCCCCGAGGCCGCCACCCTGCGCTTCATCGCCGGGCGCACCACGGTGCTCCAGCTCGGCGCCGACGCGGCGGCGGGGACCGCCGTGCAGGGCTGTCTCGACGGGATGCTGTCGGAGACGCAGGGCGCGGCGGCGCTGGCGCCCGCGGTGATCGACTCGCTCCTGCACGTGCTGCTGGTGCTGCTCTACCGCGGCCAGCCGCAGGCGGTGCAGGCCGAGGCGCGGGGCACCACGGCGCTGGGCACGCGCTTTGCCGCGCTGGTCGAGGCGCATTTCCGCGACCACTGGACGGCGCAGCGCTACGCCCGCGTGCTGGGCATCTCGCGCGACCGGCTGAACGACATCTGCCAGCGCGATTTCGGCCGCCCGCCGGGGGCGCTGATCCGCGAGCGGCTGCACCTCGAGGCGCGGCTCTACCTCGAGAACTCGGCCCTTTCCATCGACCAGATCGGCGCGCTGCTGGGCTTTTCGGCCACGCCGCAGTTCGCGCGGTTCTTCCGCGCCAACGAGGGCCAGCCGCCGGGACGGTTCCGCGCCGCGCTGCGCCGGGGCGACGGGGCCGAGATCGGCGGACACGCCGCGCCCTATGCCTGGCCCTGACACCTCCGGTTGCGTCGCGCTTTCCTCGCGCCACCAGATATGGCAGGACTGACAGGCCAGACGACCGGAGCCCCCATGCCGCCCTTCCGCTTCATCCATGCCTCGGACCTGCACCTGGGCCGACGCTTCGCCAACATCCCGCAGCCGCCCGACGGCAACATCCGCGGCCGGCTGATGGAGGCGCGGCACGCCGCCATCGGGCGGCTGGCGCAGGCGGCGCGGGATCACGGCGCGCACCACGTGCTGATCGCGGGCGACACCTTCGACACGGCCACGCCCTCGCCCCACGTGCTGCGGCAGGCGCTGACGGCCATGGGCGAGGATGCGGGCGTGCAGTGGTGGCTGCTGCCGGGCAACCACGACAACCTGCGCGACGCCGAGGAGCTCTGGGCGACCCTCGCGCGCGACGCGCCCGCCAACGTGCACGCGCTGGCGACGCCAGAGGTCCGGCAGATGGCCGAGGGCGTCAGCCTGCTGCCCTGCCCCGTCACGCACCGCGCCACCGGGCGCGACCTGACCGCCGAGATGCCCGGCACCGCGACGCCCGAGGGCGATATCCGCCTCGGCCTCGCCCACGGCGGCGTGGTGGATTTCACCGAGGACGGCGCGGCCATCCCGCCCGACCGCGACCGCAGCGCGCGGCTCGACTACCTCGCGCTGGGCGACTGGCACGGTCGGCTGACCGTCTCGGACCGGGTGCACTACCCCGGCAGCCCCGAGCAGGACCGTTTCAAGCACGACCGGCGCGGCGGCTGCCTTGCAGTGACGCTTGGCGCAGGCGCGCCCGAGGTCGCCGAGGTCGAGACCGGCAGCTTCCTCTGGCGCGAGGCGGAGCTTCCGCTGCTTGCCGAACAGGACGCCGACAAGGCGCTGCGCGACGCGCTGCCCGCGACGGGGCGGCGCGATATCCTCCTGCGGCTGCGCGCCACCGGCTGGGCGCGCCTGCCCGAACAGGTGGCGCTCACCCGCGCGGCCGAGGATGCCGCCCCCGACTTTGCCCATTTCGAGTTGCGCAGCGGCGCGCTCGGCACGCTTTATGAAACCGCCGACCTCGACGAGATCGACCGCGGCGGCGCGCTGCGGCTGGCCGCGAATGCCCTGCGGGACGAGAGCGAGGACGAGACCCGCGCCGAAACCGACCGCACCATCGCCCGCGCGGCGCTCGCCCGCCTCTATGCCTACGTGAAGGAGGACAGCGCATGAAGCTGCGCGCCGTCACCCTCGAAAACGTCCGCCGGTTCACCACGCCCGCCCGCATCGACGGGATCGGCGACGGGCTGAACGTGCTCTGCGAGCCGAACGAACACGGCAAGTCCACGCTCTTCGACGCGATCCA
Source organism: Allosediminivita pacifica (assembly GCF_003054175.1). Taxonomy (GTDB): domain Bacteria; phylum Pseudomonadota; class Alphaproteobacteria; order Rhodobacterales; family Rhodobacteraceae; genus Allosediminivita; species Allosediminivita pacifica. The sequence goes on from NZ_QBKN01000010.1 coordinate 77,270, forward strand.
GGCACTGTTCTTCAAGGCCCACGGATCGCGCGACCGCGAGGTGAAGGAGCTTCAGCCCCACGCGGGCGGCGCCCCGCAGGTGAGCGTCGAGGTCGAGACCGAACAGGGCCTGCACCGGATCACCAAGCGCTGGCTGTCCAAGCCGCTGGCCGAGGTCACCCGCGACGGGCGGCTCATCGCGCAGGCCGACGAGGCCGAGGACTGGATCGCCGGTCTGCTCAGCGGCGGGCAGTCCGGGCCCGCGGGCCTTGTCTGGGTGCGGCAGGGCATGACGCATCTGACGGCAGGCGCGAAGAAGGACCAGGAACAGGCGCTCGAGGCGCGGCGCGACCTCATGTCCTCGGTCACCGGCGAGGTCGAGGCCATGACCGGCGGGCGGCGCATGGACATGGCCCTGACCCGCTGCACCGAGGAACTGGCCACCTATGCCACCGCCACCGGGCGGCCCCGCGCGGGCGGCCCGTGGAAAGCGGCGCAGGAGCGGGTCGAAGAGCTGACCGCCGCGCGCGACCAGCTCTCCGAAACCGCCCGCGCCCTGCACGACGCGCTGCGCTCCCGGAACCGCAGCCGCCGCGAACTCTCTGAACTCGAAGAGCCCTCCGAGGTGCAGGCCCGGCAGGACAGGCTCGCCGAGGCGCAACAGGCCTTCGATGCCGCGCAGGGCCATGCCCGCAAGGTCGAGGAGCAGGAGCGCGCCGTCGCCGCGGCCCGGCTGGCCCGCGACCACGCCGTGTCGCGCCGCGACGCGCTGCAAGGCGCGTTGGCTGAACAGCAGGCCGCGCAGAAGGCCGTCACCGAGGCCGACGCCGCTGCAGCCGCAGCATCCGACGCGACCGAGGGTGCTGAGGAAAAGCGCAAACAAGCAACCGAGGATCTGGAAAGGGCAAAGGCCGCGCGCCAGTCCGCTGCCGAGGTGCTCCAGCGCGCGCGCCACGCACAGGCGGCCCGCGACGGAGCCGCCCGGCGCAAGGAACTTCTGTCCCGCATCGAACAGGCCGAGGCCGCGCGCAAAAATCTCGAGACTGCCCGCGCCGCCGCCCGTCACGGACCCGACGCGCAGACCCTGCGCAGGCTCGAAGACCTCGCCCAGGCGCTCGCAACCGCCCGCGCCACCCGCGACGCCGCGGCAGCGCAGCTTGTCATGCGCTACGAGGATGGCGCGGCGCAGGTGACGCTCGACGGCGCGCCCCTGCCCGACGGCACCTCCGTGGCGGCACCGCATGGCGGACGCCTCGCCCTGCCCGGTCTCGGCACGCTCGACCTGCGCCCCGGCCCCGGCGGCGCGGGCGAGGCCGAGGTGGAACAGGCGCAGAGGGCGCTGGCCGCCGCGCTCGAAAAGCTGGGGCTGCCCGATCTCGCCGCCGCCCGGACCGCCGCCGAGGCCCGGCAGGCGGCCGAGGCCGAGGCGCGCGAGGCCGCCAGTCTGCTCGACGCCCACGCCCCCGACGGCATCGACCCGCTGCGCGAGGCGCTGGCACAGATCCCGCAGCCGCAGGAGGAAACCGACGACCTGCCGCCACTGCCCGAGGCCGAGGCGGCGCTTTCAACGGCCGACGCGACGCTGGCGGAGGCCCAGTCCGCTCAGGCCACCGCCAGCGACGGGCTTTCGGAGGCGCGCAGCCGGTCGGCCAGCACGCAGGCCGCCTTGCAGGCTGCGCAGGACCGGCTGGCCCGTGCCAAACAGGCCCTAGAAAAGCTGGGTGACACCACTGCCGAGGCGCTCGCCACCGAGGTGGCGCAGGCCGAGACCGCTCTGACGCAAGCCTCCGGGACGCTGGCGACGCTCAGGGAACAGGCCCCCGACCTCGCCAGCGCCGAGGCCCACCTGAAGCGGGCAAAGTCCGCCGAGGAAAACGCCCGCAGTGCCATCGCCCGCCTGCGCCCCGAGATCGCGGCGCTGGATGAGCGCATCCGGCAGGGCGCGGGCGAGGCCGTCGAGGAGCGGCTGGCCGAGACCGAGCAGGAACTCACCGCCGCGCAGGCCGACCTCGACCGGATCGAACACGAGGTGGCGCTTCTGAACCGCCTGAAGGAAGCGCTGGAAAGCGCCCGCGCGTCGGCGCGCGAAAGCTACTTCGCGCCCATCGCGGCGGAGCTGAAGCCGCTCTTGCAATTGCTCTGGCCCGAGGCCGAACTTACCTGGGAGGACGCCGCGCTGCTGCCCGAAGCGCTGGTCCGCGACGGTCAGGAGGAACCCATCCGCATCCTATCGGGCGGCACGCAGGAACAGGTGGCCCTGCTGACGCGCCTCGCCTTTGCCCGGATGCTGGCCCGCGACGGGCGCCACGCGCCGGTGATCCTCGACGACGCGCTGGTCTTCACCGACGACGACCGGATCGAGCGGATGTTCGACGCGCTGCACCGGCAGGCGGGCGACCTGCAGATCCTCGTGCTGACCTGCCGCCAGCGCGCCTTCCGCGATCTCGGCGGCCGCGCCCTGCGGCTGGAGAGCGTGGAAGGCTAGAGGCGGTGTCGGGCAAGCGGCGGCCCGTGGGATGGCGCCTCGACCTCGGAGGTCGCCGCTTTATTCCGGCCAGATCCGACCGCCCTTCGAGCGGGACGCTTCCTTGCCAAAGCGCCAGCCCGCGGGAACGGGCCGGCGCTTGCCCGGCGGCGCTGCACGCCTTGTTCCGGGCAAGGGGGTCTACCGCGGTGCCATCCGGATCGCCCCGTCGAGGCGGATGACCTCGCCGTTGAGCATCGGGTTCTCGACGATGTGGCGCACGAGCGCCGCGAATTCCGCCGGATCCCCCAGCCGCTGCGGGAACGGGACCTGCTTGCCGAGGCTGTCCTGCGCCTCCTGCGACAGCCCCTCCATGAGCGGCGTCAGGAACAGCCCCGGCGCCACTGTGCAGACCCGGATGCCGTGCTGGGCCAGGTCGCGCGCCATGGGCACTGTCATCCCAACGACGCCCCCCTTGGAGGCTGAGTAGGCCACCTGCCCCACCTGCCCCTCGAAGGCCGCGACCGATGCGGTGTTCACGATCACCCCCTTATTGCCGTCCGCGTCCAGCGGCTCCTGCGCGGCCATGATAGCGGCGGCGCGGCTGGCGATGTGGAAGGTGCCCATGAGGTTCACACGCAAGGTCTTCTCAAAGAGCGCCGCGTCATGCGGCGCCCCGCGCGACACGGTCTTGGCCGCGGGCCCGATCCCCGCACAGCTCACCGCCACATGCAGCCCGCCGTCGCGCTCGGCCACGCGCGCGAGCGCCGCGCCCACGGCCTCGGCATCGCTCACGTCGACCTCCTCGAAATGCCCGCCGAGCTCGGCGGCAAGCGCCTCGCCCTTCTCGGCGCTCAGGTCGAAGAGGGTGACGGTGGCTCCGGCCTCGGCCAGCGCCCGCGCCGTGGCGGCACCAAGCCCCGAGGCCCCGCCGCTCACCGCGGCCACGATCCCCTTGCGAATGTCCATGACGGTCTCCTCCCCGCACTGTTTGTCTCCGAAGAAACAAAACCTCAAAGGCAGGAGCCCCGCAAGCCCTCAGCGTGCGGTCAGCGTCAGCTCCACCGGCGCGCAGCCGTCCACGGTGCCGTAAAGCACGTCGCCCGGCACCGTCGGGCCGACGCCCGAGGGCGTGCCCGTCATGATCACGTCACCCGCCTTGAGCGAATAGAGCCCCGAGAGGTGCTGGATCAGCGGGACGACCGACCAGATCATGTCTGAGAGCATGCCCTCCTGCCGCAACTCGCCATTCACGGTGAGAGCGATGCGCTGGTCCGTGACCTCGCCGAAGCGCGACCCGCGGGTGATCGCCCCGATCACCGCCGAGCCCTCCGAATCCTTGCCCATGTCCCAGGGTCGCGCGGTCTTCTTCGCCTCGGCTTGCAGATCGCGGCGGGTCATGTCTAGCCCGACCGCATAGCCCAGAACCGCGTCCATTTCGGAGCCCCGAGACACCGGACCGTCGAGCGCGACGACGAATTCCACCTCGTGGTGGTAGTCGCGCGTGGTCTTCGGGTAGCGCAGCATGGACCCGGACCGGGCCAGGTGATGACAGGACTTGGTGAAGTAGAAGGGCTGCTCGCGGTCCACCTCGCTGCCCATCTCTGTAGCGTGGGCGGCGTAGTTGCGCCCGACACAAAAGATCCGGCCCACCGGGTAGACCTTGTCCTCCCCCACGATCGGAAGCCAGGGCTGGGGTCGCGGATCGAACAGATATTCCATGAATCCTCCGGGATCGGGTCTTTTGTTTCGCTGGGATTTCAAACGGGATGACCGGAAGACGCAAGGGGGCGGGGATGCTGGGCACCTATGCGTGGGGCTCATGGCTCGGGGAACGCTCGCCGCAGCCAACGTCATCCTGCGCCCAGGTCTCCAAAATCGGGCGACGCCGCTCCCCGCCCGGAACAAGGGGCGTCAGCCCCGCCGGGCGAGCGCCGGACCGTCCCCGCGGTCCGGCGCTTTTGAAATCGGGCGCGGCGTTCAACTGTCTTCCGGGTTGGCGAGAATAAAGTGCCCACCCCAGAACTCGCAGCACCAAACTACGGTCCGACGCGCGCCCGGCTCGCCCCGGAACGCTCTGCATTTTCTAAAGCGGCCCGTCCTCGAGCACCCCGTCCGCCGACATCTGGGCATAAAGCAGACCCTCGCGCAGGCCTCGATCGGCGACCGACAGGCGGTCCGTGGGCCAGAGCCGCAGCAGCGCCTGCAGGATTGCGCTGCCCGACATGATGAGCGCGTGCCGGTCCGTTCCGATCCGCGGATCGCGGCGGCGACCCTCGGGGCCAAGCTCAAGGTAGCGCTGGATCACCGCCTCGATCTGATCCGAGGTCATGCGCAGCCCGTCCACCTTGGTCCGGTCATAGCGCTTCAGACCGAGGTGGCTCGCCGCCACGGTCGTGACCGTGCCGCTGGTGCCCACGATCTGGAAGCCCTCGCGCGCCTGTTCGTCCTTGTAGGGCGCGAACTCGGCGAGGTTCTCCTCGAAGAACCAGCTCATCAGCGCATAGCGCGCGGCGTCATCCTCCACGTCGGAAAACTGATCGCGTAGCGTCGCCACACCAAGCGGTACGCTGATCCAGTCCACCACCTTGGCGGTCGGAAAGGGCGTGTCCGGCGGGTGAAAGCCTGCGTGAAGCCGCATGATGGCCCGGGGCCTGTCGCGCATGGGCACACGGCTGAGATCGATCCAGACAAGCTCGGTCGAACCGCCGCCGATGTCGACCACCAGCAACTGCTCAGTCTTGGTCGAAACCAGTGGCGCGCAGGAGATCACCGCAAGCCGCGCCTCCTCCTCGGGCTGGATGATCTCCAGCTTGAGGCCGGTCTCGCGCCGGACATGCCGGATGAAGTCGCGCGCGTTCTGGGCCCTGCGGCAGGCCTCGGTCGCGACAAGGCGCATCCGTGTCACCTTGTGGCGGTTGATTTTCTGGCCACAGACACGGATGGCACTGACCGCGCGCGCCATGGAGGCACGCGACAATCGTCCGTGCCGCTCGAGCCCCTGCCCGAGCTGCACGGATTTCGAGAACGAATCCACCACGTGGAACTGACTGCCCTTGGGCTGGGCAATCAGCATGCGGCAGCTGTTCGTGCCCAGATCCAGCGCGGCATACAGCGCACTGGAATCGGGCGGAGGCGGCGCGGTGCTCTCGACCGGTTTCGGGAAAGCGCCCGCACCTCTGGGACGCTTTGGCGCCATGATCCGAGCGCCTTTTTCCGATATTTCAAGTTGTCTCCACCCTAGGGCAGACCGGAGGTGTCGCGCAAGGGTCACATCCCCGGCGTTAAGCTCCCGAAAGGCGAAGAAAAATCTCTCCCGGCACTTGCCTTTACAGCGGTTCGCGCGCTGCCAATCAGACGACTCGGATGACATGAATTCGGCGCATTATCATCATGGAAATTATGAGCCATGTTTCCGGTTGGCCGCGCCCGCCCCCCGGCCTACCCTGCGCCCTGCCGCAAAGGGGCCGGGACAAGTCGGAATGCGACGCCGCCATCATCACCCGTCCCGATAAAGAGGCCCGAAGGAACGGAGGAATCAGGCATCATGCCCGACGTCACCATCGTCTACTGGCGCGACATCCCGGCCCAGGTCATCGTCGGCAAGGGCCGCCGGGGCCACAAGATGCCCCTGCCCGAACGCTTCGAGCAGGCCATCGACCGGGCCGCCATGAAGGTGGGAGCGTCCGACACCGATGCCTACCTCGCCGAATGGCGCAAGGCCGCGCCCTATTCGGTCGAGGGCGATCCGTCCGAGGTTGCCGCGCAGGAAGCCGCGCGGATCGATGCGGAATTCGATCGCGACCGCCTCAAGGCGCTGATCGACAACGACGGCCGGGCATGACACCACCCCGCGCCCTCTGGGAGAAGATGATGGCTCTGCTCAATTTCCGGAAAACCGGGGCCGCGCGCCCCGCGGGTGCCTCGCTCGAACCCTTCCTCGAGGGATACTCCATCGAGGTCATGCCGCGCACGGCTTCGAAGATCGAGGATTTCCGCGCGCTCCTGCCCGAGGGCACCCGCGTCTACATCGCCCACATCGAGGGCACCCCGATCGAGGAGATGGTCGATACGGCCAAGCGCCTCGCCGACGCGGGCTACCCGGTCATGCCGCACTTCCCCGCGCGCATCATCAAGGACAAGGCGGTGCTCGCCGACTGGATCTCCCGCTACCAGGGCGAAGCCGGGATCGACCAGGCGCTGCTGCTCGCCGGTGGCGTGGCTCGGCCGCACGGCGACTTCCACAGCTCCATGCAGCTGCTCGAAACCGGTCTCTTCGACAAGGCGGGCTTCAAGCGCCTGCACGTGGCTGGCCACCCCGAGGGCAACCGCGACATCGACCCCGACGGCAGCCACGCACAGGTCAACGACGCGCTGACCTGGAAGCAGGATTTCTCGACCCGCACCGATGCCCAAATGGCGCTGGTCACCCAGTTCGCCTTCGACGCCGATCCGATCATCGCCTGGTGCGACCGCCTGCGCGACCAGGGCATCACCCTGCCCGTCCACATCGGCATCGCCGGCCCCGCCAAGCTGCAGACGCTGATCAAGTTTGCCATAGCCTGCGGCGTTGGCCCCTCGGTGAAGGTCCTGCAGAAACGCGCCATGGACGTGAGCAAGCTGCTCATGCCCTACGAGCCGACCGAGGTGCTGGAAAAGCTCGCCGCCCACAAGGCCACCAACCCCGACTTCCAGATCGACCAGGTCCATTTCTTCCCGCTGGGCGGGATCAAGGCCACGGCCGAATGGGCGCGCGACAACGGCGGCGCCTCTGGCCTGCCGGCCGCGGCACGGGCTGTCGGCTGACCTCGTGACACGCGCACTCCTCTTCGACCTGGACGGCACGCTGCTCAAGTCCGATCCGCTGCACATGCAGGTTTTCTCGGACATGTTCGCCGAACGCGGCATGACCCTCACCGAAGAGGACTACGCCCGCCGCATCCACGGACGCCACAACTCCGAGAGCTTCCCCGAGCTCTTCCCCGGCGAGGACCCCGTGGCCCTCGCCGACGAAAAGGAAGCCCGCTTCCGCGACATGCTCTCGGGCGGCTTCCCGCCCATGCCCGGCGCGACCGCACTGCTCGACCGTGCGGCGCGCGAAGGCTGGGGCCTTGCCGTGGTGACCAATGCACCAAGGCTGAACGCGCTCCACATGCTGCGCGCCATCGGTCTCGAACAGCGCTTCGGGGCCCTCGTCATCGGTGACGAATGCGCCCGCGCCAAGCCCGACCCGATGCCCTACCAGCAGGCCATGCAGGCCCTCGGCGTCACGCCGAACCACGCCGTGGCCTTCGAGGACAGCGGCTCGGGCCTGCGCGCGGCGCGCAGCTCCGGCGCCTTCACCGTGGGCGTCCGCTCCGCCGAAGACGATTTCGCCCTGCGCAACAAGGGCGCCCAGATCACCATCGAAGACTTTGAAGACCCGGCACTCGAGAGCATACTCGAGCGCCTGACAGGAGAGGCACAGACATGACCCGCACAGTAGTCGAGTCCAAGACCAAAACCGCCGTCATCGGCTTTGACGAGCCCTTCTGCGTCATCGGCGAGCGCATCAACCCCACGGGCCGCAAGAAGCTCGCCGCCGAGCTCGAGGCCGGCGATTTCTCGACCGTGGAAAAGGACGCGGTGGCGCAGGCCGCCTGCGGGGCCAACGTGCTCGATGTGAACGCGGGCGTGGTCTACAACTCCAACCCCAACCCCAACGAGACCGAGCCGCCGCTCATGCGCAAGATGATCGAGCTGGTGCAGGGGCTGGTGGACACGCCGCTCTGCATCGACAGCTCGGTCCCCGAGGCGCTCGAGGCGGGTCTCGAGGTCGCCAACGGCCGCCCGCTGCTGAACTCGGTCACGGGCGAGGAAGAGCGCATGGAGCTGATCCTGCCGCTGGTCAAGAAATACAACGTGCCGGTGGTGGCGATCTCCAACGACGACACCGGCATCTCCGAGGACCCCGACGTCCGCTTCGCCGTGGCGAAGAAGATCGTCGAGCGCGCCGCCGACTTCGGCATCCCGCCGCATGACATCGTGGTCGATCCGCTGGTCATGCCCATCGGCGCCATGGCCACGGCGGGCAAGCAGGTCTTCACGCTGGTCCGCCGCCTGCGCGACGAGCTGGGCGTGAACACCACCTGCGGCGCCTCCAACGTCAGCTTCGGCCTGCCCAACCGCCACGGCATCAACAACGCCTTCCTGCCCATGGCCATGGGCGCGGGCATGACCTCGGCCATCATGAATCCCTGCGCCCTGCCGGTGCCGGCCTCCAAGATTGCCGAGAAGCGCGCCGCGGTCGAGGCGGCGGGCATCGTGCTGCCCGAGGACATGGACGACGAGGCCTTCTGCCAGCTCTTCGGCCTCGGCAGCACCCGGCCCAAGCCCGGCTCCGAGATGGCCGCCATCCGCGCAGCGAACCTGCTCACCAACAACGACCCCCACGGGGCCGAGTGGATCAGCTTCAACAAGCCGGGCGGCAGTGACGGCGGCCCGACCAGCGGCCGCCGCGGTGGCGGACGCCGCCGCCGGGGCTAACAGACACGGAGGAGGCGCGGGCCAAAGGCCAGCCCGCGCCCCCGCGCCCGACCAGGCTACGGGGGCAACGCAGCACACGCTCCCGAGCGGTTAAAGCCAACCGTTCCATCCCTCTCTCGGCACCCAGCCAGCCAATACAACGGCCGGCATCCCTCACCGCGCCGTGCGCTTCTTCTTGGCTCAAATACTCCGGGGGAGTCCCGAAGGGACGGGGGCAGAGCCCCCTCTGCCCTTCAAGCTTTCTCAACCACGGGTCGATTGGTTGAAAGTCGAGCCGTTGTCGCCGTCAGGCCAATGGGCCGTGCGAATATCGACAAATCGGGTCATCGGCCCGACATTAATCCCAGGGAAGTTGCTCTCCCGGCAAAACGCGACCGAAGACGTTCTCTCGGTGCCAGCGAAGGTTCTCCGGATGCGGCGCATTCCTTGGATCCTCGGGCCCGACAAGCTTGCCCTCAGGGGCCAGCAACCGCCCCACGACCTCACCGGGAACCTTGTTGTGCGACACGAGAATGGTCTCGCAGTCTTCGGCGACTGATATCAAACCACGGTCAAACATCCAGTGCAGCGTCCCCGACAGCGCCAGTCCATTGCGCACGGCATCGCTGCCCTGGCTCTCCACGGGACGGGTATGCGCGGCCTGAACTTCCGGCCGACCGCCACCATTGCGCAACTTCAATCCCGACATCGCGCAACGATAGCCGTAAGCCTCGCGCACCTTCCTGCGAAAGGCGACTTCGCGGTAGGGCTTCCTGATCAGTCGCTCGAGAACCGGGCGCTCGAAGGGCTCCGCCCCTCATCAAGTGCAGCCGGCTCAGGATCATAGCGCGTTGCTTCGATCCGCTCCAATTCCTGCGGCAGCCCAAGATTGACGATGCGGGCGAAATCCACCTCTGGCAGGCGCCTGACGGCCAGCTGCACCGCGCCGCCCCTTTTCGGCGTGCCATCGGGTTCAGTCAAAGCCGCTTCCATAGGCCGACCCCCTAACAGCCTCGGCACCTCACGATCGAATGGCAGGAACGTCCCCGGTGCGATCATCGCAAGGAAGCGTCCGTCGGCGCCAGGCTTCGGAATCACGCGCTCAATCTTCGCAACCGCGAAGTACCCGCGCGGCCCCGCCTTGACCGGCTCGTAGTAGACGACCCAGTCCCCCACGGCTTCTTCAACCGACTTCAGGTAGGAGCGCGGGAAGTCATAGACAACGTCCGGCTCATCCTCGTAGATCGAGTCGGCCTTGTGCAGGAGGACCAGCTTCACCATGCACCCAGGAAAGCCTTAAAAGGCGCAAATGCAAGGAATTCGCAGGCAATCTGCACCCACCGGTCACTAAGCACCATGATGATACAGCGGTGCAGCCCGGAACGGCCCTGATCTCGTATCTCGACACACCGACTGCGGGACATTCCTAACGCCAGGTTAATTCGTGTATCTAACCCATTGATTCCTATAGTGCTCAGAAATGTCCCGGTCCGGGACACCACCCAGGCGTCCCGCACTCATTCCTTCCGACGGCTCTTCCAGCCCCCCCGCCTCCGGGGCCCGGTGAGCTTCACCTGCCCCTCGAGAAGGACCGCCGTCATGGGATGATCCTCGGCCGGGCCGTGGCGTTCCAGCAGGATCCGAAGCGCCTCGCCCTGGTCCAACTCCTCGGGCAGCGACAGCGCCCAGTCGAGGAAGATGCTGCGGCATTCCGGGGCGCCCACGCCCTCGATCCGGTAGGCCTCGGCGATCAGCCCCTTCGGGTCCGCCGTGTCCTTAGGATTCCCCTTCATGCCTCCTCCTTCGCCGCGGGTAGCGCGGCATCGATGATTTCCGCAGCCTCGCCCGCGGCCGCCTCCAGCCGCGCCCGAAGATCCGCCATGTCGCGGCTGCCGGTCAGCCGGGTAAGGAAGGCGCAGCCCCCCGATCCGAGCTGCATGGGATCGAGCCGCCCGTCGGTCACCAGCCGCGCCCCGATCTGCAGCGCCCAGGCAAGGTCATGTGCCCGGGTCAACGCCTCGACCCCGTCCTCCGACACCAGCCCCGCCTCGCAGGCCACCTCCAGCGCCGGCCGCGTGCCCGTCACCGCCCGGCCCGCGATCAGCGTGCAGGCCTGAGCAAAAAGCTCGATGTCCTGCATCCGCCCGCGCCCCAGCTTGGGATCCCAGGGGTCGCCCTGCCCCTTGGCCGCGGCGATCCGGGCGCGCATCTTAGCCAGATCGCCCAGCACGTCCAAGCTGTCACGCGGCACCGCCAGCGTCCCGTCCCGAAAATCGGCCACGTCCTTCGCCAGCGCCTCAGGCCCCACAATGATCCGTGCCCGGGTCAGCGCCATCCGCTCCCAGGTCCAGGCCTCGCGGTCGTGGTAGTTCCGGAAGGCCTCCCAGGATGCCGCCACCGGCCCCTGGTTGCCGGAGGGTCGAAGCCGCATGTCGACCTCGTAGAGCTTCCCCTCCGCCATCGGCGCCGTCATCGCGGTGACCAGCGCCTGCGTGAGGCGGGCATAGTAGAGCCGCACCGGCAGCGGTTTCCGCCCCTCCGACTGCTCCGCCCCATCGGGGTCGTAGATCACAATCAGATCGAGGTCGGAGCGCGCGTGCAACCGGCCAGCCCCGAGGCTCCCCATGCCCATCACAACGGCCCCGCGTCCCGGCGCAGGCCCGTGCTTGCGGGCGAACTCGGTCTGAACCCGCGGCCAGAGCCCGGCGACGCAGGCAGAGGCAAGATCGGCATAGGCCTGGCCTGCCTCTCCGGGGCTCATCATGCCCCGCAACAGATGCACCCCTATCCTGAAGTGCCACTCCCGGGCCCAACGGCGCGCCTGGTCCAGTTCCCGCTCGTAGTCCCCGGCCTCACGTTCAAGACGCTCGCAGAGGCCCCGCTCCAGGGCCTCTCGTCCTGGCCAGGGCCCGAAGAATTCGCCCGCGATCACCGCGTCGAACACGTCCGAATTGCGCGACAAGTACCGTGCGAGATCGGGTGAGACTGAAACGATGTCGACCAGCAGGTCGATCAGATGCGGGTTTGCCTCGAACAGGGAAAAGAGTTGTACACCTGCCGGAAGCCCCTGAAGGAAACCGTCGAAGGCCACGAGCGCCTCTTCCGGCTTGGCCGCTTCTCCGAGACGGCGGAGGATTTCGGGCCGGAGGCGGCGAAAGATCTGGGTGGCCCGCTGGGACCGCAGGGCCGGATAGCTCGGCCAGCGCCCCGGCAGCTCGCTGTTCTCGAGCGGATCGGGCAGGTCCGGCTCTTCACAGCCCTCGTCATCAGGGGCGAAGAAGCCTTCGATCAACTGATGCACGGCCTCGAGGCGCTCGACGAGATCGCGCTCCAGCTCGGCCCTGTCCCGTCCCATGAGCGCCGCAAGACGATCAAAGCCCTCGTCACTCGACGGCAGGTCATGGGTCTGGGAGTCGTGGATCATCTGCACGCGGTGCTCGACCTCGCGAAAGGCGCGGTAGTTGTCCGAAAGCGTGTCGGCCACGTCCTGCGGGATCCAACCCTTGCGTGACAGCACCTGAAGCCCCTCGACGGTGCCACGCACCCGAAGGTCCGGATCACGACCGCCGGCGATCACCTGACGGGTCTGGGTGAAAAACTCTATCTCGCGGATCCCGCCGCGCCCCAGCTTCACATTGTGACCGGGCAGCGTGATCGGTCCGTGAAGGCCGCGGTGTTCTCGAATGCGCAGCCGCATATCGTGGGCATCCTGGACCGCGGCAAAATCGAGGTGCTTGCGCCAGACGAAGGGCCGCAGCGTTTGAAGGAAGCGCTCGCCGGCCTCGATATCGCCCGCACAGGGGCGCGCCTTGATGTAGGCGGCGCGCTCCCAGGCGCGGCCGAGGCTTTCGTAGTAGCGCTCTGCCGCTTCCATGGACATGCAGACGGGCGTCACCGCAGGGTCGGGCCGCAGCCGCAGGTCGGTGCGGAAGACGTATCCCTCACCGGTCTGATCGTTGAGGGTTGCCGCCATGCGACGGGTCGCACGGATGAATGCGGCGCGTGCCTCTTGGTAATCAGCGGGATCGATGCGATCCTCGTCGAAGAGGCAGATGAGGTCGATGTCGGAGGAATAGTTGAGCTCGCCCGCGCCCATCTTGCCCATAGCAAGCACCGTCATGCCCGCCCCGGTCGGAACGTCGCCCTCACTGGCACCGGGCAGCTTGCCGCGCGTGATCTCGCGACGGATGGCGTGTTCGAGCGCCTTCTGCACCGCCAGGTCCGCGAAGCGGGTGAGCCGCCCGGTCACCTCCTCCAGCGGCCAGACGCCCGCAAGATCCGCCAGACCCGTCAACAGGGCGACCCGACGCTTTGCCTGGCGCAGCGGGACGGAAGGATCCTCGGTCAGATCGCGCAGCTCGTCCAGAAGCGCATCGAAGGCGGCTTCCGGGTCATCAAGCGCCCCATGGAGCCACCCCGCCTCTTTCTCGATCAGTGTCTTGAGGTAGGGGCTCGAACCGCCCGCGCCCTCGATCAGCCCGGCGATTGCATCGTCGGTGTCAGGGATGGCCCCACGGCTTTCGGCGCCTCGGTCAGGCTCAAACGGGCGTGGCGATCTCGTAATGCGGCTGGCAAAGGTCATGGCCTGCAACATGCTCGAAAGGCGGAAGAAATGCCAATGCCTTTCGACAGCGAAAGCCCGGCGCGCGGCCGGGCTTTCTATCGGTCATCTCAGTCCTCGTCGGGATCTGCTTCCTGATCGGCCTTGGTGTCGTGTTCCTTGCCGGGTTTGTGTTCCGGCGGGGAATAGGTCGTGTAGAGCTTCAGAGGACCCGAGCCCGTGTTGACGAAATTGTGGTACTTGCCGGATGGGACAATCGCCACGTCGCCGGCTCCACATTCCTTCTCGTCCTCGCCCAGCGTCGCTGTGCAGGTGCCTTCCACAAAATAGAGAAGCTGGTCATGGCCCTCGTGGACCTCGCCCCCGATCTCGCCACCTTCGGGGATGGTCATCAGGACGAGCTGCGTGTTGTCGCCGGTCCAGATCACCTCGCGGAACTGGTCGTTCTCCTTCGCGAGCTTCTCGATCGGCATAATGAGCTTGTCGCGTTCAGCCATGTTTTTCTCCTTGCGTCGGTTGCAGGGAGAACGCCCGCAGGTCGTGCGGGTTCCTGTCAGGCGCGACTGTCGGGAAGCGAGATGTTCGCGACCTGTTCGGCAATCGGATCGGTCGAGAGCGGGTGCGTGTCGGCCTTGTAGTCCTCCGGTGCGCCCATGCGCTCCCAGCGGCCCCTGCGGTAGACCTCGAGCGCGGAGAACTGGGCCTTGTAGCCCATCTTGTCGCTGCCCGGCACCCAGTAGCCGAGGTAGACGTATGGCATCCCCATCTCGCGCGCGATCTTGATGTGGTCGAGGATCATCCAGGTTCCGAGGCTCGATTTCTGAAGCTCCGGATCGTAGAAGGAATAGACCATCGACAGCCCGTCATCGAGCATGTCCGTCAGACAGACAGCGATCAGGTTGTCGTCCTGATCCGTGTATTCGATCACCCGGGACCGGATCGGCGTTTCCTCGATCATGGCCGCGAACTCGAAGACGTCCATGTCCGCCATCCCGCCATCAGCGTGGCGTGCATCCAGGTAGCGGCGGAACAGCTCATATTGCTCTTCCGTCGCCCAGGGGCTGGAGGCGCGGCGCCGAAGGTAACCGTTGCGCTTCGTCGCGCGGCGCTGCGATTTCGAGGGCTCGAAACGCGCGACATCAATGCGCGCCGAAAGACAGGCCGCGCAGTCCGAGCAGCTAGGGCGGTAAAGCACGTTCTGCGACCGGCGGAAGCCCTGTTTCGACAGACCGTCGTTGAGTTTCTGGGCCTGATCACCTTGGAGCGCCGTGAACAGTTTCCGCTCCATCCGACCGGGAAGGTACGGACAGGGCTGAGGCGCGGTCACGTAGAACTGCGGCGCAAGAGGAAGCGAGTGACGCATTGGGTACTACCGTTGCGGGGAAATCTTAGTAAAACGGTAACAACGAAAAGGGAGGCCGCCAAGCCCCCCAAATAAAGCGAGGTTAAGAGCAGCTCAGGCCCGCCGGTTCAACATGACGGTGCCCAGAACCAGGTCTGTCAGTCCCTGCCCGCGTTCGCTGAGCATCATCAAAACGACCGAGACGAGCTGGACCGGAAACATCGAGACCGAGACGGTGTAGCCAAGCGTGTGCAGCAACGCCTGCCCCGGGTCGAGCCGGTTGCCGAAGCCGTCGCGCAGCTCGATCGACATGAGCCGCATGCCCAGCGTCGCGGATTTGCCCGAGATCGTCGCCCAGCGATAGACGAAGCCGACCGCGATCCAGATCATTGGAATGAAGAACAGCCCCACGATTGTGATCAGCGCGATGGGCAGCGTGATGACCGCGATCAGCACGATGTCGAAGACCCAGGCCATGGCACGCTTGACCGTGACGTCGGCGTAGAACTCCGGCTGCATCGCAGGATCCGGAAGATGGCTGAAAGTGTCGGAGTACATGGCCCCTGGTTCCGGTTGCATATCGGTTTCCATATCATAGCGGATGGCCCCTCGCGGGGCCATGCTGCATTCGGTTCGTCTCAGGCGCTCTGCTGGGTCTCGTCAGCCATTTCGCGGGCCTTGCGGGCGCGTTCGTCCATAAACTGGTCGAATTCGGCCTTGTCCTTGGCTTCGCGCAGCCGTTCGAGGAAGGATTCGAAGGCTTCCTGTTCGTCCTGCAGACGGCGCAGGGTTTCTTCCTTGTAGGCGTCGAAGGCGGCGTTGCCGGTGCGGCGCATCGCGCCGGCGGCGTAGCGCATGTGGTGCTCGCGGCGGCGGCCGCAGGATTTGCTGAACATCCGTTTGCTCCAGATCATGTAGGCGAGGATCGCAAGGCCGACAGGCCAGAAGAAAATGAAGCCGAGAACCATGAGGGCGATCCAAGCGCCCTTGCCCTTGTTGTCGAGCCAGGCTTCGGCCCGTGACAGCCAGCCAGCGGTGGCGGGAAGGCTGTTCGGGTTTGCGGCGGTGGTCATGGGTGTCTCCGTTCCTCTATCGGTTATGTGAATGCCTTTCACATCACGAGAGATGCGCATTGCCCTGCCCCCCTTCAAGGGTGATGTGAAGGTTTTTTACATTTTTCGAGAGATACGAACATCTGAGGCCCGGGCGCCTGCGATCGGCGTTCAGGCCATGTCATCGCCCGGCGCGGCAGCAGCGCTCTCAGCCGGTGAACTCGGCAGGCCTAGCCTGCGTCAGATCCTGCAGCCTGTTCGGGTCGATGGGAAAAACATGACGCGGCGTGCCGGCCGCGGCCCAGACCGTTTCGAAGTCCAGCAGCCGGGTGTCGAGCCAAGCGCGGATCGGATTGAGATGCCCCACAGGCGCCACGCCCCCTATGGCAAATCCGGTCTGCGCCCGGATCAGCGCAGCGTCGGCCTTGCCAAGCGGTTCGCCGACAAGCTCGGAGGCGCGTGCGTCGTCGACGCGGTTGCCGCCAGCGGTCAGGAACAGCACCGCTTCCCCGGTTTTCTCGGCGCGATAGATGATCGACTTGGTGATCTGGTCCAGCTCGCAACCGACACTGTCGGCGGCCTCTTGCGCGGTTCTTGCCTGACCGACCTCGCGGATATCCACCGCGAGACCGGCCTCCTCGAGCGCGCGGCGCACCCGCGCGAGGCTCTTGCTCATGTCGTCCCCGTCAGTTCGGCATCAAATCGGGAACGATGGTGACGATGCCGGGGAAGAAGAACAAGAGCGCCAGCCCCGCCACCTGGATCAGCACGAAAGGCAGGACGCCGCGGTAGATGTGGCCCGTGGTGACCTCTTTCGGTGCCACGCCGCGCAGATAAAAGAGCGCAAATCCGAAGGGCGGCGTCAGGAACGAGGTCTGCAGGTTCACCGCGATCATGATGGTCACCCACTTCGGATCGAAGGTCCCGCCGTAGATCACCGGGCCGACGATGGGCACCACGATGTAGATGATCTCGAGGAAATCGAGCACGAAACCCAGCACGAAGAGCACCAGCATGACGATGAGGAAGACCTTCACCTCGTTGTCGAAGCTGCGCAGGAACTGCTGGATGTAGTGTTCGCCCCCGAACGAGATCACCACGAGGTTCAGCAGCTGCGAGGCGATCAGGATGGTGAAGACCATGCTGGTGACCTTCGCCGTCTCGCGCACGGCCGGCGTCAGCACACCCGCAGTGTAAAGCACCCAGCACGAGAACAGCAGTCCAAAGAGCGCGTAGAGATAGAAGATCTGCGCCGCGACGAAGGCGATCCAGCTTTCGACACCAGCGGACTCGGTGTTGATGCGGAGGTCGAAGTTGATGCCGACCAGGATCAGCAGGATGACCGCAAAGGTCGACCACAGGATGATCCGCGGGCTGCGATCCTGTTCGCCGAGCTTGCGATAGGCGGCCAGCATGATCGCCCCCGCCGCCCCGAGCGCCGCAGCAGGCGTCGGGTTCGTGATCCCGCCAAGGATCGAGCCCAGCACCGCAACGATGAGGACGAGGGGCGGAAATACGACGCGGACAAGGTCGTTGGTGGCAAGCCTCTGGGCCGCGTGACGACAGCCGTAGAGCGCGACCAGCCAAGGCACGATCATGAGCAGCACCGTCGCGCCCGCAGACATGTCGGCCGGGATCAGGAAGGCGTCGATCAGCAGCCCGAGCCCGAGGCCAGCCGCCCCGATCCAGATCGGCCTCGGATCTTCGGAGGGTGCGATCCCCCTTCCGAGCGACAGCGTCAGACCCAGCAGGATCGTGATCAGCGCGATCCCGGTTCCGATCGGCGGCGCGTTCTCGATATAGGCGGCGCGGATCTGCTCAATCTCCTCCGGGGAGCGGCGCAGGCTTTCGGTCTGGCCGCCACCTTCATCGATGGCCTGCTGTTCGGCCACGGCACGGTCCCAGGCCGATTGGCCGTGCAGTTCGATCATCGCATCGCGGCATTGCTCAGAGACATTGGTGCGCAGGCTCGCGCCCTCCCCGGCTTCGGAAAAGGTCGAGACGACGATGGACTGACTGCCGACGAGGCCCACCTGAGCGGCCAGTATTGTGCCTGCGATCAGCGCCACCGGAACGCCGAGGTACCAGGTGAAAGCCTCGTTGCGCGTGACCGGTTCGGAGCCGCTTTCACCCAGTTCCACGGCCGGGGCCTTGGAGGGGTTCAGGACAGCGAAACCGAAGGCGTAGACAGCATAGAGAACGGCAAGCAGGATGCCCGGCAGCAGCGCCGCCTGGAAGAGTGTGCCCACGGAAAGAACCGCAGGTTCGCCAAGATAGGTCAGCGCGTCCGTGCAGCCGAGGCTGTTGGCCCGGTTTTCCTGAGCGGCCGCATAGATATCGCCCGCCAGCGTGCCCAGAAGGACGATCACGATGGAGGGCGGGATGATCTGCCCCAGCGTGCCCGAGGCGGCGATGACGCCGGTGGCAAGCTCGGGCGAGTAGTTGTTGCGCAGCATGGTGGGCAGCGCGAGCAAGCCCATCGTGACCACGGTCGCCCCGACGATGCCGGTGGAGGCCGCAAGGAACGCCCCCACGACGACGATGGAGACGGCAAGCCCGCCCGGCAGCGGACCGAAAACGCGCGCCATGGTGGTCAGCAGGTCGTTGGCGATCTTTGAGCGTTCCAGCACGATGCCCATCAGCACGAACATCAGCACGGCAAGCAGCGTCTCGATGCTCTGTCCCGCGATGACACGTTCGTTGATGCGGTTCACGATGAACGAGAGGTTGCGGTCGAGCGCCACTTCCCAGCCGCGTTCGAACACCGGCATCGCGAAGCGGGGCAGCTCCGGGTAGCGGAAGATCGAGATCGTATCGGCCGGCACACCGCTGGCCACGAGAGCGTTGTAAGCCTCGGACCCGGTGTCGATGCCCTGGTGGATCAGCAGCCCTGCGCTGTCGAGCACAGCGATGATGCCAAAGGAAATCACCCCCGCGCCGCCGATGGCGAAGGCCACCGGAAAGCCCGAAAGAATGGCGGAAAAGAGCGTGAGAAAGACGATGATCAGGCCGATCTCGACACCGTCCAGTCCGAAGAGCATGGTATTGTCCCTGCCTTAAAGTTCCGCGTGCTCGTAGGGTTCTTCGCCCTTTTCGAGAACGTCGTAGTCGAGATATTTGCCTTCGCTTTCCGGGCCTTCCCGCCATTCAAGATAGGAGCGCCAAAAGAAGGTGATCCCCTGCAGGAAGATCATTCCGCACATCAGCACGATCAGGACCTTGAAGAGGAAGTAGGCGGTAAAGCCGTTGGGGCTGAAGCCGATGGTCTCGACGTTCCAGCGCAACGCCCGTGCCTTCATGAGCAGCCTGTCGAGATCCTCGGAGGCGGAGGGGTTGGGCACGATCAGGTGACGCCAGAGGAAGAACCACGAGTAGAGCCAGATCAACGTCGCCATGGGCAGCACGAAGAAGAGCGAGCCGAACATGTCGATGACCTTCTTGGTGCCGAACTTGACCGGGGAATAGATAAGGTCGACCCGTACGTGTCCGCCCTGAACGAAGGTGTAGGCAAGGCAGAACACGACGACCATGGCATTGTAGAGCTTCAGCTCTTCCGACCACCAGCTGACGTCCAGGCTCACCCCGACGCCCAGCCCAAAGCTCAGGTCGGGACGCGCGAAGACGCGCTGTGTCAGCACGATCAGGACCTGCTGGATGACCATGATCAGGCCGGCCCAGGCAAAGAAGCGGCCCACCGAATTGGAAAAGGCCTCGAGCCCCCGGACGAGCGCCCAGAGAAAACCGGTGCGCCAGATCCCGACACCCGTCAGGACAAGGAAGGTGGTGAAGACCACGAAGAAGAATTCGGTCGAGGCGCCGTAGTAGACGAACCGCATGATCGCCTCCTTGTCGCTCCAGTCGAGCCAGAGCGCCGGATGCGTCACCGCATAAGCGAGATTCCAGAAGGATATCAGGATGTTCTGGACAAGCGCCAGGAGGCCGCTTCCCAGCGCCTCGAGCACCATCGCGAGACCGGATGTACCGTTATCGTCCATCGCCCCGATCTTTCCCTGTTATGGTTCGTTGGCATGGTCCGCGCACGCCCCAGCCTTCTTCGGGACCGGGGGCGCGGCGAACCATCGAAGGCCCCGGCCAATCTGCGCCGGAGCCTTCTGACTTGTCGCTACGTCCGGATCAGAGACCCATCACGCGGTTACGCTGCGCCGAGAATGCGCCCTCGGACTTGGCGATCCAGGTCGCCGAGGACCGCAGGCTCTCCATGTAGCTGTCGTAACAGGTCTTGTAGAGTTCATCGCCCATGGGCTCGTCCACCACTTCCCGTGCGGCGGCGCCAAAGGCATCCCAGACGGCATCGGGGAATTCCATCACCTTGACGCCGCTGGACTGCAGACGCTGCAGGGCCGCCGAATTGTTGGCCATGAAGAGCGACATGGTCCAGAGGTTCGAGGCGCGGGTGACCTGCTCCACGATCTTCTGCTGCGTCGGCGTGAGGCTGTCGTAGACCTCGAGGTTCATGGTCAGGTTCAGGTTCGGCCCGGGCTCGTGGAAGCCGGCGGTGTAGTAGGTCTTAGTGATCTCCTGGAAGCCCGCCTTTTCGTCCGCCCACGGGCCGATCCATTCGGTGCCGTCAATCGCACCGGAGGATAGCGCCTGGTACACCTCGCCGCCGGGCAAGTTCTGCACCGATGCGCCGAGCTTGCCGAGCACCTGGCCGCCCTGCCCCGGCATGCGGAACTTGAGGCCCTGGAAGTCCTCGGGGCTGTTCATCTCCTTGGCGAACCAGCCGCCCGACTGCGGACCGGTATTGCCCGCCGGGAAGGGTTTGAGCCCGAAGATGGAGTAGAGCTCGTTGCCGAGATCCATGCCGCCGTCATGATACCACCAGTTGGCGTATTCCATGAAGTTCATGCCGAATGGGATCTGGCTGAAGAAGCTGATCGCCGGGTGCTGACCGAGGAAGTAGTAGTCCACGCCGTGGTACATGTCTGCCTGCCCGGCGGAGACCGCGTCGAAGACTTCGAAAGCGCCCACAAGCTCGCCCGCGGCCTTGAGGTCGATGGTCAGCTGGCCGTCGGTGGCTGCGGTGATCTGATCCGCGCAGTACTGGGCCGAGTCATGCACGCCGGCAAGGCCACGCGACCAGGTCGTGACCAGTGTCAGCGTGCGTTTGCCCTGGGCATAGACCGGGGCAGCAAGCGTCGACGCGGCAGCCGTGGCGCCACCCACGGTGGACGCCCGAAGAAAGGAACGACGATCCATTATAATCCTCCCATAGATATTCTGCGCGTCACGTCTCCTCACGCGCCGCGCGGATCGCTTGAGTTTTTGCAGCTTATTTCACGATCACGTGGGCTTGGAATACCCACTCATACGGAGATCCTGCGGAATTCCCGCGCGGTGCCGTAGCGACACCTTCCGCCGGCGCGCGGCAAGACGCAGCGAACGCCGCGTTTTGCCTTCCCAAACGGGGTGATCGGGTCCTAAATCACCGGATGCGCGGCACCCGTCATCCCCGGCTCAGCTATGGCCACAAGCTCTACATGCTTGCGGCCATCCCGCTGATCCTGTCGGCGGCGGCCATCGCGCTTGTGGTCGCTCACCAATCGCGGATGCTGGCCGAACGCGAGATCCGTGGGCTGGAGGAACAGCTGATCGCCGCCAAGAAGCAGGAGCTGCGCAACTACGTGACGCAGGCCCGCAACGGGTTCTATTTCATCTACGGTGGCGCCGCGCCCGACGACGCCGAGGCCAAACGGCGCGTGGTGCAGATCCTCGCGGCCATGATCTACGGAGAGGACGGGTCCTTCTTTGTCTATACCTATGATGGCATGAACCTCGTCTCACCGCGCCGGACAGAGCTCATCGGCCAGAACCTTTCCGGCATGCGGGACAGCACCGGAACGCCGGTCACCGACCGCCTGATCGAAATCGCGCGACAGGGATCGGGTTATCATTCCTACCTCTGGCCCAAACCATCGACCGGCGAGGAAGCCGAGATGATCACTTTCGTCATGGGCTTTCAGGACTGGCAATGGGCCGTGGGCACCGGGGTCTGGATAGACGACGTGCTTGCCACGGTAGCCGCAGCACGCGCCGAGGTCGAGGCGCGGATACAGCGGACCTTTCTCTATATCGGGGCGATCACCCTGACGGCGCTTCTGATGGTCTATGCCTCGGGTCTTGTGCTCAACATCCGCGAAAGGCGGCTCGCGGATGCCAAGCTGCGCGAGCTCACGCAGCGGGTCTTCGAGGCGCAGGAAACCGAGCGCGGCCGGGTGGCCCGGGAACTGCACGACAGCATCAGCCAGATCCTTGTGGGCGTGAAGTACGCGCTCGACATGGCCGGACGCCGTGTCACACAGGGGGACCCGCGTGCGTCCGAGGCGCTCGACAAGGGTGTTTCGCATCTCTCGACGGCGATCAACGAGGTGCGCCGGATCAGCCGTGACTTGAGGCCCGGGGTGCTTGACGACCTCGGCCTCGGGCCCGCCATCAAGGCGCTTGCCGACGATTTCCGGGTCCGCACCGGGATCGAGACCGAATTCCAGACCGTCGTCTTTCGCAATCGGCTCGATCAGCCGGCCCGCATCGCGCTTTACCGCATCGCGCAGGAGGCGCTCACCAACATCGAGCGGCATTCCGGTGCCGACCACGTCAGGATCGATCTGCGCGGTCACAGGGCCGGCGCAACCCTGAAGGTCGACGACAATGGTCATGGTCTGGGCGAACGTGGCTCAGGTCACGGCATCGGCCTGCGCAACATGCAGGAGCGGATGGATCAGCTTGGCGGGACGCTCCGAATCTTGTCGTCGCGCAGTGGCACCACTATCGAGGCGCAGATCCCGCTCAGCCATATGCTCCCGCCCGAGCAGGGCAATCTCAGCGAAGAAAGGGCTCAGGCATGACCCCTCCCACACGCGTCGTCGTTGTCGACGATCACCCTATGGTTGCCGAGGGCATCGAGGCGATCCTGGAGAGTTACGACGACATCACCGTCGTGGCGACGCTGTCGGACGGCCGCATAATTATCGACCGGCTGGACGAACTGACCCCCGACGTCATCCTGATGGACCTCAACATGCCGGGGCTGGGCGGGCTTTCGGCGACCGAGATGATCCTCGAGCGGCGTCCCGAGACGCGTATCCTGGTGCTGTCGATGCACGACAGTCCAGAATATGTCTCCACCGCGCTTTCGCACGGCGCGCGTGGCTACGTGCTCAAGGACGTGCCGACCGAGGAGATCAAGAAGGCGATCGATGCCGTCATGGCGGGAGAGCGCTACCTCTGCACGGGCGCAAAAGGCGCGCTTGCCCCGCAATCCTCGGGGCGCGAGCAGTTGACCAACCGCGAGCAGATGGTGCTTCTCCAGCTGGCGCTGGGTAAGTCCAACAAGGAAGTGGCGATCGCGCTGGATATCTCGGTGCGTACGGTCGAGACGCACCGCAAGAACCTCAAACGCAAGCTGGGTATTTCAAGCACCGCCGGCCTGACCCGCTACGCGATGGAACACGGCGTGTTGCAGGGAACGGGCGTCAGCGTCTGACTGTCCCTGAAAGGCTCAGAGCTCGATCCCCGGGACATCACGCGCCGCATCTTTATCGTGGTAAGAGGCGGGCATCACGCTTTCAACATGCGACGCCGCCGCGCTCTTGTCGCGGTCATGGCCCGGCAGGTGACCGATCAGCATCGCCGCGCCGATCAGCCCGGCCAGCAGAAGCGCCTTGCATAGATTGAAATCGCGGTGAAACGTGCTGCGGGACATGGGTGCCTCCATCTTCGACGGCGTGTGGGCTGCCTCACCATGCTGTCATCCCGCGATCCGGACAAATCACGTTGGCGCGCTTTCTGTTGCAAAGCGCCCCCCTTGATCATGTCCCTCCTCGCCTCACCTTCCCTACTGCAGCACCGAGCGGCGCCCACGCGTGAAATTTTCGTAAAGCGCCCAAGGGCAGCCACGCAATTTTTTCTACATTTTGTCCATTGACGCCTTTGTCCCTTCTGCATAGTTTCCGCCCCACGTGAAAAGGAGTCCCCCGAGTGAGCACCCTAGTGGTCATCGTAGGCAGTTGGCGCATGGCCCGGTAACCGGAGACCAGACCGGTACCCCATGCGCCCCCGACCGGTTCGGGGGTTTTTTTATGCGCGAAGCACAAACGAAGACATGACGTCGTAAACGGAGACACGGCAATGACACGTCAGATGACCGGCGCGAAGATGGTGGTTCAGGCCCTCAAGGATCAGGGCGTGGACGTCGTATTCGGATATCCCGGCGGCGCCGTACTACCGATTTACGACGAGATCTTTCAGCAGAACGACATCCGCCACATCCTTGTCCGTCACGAACAGGGCGCGGTGCACGCGGCCGAGGGCTATGCCCGATCCACGGGCAAGCCCGGCGTCGTTCTCGTGACGTCGGGCCCGGGCGCGACCAACGCCGTGACCGGGATCACCGACGCGCTGATGGATTCGATCCCGCTTGTCGTCCTGACCGGGCAGGTTCCGACCTTCCTGATCGGCACCGATGGCTTCCAAGAGGCCGACACCGTCGGCATCACGCGCCCCTGCACCAAGCACAACTGGCTGGTGAAGGACACCGCGCGTCTGTCGGCAACCATCCACGAGGCCTTCCACGTGGCGTCCAGCGGCCGCCCCGGCCCGGTGCTCGTCGACATCCCCAAGGATGTCCAGTTCGCGAGCGCCGAATACCAGCCCCGTCCGCGCAGCGCCCCCAGCTACTACCAGCCGCAGGTCAAGGGCGACATGCAGCAGATCGAGCTGCTGGTCGAAGCGATCGAGTACGCCGAGCGTCCCGTCTTCTATACCGGTGGCGGCGTGATCAACTCGGGGCCCGCGGCCTCGCAACTTCTGCGCGAACTGGTCGAGGCCACCGGCTTCCCGATCACCTCGACCCTGATGGGCCTTGGCGCCTATCCGGCCAGCGGCAAGAACTGGCTGGGCATGCTGGGGATGCACGGGCTCTACGAGGCCAACCTCGCGATGCACGGCTGCGATCTGATGATCAACGTGGGCGCACGCTTCGACGACCGGATCACCGGCCGCGTCGACGCCTTCAGCCCCCGGTCGCGCAAGGCGCATATCGACGTCGATCCCAGCTCGATCAACAAGGTGATCAAGACCGACATCCCGATTGTCGGCGACGTTGGCCACGTTCTCGAAGACGTGCTGAACCTCTGGAAATCCCGCGGTCGCAAGGTGAACCGCGAGGGCCTTGCCAAGTGGTGGGCCTCGATCTCCGAATGGCGCAAGACCGATTGCCTGGCTTTCAAACCCTCGCCCCAGACCATCAAGCCGCAGCATGCGCTGACCCGGCTCGAGGCGCTGACCAAGAGCTACGATCGCTACATCTGCACCGAGGTGGGCCAGCATCAAATGTGGGCCGCGCAGTACCTCGGCTTTGAGGACCCCAACCGCTGGATGACCTCCGGTGGGCTCGGCACCATGGGCTACGGGTTCCCGGCATCGATCGGGGCCCAGGTCGCGCATCCGGACTCGCTCGTCATCAACGTGGCGGGCGAAGCATCCTGGCTGATGAACATGCAGGAGATGGGCACCGCGGTGCAGTACCGCCTGCCCGTTAAGCAGTTCATCCTGAACAACGAACGGCTGGGGATGGTGCGCCAGTGGCAGCAGCTCCTGCACGGCGAGCGTTACTCGCATTCCTGGTCCGAGGCCCTGCCCGACTTCGTCAAGCTGGCCGAGGCCTTCGGCGCCAAGGGCATCCAGTGCAAGGATCCGGCAGACCTCGACGACGCGATTATGGAAATGATCGAATACGATGGCCCCGTGATCTTCGACTGCCTGGTCGAGAAACACGAGAACTGCTTTCCGATGATCCCCTCGGGCGAGCCGCATAACAAGATGCTGCTGGGCAAATCCGGAACCGACGAGACCATTGGCGCGAAAGGCGCGATCCTGGTCTGAACCGCGTCCGGGGACCTCTGCCCGCGGGAACACCTCCACGGAACGCGACGCCCGAACTCAGCAAGAAAGACACCCAAGATGTCCGCTCTACACATCAAGAAAGGCTCGACCAAGCATTCGGCTTACAACCTGCGGCCGAATTTCTCGGACGTGCAGGAAACCCACACGCTTGCCGTTCTGGTCGAAAACGAACCCGGCGTACTGGCCCGCGTCATTGGCCTGTTTTCGGGTCGGGGGTACAACATCGACAGCCTGACCGTGGCCGAGGTCGACCACCAAGGACACCGCAGCCGTATCACGATTGTCACCACCGGCACACCTCAGGTGATCGAGCAGATCAAGGCACAGCTAGGACGGATCGTGCCCGTTCACGAGGTTCACGACCTGACCGTCGAGGGGGCCTCGGTCGAACGCGAGCTTGCGCTGCTCAAGGTGACAAGCGGGGGTGACAAGCGCGTGGAGGCACTTCGACTTGCCGACATCTTCCGTGCAAATGTCGTAGATTCGACGCTGGAGAGCTTCATATTCCAGATCACCGGATCGCCCGAAAAGATCGATGCTTTCGCAGACCTGATGCGTCCACTTGGACTGGTCGAATTGGCGCGAACCGGCGTGGCGGCGATGGCTCGCGGCCAGGAAGCCCTCTGAAAACACCGCTTTGAAATGCAAAAGACGGGGCCTCGGCCCCGCCTTTTGCATGTCGCATCACCGAATAGATTATCATCGACGCAGACAGCCGGGGAGCCACCGCCTATCTGTTCTGGCGACGATATGCCGTCGTCGAGCTTTACGGACACATTCCCCCTCAGAAACGCATCCAACCTCGCCGCTGGCTTTGCATCAGGAGGCCCGGCGCGTCAGGAAGTCGGAGATCCGAATAACGTCGGCCGGCTTCTTGGCCCGCCGCTTTGGCAACCTTGCCCGAAGCATGGCCGGAAGCTCGGGCGCATGACCGAGCATGATGCGCTTTGGATTGCGGACACGGCGCATATCCTTCTCTTCCCGACAGTCGAACTGGATCAGGTCGCCGGCGTCAAGCGCGACGCCATCATGGATCGCTTCCTCCGTTTCGCTGTAATAGGCGAGATTGCCTTGGTCTTCGCACCAGATAACCGCGCGGCTGTCCTGCGCATCAGCCCAAAGCACGACCCCCATCATCTGCTCACCCATCATTAACTCCTATCGAACACACCCGGCTGTATCGCCTGTCACACCCACACACTTCGTTCATCCAAGGTAAGAATCACATTCTCCAAGACGCGACACCCCCCTTGATTTTTGTGTCGGCGAGGACGATAGTTGGCGCGATTTAGCATCACACCTGACGCTAATTAGCGACAAACGAAGTCAAGGGCCTGAACACCTGCGGACGGCAGCGGCTCTGTATAACAACGAAAAAACACAAGGCTGCGCCATGGCCCCTCGGGCACAACACGTTGACGACAATTCTCCCAGTCCTGCGGAATTGCGCAGTCGACTAGGTGCGAATTTGCGCCAATTGTCGGGAAAAGCAGAGTCAATTTCGGCGCTATGCCGTGACTTGGGCATCAACAGGACACAATATAACCGGTATCTCGCGGGCGAGAGCTTTCCCCGCCCTGATGTGCTTCACCGAATCTGCCAGTACTTTGGTGTTGACGCTCGTATCCTTCTCGAGCACGTCGATGAACTCGAGGCCAGCGAATCTGACGCGCTTCGGCATCCAGCTGTCGCCGACTTCGTAGGTCGCAGCGCACGGAACCTCGAAGAATCCGCGTTCCCTAGTGGTTTCTATCGGTTCACAAGACGCAGCTTCCTTGACACGAATCGTTTCGTGCAAGCTTTGGCCTACGTCTACCGACGGGACCAGAGCTGTTTCATGCGCGGTTTCGAAGCCAAAGAAGCAATGCGCCAGCAGGCTCTGGACACCTCACCGAGGACACGTGAGTTCCGCGGTATCCTTCTGGCACAGGAGGACGGCGTGGCGGCACTTCTGAGCCGCTACGGCGCGACGACCGCCTCTTTCAACTACCTTGCTCGGGTACCAACTTTCGAGAACAACTTCTGGGTTGGCTATACCGCGAGAACGGTGCGCGAGGGGGTCGCCGGGAGGCGGTTTGAAAGGCTCGTGATGGAGTATATCGGGCGAGACACGGGCAAGGTGCTTCGGGCCGCGAGAACGACCGGGTTTTGCGGCATTGATGATCTCGTGCCCTACCATCGGACGCTGCTGAACCCCGAACAGCCGATCACCTGACTACCTCGCCCGCCGTCTCACCTGCCGGCGGTTGCGCCAGCCCCGCCTTGGCGAGGGCGTAGAGATGCCAAC
Organism: Allosediminivita pacifica; assembly: GCF_003054175.1. Taxonomy (GTDB): domain Bacteria; phylum Pseudomonadota; class Alphaproteobacteria; order Rhodobacterales; family Rhodobacteraceae; genus Allosediminivita; species Allosediminivita pacifica. The sequence continues at coordinate 105,383 of NZ_QBKN01000010.1, forward strand.
TCGCGTGGCCAGCGACCGGAAGGGCCACGAGCAGTCCGAGTAACCCCGGCAGCATCGCCAGGAAGACCAGAGCCGCCAGGAAGGCGCCCCAGCCCAGCAGCACCACCGGGCGAGAGGCGACGTACTGGAAACTCGTGATCATGGCGGTCACGAAATCCACCTCGCGGTCGAGCAGCAGCGGCAGGGCGAGTACCGAGATCATGTAGAGCACCGTGGCGAAGCCCGCCCCCACCACGCCGCCGAAGAGGAGCATGGTGATGCCCTCCCGCGTCAGGTAGATGTCGAGGCTGCTCATGACGTTGGTCATCGTGGAAAGCCCGAGGAAAAGGGCGAAGATCGTATGGCCGAGAAAGAACCAGAACAGGAACACGATGAGGATCACCGCGCAGAGCGAGGGGAGCTGCCGGGCCGACTGGTTCACGACGACGGTCACGATCGGGCCCCAGTGCAGCGGCTCGCCGGCCTCGATACGGCGGCTGGTCTCGTAGAGGCCGGTGGCCGCGAAGGGGCCAATGAGGGGAAAGCCGATGGCGGAAAGGACCAGCCAGTAGCCGCCTTAACCAGATTTTAGGAGTGTCCCGCGGTCGAGGGAGGTCGCGACCGGGGCTCTGCCCCGGACCCCGGAATATTTCCCCGCCAAGAAGAAGCAGAGGACCCGCGCTTCTTTTCGCCCCAAATACCTCGGGGGAGTCCCGCAGGGACGGGGGCAGAGCCCCCTGCCCGGCCCGCCAAGGTTCTCGGTCAGTCCTCGGCGGTGGCCTCGGCGCGGCTTTTGCCGGCGACGTTGAGCGCGAGGGTCGCGGCCATGAGGCCGTCGAGATCGCCGTCGAGCACGCCCGAGGTGTCGGCGGTCTCGAAGCCGGTGCGCAGGTCCTTCACCATCTGGTAGGGCTGCAGCACGTAGGAGCGGATCTGGTTGCCCCAGCCGGCGTCGCCCTTGGCCTCATGCAGGGCGTTGACTTCGGCGTTCCGGCGGTCGAGCTCCATCTGGTAGAGCCGCGATTTCAGGGCCTTCATGGCGATGTCGCGGTTCTGGTGCTGCGACTTCTCCGAGCTCGTCACGACGATGCCGGTGGGGATGTGGGTGATCCGCACCGCCGAGTCCGTGGTGTTCACGTGCTGGCCGCCCGCGCCGGACGACCGGTATGTGTCGACGCGGATTTCCGAGGGGTTCACCTCGATCTCGATGTTGTCGTCGATCACCGGGTAGGCGCCCACGGCGGCGAAGGAGGTTTCGCGCGTGCCCTTGCCGAAGGGCGAGATGCGCACCAGCCGGTGCGTGCCGCTTTCGGACTTGAGCCAGCCGTAGGCGTTGTGACCCTTGATCTGGTAGGTCACGGACTTGATGCCCGCCTCGGTGCCAGGTGTCTCTTCCTGCAGCTCGACCTCGAAGCCGCGCTTTTCGGCCCAGCGGACGTACATGCGGGCGAGCATCTGGGCCCAGTCGCAGGCCTCGGTGCCGCCGGCGCCGGACTTGATCTCGAGGAAGCTGTCGTTGGCATCGGTCTCGCCATCCAGCAGAGCCTCGAGCTCTTTCTTGGCGGCGCGTTCGACCAGCGCGCGCAGCGCCGTCTCGGCCTCGGCGATGACCTCCTCGTCCTCTTCCATCTCGCCCAGCTCGATCAGTTCGACCTGGTCATCGAGCTCCTGCTTCATCCCGGTGTAGGTGTCCATGGAATCGACCAGGGCCTGGCGGTCGCGCATGAGCTTCTGCGCGGCGGCGGGATCGTCCCAGAGGTTGGGATCCTCGACGCGGGCGTTGAACTCTTCCAGCCGGTGCTGGGCGGTCTCCCATCCCATCCGCTGTCGGAGCAGGTCGAGCGACTTTTCGATCTTCTCGACGTTGTTCTGGGCTTCGGCGCGCATGAGCGTTCCTCGTGGTTCCTTCAGGCCCCGCGTGATAGCAAGCTGGCCGGTGCATCACAAGGTGGCGTGGCATGACGGAGCGGCTGCAGGAGGTCATGGCGGACTGGGGGCTGACCGCGCCCCAGCCGCTGGCGGAAACGGGTATCGCGCGGCTCTTCACAGTCTCCGACGGGACGACACGCCGGGTGCTGAAGCTCTACCACGGGGACGGAATGGGCAACGAAGCCGGCGGGCTGGCGCTGCTGCGCCACTGGCAGGGCAGCGGTGCCGCGGTGAGGGTCCGGCGCGCCTGCGCGGACGTGGTGCTGATGGACCTTCTGAAAGGGCCGACGCTGGGGGACATGGCGCGCGCCGGGCAGGATGCCGCCGCCTGCGCGGCGCTCGCGGGCATCGCGGCGCGGCTGCACCGGGTGCCGGGCCTGGCCGCGGGGCTCACGTCTCTCGAGGTCTGGTGCGCGCCCCTGCTGGCCATCAAGGTTGGGCCAGACTGTCCCGAGAGCCTCCGCCGCGACATGGAGCGCGCCGCGGCGCTTTGCCGGGCACTGCTGGGGTCGGCCCCGTCACCCGTGGCGCTGCACGGGGACCTGCATCATGACAACGTGATCCTCACGCGGGACGGCCCCATGAGTTTCGATCCCAAGGGGCTGATGGGCGACGCGGCCTTCGAGCTCGCCAATGCCCTGCGCAATCGGAAGGGCTGCGGGGCGCTGCAGCGCGACCCGGAGCACATCCTTCGCTGCCTGGACCTTTATGCACGGGCGCTGTCGGTGCCCCTGCCCCGCATGGCCGGCTGGGCCGCGGCCAAGTGCGGGTTGTCGATCGCCTGGCGGGCCAAAGGCGTCCTGTCAGGTGATGCCGAGGCGGACCTGCTTGCCAGCTTGCTGGAAGCCGCGGAGCGGGTCCGGGCGGCTCAGTAGAGGCCGCCCGAGCTCAGCGTGCCGAAGCTTGCCCGCGGGCCCACCACGGCCTTGCGCCCGGTCGAGGTGGTGACTTCGCGGGCCTCCTCGCCACCCGGCTGGATGCGGTCGAAGTCGCCCGACATGGCCCAGCCGCCGTCGAACTGGATACCGAAGAGCGGCTCTTCCCCGGCGCGGAAGCACTCGGAGACCACGTTGTCGCCGCTGGCACTGTCGGGCAGGCGTGCCCCGGTGAAGCGGTCGATTTTTATGAACTGGCATTCGTCGGGGATATTGAATTCGCCGCCGCCGTATTTCTGCACGGCCTTCTGCATGAAGCTCTGGAAGACGGGGCCGCACATGCTCGACCCATAGGCACCGCGGCCCAAGCTGCGCGGCTGGTCGTAGCCGATGTAGCAGCCCGCGACGATGTTCGAGGTGAAGCCGATGAACCAGACATCCTTGGCGTCGTTGGTGGTGCCGGTCTTGCCCGCGGTGGGCACCGGCAGGTTCACGACGCCCGAGGCCGTGCCACGCTGCACCACGCCCTGCATCATGGAGGTGAGCTGGTAGGCGGTGACGGCGTTCATGATCCGGTCGCGGTCGTTGACGACCCAGGGCGCCTGGCCCTGTGGCAGCGCGGCGTCGTCGCAGTTGACGCAGACGCGGCGATTGCCCTCGGCCGCATCGTGAGAATAGATCGTGCGCCCGAAGCGGTCCTGCACGCGGTCGACCAGCGTGGGTTCGACCCGCTCGCCGCCGTTGGCGAACATCGCGTAGGCGGCGACCATCCGGTAGAGGGTGGTCTCGTCCGCGCCGAGCGAGTTGGCGAGGTTGCGGCCCATGTGTTCGTAGACGCCGAAGCGTTCGGCGTAGCGGCCGACGGTGTCGAGACCGACCTCCTGCGCGAGGCGGATGGTCATCAGGTTGCGCGACTGCTCAATGCCGGTGCGCAGGGGCGTGGGGCCGTAGTACTGGTTGGAGGAGTTCTGCGGGCGCCAGACGCCTTGGGGGGTGTTGATCTCGATCGGGGCGTCGACAACGATGGTGGCCGGGCTGTAGCCGCTGTCGAGCGCGGAGGCGTAGACGAAGGGCTTGAAACTGGAGCCCGGCTGGCGAAGCGCCTGTGTCGCGCGGTTGAAGACCGAGTCCTGGTAGGAGAAGCCGCCCTGCATGGAGATCACGCGGCCGGTGTTCACGTCCATGGCCATGAAGGCGCCCTGCACGCGCGGCACCTGGCGCAGCGACCAGCGCTGGAAGCTGCCGTCCTCGGTGACCTCGCGGACGTGGATGACGTCGCCGGGCTCGAAGTTGTCGTAGAGGTTGCCGGAGAACCAGGAGGTGTCGGAGCGCGGCACGGTGTTGCCCCGGGGATCGTCACTCTCGACGCCCTCGATGCCGATGACAAGCTCCTGATCGCGGACCTCGCGCACGACGGCGGGATACCAGTAGCCGTCGAGATCCACGTCGCGGGCGACGCGCACGTCCTGCAGCGCCGGGCGCCATTCCTCGGGGTCATCGAGAAGGTCTGCGTCGATGCTCTTGCCCGTGCCGCGCCAGCTGCCGCGGCTGCGGTCGTAGTCCTCGAGCGCGTGGCGCAGGGCGGCGGCGCCCTCGACCTGCATCTCGCGGTCGAGCGTCGCGCGCACGGAATAGCCGCCCGAGAAGAACTGATCCTCGCCGAAGTCCTCGGAAAGCTGGCGGCGGATCTCGTCGGTGAAGTAGTCGCGCGGGGGCAGCGAGCGGTGATAGGGTTCGAAATCGCCGTTCTGGACCGAACGCACCGGCATCGCCACCTCGCGCTCGTAGGTGGCCTCGTCGATGTAGCCGTTCTCCTGCATCTCGCGCAGCACGTAGTTGCGGCGGTCGCGCAGGCGGTCCTTGTTGCGAACCGGGTGCGTGTTCGAAGGCGCCTGCGGCATGGAGGCGAGGAAGGCTGCCTCGTGCGGGGCGAGCTCGGACAGGGACTTGTTGAAGTAGGTCTGGGCGGCGGCGGTGACGCCGTAGGAGTTCTGGCCGAGGAAGATCTCGTTGAGGTAAAGCTCGAGGATCTTCTCCTTCGAAAGCGCCTCTTCCACGCGCGAGGCAAGGATGATCTCCTTGATCTTGCGCTCCGCCTCGCGGTCGCCCGAAAGCAGGAAATTCTTCATGACCTGCTGGGTGATGGTCGAGGCGCCGCGCACCGTCTGGCCGCGGCTCTTGACCGCCTCGAAGGCGGCCACGGCGATGCCGCGCGGATCGTAGCCCTGATGGCTGTAGAAGTTCTTGTCCTCGGCGGAGATGAAGGCCTGCTTGATCATGTCCGGGATCTCGGCCGCGGGCGTGTAAAGACGCCGCTCGCGGGCGAATTCGTCGATGACCTGGCCCTCGGTCGAGTAGATCCGGCTGATCGTGGGCGGCGTATACTGCGCCAGCCGCTCGTGGCTGGGCAGATCGCGCCCGTACATCCAGAACACCGCCCCGATGGTGAGCGCGATCATCATCGCGCCCAGCGTCAGGACGCTGAAGATGGAACCGAAGAACGAAAGGATGAAACGAGTCACGCGCAGCCTGCCCCTTTTGCCGTGGGATGGCAGTATAGGGCAAACGCGGTGCGGTCAAAACACATCGGGGCGAGAATGCGCCGCGGATCGCCGTTCCCCCTGCGGCACAGTTTCGGCGCTTATTCTTGGTCCAAATATCCCGGGGTGAATGGCGCGCTTGCGCGCCAGAGGGGCGGCGCCCCTCCTGTTACTGCCGCCGCAGGCGCGCAGTGGCGGCATCCTCGACCGCCCAGGCCTCGATCCCGTCGCGCAGGCCCGAGGCCATGCGCGCGCGCCAGGCCGGATCCTGAAGCAGTTCAAGGTCGCGATGCGTCGAGAGGAACCCCACTTCCACCAGCACGGAGGGGATGTCGGCCGCCTTCAGAACCGAGAACCCTGCCTGCCGCAGCGGGCGCTTGTGCACCACGCCCACCGTCTCCTCGATCCCGGTGACAAGCTGGCGAGCCAGCGCCTCGCTGCGCGGCGCGTTGTCGAGCCGCGCGAGATCGGTGAGCACGTCCACCACGCGGTCGTCGGCGCCCGAAAGGTCGATCCCGGACAGGATATCGTCGCGGTCGTGGCGTTCGGCCAGCGCGGCCGAGGCGGCATCCGAGGCCTCCTCCGAGAGCGTGTAGACGGTGGCGCCGTGCGCCACGCCCTGCTCGATCGCATCGGCATGCAGCGAGATGAAGATGTCGGCGCCGGCCTGATGGGCCACCGCCACCCTTGCTTCGAGCGAAACAAAGACGTCATCCGTGCGCGTCAGCACGACGCGGTAGCCGCCGGAGCGTTTCAGGACCTCGGAAAGCTCGAAGGCGAAGGTCAGCATGAGGTCCGCCTCGTCCACGCCCTCGCGCTGCGCGCCGGGGTCGACGCCGCCGTGGCCAGGATCGAGCACCACGGTGAGGCGCTCGTCCTCGGGCGCGGCAGGACGCACGGCCGTGGCCGGCGGCAGGTCCCAGCTTGCGTCACGGGGCGCGCCGGCGTGACGCGCATAGGTTTCGGGGTCGATCTTTTCGAGCTTGAGGCGCAGGGTGGCGCCGCCCGTGTCGGGCGAGAGCGCGAGCCCGGCCTCGGCCAGCTCCATCGGTCGGGCGAGATCCAGCACCATGCGCGACCAGCCGGGACGGAAGCCCCCCATGCGCAGCGAGGTCACGCGGTCGCTTCGGTCGATCACGGCAGGATCGGCGTCGGCCCAGTCGACCTCGCGGAAGTCGAGCACCATGCGCGGCGGGTTGTCGAGGGTGAAGACCCGCCAGGGCACACCCTGGCTCAGTTCCAGTTCCAGGACGGTGCCGCCAAGAAATCGGTCCCGCAGGTCGGCGCCTTCGAAACGCGCGAGGCCGCTGGCCGTCTCCGCGGACTGCTGCGCGACAGCCGCCGTGCCCCAGAGCACGGCGATCAGGAATAGGAGTGGTCTGCTCATCGCCTCGTTCCGGCTGTTTTGCCGGGAGGCCTAGCACGGAACGGCGGCTGATGCAGCCCTATCCGCGCTTCGCCATGAAGGTGGAGAGACGCTCCAGCCCCTCCTCGATGGCCTCGGTGTTCTGGGCGTAGGAAAAGCGCAGCGTATGGTGGCCGCGGATGGGGTCGAAGTCGAGCCCCGGGGTCACGGCGACGCCCGCCTCGTCGAGGATCTGGCGTGCGAAAGCGCGGCTGTCGTCGGTGAGGTGGCTGACGTCGGCGTAGACGTAGAAGGCCCCGTCGGGTGGCGCGATGCGGTCGAAGCCTGCCTGCGGAAGCCCCTCCATCATGAGCTGGCGGTTTCTGGCGTAGACCGCGTGGTGGCCTTCAAGCTCGTCGAAGCCCGAAAGCGCGCCGAGCGCGGCGACCTGCGCCGCGTGGGGCGCACAGATGAACATGTTCTGGGCGAGGCGCTCGACCTGCTTCACGTTCTCTTCGGGCAGGACCAGCCAGCCGACGCGCCAGCCAGTCATCGAGAAATACTTGGAGAAGGAGTTGATGACGACCACGTCATCGCTGATCTCCAGCGCCGAGACCGAGCGGCCCTCGAAATGCAGTCCGTGGTAGATCTCGTCCGAGAGGAACGCGGCGCCCTTGGCCTGCGAGGCGCCGATGAGGCCCGCCATCTCGTCGCGGCCGAGCATGGTGCCGGTGGGATTGCCCGGCGAGGCGATCATGAGACCGTCGAAATCGAGGTCCTTGAGATCGTCCGGCACCGGCTGGAAGCGGTTTTCCTCGCCGGTCTCGATCTCGAGCGCCTCGAGGTCGAGGGCGCGGATGATCTGCCGGTAGGAGGGATAGCCGGGCCGGCCCATGGCCACGCGCTGCCCCGCATCGAAGAGCGCGATGAAGGCGAGAAGAAAGGCGCCGGAGCTGCCGGGGGTGATGATGATGCGGCCGGGATCAAGGTCGATGCCGTACCATTTGCCGTAGAGATCGGCGATGCCCTGCCGCAGCGCAGGCAGGCCCGGTGTCACCGTGTAGCCCAGCGGGTCTTCGTCCTTCAGCGCCTGAGCGAGGGCGTCGCGGGCGGCCGCCGGGGCCGGGGTGGAGGGCTGTCCGACCTCCATGTGGATGATATGGCGTCCCTCTTGTTCCGCGGCGGCCGATGCTTCCATCACCTCCATCACGATGAAGGGATCGACTTCTCCGCGCCTTGAGTTCCGCATGACCACCTCTCTACACTGCCTCGGGTAAGGACCCGTTAGTGCGATAGGAACCTCCCCGTCAATGTTTGCCCCCCGGCTCCTGGGCCTCGGCCTTGCCCTGCTGCTGCTTATGACGGCACCCGCCCGTGCAGCCACCACGTTGCTGCGCGATGCCGACATCGAATACGCGCTGGGACGACTTGCCGCGCCGGTGCTGAGCGCGGCGGGCCTGTCGCCCAGCGGGGTCGAGGTTCTGGTGGTGGATGACGGGTCGCTCAATGCCTTCGTGGCCAGCCCGCGCCACATCTTCCTGCACTCGGGGCTGATCAACCGGCTCGACACGGCGGCGCAGCTGCAGGCGGTGATCGCGCACGAGGCAGCGCATATCTCCAACGGCCATCTGACCAGCCGTGTCGGCAACATGCGCGCTGCACGGACCGCCGCGGGGCTGGGTCTTGCGCTGGCGGCCGCCGCGGTTGCCGCCGGCAGCGGTGAGGCAGCGGCGGGCATCGCCCTTGGCACCCAGAGCTCGGCCATGCGGCAGTTCCTGTCGCACACGCGGGCGGAGGAGAATTCGGCCGACCTGTCCTCGGTGCGCTACATGGTGAGCGCGGGCATCGACCCGCGCGCGGCGCTGGAGGTGCAGGAGCTCTTCCGCGGCCAGGAGGCGCTCGCCGTCTCGCGTCAGGATCCCTACATGCGGTCCCATCCGCTGAGCCGCGACCGGCTGAGGGCGCTGGAGGCGACGATTGCGGGCTACCGCAACGCGCCGGTCGCGGACACCGGTCCGGCGGACTACTGGTTCGCGCGGGCGCAGGGCAAGCTCAGCGCCTTCACCCGCGCGCCGTCATGGACGATGCGGCGGCTGGGGGACAGCGGGACCCAGGACATCGCGCTCATGCGCGAGGCCGTGGCGCGGCACAGGCAGTCGGACACCGAAGGCGCGCTGCGGGCCATCGACCGGGCCATCGCGATGCGGGGCAACGATCCCTACTACACGGAACTGAAGGGACAGATTCTGCTGGAATCCCGCCGGTTCGGAGAGGCCGTGCGGACCTACCAGGCGGCGGCCAATGGTGCCTCGCGCGAGCCGCTCATCCTGGCCGGGCTGGGACGGGCGCTGCTCGCCGTGGATCAGCCCGGAGAGGCCTTGCGGGCGCTGGAAGCGGCGCGCGGCCGCGATCCTTCGGACGCGCGGATGCTGCGCGACATGGCGGTGGCCTATGCAAAGACCGGCCAGCCCGGCATGGCCTCGGTCGTGACCGCGGAACGCTATGCCCTGCAGGGCCGGTTCGAGGATGCGGAACTTCATGCTGAGCGCGCCGAAGCGCAATTGCCGCGCGGTTCCGGCCCGTGGCAGCGCGCGCAGGATGTGCTAAGCGCGGCGGAAAGAGCGCAGGAGCGCTGACATGACGGTTCGGGAGACAAGACAGATGACGACACGCTACACCCTGCCCTTCGCCCGGGGCGCGGCCGTTGCCGCCCTTCTGGCGGCGACCACCCTGCCCGCCTCGGCGCAGGAGACGGATTTCGATTTCTCCTCGATGACGGAGACGCAGCAGGAGGCCTTCGGCGAGGCCGTCCGCGCCTACCTGATGGAGAACCCGCAGGTGATCATGGAAGCCGTTTCGGTGCTGGAGCAGCGCGAGCAGGAGCAGCAGGCCGCGCGCGACACCGACCTCGTTGCGGATTATTCCGAGGCGCTTCTGGATGACGGGTATTCCTGGGTCGGCGGCAATCCGGAGGGCGACGTGACCATCGTGGAATTCTTCGACTACCGCTGCGGATACTGCCGGCGGGCCTTTCCCGAGGTCGAGGAGTTGATCGAAAGCGACGGCAACATCCGCATCATCCTGAAGGAATTCCCGATCCTGGGCGAGGCATCGATGACTTCGGCCCGCTTTGCCATCGCCACGCAGATCGTCGCCGGGGACGAGGCATACAAGCAGGTTCACGATTCCCTCGTGACGCTCGAAGGCGCACCCGACCAGACGACGCTGTCACGGCTGGGCGAAACGCTGGGCCTCGACGCCGACGCGATCTTCGCCGAGATGGGCAGCGAGGAAGTGACCCGCCGGATCGCCGAGACACGGGCACTCGCGCAATCCATGCAGATCAGCGGCACGCCGACCTTTATCGTCGGGGACGAGATGGTGCGCGGCTACCTTCCACTCGACGGCATGCGCGATGTCGTGGAAGAGCAGCGCGGCGAAGGCTGAGGCCTACGCAGGTTAAGTGATGACAGCAGAAAGCCCCGCCATTTCGGCGGGGCTGTTTCGTGGCGTGTTTGATTTGAGATCATCTCGCGTCAGAAGATCGCGAAACGGAAGCCGGGACAGCGCCGGACCGTGGTGTGGCGCAGCGACGGTTGATCGAAGCGCTTTATCTCAGCCATACTCGAATGACCTCTGAACGAGGTCCTGCAATTGCAAAAGCGCCAGACCGCGGGGACGGTCCGGCGCTGGCCCGGCGGGGCTGAAGCCCCTTGTCCCGGGCCTGTCAGGGCACGGCCCTGAGGTTTGCTCCCGCGCGCTAAACCGACCAACACGCCTTTCCGAAATCGCACAGGACAAGCCCCATCCAGCGACCACTGGCGAAGCGCGAAGCTACTCCGCCGCCTGCGTGCTCGCGGCCTCGGCCGCTTCGAGTTCTGCGGCCTTCTTCTCGACCTCTTCCACGATGTGGTCGATCATCTCGTCGTTGGACATCGAGTGCGATTTCTTGCCCGCGAGATAGACCATGCCGCGCCCGGCACCGCCGCCGGTGAAGCCGACATCCGTCATCAGCGCCTCGCCGGGGCCGTTCACGACGCAGCCGATGATCGACAGCGACATGGGCGTCTTGATGTGTTCCAGCCGTTCTTCCAGAGCCTCGACAGTCTTGATGACGTCAAAGCCCTGCCGCGCGCAGGAGGGGCAGGAGATGATGTTCACGCCGCGGTGGCGCAGGCCGAGCGATTTCAGGATCTCGTAGCCGACCTTCACCTCTTCCACCGGATCGGCCGAGAGCGACACGCGCAGCGTATCGCCGATGCCCATCCAGAGTAGGTTGCCGAGGCCGATGGCGCTTTTGATCGTGCCCGAGGTCAGGCCCCCCGCCTCGGTGATGCCAAGGTGGATGGGCTTGTCGGTCGCCTCCGCGATGCCTTGGTAGGCCGCGGCGGAAAGGAACACGTCCGAGGCCTTCACCGAGATCTTGAACTCGTGGAAGTCGTTGTCTTCCAGCAGCTTGATGTGGTCGAGACCACTTTCCACCATCGCCTCGGGGCACGGCTCGCCGTATTTCTCGAGCAGGTGGCGTTCCAGCGACCCGCCGTTCACGCCGATGCGCATGGAACAGTTGTGGTCGCGGGCGGCCTTGATGACCTCGCGGATGCGGTCCTGGCTGCCGATGTTGCCCGGGTTGATGCGCAGGCAGGCAGCGCCGGCCTCGGCGGCCTCGATGCCGCGCTTGTAGTGGAAGTGGATGTCCGCGACGATCGGCACCGGGCTTTCGCGCACGATCTCTTTCAAAGCACGCGAGGAGTCCTCGTCGGGGACCGAGACACGCACGATGTCGGCGCCCGCGTCGGCCGCGCGCTGGATCTGCGCGATGGTGCCGCGGATGTCGGTCGTCTCGGTGTTGGTCATGGTCTGGACGCTGATCGGGGCATCGCCACCGACCGGCACGTTACCGACCATGATCTGCCGCGACTTGCGGCGGTAGATGTTGCGCCAGGGGCGGACCTGGTTGAGGTTCATGGAAAATCCGTTCTGTCGCGTCGAAAGATTGCCCCGGAGTCTAATCCTCCTCGGGCCGGGTTTCCAGTGACGGTCTTGCGACGGGCCGCCCCGGCGTCGATCAGTCGAAGGTGGTGGTGGTCGCGGCCTCGAGCTCGGCCACGGTGCGGGCGAGCACTTCGTTGCCGGAGACGTCGGCCTGTGCGAATTGCGCGACGACGCGCTCGGGGTCGAGGGCGAGGTTGTCGGCGATGGCCCCGTTGCTGCCGTAGGGGCCGTAGGTCTGGCCGCCGACGGAGAAATAGATCGCGCCCGCGTTGCCGGTACGGATCGTCGGCGCCTGTTCGGTGCGCGGAACCGAGTAGGTATCGCCGGCGTTCATGATCGCTTCGTAGACGGTGGCGCCCGAGGGCGACTTCACCCGGACCCAGGAATCGCGCGTGGCGACGATGGTCACGCCCGGCGCGCTTTCGGCAAGCACCTGCGGCGAGGGACGCTGGTCGTCACCGCCCTGCCCGGCATCGGCGAACTGCTGACGCGGGTCGGGCTGGCGGGGCTGGGAGAGCTCGGCGATGACGCGGCGCAGGTCGCCGTCGCTTTCGAGATCGGCGCGCGGGTAGATGGCGGCCAGAAGCGCGGGATCGAGCGGCACGTCCTCGGAAGACTGGCCGTTGGCGCCCGCAGGACCGAGCGTGTCGCCGTTGACGGCAAAATAGATCGCTCCGGCTTCGCCAAGCTCGACCCGGGGGTCGGTCGCATCGGCGGGCACGGGCACGGTGTCGCCAGCATCGAGGATGCCGGAGTGAAGCACGTTGCCCTCGCCATCACGCAGGCGGACCCAGGACGGACGCGCCGCTACAAGGGTCACGCCCTGCTGCGGCAGGCCCGTGGGGGTCGCGCCGTCGCCGGAGCGGCGGAAATCGTCGAGCGCTGCGACCGCGAGCCGGGTATCCTGCCGGATGCGCGGCAGATCGGACCGCGTTGCCCCGGCGAAGACGCCCACGCTTTCGGGATCGAGCGTGGAAATCGGCGCGTCGCGGGCCACAACCACCGGCACATCGAGCGCCTGTGGGCGATAGAGCCGGTCGAAGGCCTCGGCCGTGGGCGGGGAGTAGACGCCGGATCCGCCACGCGCGCCGCTCTGCTCCTGACGCTCGGCCATGACGCTGGGGGACATGGCCTCTTCCAGCGGATCGAGTTCGCTGAGCACGACGGGGGTCTGGTCGACCGGAGCCAGCTGCACGCGCTGAACTTCCTTCAGGACGGTCCAGCCGCCGTAACCGATGCCCGCGATGAGGGCGAGGAGCACGAGCGTCGATCCGATGGCGCCGGGTTCGACATTGGCGAAGGGCGAGCTGCTTTGCGGGGCGAAGGGCAGCTTGGGATCTGCGAGCGGGTCGCGGGCCTTGGGGCGCGGCGCACGCTCCTCTTCCTTGCGGATGGAGGAGGCCTGATCGGACATGCCGTGCGCGGTGGTGAAGCCGCTTTCCGCACAGAACTGGCGGAAGGCATCGTCGGGGTCCATGCCGAGGTAGCGCGCATATGAGCGCACGTAGCCCGCGATGAATCCCGGCGTATCGAAAGCCGAGGGATCGCAGTTCTCGACCGCGGCGATGTAGCTGGCCTTGATGCGGAGTTCGCGCTGTACGTCGAGCAGCGACTTGCCAAGCGTCGCGCGTTCGCCCCGCATCAGATCACCGAGGCTCACGTGGAAGTCATCAAAACCCTGCGGGCTTTGCTGGTCCTGCGCCTTCGACAATTTGCCGGTCTTGCGCCCGATCATGTCCACTGCCCCGTCATCCGTACGTGCCCCTGCCGCCGCATTTTTTGCGGCATCACACGATTCGCGCGATGCCTTTATTCAGTCGAGGCTAACACATAACAAGGGTTTTGGCATGATTTGAACTACTATGCGCTGAGCTCGGCGCGATTCAGCGCACAGTGACTCCAGAGTTCGTCCATGGCCCGAACGAGGTGATCCATCTCTCCGGGACCGTGCACCGGCGAGGGCGTGAAGCGCAGACGCTCCGTCCCGCGGGGAACTGTCGGGAAGTTGATCGGCTGTACGTAGATCCCGTAACCCTCGAGAAGCATGTCGGAAAGCTGCTTGGTGTGAACCGGATCACCGACGATCACGGGCACGATATGCGAACCGTGATCGATGATCGGCAGGCCCATGCCCTTGAGACGCGTCTTGAGGATGTTGGCGCGTTCCTGATGCAGAGCCCGCAGGTCGCGGTCCCCCTTGAGGTGCCGGATAGAGGCGGCCGCCCCGGCGGCGACGGCTGGCGGGATCGAAGTCGTGAAGATGAACCCCGGGGCATAGGAGCGGATGGCATCGCACATCCGCTCAGACGCGGCGATGTAGCCACCGAAGACACCGAAGGCCTTGCCCAGCGTGCCGTTGATGATGTCGATACGGTAGGCGAGCCGGTCGCGTTCGGAAAGGCCGCCACCGCGCGGGCCATACATGCCCACGGCGTGCACTTCATCGAGATAGGTCATCGCGCCGAATTCATCGGCCAGATCGCAAAGCGCTTCGATCGGACCGAAGTCGCCGTCCATCGAGTAGACGGATTCAAACGCGATCAGCTTGGGCGCTGCGGGATCGTCGGCTTCGAGCTTGGCGCGCAGGTCTTCAACATCGTTGTGCTTGAAGATGCGCTTGGCACCGCCGTTGCGGCGGATGCCCTCGATCATCGAGGCGTGGTTGAGTTCGTCGGAATAGATGATGAGGCCGGGGAAAAGCTTGGGTAGCGTCGACAGAGTCGCGTCGTTGGCCACATAGGCCGAAGAGAAGACCAGAGCCGATTCCTTGCCGTGCAAGTCGGAAAGCTCCGCCTCGAGCCGCTTATGGAAGACGGTGGTGCCGCTGATGTTGCGCGTGCCGCCAGAGCCAGCGCCGGTGGCGTCAATCGCCTCGTGCATGGCAGCCGTCACGACCGGATGCTGCCCCATGCCGAGGTAGTCGTTGCCGCACCACACGGTGATAGGCGTCTCGCTCCCATCGGGACGACGCCAAGTCGCGTGCGGAAACTGACCCTTCTTCCGTTCGATATCGATAAAGGTCCGGTAGCGGCCTTCTTCGTGCAGGCGGTTCAGGGCTTCGTCGAGCTTTGCGGTGTAGTCCACCGGTTCCCTCCATCTTCGCTTTGGCCGGACTTTCGGCCTATGCGCGGGGGACCCTGGTTGGCCCCTCAAGGTCTAGAATGAATATAGACTGCGCACTGGGATGACAACGGTCTAGAGGGAGACCGACGGTCGCAGCCTTGATCTGCATCAACACGTTCAATGACTTCGCGACAGGCACCGTGTCCCATACTGCCATATGTCGCCTATCGGAAACCTGCCCGGGCGTCTGGACAGTGCCGGGACCTCTGCTACCGTCGCGCCAAAATCAGAACCGGAGGCCCCATGTCGCTAGACGAAACCCTTGCCCGTATCGATGCCGATCTGCCCGAAGCGACCGAGCGCCTGCTCAACCTGCTGCGCATCCCCTCGATCTCGACCGATCCGGCCTACAAGGAGCACTGCCAAGAAGCGGCGGACTGGCTTGTCGAAGACCTCAAGAGCCTTGGCGTGCAGGCCGAGAAGCGCCCCACCCCGGGCCACCCGATGGTCGTCGGCCACGTCGAGGGCGACGGTCCACACGTGCTGTTCTACGGGCACTACGACGTGCAGCCGGTCGATCCGCTGGAGCTGTGGAACAGCGAGCCGTTCGACGCGAAGATCGAGGACACGCCGGAAGGCAAGGTGATCCGCGCGCGGGGCGCGAGCGACGACAAGGGGCAGCTCATGACCTTTGTCGAGGCCTGCCGGGCGTGGAAGGCCGTGCACGGCACGATGCCCTGCAAGATCACCTTCTTCTTCGAAGGTGAGGAAGAGTCCGGGTCTCCCTCGCTCATCCCCTTCCTCAAGGAAAACGCCGAGGAGCTGAAGGCGGATCTGGCGCTGATCTGCGACACCGGGCTCTTCGAGTCGAAGACGCCCGCGATCATGACCATGCTGCGCGGTCTGCTGGGCGAGGAAATCACCCTGACCGGCGCCAGCAAGGACCTGCATTCGGGCATGTACGGCGGCGCAGCGATGAACCCGATCCGGGCGCTGACCAAGGTACTGGCCAACCTGCATGACGATCAGGGCCGCGTCCAGGTGCCGGGCTTCTACGACGGTGTGCCCGAGATGCCCGACGAGATCCTGAAGCAGTGGGAGGGCATGGGCTTCGACCACGGCAAGTTCCTGGGCGACGTGGGCCTGTCCAAGCCAGCCGGCGAACAGGACCGCACGGCGCTGGAAATGATCTGGTCGCGACCGACCTGCGAGATCAACGGGATCATCGGCGGCTACACCGGCGAGGGTTTCAAGACCGTCCTGCCCTCAAAGGCGCGCGCCAAGGTGAGCTTCCGTCTTGTCGGCCAGCAGGACCCGCACAAGATCCGCGAGAGCTTCCGCGCCTGGGTGAAGGAACAGCTGCCCGAAGACGTGGACGTCGAATTCCACGGGCACGGCAATTCGCCCGCCAGCCAGATGTCGACCGATCACCCGGCCTTTGAACAGGCCCGCCGCGCGCTGAGCGAGGAATGGACCAACGATGCGGCACTGACGGGCTGCGGCGGGTCGATCCCGATCGCGGGGTATTTCAAGACCTACCTCGGCATGGACACCCTACTGACCGGCTGGGGCAAGGACGACGACGCGATCCATTCGCCCAACGAGAAGTACGACGTGGAGAGCTTCCACAAGGGCATCCGCAGCTGGGCCCGGATCCTGGACGCCATCACGAAGTGAGCAACGAAATAGGGGCCGCGAATGCGGTCCCTTCTTTTTATATCAGTTAGTTAAACACTGAAGCTCACGCAGCACGTGAACTTTTTCGAGTGACGTCAGCCGCGGAAACCGCGGGCGACGACGAACTTCTCGGAGGAATCCTTGCGGCTCGCGGGCGGCTTCACGTGGGCAACGGTCTCGAAGCGGCGCTTCAGCGTGTTCTGAAGCTCGCTCTCGGCACCGCCGGCCAGGACCTTGGCGACGAATGTGCCACCGGGTTCGAGCACGTCGAAGGCCAGCTCCGCTGCTGCCTCGCAGAGCGCCATGATCCGCAGGTGGTCGGTCTGCTTGTGCCCCGAGGAGGCCGCGGCCATGTCGGACATGACCACGTCGGCATTACCGCCGAGCCATTCCTTGACCTTGTCGTCGGCGCCTTCGTCGAGGAAATCGAGCTGATGGATCTCGGCCCCGGCGATGGGATCGACGGCCTGGAGGTCGACGCCGATCACCCTGCCCTGCGCCTTGCCCTGCTTTTCCCCGAGCGCGTTCACCCGCGGCACGGCCACCTGGCACCAGCCGCCGGGCGCGCAACCGAGGTCGACAACGCGCGCGCCGGGCACGAGAAAGCGGAACTTCTCGTCCAGTTCGAGGATCTTGTAGGCCGCGCGGCCGCGGAAGCCCTCGGCATTCGCGCGCTTCACGTAGGGATCGTTGAGCTGTCGCTGCAGCCAGCGCGTCGAGCTGAGCTTGCGCCCCCGCGCCGTCTTGACCTTCACCTTGAGGTCCCGCTCTCCGCGGCCAGACGTGTTCTTCGGCCCCTTAGCCATTGCGCCACCTTTGCATTCCGGATCGCGCCGCTATAGCAGCGGCGCGCAGCGGCGTCACCCGGGTATCTAGTGCGCGGCCGCCACGGCCCGCCGCGCGATGACAGCGGCGATATGCGCCCGGTAGCCGGCGGACCCGTGAATGTCCGAGATCAGCCCCTCGGCCGGAAGCGACAGCCCATCGAGGGCCTCGGGCGTGAAGCTCTCGCTCAGCGCCGCCTCGGCCTCGGTCCAGCGGAAGACGCCCTCTTCGGAGGCGCCGGTCACGCCGACGCGGGCCCCGTCGGGGAACCTGGCAACAAAGACGCCGACCAGGGCGAACCGCGACGCGGGCTGCGCGAACTTCACGTAGGCCGAGACCTCGGGGATCGGGATATTGACCCGGGTGATGATCTCGCCCTCTTCCAGCGCGGTGGTGAACATGCCCTGAAAGTAGTCGTCGGCTGCAATCTCGCGCCGGTCGGTCACGATGGTGCCGCCGCAGGCCAGCACGGCCGCCGGGTAGCAAGCCGAGGGATCGTTGTTGGCAAGGCTGCCGCCGATGGTGCCCCGGGTGCGCACGGCGGCGTCGCCGATCTGGCCGGCGAGCGCCGCGAAGCCGGGAAAGGCCTCGGCCGCGTCGTGCGCGATGGCCCGGTGGGTCTCGCCACCGCCAAGAGACAGGACGCCGCCGGTGGCGCGGATGTCGCGCAGCTCCTCGATCGCGGTGAGGCTGACGAGCTTCGACGGCATGGCAAGCCGCTGCTTCAGCGCCGGGATCAGGGTCTGACCGCCGGCAAGCGCCTGCGCTTCATCATCGTCTTTCAGGACGGCAAGCGCATCGGCCAGGGTCGTCGGGCGGGTGAACTCGAATTCATACATGGTCTAAGCTCCTGTCCGGCGCGTCACTCGGCGGCGCTACCGGCAACCTCCTGCCCGCTCGCGGCCATGATGGCGCGGACGATGTTATGATAGCCGGTACAGCGGCACAGGTTGCCCTCGAGATGCTCGCGCACCTCGTCCTCGGTCGGCTTTGGCGTGTGGTCGAGCATCGCGGACGCGGTCATCACCATGCCCGGCGTGCAGAAGCCGCACTGAAGCCCGTGATAGTCGCGGAAGGCCCGCTGGACGGGGTGCAGCGTTCCGTCGGGATCGGCCATGCCCTCGATCGTGGTGATGTCGGCGCCGTCGCATTCGAGCGCGAAGATGCTGCAGGCCTTCACGGGCGAGCCGTCCAGATGAATGACGCAGGCACCGCACTGGCTGGTGTCGCACCCGACATGCGTGCCGGTCAGCTTCAGCACGTCGCGCAGGAATCCGGTCATCAGCGTGTTGTCGGGAATATCCTTCGTCACGGACTCGCCGTTGACGGTCATCGTTACTTCGGTCATCGCGTCTCCCCCTCCTTACTCGTTACGCGGCATCGCCACCGCCGGAGACCATCCGGCGGAACCAGCCTTTGCGTTTCTCGCCATCCTCGGTCTCGACCTCCGGCGCTTCCTCGGGGTCCGTCGGCCCCTCGACGGCAGCCTGCAGATTGGCGAAGAACTGATCGGCCATCTTGCGGGCAAAACCGTCCACGACCCGACCGCCGAGCTGAGCGAGCTTGCCGCCGACCTTGGCCTCGACTTCGTAGTGCAGGCGCGTGCCCGTCTCGATGGCTTCCAGACGGACGGTGGCGCCGCCCTTGGCAAAGCCGGCCGCGCCGCCCTTGCCGGAACCCGAAAGGTGCAGGCTTTCGGGTTCGACCATGTCGCTGATTTCCACCTGGCCGTTGAAGGTAGCCTTCACCGGCCCGACCTTCTGGGTCACCACGGCCTCGTAGCCGTTCTCCGGGTCCCCAGAGAGTTCCTTGCACCCCGGCAGCGAGGCCTTGAGGACCTCGGGATCGAGGATGGCCGCCCATACGATTTCGGGCGGCGCCGCGATCTCGCGGCTTTCGCTCATCTCCATGGGCATCCTCCTTCGTCTGGCACCGGACCGGACCGGCATCTGCTGGCGCAAGACAATGCGATTTCCGCGGCGGGGGCAAGGGTGCCCGGCGGATATTCCGGAGGTGTCCTCAGCGAAAGGCGTGCAGTACGCCGTTTCCGGAAACCACGTATAGCGTGCCGCCGGCCACGATGGGCGCGGAGGTGGCGCCGCCGGGGACCTCGACCTCGGAAAGCAGGGCGCCGTTCTCGGGGCTGAACGTGCGGATGGCGCCGTCGGAGGACGCGACGATCAGGCGATTGCCGGCCAAGATCGGGCCATAATTGACGAAGGACCTGTCGCGGCGGCGGTTCGGCTGGGCGCTCGGCACCCAG
Organism: Allosediminivita pacifica; assembly: GCF_003054175.1. Classification (GTDB taxonomy): domain Bacteria; phylum Pseudomonadota; class Alphaproteobacteria; order Rhodobacterales; family Rhodobacteraceae; genus Allosediminivita; species Allosediminivita pacifica. The sequence continues at coordinate 124,874 of NZ_QBKN01000010.1, forward strand.
CCGGGCAGTTCCACCTCCCAAATGACCCCGCCCGTGGCGGCATCGAGCCGCACCAGCGCGTTGCGGTCGGACACGAGGAAGACCGATCCGCCCGCAACCCAGGGCATGTGCAGCGCGCCCATATCGGCGGTCCAGAGGCGTTCGCCGCTGCCGAGGCCGAGGGCGACGGTCTGACCGGCGGAGTTGCCGGCATAGACGGTGTCGCCGACGATCACCGGATCGCCGGTTACGTCGTTGGCACGGTCGATGGCGCGGCCGCCACGGCGGCCGGATAGCGTCGCGTTCCAGCGGCGCAGACCACCCTGGCGGAAGGCCGCCTGCAGCGTGCCGTCCCCGTAGGAGAAGATCGCAAGATCTTCGCCGACGGCGGGCGCCGGGGCACCGGCGATGTTGTGGATATTGGCGACGCCCTCGGCGCGCCAGCGCACGCGACCATCGCCTGCCTCGATGGCCCAGCCCGTTTCGTCGCCGCTTGTCACATAGACCAGACCGTCGCGGTAGGTCGGCGCGCCCGACGCCTCGGCGCCGAGACGCTGCTGCCAGAGCTCGGCCCCGGTTTCAGGATCGAAGGCGGTGAGCGTGCCGAAGCCGGTGGTCACGTAGAGGCGCCCGCCGCCGACAGCCATGCCGCCGCCCTGGGCCGCCACCGCATCGTCACGCAGGGGCACCAGCGACTTCGACCAGAGCGCGCCACCTGCAAGCGACGTCGCCTGCAGCGTCGAGGCGCTGTCGAGCGTGAAGATGCGTCCGTCCGCGACGACCGGATCGGCGATGATGCGGTTGCGGCGCGAGTTGCCCTGCCCGATCGACGTCGACCACTGGGGCGCAAAGGCGCCGGAGAAGGCGGCATTCGAGACGCGGGCGTGCGGCGAGACCGGGCTCTGGGCCCAGTTGGCCACCGACTGCTGCCCCGGCAGCGCGATCGGCGCGGACCCGCGCGGCGTGCTTTCCGCTTCGGATCCCGGGCCGGTGCGCAGTATCTCGCGCACGCCGAGCCGTTCGCCCGTCAGGATGTTCTCGTTCTCGGCACAGCCCGCCATGAACACAAGCGCAGCCCCTGCCAGGATCGCCGCACCTCGGTTGCGTCGAAGATCGCGCATCATTCGCCCCTTCCGGCCTTCAGCCGCCCGCGGGCGGTGTACCGCCCAGGGCAACAATCAACTGCGTGGCACGGCGGCGCAAGCCTGCCGTGGCCTCCGAATCCTGGCTGATCGACTGCAGCCGCTCCAGCGCCGCTTCGCGCTCGCCCGCCTCTACGTCGAGCAGGGCAAGCTGTTCCTCGGCCAGCAGGCGCAGGGGCTGGCCGGGCACGGCGAGAGCCTCGAGGCCGCTACGGCGTTCTTCCAGGGAAAGCGCCTCGCCACCACGCGAGAGCGCCTTGAAGCTTGCGACCTGCCGATAGAACTGGGCGACCCCGGAATCGTCGGCCACTGCCGAGAGACGCTGCACCGCCGCCTGCGCATCCTCTGCCTCGGCGGCCTCGTTCGCGGCGAGCAGCGCCAGGACGGCGCGGCCGCTTTCGGTGGGCGGTTCGATGGCGTTGAGGGCCGCGAGCCGCGCCTCGGCCTCACCCTCGTCGAGGGCGGAGAGGATCGCGTCGCCGAAGGCCTGTGCGCGGGCGCTGTCGCGGGCCTGGCTCCATTCCCGCCAGGCGGCGCCGCCGACGATGAGCAGGACCAGCAGAATCGCGATCCAGCCGTAGCGTTTCATCAGACCGAACAGCCTGTCGCGGCGGACCTCTTCGGTGACTTCCTCGATAAAGCTGTCCGACTGGCTCACGCCTACCCCCTTGATCAGTGCCCGGTTTTCCGGATCGCCCCCTCTTATCGCCTCGGTCCGGGCCTGCCAAGGCCGCGACCGGTGGCTTTTTGCGCACGCTCCACCGGCAAAATGGAGACTAGCGCCATAAATATGGAACAAAATCCCGCGTGACGGTTCATCCGGTTCTTGATGACTGAATGACGTCCACGTAAACCAAGCCCGGTATATAGGTTTCTTAATTTTTGACGGCGTATGCCCCTTCGGGGTCTGCATGACGGGATGGCCACAATGCGGATTATGCCAATCCTCACCGCTCTGCTGGTGACGCTGGTACTCTACGGCCTCGTGATGGAGCGGGACAGGATGATGTCCTTCGCGGTCAGCATGCGTCCCGCCGTGATGACAGGCGATGAGACGGAGACCGCCGCGCCGGCGGCGAGCCCCGAAGCGCCGACTTCTGATACGCCCCCCGAGATCTTCGAAGGCATGCGCGTGATGGCGATGCGCTCCACCGCGATCTCGGTCAACGATCCGGTTGTCATCCGGGGCGAGACGCAGGCCCTCCGCGAAGTCACGCTCAAGGCCGAGACCAGCGGCAAGGTCATCTCGGAGCCTTTGCGGCGCGGGACGAGGGTCGCGGAAGGTGATGTGCTCTGCCGCATCGACCCCGGCACACGCGAGGTCGCCCTCGCCGAAGCACAGGCCGCGCTTGCCGAGGCCCGCGCGCGCCTTCCCGAAGCCCGTGCGATGCAGGCCGAGGCGCAGGCCCAGCTTCCAGCCATCGAAGCCGGTATCACCGAGGCCGTGGCCGCCGTGCCCGCGGCGGAGGCGGCGCTGGCAGAGGCCCGCGCCGGAGTTCCGGCCGCGAAGGCGCGGCTGGACGAGGCGGAGGCCCGCCTGCCAGAGGCAGAGGCGCGGCTCGCCGAAGCCCGCGCCCGGGTTCCCGCCGCGGAAGCGAGGCTCGAGGAGGCTCGCGCCCGTGTCCCCGAGGCCGAAAGCCGCCTGGCCGAGGCAGAGGCCCGTGTCCCCGAGGCGCAGGCTCGTGTCGCGGAGGCAGAGGCGCGCTTGGAGGAAGCCGAGATCAACCTGAACGCCGCCGAGCGGCTGAACGAAAACGGCTTTTCGGCACGCACGCAGCTTGCGTCGGCCCGCGCCGCCCTGGAATCAGCCCGCGCGCAGATCCAGACCGCGCGCGCCCAGGCAAAGGGTGCGGAAGCCGGGATCCAGGCGGCGCGCAGCACTGTGCAAGGCGCACGTGCCGGCATCCGCAGCGCGGAAAGCGATCTTGAATCGGCCCGCGCCGGGGTGCGCGCGGCCCAAAGCGAAGTGCAGAATGCCCGTGCCGGGATCGAAACCGCGCGCAGCCAGATCGAGGGTGCCAACGCCGCGGTGCAATCCGCGCTCAGCCAGATCGAAGGCGCCCGTGCCGGCGGGATCACCGCGACCGCGCAGCGCGAAAGCGCAGCAGCAGCCGTGGAATCGGCAAAGGCCGGCGAGGAAGGTGCGCTTTCGGCGATCCAGGCGGCGCAGGCGGCCGTGGCCTCAGCCGAGAAGGACATCGAGCGGCTGACGATCCACGCGCCCTTCAGCGGGCTGCTGGAAACCGACACCGCCGAACTCGGTACGCTGCTGCAGACGCAGGCGGGGGATGCCTGTGCCACGGTGATCCAGCTCCGGCCCATCAAGATCGTCGGCTACCTGCCGGAAACCGATGTTGCACGGGTGGCTCTGGGCGCCCGTGCCGGCGCAAGGCTGATTGATGAGCGCAATGTCAGCGGCGAAGTCACCTTCGTGTCGCGCAACGCCGATCCGGTGACGCGCACTTTCCTCGTGGAACTGACCGTTCCGAACGAGGATCTTTCGATCCGCGCGGGCCAGACAGCCGAGATCGCCATCGAAGCAGAAGGCGCAACGGCACACCTGCTGCCGCAATCCGCGCTGACGCTCGACGACGACGGAAGGCTCGGCGTGCGCACCGTGGGCGAGGGCGACCGGGTCGCCTTCAACCCGGTCCGCCTGCTGCGCGACGCCCGCGACGGGGTCTACGTGACGGGCCTGCCGGAAGAGGTGTCGGTCATCACCGTGGGGCAGGAATTCGTGACCGAGGGCGTCAAGGTCGCGCCCACCTACGGCGAGTTGGGTCAATGACCGGCATGATCGACTGGGCCGCAGCCCGGGCGCGCATGATCATTGCCTTCATCCTGCTGTCGCTCATCGCGGGCGGCTATGCCTACGGGACCCTTCCGAAGGAGGGCGAGCCGGATATCGAGATCCCCGCGCTCTTCATCTCGGTCCCCTTCCCCGGCATCTCGGCCGAGGATTCCGAGAGCCTTCTGATCCGCCCGATGGAGACGGAGCTTGCCGATCTCGACGGGCTCGACACCATGAGCGCCACCGCCGCCGAAGGCTATGCCGGGGTAGCGCTAGAGTTCGAGTTCGGCTGGGACAAATCGCGCACCATGGCCGATGTGCGCGAGGCGATGAATTCGGCCGAGGCCGAATTCCCGGACGGCGCCGAGAAGTATTCGATCAACGAGATCAACTTCTCGGAATTCCCGATCCTGATCGTGAACCTGACGGGTCCGGTCCCGGAACGCACCATGTTCCGCGTGGCCAAGGATCTGCAGGAGCGCGTCGAGACGCTGGATGCGGTGCTCGAAGCCGGGATCGCAGGCAACCGGGACGAGATGCTCGAGGTCATCATCGACCCACTGAAGCTCGAAAGCTACAACGTCACGGCGGGCGAGCTGATCAACGTCGTGCAGAACAACAACCAGCTGATCGCCGCGGGCGAGGTCGAGACCGATCAGGGCACCTTCTCGGTCAAGATCCCCTCGAGCTTCGACGACCGGCGCGATGTCTACGACCTGCCGGTCAAGGTGAACGGCGACCGGGTGGTCACGCTGGGCGATCTGGCCGAGATCAACCTGACCTTCGAGGACCGCACCGGCACCGCGCGCTTCAACGGCGAACGCACGGTCGCGTTGCAGGTCGTCAAGCGCAAGGGCTTCAACATCATCGACACCGCGGCGCAGGTGCGCGCCACGGTCGAGGAAGCCCGCGCCGACTGGCCGGCAGAGCTGCGCGCGGCGGTGGAGCTCGGCACCTCGAACGACCAGTCGCGGCAGGTCGCCAGCATGGTCAGCCAGCTTCAGGGTTCGGTCCTGACGGCCATCGCGCTGGTGATGATTGTCGTGCTGTCAAGCCTGGGGCTGCGGCCCGCGTTGCTGGTGGGCTTCGCGATCCCGACCTCGTTTCTTTTGTGCTTCCTGCTGCTGGCGCTGATGGGGGTGACGATCTCGAACATCGTGATGTTCGGGCTGATCCTTGCCGTGGGGATGCTGGTCGATGGGGCCATCGTCGTGGTGGAATACGCCGACAAGCGCATCTCCGAAGGCGTGGGCCCCATGCACGCCTACGTGGAGGCCGCCAAGCGCATGTTCTGGCCGGTGGTCAGCTCCACCGCCACCACGCTTTGCGCCTTCCTGCCCATGCTCTTCTGGCCCGGCGTCGCGGGCGAGTTCATGGGGATGCTGCCGGTCACGCTGATCTTCGTGCTTTCGGCCTCGCTGGTGGTGGCGCTGATCTACCTGCCGGTCATGGGCGGCGTGTCGGGTCGCTTCTCGCGCAGCGTGGGCCGCGCATCGGACGGGCTGCGGGCGCGGGTGCCCTGGGTGCTGCGCGCGGTGCTGGCCGTCGTCGCGCTGCTCGGCCTTTTCGTGGGCGCGATGATGCTGCTCGACCCCGGGTATCTTTTCCCACCGGTCGGATCGGGGCTTATCGGACGCCTGCCCGGCGCGCTGGTCTTTTTGCTGTTCGCCACGCTGTCCGCCGTGGCCATGGGATCGGTCACCCTCCACCGCCGCGCGCGGCGCATCGACACGCGGTCGCACTACACCGCCTTCGGGTGGCTGACGAAGATCCTCACCGGCAACCCGATCCTGCCGCTGGTGACAGTGGGCGCGGTGCTGGCCTTCGTGGTTGTGACCTTCGGCTACTACGGCGCGAACAACAACGGCACCGAGTTCTTCGTAGAATCCGAGCCCGAGCAGGCCATCGTCTACGTCCGGGCGCGCGGGAACCTGTCGCTGACCGAGAAGGACGCGCTTGTGCGGCAGGTCGAGCGCATCGTGCTGGCCCATCCCGGCATCGACACGGCCTTTGCCTTTGCCGGCGAAGGCGGGCTCGACAGCAACACCGGCGGCGCGCAGCCACCCAAGGACACCATCGGCCAGATCCAGCTCGAGACCATCCCATGGGAGGATCGCTTCGGCTATGCCGCCACGCATGACGACGTGACGCTCGCCATGCTCGACGGCGACGTGGTGATGGAGGACCTGACCCGCCAGCTGAACACCCTGCCCGGTGTCGAGATCGAGATCCTGTCGCAGGCGCAGGGTCCGGCCTCGGCCAAGCCCGTTCACCTGCGGGTCGCGGGGGACGACTGGGGCGACCTGCTGGCGGCGGCCGCCACCGCCCGGCAGCATTTCGAGGAGACCCCGGGGCTGGTGCTGATCGAGGACACGCGCCCCCTGCCCGGCATCGACTGGCAGATCGACGTCGACGTGGAAAGGGCCGGCCGCTACGGCGCCGACGTGGCGACGGTGGGCGCCATGGTGCAGCTGGTGACGCGGGGGCTGCTGCTCGATACCATGCGGGTCGACAGTTCCGACGAGGAAATCGAAATCCGCGTCCGCCTGCCCGAGCAGGACCGCTTGCTGTCCACGCTCGACACGCTGAAGGTGCGCACCGACGACGGGCTGGTGCCGCTGTCAAACTTCATCACCCGCGAGCCGGTGCAGAAGCTGGCCGAGATCACCCGCATCGGCCAGAAGCGCTACTTCGACATCAAGGCGGACGTGGCGCCGGGGCTGGCGAAGCTCACCGACGATGACGGCGCGGTGCTGGCTACTCTGCGCGTGCTCGAAGAGGGAAACCCTGATCCGGATGGCGACGAGATGTTGCGCCGGGGCGAGACCCGCTACGAAGTGCTCTCAACCGCCGAAGGCACGACACGCGCGGCGGCCACGCAGGCCTTTGCCGGGGGGGCGCCGGTCGCGCTCATCAACGCAAATGAACGGGTCGAAACGCTGTCGGCCTGGCTGGACAGCGGTCCCCTGCCCCGCGGCGTGGCGTGGGAATGGACCGGCGATCAGGAGGAACAGGCCGAGAGCCAGGCATTCCTTGCCACCGGTTTCAGCGCCGCGCTCATGCTGATGTTCATCATCCTGCTGGCGCAGTTCAACAGCTTCTACAACGCGCTGCTGGTGCTGCTGGCGGTGGTGCTGTCCACGGCGGGCGTGCTCTGGGGCCTGCTGATCATGGACCACGTCTTCTCGATCATCATGACCGGGACGGGCGTGGTGGCGCTGGCCGGCATCGTCGTGAACAACAACATCGTGCTCATAGACACCTACCAGGAATACAGCCGCTACATGCCGCGGGGCGAAGCCATCGTGAGGACCGCACAGGACCGCCTGCGCCCGGTGCTGCTGACCACGATCACCACCATGGCGGGCCTTGCGCCGATGATGTTCGGCATCAGCCTCGACTTCGAGAACGGCGGCTATTCCATCGACAGCCCCACCGCACTCTGGTGGAAAAACCTCGCCACGGCGGTGGTCTTCGGGCTGGGCATCTCGACGGTGCTGACGCTGGTCTTCACCCCGGCGATGCTGGCGATCCGGGTCTGGGCCACGACCTACCTGCACTGGATCGCGCGGGCGCTTGCGGCGCTGTCCATGGGTCGGTCGAGCCGCGCGGCAAGGGACTGGGCGCTCGCGCGCGCCGCCCGTGGGGTGAAGGCGCCGACCATCCTGTGGGAGGACGGCGCAGGCACCGACCAGCCGCGCCCTGAGCTGTCGGTGCGCGCGGCGGAATAAACCCGCCGCGACGCCGCTCAGCCGTCCGCGTGGGCGGCGCGTTCGCGGATCGAGGCGGTCAGCGAAAGCCCGATGATCGCCGCGCCGATCAGGCCGGTGACCACTTCCGGAACCGACACGAGGCTCTGGGAGAACATGATGACCGACAGCGCGAGGATCGAGTAGAAGGCCCCGTGCTCGAGAAAGCGAAACTCGCTCAGCGTACCCTTCTCGACTAGCATGATGGTCATGGACCGAACGTACATGGCCCCAATCCCAAGACCGATCGCGATCAGGAAGAGGTTCTGCGTCAGGGCAAATGCCCCGATCACCCCGTCGAAGGAAAAGCTCGCGTCCAGCACCTCGAGATAGAGGAAGGCGCCCAGCCCGCCTGCCCCGGCGGCGCCGCGGACCTCTTCCTTGGAATCGAGCAGGTGGCTCAGCGCCTCGACCCCCATGAAGACCACCGCCCCGAGGATCGCCGCGCCGAAGAAGCCGGACCGCTCCTCCGCCGGCAACAGGTTGCCGAAGATCAGCACCAGAAGCAGCGCCACGCCGTAGGCCAACCCCTGGATAGGCGCTGCGTTGCGCATGCCGCGCTCGACGTGGTGCAGCCAGTCGACCTCCTTTTCCGCGTCGATGAAGAAGGACAGCGCCACGAGCATCAGGAAGGTGCCGCCGAAGGCCGCGATCGACAGGTGGCTTTCGTGCATGAGATGCGCGTAGCGTTCGGGGTCGGTGGCCGCGATGCGCACCGCCTCGAACGGGCCGACCCAGGCGGCCACGGCCACCACGGCGACCGGGAAGATGATCCGCATGCCGAAGACGGCGATCAGGATGCCCCATGTCAGGAACCGCTGCTGCCAGACCGGGTCCATGGTCTTGAGCTTGTTGGCGTTGACGATGGCGTTGTCGAAGCTGAGCGAGATCTCCAGAACCGCCAGCACCGTGCCGATCAGCAGGAAGGACAGCGCCCCGCCCAGCGTCCCCTCGTAGCGCAGTCCCAGCCAGAAAGTCCCGGCAAGGCCGACGGCCGTCACGAGGAAGGCCCATTTGAAGTAGTGAAGCGCTGTGGACATGGAAACTCCGAAAGGCTGGCAGGCGGCGCGCGGAGGCCCCGCCGCTGGAAATCATGTGGGACGGCGCCGGATCAGGCCGAAAGCTTCAGGCGTGCCTCGCGGCGCTGGCGCTGCACCTCGGGGTCGGGGTCGAGCCCCGCCGCCAGCAGGCGCTGCGTGTAGGGTTCGCGCGGGTCCTCGAAGATCTGGCGCACCGGGCCCTGTTCGACGATTTCGCCCTGCTTCATGACCAGCACGCGGTCGGCGAAGTCGCGGACCACCGGCAGGTCGTGGGCGATGAACATGAAGGCGATGCCCAGCTCGTCGCGCAGCCGGCCCAGAAGCTCGATCACCTGCGCCTGGATCGACACGTCGAGCGCGCTCACCGCCTCGTCGCAGATGATGAGTTCAGGTTCGAGCGCAAGCGCGCGGGCAATGGCGATCCGCTGCCGCTGCCCGCCCGAGAACTGGTGAGGATAGCGGTTGGCGTGCTCGGGCAGCAGGCCCACCTGGCCGAGAAGCTGCTCCACCCGTCCGCGCCAGCGGCGCTTCTCGACCACGCCGGGATGGATCACCCAGGCCTCGGAGATGATCTCGAAGACCGACATGCGCGGGTTGAGCGACTGCGTCGGGTCCTGGAAAACCATCTGGATCTGGCGACGCACCTTGCCCATCTCGCGCGGGCTCTTCTTCAGCAGGTCCTCGCCATGCCAGAGCGCCTCGCCGCCCGAGGCCTCCTCGAGCCGCAGGATGAGACGCGCGGTGGTGGACTTGCCCGAGCCGCTTTCGCCGACGATGGCCAGCGTCTCGGCCTTCATCAGGTCGAAGTTCACCCGGTCGAGCGCGTGAAAGGCGCCGTAGGTCTTGGAAAGGTTGCGGCAGGACAGGATCGGCTGCGCCTGCGCGTCGGGCTGGCGCATCTCGCCCTTGCCCGGCGCTGCCGCCAGCAGCTTGCGCGTGTAGGGGTGCTGGGCGTTGTGATAGAGGTCATGCGGCGTGCCGGTCTCGACGATGCGGCCGCCTTCCATGACGACGGCACGGTCGGCGGCTTCGGCCACGACACCCAGGTCGTGGGTGATCAAAACGAGGCCCATGCCCGTCTCCTCCTGCAATTCCTCCAGCAGGGTCAGGATCTCGGCCTGCACGGTCACGTCGAGCGCCGTGGTGGGTTCGTCCGCGATCAGGATGTCGGGCTTCAGCCCCAGCGCCATGGCGATCATCAGGCGTTGCCGCTGCCCGCCCGAGAACTGGTGCGGATATTTCTTCATCGCCTGTTCGGGGTTCGGGATGCCCACGCGCCGCACGAGTTCCAGCGCGCGGTCCTTGGCCATCTGGTCGGGGCGGCCGTGTGCCGTGATCGTCTCGGCGATCTGCCAGCCCACGGTATAGACCGGATTCAGGTGGCTGAGCGGGTCCTGGAAGATCATGGCGATCCGCTTGCCGTTGAGCGCGCGGCGTTCCTCGTCGCTGGCCTTCAGAAGGTCCATGCCGTCGAAGAAGATCTCGCCTTCGGTGATCTCGCCCGGCGGGCAATCGATCAGGTTCATGATCGCCGACGAGGACACCGACTTGCCAGACCCGCTTTCGCCGAGGATGGCCAGCGTCTCGCCGGGGTCGAGGTGCCAGGACACATCGTTCACCGCATTCACCACGCCCTGCGCCGTGTGGAACCGAACCGAAAGGTTGCGGACTTCGAGAAGATGCTCAGCCATTCTTCTTGCCTCCGGTTTCGAGACGCCAGCGTTGCGTGGGATCGAGCGCGACGCGCATCCACCCCGACAGAAGGTTAAGCGACATGGTGGTCAGGATAATCGCGAGCCCCGGCCAGAAAGCCAGCCACCAGGCCGAAGTCAGGTACTGCCGGCCCTGGCTGACCATGAGACCCCAGGTGATTTCGGGCGGCTGGATGCCGATGCCGAGGAAGGACAGCGCGGATTCCGCGAGCATGACAAAGGCGAAGTCGAGCGTGGCGATGGTCAGAAGCGTGGGCAGGATCACCGGCAGGATGTGGCGGAACACGATCCGGAAAGTCGAAGCCCCCATGACCTGCGCCGCCTGCACGAACATGCGTTCGCGCACCTCCAGCACCTCGGCCCGGGTGGTGCGCAGGTAGATCGGGATGCGCGTGATCGCCAGCACCAGCACGAGGTTCAGCACCGAAGGCTCCAGCACGTAGAGCACGATCACCGCCAGCAGCAGCGACGGGAAGGACATGATGACGTCGGCGAGACGCATGATGACCTCGCTCACCAGCTTGCGCGAATAGCCCGCAGTCAGGCCCAGCACGGCGCCGATGATGAACGACCCCGCCACCGCGCCGGCGGCGATCATGATGGTGTTCTGGGCGGCCACCACGATGCGCGGCAGCAGCGGACGGCCAAGCGCGTCGCCACCGAGGATGTAGAGCCAGCCGCGATCGAGCGTGAAGGGCGGCGCATTGCGGGCGCGCAGGTTCTGGTCGCTCGCCGCTTCGCCCAGCAGCAGCGGGCCGAAGATGGCGCAGAGGATGACCAGGATCACGAAACAGGCGGCGACGGTCGCGAACTGGTCGGCGAAAAGCATCGACAGCAGCGAGGACTTGGACGGTGCCGGCTTGGCCGCGGGCGCCTCGGTGGCGGTGGTGTCTGACATATCGTTCTGTCCCATCAGGCGCGAATTCTCGGATCGAGCAGGGCGTAGGCAAGGTCGATGAGGATGTTCATGATGAAGATGGCGAGCGCGGTGACCATGATCGCGGCGAGGATCACGTTGAAGTCGCGCTGCAGGATCGAGTCGATCATCAGCTTGCCCACGCCGGGGAAGCCGAAGATGGTTTCGACCACCACCGCGCCGTTCAGCAGCGCCGCCGCCTGGTCACCGATGACGGTCACGACCGGCAGCATGGCGTTGCGCAGCGTGTGCACGAATATGATGGGGCGGTTCTTCACCCCCTTGGCGCGGGCCGTCTTCACGTAGGCCGATCCCAGCGCCGACAGCATCGAGCCGCGCACCACCTGAAGGATCAGGCCGAAGGGCCGGATGAACAGCACGCAGATCGGCAGGATCCAGTGCCAGACGCTGCCCGTGCCCGAGGTCGGCACCCAGCCGAGGTTCACCGAGAAGAGCACGATGGCGACGATGGCGATCCAGAAATCCGGGGCCGAGGCGCCGATCAGTGACAGCATCGAGGTGAAGCGGTCGAAGGCCGTGCCGACCTTGAAGGCCGCGATTGAGCCCAGCGTGACTGCCGCGACCGTGACAAGCGCCATGGTGATGAGTGCCAGCTGCAGCGTCCAGACGAAGGCTTCGAGCACCACGTCGAGCGCGGGCCGCGCCTTGCGCAGGCTGTCGCCGAAATCGCCGCGCACCAGGTCGCCGAGATAGCTGAAGAACTGCACGATGACGGGATCGTTCAAGCCGTGGCGTTCGCGGAAGGCCTCTAGCATCTCCTCGGAGGCATCCACGGGGAGGAAAAGGGCCGCCGGATCACCGGTCAGCCGCGACAGGAAGAAGACGAGGATCACCAGCAGGAACAGCGAGATGAAGCTCGAAATGGCGCGTTTGCCGATGGCCTTTTGCATGGCTGGGCCTTTCCGTGGTCGGTGCAAGCATGGCCCGCGCGACGGTTGCCGCGCGGGCCGTTTCCCTTACTTCAGGCCGATCTCGGCAAGCTGAAGCTGGCTGTTGGTGGCGATGGTGGGCTCGTACTCGACATTCTCGCCGACACGGGCAAACCCGACCATGTGGAACAGCAGCGCGTCCGAGATCACCTCGTCATGGAGATAGGCGAACAGTTCGGACCAGAGCGCCTTGCGCTCGTCACCCGTGGCTGCACTCGCCTGGTCGATCAGGTCATCCACGCGCTCGTCGCTGATGCCCGACTGGCGGCCTTCGCTGTCGTACTTGAAGAACATCGAGAAGACCGGGTCACCGCGCGAGTTGTCGTGCTGCGCACCGACGAGGATCGGACGATCCTGCACGTAGGGCTTGGAGTAGTACTGCTCGTGCTCGGCCACTTCGACCATCTGGAGCTGCATGTTGAAGCCCGCCTCGTTCAGCATGCCGACGATGGCCTCGTAGGTCTCGGTCGCGTTCGGGAAGTTGCCCGTCCGGCCCACCAGCGTCACCTCGGCATCGACCGGCACGCCGTCGGCGCCCGCCTCGTCGAGAAGTTCCTGCGCCCGCTCCGGGTCATAGGGCCACTGCTCGACCTCGGAGTTCCAGCCGATGGTCGTCGGCGGCACGATCGCCGTCGCGGGCTCGGTGCCGTCGGCGAGGATCGTACCGACAAAGGCCTCGCGGTCGATGGCGAGGTTCAGTGCCTCGCGCACGCGCTTGTCGTCGAAGGGTGCGACGCTGTGGTCGATCCGCAGATAGACGGTTTCCGAGTTCGGGTAAGACTTGTCCATGTCCGGATCGGTCGCTTCCAGCGCCGATATCGACGGCGCGATGTCGGCCTCGCCGGTTTCCACCATGGCGGCGCGCACCGCAGCATCCGAACGGAAGACGTAGTTGCCGGACGTGACCTCGGGCATCTCGCCCCAGTAGTCGTCGCGACGCTCCAGCAGGATGTTCTGGCCGGGGTTCCACTCGGACAGGACGTAGGGGCCGGTGCCCACGGGCTCGCGGGTGAACTCCATGCCGGTTTCCGACGGCACCACTGTCAGCAGGCTCATCAGAAGCGGCATGATCGGCTGCGGATCATCGGTCGACACCTCGAGCGTGCTGTCATCCACGGCGGTCATGGTGACACCCATGCCCTCGTAGTAGCGCGAGATCTCGCAGGAGTTCTCGTCGCTCTGGGTGCGCTCGAAGGAATGCACCACGTCGCCTGCATCAAAGGCCGACCCGTCCGAGAAGGTCACGCCTTCGCGCAGGTTAAAGCGCCAAGTCGTGTCGTCGGTCTGTTCCCAGTCGGTCGCGAGCCGGGGCATCACGCCGCCGTCGCCGCGCACGTCGAGCTCGGTCAGCGTCTCCGAGATGTTCTGCAGGACGACGCGGCCGATGTTGGACCGCGTGGCCATGCAGGGATCGATCAGGTCCAGCTCTTCGCTGAGCACGACCGTCACGCCGCCTTCCTGTGCCTGCGCGGCCCCCACAAGGGCCGTGGACGCCAGCAACGCACCGGCCAGAAACTTCGAATAACTCATGGTCTTCCTCCCTGGTGTCTCCACGATCGGCCAGCCAGTGCCGCCGCCGCGTCCGCACCTCCCTGCGGATATGATCGGACTCCGCCAGCCATGCCGACAGACGAGTCCCGCTCATATTGGTAAAGTTGATAAAGCCTGTCAAACCCCAATCTGTTATCCCAATTATAGCGATATTTAACAGAGACTTGCGAACCTCAAGCACCGCGAATGCGAACAAATCCGACAGACCAGTTGACAACTTGACCAGTCTCAGGACAGGATCCGGCCTTAACGACGACCTCAAGAGGCAGCCCGATGACACCCGACGATATCGCCGCCCGCATGGATGGCCGGCTCCAGGACGGAGGCGCCTTCCTGCCCTCGCCCGCCGTGCAGAACCACGCGGCCTTCCTTGCCCGCCTGCCCGACGGCGCGCTGGTCTGCGCCTGGTTCGGCGGCTCTCTCGAGGGCAAGTCCGACATATCTGTCCACGCCAGCCTTCTCGATGAAGGCTCGGACACATGGGGGCCGGCGGCAAAGCTGACCGATCTGCCCGACCGGTCCGAACAGAACCCCGTCATCTTCGTCACCCCCGAAGGTGAGATCCTGCTTTTCAACACCGCGCAGCCCGCCGGCAACCAGGACGAATCCCGCGTCTGGATGCGCCACCTCCACCGCGAGGGCGACCGCCTCGTGGCGGGCGAAGGCCAACCGACCGACCTTCCCCCCGGCACCTTCATCCGAGCCGCCCCCTGCCTGCGCGACGACGGCGCATGGATGCTGCCGCTCTTCCTGTGCAACCCGCGCGACGGCCAGCGCTGGACCGGCGCGCATGACACCGCCGCGGTTGGCATCTCCACCGATAACGGCGCCAGCTGGTCCGTGACAGAGGTGCCGGACTCGCTCGGTGCTGTCCATATGACGCCCGTGGACCTTGGCGATGCGCAGATGGCCGCCTTCTACCGCCGCCGCCAGTCCGATTTCGTGCATCGCTCCGAAAGCACAGATGGCGGCCGCAGCTGGTCCGCGCCGGACCCGACCGACGTGCCGAACAACAACTCGTCCATCTGCGTCGCACACCTTGGCAACGGCAAGCTCGCCATGGTCTGCAACCCGGTCTCGGCGGCGACCTCGCAGGCCCGCCGCGCCTCGCTCTATGACGAGCTGGGCGAAGATGACGACCGCCCCGACGCCAGCGGCGGCTGCAAGCCCATCTGGGGCGTCGAGCGCGCCCCCATGGCGCTGTGCATTTCCGACGATGGCGGCCGCAGCTTCCCGGTGCGGCACGTGGTCGAGGACGGCCCCGGCACCTGCCTGTCGAACAACTCGCTCGACGGAAAGAACAAGGAGCTCTCCTACCCCGCGCTGCTGCCGCGCGCCGACGGGGGGCTCGACATCGCCTACACGTACCACCGCCGCGCAATCAAACACGTCCGGCTGAGCGCGGATGACATGCGCCGCATCGCCGGCTGAGGGAGGAGAATGACATCATGAGCGGAATGGACAGGCCAATCACCTTGCACCAGCCCCGGCACCTCGAGATCGGCGTGGGAACCGCGGCCAAGCTCGGCGCCTGGGCCGAGGGCGCGCAGCGCCCGCTGGTGATCGCCAGCGGCCCGACCGAGCAATACGTCGACCGGCTGAACCTACCTGGCGACATTACGGTCGTCGCCGACGTGCCGCCCGAACCCGACCTGCCCGCCTTCGAGGCCGTGCTGGCCCGGGCGCGCGAGGTAAAACCCGACCTCGTCGTGGGCCTCGGCGGCGGATCGGTGCTCGACATCGCCAAGCTGGTCGCGGCGATGTGGGACGGCGACCAGTCGCTGCGCGACGTGGCGGGCCCCAACAAGGTCGCCGGCCGGCGCACGCGCCTTGCCCAGGTCGCCACCACCGCCGGCACCGGGTCCGAGGCGGGCATCCGCGCGCTGGTGACCGACCCCGAGACCAACTCGAAGATCGCCACCGAAAGCCCGCATCTGCTGGCCGACATCGCGGTGCTCGACCCGGAACTTACCTATTCCGTGCCGCCCGCGGTCACCGCCGCCACCGGCATCGACGCCATGGCCCACTGCGTCGAGGCCTTCACCAACATCCGCGCGCATGACCTCATCGACGGCTACGCACGCATGGGCATCGACCTGGTCGGGCGCTACCTCAAGCGCGCCGTGGCCGATGGCTCGGACGCCGAGGCGCGCGCCGGGATGATGCTGGCAAGCTACTACGGCGGCATCTGCCTCGGCCCGGTCAACACCGCCGCCGGGCACGCGCTGTCCTACCCGCTCGGCACACGCCTGTCACTGCCCCACGGGCTGGCCAACGCGATCATCTTCCCGCACGTGCTGGCCTTCAACCAGCCGGTGGCCGAGGCGAAGACTGCCGAAGTCGCCACGGCCCTCGGCCTCGGCAAGGGCGACCTGCAACAGACCGCCCACGCCTTCTGCGCCGACTTGGGCGTGGAGATGCGCCTGTCGCAGCACGGGGCCGACCGCGCCGACCTGCCCGACTGGGCCGCCGAGGCGCACGCCATCCGGCGCCTGATGGACAACAACCCGCGCGACATGTCGGTGGACGACGTGACCCGCATCTACGAAGCCGCCTACTGAGCGTCAGGAGTTCCCCATGCCATCCACTGCCTTCGTGGCCCTCGTCACCTGCTTTGACGAGGACGAACGCCTGAACCTCGACGCCACCCGAGCGCAGGTCCGCCGCCAGGTCGCCGCCGGCAACGGCATCATGGCCGCCGGCACCAACGGCGATTTCTCGGCGCTGACCTTCGACGAAAAGGTCGATCTGGTCGCTGCCGTCGTGGACGAGGCCGGGGGCCGCGTGCCTGTCATGGCCAACGCCGGCACCCCCGCCACCTACGAGACCACGCTGCTCGCCAAGGAATTCGACAAGCTCGGACTTGCCGGGATCGCGGTTATCACGCCCTATTTCATCGCCTGCACGCAGGACGGTCTGGAGCGTCACTTCACCGCCGTCGCCGACGCGGTCACGACGCCCGTCTACCTTTACGACATCCCCGCGCGCACGCAGAACCACATCGAACCCAAAACCGCCCGCCGCCTTGCCGCCCACGGTAACATCCGCGGCATCAAGGATTCCGGCGGCCAGCAGGAGACGCTGTCCGCCTATCTTGCCGTCGGGCGCGACACCGGCGATTTCGAGGTTTACTCCGGCCCGGATCACCTGGTGCACTGGAGCCTTCAGAACGGCGCGGCGGGCTGCATCTCGGGCCTTGGCAACGTCATGCCCGAAACTCTGGCCGAGATCGTGTCGGCCTTCGACGCGGGCGAGACGGCACGCGCCGAGGCCGCGCAGGAGCGCTACACCGCCTTCCGCACGGACCTTTACGGTCTCGGCTACCCGCCCGCGCTGGTCAAGCGGGCGCTCTGGTGCATGGACCCGTCGGTCGGCGCAAGCCGCCAGCCGGCGCTCCTGCCCGACCTGACGCAGGACGAGGCGATCCGCGAGATCCTGCGCCGTTACGAGCTGCTCTGAAGCGACAGGTCCATCAGGCTGCCGCCAAACAGGCGGCCCTGAGAATGCGAGATATGACCATGCATGACGTCGCGCGCCCGCGCGGCGTCCCCCGCCTCGATCGCGTCGAAGATAGCGCGATGCTCGGCCAGCACCGCCTCGAGCGCGACCGGCCCGTCCGACATCAGGCTTTCGCCGTGCATCTTCATGCCGACATGGATGTGATCGCGCAGCGCCTTCAGCGTTTCGACGTAGTAGGAATTGTTCGATCCCGCCGCGACCGCCACGTGAAAGGCGAAGTCCGCATCCTCGCGGTGCACCTGCGATCCCGTGGCATCCGACAGCATGTCCAGCGCATCCTGCATCTCGCGCAGGATCGCGTCGTTGCGCCGCTCGGCGGCAAGGCCCGCCGCGGCCACCTCGATGGTCAGGCGGAACTCGTAGCAGCGCTGGATGTCGGCGATGGTCTCGACCTTGGCATAGCCGAGGGCGTTCTTCTGCGCGATGCGCACGAAATTGCCCGCACCCTGCCGGGCGTAGATGAACCCCTCCTCGCGCAGACGTTCCAGAGCCGCGCGCAAAACGGGCCGCGACACGCCGAACTGGGTGGCGAGATCCTTCTCGGCGGGCAGCTTCTCGTTCGTGCCGTACTCTCCGCGCGTGATGCGCGCGTGCATGGCGCGATAGACCTTCTCGGCAAGCGGCGGCCGGCTCCGCGGGGCGGCGTCGTTCATCGTGTCGTCTCCCACACCTCGGCCGGGGCATCCTGCCCCGCGATCTCTGCCAGAAGCCCGGGAGCGCCGAACCCCCCGGATTTCGTCATTACGGTGATGCTACCCCAGGGGGCCTGTGCCTCGCAAACCGGAAGGCCCGGCGCGATCTCGGACCGGATCTCGAGCGTGCCGATCCCCAGCTTGTCGAGGATCGCGTCCGCGGTCTCGCCCCCGGTGGCGAGCAGCGCGGCGCTGCGATGCGCCGCCATCGTCCGGGCGACGGCCTCCGCGAAATCCGCACCCGCGGACGCCCCGTCGCGTCCGCCGCCCCCGTTCGTCAGCTGCAACGCCGCGATCGGTGCCACGGGCGGCGGCGCGGACATGCGGCCGTCGGGAGCGACATGGACCGGCACGCGGTGCGACAGATGCTCGGCCTGCGCCAGCGTGATCGGATCGCGCGAGCCGATGGCCACGAGGAAAGGCTGAGCCACCTCCGGCGTCGCGCGCACCCCGGCCATGCCGTACAGGGATCGCGCCAGTGCGAAGGCCAGCCCACGCGCGCCCACCCAAAGCACGTCCGACCGCGTCCCGACGATCCGGTCCAGCTCCACGTCGCTCCGCGCATCGGGCACCTCAACCGGCCCGTGGAACCGTCCAGCCACCTCGATCGGTACCGCGACGCCCATGCCTGTCAGCCGCCCCTGCGACTGGACCCGCCCCATCGAGGGGATCGCCGGCACCGCGACCACCGTGCCGACCGGCAGCCCGTCCGCCAGCGCCGCGACCTCCTCGGTCACCCGCCCCTTGAGCCGGGAATCGACCTTCTTGAAGACCAGACCGATCGTCGAAAGATCCACAGCCGCCATGACCTCCCGAATCCGGGCCTGCGCTGTGGCCGCATCGGCCTCGCGCGTCCCGGTCGAGACGACAACGATCTCCGCCCCGCTCCGCAGCACGTCCGGCAGGTCCGCGACCCGGCGGGCCACCATCACCCGGCGCCCTGCGCCGGCAAAGGCGACGCCTGAATCAAGCGCACCTGTAAGGTCATCAGCGATGACGAGCACGTCGGGCAAGGAGACCTCCATTTCACCGATTTATGCCACGGAAAAAGGGTGTCCTATCCCCTTCGCCTCCATGACGCCTACTGACCGCATCTTAGACACAGGATGCGGATTGAAACAAGTTTACATATAGGTTAAAACGTAACGGAACGGAACGGAGACCGACATGAGCGCACCAATCGTGATCACCATGGGCGACCCCTCGGGCGTGGGCGCCGAAGTGACGGCGAAGGCCCTGGCCGACCGGGGCCCCGACGTGCGGGCCGAAACGATCGTGATTGGCGATCGCGACACGATGGAGCGGGCCACCCGCGCCTGCGGGATCGACCTGCCGGTGATCGCGCCCGGGGATAATGGCGACGGGATCCGGGTGGATCATATCGATATCGACGGGCTCCCGGGCGAATTCGGCAAGCTCTCCGCCGCCTGCGGCGAGGCCTGCTTTCGTTACATCGAGCGGGCGGTGACCCTCTGCCTCGAGGATCGCGCGGGCTGCATCGTGACGGCGCCGATCAACAAGGAAGCGCTGAATTCGGCGGGGCATCATTATGACGGGCACACGGGGATGCTGGCGCATCTAAGCGGGTCGAAAAGCTCGTGGATGCTGCTGGCCTCGGAGCGGCTGAACGTGATCCATACCTCGACCCATGTCTCGCTCAAGGACGCCATCGAGCGGGCGACGACAGAGCGGGTGCTCGAGACGATCCGGACGGGATACAAGCACTTCCGGCGGATGGGGGTGGCGAGCCCGCGGATCGCGGTCGCCGGGATCAACCCCCACTGCGGCGAGAACGGGCTGTTCGGGAGCGAGGACGAGGAGCGGATCCGGCCGGCGGTCGAGGCGGCGCGGGCCGAGGGGATCGACGCGCAGGGGCCGATCTCGGCGGACACGGTCTATCACCGGGCCTACAACGGCGCCTTCGACCTGGTGATCGCCCAGTATCACGACCAGGGGCACATCCCGATCAAGCTGGTGGCCTTCGACAGCGCGGTGAACGTGTCGCTGGGCCTTCCGATCCAGCGCTGCTCGGTCGATCACGGCACCGCATTCGATATCGCGGGCACGGGCAAGGCCAACCACGTCAACATGCTCTCGGCCCTCGATTACGCCGGAAAGATGCTCTCGGCCTGAGGGGATTTTGGAGTGTCCCGGGCCGGGACACTCCGGCGCCCCAGCAAAATCAATGGGTTAGATAGGGGGATTAACCGTTTTTTAGGATGTCCCATGATTTGGGAGCCTTCTATTCTCTATAGCTGAGGAGAACTGAGTTTCCCTGCCCTTTGCACCGGAGCAGTGGCCTTGTCACGTTGCGATCATCACACTGCACAGCGATGCGAAAAAGTAGACAGATGGCACCGCACCACTAGATGTTCGTCGGAGACGGCTTTAGGCTGCTGATGTAAGTTTCACTAGACGAGAGAAGTCAGTTGATCTTCGACCTTGGCGCTCGATTAGACTTTTGTAGTCGAGAGATAGTGAGATCCCAAGATCTACAATCAAAAGCGCCGTTGCAAAAAATCTTTCAAGTTCGTTATTTTCCAAGCTCGGCCGGCTCAGATTTACAGCACCAACTCTCCAGTCTCGCACTCGTCCCAGTAAATCCACGAATGACGGCGTCGACTTTGAAAAGGGAAACCATACCCCCTCCAGGGACTTGTAATTAACTTCGTTTCTGACATTAGAGAGCCAGTTTCCAGCGGAAAACTGCCCTCTATTTGTCAGAGCTTCCTTCAAGTCAAGGAAGTTTCCCGACAGCTCCTGAAGGCGTTCTTTAGAAGCCCGTAGGGTTAACACCTCCTGCTCCAATTCGGAAATAAGACCAAGGAAGCACTTCCACAGGTCTTTATGGCTCTCTCCATATTTTACAAAATCTACATCTCGTGTCGTCGCCTTGGATTCAATCAAGTAATACGATGATGGAAGGATCGGGTTGTATCCAGCTTCGCTCGCGCACCTCTCTCTGAGAAAACCGACATGCCCTGCTTCTAGATGAGAAAACGATTTCCCAAAGAACCTCAAAATAGCGTGGGCTCTGTTGCGCAAATCGCCTGATAGCCGAGGCTCCCCTTTCCCCGGACGCACTTATCCCATGGGCTCGGTGACAGGTATTCCGAGCGCGGTGTA
>NZ_QBKN01000011.1 GCF_003054175.1 Allosediminivita pacifica
TCGAGCCGCTTGGCCTGCTCGCCCCAGAACCCCTCGGGATCCTCGACCGACTGCTTGTAAAGCTCCTCGTACCGCGCCGCATCCACATGCGCGTTTCGAACAATCTCGTCGGACGGTGCGTAGGTTTTGTCACTGGCCGCCTGGGCCGCGCTCGGCTGGGTCATGAAGTCTCCTCCTCGGTCATGACGTCGGCGCATCGCGCTGGCGCCGCTTGGCAACAGGATACGCGGATGCGAAAATAATAAAATAAGGTTACGAAACTAAACAATTTTTCAGTAAATTATTTTCTGACCATCCGGAAAATATGTAAACACGATTTTCCGAAGCATGATAACCCATTCAAAAAGCACACTTCCTGAATGAGTTTGAGACGGGTCTTTGCCTCCACGCCAAGCCCGGCGAACGACGCTGCGTCGCGGCATCCGGGTGTGACAAAAGGTTTCAGTGTGCAATTGTATACCGCTAACGGTCTGGTTGTGTTCAGCGCCGTCCGAATCTGCGTTCCGCCGCAGGCTTGCGCTGTTGCGAAGATCGACTAGGCTGGCGTGCACGACGGGCTTGGGAGGGTTCGTCACCAAGGGAGGAAATCGATGAAACAGATGACGGCGAAACTGCTGACCACGGCCCTGTGCGCGAGCTTTGCCACGAGCGCGTTCGCGACCGATTGGAACGTCTCGCTCTGGGGCAAGCAGCGCGCGTTCACCGAGCACGTGCACAAGCTGGCCGAACTGGTCGAGGAAAAGTCGGGCGGCGAGTTCACCATGAACATCTCCTACGGCGGGCTTTCGAAGAACACCGAGAACCTCGACGGAATCTCGATCGGCGCTTTCGAGATGGCGCAATTCTGTGCGGGCTATCACCCCGACAAGAACCGCGCGATCACGGTGCTGGAGCTGCCCTTCCTCGGCGTGTCTACGCTGGATGAGGAAGTGGCGGTGAGCCACGCGGTCTACGAGCACCCGGCCGTGGCCGAAGAGATGGCGCAGTGGAATGCCAAGCTGCTGATGACCTCGCCGATGCCGCAGTACAACCTCGTGGGCACGGGCGAGCCGCGCGACGAGCTGTCGGAGTTCGACGGCATGCGGGTGCGCGCGACCGGCGGTCTGGGCGAGGCCTTCCGCGCCGTGGGGGCGGTGCCGACGTCGATGACGGCCTCCGAGGTCTACCAGGCGATGGAATCGGGCGTGATCGACACCGCCGCCTTCGCCCAGCACGCGCATCTGTCCTTCGGCACCATCAACGAGGCGGACTGGTGGACCGCGAACCTCAACCCCGGGACTGTGAACTGCCCGGTGGTGGCCAACATCGACGCCTACGAGAGCCTGTCGGACGAGCATCGCGCGATCCTCGACGAGAGCATCCCGGAAGCCATCGATCACTACCTAGCCAACTACGGGGCACTGCTTGAACGCTGGGACGGCGTGCTCGACGAGAAGGGTGTCGAGAAGGTCATGGTGCCGGAGGAGGAACTTGCGGAATTCAAGTCCGTCGCCGGAGATCCCATCCACGAGGCCTGGATCGAGGAGATGAGCGCGCAGGGCCTGCCCGCCCAGGAGCTTTATGATCTGGTCTACGAGACGCTGGACCAGACGCGCGCCTCGAACTGACGAAGCCGGAGGCGCTGTCTTTCGGGCCGCGCCGCGCGCAATGGCGGGGCAGGGATGCCCCGCTTTTCATGACAGGAGGTGACCTTGGCCGGTGCTGCTTCGGTGCTTGGGGATGGCAGCCTGCTGAGCCGTCTTGACCGCGGTCTTGTGCGGATCGAGTGGGGAATGGCGCTGTTGTCGGGGGTCTTTGCCTTCGGCCTGATGATCCTTGCGGTGATCTCGGTCGGCGGGCGAAGTGCATTCAATCAGCCGCTGCCGGGCTATGTCGACTGGATCCAGGCTTTCATGCCGCTGATCGCGATCTTTGGCATTTCCTACGTGCAGCGCGAGGGCGGTCATATACGCATGGATATTGTCGTGGGGCGCTTGAAGGGGCGCTGGCTCTGGGCGGCCGAGATCATCACGACGTTCGGGATACTGCTGCTGATGGTGGCGCTGGTCTGGGGCAGCTGGGCGCACTTCGGCAGAAGCTTCGATTTCGGCGCGCCGAACTGGAGCCGTGACAGTTCCATGGACCTCGGCCTGCCGATCTGGCCGGCGAAACTGGTGGTGCCGGTGGCCTTCGCCGTCATGTGTCTGCGGCTGGTGCTTCAGCTTTGGGGGTACGGCAGGGCCTTCGTGCTGGGGCTCGAAAGGCCGGTGGCGGTGCCGCTGGTGCAATCGGCGGCCGAAGTGGCGGCGGCCGAGGCGGAGCAGGTGCGGGGGCACGACTGATGGACAGTATCGAGATCGGGCTCTGGGTCACCGGGGGCCTCTTCGTCATGGTGGTCCTCGGCATGCGCGTGGCCTTTGCCGCGGGGCTGGCCGGGTTGGTGGGGCTGGTCTGGTTCTTCTGGGACAGGCGGGACTACGACCCGGAGATGCTGGGCTGGGCCATTTCGGTGGCTGTGAAGACGGCGGGGCAGGTGCCCCACGGCAAGGTGGCGAGCCAGGCGTTGAGCCTGATCCCGACCTTCATCCTGATCGGTTTCCTGGCCTATTACGCGGGGTTGACACGGGCGCTTTTCGAGGCGGCCAAGCGCTGGATTGCCTGGGTGCCGGGCGGGCTGGCCGTGTCGACAGTCTTCGCTACGGCGGGGTTTGCCGCGGTGTCGGGGGCGAGCGTGGCGACGGCGGCCGTCTTCGCGCGCATCGCGATCCCCGAGATGCTCAAGATCGGCTACGACAAGCGGTTCGCCGCGGGGGTAGTGGCCGCGGGCGGGACGCTGGCGAGCCTGATCCCGCCGTCGGCGATTCTTGTCATCTACGCGATCATCGTGGAGCAGGACGTGGGCCAGCTGCTGCTGGCGGGCTTCATCCCGGGCGTCTTCTCGGCCTTCGTCTACGGTGTGCTGATCGTCGTCATGGCGCTCAGCATCAAGGGGTTCGGGCCGCCGGTGGGCGGGTTCACGTGGCGCGAGCGCTTTGTCAGCCTGCCGCCCGCGTTGCCCATCGTGGCGGTCGTCGTCATCATTATCTGCTTCGTCTACAACCCCTTCGGCGGAGACGCCTGGGGCACGCCGACCGAGGGTGGGGCGATCGGCGCCTTCATCGTCTTCCTCATGGCGCTCTGGCGGGGGATGCGCCTGCCGGAGTTGCGCGATGCGCTGGTCGAGACGGCCAAGTTGTCGATCATGATTTTTTCGATCATCTGGGGTGTGCTGATCTACGTGCGGTTCCTCGGCTTCGCGGACCTGCCGTCGGCCTTCGCCGACTGGATCACCTCGCTCACCTATCCGCCGCTGCTGATCCTCGTGTGCATCCTGCTGGCCTACGCGGTGCTGGGCATGTTCATGGACGCCATCGGGATGCTGCTGCTGACGCTCCCGGTGGTCTACCCGGCGGTCATGGCGCTGAACGGCGGAGAACTGGTGGCGGCCGAGGACAGCGCCTTTGGCATGTCGGGACCGATGTGCGCGGTCTGGTTCGGGATTCTCGCAGTCAAGATGGCAGAGTTCTGCCTGATCACGCCGCCGATCGGGCTCAATTGCTTCGTCGTGGCGGGCGTGCGGCCGGAACTGAGCGTGCAAGACGTGTTCCGGGGTGTGACGCCGTTCTTCATCGCGGATGCGGTGACCATCGGGCTCCTCGTCACATTCCCCGCCATCGTACTGTGGCTGCCGTCGCTCGCATGAGCGCGAGATATGCTTGGGACCGCGGGAACCGCGACGCACACAGGATAGTTATCATGCCGTAACCGGTCGGGACGCCGACGCGTCCCGCCACGATCGAAAGGGAGCGGCATACATTGGAAATCGCAGGCTTTTTCGGGTTTATCGTACTGGTTCTGGATGTCTGGGCCATCGTGTCGATCATCGGATCGAACCGTGGGACCGGTGCCAAGGTGCTCTGGACCCTGCTGATCCTGATCCTGCCGGTCCTTGGCTTCATCATCTGGCTTATCGCGGGTCCACGTTCGGCACCACGCAGCGCCTGATCTAACGGAGACTACAATGCTTTACTGGGCAGTCATCTTTTTTGTCGTCGCCATCGTGGCCGGCGTTCTCGGGTTTGGCGGCATCGCCGGGGCTTCGGCCGGCATCGCGCAGATCCTGTTCGTAATCTTCCTCGTGCTTTTTGTCGCCTCGCTGATCATGCGGGCCGTACGCTAGAACGGGCAAGGTTGCTGATATCAAAAGGGGCGCCCGACAGGCGCCCCTTTTTAGTTGGTGGAGTGTGGCGAACTCAAACCTTGAGTGTCTCTGTCGAAGAGAAGAACATTGCCTGGCTGATCGCGGAGCGAACCTGCTCTTCCGAGTAGGGCTTCGAGATGAGAAACGCCGGTTCGGGACGCTCGCCTGTCAGCAGGCGTTCGGGGTAGGCCGTGATGAAGATGACGGGGCGATCGCCATGATCGCGCAGGATGTCGTTGACCGCGTCGATGCCGGAGCTGTCGTCCGCAAGGTGGATGTCCGCCATGACCAGGTCGGGAACTTCGGTGCCAGCCAGCTCGACGGCGGCATCGCGCGTCCGCGCCACGCCCGTGACCTTGTGGCCCAGGTCGGCGACGATGGTCTCGAGGTCCATGGCGATGATGGCTTCATCCTCGATGATAAGAACGCGGCCGGACATCGCGTCGGACATCTCGCTTCGGGCGATTTCGATAAGTCGCGCAGCTTCGTCGGGATCGACATTCATGACCTGGGCGACCTCGGATACGGTGAACTCCTCCACGGTGTGGAGCAGAAGCGCCTCGCGGGACCCCGCGGTGAGGGTGGACAGTCGACGTTGTGCGGTCGCACGGGGGCCTGCATCCTCTTCGGTAATCGGCGCGCCTGTGCTAATCCAGATTCCGTGAAAGGTGGAGAAAAGTGCAACCTTGACGCTGTCGCCAGCGTCGAGAGCAGAGCGGTCGGCTAGGATCGCTTCAAGCGTAGCGGCAGCATAGTTGTCGCCGGTTTGCTGACTGCCGGTCAGTGCGCGCGCATAGCGGCGCAGGTAGGGTAACGCTTCGGCAACCTGCACGCTGCGATCGGCCTGAGACATTATATGTTCTCCCGTCTTTGATTTTTTCTGGAACCGAACGTTCTAAACACAAGTTTGTTCCTCGGGTTTTGGTGATAAACGCTGTCGAGGGCAAGCAGAGACAACCATAAAGGGTCGAAAGAAACGATGGGTCGCGAGAACGGAAAGGCTAAGGCAGAACAGGTGATCGACGAGAATCTCAAGCGGGTTTATCGCGACATGATCGATGACGATGTGCCGGATCGATTCATGGAGTTGCTTTCGCAACTCAAGGAGCAGGATGACTCCACCCAAGGCGATGACAACAGCGGTGAGGCAAAATGAGCGACGCCGCCGACAAGGCTTCCAATAAAGGCGCCGGCAAGAAGAAGTTCTCCGATCCTCGAGACGAGTTCGTTCAGCACCTGCCGGCTCTTCGCGCCTTCGCACTCAGCTTGACCCGCAACGGGGCGCTGGCTGACGACATGGTGCAGGACACTCTCGTGAAGGCATGGACCAAGATCCACACTTTCGAGCCGGGCACAAATATGCGGGCCTGGTTGTTCACGATCCTTCGCAACACCTACTACTCCAACCGCAGGCGGGCGGGGCGCGAGGTCGCAGACGTCGATGGCATCATGACCGACTCTCTCTCCGAGAAGCCGGCGCACGACGGACGGCTTCAGCTGGCCGACTTCCGTCAGGCCTTCGAGCAGCTCAATGTCGAACAGCGCGAGGCGCTCATGCTGGTAGGCGCCCAGGGCTTTTCTTACGAAGAAGCTGCCGCGACCTGTGGAGTCGCGGTTGGGACGATCAAGAGCCGGGTCAACCGCGCGCGAAGCCGTCTCATCGAGCTCATGAGGCTCGAAGAAAATGAGGCGCTCGAGCTGACAGACAGCGCGACAATGGCCGTAGTAGCAAGCCGCAAGTCGGGAGGCGCCCTCTGATGATCGGCGCGCCGGGGCCTGCCCTGACGCCGTCCGGTCTGGCGGCGAGGATCATTCTGTTCCTCTCGCTTGCGTTGCTTCCGATCGGCGGTGTCGCCTACGTCCAAACTGCCAAGCTGAACGAAGAAAGCCGCGCACGCTCCGAGCTTTCTCTTGCAGCGCTCACCGAGGCCGCTGCCTCGGGGGAACGTGAAGCGATTCTGCGCGCATTTGGTGCTGCCCAGGCGCTGGCGGCCGCGATCGAGGCCGACAGGAGTATTGCGGGTGCCTGCAGTCAGATCCTCAGCACTTTCGTCGAATCGAGCGAAACCTACAGCTTCAGTAGCGTGATCGGGTTGGACGGGCAGATCGAGTGCGCGTCGAACGGAGTCGTCGGGCCATTGCCGGATCCGGACCGGATTGCAGGATGGCTCGAAGAGCCGCGCCCGCGTGTTACGTTGAATCCCTACGGACCTTTCAGCGGCCAATCCGTTCTCGTGGTATCCGAACCTCTGACGCAGGACGGTCTCTTTTCGGGGTACCTCACGCTCTCGGTTCCTTCGTCCTTCCTAGCGGGAACGAGCCAGGCGAACCTTCCGGGAAACGTCAACCTGATGACGTTCAACGCTCAGGGAGTGCCGCTCTCTGCGCGTGCCGAGATCGAGCGGATCTATCCGCGGCTGCCGGACACTCTCGGGTTGCAGAGCCTCGTGGGTGGTCCGCCTCACAGTTTCGCCGCAACCGACAACGAGGGTGTCCGCCGGATTTACGTGGTGACACCGCTCGTTCCCGACATGGTCTACGCGCTCAGCATCTGGCCCGAGGATTCGGGGCGGGTTGCTGCGTTTTCTCCGAACCGATTGGCAGGAACGCTACCGTTCCTGATGTGGGGCGCCAGCGTCGTGGTGGCCTTTCTCGCAGTGAACCGGATGGTGATCCGGCCGATCCGTCAGCTTGGTCGCCGGATGCGGCTTTTCGCGCGGTCGCGGCTCCTGCCTCGTGCCTCTCTGACTGCGGGTCTCCCCGATGAACTGCAGGAGATGGAGCAGGACTTCCTCGACATGGCGCACGGCATCCTGCGGGATGAGGCGGCCCAGGAAAATGCACTTCGCGAGAAGACGATCCTGCTGCGCGAAGTACATCATCGCGTCAAGAATAACCTCCAGCTCATCAGCTCGATCATGAACATGCAGATCCGCGGCTCCTCCTCGTCCGAGACCAAGGCGGTCGTGCAGGGCCTGCAGGAGCGGGTACGCAGCCTCGCCACCGTTCACCGCTCGCTTTACGAAACAGAGAATCTCGGTCGCTTGGACGCGGGCGCGCTATTGTCGGATCTGACCGCACAGATCGGGCAGATGAGCGAGGGCAGGGCGGTTTCGATCACTGACGAGATCGAACCGGTTGAGATGCTGCCCGACCAGGTGGTGCCGCTTTCCCTTCTTGCAGCCGAGGCGATGACCAATGCACTCAAGCACGTCGAACCGGATGAAACCGGTCGATCTTGGGTGAAGCTGCGTTTCGGGACGGAAGGTCCTGACCGCGCCAAGCTCGAGGTGCTCAACAGCGTCAAGCCGCGCGATGACGACGCCGAGGCTACGGCGGCGGCCGGTCTCGGGCACCGTCTTATCCGGGCCTTCGCGATGCAGCTTGGTGCGACCCTGCATCACGGGATCGAAGGGAACAGCTATCGCCTCAGCATGAGTTTTTCCGTGTCCCGCGACTACATGGAAGACGCTGCATGAAATCGGAACTCGACCCACTGCCAACCCCGACCAACGCGGAGGGTACGGCACGGCGCGTCGGCGTCGAAATCGAACTCGGCGCGCTCGAAGAGGGGCGTGTCGCAGATATACTCTGCGAGACGCTCGGCGGAGAGGCCGAGAAGGTTCACGGCAAGGGGTGGAAGGTCAAAGGATCGAGCCTTGGCGATCTTCAGGTCTACCTTGACAGCCGGTACCTCGACGACGATGACAACCGACGTCTTGCGCAGGTGCTCAGGGAGGTTGCGCGAAACGTGGTTCCGGTGGAGATCGTCACGGATCCCATTCTTCCCGATCAGATTGCCGAGTTCGATGAGGCGCTTGACCGGCTGGCCGCGGAAGGGGCAACCGGAACCGCGGCCGGCGTCTTCCTGGGGTTCGGGGTGCACTTCAATCCTGAAGTCACTGGATCCGAGCTGTCCGATATCCTTCCGGTTGTGACCGCCTTCGCATTGCTGGAAGATCATCTGCGGCTCATCGCGGGGATCGATCTGGCCCGACGCGCACTACCCTTTGTCGATCCCTATCCCCGAAATCTAGTGGACGCGCTGGCGCGGGGCGGGCTGACGTCTCTTGAAGATCTGATTGATGTCTATCTCAAGCTCGCCCCATCGCGGAACTATGCGCTCGATATGCTCTGTCTCTTTGCGCATCTCGACCGCCGGCGGGTGTCGCGGTCCATCGACCTGACTTCGATCTCGCCGAGACCGACATACCATTTCAGGCTGCCGGACTGCCGGATCGATGAGCCCGATTGGAGCCTTGCTCTTGAGTGGAACCGCTGGGTTCTCGTGGAGCGGGTCGCGAACGACCCGCTTTTACTGAACCGGCTCAAACGAGCGTGGCTGGAGCACCGTGCCGCGCTGACCACAGTTCGTGGCGACTGGGCCGAGCGCAGTCGCGAAATTCTGTTGAATGGGAACGTGTTATGCGCCCGGTGATCGGCGTGACAGTGTCGCGTCGCTCGGGCTGGCGCATCTTTCCGCTCATGGCGCTTTCGGTGCGTCTTGCGGGCGGGCGCGCGAAGAAATGGAAGGCAATGGCGGACGTCCGCCTGGACGATGTCGATGGCATCGTCATCGGTGGCGGCGACGACATTGCCCCGACGCTTTACGGCGGCGAGCTGCGGGTGGGCGTGCGACTCGATCCCGCGCGCGACGCCATGGAAAAAGCTGTTCTCGAAGCGGCCTTCGAGCGAGGCATCCCTGTTCTGGGGATCTGCCGCGGCGCGCAGATGCTCAACATCGTGCTCGGTGGGACACTCTTCGAAGATGCCTACGACGTTTACGGCGTGCGCAACATCAAGACCATTCTTCCTCGCAAGCGGGTCAATCTCGAGAAGGGATCGCTCGTCGCCCGGACCATTCGCAAGCAATGTCTCTATGTAAACGCGCTGCACAGCCAGTCGGTCGACAAGGTGGGGCAGGACATTCGCGTCGCGGGTCGCGATCCTTCGGGGATGGTGCAGGCAATCGAACGGACGCGCGACCCTTTCGCAATCGGTGTGCAATGGCACCCCGAACACCTGTTCTACCGTCCGGCACACCGTCGCCTCTTCAAGTCGCTCGTTGCGGCCGCCCGGGCGAGAATGGCGCGGGCGGCACAGCTTGGCGCAGCCGAGGAAGCTGCGGACACCGACTTCGCGCCTCAGGTTGCCAGCGCGAAGTGACGCTTCAGGGCGGGTTGCCAGCCGCCGGTCAGCTTCTCGTTCTCTCCGACGCGCGGTGCGGTCCGGATGGCCTCGATCCCGGTATTCAGTACGATATGGCCGCCTTTTTCGGTTTCGGCGTGATGCCGAAGCAGGGCGGACGGAATGGCGAGAACCTGTCCGCCTTCCTCATGGCCGCTGTCGACGACGAAGTGTGAGATTTCCCCGTTTTCGATATCGTGCAGGATATCCGACAAGCGGCCGACCTCTCCGTCACGGGCAAAGACGGGTTTGTCGCGCCAATCCGTGAACCGCTCGTATCGAGTCAGAGCTTCCTGCGCGGCGGGATCCCCGTCCACGTCGTCCTGCGATGTGTCGCCCATGCCTTCGACGGCCATGGCGAGCGGAGCATGCGTGGCGCCGAAAGGTCCGACAACGAGCGGAGGCAGAGAGGTCAGCAGGCTCGACAGCCCGCCCTTTTCCTCGCGCCAGTGCGGCGCTTGCCGCAGTTCGTCAGCGCGAATGGCGAGCGGAAGCATACCGCTGTCCAGGTCGGGATGTTGCATGAGGGAAACCGCCACGAGCGCGTGGTCCGTCTCGAACCAGCCGCCCAGATCGAGGATCATGTAGACGGGCCGGTGCGTATCGGGGTCGAGCAGGAAATCCGACAGGCGGAACCGGTCATCCTCGACCGAAACATGCCAGCTCAAGGTGTCGTTCAGACTTATCAGCATCGGTTCGTTCCCCCGTGATCCAACATGTGATCATAACCCCGCCGGGGGCCGTGACGTTCCGGAGCCGGCCACGCGGCCGGGCGTTTAGCTTCCCAAGTCAGACTACTAATGGAGGGAACATGTCGACGGATGTCTTCCTGATCGGGCTTGGTTGCCTGGTCGTGGTCGCCGGCCTCATTGTTGCGCTCTCCAGCAAGAAACGGGCCGACGACAAACCGAGAGAGTTCAATGCGCGCGACGCTACACGGCTGAGACGCGATTCATCTCGATCCTGAGGCGAGAAAGGGGGCCGTGCGCGGGCCCCTTTCAACCTTTAGCTCTGCCAAAATATATCTGGATAATTTCTGTAATTCCGGTAGTTTGGAATTATGGAAAAGGAATCACTCGAACAGCTCTCCGCCTTGGCACACCCGCGCCGGCTCGCGGTGTTCCGGCTGTTGATGCGTCGCTACCCGGATGCTGTTCCGGCTGGCGAAATCGCCGAGGCTCTGTCGTTGCCGGCATCTTCGCTTTCGACTGCACTCGCACAGCTGCGCGGCGCAGGTCTGATCACCCAGGAACGGCTTGGGACGTCGTTGCGCTACGGCGCCGACACCGAGGGGGCTGGCGCCCTGATCACTTATCTGGCCGGAGAGTGCTGCCGAGGGCGTCCGGAGTTCTGTGCTTCGCTTCTGCCCGAAGTCGGGGAAAGCGAGGTCGGCGGTGGAAACCGCAACGTACTGTTCCTGTGCAGCGGAAACTCTTGCCGCTCGATCATGGCAGAGTGTCTTTTGCGAGAGCGGGCAGGGCGCCGTTTCTCGGTCTACTCCGCAGGGACGATGCCGCGTGGCGAGGTTGATCCGCACGCGCTCCGCCTGCTTCGCGAGAAGGGCCACGACGTGAGCGGGCTTTCCTCGAAATCGCCTGATTTCCTGCGGTCCCCCGAGGCGCCCCGGATCGATCTTGCCTTCACGCTTTGTGACCACGCTGCCAACGAGGATTGCCCGACCTGGCCCGGACAGCCCGTGACAAGCCACTGGGGCCTACCGGATCCCGCGGCCGCAGAAGGTTCGGAGGAGGAGATTTCCGCAGCCTATCAGGCGGTCTATGATGAGCTCGCATTGAGGATCGACCAGCTCGCCTCCCTGCCGCTCGAGAGCTTGGGGCGCGACGCTCTTCAGGCGCGCGTGGACGAAATCGCGCTCGAAGCGAGGTCGGCATGACGAGGTTTGCGGTCAATGGTCTCGGGCGTATCGGCAAGCTGCTCCTGCGGCCGATGCTGGAGCAGGGCGCCGAGATCGCCTTTCTCAACGACGCGACGGGCGACGCCGCGATGCACGCGCATCTTCTGAAATTCGACAGCGTGCACGGAAGATGGCACGCCGAAATCGGCCATGACGCGGATGCGGTCACCTTCGACGGGAAACGCATTCCCCTGCACACATGCGGGTCGCTTGAGGATCTGCCGCTCGACGACGTGGATGTCGTCATCGACGCGACCGGCTACTTCAAGACGGCCGACCGCATTGCCCCCTACTTCGAGCGCGGTGTGAAGAAGGTCGTCGTCTCTGCCCCGGTCAAGGACGGTGGGGCGGCGAACATCGTCTACGGGGTCAATCACGACACCTACGATCCTGCCACGCATGACATCGTTACCGCAGCAAGTTGCACGACAAACTGCCTCGCCCCGGTCGTGAAGGTCGTGCATCAAAGCCTTGGCATCCGGCACGGAACCATCACGACGATCCATGACGTCACGAATACGCAGACCATCGTCGACCGTCCCGCCAAGGACCTGCGTCGGGCACGCTCGGCGTTGAATTCTCTGATACCCACAACGACGGGCAGCGCCAGCGCGATCACGATGATTTATCCCGAACTTGAAGGGCGGCTTAACGGTCACGCGGTGCGTGTCCCGCTGCTCAACGCGTCGCTGACGGACTGCGTGTTCGAGGTGGAGCGTCCCACATCGGTCGAAGAGGTGAACGGACTGCTGACCGAGGCCGCATCCGGTCCGCTGAAGGGGATACTCGGCTACGAGGACCGGCCATTGGTGTCGGCGGACTACGTGAACGATCCGCGCAGCGCGATTATTGATGGCCCCTCGACCATGGTCGTGGACGAAACGCAGGTGAAGATCTTTGCTTGGTACGACAACGAGTGGGGCTATGCCCATCGGCTTTGGGATGTCGCGCGGATGGTCGGAGCGCACCTGTGACCGCCGCACCCTGCGCATCGACACGGAAGGCCGCCCTGCCATGAGCCATGCCGAGGATACCGCCCGTCAGGATGGGCTTGCCGCCTATGTCGCCGTCACCGCGGCCTACTGGGGCTTCATGCTCACGGACGGGGCCCTGCGGCTGCTGGTGCTGCTGCACTTTCATACGCTGGGCTTCAGTCCGGTTCAGCTGGCTTATCTGTTCGTCTTTTACGAGCTTGCAGGGGTGGTGACGAACCTCTGCGCGGGATGGATCGCGGCGCGGTTCGGCCTGACCTCGACGCTCTACGCAGGGCTTGGCTTGCAGGTTCTGGCCCTCGTGGCGCTGGCGCAGCTGGACCCGGGGTGGGCGGTGTCCGTTTCGGTGGTCTTCGTGATGCTCGTGCAGGGCGTGTCGGGCGTCGCCAAGGATCTGTCCAAGATGTCGGCAAAGTCGGCGGTCAAGCTTCTGGCGCCGACGACTGGCGGCGGGCTGTTCCGCTGGGTGGCGCTGCTGACCGGGTCGAAGAACGCGGTGAAGGGCCTGGGCTTCCTGCTTGGCGCGGGGTTGCTCGCGCTTGCAGGGTTTACTGCCGCCGTGCTTGGTATGGCCGCGGTGCTCGCCGTGGTGCTCGTCTTTCTGTGGTTCCGTATGCCGTCCGGCTTGCCCGCGGGCAAGCGTGGCGCGCGCTTCCGCGAGGTCTTCTCGAAGGAGCCCAACATCAACTGGCTGTCCGCGGCACGGGTCTTTCTGTTCGGCGCTCGCGACGTCTGGTTCGTGGTCGGTATTCCAGTCTATTTCTACGCCGTGCTTTCGGACGGATCTGAGGCGGGCGACCAGGCGGCGTTCTTCATGATCGGCACCTTTATGGCGGTCTGGACGATCCTCTACGGCGGGGTGCAGGCCCTTGCGCCGATTGTCCTGAAGGCTGCGTCCCGGCCGGAGAGGGAACTGGTCGGGGTGGCAAAGGGCTGGGCAGTGGCGCTCAGCGTCATTCCGCTGGCTCTTGCGGCCATTGTCGTCTTGGCTGGCACGCCTGTCGGATGGCTGACGGTCAGTCTCGTGATCGGACTTCTGGTGTTCGGGGCGATCTTCGCGGTGAACTCCTCACTACATTCCTACCTGATACTTGCCTTCTCCAAAGACGCACGGGTCACCATGGATGTGGGCTTCTACTACATGTCCAACGCGGCCGGCCGGTTGATCGGGACGCTGCTTTCCGGCGCAAGCTATCAGCTTGGCGGTCTAGCCTTGTGCCTTGCAACGTCGGGAGTGTTCGTTGTGCTGAGCGCGCTCGCCGCGGGCCGTCTGCGCGCCTAGGGGTCCGGTTCCGGGGTTACGGCTTCACCAGCCGTGTCACCCCCACCGAGGCCGCCCGGGCGAGGTCCTCGTCAAGTGACATCGGCACGTATTCCCCACGGCGCCACAGCTGGCCGAGGTCGTCGTAGTGCCGGGACAGGAAGTGCCCGGACTGGCCCGTCGAAGTGACGAAGACCGAGGAATCCGGATCGGCGAAATCATAGACCCCCCGGTATCCGGCGCCGTGCACATTGGTGAAGGGAGCGGGATCCTGACCGGAGCTGACGCCACGCTGGAGCGTGAAATCACCGCCGCTGGTGCTCTGGCGGATGTTCACGAAGTACCGCAGCAATGGCACCTCCCCGAGGACCTGATGCTCGTGGAGCGCCTGGTGGGCATCTCCCCAGCGAAGGGACTCGAGCGAAGTGCCGTAGTTCTCGCTGATCCAGACAAGGGCATCGTCGAGCGCCACGCGCGCGATATCGCTGCAGGTTTCCACGGCGGCGGACCGGCGTATGTCGCACCAGTCGCTCGCCCCGTTCACGTCGCGATAGACACGCTCGATGAAGAGCGGCTCGATATGATCGAATTCCGCGGCCAGCGGGCCGAGGTCATCCTGGATGAGCCGCTGTTGCAGCGCGCGCAGCCAGGCGGCGTAGATGAGCGGCTCGGGCATGTGCTCGTTCATCTCGCCGTTCCAGTCGGCGAGCAGCTCCAGAGCTCGCTGGCGCCGACGCTCGGGCGTGCCGGCAGGTGCCGCTTCGCCGGTGAACCAAAGATCGGCGCCGATCAGCGGCAGAAGCGTCCGGGCGGCCGGGGAAACCGTGTCGAGCTGTGCCTCGATAAAGCTGTCGCGGGTATGCACCTCGCGGCCCTGCATGAGGGCCCGCCAGCGCTGGACGCGCTGGCTGTCACCCCAGTCGTAGCTGACGTGGTTCGGGAAGGGGCGGTCGATGATCTTGTTGTTGGTGTTGCCGACGATGCCGCCGGCGGGGGCGACGAACTCGGGGTTCGAGGCGTAGGGCAGTTTGCCTTGCCAGCGATTGGCCTCGATCCAGCCGGGGCTCGGCATCCGACCGCGGCTCTGATGACCCGGGTCGCGACGCGGCATCGTTCCGATCAGCTTGAGGGCAATCGTGTCGCTGTCGATCAGCGTGAGGTTCTGCGAGGGCGCGACGTAGTCCTCGCCCGCAGCGATCCCCTCGCGCACATTGTTGGCGTTCATGAGCGAGACCGCCGCTGTCATGCTGGTGTCCTGCGCCGAAAGCGCGGTCCAGGCGAGCGAGGCGACATGGCCCGGCGGCGTCACCTCGTCCAGATCGAACTGCGACCGGGGCAGGACCGGGCCGTTCTCCGTCCACCGCAATGTCAGCGTGACGGGCGCGGCATCCTTGATGTTGATGATGGACCGTCGCGTGCGGAACTCGGCCCAGCCATCAGGGGTCCGGTACTGCTCGGTGTTGTCGGGATTGACCTCTTCGATATGCAGGTCCTGATCGTCGAGATAGCTCGAGGTCAGTCCCCAGGCCAGCCGCTCGGACCGTCCGATCATGACCGCCGGAACCCCCGGAATTGTGGCCCCGATGACGCTGCCCGACTGAAGCTGGAGCCGCGCGAGATACCAGATCGACGGTGCAGTCAGGGGCAGGTGCGGGTCGTTGGCCAGCAGCGTGCCGCCGCTTGCCGAGCGTGACGCGTCAGCCGCCCAGGCGTTCGACGCACCGGCAAGCCCGCGTCTGGGCGCGGGGTCGAGAAAGGCGTGTTGGGTCTCTGGCAGCTTGCTCCCGGTGCCTGCCCCTGGCACGAGGCTCGCGTATTCAGGCAGCGCGGCGATCCCGTCTCCGGGCATGTCTGGCAGCAGGTCCGAGAGCCGGCTGTCATCGTCGAGCCCGAGCGAGGTGCGGGCCCGCAGCACCTCTTCGTTGAGTTGACCCGAAAGCTGCAGCGACAGGAGCTTCAGCACGGCGATGGAGTCCGCGGGCTGCCAGGGCGCGAGCGGCGCATTGAACAGGAAGAACTCGGGCGCACCTCGGCCTAGGCTTCTCTCGTTGATTTCCTCGATGCGGGCGTTGACGCCGGCCGCGTAGGCCTCGAGCGCATCGCGGGTTGCCGGGTCCTGAGCTTCGACCGACCGGCTGGCCAGCGTGTAGAGGTCGAGGCGCCGCAGAAGCGTGTCCGTGTCCACGGTCCGCGTTCCGAATATCTCTGACAGGCGTCCCTGCACGGTCCTGCGTAGAAGCGTCATCTGCCACAGCCGGTCCTGGGCGTGCGCGTAGCCGAGGCCGAAGAACGCGTCGCGGTCCGAGTAGGCAAAGATGTGGGGGATCGAGTTGTTGTCCCGAACGATCTCGATATCGGCGGTGGTTCCGGCCACGGCGCGCGTCTTGTCGTAGTCGGGCAGGGATCGCGAGGCGAGATAGTAGACCGTGAGCAGCCCGAGCGTCAGCACGACGAGCGCGGCGGTGGTCGCACGGAAGAGCCAGCGGAAAAGCGTCGCCATTTCCCTTGCCTTTTCGTTGGGGTATGCCCGAGGCGGATTATCGTGCGGTGCGCCTGATGCCAAGGGCGTGCAGACCGCACGCAGCGGCGTAAGGGAGAGCGGAATGTCGAAGGTAGCGTTTCTGGGACTTGGCGTGATGGGCTATCCGATGGCCGGTCACCTGGCGAAGGCGGGCCACGAGGTGCAGGTCTATAACCGCACGGCTGCCAAGGCCGAAAGCTGGGTCGCGGAATTCGGCGGGCACACCGCGCCGACACCGCGAGAGGCTGCATCGGGCGCGGATTTCGTCATGACATGCGTCGGAAACGATGATGATCTTCGGGCCATCTGCCGTGGCGAAGACGGCGCCCTTGCCGGCATGGACGCTGGGGCGGTCCTCGTCGACCACACCACCGTTTCGGCCGAGGTCACGCGCGAGCTGCATGCGCTTGCCGGTGAAAGCGGCATCTCCTTCGTGGACGCGCCGATTTCGGGCGGCCAAGCTGGCGCCGAGAACGGTCAACTCGTGGTGATGTGCGGTGGCGAGGAAGAGGCCTACGGGCGGGCGGAGCCGGTGATCGCGGCCTACGCGAAGCTCTGCCGCCTGATCGGCGAGAGCGGCTCGGGCCAGATGTGCAAGATGGTCAACCAGATCTGCATCGCGGGGCTGGTGCAGGGTCTCTCCGAAGGGCTGCATTTCGGGCAGAAGGCGGGCCTAGACGGGCGCGCGGTTGTCGACGTGATCGGCGGTGGCGCCGCCGGTTCGTGGCAGATGGTCAACCGCTACGAAACCATGCTCGACGACATGTTCGAACACGGGTTCGCCGTCGATTGGATGCGCAAGGACCTGGGCATCTGTCTCAAGACGGCTGACGAGAACGGTGCGTCCCTGCCGGTGACGGCGCTTGTGGACCAGTTCTATAAGGATGTTCAGAAAATGGGCGGTGGGCGCTGGGATACCTCCAGCCTTATCAAGCGCCTGAACGACAAGGGATGAAACGGCTGGCAGGACGCCGCATTCCATGAAGGCGTTCCGGCCTGACGTTCTCCCGCGTCAGTGCGCAAGCGATTGATCTTGTGTTTTCCACACGGATCGCTTTATGTTCCACTTTAGGCTGATCGCCTGCAATGCAGCGTCGGGCGGCCCTGCAACAGTTTCGCTGAACGGGACGGCGTCGAGGAGTTTTCCCCGCCCCCGGACAGACCGATCCGGCCCTCGGGCCGACACGACAGTCCCGTACGCCACGCGCGGCGGGCCATCACAGGGCGCCGGCCGCAAGAGCCGTGCGTCGGAGAAGAAACGCGATGAAGCGCGCAGAAGACATGAGGCACAGGACGACGGGCAGGCCCGTACGTCGTGCCGGCGCGCCTGCTCTCGCCCAGACAAGACACGCTGCGCGGCCGCGACCCTTCGAAGCGGGGCTGCCGCCCTGCGCGTGCAAACGGATACAATGGCAAAGAAAATGCTCATCGACGCCACCCACGCGGAGGAAACCCGCGTCGTGGTGGTGGACGGAAACAAGGTCGAGGAATTCGACTTCGAATCCGAATCCCGCCGGCAACTGGCCGGCAACATCTACCTCGCGAAAGTAACGCGGGTCGAACCTTCGCTGCAGGCCGCCTTCGTCGATTACGGCGGTAATCGTCACGGTTTCCTGGCGTTTTCCGAGATCCACCCAGACTATTACCAGATCCCCGTCGCCGACCGTCAGGCGCTGATGGAGGAAGAGGAGCGTCTCGCCGCGGAGGCCGCAGAGGAAGAGGAAAAGCCCAAGAAGGCGACGCGCAGTCGCCGTCCTCGCAGGACTTCGCCGGCCAAGGCCGAAAGCGCCAAGAGCGACGATCCGAAGACGAGCGCCGAGCCCGAAAGCGAAATCAATGGCATGGAGACCATTGATCTCGGCGAGGGGGGCGGAAACGATCGCTCCGACGAGGAAGCGGTCTCGCCGATGGAACGCGTTGCCGAGACGCCGGTCGAGGAACCTCAGGACCAGCCCTCGGGTGATGACGACGGCAAGGACGACTGCGAGACCGAGGCGACGGATGCCGCTGCGCGCGACGAGACGATAGAGGCTGTCGCCGACGACGACACACACGAGGACATCCGTCCCGTGCGCAAGCCGCGTCCGCGCAAGTACAAGATTCAGGAAGTCATCAAGGTCCGCCAGATCCTGCTGGTACAGGTCGTCAAGGAAGAGCGCGGCAACAAGGGCGCGGCGCTGACCACCTACCTGTCGCTCGCGGGCCGCTACTGCGTGCTCATGCCCAACACCGCGCGAGGCGGCGGCATCAGCCGCAAGATCACCAATGCGGCCGACCGTTCCAAACTCAAGACCATCGCGCAAAGCATCGACGTCCCGAAGGGCGCGGGGCTCATCATCCGCACGGCGGGTGCCAAGCGCACCAAGACCGAGATCAAGCGCGACTACGAATACCTGCAGCGCCTGTGGGAGCAGATCCGCGAGCTGACGCTTAAGTCCATCGCGCCCGCCAAGATCTACGAGGAAGGCGATCTCGTGAAGCGGTCGATCCGCGATCTCTACAACCGGGAGATCGACGAGGTTCTGGTCGAGGGCGAGAAGGGCTATCGCATCGCCAAGGACTTCATGAAGATGATCATGCCGTCCCACGCGAAGAACGTGAAGCACTACGCCGACCCGATGCCGCTGTTCGCGCGCTACCAGGTCGAGAGCTACCTCGGCTCCATGTTCAACCCGACCGTCCAGCTCAAGTCCGGCGGCTACATCGTCATCGGCGTGACCGAGGCGCTGGTTGCGATCGATGTCAACTCGGGCAAGGCCACCAAGGAAGGCTCGATCGAGGATACGGCGACCAAGACCAACCTCGAGGCCGCCGAGGAAGTGGCGCGCCAGCTCCGGCTGCGTGACCTCGCGGGCCTGATCGTCATCGACTTCATCGACATGGCCGAGCGCAAGAACAACGCCGCCGTCGAGAAGAAGCTCAAGGACAAGCTGAAATCCGACCGCGCCCGCATTCAGGTGGGCCGGATCAGCGGTTTCGGCCTGCTCGAGATGAGCCGCCAGCGTCTGCGTCCCGGCATGATCGAGGCGACGACCCAGCCCTGCGCGCACTGCCACGGCACGGGGCTTATCCGCAGCGACGACAGCATGGCACTTCAGGTCCTGCGCTCGGTCGAGGAAGAGGGCACGCGCGGCCGCTCGCGTGAGGTGCTGCTCAAGTGCCCGGTGGGCATTGCCAACTACCTGATGAACCAGAAGCGCGAGCACATCGCGCTGATCGAAGCCCGGTATGGCATGTCGGTCCGCGTCGAGGGCGATCCGTCGCTGGTCGCACCCGACTTCACGATGGATAAGTTCAAGACCGCGACACGCTCGGTGCCCGAGGTGACGACGCCGGTGGTGTCGGTCGATACCTCGCTGATGGATCAGGTCGACGAGGACGCGGTGGAAGAGGACGAGGTCGAGCCGGAGGAAGCCCCGGCGGCACCCGAGGCGCAACCGGAACCTCAGCCCAAGGCAGAGGATGAGGGCAAGCCCAAGAAGAAGCGCCGCCGCCGTCGTCGTCGTTCGAAGGCCAAGGACACCAACGGCGAGCAGGATCAGGCCAAGGCCGAGAACGGCTCGGACGCGGATGCGGGGCAGGATGCGCCCAAGGAAGACGCGGCCAAGACCGGCGATGAGGTCAAGAAGACCGAGGCCGAGGCCATGACCGCAGAGGCGCCGAAACCCGAGACCGCCCCGGAGGACGTCAAGGAGACCTCTGCCAAGTCCGAGGAACCCGCGCAGTCGTCGGAGAAACCTGAGGTCGCTGCGCCCGCTGAAACGGCGGTGGAAGCCCCGGTTGCCGAGGCGCCCGAAGCCAAGGAAGAGCCGGCCAAGCCCGAGGTGAGCGAAGCCCCCGCTGCGGCAGAGAGCAAGGCCGAGTCGGCGCCTGCTGCGGAAGAACCCGCACCGCAGGCCGAGGAGTCGGAAGCGCAGAAGGCTCGCCCCGCACGGACACGTCGCAAGGCGGCGGCTGTTATTGCCGAGGTGATCGGCACCACGGAGAGCGCGGAGGAAACCTCCGACGCACCTGCCGAGGCGACGGCTTCGAGCGAGGATGGCGAAACGGCGACCGAGGAGAAGCCCGAGGAAGAGCCCAAGCCGCGCCGTCGTGGCTGGTGGTCGATCGGTCGCTAAACCGCCGACGGAAGTAGATCGCAATGAACGCCCCGGCCTTCGCGCCGGGGCGTTTTCTTTGCGTCAGGCCGGTTTCACGATCCGCCACGACATGCCGTCTGCGACTTCGCGGCTCTCCGCGAGCTCGTATCCGGCCTCGGCGCAGAAGTACGGCATGTCGACCACAGCCGCAGGATCGTCGGTGACGATTTCCAGCGTGGCACCCGCGGGAAGCTGCAGCAGCCGCTTGCGGGCTTTGAGGACGGGCAGGGGACACAGCAGGCCCCGGGCATCAATGTGCTCGGTCATGGGGGCGAAATATCCTGCTGTCGGCTCCTGGTCCACGAGGATGTGACGGAGCGTAGCGGTGACGACCCCGTCCGCATCCTCTATCGGGGGAGCATGTTCGGAATCGAAATCATGGATGCGAGCCTCCTGCCGGCGATGATGGTCGCCGCCTTTGCGGGTGTGATCTCGTTTCTCAGCCCCTGCGTTCTGCCCGTTGTCCCGCCATACCTCGCCTACATGAGCGGCGTCTCAATGACCGACATGCAGGACGGCCGCCGCGGCCGGACGCTTCTCACGGCGCTTTTCTTCGTGCTGGGCCTTTCGACGGTCTTCCTGTTGCTCGGCTTCACGGCCTCGGCCATCGGTCGGGTCTTTCTGAGCTACCAGACTTGGTTCAACATGATCGCGGGCGTGATCGTGATGATCTTCGGCGCGCATTTCGTGGGGGTCTTCCGGATCGGCTTCCTCGACCGCGAGGCGCGTTTCGATGCAGGCGAACAGGGGGGCACAGCCTTCGGGGCCTACGTGCTCGGGCTGGCCTTCGCATTTGGCTGGACCCCCTGCATCGGCCCGCAGCTTGGCGCGATCCTGTCGCTCGCGGCGTCGGAGGCTTCGGTGACACGCGGGACGCTGCTGCTGGCAGTCTACGCCGCGGGGCTCGGCATTCCCTTCCTGCTGGTGGCGGCCTTCCTCCCGCGCCTCGGGGGCGTGATGGGCTGGATGAAGCGCCACATGGACCGGATCGAGAAGGTCATGGGCCTGCTGCTCTGGACCATCGGCCTGCTCATGCTGACCGGCGGTTTCTCGGCGCTTTCCTTCTGGTTGCTCGAGACATTCCCGACACTCGGCCAGCTCGGATAGAGGCCGGCGCGAACAGGGGCGCGACAGAAATGCGCCAGTTTGTGCCGCGAGCCAAAGTGTTAGCGATAAATGCCCGGGGCACGTCTATCGCCGCTCACCCGGCTCGTCTAATCAGTGTCTCGAGGTGATTTCCCACAAGGACAGGGTGTTATGGGACAGGATCAATTCGAGAAAATGTCGGCGCAGATGGGTGAAGGAAAGGGCTTCATCGCTGCTCTGGACCAGTCGGGCGGGTCCACGCCGAAGGCGCTGCGCCTCTACGGTGTCTCCGAGGACGAGTACGAGGGTGAGGAAGCGATGTTCGCCGAGATCCATGCCATGCGCGCGCGCATCATCACCGCGCCGGATTTCACCAGCGAGAAGGTGATCGGGGCAATCCTCTTCGAGCGGACCATGCGGGGCGCGGTCGAGGGCACGCCGGTGGCGAAGCTGCTGTGGGAAAGCCGCGGGATCGTGCCCTTCCTCAAGATCGACAAGGGGCTCGAGGAGAAGGAGAACGGCGTTCAGCTGATGAAGCCGATCCCGGGCCTGCCGGAGCTTCTGCAGGAGGCGAAGGGCATGGGGATCTTCGGGACCAAGGA
This sequence comes from Allosediminivita pacifica, assembly GCF_003054175.1. Taxonomy (GTDB): domain Bacteria; phylum Pseudomonadota; class Alphaproteobacteria; order Rhodobacterales; family Rhodobacteraceae; genus Allosediminivita; species Allosediminivita pacifica. Next base: position 21,923 of record NZ_QBKN01000011.1, read on the forward strand.
ACGCTCGGTCGTGCATGAGGCCAATGCCGAGGGGATCGCGGCAATCGTGAAGCAGCAGTTCGAGGTGGGCAAGGTCGTGACCGATGCCGGGCTCGTGCCGATCCTGGAGCCCGAGGTGGACATCAACGCCCCCGACAAACCCGAGGCGGAGGCCATGCTGAAGGCGGAGATCGCCAAGTATCTCGACCAGCTGCCCGAGAGCGAGACGGTCATGCTGAAGCTGACCATTCCGACCGAGGCGGGGCTCTATGACGAGCTGGCCGATCATCCCCGCGTGCTGCGGGTCGTGGCGCTCTCGGGCGGCTATTCCACCGACGATGCCTGCGAGCGGCTTGCGAAGCAGGGCAAGATGATCGCTTCCTTCAGCCGGGCGCTGACCGAGGGGCTTTCGAAGAAGCAGTCCGACGCGGAATTCAACGCCGCTCTCGGGCAGAACATCGACAAGATCTACACCGCCTCCGTCGCGGGTTGAGGTCGGAGCCTGGGACGGCGCGTGCGCTGTCCCGGGGCATCGCTCGAAGGGGTATGGCGTGGCCTGTCCCGGGCCGGGACAGTTTGGCGCGATAGGAAAATCAATGGCTTATAGAGACGTTTTAACCGGGACTTAGGATTTTGGCCCGCTGGGCGGCCTGCGCATGGTCGATTAACCCGACGTGTTTCGAGGACTGGCTGAGGCCTTGGTTCGAGATCGCGCCTGGATTCGGTTTGGCAGGCCAGCTTCGGGCTAACCGTCCCGGGAGCCGGATCCACTCATCGCCAGGGCGTGCCCTGCCGGCCCCCGTCCGTCGCCGCAAGCGGGACCGAGCGTATCACCGCAGGCGGGCTGCTCGGCAATTCCGCTTGCGCCGCCGGCTGGCGCCCGCCTTTCCGGGCACAGGCGATGGGCGACTCCGAACCGGGAGGGGCGCAGGGTCCTGCGTCAGGACTGGCGGGCTTGCCAGTCCTTCAGGGTCTTGCCGGGCTCGTCGACGAAGAGGCCGGGCAGAGGGCTGGCCTCCTGCAGGCGGTCGATGCGCAGGCGTGTGAAGTCGCCGGCGGTTTCCGACCAGGCGAGGCAGGTCCAGATCCTGCCCCAGTAGTCGATGTGCAGGGGGCGTATCACCTCGGGCGTCTCGGCGTCGCGTTGGCGGATCCGCAGCTTCTGGCGGGCGCGGATGGCGGCGCGGACGCGGGGCATGAGCGCAAAGCCGCGCGCGGCCTCGGCGTAGCTGTCGGTGGCGAAGGCGAAGGAGGCTGGGCGCGGCCCTGCATCCTCGGGCAGGACCGCTTCGATCTTGGCAGCGAGGCGGCGGGCGTCGGCGGCTTCTTCCCCCAGATCGGAGGCGCCGAGCGCGGCAAGGGCCATGTGAAGCGCGGCCAGTTCGCCCTCGGTGAGGTTGAGCGGGGGCAGCGTGATGGCCGCCTGGGCGGTGTAGCCGTGGCCGCGCGCGCCCTCGACCGGCACGCCGGAGGCGGCGAGCACCTCCATGTCGCGGTATATCGTACGCACCGACACGCCGAGGTCCTGGGCCATGGCTTCGGCCGTGTGCAGCCGGCCGTCGCGCAGCCGATCCATCAATGCGTAGAGCCTGTCGGCGCGTTTGCTCTGCTTTGCCATGGCCGCGATTCTGACAGGATTCCGTCAACTGACAAGCTCATGACAAAACTTGCGCGGAAACGCCCCGCCCGAGGCCGGATTCGCGCTTTCGCGGGGCCGCCTCAACCTTTAGAACCGGGGGCGGTGAATGACATGGGCCGGGCGAAATGCCCGCCCGCAGGAGGACGAGCAATGCTCAACAATATCGGCCTTCCGGGCCTTCTTCTCATCGCGGTGGTCGTGCTCGTGCTGTTCGGCCGCGGCAAGATCGCAAACCTCATGGGTGAGGTCGGCAAGGGCATCACGGCCTTCAAGAAGGGCGTGAGCGAGGGCGAAGCCGAGGAAGAGAACGAGCGCGTCGAAAAGGCACGCAACGTGACCCCCGGCGAAACCACGTCGACCGAGAGCGCCACGGCCGAGACGACCGACCGCAACAAGGTTTAAGAGATGCTGGATCTCGGCTGGACCGAGCTTCTGGTCATCGGCATCGTCGCGCTGATCGTGGTGGGGCCGAAGGATCTGCCCGTGCTGTTCCGCAACGCGGGGCGGTTCATGGGCAAGGCGCGCGGCATGGCGCGTGAATTCACGCGCGCCATGAACGATGCCGCCGACCAGAGCGGCGTCAACGACATTTCCAAGACCTTTCGCAGCGCCACCGACCCGGTGAACAGCGCCATGAAGGGCGTGAAGGATGCCGCGAAGTCGATGACCGACCTCGACCCCAAGAGCGAGACCGGCAAGCTGTCGGCGGAGCGGGCCGAGGCGAAGCGCAAGATGGAGCTGTCTTCGGCACGGGCGGCGGCGGAGCGCAAGAAGCGCGAGGCCGAGGAGGCACAGCGGAAGCTGGCCGAGATGGAGGCCGAGGAGATGGCCGCCGAGCTGGAGAGCGGCGCGGAAGCGGCCGAGGACGCGGCGGATGCCGCGCACGGGGACCCGGACGACGCCGGCAAGGGCAGGGGTGACAGCGCATGAGCATGCGCGAGGACGACCACATCGAAGACAGTTCGGCGCCGCTGATCGAGCATTTGGCGGAGCTGCGCACACGGCTCATCCGCTGCGTGATCTACTTCATCATCGGCATGGTGATCTGCTTCACCGTGGCGACGCCGATCTTCAACTTCCTGACCGCGCCGCTCTGCCAGGTGCTGGCCGAGCGCGGGCAGGACTGCGACCTGATCTTCATCTCGCCACAGGAAGGCTTCTTCGTGGCGGTGAAGGTGTCGCTGCTGGGCGGCTTCATCCTGGGCTTTCCCTTCATCGCGAACCAGCTCTGGCGCTTCGTGGCGCCGGGGCTCTACCGGTCCGAGCAGGGGGCGTTCCTGCCCTTCCTCGTGGCCTCACCCTTCATGTTCTTCCTCGGCGCGGCCTTTGCCTTCTACGTGGTGACGCCGCTGGCTTATGACTTCTTCCTTGGCTTCCAGCAGTTCGGAAACGAGGGCGAGGCGGTCGCAGGCGAAGAGGTGAGACAGGGGTTGTCGGTGGTCTTCCAGGGCTCGGCGCAGGAATACCTGAACCTCACGATCAAGTTCATCGTGGCATTCGGGCTGTGTTTCCAGCTACCGGTGCTGCTCACGCTCATGGGCAAGGCCGGGCTGGTGTCGGCCGTCGGGCTCGGCGCCGTGCGTAAGTATGCGGTGGTGGCGATTCTGGTGCTGGCCGCGCTGGTGACGCCGCCGGATGTCATCACGCAGGTGATCCTGTTCGTGGTGGTCTACGGGCTTTACGAGATCTCGATCCTGCTGGTCCGTCGCGTGGAGAAGAAGCGCGAGGCCGAGCTGCGGGAGCAGGGGCTCTGGTTCGAGGACGACGAGGATGAGTGACGGGGTGAATGATCCGCTGGAGCGGATCGCCTCGGCGCTGGAACGCATGGCACCGGCGGAGACGCCGGTGCCCGACTTTTCGGCCGCCGGTGCCTTTGTCTGGCAGGTAGAGCCGGACCGGCTCGAGCCCGTCGCGGAGGTGAGCGCGGTGGATCTGTCGCTGCTGGTGGGCATCGAGCGGTCGCGCGACACGCTGCTGGGCAATACCGAGCGGTTCGCGGCGGGGCTGCCGGCCAACAACGCGCTCCTGTGGGGCGCGCGGGGGACGGGGAAGTCGAGCCTGGTGAAGGCCGTGCATGGCACCGTACGCGCCTCGGGCACGGATCTGAAGCTGGTGGAGTTGCACCGCGAGGACCTGCCCAGCGTGGGGCGGCTACTGGCGCACCTGCGGAGCGCGCCTTACCGGTTCCTGCTGTTTTGCGATGATCTGTCGTTTTCCGGGGACGATCAGCATTACAAGAGCCTGAAGGCGGTGCTGGACGGCGGCATCGAGGGGCGGCCGGAGAACGTGCTGCTGTATGCCACCTCGAACCGGCGGCACCTGATGCCGCGGGAGATGGTGGAGAACGAACAGTCGACGGCGATCACGCCCGGTGAGGCGGTGGACGAGAAGGTGTCGCTCTCGGATCGGTTCGGGCTGTGGCTAGGCTTCCACCCCTGTTCGCAGGACGACTACCTGGCGATGATCGAGGGCTATTGCGCGGCCTATGGGGTCGAGGTCGATGCGGCGGAGCTGCAGGCCGAGGCGATCGAGTGGCAGGCCACGCGCGGGGCGCGGTCGGGCCGGGTGGCCTGGCAGTTCTTCACCGACCTGGCGGGGCGGAAAGGCGTGTCGCTGGGGTGACGTCCCGGGGTGTCCCGGGCAGGGACACCTTTCCGAGTAAGAAAAATCAATGGGTTACAGGGGGCGAATTAACCTTTTGTTCGGACTGTCCCACATCGGGTGCGCCGGTAAGAGGGGGCTCTGCCCCCGGCCCTGCGGGCCTCCCCCGGAGTATTTTTACCAAGAAGAAGCGGGCGGTGCCCGGGTTTTCAGCCAATGATCTCGGGCAGGAGGCGGGCGGCTTCGTCGCGGGCGAGGGTCAGGCCGTCGCGGTCCTCTCCGGGGAAGAAGCGGGCCCGGCAGGCAGTCGCCATGGGGCGCGGTTCCAGCACCTTGACCAGCGGGCCGATCTTTTCCGATTCCGCCTGCCAGGAGCGGACGAACGCGATCTGCGCCGCCTTGGTGCTGCCGTAGGGGCCGAAGAATTTTTGCCCCGCGCGGGGGTCGTCGAAGAAGATGGCGCGGCCCTCGGCCCCCAGAAGCGGTGCGATGAAGGGGACGAGCGTGCCCATGGCGGTGACGTTGGTGGCAACCGCGCGGCCCCAGTCCTTGCTGTCCATGTGGGCGGCGGGCTGCATCGGGCTCGCGTGGACGGCGGTGTGGATCCAGAGATGCACGCCGCCCCAGCGATCGTGGATCGAGCGGCAGAGCTGGGCCATGGCGTCGGTCACGGTCACGTCCATGGGCGCGAGGGTGGCTTCGCCGCCCTTGGCCTTCACGCGGTCGTCGAGTTCCTCGAGGCCGCCCACGGTGCGGGCGAGGGCGACGACGTGGTAATCGGGGGCGAGGGCCTCGCCGAAGGCGAAGCCGAGACCGCGCGAGGCGCCGGTGATGAGGGCAATCTTGGTCATGGTGGCGGGGGTTTGACCCTCTTTGGCGGGGCCGTCAAGCGGTGGGTGACGGGCGCTGGTGTCGCGGGGGGAAGCGCGCTCCGGCGGACCGGGGGCGAGGCACTTCTGCTCTCCGGCCCTTACTCGCCGAAATCATGCTCCCGGCATGTTTCCGGCGTTCTTGGTCTCCGACCGCTCGTCGCTGAAAACAGGCCCCCGGCCTGTTTTCCGGGCGCTCCGAGCCCCTCACCCCGGCCCTCTCCCCCGAGGGGAGAGGGCGGCGCGGGTGGTGGAGGGCGCGCGGTGTCCCGGTGGTGCCGGCCCTCGCTCGCGGGTCCTGCTCACGGATAGGCGGAGGGCGAAGTGCTGGGTTGAAAGCCGGCGGGAGATCCGGGGGCGCGGCCTATTCGGCCGCGGTCTTCATCCGGAAGCCCTTTTCGATCTGGTCGGCCGGTTCCACCGGGTATTCGCCGGAGAAGCAGGCGTCGCAGTACTGCGGGCAGGCATTGTTTCGGCCCTCGGCCTCGCCCACGGCGCGGTAGAGACCGTCGAGGGTCACGAACTTGAGGCTGTCGACGCCGAGGTGGTCGCGCATTTCCTCTTCCGACATGTTGGCGGCCAGCAGCTTGTCGCGCTGGGGCGTGTCGACGCCGTAGAAGCAGGGCCAGGCGGTCGGCGGCGAGGCGATGCGGAAGTGGACCTCGGCGGCGCCGGCGTCGAGGATCATGTCCTTGATCTTGCGCGAGGTGGTGCCGCGCACGACGCTGTCGTCGACGAGGATGACCTTCTTGCCGCGTATGAGCGCGCGGTTGACGTTGAGCTTGAGGCGCACGCCCATGTTGCGGATCTGCTCGGTCGGCTCGATGAAGGTGCGGCCCATGTACTGGTTGCGCACGATGCCCATGGCGTAGGGAATGCCGGATTCCTGGCTGTAGCCGATGGCCGCGGGGGTGCCGCTGTCGGGCACCGGGCAGACGATGTCGGCGTCCACCGGGGCCTCGCGGGCGAGTTCCACGCCGATCTGGCGGCGGGTTTCGTATACCGAGCGGCCGCCGATGATGCTGTCGGGGCGCGAGAAGTAGACGTGTTCGAAGACGCAGAAGCGCGAGCGCTGGGGGCGGAAGGGGCGCTGGCTCTCGACGCCGTTCTCGGCGGTGATGACCACCATCTCGCCGGGTTCGATCTCGCGGATGAACTCTGCGCCGATGATGTCGAGCGCGCAGGTTTCCGAGCTGAGCACCCAGCCGTCGCCGAGGCGGCCGAGCACCAGCGGGCGCACGCCGAGCGGGTCGCGCACGCCGATGAGCTTGGTGCGGGTCATGGCGACGACGCTGAAGGCGCCTTCCACGCGGCGCAGGGCGTCTTCCATCCGGGCCGGGATGTCGCGCTGGAGCGAGCGGGCCATGAGGTGGATGATGCATTCGCTGTCGGACGAGCTCTGGAAGATCGAGCCGCGCTCGATCAGCTCGCGGCGGAGCGCCTCGGCATTGGTGATGTTGCCGTTGTGGGCGATGGCGGCGCCGCCCATGGAAAATTCGCCGAAGAAGGGCTGCACGTCGCGGATCGCGGCGCCCTTGGAGCCGGCGGTGGAGTAGCGGACGTGGCCGATGGAGAGGCTCCCGGGCAGCGTCTGCATGAGCGAGGCGTTGGTGAAGTTGTCGCGCACGTAGCCGAAGCGGCGGGCGGAGTTGAAGCCGGTCTCGGCCTCGTAGGAGACGATGCCGCCGGCCTCCTGGCCGCGATGCTGCAGGGCGTGCAGGCCGAGGGCCACGAAGTTCGCGGCGTCGGTGAGGCCCACCGCGCCGAAGACGCCGCATTCCTCGTGAAGGGTATCGCCATCCCAGGGGGTGGCGTCGAAATCGTGCGTGGGGGCTGAGTGCCAGGGCGCGTCGGGCAAGGGTGGCTCCGAATCCAAGACTGGTGTCGCCGGTGTCTTAGGCGCTCGGACCCGGCTTGTCACGGAACGATCACAAAAGCCGGGGGTCGCGGGCGTCACATTCGGATGAACGCCCGGTCACGCGCCGGCCGAGGTCAATCAGGTCTCGGTCGCGGGGGCGGCGCAGACGCCCACAAGGGCCTCGTACTGCGCGGTGATCCAGCCGAGGGCCTGTTCGGGGTTCTGTTCCTCGATCCGGGTCGTGAAGCGGTCGAAGACCACCGCCGAGCGGGAATCGTTGATCATCGCGATGTCCTGCGAAGTGATGACCGTGGCGTAGACGAAGAAGGCCACCGCCACGAGCAGCACGCCGCGGGCGACGCCGAAGAGGAAACCGAGCGCCTGGTCGAGGCCCGAGAGCGCGGTGCGCTGGACGACGGAGGACAGGAGCGGCGTGAAGAGCGAGACCAGCACCAGCGCGAGGGTGAAGACCACGGCAAAGGCGGCGATGATCGAAAGCTCGCAGCTGTCGGCGAGGAATTCGCCGATGACCGGGATTTCCTTGACCAGAGGCTGAAGCTGGGCCGCGAAGAGGAAGGCGAGGATGGCGGCTACCACCCATCCGACGATGGCCATGAGTTCGCGAACGATGCCGCGCGAGTAGGCGAGGATCGCCGACAGCACGATGATGACGGCCACCGCGCCGTCGATGATTGTGAAGCCTTCCATGGCGCCTGCTCGTCCCTCGTTCCTGCGCGCGGGTTCAGCCCGCGCCGAATACGTTTCCCACGAAGCCGGTCAGGTCCGACATGGGCGACAGCGCCATGCCCTTCATGCCGGTCTTCTTTCCGCCATCCGGCAGGATCGCGGCCGAGAAACCAAGTTTGTGCGCCTCTTTCAACCTGTTTTCGGTCTGTCCGACGGGGCGCAGCGCCCCTGATAGGCTGATTTCCCCGAAAACGACAGTCTCGGCGGGCAGCGCGCTGTCCTCGCGCGCGGAAAGTAGCGCAGCCGCCACAGCCAGATCGGCCGCGGGTTCGCCCACGCGCATGCCGCCGGCGACGTTGAGATAGACGTCGAGCCCGGCGAAGGGGATGCCGCAGCGCGATTCGAGCACGGCGAGGATCATGGCGAGCCGGCTGCCGTCCCAGCCCACGACCGAGCGCCGGGGCTGCGAGTGCGGCGAGGGGGCGACAAGGGCCTGGAGTTCCACCAGCACGGGGCGCGTGCCCTCGATGCCCGCGAAGACGACCGAGCCGGGCGAAGGCGCGCCGCGCTCCGACAGGAAGAGCGCCGAGGGGTTGGGGACCTGGGCGAGGCCGCCTCCGGTCATCTCGAAGACGCCGATCTCGTCCGCGGGGCCGAAGCGGTTCTTGACGCTGCGCAGGATGCGGAACTGGTGGCCGCGTTCGCCCTCGAAATAGAGCACGGTATCGACCATGTGTTCGACCACGCGGGGGCCGGCGATCTGGCCGTCCTTGGTGACGTGGCCGACCATCATGACGGCGCTGCCGTGGCGCTTGGCGAAGGTCGTCAGCTCGTGCGCGGCGGCGCGCACCTGGGAGACGGAGCCCGGGGCGCTTTCGACGTTGTCGGCCCACATGGTCTGGATCGAATCGACGATGGCGAGGTCGGGCTGTTCCTCTTCCAGCGTGGTGAGGATGTCGCGCAGGTTGGTTTCGGTGGCGAGCTTCACCGGCGCCTCGGCAAGGCCGAGGCGCTGCGCGCGCAGGCGCACCTGGGCGGAGGCTTCCTCGCCGCTGATGTAGAGCACCTTCAGCCCGGCGTTGGCGAAAGCGGCGGCGGCCTGAAGCAGCAGGGTGGACTTGCCGATTCCCGGGTCGCCGCCGACGAGCACGGCCGAGGCGGGCACGAGGCCACCGCCCAGCACGCGGTCGAATTCGTCGAGCCCGGCGGCGGTGCGCGGCGGGGGCGCTTCCTTGCTGGAAAGGTCGGTGAGCGGGATGGCACGGCCGCGGACGGCGCCGATGGTCTTGCCCTTGGGCCCGGCGGCCAGCGGCTTTTCCTCGACGATAGTGTTCCATTCGCCGCAGGCCTCGCAGCGGCCGGACCACTTGGAATAGGTGGCCCCGCAGGCCTGGCATTTGAAGTTGAGCGTCGGCTTGGCCATGTGTCCTCCGGGTCGGAGGGCCTTATTGCCGCAAGGCGGCGCGGCTGCCTAGGGGGTGGGGGCGCTTTCGGCCCGGGCTCCGGTCACTCTGCCGCCATGCGAGGCATGGGCATGACCTTGTCGTCCTCGGTGTTGCGGGCGTCGAGCGGTCCCAGTTCTGGCAGGACCTCGGCCAGGTCCTCGCGCAGGCGGTCGAGTTGCGAGCGGGCCACGGCCTCGTCGAGGTCGACCTGCTGGGTCCAGCCACGGATCTCGCTCGCCGTGGCCTTGGCAGTGTCGAGGCGGGCGTTGAAATCCGCGATCTCGCGCTGACGGGCGATCAGGAAATCGCGGGCACGGGCGACCTTTTCCTCGGAGTAGGTCTCGGCCAGCTCGCGGCTCACATGGCTCATCTGCGCGGCGAGTTCGAGGACCGGCGGTTCGAGATCGGAGAGATCGGGGTGCCGGCGCAGGAAGTCGATGCGTTCGCGCACCGAATCGAACTCGCCGGAAAGCGTGAAGTTGCCGGCCCGGTCCGAGGCATGGGCCACGGCGTAGGCGCGGGCCACATCCTGCATGCCCATGTGAAAGGAGCGGTGCGAGTTTTCGAGCGCCATGACGCGCGCGTTGGTCGGCAGGTAGAAGCAGAGCGTGATGGCCAGCAGCGTGAGACCGAAGAGCGCGTAGTGACCGGCGTCGGTCACGGGGGTCCCGCCGAGGGCGAGGGCGAGTTCGGGGAAGGGCACGAGCGCGATGATCGCCAGAAGGCTGTAGAGCGTGAGCCCGATGGCGAGAGCGAGGACCACGGCGAAGGCCAGCCGTTGGAAGATGGCGGTGGCCAGTGCCAGGGCCGCTGTCAGGTGATTGGTCATTGCGATGTCCCCCGTGTTCTGCCGGATTTCTTCGGATCGGCAATTTCTTGCCGGAACATCGGGGAAACATTGCGACTTTGGCAATCGTTCCGGGCCGGCACACGAAGAGGGTGCATTCCGTGTCCTAAATGTCGGAAACGCTTTGTTTCCGCCACTCGGGCGGGAGTTTTTCAGGAAATCCACCACCAGAGGACGAAAAATGCGCCCAGCAGGAGGACATGCAACACGTCGAGCCAGCGCCATCGCGGCACCGGCAGGAGCGCCGAGAGCAGCAGGAGCGCCGATGGCGCCATGAGCGCCCACATGCCGCCGCCCCAGGACATGACTTGCGCGGCCGTCACGTAGAGGGTGCCCTGATTGTAGCCGGCCATGGGCGCGAAGGTCGTGAGGATACCCGCAAGGCAGAGCACCATTGCCGCGAGCGCCGCCCAGCGGGAGGGCCCGCGCCCGACGATGCCGCGGGTGAGCGCGATGAAGACCAGCACCTCGAGCCAGACGAACCGGCGGATGAAGAAGGCCGCGAGGACGACGGGATCGGGTTCGGGGAAGGTCATCGGACGGCCTCGATCGGGCCCTCGGCACTGCCCGAGATGAACTGGTCGACGTAGGGATCGCCGCTGCTGTCGAGTTGTGCGACGGGGCCGGTCCAGCGGATCTTGCCGCCGTGGAGCATTGCCACGCTGTCGGCGATGGCGCGCACCGAGGACATGTCATGGGTGATCGTCATGGCGGTGGCGCCCATCTCGGTCACGATCTCGCGGATGAGGTCGTTGATGACGCCCGCCATGATCGGGTCGAGCCCGGTGGTGGGTTCATCGAAGAAGATGATCTCGGGCTCGGCGGCGATGGCACGGGCGAGGCCCACGCGTTTCTGCATGCCGCCCGAGAGTTCCGCCGGGAACTTGTCGGCCTGGTCGGGGGTGAGCCCGACGCGGCGCAGTTTCTCGATGGCGATCTCGCGCGCCTCGTGCTTGGGGCGCTTCTGCGGGCCGCGCAGGAGGCGGAAGGCGACGTTCTGCCAGACCGGAAGGCTGTCGAAGAGGGCGCCGCCCTGGAAGAGCATGCCGAAGCGGGCGAGAAAGGCATCGCGGTCGGTGCGGGTGACGTCCTGACCGTCGAGCGTGATGGTGCCGCTGTCGGGCGGGGTGAGGCCGAGGATACACTTCAGCAGGACCGACTTGCCGGTGCCCGAACCGCCGATGATGACCATGGAGGTGCCGCGGTCGATGGTGAGGTCGACGCCGCGCAGCACGTGGTTGGTGCCGAAGGTCTTGGAGACGCTGTCGAGGGTGATCATGGCGTGCCCCCGGGGATGACGTAGCCGAGCCGCGTTTGGACCGCGTGTTTCATTCCGGGCAGCGATGTCGCCCAAGTTGTGAAGAACGTCACCAAGGCGCCCTGTGGGGGGAGGTCGGGCGCGTCCCGGCCCCTTTTCGTTCCGATCATCCAGCTCATACCGAGAAGAACGCCCCTGTCAGCAGGAAGTTCGCGGCGAGGATCAGGATGGCTGCGGCCTCGACCGAGCCCTTGGTGGCACGGCCCACGCCCTGCGCGCCGCGGCCCGAGTTCATGCCGTAGTAGCAGCCCATGAGCGCGGCGATGCCGCCGAAGGCGCAGCCCTTGAAGAGCGATGTCACCACGTCCCAAGTCTGCAGGAAATCGACGGTGTTCTTGAGGTAGGTCGACGGGTTGAAGCCCAGCGTGCCCGATGTCACGGCCCAGCCGCCGAAGATGCCGATGATGTCACCGACGCCCACGAGCGCGGGCACGACGATGAGCGCGGCCAGCACGCGGGGGGCCACGAGGTATTTCATCGGGTTGGTCGAGAGCGTCGTCAGCGCGTCGATCTGCTCGGTCACCTTCATGGTCGCGATTTCGGCCGCGATCGAGGAGGTCACGCGGGCGGCGATCATCAGGCCCACGAGCACGGGGCCGAGCTCGCGCACCATGCCGAGGGCGACGATCTGGGGCACGACCGCCTCGGCGTTGAAACGGGCGCCGCCTGCGTAGATCTGCAGCGCCAGCGCGCCGCCGGTGAAGACCGCGGTGAGGCCGACGACGGGCAGCGAAAGCCAGCCGATCTGGGCGAGGGCGGCTGCGAATTCACGACCGTAGAAGGGCGGGCGCAGCACGTGGGAGAGGGCCGAGAGCGCGAAGAGCGTGACACGGCCCACGGCGCCGAGGGCGGTGAGCACGGCCCGCCCGATCCAGCCAAGTGGCGCAAGCGCGATGCTCATCCGCCCTCGTAAATCCGGCGGTAGCGGGATCCGAGCGAGGTCAGGATCTCGTACCCGATGGTGCCGGCCCAGTCGGCGACGGTGTCGACGCTCTGGTGGATGCCGAGTAGCTCGACCTGGTCCACGGGGCCCTCGATCTGGGTGACGTCCACGCCGATGAGGTCCATGGAGATGCGCCCGACGATGCGGCAGCGCGTCTCGCCGACCCAGACGTGGGCCTTGGGGGCCATGATGCGGTGCACGCCGTCGGCGTAGCCGGCCGCGATGGTGGCGATGCGGGCCGGGCTGCGCGCGACCCAGGTGTTGCCGTAGCCCACGGATTCGCCGGCAGCCACTTCGCGTGTCTGGATGACGGGGATCTGCAGGTGGGCGACGGGCTTGGCATCGAGGAAGGGCAGGCCGCCGTAGACGCCGATGCCGGGGCGGGTCACGTCGAAGTGGTAGTCCGGCCCCATCAGCACGCCGCCGGTGGCCGAGAGCGAGCGGGGCACGTCGAGCCCGTCGGTCATCTCGCGGAAGGCGTTGAGCTGGTGGGCGTTCATCGGGTGGTCGGGCGTGTCGGCGCAGGCCAGGTGGCTCATGATGAGCGCCGGCTTCTGGCTGAGGGCGATGTCGCGCAGCGCGCTCCACTCGGCGGGCTCCATCCCGAGGCGGTTCATGCCTGTGTCGAGCTGGATGCCAAAGGGATGGCCGGGCAGGGCCTCCACGTGGCGGAGCATCTGGTCGATGTCGTTGACCATGGGGGTCAGCCGCGCGTCGCGGATCAGGGCGACGTCGCCGGCCATGTGGCCGTTGAAGACGCAGATCTCGGGGCCGGGGCCGAGAATGGTGCGCAGCGTGGCGCCCTCTTCGGCGGTGGCCACGAAGAAGCGGCGGGCGCCTTCCTCGGCGAGCGCCGGGGCGACCTTGTCCACGCCGAGCCCGTAGGCATCGGCCTTGACCACGGCGCCGGCCTCGGCACTGCTCTTGTCAGCCAGCGTGCGCCAGTTGGTGCGCAGCGCGTCGAGATCGATGGTAAGCGTCGGTTGAGCCATGCCATGCGTTTGGGGGGCACGCGCGACGGGGTCAAGTGGAAACCCGGGCCTCGGGCGGGGGTCGGCATTGTGCCGCGCCGGGCAGGACGCTAAGCGGGCAGGTGCGGTTGCGAGGAGGGCAGTCAGATGGTGCGGCTTGAGTGGCAGATCTTCCTGCTGGCGGTGCAGTTCCTGACCCGTCTTCCGGTGCCGCGCGACCTGCCGTTCTCTGATGACCTGACGATCCGGGCGGTGAAATACTACCCGCTTGTGGGGGCGCTTGTGGGCGCCATCGGCGGCGTCGTGCTCTGGGCTGCGGCGCAGATCTGGCCGATGCCGGTGGCCGTGGTGCTGTCGCTGGCCGCGACGCTGCTGGCCACGGGGTGCTTTCACGAGGACGGGCTCGCTGATTGCGCCGACGGGCTGGGCGGCGGCAGCACCGGCGAGCGCGCGATGGAGATCATGCGCGATTCCCGTGTGGGCACCTATGGGGCGGCGGCGCTGATCGTGACGTTGGGGCTGAAGCTTGCGCTGCTGGGATCGCTGGCGCCCGGGGCCGCCGCGCTGCTGCTGATCGCGGGGCAGGGGCTGGGGCGCATGGCAGCGGTCCAGGTGATCCGCGGCACGCCCTATGCGCGGGCGCAGGGCGGCAAGTTCGCGGTGCCACGGGTGACGCCCGACGGCTACCTCGTGGCGACCCTGACGGCGCTGGTTCTGTGGCTGGTTCTGTGGCTCATGTTCGGCGTCGCCGCGATGGTCTGGGGCTTTGTTCTGAGCATGGTCGTGCTGCTCGTTTTCCGCGGCCTCTTCATGAAGCGCCTGGGTGGCTACACGGGCGATTGCCTGGGTGGCGCGGTGGTGCTGTGCGAGCTGGCAGTCATGCTGGGCGTCACCGCATGGGCCTGATCCTGGCCCGCCATTTGAAACCGGAGGTTGAGTCGGGGATCTGCTACGGCATCACCGAAGTGCCCCTCAGCACGGGGTTCGAGAGTGAGGCAGAGGCGTTCATCTCGGGGCTTCCGGAAATTTCCGCGATTATTTCTTCACCGCTTGGCCGGTGCCGGCGGCTGGCGGAGCGGGTTTCCGCCGCGCGAATGCTGCAGGTGCAAATCGACCCGGACTGGCGCGAGATCGACTTCGGCCGGTGGGAAGGGCGGCGCTGGGACGACATCCCGCGCGCCGAGATCGATGGGTGGGCGGCGGACCTGATGGGCTATGCGGGTCACGGCGGCGAAAGCGTGGCAACGCTGGCCCTGCGGGTTTCCCGGGCCATGGAAGCGGTGCCCGACGGCGCCCTGGTGGTGACCCATGCCGGGCCCATCCGGGCGGCGCTTGCGCGCTCGGGCACGCCGGGGGCCTGGGAGGCAAAGGTCCCTTTTGGCGCACTTATCAGGCTCTGATCAACCTAGCAGAAATTTTGCACACGCGGCAGGGAACGCCGCGGCGCGGCGGAAGTTTTTTGCGCATAACAGTGACTTGGGCGCACAACCAATGATATACCGTCTGCGTTGGGCCGACATCGTCCTGCCACAGGAGGCGCACATGATGCAGACCGATATCTCTGAAAATGCCGCGAGCCGCATCCTCATCATCGAGGACGAGACGCTGCTGAGCATCGAGCTGGAGATCCTTCTCGAGGAGATGGGCCACCAGGTGGTGGGCGTCGCGTCGCATGTGGAGCGCGCGCTTGAGCTGATCTCCCGCCATGGTCCCGAAACCGATCTCGCGATCCTCGATGTGAAGCTGGGAACCAGTTCCGCGCGTCCCGTCGCGCAGCGCCTCGAGACGCTCGGCATCCCCTATCTGGTGCTGACCGGCGCCCGCGCGGTCGCCGAGAAGATCGTTGGCGACCGGGCGCCCCTGCTGTCGAAGCCTGTCGATTTCAACGTGCTTCGCAACACGCTGTCGCGGCTGGCCCCGCCGCAGGCGGCCTGATCCCCATACACGCGGAAGGCGATTGATGCGCGCAGGCCGCGGCGGGATCAGAACCCGCCGCCGTCCTGCTGCCAGGGCTTCACGAGGTTGCCGAAGCGGGTGAAGCGGCCCTCGAAGCTGAGTTCCACCGTGCCGATGGGGCCGTGACGCTGCTTGCCGATGACGACCTCGGCCTTGCCGTGCAGCCGGTCCATGCGTTCCTGCCAGGCGGCCATTTCGTCGAGCTTGTCGTCCGAGGGCTTTTCGCGTTCGACGTAATACTCCTCGCGGTAGACGAACATCACCACGTCGGCGTCCTGTTCGATCGAGCCGGATTCACGAAGGTCCGAGAGCTGAGGCCGCTTGTCGTCGCGGCTTTCGACCTGGCGCGAGAGCTGCGAGAGCGCGATGACGGGGATGTCGAGTTCCTTGGCGATGGCCTTGAGGCCCATGGTGATTTCGGAAATCTCGTTCACCCGGTTTTCCGACTTGCCGGTGCCGCGGACGAGCTGGAGATAGTCGACCATCAGCACGTCGAGCCCATGCGTCCGCTTGAGCCGCCGCGCGCGGGCGGCGAGCTGCGAGATGGGCAGGGCGGGCGTGTCGTCGATGTAGAGCGGGCAGGCCTCGAGGCTTTTCGCGGCATCGACGAAGCGGCGGAATTCCTCTTCGGTCATGTCGCCCTTGCGGATCTGCTCGGAGGGGATCTCGGCGGCCTCGGAGAGGATGCGCGCGGCGAGCTGCTCGGCGCTCATCTCGAGGCTGTAGAAGCCCACGACGCCCCCCTCGATGGCGCCTTCGGTGCCGTCATGGCGCACGCCCTTCTTGTAGGCCTTGGCGATGTTGAAAGCGAGGTTGGTCGCGAGCGACGTTTTCCCCATGGAGGGGCGCCCGGCGAGGATCAGGAGGTCGGACTTGTGCAGGCCGCCGAGCTTGCGGTCCATGTCGATGAGGCCTGTGGAGACACCGGCAAGGCCGCCGTCGCGCTGGTAGGCGGCATTGGCCACGTTGACCGCGTCGGTGACGGCCTTGAGGAAGGACTGGAAGCCGCTTTCGGCCTGGCCCTGCTCGGCGATCTTGTAGAGCTTCTGTTCGGCCTCGACGATCTGTTCGCGGGGCTCGTTGGCCACGTCGACCTTGGCGGCCTTGTCGGAGATCTCGCGGCCGAGGGCGATCAGGTCGCGCCGCACGGCAAGATCGTAGATCATCTGGGCGTAGTCGCGGACCGCGAAGGAGGAGACGGCAGCGCCGGCGAGACGCACGAGGTAGGCGGGGCCGCCCAGTTCCTTGAGGCCCTCGTCATCGGCCAGGAAGGCCTTGAGGGTGACGGGAGAGGCGAGGTTGTTCTTGGCGATCCGGGCGGCGGCGGTTTCGAAGATGCGGGCGTGCACCGGGTCGTAGAAGTGCTGCGCACTGATGACCGAGGCGACGCGGTCGTAGACGTCGTTGTTGGTGAGGATCGCGCCCAGGAGCTGCTGCTCGGCCTCGATCGAATGGGGCATGGTGGCGGCCTGCTCGACCTCGACACCGGTCGGGTTGAATACGCTGTGATCGTTCATGCCTGCTGTCCTCTGCCCCCCGGATCTTGTGAGTCCGGCGTTCTAGTCCCTTAGCCCGCTTCCGACCATATGCTGATAGGTCGGTGGACGGGTTCTGTATAACCCTGTGGACAAGCCGCGCGCGCCTCAGATGAAGGGGCGCAGGCGGTGCCTGCCACTAGATGCTGCGCGATATCGCGATTCGAGGGAAGGTTTATCCCCAGACCTCTGCAAAACTCAGGCGCGGTTTTCCGCCTGCCAGGCGCGGGGGTCGCGCAGGAAGCTCTCGACCTCGCCGAGCACGCCGCGGTGCTTTTCGGGGGCCTGGGCCAGCACTTCCCACCACGTGCAGAGGTGGTGGAGGGCAACGCCGTGATCGCCCAGCGTCTTTTCGGTTTCGGGGAAGATCCCGTAGTAGAAGATCACCGCCGTATGGCCGCAGGTGGCGCCGGTGTCGCGGATGGCGTCGACGAAGCTGAGCTTGCTGCCGCCGTCGGTGGTCAGGTCCTCGACCAGCAGCACGCGCTGGCCTTCGGTCATGGCGCCCTCGATGCGGGCGTTGCGGCCGTAGCCCTTGGGCTTCTTGCGGACGTAGGTCATCGGCAGGCCCATGCGTTCGGCCACCAGCGCGGCGAAGGGGATGCCCGCGGTTTCACCGCCGGCGATGTTGTCGAAGGCCTCGAAGCCGGCATCGCGCATGACCTTGACCGTCAGGAAATCCATCAGCGTGGAGCGGATGCGCGGGAAGGAGATGAGCTTGCGGCAGTCGATGTAGACCGGCGAGGGCAGGCCGGATGCCAGCGTGAAGGGCTTGTCTTCCATGAAGTTCACGGCCTCGATCTCCCACAGCATCCTGGCGGTCAGTCGGGCCATTTCTTCGGAGGTGGGATAGGACGAGGGGATCATGGGCGCACTCCTTGTTTGGGGCGCTTTAGCCCATGCGTCCGCAGGCGTGAAGAGCGCTCGCGTGGCGCGCGACGCCGATTTCGCGGAAGGCGTGTCGCGACGGCACGGATGCCGTTTTCAGGGTCGTGACGACCGGCATCGGGATCAGCGCGCGCCGGCAACAGGCGGGAACTGATTTTCCCGAATCGGGACCTGTGAGATCGTCTTCCGGTTTTTAGGGACAGATGCTTGTCGGTAGCGATTTGGAGAAGGAGGCGGCGATGACGTCCTGCCCGTATTGTCATGGCAGCGGAGAGGTCGAGGGGGACTATCCGCCCTGCGGCCGCTGCGGGGGCTCGGGGTTCATCGGCTCCGACACGGAGGATCGCTGCACGAGCTGCGGCGGCACGGGGCATCTGCCGTCGCCCGAGTGGGTGCGCTGCCATTATTGCGCGGGGACGGGGCAGGACCCCTATGCGCCGGACACGGTGCCGGCGCGCCGGCCGCGCGGGAGGGGGCGTGACAGGCGCAGGGGGACGAGACGGGAGCGGGTGCAGGAACTGCCGCCCGCCGGTGAGAGCGAGAGCTGGAAGTGGGCCACGCGGGCCGCGGCACTCATCACCGGCGGCTGGGTGCTGTTCCTGCTGTCGGAGCTTTACACCTTTGGGCCGGACCTTGAGTGGGTGCCCTTTGCCCTGGCCGTTCTTGGCGGACTGATCGGCGCGGTGCTCTGGCGGCTGGCGGCCAAGGTTCTGCTTTTCGGGGCAGTCCTGCTGCTGGTCTGGGGCTGGCTGGAGGCGAACGGCGACCTGGGTGAGTCCTGGCTGCCCTTCGCGCTTGGCTTCGGGGCGGCGATCGTGTCGCTCTATGCCTGGCGCGTTGCCGGGCTGGCCCTTCTGGGTGCCGCGGGGGTCGCGCTTGTGGTGGCGGTGCAGGACGGGCTCAGCCCGCAGGAGATCTCCGGCGAGCTGAGCGTGATTGTCGATGCCTTCCTTGACCTCGCGGGCGGAAGCTAGGGGCGGAGCCTCACGACACGTGCCAGTGCAGCGGCATCATCGGGTCGAAGACAGTTACGGGACCGTCGCCGGTCTCGATCCGTGCGGGGTAGTCGACGGGCGCGCCTTTTGTCAGCGTCACCATCTCCTCATTGGGGAGCAGGCCGTAGAAGGCCGGGCCGTTGAGCGAGGCGAAGGCCTCGAGCCGGTCGAGCGCGCCGTCCTGCTCGAAGACCTCGGCGAGGACGGAGAGCGTGTTGGTGGCGGTGAAGATGCCCGCGCAGCCGCAGGCCATTTCCTTGGCGGCGTCCAGGTGAGGGGCGCTGTCGGTGCCGAGGAAGAAGGTCGCGTCGCCGCTGGTCGCGGCGGTGCGCAGGGCGATGCGGTGTTCTTCGCGCTTGGCGACGGGCAGGCAGTAGTAGTGCGGCTTGATCCCGCCCACGAGGATGGCGTTGCGGTTGATGACGAGGTGATGGGTCGTGATCGTGGCGGCCAGCGTATCGCCACCGGCCAGCGCGTAGTCGACGCCCTGCTTGGTGGTGATGTGCTCCATCACGACCTTGAGCCCCGGCGTCGCGCGGCGCAGCGGATCGAGCACGCGGTCGATGAAGGTGGCTTCACGGTCGAAGATGTCGATGTCGGCCTCGGTGACCTCCCCATGCACGCAGAGCGGGATGCCCGCCTCGGCCATGGCCTCGAGTACGGGGCGCACCTTGTCGAAGTCGCGCACGCCCGAGGCCGAGTTGGTGGTGGCGCCGGCCGGGTAAAGCTTGACTGCCGTCACGAGGCCCTCGGCATGGGCTTTCACCACGTCGGCGGGGTCCGTGTCCTCGGTCAGGTAGAGCGTCATCAGGGGCGTGAAGCCGCTGCCCTCTGGCACGGCCGCCATGATGCGGTCGCGGTAGGCGCGGGCCTCGGCGCCGGTGATGACCGGCGGCACGAGGTTGGGCATGATGATCGCGCGGCCGAAGTGGCGGGCGCTTTCGGGGGTCACGGCCTCCAGCATTGCGCCATCGCGCAGGTGCAGGTGCCAGTCGTCGGGGCGGCGAAGGGTCAGGCTGTCCATGCCGATGCCGTTAGCATGCGGGCGCGGGGCGCGCCAGCGCGCTCAGCCGGTGCCGAGGCGCGGGGGCTGGTCGCGGTCCCGGTCTGCCCTTTCGCGGGCGGACTCGGCTTTGTGAGTGGCGAGAATCTGGTCGAGCCTGCGGCGGAAGCGCTGCACGTCCTGCCGGGCGAGGACGTATTCGCAGAGCTGGCGCGACAGGGCGGTGCGGTCCCGGCTGTCGAGGAAGGCGAGCAGCTCGCGCAGGTAGGCGAGGTGGTCGCGGCGGGCCCTGAGGGCCGAGGCGAAGGTCGCGGTGTCGAGACGGTCGTCGGCCACGGCCACGAGAAGCGGCGCCCAGAGATCGAGTTCCAACAGGTCGTTCATGAGGGTGCCGCCGAAATGGGGCAGCTGGTGACGGGCCACGTTCGGGCCATGGAAAAGCGCGGCATGCATGGCGTCGTACCGCTGGTAGGGATCGTAGAGCAGCGCGGCGTGCAGGGCGGCGCGGACCATGTCGGGTGCGAAGCCGTAGCGCGTGGTGAAGTCGCGGCGCCGGTCGGAGAGGAAGCGATCGTCCCAGCCGGCGATGCGCGGGTCGAGCGTGGCCTGCGGCTGGATCAGGAACAGCCGCGCGCCCGGGGCTGCCACCGAGAAGGTCGCGGCGGCATAGCCGCAGGGGCCGGCGCCCTGAAAGATCACGCGGTCGTACTGGTCGAAGAAGCCCTCGTCCGTGAGCTGGTCGAGGAAGGTGTAGACCTCCGGGGCGCGAAACCAGGTGTCGCCGTGACTGAGCATCGACAGGCAGGACCAGCCTTCGCGGCCGACCATGTCAAAGCCGAGCGGGGTGCGGGTGGTCGAGAGCGCCTCGACCGCGGACATGGATTCGAAACTGACGAGAAGGGTATCGCCCTCCTCGATCAGGATGGCCGCGTGCCCGTGGCCGAGGGGACGGGCGAAGCCGCGTTGCTGGCCGAGCTTGCGCAGCGCCGCGAGCCATTCGCCGCGGGGGCGGTCGGAGAGATCGGGGGGAAAGGCCGTCATTCTGTCGATGCCTCCGGGTCGGTCTCGCGGGGTTGCCCCGTTTCCGGACCTGGGGCCGGGAGGCACGGTCAGTATCTTTCGTCGGGTTCTTCGGTGATCCTTTGCGGATCATTGGTATGAATGCGCGAGTTCCATGTTTTAGCGTGCAGGTCGGACTTGCGAAGCGCCATTTTGTGTCGCTTTGTCCCCGTGTCGGGCAGCGACGGGCTGCGCCGAGGGCGGGTTCAGCCGGCGGTTGCGCGCCCTGGTGGGGACGGTTCGCGGTTCCTGCGCCAGCGTGATATGGACGGTGCAAACGGAGGTTTCGGGCATGGATGATTTCGACAACATCCCAGAGCAGGCCCTGGCCTGGCACGAGGACGGGTCCGGTGCGGTGCTGGCGACGGTCATGCAGACATGGGGCTCGGCGCCGCGGCGCGTTGGGGCGCAGCTTGCGGTCTCGGGCGATGGCGAGATCGCGGGGTCGGTCTCGGGCGGTTGCGTCGAGGGGGCGGTAATCGTCGAGGCGCTTGAGGCGCTCGAGGACGGCGGCGCGCGGGAGCTGGAGTTCGGCGTGAGCGACGACGACGCCTTTGCGGTGGGGCTGGCCTGCGGCGGGACGATCCGCGTTTTGGTGGAGCCGGTGGGCGGATCGATGCCCGGGGCCCTGCTTCGGGAGCTGTGCGAGGCGCGGGCGGCGCGACGGTCGGTGGCCTATGTGGCGGATCTCGAAAGCGGCGCGCGGCGGGTGGAGACCGAGGGACACGGGGACCGGTTCCGCATGGACCGCTCGGGCTTCGAGGGGGAAAGCCGCACCTTCGTGGCGGTGCACAATCCGCCGCTGCGCCTGATCGTGGTGGGCGCGGTGCATATCGCGCAGGCGCTGGTGCCGATGGCGCGGGCGGCGGGGTATGACGCGCTAGTGGTCGATCCCCGCGAGACCTTTGCCACGCCCGCGCGCTTTCCGGGCACTCGGCTGAGCCATGACTGGCCGGACGAGGCGGTGGCCGCCGAGGCGCCGGACTTGCGCACGGCACTGGTTCTGCTGACGCATGATCCAAAGCTCGACGACCCGGCGCTGCACCGGGCGCTGGCCTCGGAGTGTTTCTACATCGGGGCGCTGGGGTCGACCCGGACCCACGCCAAGCGCGTGGCGCGGCTGGAGGAGGCGGGCTTTGCCCCGCACGAGATCGGGCGCATTCACGCGCCGGTTGGGCTCGACATCGGGGCGGCGGCCCCGGCCGAGATCGCCGTGTCGGTCATCGCCCAGATGACGCGCGTGCTGAGGCGCGGCTCTTGAGGTTCGGTCGCGTCGCGCTGGACGAGGCCGAGGGCGCGGTGCTGGCACACTCGGTGCCGCTGGAGCGGGGACGGCTGCGCAAGGGGACTTTGCTGGGCGCGGGCGAAGTGGCCGCGCTGCGGGACGCGGGTGTGACCACGGTTGTGGTCGCGCGGCTGGAGCCGGGCGACGTGGGCGAGGATGCCGCCGCCGCGCGGCTGGCCTCTGCCTTGGTGCCGGATCCGGAGGCCGCCGGACTGAGGATCGGAGAGGCTGCGACGGGGCGGGTGAACATCCATGCCGATGTGCCCGGCGTGTTGGAGGTCGATGCCGCGCGCGTGGACCGGGTGAATGAACTCGATCCCATGGTGACGCTGGCCACCCTGCCGCGCTGGCAGCGGGTTGCGGCGGGCAGCATGGTGGCGACGGTCAAAATCATCTCTTATGCGGTGCAGGAGGGCTCGGTGCGGGGTGCCTGCGACGCGGCGCCCGGCGCGCTGCGTGTCCGCCCGGTGCAATATGGCTCGGCGAAGCTGATCCAGACCCGGGTGCGCGAGGGCGAGAGTGGCGAGAAGGGACAGCGCGCCATGAAAACCCGGCTCGACCGCTTGGGCGTGGCGCTGGGCCCGCGGCAGGTCATTGCGCATGAACGCGATGCGCTGGCCGAGGCAATCGAAGCGGCAGATGAGGAAGTGGTGCTGATCCTGACAGGCTCGGCCACCTCGGACCCCGACGACGTGGCGCCGGGGGCGCTGCGCGATGCGGGGGGCACCGTCACGCATTTCGGCATGCCCGTGGACCCGGGCAACCTGCTGTTCTTCGGCCGCCACCGGGGGCGTCCGGTCATCGGTCTGCCGGGCTGCGCGCGCTCGCCCGCGCTCAACGGCGCGGACTGGGTGCTGGAACGGCTGCTCTGCGGTGTCGCGCTGAGCTCCGCCGACATCATGGGGATGGGAGTCGGGGGGCTCCTGAAGGAGAGCCCCGCCAGGGGTCGTCCGCGCGAGGCTTAGCGCAAGTAGGGCATGGGATCGGTGCTGTCCATGCCGTTGCGGACCTCGAAGTGCACGAAGCTGGGATCGCCCTCGGAGACCGTGCCGATGGTCTGGCCCCGGCTGACCGTGTCGCCCTGCTGCACGGTCGCTTCGAGGTTCTTGTAGACCGTGATGACGTTGTCGGGGTGGCGGATGAGCACCGTCAGCTTGCCGTCCGACATGCGGCCGAGATAGGCCACGCTGCCCCCGGCGGCGGCCTTGACCTGCGTGCCCGCCGAGGCCGAGATGTCGATCCCCTCGTTCACGCCGGCGGCGTATTCGCGGATGATGCTGCCCTGCACCGGCATCTGCATTGCGCCGGAGGAGGCCGGGGCCTGATCCTGACCGATGTCGGCGACGGGTTCGCGCGGTTCGCTCGACGACGAAGTCGAGGAGCTGCTGCTTTGCGAGGAGCTGCTCGTGCCGCTGTCATTGGAAGTGTCCTCGGGCAGCGGCGTTGCGGACGAGGGCGGCGGCGGTGTCGCCGACTGGCTGCCGGGGGCGTTCGTCTCGTCGGTGGCCTGCGACCGGGTCGAGGACTGTTCGTCGCTCGCCACGGGGATCAGCAGGTACTGGCCCTCGCGGATGGTGAACTGTTCGTCGAGCGCGTTCCATTCGGCCAGCGCCCGGGGGCTTACGTTATAGAGCCGGGCGATGGTAAAGGCGGTCTCGCCACGGGCCACGCGGTGGCGGACAGGCTCCACGCCGCCGCTCTGCGACGAGGCCGGCTGGCTTTGGCTGGGGGTGCTGGCGGGCGCGTTGTCGATGGCGTTGCCGGCGAGCGTTTCGACATCGACCTGGGCAGGGCTGTTGGGCCCGCTGACGGTGCCGCCGGGGGCCGCTTCGTCGACACGCGAGGGCAGGGCGACGATCTCGCCCCGGCGCAGGCTGTCGCCGGTCTGGATGCCGTTGTAGCTGGCAAGCTCGTTCGCGGGGATGCCCACGCGCGCGGCGACGTCTGCGACGGTATCGCCGCGCCGGGCCACGGCCACCTGGTAGGTGGAGTAGGAGATAACCCCGCGGCTGTCGGGTTCGGGGCGGGGTTCCACCGCGTTGACCGCCGCGTCCGACGTGTCGACGCTGCCGCCGAGACCGCCGCGCACGTCGAGATCCAGCGGCCCGGAACAGGCCGAGAGTGCTGCGACGAGGGCGATGGCGGAGACCATCCGGGTGGTCGTGCGTGCGGGGATCGTGGCCTGGCCTGTCACGGTCATCTCGATATCCTCACTGCGCGCCCCTTGTGGCGGGACGTCTGGCTGCGTTCGGGCGGGTCAATCCTTGCCCAGCCCTTCGACGAGGGGGACGAACCGCACGGCGCGCAGGTCGTCGTAGTGAAAGCCGTCCTCGCGCCGGGTGACGCGGATCAGGTGTTGCACGGTGTCCGACTGCCCCACGGGCACCACCATGATACCGCCAATCTTGAGCTGGGCCAAGAGCGGGCCGGGCGGATCCTCGGCCGCGGCGGTGACGAGAATGCGGTCGAAGGGCGCCTGGTCGGGCAGCCCGAAGGAGCCGTCGGCGGTAAAGGCGGTGATGTTCGACAGGCCCAGCCGTTCGAAGACGGCGCGGGCGTCGCGCACCAGCCGGGAGAAGCGGTCGACGGTATAGATGCGACGGGCGAGCTGGCTGAGCACGGCGGCCTGGTAGCCCGAGCCGGTGCCGACTTCGAGCACCTTGTCACGGGGACTGAGATCAAGCGCCTCGGTCATCAGCGCCACGACGGAGGGCTGCGAGATGGTCTGGCCGCAGGGGATGGGCAGCGGCGTGTCCTCGTAGGCGCGGTCGGAGAAGTAGCCCTGGATGAAGGCCCCGCGGTCGATCTTTTCCATGGCCTCGAGCACGGTCTTGTTCGTCACGCCCTTGGAGCGCAGCGCGAACAGGAGCTGCATCTTGGCATCGGCGTCGAAGGTCATGAAAGGGCCTTCTTCAGCTCGGCCAGCGTGTCGTGGCACGTGAGGTCCGCGCGCATTGGGGTGACGGTGATGTAGCCGTCGAGGTTGAGATCGGCGTCGGAACCCGCGTCGGTCTTGGCCTGCTGGTCTGTGCCCTTGGCCCAGAGGAATCGGCGCCCCGAGGGGGAGAGATGCGGCTCGACCGTGAAGAGAGTTCCCTCGCGCACGCCCTGGTGGGCGGCGCGGGTGCCTGCCACGTCGTCGGCGGGCACGGGCGGGAAGTTCACGTTGTAGAAGAGCCGGTAGCCGGTCTGTCCCTGCGGGTCGGTCTCGAGAATCCGCCGGATGGTATCGGCGCCGAAGCGGCGGGCGGGCTCGAAGGGATCGTCGATGTCGCGGTTGGCGGGGCCATAGTACTGCGAAAGGGCGATGGCGGGCAGGCCCTGCAGCGCGCCCTCCATGGCGCCGCCCAGAGTGCCGGAATACATGGCGTTTTCCGCAGAGTTGTTGCCGCGGTTGACCCCCGAGAGCACGAGGTCCGGGGGCGTGTCCTTGAGAACGTCGTGGAGGCCTGCGAGCACGCAGTCGGCGGGGCTGCCCTCGGCGGCAAAGCGGCGGGGGCCCATCTCGGCGATCATGGTGGGGTGGGCATAGGAAATGCAGTGTCCGACGCCCGACTGCTCGAAGGCCGGTGCGACGGTCCAGACCTCGCCCTCCGGCCCGGCGAGATCCTCGGCGATCTCGTGCAGCACGGAAAGGCCCGGCGCGTTGATGCCGTCGTCGTTGGTGATGAGAATGCGCATGCGGAAACTGCCCCCTGGATGCGCGCCTGCATAGGAAATTGCGGCAGCGTCGGCAAGCGCTCGCCGGTGCCTGTAAGGCCCCGTAGGCGTCATCGCCACGATTTGTGGCGGGCAGAAGGGATCAGAGGGGCAGGGCGGTGGTGGCCTTGATCTCTTCCATGGACAGGAGGGCGGTCACGTTGTGCACCTTCACCTCTGAAATCAGCGCTTGGTAAAACACGTCATAGGCCCGCGCGTTCTCGACCCGCACCTTCAGGATGTAGTCGATATCCCCCGCCAGCCGGTGCGCCTCCTGCACCTCGGGCCGCGCCTGAAGAGCATGCAGGAAGCGCTGCTGCCAGTCGGCCTCGTGCTCGGAGGTGCGGATGAGGACGAAGAAGCAGGCCTCGAAGCCGAGGGCCTCGGGATCGAGGCGCACGGTCTGGGCGCCGATGACGCCGGCCTCGCGCATTTTCCGGATGCGGTTCCAGACCGGTGTCTTGGATGACCCCACCGCGCGGGCGATTTCGTCGAGGGATTGCGCCGCGTCGCGCTGAAGCTCCCGGAGGATTTTCCGATCCGTGTCGTCGATCCGCATCTCCGTTCGCATTTGGCCGCTCCTTCCGAACACATGTCCCGTCTGTGCCCGAGCTTAGAACGGACGTTCTTGTTTCGCTAGGGCACTGGTCACAAAGCGGGACAAAATTCTATCTTTTGGGAAGACACGACGCAGCGGAGACACTTTCATGATGCCTCAGGACATTCACCCGATCGCCTTCGTCGGCGCCGGCCCCGGCGACCCCGACCTGCTGACGGTCAAGGCGGTGAACTGCCTGATGTGGGCCGACGTGGTCCTGCACGACCGGCTGGTGCCGGCCGAGATCCTCGCCCTCGCCCCGCAGGCGCAGTTGATCTCCGTCGGCAAGGAAGGCTTCGGCCCCTCCGTCACGCAGGACGAGATCAACCGCCTGCTGGTGGAAACCGCCCGCACCGGCGCGCGCACCGTGCGGCTCAAGGGCGGCGATCCGGCGGTCTATGCCCGCCTCGCCGAGGAGGTGGACGCCGCCGAGGAAGCCGGTCTGTCCTACCACGTGGTGCCCGGCATCACCGCCGCCTCTGCCGCGACCGCCGCGCTCGGCGAAAGCCTCACCAAGCGGGGCCGCAACGCCGCGCTCCGCCTGCTGACCGGCCACGACATGAAGGGCTTTGCCGAGCAGGACTGGAAGGCGCTCGCCCGCCCCGGCGAGGTCGCCGCGATCTACATGGGCAAGCGCGCCGCGCGCTTCATCCAGGGCCGCCTGATGATGCACGGTGCCGATCCCGCCACGCCCGTCACGCTGGTCGAGAACGCCTCCCGCGCCGACCAGCGCATCGTGCCGACGACGCTGTCGCACCTCTACGCCGATCTTTCCGAGGCCGAACTCAACGGCCCCGCCATCACCCTTTACGGCCTCGCGCCCCGCGCCGCCCAGGCCGCCGCAGAAACATTCATCGAGGAGGCTCTCTGATGCCCCGCGCATTCACCCCCAAGGTCGTCACCGCCAATGCCCTGCTCGAGGGCGACGTGGTCTACCTGACCGCCGACGACACCTGGACGCGCCACCTGCACGAGGCCGAGCTGCTCACCGACGAAGCCCACGCGCAGGTCCGGCTGGTCGATGCCAGCGCCCGCGTGGACGAGGTGGTCGGCGTCTACCTCGCCGACATGAAACCCACCGACCACGGCCCCGAACCCACCCATTTCCGCGAGGATTTCCGGCGCACCGGCCCCTCGAACCGGAACCACGGCAAGCAAGCGGAGGTCGCCTGACATGTATCGCTACAACGATTTCGACGCGGCATTCGTCGCTGAACGCAACCGCCAGTTCCGCGCCCAGGTCGAGCGCCGCATCGACGGCAGCCTGACCGAGGACGAGTTCAAGCCGCTGCGCCTGATGAACGGTCTCTACCTGCAGCTGCACGCCTACATGCTGCGCGTGGCCGTGCCCTACGGCACGCTCAACAGCGCCCAGATGCGCCAGCTGGCCTATATCGCCGAGCGCTGGGACAAGGGCTACGGCCACTTCACCACGCGCCAGAACATCCAGTACAACTGGCCCAAGCTGCGCGACATCCCCGACATCCTCGACGCGCTGGCCGAGGTCGAGATGCACGCGCTGCAGACCTCGGGCAACACGATCCGCAACGTCACCGCCGACCACTTCGCCGGGGCCGCCAAGGACGAGATCGCCGATCCCCGCCCCGTGGCCGAGCTGCTGCGCCAGTGGTCGACCGACCACCCGGAATTCCAGTTCCTGCCGCGCAAGTTCAAGATCGCCGTCACCGGCAGCCCGAACGATCGCGCCGTGACCGCCGCGCATGACATCGGCATCCGCATCGTCGAACGCGACGGAGAGATCGGCTACCAGGTCCTCGTGGGCGGCGGCCTCGGCCGGACGCCGATGATCGGCAAGGTCATCAACGACTTCGTCTCGCAGGAAGACCTGCTGCCCTACGTCGAAGCCATCGTCTCGGTCTGGAACCTGCTGGGCCGCCGCGACAACAAGTACAAGGCGCGCATCAAGATCACCGTGCACGAGCACGGCATCGACGAAATCCGCGCCATGGTCGACGAACGCTACGGCGAGCTGCGCAGCGCCTTCACCGGCGTCGACCAGCAGCTCTTCGGCGCCATCAAGGAGGCCTTCGCCCCGCCGAAATTCGCCGACAAGCCGCTCGACGCCTACCAGCAGGCCTACGACAGCGACCCGGTGTTCCGCGCCTGGGCCGATGCCAACCTCTGGGATCACGTCGCCCCCGGCTATGCCATCGCGCAGATCAGCCTTAAGGC
Source organism: Allosediminivita pacifica (assembly GCF_003054175.1). GTDB lineage: Bacteria > Pseudomonadota > Alphaproteobacteria > Rhodobacterales > Rhodobacteraceae > Allosediminivita > Allosediminivita pacifica. Next base: position 50,291 of record NZ_QBKN01000011.1, read on the forward strand.
GCACGGCGCCACGCCGGGCGACGCGAGCGCCGAGCAGATGCGCGTCATGGCGGATCTCGCCGAACAGTACGGCCACGACGAACTCCGCGTCAGCCACGAGCAGAACATCGTCCTGCCCCACGTGCACAAGGCCGACCTGCCGGCGATCCACGCCACGCTCAAGCAGCACGGGCTGGCCACGTCGAACATCGGCAAGATCAGCGACATCATCGCCTGCCCGGGCATGGACTACTGCGCGCTGGCCACCGCCCGCTCGATCCCGATCGCGCAGGAAATCGCGACCCGCTTCGACGAGCTCAAGATCGAGAACGAGATCGGCGATCTCAAGGTCAAGATCTCGGGCTGCATCAACGCCTGCGGCCACCACCACGTGGGCCACATCGGCATCCTCGGCCTCGATCGTGCGGGCGTCGAGAACTACCAGATCACCCTGGGAGGGGACCACACCGAGAAGACCAGCCTTGGCGAACGCACCGGCCCCGGTTTCGGCGCGGAGGAGATCGTTCCGGCGATCGAGACCGTGGTGCAGGCCTATCTCGACAACCGCGAAAGCGCGGACGAGGCCTTCATCGACACCTACCGCCGCGTTGGCATGGCTCCATTCAAGGAGGCACTCTATGGCGAACAGACTTCCAAACGGTCCCGGGCAGCCTGAGCCGATGGCTCTCGATGAAACCGGTCCCGGCGGGGTGAGCGCGGCGGAACTCGCCGACAAGCGCGCCCGCGTCGCCGCCCTGAACGACCGCTATCGCCACCACGGGGCGACGGCGGTGCTCGAAGGAGCGCTGAACGACCCCGAGGCCGGAGACATCGCCATGGTGTCGAGCTTCGGGGCGGAGTCGGTGGCGCTGCTGCACCTGGTGGCCATGGTCGACCGGAATACTCCGGTTCTCTTCATAGACACGCGGCTGCTGTTTGCGGAGACGCTGGCCTACCAGCAGGAGGTGGCCGAGCGGCTGAACCTGCGGGATGTGCGCGTGATCCGCACGGACGAGGAGACCTTGGCACAGAAAGATCCCTACGGGGCGCTGCGTTTCTCGGATACCGACTCGTGCTGTGCGCTGCGCAAGACGCTGCCGCTCGACCAGGCGCTCGAAGGTTTCGACGGCTGGATCACCGGGCGCAAGCGCTACCAGTCCTCGACCCGCGCCGCGCTCGAGTTCTTCGAACTCGAGGAGGATACGGGTCGGATCAAGGTGAACCCGATGGCGAGCTGGCGTCCCGAGGACGTGCGCGCCTACATGGACGAGAACCGCCTGCCACGGCATCCGCTGGTGTCGCAGGGCTACCCGAGCATCGGCTGCCACCCGTGCACCTCCAAGGTCGCACCGGGCGAGGATCCGAGGGCAGGGCGCTGGCGCGGGCAGGAAAAGGAAGAATGCGGCATTCACATCGTCGATGGGAAGGCCGTCAGACAAGGAGAGAAGGCATGAGCGTGATCGTCACGGACACCGGCTTTGCCGCAGACGACTGGACCGGGGATCGGGAAGGCGCGCATGCGCTGGATCTTCCCTCCGACACCGATCCCGCCGCGCTGGAAATCGGCCCCGGCGTCGAGATGATCCGGGTGGATTTCCCGAGCTTCTCGGACGGCCGCGGCTTCACGCTGGCCCGCCTGCTGCGCCGCCGCGGCTACACCGGCCGCCTGCGCGCCCGCGGTCACGTGATCGCGGACCAATACGCTATGGCGCGCCGCTGCGGCTTCGACGAGGTCGAGATCTCGGACGAACTGGCGCAACGTCAGCCCGAGGACCAGTGGCTCTTCCGGGCCGACTGGAAGGCGCACGACTACCAGGCCCGCCTGCGCGGATAAGCCTGACTATCGTTTGTGCACAAACGACGGCCGAGGCCCACCGAGCGCTTCTTGTCGCGCCCCGTGGGCTTTCTTCCCACCTGGATGATAGCTAGATGTGAGGCACCGGCGCCTACGACCGGTGAGATATGAATGACAGAGTTGAGCGCAGTGAACGAAGCGACCGCCCCCAAGGCAGAGCCCAAGAAGGCCGCCGCCCGCCCCGACGTGCAGACCGTGACCCATGTCCATCACTGGACGGATCGGCTTTTCTCGTTCCGCGTGACGCGCCCCGCGTCGCTGCGTTTCCGTTCGGGTGAGTTCGTCATGATCGGCCTGATGCAGACCGACCCCAAGACCGGAAAGGAAAAGCCCCTTCTGCGTGCCTATTCCATCGCCTCGCCGTCCTGGGACGAGGAGATGGAATTCTACTCGATCAAGGTGCAGGACGGTCCGCTGACCTCGCGGCTTCAGCACATCAAGGAGGGTGACGAGATCATCCTTCGGCCCAAGCCCGTCGGAACGCTGGTGCACGACGCGCTGCTGCCTGGCAAGCGCCTGTGGCTCTTCGCGACGGGCACCGGTTTTGCGCCTTTCGCGAGCCTGCTGCGCGAGCCGCAGACCTACGAGGATTACGACGAGGTGGTGATCACCCACACCTGTCGCGAGAAGGGTGAGCTGGCCTACGGCGCCGCCCTGATCGAGGAAATCAAGAAGGACGAGCTCCTGCACGAGTTGATGGGGCCGGATTTCCACGAGAAGATCCGCTACTACCCCACCACGACGCGTGAAGAGAGCCCGAAGATGGGAAGGATCACTGACCTGCTGCGCTCGGGAGAGGTGTTCAGCGATCTCGGCATCGAGCCGATCAATCCCGAGACCGACCGCGCGATGATCTGCGGCAACCTGGCCTTCAACCTCGAACTGAAGGCAATGCTGGAAGAGTACGGCCTTGTCGAAGGTGCTAACTCAGATCCGCAGCATTACGTGGTCGAAAAGGCCTTTCTCGACTGAGGTGAGGCCAGAGCCCCGGAACGAAAAACGCCGCCCCGAGGGGCGGCGTTCTTTTTTGCTTCTTGTCCGGCTTACTGCGCGCCGAGATCGAGCCGGTCGCGGATCTGTTCCAGCACGGTCTCGAGAAGCGTCGGGTTGTCCTGCGCGCTCTGCATCAGGCCTGTCAGCGCCGACTTGGAGTTGTCGTTAAGGTCGGACTCGGCGATGAAATCACGCGCCTGATCGTAGTCGAAGTCCTCGACGGTCAGGAAATCCGGGACGTCGGCCTCTTCGGTAGCGGCTGACATTGCCTGATCGGCAGTCTGCTCGGCTTCCTGTGCCGCGTCTTCGGCGGCTGCCTCGGCGCTTTCGCCTGCCTGTTCGGCCGCGCTTTCGGTGGCCTGCGCTGCCTCGCTCGCGGTTTCCGAGGCTTCTTCGGCGGCACTTTCGGCGGTGGTTTCCGCCGCTTCGGCTGCTTCCGATGCAGTTTCGGCGGCTTGCTCGCCTGCCTGCTCGGCCGTTTGACCGGCTTCCTCCGCCGCGTCCTCTGCGTTGGCGACAGTCGTATCTGCTGCCTCGTCGACCTGCTGCATCGCACTGTCGACCGCGCCTGAAACGGCATCGCGTGCGTCCGCCCCGAGATCGCCGGCGGTGTCGAGTGCGTTGCGCGCGGCGTCCTGCGCGGCGGCGCTGGCAGCCTCGGCTTGTTCCGAGGCGGTGGCGCCGGCTTGACGCGCCTCTTCGATCGCTTCGGCGGCGGCGGCCTGAGCGTCCTGCGACGCGTCGCGGAGGGCCGGCCCTGCATTGTCGAGCGCCTCGGAGGTGGCCGCAGCGGCATCGTCGAGGGCCTGCTCGGTGGCCTGCATCGCGTCTTCGGCAGCGGCGCTCGCGGCATCGGCCGCGTCGTCGGCGGCGGCTTCCGCGTCCTCCATGGCCGCTTCGGCGTCGTCGGCGGCCGCTTCGGCCTCGGCCTCGACTTCCTCGGAAGGTTCGGCCGTCGTCACGGTTTCCTCGGTCGTCTCTGTTTCGACGGCATCCTGGGTCTGTTGCCGGTTGAGGGCGAGATATCCGCCGACAACGACCACGATCACCACGAGGGCCAGAATGAAGTTCCGCATTATGCACTCCTTGAACGTCTTGGAAGGCGCCTCGGGCATTGCCTCCGGCACACCTTTCTGCGCATGTGGTGCGCGAGACGCCGGCAGCAAGGGCTGGTGGGGAACCAGGGCGGTTCCTCGCCCATTTGCTGCTTGAACACGACCCGTCTGAAGACTACTTTGACGGCCCAGAATGCAACGGAACAAAGGACTGAAGCCATAGCTCGCAGACCTCACAACGCGCCGCCGACGCGCGATACCGGCCCCCGCGTCAACGACCGGATCAGGGCCCCCGAAATCCGGCTGATTGGTGCGGAAGGCGAAAACGTCGGCGTTGTCTCGCCGGCGAAGGCGATGGAGCTGGCCGAACAGGTCGGGCTCGATCTCGTCGAGATCTCGCCGAATGCCACGCCGCCCGTCTGCAAGATCATGGATTTCGGCAAGTTCAAGTACGAACAGCAGAAGCGTGAATCCGAGGCCCGGAAGAAGCAGAAGACCATCGAGGTCAAGGAAGTGAAGTTCCGGCCGAACACGGACACGCACGACTACGACGTCAAGATGCGCAACGTCTTCAAGTTCCTCGAGAACGGCGACAAGGTGAAGGTCACCCTGCGCTTCCGGGGCCGCGAGATGGCGCACCAGGATCTTGGTCGATCGCTGCTGCAGCGGATCTCCGAAGACGTGAAGGAGATCGGCAAGGTCGAGAACATGCCGAAGATGGAAGGCCGCCAGATGGTCATGATGATCGGGCCGGCCGCCAAGTGAGCGCGCAGGCGGGTCCCGTCAACACGGTCGACTGGGACTCGCGATTTGATACCGGCGACTACGTCTTCGGGACGGAGCCGTCGGTTTTCCTCACATCGAACCAAGGATTGGTGCCGCGGGGTGCAGGTGCACTCTGCGTTGCCGACGGCGAGGGTCGCAACGGGACCTGGCTGGCCGCCGCGCGCGGTTGCGAGGTGACGGCTTTCGACCTGTCGCCGAATGCGCTTGGCAAGGCCCGTGCGCTTGCCGAGAAGGCGGGCGTGACGCTGGATCTTCAGGTGTCGACGATCGAGGACTGGGACTGGTCCCGGACCTACGATCTTGTCGTCGCCGTCTTCATCCAGTTCGCGGAGCCTGCCTCGCGGGCCGTTCTCTTTGAAAACCTCAAGCGGGCGGTGGCCCCCGGCGGACGTCTGATGCTGCACGGCTATACGCCCGAGCAGGTGGCGCTTGGCACCGGCGGTCCGCGCGATCCCGATCACATGTACACCGAGGCGCTTCTGCGCGAGGCCTTTGGCGACATGGAGATCCTGCGCCTTGGCTCCTACGAGAAAGAGCTTTCGGAAGGGGCCGGGCACGCTGGGCCGTCCGCGCTGATCGACCTCATCGCCGACAAGCCGGCCTGAGGTTTCGCCTCAGGCGCGGCGGACGATAAGCCGTTCCAACCCGTGAAAATGGTAGAGATCCGCGTAGCGCGGCAGTTCGGCCAGCATGAGGTCGGGGCAGCGTGCGTGCAGGATCGGCAGGGCGATCTGCATTTCGAGCCGGGCCAGAGGAGCGCCGACGCAGAAGTGCGGCCCGCCGCCGAAACTGGTGTTCTGGGCCTGCGCGCGGTGGGGGCAGAAGCTTTCGGGATCGGACCAGACTTGCGGATCGCGGTTGGCGGCGCCGAGCATCAGAGCGACCTTGTCGCCCCGGCGGAACTCGTGGCCGTAGAGGGTCACGTCCTCGTAGGCGTATCGCGTGAACATGTGCAGCGGCGGATCATGGCGGAGGATTTCCTCGACCACTTGCTCGGCATTGTCTGGCGTGACCTCGGTGCCGGACCGCAGGAGCGATGTGATCCCGTTGCCGAGCGTGTGCACCGTCGCCTCGTGCCCGGCGTTCAGCAGCAGCACGCAGGTGGCGATGAGTTCGTCGGTGGAGAGCTTGTCACCCGCTTCTTCGGCCGCGATGAGATCTGACAGCAGATCAGCACCGGGTGCGTTGCGGCGGAAGGCGATGTGGCCGCGCAGGTAGGTTGCGAAATCGGCGGCGGCACGCGCGGCGGCGTCCTCGATCGCGCGGTTACGGCGCGCCTGGTACATGGCGACCATGTCGTTCGACCAGTCGAGGAACTGGCGGGACATGTTCTCGGGCACGCCCAGCAGCCGGCAGATCACGATTACGGGCAGCGGCTGGCAGAAGGCGGGCAGCAGGTCGAAGCCACCTTCGGAGGGAAAGTCATCGATCAGGGTATGCGTTGCACGACGGATGTCGGGCTCCAGCGCCTTGATGCGGCGCGAGGTGAAGGCCCGCAGGACGAGTCCGCGCAGCCGGGTGTGCCGCGGCGGCTCGAGTTCGAGCATCGAGTGGTTCTCGATCGCGTAGAATGGGGCGAGGTGTTCGGGGATTTCCGGCGCCATTTCGGGCGGAACCTCGCGCCCGAAACGGCGGTCGCGCAGCAGTGCCTGCACGGCGCGGTGCGAGACGGCGCAGGGCATGCCGTAGTCCTCCCACCAGACGAGATCGCCAGCCGCGCGCATTCTGTCGTAGAAGGGGTAGGGCGACTGCACGAAGTCGGGGGCGGTGGGGTCCTGCGACATTGACAACATGGTGCATACCAATGCCCTCGGGCGCTTTCCTTGGCAAGGCCGAGGTTGCTAGGATGCGCCATGCGTCGTTTTCCCGTCCCACGCGCGGCCCTCGCCGTATTCTACCTGCTGACCGTCGCCCTGGTTTCGGCCGGGGTCTGGACCTACGGGCGCGGGCAGGCGCTGGAGCAGGTGGCGGCGCGGGGCGCGGCGGACCTTGCGCTGGCCTCCGACCGTCTTGTGACCCAGCTGACGCGCTATCGCGAGACGGCTGTGCTGATGTCCGATCACCCGGTGCTCATGGCGCTTGCGGGGGGCGGTGAACGCGGCGAGGCGGAGGCGCTACTGCTCGAGACCGTCGACAAGACCTCGGCGCTGGCGGCCTATTATGCGGCCCCCGACGGTCGGGTGCTGGCCTCGGTGTCCGGAGCGGTGCCGAAAAATCTGGCTGCACGGCCCTTTTTCCTGCGGGCGCTGGACGGGGCGCTGGGGGCAGCGCGGGACGAAAGCAGCGATCCCGAGGCGCGGAGCTTTTCCTTTGCCGCGCCCAGCTTTGGACCCGGCGGGCGCGTGCTGGGCGTGCTGGTGGTGGTGGTCGACGTGGCGCGGCTGGAGCAGGACTGGCGCGGGGCCTGGCCCACGGTCTGGTTCACCGACGCGGGCGGAGAGATCTTCATCACCAACCGCTCGGAGATGCTCGGCGCGCAGCGGGTGCCCGAGGGCCTGCGCGAGAGAGATGGGACGCTGCACGGGATCGGGTCTGATCGCGTGGGCGGGCGCGAGGTCTGGTCCATGGAGTTCGGGCCCTACATCCCCGAGCGCGCGCTTCATCTGACGATGGCGCTGCCGGTGGTGGGGCTGACCGCCGAGGCGCTGATCGACACCTCCCCCGCGCGCCGGATTGCCTGGCTGCAGGCGGCGACGGTGGCGGCGCTGTGCCTCTTCTTCGGGGCGCTGCTGTTCCTGGCCACCGAGCGGCGGCGCGCGCTGGCCGCGGCGAATGCCGTGCTGGAAGAGCGTGTCCTTGCCCGGACCCGGGCTCTGCAGGAGGCCAACGAGGCGCTGCGCCGCGAAGTTGTCGAGCGGCAGGAGGCCGAGGCTGCGCTGAAACGCGCACAGGGCGAGCTGGTGCAGGCAGGCAAGCTGAGCGCGCTGGGGCAGATGTCTGCAGGTATCAGCCACGAACTGAACCAGCCGCTTATGGCGATCCGGTCCTATGCCGAGAACGGCGCGGCCTTCCTCGACCGGGGTAACACCGAGAAGGCTGTGGAGACGCTGTCGCGCATCGGGGACATGGCGCGTCGCATGGGGCGCATTATCCAGAACCTGCGCGCCTTTGCGCGGCAGGAGAGCGCGCCGGTGGGGCGTGTGGACCTTTCGCAGGTGCTGGCGGGCGCGGTGGAGTTGACCGAGGCGCGGCGGCGCGAGATGGGCGTTTCGCTAGATTACGCGGCGCCCGACGGTCCGGTATGGGTGCGCGGCGGCGAGGTGCGGCTGGGGCAGGTCTTCGTGAACCTGATCACAAACGCCTGTGACGCCATGGAAGGCCGTGATGATCGGCGGCTGAGAATGGAGGTGGATGGCGGTGCGCGGCCCGAGGTGCGTGTCGCAGACACCGGCCCCGGGATCGAGGCGCCGGAGCGGATCTTCGATCCTTTCTACACCACGAAGAGCGTGGGGGGCGGCGAGGGGCTGGGCCTCGGACTCTCGATCTCTTACGGATTGGTGCAGAGTTTCGGGGGCACGATCCGGGGATTGAACGCGCCGGAGGGCGGGTCGGTCTTCACCGTGGTGCTGGAGCCCTGGCGCGAGGAGGATGCGGCGTGACGGTGGATCGGCGCTCGCCTGCGGCATCGCCCCGCCCGCCGTCCCGTGAAGCTGGGGGCGCTGCCCCCGCGGCCCGGGGCCGCTCCCCCGGAATATTTCTGCCAAGAAGAAGGACGGGGGTGTCATGAGCGAGGAGGCCGGGCTGCGGCGGGTGCTGCTGGTGGACGACGATGCCGCCGTGCGCGAGGCGCTGGGGCAGACGCTGGAGCTTGCCGATTTCGATCCGCTGACGGCGGGGTCCTTCGTCGAGGCCAAGGATCATATCGGTCCCGGCTTCGCGGGGGTGATCGTCTCGGACATCCGGATGCCGGGGCGCGACGGGTTCCACCTGCTCGATTACGCACGGGGGCAGGACCCGGAACTGCCGGTGATCCTTTTGACCGGGGAGGGGGACATTCCCATGGCGGTGCGGGCCATGTCGGCGGGGGCCTTTGATTTCCTCGAGAAGCCCTGTGATCCGAAGGACCTGCGCGCGGTGATCTCGCGCGCGCTGGTGACGCGCGGGCTGGTGCTGGAAAACCGGGCGCTGAAGGCACAGCTGGAGTCCGGCGATCCGGCGGCGCGGCTGATCTTCGGCGTCTCGGAGCAGGCCAATGCCCTGCGTGCGCGGGTGCGCAGCGCGGCGCGGGCGGGGACCGACGTGCTGGTCACGGGCGCGCCGGGCACGGGCATTCCCAAGGTGGCGGAAGTGATCCACCTGAGTTCCGCCCGGGGCAAGGGGCCCTTCGAGAAGCGCGCGGCGGCGGGGCTGGACCGGGCGGGGCTGTTCGAACTGGCGGAGGCCTGCGAGGGGGGTGCGTTGTTCCTCGACGAGATCGGGGCGCTGCCGCTGGACACGCAGGTGGCGTTGGTGGATGCGCTGGAGCGGGGCGACATGCGGCTGATCGCCGGGTCGGTGCAGGATCTTGCCGCGGCGGTGGAGGCGGGCACCCTGTCGGCGGAGCTTTATTACCGGCTCGAGGTCTGCCAGGTGCGCATCCCGGCGCTGCGGGAGCGTCCCGAGGACATCCCGGTGCTGTTCCGGCACTACGTGGCGCAAGCGGCGGAGCAGGCGGGCATCGCGGCCCCGGAGGTGGGCGCGGACCATCTTGCCGCGCTCATGGCGCAGGACTGGCCGGGCAACGCGCGCTCGCTCATGTCGGCGGCCATGCGCTTCGTGCTGGGCATGCCCGAGGAGGTGGGCGAGGCGCAGGGGCTGGGGCTGGCCGAGCAGATGGCGCAGGTGGAAAGGTCGCTGCTGATCGCGGCGCTGGGGCGGCAGAACGGGCGGGCGAGCGAGGCGGCCAAGGCGCTGAAGCTGCCGCGCAAGACCTTCTACGACAAGTTGGCGCGCTACGGGATTCGGCCCGAGGACTACCGCCGCTGAGAAGGCGTCCGTGCATTCTTATCCTGTTGCCGCTTTTTTGGACCACGCGCGCCGCCTGCGCGCCCGGAACGGGCGTCGGCGGGGATGACGTGCGCGACAGATGCGGCAAGATGGAAAAAGTTCCTGCACTCACGAAAAATTCATGTGGAGCGGTGGCGCTGGTGCCGCCGCCTTGCCGCAGGGCTGCGAGGGAGATCATCATGAGCGATGCCGGGACTGGAAACGGAGCCCTGATCTACGGGCTGGACGACAGGCCGGCCCCGCCGGCGGCGGCGCTGGCGGCGGTTCAGCATATCCTGGCCTCGATCGTGGGCATCGTGACCCCGACGCTGGTGATCGGGGGCGTGCTGGGACTGGGGGGTGAGATCCCCTACCTGATCGCCATGTCGCTCTTCGTCTCGGGCGTGGCGACCTTCATCCAGTGCCGCCGGATCGGGCCTGTGGGATCGGGGCTGCTGAGCGTGCAGGGCACGAGTTTCGCCTTCCTCGGTCCGGTGCTCGCCGCGGGCTTTGCCGTGAAGGGCGGGGGCGGCGGGCCGGCCGAGATGCTGGCGATGATCTTCGGGCTCTGCCTTGCGAGCTGCCTTGTCGAGATCGTGCTGAGCCAGTTCATCGACAGGCTGGGCCGCATCATCACGCCTACGGTGACGGGGATCGTCATCACCGTGATCGGGCTGTCGCTGGTTAAGGTGGGCTTTACCGATTTCGCGGGAGGGGCGAACGCGGGCGAGAGCCTCGGTGCGCCGGTGAACCTGCTGATGGGCGCCATCGTGGTGGCGGTGATCCTTGTCATGACCTTCATGGGAAGCCCGATGCTGCGGATTTCGGCCATCATGATCGGGCTGGTCGTGGGGCTGATCGTCGCCGTGGTGATGGGGCAGGTCGATTTCTCGTCGCTGGGGCAGGGGCCGGTGGTGGCCCTGCCGCAGCCGCTGCGCTACGGGCTCGATTTCGACATCGGGCTGTTCATCCCGGTGGCATTCGTCTTCCTCGTGACCGCGATCGAGACCTCGGGCGATCTGACGGCGAACTCGGTGATCGCGGGGCAGCCGGTGAAGGGGACGGTCTACCTGCAGCGCATCAAGGGCGGGATCATGGCCGACGGCGTGAACTCGGGGCTGGCCGCGCTGTTCAACACCTTTCCCAACACGACCTTTTCGCAGAACAACGGCGTCATCCAGATGACCGGCGTCGCGAGCCGCCACGTGGGGCTCTACATCGCGGGCATCCTCGTGGTGCTGGGCTTCCTGCCAGTGATCGGGCAGGCCTTCCTGCTGATCCCCAAGCCGGTGCTGGGCGGGGCGACGCTGGTTCTGTTCGGGACCATCGCGGTCGCGGGCATCCGCATCCTCGCCACGCAGGAGATCGACCGGAAGAAGGTCTACATCATGGCGGTGAGCTTCGGGCTGGGGCTGGGCGTGACGCTGGTGCCGGAGGCCACGCAGAACCTGCCCGACTTCCTGCGGCAGGTGGTGGCGACGCCGATCACGCTGGCGGGCCTGTCCGCGATCATCCTGTCGCTGGTCATCCCCGACACCGAGGAGACGGCCACGGAGGTCGAGACCCCCGAGGTCGAGGAAGGCGGTGGCGCGCCGGCTTGATGCGCGGCCTTCAGGACCCGGCGGCGGCGGCGCGCGTGAGCGCGTCGACCCGCGCGCGCAGGTCGGTGAGCAGGGGCGTGGCATCGGTACGGTCGCGCCCGTAGCCGAGGTTCCAGAGGTAGTCGAAATCCGGGACCTGTTTGCCAGCGACATGCTGCAACATGGTTTCGAGCTTGTCGAAGCCCTTGGCAAGCCGGGCTTCGGGCGTCTCGCCGGCCTCGTATTCCTCCCATAGGTCGCGGATGGCTGTGCGCAGGTCGTCGGGCAGGGAGGCCGTCAGGGTGGCGACATCGGCGCGCTCGCGGTCGGTCTTGCCGTCCTCGGATCTCTGTTCGGTCGCCGGGACGTCCCCCGAGATCGCCTCGCCGAGGTCGTGGATGAGGCATAGGCGCATCAGCTTGAGCGCGTCGATGCCGTCCATTTCGGGTTCGAGCAGTAGCACGAGCAGGCAGAGCGACCAGCTGTGTTCGGCGACGCTTTCGGGGCGGCCGGCGCGGGTATGGGCCGAGCGGAGCGTGTCCTTGAGGGCGCCTGCCTCCTGCAGGAAGGCGAGAATGCGGTCATGGCGGTGAGGTGTCTGCATTTCGTGAGATTGCGTGAGGTTCTCGGGATTCGCCAATGGCGCAAGTGTGCGGATTTTCGCACCGTTGGCGCAAACACCTGTGCGGTAAGTCGCACAAGGGCATGCTGCCGACGGCATGTCCGGTTTCAATGTTATATGTAAGCCTCTGTTATAAAATATAAATTTAGATTGGTCACCAATCGGCGACATGTCGCTTGATTGGATTCATCGGTGCCGCTTCTGTGAGCGTTAGATCGGCTCTGGAGGATGAGCCGACCCGACGATCAGAAATCCAAGGGAGGATTCCATGAAGACACTTCTTATGACCGCCGCGACGGCGACCGCTATGACGTTGGGCGCAGGTGCCGCCTTCGCCGATTGCGACGATGGCGAGATGGTCATCAAGTTCAGCCACGTGACCAATACCGACCGTCACCCCAAGGGCATCGCCGCCTCGCTTCTGCAGGAACGCGTCAACGAGGAGATGGACGGCACCGCCTGCATGGAGGTCTATCCGAACTCCACGCTCTACAACGATGACCAGGTGCTTGAGGCGATGCTGCAGGGCGACGTGCAGATGGCGGCACCCTCGCTGTCGAAGTTCGAGCAGTTCACCAAGGTCTTCCGTATCTTCGACCTGCCCTTCATGTTCAACAACATCGAGGCGGTCGACGCCTTCCAGGCCTCGGATGCCGGGCAGGACATGCTCGAGAGCATGGCGCGCCGCGGCCTTCTGGGCCTTGGCTTTTGGCACAACGGCATGAAGCAGATGTCGGCCAACAAACCGCTGATCGAGCCGTCGGATGCCGAGGGGCTGAAGTTCCGCGTGCAGGCGTCGGAAGTGCTCAAGGCGCAGATGTCGGCCATGGGCGCGAGTCCGCAGCCGATGGCCTTTTCCGAGGTCTACGGCGCGCTGCAGACCGGCGTGGTCGACGGGCAGGAGAACACCTGGTCGAACATCTACGGCCAGAAGTTCTTCGAGGTGCAGGACGGCATCACCGAGACCAACCACGGGGTTCTGGACTATCTTGTCGTGACCAATGTCGATTGGTGGGACGGCCTGGACGAGGACGTGCGCGACCAGCTGTCGACGATCCTTGCCGAGGTCACCGAGACCCGGAACACCGAGAGCTACAACGTGAACCAGGAGGCCAAGCAGGCGATCATCGACGCCGGCGGCACCGTGCGCGAGCTTGACGCGTCGCAGCGCGAAGCCTGGGTCGAGGCGATGAAGCCGGTCTGGGAGCAGTTCGTCGAGGACGTGGGCCAGGAAAACATCGACGCGGCCCAGGAGATGAACGCGCAGGTTTCGGGCTCCTGATAAGGGACGTCTGAAAAACCCGGTCCGCCGTCCCCACACGGCGGGCCGGTGTGGTCTTTCACGGGCCCGAGCGGCCCGTCCCTTTCTTCCGTCATGTCTCCGAGGCGCCGCGCGATGTGCGGCGACAAGGGGCCGTGCCGGCGGCAGAGGCAGGAGGTCTTCATGTCCCATACCGATCCCCATCATCGAGGTGGCATGCACCGCTTCGTCGACGAGCTTGAAGAGACCGTCATTGCCGTGATCCTCGGCGCGATGACGATCATCACCTTCATCAACGTTGTGCTGCGCTACGGTTTCAACACCGGCCTGATCTGGGGGCTCGAGGCGGTCTCGTTCCTCTTTGCCTGGTTGGTGCTCTTCGGGGTGAGCTACGCGGTCAAGAAGACCGCCAACCTTGGCGTGGACGCGGTGCTGAACATCGTGCCACGGGGCACGCGGCGGGTGCTGTCGCTGATCGCGGCGGCGGTCTGCGTGGCTTATGCCTTCCTGCTGCTGAAGGGCGCCTGGGACTACTGGGCCAACTTTGCGAACCTGCCGCAGACCACGGGCCGCTGGTTTCCCACCGGTTTCGAAGAGATGGGCCGTACTTCGTACCGTGGCTGGTACGAGGTCGTGGACATTCCCTTCCCCGAGTGGCTCCGCTGGATCCAGCCGGTGATGAACGAGGGCATGGACTACGAAAAGCTGCCACGCTTCATCCCCTACGTCATCCTGCCGGTCGGCGCACTGATGCTGCTGATCCGCTTCGTGCAGGCCTCCTGGCGCATCTGGCACGGCCGGGACGAGAGCCTGATCGTTAGCCACGAGGCCGAAGACGACGTGCGCGACGTCGCGCACATGAACCGCGAGGACTGATCCATGGATGTCGTCATTCTCTTTGCCATGGTGATCGGCCTGATGCTGATCGGCGTGCCGATCGCCGTGTCGCTGGGCTTTTCCTCCATCCTCTTCCTGCTGGTGCTCTCGGATACCTCGCTGAGCTCCATCGCGCAGAGCTTCTACCAGGCGATGGCGGGGCACTACACGCTGCTGGCCATTCCCTTCTTCATCCTCGCGTCCTCCTTCATGTCGACGGGCGGGGTGGCGCAGCGGATCATCCGCTTCTCCATCGCGCTGGTCGGCCACCTGCCGGGCGGGCTTGCCATCGCGGGGGTCTTTGCCTGCATGCTGTTTGCAGCACTCTCGGGATCGTCGCCCGCCACCGTCGTCGCCATCGGCTCCATCGTGATCGCGGGCATGCGGCAGGTGGGTTATTCGCGCGACTTCGCCGCGGGCGTGATCGCCAACGCGGGCACCCTCGGCATCCTGATCCCGCCGTCGATCGTGATGGTGGTCTATGCCTCGGCCACCGATGTTTCGGTCGGGCGGATGTTTCTGGCGGGTGTCATCCCCGGGATAATGGCGGGCACCATGCTGATGACGACGATCTATGTCATGGCGAGGATGCGCAACCTGCCCAAAGGTGATTGGCTCGGCTGGGGCGAGGTCTTCGAGTCCGGCGCCGATGCGGTATGGGGTCTTCTGCTGATCGTCATCATCCTCGGCGGCATCTACGGCGGGATCTTCACGCCCACCGAGGCCGCGGCGGTGGCGGCGGTCTATGCCTTCCTGATCGCCTGCTTCGTCTACCGCGACATGGGTCCGCTCGCAGGCCGTGACGGGGCGCCGAACACGCCGCTCTGGCGCAAGCCGCAGGCGCTGGTCACGGCCTTCTTCCATCGCGACACGCGAGACACGCTGTTCGAGGCGGGCAAGCTGACCATCACGCTGATGTTCATCATCGCCAACGCGCTCATCCTCAAGCACGTGCTGACGGACGAGCAGATCCCGCAGCAGATCGCGGGGGCGATGATCAACGCGGGCTTCGGCGCGGTGATGTTCCTGGTGATCGTGAACGTGATCCTGCTGATCGGCGGCCAGTTCATGGAGCCCTCGGGTCTCATCGTCATCGTGGCGCCGCTGGTCTTTCCAATCGCGATCGAGCTCGGCATCGATCCGATCCACCTCGGCATCATCATGGTGGTCAACATGGAGATCGGGATGATCACGCCGCCGGTGGGTCTCAACCTCTTCGTGACCTCGGGCGTCGCGGGGATGCCGATGATGCGGGTCGTGAAGGCCGCGCTGCCCTTCCTCGCGGTGCTCTTCGTCTTCCTCATCATGGTGACCTACATCCCGGTCCTGTCGACCTGGCTGCCGACCACCTTCATGGGGCCGGAACTGATCACCAACTGACGGGCGGGGGCGGTTTCGGCCGCCCCTGTCCCGGGCAGGGACATTTTTGTATCCTAATTAATCTAATGGATTAGCTGGTTTGTATCCTAATTAATCTAATGGATTAGCTGGGCGGTTTAACTCTTTGGAAGGAAATCAGAGTATGTCCTGAAGGGGAGACGCGCTTTTCCGTTCGTTCCTCCCCGGCCTTTCCCCGACAGGGGGAGGGAGCTCCCTGCCGGAGTGGCGCGCCCGGATCTCAGCGGATGGTCAGGCGCAGGGTGTAGTTTTCGCCGAGGGTGCGGAAAAGCGCGCTGACGTTGACCTGGTAGGTGCCGGCGCGGGTGATGAAGCTGAAATCCTCCTGGCAGTCCACGACCCCGATGACGGCGAAGCAGGTGTTGTCGCTGCCGAAAATCTGCAGGCGCGCGGTCTGGCCGTTGCCTGTGCCGAAGGTGTAGCAGTCGACATCATCCTGGGTGACGTGGCCCGAGATCTCGCCGGAATAGGCGCCGGGGGCGAAGCGGATCTGCGGGCAGCTCTGGGCCGAGACGGCACTGGCGGCGCAGGCAGCAAGGGCCGCAAGAAAAAATCGGGTCATGGCAGGCATTTTCCGGGAAAAGAACGGGATCAATGCCTGCGAGGGTGACGCGGTCCGAACGGTACGTCAAGTGAGCGCACGCTGCCGCTTCTTCTTGGTGAAAATATTCCGGGGAGCGCGAGGGGCTGGCCCCTCGCTTCCACGGTCGCATCACTCGGCGACGTTCAGCGCCTCGATGATCGGCCCGAAATCCTCGGCCTTGAGAGAGGCGCCGCCCACCAGCGCGCCGTCGACGTTCGAGACGGCAAAGATCTCGGCCGCGTTCTTGGCTTTCACCGACCCGCCATAGAGGATGCGCACCGAGCGGCCGACGCCTTCGCCAAAGCGGCGTTCGAGCCGGGCGCGGATGAAATCGTGCACCTCGCCGATCTGGTCGGTGGTGGGCACCTTGCCGGTGCCGATGGCCCAGACGGGTTCGTAGGCGACGACGAGGCTGTGGCCCGTGGCGCCATCCGGGATCGACCCGGCGAGCTGGCCGCCGATGATGTCGAGCGTGTTGTTGGCCTCGCGCTCGTCGAGCGTCTCGCCGACGCAGACGATGGCCTTGAGGCCCGCGTCCCAGGCGGCGAGCGTCTTGGTCCGCACGTCCTCGTCGTGTTCGTCGTGGTCGGCGCGGCGCTCGGAGTGGCCGAGGATGACGTAGCTTGCGCCTGCATCGGCAAGCATCGCGGCGGCCACGTCGCCGGTATGGGCGCCCGAGGCCTCGGAATGGCAGTCCTGGCCGCCGACGGCGACGCCCTCGACCCGGCCCGCGGCCTCGGAGATGAGCGTGGCGGGCGGGCAGATCAGCACCTCGCAGGGGCCTTTCGCGGGTTCCGCTAGCGCGTCGAGCTCGGTCAGCGCGGCGCGGCTGCCGTTCATCTTCCAGTTGCCCGCGGCGAGTTTGGTTCTCATGCGGCTCTCCTCTGCCAATTGTGTCGTTTGTTGCCGCCAATCACATGGACCGGGCGGGGGAAGTCAAGGGCGGGCGTCACAGGTGGGCGAGCGCGCGGCGGGCTAGATCGGAGGCCGCTTCGGGATCGTCCTGCGCCTCGGGCGGAAGCGTCCAGTAGGGCATGGCGGCCTGGGTGCCGTTCTTGCGCGTGTAGGTCCAGCGGGTGCAGCCCATGGCCTCGAGCGCCTCGGCGAAGGGGCCCGCGCCCTTGATGAGCAGCTCGCCGTCCGACCGGAGGATGGCGAAGACCGTGCCCTCGCAATACAGCGCCATTCCGCCGAACATGCGGCGTGTGGTGATGTCGCCTGCGTCGGAAAAGAGATCCCTCGCGAAGGCGATCTCCTCGGGCGTGACGCTCATGGCAGGCGTGCCGCGAGCCGCAGGTGCAGCAGCTGCGCTCCGAGGCAGGCGAGCGTGATCACGAGGGCGGCCGTTCCGGAGGCCAGCCCCGCGATGAGCGTGGGCAGCACGATCAGTGCCGCGAGGGCCGGGATGAAGGCAAGCGCCACGCCGCGTTTGGCGCGCCAGCCGGCGTGGCCGTCCATTCCGATGTTCATGGGGAGCGTTGCGCGGTCTGACAGGTGTTGGTTCGCGCGGAACGCGATAACGCACATGGCGGCGAGCAGGAGAGCCGCCGCCACGGTGGCCATGTCAGCCCTGTTGCCGTTCGGCCTGCAGTTCCTCGACATCCTTGAAGGTGATCGATTCACCGCAGCCGCAGGCGTCGGCCACGTTGGGATTGCGGAACCGGAAGCTCGATTCGAGGAGAGAGACCTCGTAGTCGATCTCGGTTCCGAATAGGAACATCTGGGCCATGGGGGCGATCAGCACGCGGGCGCCGTCCTGTTCCACGACCTCGTCGTTGGGATCGGCCTCGTCCACGTAGTCCATGGTGTATTCCATGCCCGCACAGCCGCCCTTCTTCACGCCGATGCGCAGGCCGTGGTGGCCCTTGGTCTCCATGAGCTTGCGGATCTGGGTGATGGCGGCGGGGGTCATGGTGACCGCCTGTTTGCCGGGGATGCCGAACATGGGCGCACCTTCCTTTCGTTCCCTTAGAAACTAGGGGTTTGCGGCGGCAATCTCAAGGGATGCGGTGAGGGCCGTGACGCACAGGGCAGTGAGGAGCGCCCAGCCGATGGAGGCGAGCGTGCCGATGATGACGTATTCGGCCACGTGGCGGTCGTCCTTGGTGGCGTTGAAGCGCAGGATGGACTTGGCCGCGATCAGGAAGGCGACGCCCGACGGCAGGCCCGCGAGCACCAGCAGGTAGGTGAGCCCGCGTTCAAGCTGTCCGATCATCTTTCCGGCATCCTTCAGGCCGCCCCCGAGGATGCGGCGGCGGGTCCAGAAGGCATGGTACGGGGCCATGAGCTTGGCCACCGCGTGGCCACCGGCGGTGACGGCGGCGATGAAGCCCGCGAGCCAGAGCATGGCGGTGGTGAGCGGCGAGGTTTCGGTCAGCGCCGTCCAGAGGCTGTCGGACCAGAGCGTGGGGGTGACGAGGGCGATCGCGGCGATGGTGAGGAGGTGTGCCGCCTGGTCGATCAGGTAAGGGCGCAGCGTGTCGCCGAAGTGCAGCTTGATGCGGTCGATGGCGGCGTGGGTGACCGTGAGGATCGCGAGGGCGATGGTGCCTTCTTGGGTGGTCGGCGCGAGCAGCAGCGCGGCGGTAAGCAGAACGAGCCCCGCGTGCAGCGCCAGCGTGGCGGGCCGGGTCTTGCGCTCGATCATCCGGTCCGACTGCAGCAGGAAATCGGCGATCACATGGGCGAGCAGGAGGGGGGCTGCGGTCTGGATGACCTCGGGCAGGGCAGGCATCAGGGCTTGCCTTTCGCAAATGCAGGTAAATTCGCTTGCGTCATTCGGCCTCCAGCGCGGTGAGGGCCGCCTCTAGTGCCGGAAAGCCCGCAGCGTGAAGCGCCTGGTCGACGGCTTGGCGGGAGATGCCCAGCCGGCTGGCGGCGGCGCTGCGGGGGCCGGGATCGGGGGGGAGCATCTCGCAGAGCGCGCGGGCCTGTGCCTGCGTCCAGCCGGCGGCGATGCGATCGGCAAGGATCCAGGTGGCGTTCTGTGCGCCGCCGGAGGCGTGGGCCATGTGGATCGGGTCGGAGAGCGTTTCGAGCAGGCGGCCCGAAGCGGTGAAGGCGGGGCCGTGGGCCTCGTTGGGGTTGTCGAACGCGCTTTTGGGGAGGGCGCCGTCCCCCGTGGCCATGGCGATGCGCGTGGTGCGGTCGCCGTCGAGGCGGCGCAGGCTGGCCCGGATGAGGAGCGCGGCGCGCAGGCTGTGGCGGGCATCGGTGAGCACCACTTGCCATGCGTCGCCGGCGCGTGGGGCAAAGCCGGTGGCGCCGGTCCAAGGGGGCATGTCCGAGAGAGCGTCACGGATCGCGCCGAGCGTGGTGTCGATTTCCGTCCCGGTGAGGGCAGACGAGTCGACGATGTCACCTGTCAGGACTGCGTGCATATGCAAGTCCTAGGACTTGCATATGCGAAAAGCAAGTTAAAACGCTTGCATGTCTTACATGAAGCCGAGTTCGAGGCGCGCCTCGTCGCTCATCATGTCCATGCCCCAGGGCGGATCCCAGGTGATTTCGACATCGACCTGCTTCACGCCGGGGAGGGGCTCGATGGCCTCGGCGACCCAGCCGGGCATTTCACCCGCGACGGGGCAGCCCGGCGCGGTCAGGGTCATGATGATGCGGACCTCGTTCTCGGCGCTGATCTCGATGGTGTAGATCAGCCCGAGGTCGAAAATGTTCACCGGGATCTCGGGGTCGTAGACGGTCCGGCAGGCCTCGACCACCTGCTCGTGCAGGGGGTGATCGGTGCTGGAGGGCGCGATGAGGGGCGCACCTTCCATCTGGGGGCTGGCTTCGTTCATGACCGGTCCTTCCACGTCTTTCCTGACCAAAGGATATAGGTAATACGGGCCAGCCGGTAAAGGGCGTGTCTCGAATGCTAGGGGCGCAGCGTGGCGTCGCCCAGCAGGCCGGCAAGGCAATCGAGCGCCGCGCGCACCGGCGGATCGTGCCGGCCGTCGTGGTGCGAGACCAGCCATTCATCGTGGGTGAGCGCGTCGATGACGGGGCCGATCTGCACCAGATCGCACTCCGCGCCCGCGAAGGTGGGCAGTACCACGCGGCCCAGCCCCGATGCGGCCATTTCGCGCGCGAAGGCCATGTCGGAGGCGGTCGTGACGATCTCGCTTTCGTGGTGGGCGCGCAGCCAGCGGCCGGAGGGTGTATCGGCGGCGCCACGGGGCAGGGCGATGTAACCGGTGATGTCGGGGTTCTTGGCGAAGACGGCGTAGCGGATGGGAATGGTGCGGCGGGCGGCCATCCAGGGCTGGTCCGGGCGGCGGTTGCGAATGCCGATGTCGGCCTCGCGCCGGGCGATGTCCACGGTGGCGTTCGAGGCGACGATCTCGGGCACCCAAGCCGCGTCAGGCGCACGGGCGGTGCCGAGTTGCCGGGCGATGAAGCGCGAGGTCCAGAGGCCCGCAGTGATACGCACGCGGGGCAGGGTGGGCGAGGACATGCGGCGTGCCAGCCGCGCCTGCACCTGCCTCAGGCCCGCGACGTCCTCGGCCAGTGACCGCCCGGCGGCGGTGAGCGCATAGCCGCGCGGGCCCCGTTCGAAGAGCCGTTCGTTCAGCCTGCGTTCGAGGGCCGCCATGCGGCGCGACAGCGTGGGCGCGGAGGTGCCCGTCGCGCGCGCGGCGCTGCCGAGCCCGCCCGCGTCGGCCACGGCGAGGAAGAGGCGGAGGTCGTCGAGGTCAGGCTCTTTCATTTCTGAAAGTCCGGCTGCGGAAACATGGGCTGCTGCGACGAATGTTGCCTTGCCATGTTGGGTGCAGGTTTTCGGGAATGCAATGGAGGCGGAGATGATGGTGTCTGTGTGGGTCACGCGTCTGCCCGAGGCGGCGCTGGAAACGGCCCATGCGCGCGAGCGCGCGCTCTGGGCAAGGCGGAAGGCGCGGCAGCGGGCGAACCGGCGGCGCAGGCTGCTGCTGCGCCTGCTGCGGTGGACGCGGGCGCGGCGCGGCCTAGCTGGCCGCTTCTGGGCAGTGCGGGAAAGACGATGGCGGAGCGGAACGACCTGAGCATTTACGACGGTGCTGCGGAGCAGTGGTGGTCGGACGAGATCCGCTGGGTAAGGACACTGAAGAACCTGGTGCCCGCCCGGATGCGTTGGTTCTCGCGCCACGTGAGGTGGACCGGCAAGCGTGTGCTCGACGTGGGCTGCGCGGGCGGTTTCATGGCCGAGGCACTTGCGGGCGCCGGGGCCGAGGTGACGGGCATCGATCCGGCCGAGAAGGCTCTGAAGGCCGCACGCGCCCACGCGGCGCGGAACGGCCTGTCGATTTCCTACGATCGCGGTTCGGGCGAGAACCTGCCCTACGACGACGGGACCTACGACGCGGTGGTCTGCGTCGATGTGCTGGAGCACGTGGATGACCCCCTGCGGGTGCTGGCCGAGGCCGCGCGCGTGCTGCGACCCGGCGGGCGGTTCTTCTACGACACGATCAACCGGAACGTGGTGGCGCGGCTTCTTGCGGTGGGTATGGCCGAGAACGTGATCGGGCTGTTGCCGAAGGGGGCGCACGATCCGGAGATGTTCCTGAGACCCGCCGAGCTGGAGCAGGGGATGCGGCAGGTGGGGCTTGATCCCGAGGCGCGCACCGGGCTGGGGCCGCGCGGGGTAAACCGGCGCGGCGACCTGGTGTTCGGACGCCTGCCGGGAAGTGCCGTGCAATACATGGGCGTCGCGCGGAAGCTGGCGTGAGGCCTTTGGGCCCGGCGTGGCGGCGGGCCCATATTTTCACGGCGAGATCGACATCGGCCCCGAACGTCGAGCCTAGCTGTCCGTGAGGTTGCGGCGCGAGCGGACCGGGGTGGGACGGACCTTGCCCTCGATGTGCTCGTAAAGACGCTCGGCGATGTTCTTCTTGGTCGCCGTCTCGATTCCCTCGAGGCCCGGGGAGGAGTTCACCTCGAGCACCTTGGGGCCGCTTTCGGAACGCAGCAGGTCGACGCCCGCCAGGTTCAGCTTGAAGGCTTTGGCCGCGCGCACTGCGGTCTCGCGCTCTTCCTTGGTGATGCGGACCACCTTGGCCGAGCCGCCGCGGTGCAGGTTGGAGCGGAAGTCGCCCTCGGCGCCGGTGCGCTTCATCGAGGCGACCACGCGGCCACCCACGACAAGGCAGCGGATGTCCTCGCCCGCGGCTTCCTTGACGAAGTCCTGCACGAGGAAGTTGGCCTTGAGACCCCGGAAGGCGTCGATGACCGACTGAGCGGCCTTCTTGGTTTCGGCCAGCACGACGCCCTTGCCTTGCGTGCTTTCGAGCAGCTTCACGATCAGCGGCGCGGTGCCCACGAGCCGCATGAGGCTGTCGGTGTCCTTGGGCGAGGCCGCGAAGGCAGTGTTCGGCATGCCAATGCGGTGGCGCGCCATGAGCTGGTGGGCGTAGAGCTTGTCACGGCTGGCGGTGATGCCCTCGGAGCCGTTCACGCAGAAGGTGCCGATGGTTTCGAACTGGCGGATGACGGCGGTGCCGTAGCTGGTCACGCTGGCGCCGATGCGCGGGATGACCGCGTCGTAGCGGGGCAGGCGCTTGCCGTCGTAATGCACCTCGGGGGCCATGGCGTTGATGGCCATGTAGCAGCGCGTGGTGTCGATGACCTCGACCGTGTGGCCGCGCTTTTCGCCTTCTTCGACAAGGCGCCGGGTGGAATAGTTGTCCTCGCGCGACATGACGGCGATGCGCAGCGCGCGGTTGGGCGCGGCGCGACGGACGTGGGAGGTCGTGTAGACGTCGTAGCTGAGCTGCGGCAGCAGGAAGCGGTCGGTGGCCACGATGGTGATGTGGTCCTTGAGCGCCTCGCGACCGAGTAGCATGCGCGAGGCCATGGTGGAGCGGTCGGTGAGCGTGAGCTCGATCCGCCAGCTTTCCTCGCCCACGCGCAGCGTCGAGGCGATCACGTAGCGCAGCTCGCTTTCGCCGTTGGAGGAGGTGACCGTGCGCCGGTCCACGATCTTGGCGGAGCAGGGGATCACCAGGTCGTCGCGCCCAGGCACAGGGTGGACGGTGAAGCGCACGCGGGGTGCGCTGCTGGGGCCGAAAGTCTCGATGTCGAAGGCGTGCAGCGCGGAAGTGCGGGCCCCGGTGTCTACCTTGGCGCGCATGGCGGGCAGGCCGAGATCTGGCAGGGCCACCCACTCCTCCCATCCGAAGCGGATCAGGTTCTGCGCGGGATCTGGGGTATCGTCCATGGGCCGTTCCTCCTGCCGGATGGGCTTTAAGGGTTAACAACCGGGGGCGCAGGCTGCAAGCGGGGCCGGATTCCTGGTTCAGGCCGATGTCTGGGCGTCAAGCCAGTCTCGCACTGCCGGAAGGCGTGCGCGGGCGACGGGGATCTGTCGCCCGTCGTGCAGGACAAGCACCGGACGACCGTTGTCCTGGACCAGCGTGTGCGCAGCGCCGCTTGCCACCCACCACGATCGGTGTGGCTGGACACCGTCGTCGGGGCCGGTCTGGGCGACGATGTCGCCGAGGCGCGCGCGCTGGGTGAGGGTGCGACCGTCGAGCGTGACATGCACGTGATGCTCGCGGGCCTCGATCACGCGGAGCTTCTCGAGGGGCACCGGCTCGGCGCCGATCAGGATGCGGCGCTCCCTTACGCGGGTTTTGGCTGTGCCGTCCTGACCGTTTTCCCGGCCGAGGATCATCGGGCGCACGTAGTGCATGAAGATGAAGGTGAAGATCTCGGTGAAGATCCAGAGCACGGGGAAGTCCGGCGGGACGAGCGCGCCTGCGCGGCCGTTGGACAGGACATATGCGAGCGCCTCGCCAAAGCCGAGAGCGGGAATGACGGCCAGCAGATTGAGAAGGGGCAGGGGAACGCGGGGTAGACCGAACCGCCGTTGCAACCCGGCTGCCGCGACGAGCCATCCGCCAAGTGCGAGAACGAAGAGCGCGATGCAGAGACCGGAAACGAGCGCCAGCGCTGGCAGGCTGAGACGGGGAACGACCTGCGGTGGATCGAAAACCACCAGCGACAAGAGGACGATGCCAAGGAATAGCAGCCCCTGGCGCGACCGGAGCAGTCGCTGCAGATCGCATGCGGAGAGGCAAAATCTCGTGCCGGCCACATCCACCAAGGATACCGGGTGTTCAAAGGGCATTTCGGCCGGTTTCTTTCCCCACGTGAGAGTGGCAGCTCGGACGTTAACGATTGGTTAACCATCAGATGCATACACCGCAACTAGCATTCCTGATATCCGTATCGGTCCTGCTGCATATGGTGGTTGGAGTGCCCGTAGATTGAATGAGACCGGGTCAGGGGTGGCGCTGCTGACCGTGCTCAGTGTCCGAGATCGTCCGACAAAACATTGCGTAGGGCAGTCACGCAAACGCGTAACTGCCTCTGGTCCGAAACAGGATCTAAAAGGGCCGCAGGCCACTACTTCTACTTCAGGTTGAGCGAATGAACGCCCCTACACGAGACTTATTCAAGACCGCTCCGGAGGTTTCGGAGGAAGTCGACCGGCTCATGACCCGCGTCCGAGAGCACCGAAGCGACGAGGCGATCTGCCAGTCGCTCAGGGCCGCGTCGCTTCTCATCGAGAACGCGGCCTTCGAGATGGCGCGGCACGACAACGCCAAGGAGGTCTCGCGGCTTATCCTCACGGCGGCCGAGCTTGACCGGATGGTCACGGAGATGGAGCATGAGGAATAGGGGCGCTTTGTCCCTACTCGTTCACCGCGACCCGTCGGAAGTTCCGCGATTGCCAGAGCGGCCATCCCACCATCTGCGAGATCGTCCGAACTGAAGCCCGCGCGCGGCGAGCCCGTCGAAGGTCTGCGGCATGGCGGAGACCGTGCCGGACTGGATGTCGTGACTCAGGATGATCGCGCCGGGACGTGAATGCGACAGGATCCGGCGGGCAACGACGCCGGCGCCGGGGCGGCGCCAGTCCTCTGGGTCGACGGACCAGAGCACGGTGGGAAGCCTTCGGGAGTCGTAGAGCATGTTGCGCTGGCGGCGCGTGAAGGCGCCGTAGGGCGGGCGGAAGGTCACCGGCGGGCGCCCGGTGATCCGGAAGATCGCGTCGCTGGTGCGGTCGATCTCGGACAGCACCGAGCCGTCATTGCGCCGCGAGAGGTCGGGATGCGACCAGCTGTGGTTGCCGATCTCGTGCCCCTCGTCGCTGATCCGGCGCACGATGTCGGGCCAGGTCACGCAGCGGTTGCCGATCAGGTAGAAGGTGGCCCGCAGGCCGCGTGCCTTGAGCAGGTCGAGCAGGCGCGGCGTCAGGTTCGGATGCGGGCCGTCGTCGAAGGTCATGGCAACCACAGGCGATGCAGTGCGGATTCCGGTGATGGTGGCCGCATCGCGGACCAGGTCGTCCGGCAGGGCGATGCGGGGCGCGGCATGAGCCAGCCCGGGAACCCCCAGGGCAATGGCCGAAAGGCCGCCGGACAAAATAGTCCGTCGCGTGATGAAAGGCATTGGAAGCTATCCCCCCGATAGCAAAAATGGCAGGCGGTCTCAGGAAAGCCGCCCAGCCTGTTGTCGGGCAAGGCATATTTCAGATGCGTGCACTTCAGGGCGCTTTTCGTTGCCGTAGGGTCACGTAAGCTGTGCGTTGCCGGAGCCGGGTGCTGCGGTCCGCGCGTGCGTTCTTCGCTTGGGAAAACCTTTCAAGTTCAATGTTTTGTTGCTGTCTCGGGATGGGGTGGGTGGGCGACGTCGCGGCAGGTCGAAAAATTGGCAAAAGGGGCCCGGCAAAACGCTTGACGCTCCTGCGGCGCATCCCTAAAAGGCCTCTCACGCCAGAGGCCAAGGGCTTCGGCGGCAGTGAGCGGTTGTAGCTCAGTTGGTTAGAGTGCCGGCCTGTCACGCCGGAGGTCGCGGGTTCGAGCCCCGTCAACCGCGCCACCACTGCCCCGAACTCCGAAGCTCCGGCGCTGTGCGCGGTTGTAGCTCAGCTGGTTAGAGTGCCGGCCTGTCACGCCGGAGGTCGCGGGTTCGAGCCCCGTCAACCGCGCCACTTTCCCTTACATACGAAAATGATGCGAGGCGCAGGGGAACCATCTGTGCGGTCTTGTCGTTCGCTCGGCGATGAAACGCAAAAGGCGCCCCTGTAGGGCGCCCTTGGCAGATTGATACGTGGTGTCTTGGTAATGGTCCGGTGGTCAGCTTCCCCAGGTGCGAACCGGTCCGCAATCCATGTGCACGAAGTTGGAGCCGGTGTAGCGTCCGACGCCTCCGGCGTTGCAGGATTGAGCCGCACGCGCCATCTGGTTGACCGAGCGGGAGGCGAGACGGAGATCCGCAGCCTGACCGCGAAGATGGCGCGAGTTCTTGGCCACACCGCTGGAGCGCGAGCGAAGCATCGCGTTCGTCTTCGGACACCGATAGCCGGAAATGAGCATGTAGGGCTCGGAAACGTCGAGAAGGTTGTGCGCCGCGGCCATCAGGTCGACCGTGCGGGCGTCGATCTGCTTCACGTCATTGGTGCGCCAATCGCGCATGAAGTGATTGATCTCGTTCAGGGCGTCGGCGATGTACTGGCCCTCGACCCAGTAGATCATGTCGAGTCGTTCGCCCGTGCGCGCAGAATACATGCGGAGCCGGCGAATATCGCCGCCCCCTCGGAGGAACCCTGCCGCGTTGGAGTACGTTGGTGCCGCAGCGAGGGTGGTTGCTGCGAAGGCACGCAGAAGTCCGCGCCGCGAAATGCTGCCTGAAGCGGTGTCGGTCATGATGAAACGCCTGTCCCGTCGTCGTGTTGTTGCCTTGCGGTGTGCGCGCATCGTTGTGCGCGCCCTGCCAGTTCTCCCCAGGTGCCACCTTCTATGTCACGAATCGGGTTAACCGAAAAGGAACAAGTGGGGGTTTACGGACCCGACAAGCGATTTCGGCGGCATTTCGCTGAAATGGCACAGTCTGTTGCGGTGCTGCCTATCGGCAACACCCGATGTCGGAGTAAGGCGACGGGCCGGCGCTTACCCGATTGTGAATAGACAGTGTTCACGACCGCCCCAAAGGTATGAGTCGTATTGAAAAATTGGATCTCAGAGGGATTTCGCATGACCGATGACAGAAGGGTAACGGCAGGTCGCCTGATGCGTGCAAGTTGTCTCGCCGCCGCGCTGCTGGCCGCCATGCCGGTCATGTCGAAGGCAGAGGGCACCTCGCTTTTGCAACTTACTGCCTACAAGCAAGCAGTCGCGGAACAGGTTTCGGACAGCGACGGTGTGGCCGATTTTTACCGTGCGCGGGATTTCGCGCCGATCTGGACGGGCGAGGGCGCCGAGGATCAGGCGCGGCGCGCGGCGCTCCTTGAGGCCTTCTCGACGACGCATGCGCATGGTCTTCCGGAGGGGCGCTACGATGCGAAAGCCTGGATGCGGAGGATGTCTGACGCACGGACCGAGCGTGAGCGTGGCCTTCTAGAGGTCGAACTCACGCGGCTTTACCTTCGGTTCGCCCATGACATCCAGTCCGGTATCCTCGAGCCCGGAGAGGTGGTCAGCGCGATCAAGCGCGAGCCGCCCCGGCGCGACAATGCCGAACTTCTGGCGAGGCTGACTGACGAGGAGCCGCGCGCCGTGTTCCGGACACTCGCGCCGCAGAGCCCCGAGTACGCCCGCCTCATGCGCGAGAAGATGCGGCTGGAGCGATTGATTTCACGAGGCGGTTGGGGGCCAAGCCTTCAGAACGCGCGGCTCGAACGGGGCGACAGCGGGCGCGAAGTGGTCGAACTGCGAGACCGCTTGATCGCGATGGGCTACCTGAAGCCGACGCTTTCGGCGGATTACGATGCCGCACTCGAGGCCGCGGTGATTGACTTCCAGTTGGCCCACGGGCTCGAGACCGACGGGATCGCCGGCGGCAATACGCTGAGCGAGATCAACGTCAGCGCCGAAGAGCGGCTGGAATCGGTGATCGTCGCGATGGAGCGCGAACGCTGGCTGAATTTCCCGGGCGGGCCGGGGGAGCGCCACGTGCGGGTGAACCTCGTGGATTTCCATGCGCAGATCATCGACGATGGCAAGCTGACCTTCGCCACGCGGTCAGTCATCGGCCACCAGGACCGCGACCGCCAGACGCCCGAGTTCTCGGACGAGATGGAACACATGGTGGTGAACCCTTCGTGGTACGTGCCGCGGTCGATCATCGTGAACGAGTACCTGCCGCGTCTGCGCCAGAACCCTGGCGCCGTGGGCCACATCCAGGTTGTCGACAGCCGGGGCCGCGTGGTGAGCCGGAACCAGAGCTTTGCGCAGTACAGTGCCTCGTCCTTCCCGTTCTCGATGCGGCAGCCGCCGGGACCGGGCAATGCGCTTGGCACGGTGAAGTTCATGTTCCCCAACCGCTACGCGATCTACCTGCACGACACGCCGTCCAAGAGCCTCTTTGATCGCGATGTGCGCACCTTCAGCCACGGCTGCATCCGCCTGAGCGATCCGCACGAGTTCGCCTACACGCTGCTGGCCCGTCAAAGCTCCGATCCCGTCGGGGATTTCCAGCGCGCGCTGCGCGGTGGGGGAGAGCGCAAGATCTCGCTCGAGCAGAAGGTGCCGGTGCACCTGATCTATCGCACCGCCTACACGCAGGCGAAGGGTCCGGTGCAGTATCGCCGCGACGTCTATGGCCGCGATGCGCGGTTGTGGGACGCACTTGCGGCAGCAGGGGTGGCGCTGACGGGTCGAGCCAGCTAAGTCTCGCCCCCAACCGGGCGCTGCCGCCGTCGCGGCGCCCCAGACCGGGGAGAGACCATGGCCTATACCATCGCCGAAATCGCACAGGCCCTCGGGTTGACGCCCGTGGGCGATACCGGACTGAAAGTCACCGGCGTGGCGGAACCCGCGCTGGCGGGTCCCGACGAGATCGCGCTTGCCATGAAGCCGGACTATGCCGCGCGTCTTGGCGAGGGGCAGGCCAGGGCCGCGATGCTCTGGCATGATGCGGATTGGGAAAGCTTTGGGCTGAAGGCAGCAATCCTGTCGCCGCGCCCGCGCTACGCGCTTGCCGACCTGAGCCAAATGATGGATCCCGGGCCGGGCTACGGCGCCGGGCGCCACCCCAGCGCCGTCATCGATCCTTCGGCCGAGCTTGCCGAGGACGTGGCCGTGGGGCCGCTTGCCGTGATCGACGCGGGCGCGAAGATCGGTGCTGGATCGGTGATCGGACCGCAGGTGCATATCGGGGCCGAAGTTACGATCGGCGAGGGCGCCATGATCCATGCGGGCGCGCGGATCGGCGCGCGGGTCACCATCGGCAAGCGCTTCATCTGCCAGCCGGGCGCCGTCATCGGCGGCGACGGCTTCTCCTTTGTCACGCCCGAAGCATCGGATGTGGAAGTGGCCCGCAAGGACATTTCCGGGGAGACGGCGCGCCATTCGCAGCAGTGGGCGCGGATCTACAGTCTGGGCGCTGTGACGCTGGGCGACGACTGCGAGGTCGGGGCCAACGCCTGCATCGACCGTGGCACCATCCGCGATACGGTGATCGGCGATGGGACCAAGGTCGATAACCTTGTCCAGGTCGGTCATAACTGCGTGATCGGGAAGGATTGTCTTCTGTGCGGTTGCGCCGGCCTGGCCGGGTCGATCACGATCGGAAACTCGGTCGTGCTTGCCGGGCAGGTGGGGGTCAGCGACAATATCACCATCGGCGACAAC
Organism: Allosediminivita pacifica; assembly: GCF_003054175.1. GTDB lineage: Bacteria > Pseudomonadota > Alphaproteobacteria > Rhodobacterales > Rhodobacteraceae > Allosediminivita > Allosediminivita pacifica. Next base: position 79,854 of record NZ_QBKN01000011.1, read on the forward strand.
GTGATTGCCGGGGGCGCCAGTGTCATCTTGTCCAACGTTCCGGCAGGCCGCGCGGTACTGGGCTACCCGGCGATGAAAATGGATGCCCACGTCGAGAGCTACAAGGGCATCCGCCGTTTGCCGCGCCTTTTCCGGGACGTGGCCGAGCTCAAGAAAGCGGTTTCCAAGCTCACCGGGAATGACTAAGCGGTGCACAATTCGACAGATACCGGGGCCCGAAACATGACCGTCCGCGACAAGGTGATCGAGATCATTGCCGAGCAGGCCATGCTGGAGACGTCCGACGTGACGATGGAGAGCACGCCCGAGGACCTCGGGATCGACAGTCTCGGGCTGGTGGAATCCATCTTCGCGATCGAGGAGGCTTTCGACATCTCGATTCCGTTCAACGCCAATGACCCGTCTGAATCCGACTTCGACATCTCGTCGGTCGGCCGCATCGTCGCCGGCATCGAAAAGCTGATCGCCGAGCAGAAGTCGTGAAGCGCGTCGTCATTACCGGGGCGGGCACGATCAACGCCATCGGCAAGACCGTGCCCGAAACGCTCGAGGCCATGCGCGAGGGACGCTGCGGCATCGCCGAGGTCGAGACGCGCGATCTCGACCGGCTGGGTGTGCGGATCGGTGGACAGGTCAAGGGCTTCGAGCCCGAGGCGATGTTCAACCGCCAGCAAATGGCGCTCTACGACCGGTTCACCCAGTTCACGCTGACGGCGGCCCGCGAGGCCATCGCCCAGTCGGGGCTGGAGTTCCGCGGCGAGTTGGCCGCGCGGGCCGGTGTCGTGCTGGGTACCGCCGGGGGTGGCGTGCACACCTGGGACGAGAACTACCGAACCGTCTACGAGGAGGGTAAAAACCGCGTTCATCCCTTCGTCGTGCCCAAGCTCATGAACAATGCCGCGGCGAGCCATGTTTCCATGGCCTATAACCTGAAGGGCCCGTCCTTCACGGTGTCGACCGCCTGCGCGAGCTCGAACCACGCCATGGCGCAGGCCTTCCAGATGGTGCGGCTTGGCATGTCCGAGGCCATGGTGACTGGCGGGTCGGAATCCATGCTGTGCTTTGGCGGGATCAAGGCCTGGGAAGGGCTGCGGGTCATGTCGAAGGACGGCTGCCGGCCCTTCAGCGCGACGCGCAACGGAATGGTGCAGGGCGAGGGCGCGGGTGTCTTCGTCTTCGAGGAATACGAGCACGCAAAGGCGCGGGGGGCCGAGATCCTGGCCGAGGTCGCGGGCTTTGCCATGACCTCGGACGCTTCGGACATCGTGATGCCCTCGGCGCAGGGCGCGGCGCGGGCCATGGAGGGGGCGCTGGCGGATGCCAAGCTCCCGAAGGAGGCCGTGGGCTACATCAACGCGCATGGCACCGGGACGGCCGCCAACGACAAGACCGAATGCGCAGCCGTGGCGGATGTCTTCGGGACCCATGCCGACGACCTGATGATCTCGTCCACCAAGTCGATGCACGGTCACCTGATCGGTGGCACCGGGGCGGTGGAGCTCTTGGCCTGCATCATGGCGCTGCGCGACAGCGTGATCGCGCCGACCATCGGCTACGAGGAATTCGACCCCGAGTGTGCGCTGGACGTGGTGCCCAACGAGGCGCGCGAGGCGCGGGTCGACGTCGCGCTGTCGAACGCATTTGCCTTCGGCGGCTTGAACGCGGTGCTGGCGCTCAAGCGCGTCTGACCGCGCAAGGGGCTTTCCGGGGCCGGCGAGGGCTTTCCAATCGAAACCGTGCGTGGTATCGCCGCGCGCAATCAATAGGCAGTCCGGCGGGCAGGGGCCCACCGGCGAACACGGGAAACGAACCACATGGCGACCGAACGCACCCTCTCCATCATCAAGCCCGATGCGACGCGCCGCAACCTGACCGGCAAGATCAACGCGAAATTCGAGGAAGCCGGCCTGCGCATCATCGCGCAGAAGCGCATCCAGCTCACCAAGGCACAGGCGGGCGAGTTCTACGCCGTGCATAAGGAGCGCCCGTTCTACGACGAACTCTGCGAGTTCATGGCGTCGGCGCCGGTTGTCGTTCAGGTGCTCGAAGGTGAAGGCGCCATCGCGAAGAACCGCGAAGTGATGGGCGCGACCAACCCCGCCGACGCGGCGCCCGGCACCATCCGCGCCGAGTTCGCCGAATCCGTCGGCGAGAACTCGGTCCACGGATCCGACGCCCCCGAGACCGCGGCGGAAGAGATTTCCTTCTACTTCTCCGGCCTCGAGATCGTCGGCTGAGAATAAAGGGGCCGCCCGATGGGGCGGCCCTTCTTATTTCATGGATCCGTGGAAAATACTGAAAGAAGAGACGGTCTTCGAAGCGGCGCCCTACGTGCGCGTCGTGCAACAGGCGGTCGCGCTACCTGACGGCAGGACCGTCGATGACTTCTACCAGGTGCATCTGAACAGCTTCGCGCTGATCGTGCCGGTCCTGGAAGATGGACGCATCCTCGTCATTCGCAGCTACAAACATGGCGCGGGTAAAGTCGTGCTGAGCTTTCCCGCGGGCTTCGTTGACGAAGGGGAGCAGCCGGATGACGCCGCGCGCCGTGAACTCATGGAAGAAACGGGGCATCGCTGCGATGAGCTGATCTCACTGGGTCGCTACGTCGACAACGGCAACCAGCGGGGCAGCGAGGGCCATTTCTTCCTGTCGAAGGAATGCCAATGGGAGCGCGACCCTGATGCGGGCGATCTCGAAGAGATGTCGGTCGAGACCCGGAGTGTCGAGGAACTCGATGCGGCTCTGGATCGGGGCGAGTTCGGTATCGTGCATTCGGCGGCGGCTTGGGCCTTTGCCCGCCGCCACCTGATCTGAGCTAGCGCGGGGCCATCGCCGGGCGATCACCCGGCGAGGCGCTGGCGCCGTTGTGGGCGAAGGGGGCTCTCCCCGGAACATTGTTCCCTCCATCCCGATGACGCGCTTCGACATGGGCTCGAAGCAGAGCCGCGTTGCGAAGGTTGGCCTTGTAGCCAACGTCAAGCACATCGCCGATCAGCGGCACAAGGCCCACGACCCAGTCGATCCCGAGGTTCATGATCATGCGACCCATCAGGGCTTGCGAAGCCCCGGTCTTGCGCGCGCCGTCCAGCACCACGAGCGAAGGTGCGAGCGCCAGAGCGTCGCCGACGCCGGGCACCAGGCCGATGATCGCATCCCAGCCCAGCGTGATCCTGGTCCCCGGCACGCGAAAGGCATTGTCCATGATGCGGGCGACTTTTTCCGCCCGCTCCACGTGCTCGAAATCGGGATGCAGCGCCATCGATCAGGCCGTGCGGCTGTCGGGGCCGACGCGTGCAATGATCCAGATGGCATGCACGATGCCGGGGATGTAGCCCAGAAGCGTCAGCAGGATATTGATCCAGAAATGTTTGCCGATGCCGACCTGGAAGAAGACGCCCAGCGGCGGCAGGATGATCGCGAGGATGATGCGGATAAGGTCCACGGGGGTTCTCCTTGGTGACATGTGTCAGTCTTGCCAAAGCAACACGCTGCGCTCTCGCTGGTTCCCTTATCGCAGCAGGCCGATCTCGCGCAGAAAGCGCGCAAGGGGCGGCGGAAAGCCCTGCGGCAGCGGTTCGGATTCATTGAGAATCGCGTCTTAAGCTTCTCTCAGAGCGTCTTTTTCCTTGCCTTTGCAGTCGTTCCAGGGGCGCCCCTGAAGCGCCATATGCACGACGTAGTAGCCGATGAAGTGGGGCTTCGTGCCGGTGGCGAGCATCCGTCGGTAAGCCTCGTCGGCCCCGAGGGTGCGCAGCGTCTCGGCGTCGGGAATGCCGGCGCGCGTGCAGGCGGCCTCGACCGCGGGACCAAGATTGCCGATCGAGGAGACCGGCGTGCTCATTTTCTGTCCTTGGCCCCGGCAGAGAGAAGCGCGTCGACCCTGTCGCCGGAGATGCCGTGCGAGAGGATGTCGAAATGCCCCTCGCCGAACATCTCGTGCGCGGCGTCGTAGATAAGCCGATGCGTCGCCCGGGCCAGCGCGGAGCCGAGGGAAAGGCGGGCGACGCCTGCGCTGGCAAAGCCTGAGCGGTCATGTGAGGTGTAGGGCCCCGCGACGAGCGCGTTCAAAGGCAGGGACGTGGCGCTGCAGATCGTGGCGAGATCCTCGAAATGCGGCGGCAGGGGAATGTAGACGCAGTCGGCGCCGGCTTCTTCGTAGCCCGTGATGCGCGCGATGGCCTCGTTCAGGTCGTACTGGCCATTCATCACCCCGTCCGCGCGGGCGCAGAGCACGAAATCACGCGGCAGGGCCCGCGCGGCCGCTGCGGCGGCGCGGATGCGCTCCACGGCGAGATTTCTGGCATAGGGTGTTGCGCCGGGAAGGGCGGTGTCCTCGATGGAGATGCCCGCGAGGCCGACCTCGGCTGCGAGCCGCACGGTTTCGGCGCAGGTGTCCGGTGCCTCGCCGAAGCCGTTTTCGAAGTCGCCCGAGACAGGGACGGCGACAGCAGAGACGAGGCTCTCGGCGTGGGCGAGTGCTTCGTCGCGCGTGACAGTGCCCATGTCCGGACGGCCGAGGGTGAATGCGTGGGCTGCGGAGCTGGTGGCGATCGCGCGGGCGCCGAGGGCTGCAAGCATCCTGGCGCTTCCGATGTCCCAGGCGTTGGCGAGGATGAAAGGATCACCGCGACGGTGCAGGGCGCGAAAGGCGGCGCCGGGATCAGGCTGCATGAGCGAACGTTCCGGCAAAGGCGACGAGCGTCTCGATCGCTGAGACAAGGCGGTCATCTTCGGTGGTGAGCGCAATGCGAATATGGCCGGCGGCCGAGGTGCCGAAGCTTTCGCCCGGCATCACCGCGATGTGGTGCGCGTCGAGCAGCGCTTCGGCGAAGTCGCGCCCCGACAGACCTGTGCTGCGCACGTCGAGCATGAGGTACATGGCTCCCTGCGAGGGAATCACGCCGACCGCGGTCTGTCCTTTGAGCGCCGCGAGCGCGAGATCGCGGCGGCGGCGGAACGGCGTGGCGATGCCGGTTTCGAGAAGATCGCCCTCCTGAAGGGCGAAGAGTGCCGCCTGCTGGATGTAGCCGGGGACGCCGTAGGTGGTCACGGTGGCCAGGTCGATGAGCGCGTCGACCGCGGCCTCGGGAGCGCAGATCCAGCCCACGCGCGAGCCCGTCATGGCGTGGCTTTTGGACATGGAGCCGATGACCATCGTGCGGTCTGCCATGCCGGGAAGGGCGCGGGGGCTCCGGTGATCGCCTTCCCAGATCTGCGTATCGTAAACCTCGTCGGAAATGAGCCAGAGATCCCGGTCCTGCGTCACCCGGGCAATCGCGTCGAGCGTGTCGCCTGGATAGACCGTGCCGGTGGGATTGTTGGGCGTGTTGATGAGCACGCTTTTCGCACCGCTTTCCACTGCGAGACGGTCGATCTTTGCCGCGTCGGGTAGGAACGCGGCTTCGGCGCTGGTCTCCACGGCGACAGGTGGGCGCGAGGCCGCGCGCATCGTCCCTGGGTATGTGGCGTAGTAGGGATCGACGTAGAGCGCCGCGTCGCCGGGATCACCCGTGGCCAGATGCGTCGCGAGAAGCCCGGGCTGCCCGCCCGCCGTCACGATGATGTTGTCGGCTGTGGTTGGCACGCCGGTACGGGCGGCAACGCGTTCGGCAAGCGCTTCTCGCAGCGGGGCGATGCCGGGCACCATGGCATAGCCGGTGGCGCCGTTCAGCGCGGCGGTGTGCATCGCCACAAGGATTGCCGCGTCGGTGCCGATGTCGTGCTCGCCGATGGTCAGCTCGATCACGTCCTTGCCCTCGGCGACCATCTGCCGGGCGCGGTAGAAGACCTCCCAGCCGTCCGAGCCGCCCTTGTTCAGCGTGGTGATGCGGTCCGAGAGTTGTGGCATGGAGAGGTCCTTCTTTGACACCGGAGTGATGCCAGAGCGGTGGACCCCCGGCAAGTGAACACGGGTTTCATCGCCGCATCCTTTCAGGTTTCGGACGCGTAAAGGTAAATGAAGTCAGCCTGTTACGGACGGTCCCTGATTTGACCGAACGCGCGGTCGGGCGTAGGTTTCCCGACATGCTGGACGAATTGAGGCACGCGGCCATGGCGAGATCCATGGCCGCGTTTTTCGTTCGCATGTCTGAGCGGGGAAGTCGCACAGGCAAGAAGGGTATCGAGCAATGGAAAACGACGTACTGATCCTGGTCCGGGACGAGACCGCACGCCTTGAAGAACAACGCGACGAAATCGCGGAAACGCTGCGGGAACTGAGCCAGGAATTGCGTGATCTACGCGCCCGCGTTCGCGAGGGCGACCTGAAGGACTCGCAGGAGGCCGGCAAGCTGCTGGGCCACCTGCGCTACTGGCTGAAGGCCGCAAATGAAACGGAGGCTCAACTTGCAGAACAGAGAAGGAAAAGAGCCGGGATCTCGGGGGCATACGGGCTCGACCTCGACCGGGCGCGGGCTGATATCGGGTGCCGGCTTGATCGGATCCGCCGGTGCTGCGGTGAAGGAGAGCTTCCTGAGTGAACTGACGGAGGGGGAGCGCCTTGCGCTCCCCTTTCTTTTCGATTTCTGGGCGCACCCGCACCAGTTGCCGCCTGAGGGCGACTGGCGCTGCTGGGCGATCCTGGGCGGACGTGGGGCGGGCAAGACCCGGGCCGGGGCCGAATGGGTGCGCTCCATGGTCGAAGGGCCGCGGCCCCTCGATGCAGGGCGCGCGCGGCGGCTGGCGCTGGTGGGCGAGACCATAGACCAGGTGCGCGAGGTGATGGTCTTCGGCGACAGCGGCATCCTCAACTGTTCGCCGCCGGACCGGCGGCCGAGCTGGAACGCGACGCGCCGTTGTCTTGTCTGGCCCAACGGGGCCGAGGCCATGGCGTTTTCGGCGCATGACCCCGAGGCGCTGCGCGGGCCGCAGTTCGATGGCGCCTGGGTGGACGAGCTGGCGAAGTGGCGCAACGCGCAGGCGACCTGGGACATGCTGCAATTCGGGCTTCGCCTTGGTGACGATCCGAGGGTCTGCGCAACCACGACGCCGCGCAACGTGGCAGTCCTGAAACGTTTGCTCGATCTGCCGTCGACGGTTGTGACCCGAGCGCCCACCGAGGCGAACCGGGCCTACCTTGCGGAGGCTTTCCTGGCCGAGGTGCGTGCGCGCTATGCGGGCTCTCGGTTGGGATTGCAGGAACTGGATGGGGTGCTGCTGGACGAAGCGGACGGCGCGCTCTGGTCGCGGGAGATGCTGGATGCCTGTCGGGCGGGGCGGCTGCCGGAGTTCGACCGGATCGTCGTGGCTGTCGACCCGCCGGCCGGTGCCGGCGCGGGTTCCGATGCCTGCGGGATCGTCGTGGCCGGTGTGGTGCGGTCCGGACCGCCCGAGGAGTGGCGCGCCGTGGTGCTTGAGGACGCGAGCGTGCAGGGCGCCTCGCCGCTCGGCTGGGCCAAGGCCGCGGCGCAGTCCTACGACCGCTGGAAGGCCGACCGCGTCGTGGCCGAGGTGAATCAGGGTGGCGCCATGGTGAAGACGGTGCTGGCGCAGGTGGACCCGATGCTGCCCGTGACGGCGGTGCATGCGAGCCGCAGCAAGGCCGCGCGGGCCGAGCCGGTGGCGGCGCTCTACGAGCAGGGCCGCGTGGCGCATGTCGCAGGGATGGAGGCGCTCGAGGCACAGATGTGCCTGATGACGCCCGAGGGGTTCGAGGGCGGCGGGAGCCCTGACCGCGTCGATGCGCTGGTCTGGGCGCTGAGCGAGTTGATGCTTGGTGCAAAGGCTCCGCCGCGGGTCAGAAGCCTTTGATTCCCAATGGTGTTGCGCTGAGGCGCGGCACCGTTCGGTGGCGTCGAGGGCCGTTAAATCCTTCGGTCTAGGTTTCTTTCCAAGCCGCGGGGCACACAAGGCCCCGCCGACGGAAATCGGAAAGGAGCGCGGCGCGATGGTATTGCAGTTTCTCGCAGGTCGGGGCCGGTCGGAACCCCAGGCGGCACCGGCCGCAAAAGCCTCGGCCACCGGACCGCTGGTGGCGCATGTGACCTCGGGGCGGATCGCCTGGTCGCCGCGCGACACGGCTTCGCTGACCAAGCAGGCCTTCGCGGGCAATCCGGTGGGCTTTCGCGCGGTCAAGCTGATCGCGGAAGCCGCCGCGGCGCTGCCGCTGATTTTGCAGGATGCCTCGGCGCGCTATGCCGATCATCCGATCCTGCAACTGGTCACGGCCCCGAATCCGGCACAGGGGCGGGCCGAGCTGCTGGAGGCGCTTTACGGGCAGCTGCTGCTGTCGGGTGACGGCTACGTCGAGGCTGTGACGGGCAGCGGGGCCGTGCCGCTTGAACTGCATGTGCTGCGGTCCGACCGGATGCGGGTGATCCCTGGCAGCGATGGCTGGCCCGTGGGCTACGAATACGCGGTTGGTGGACGCAAGCACAGGTTCGACGCGACCGGGCCGGTCTCACCGATCCTGCACGTCCGGAATTTCCACCCCCAGGACGATCATTACGGGCTGAGTCCGCTGCAGTCTGCGGCTCAGGCAGTGGATGTGCACAACGCCGCAAGTCGTTGGTCCAAGGGGCTTTTGGATAACGCGGCGCGCCCGTCGGGTGCCATCATCTGGAAGGGCCCGGACGGGCAGAGCAGCCTGGCGCCTGACCAGTATGAACGCCTCGTCGCCGAGATGGAGGCGCATCACCAGGGCGCCCGGAACGCCGGACGGCCGATGTTGCTTGAAGGCGGTCTGGACTGGAAGCCGATGGGCTTTTCGCCTTCGGACATGGAGTTCCAGAAGACCAAGGAGGCGGCGGCACGAGAGATCGCGGTAGCCTTCGGCATTCCGCCGATGCTGCTGGGGATCCCCGGCGAGGCGACCTACGCCAACTATCAGGAAGCGCACCGCGCCTTCTATCGCCTGACGGTTCTGCCGCTCGCCGGCCGTGTGGCGGCGGCGCTGGGACGTTGGCTGGCGCAGTTCGCCGGCGAGGAAGTTTCGCTTGTCCCCGACCCCGACAGGGTGCCGGCGCTCGCCTCCGAACGCGACGCGCAATGGGCGCGCGTGGCGCAGGCCGATTTCCTGACCACAGCCGAGAAGCGGGATATGCTCGGGCTTCCTCCGCTAGATGAAGGTGGGGCCTCAAGTGCCTGATGGACGAGTGAAATACGAGCCATTCGCCTGCGCGCCCGGGATGCGGCTGGAAGCGCATGAGCGGGTCAGCAAGCTTCAGTTCGAGGCGCTGAACGCCCGGCTGGACCGGCTCGAGATGATCATGGAGCGGCTTGAAAAGCGGCTCTGGCTGACGGTCTACGGCGTGGTCGGGGTGATCCTGGCCCAGGCCTTTCAAGGGCTGCTGCAGGCTGCGCCCTGAGTGGCGGGAAAGAAAGGGAACGGATGCTGGATCTCGAAATGAAATTCTGCCGCTTCGAGGCGGAGGTGACGGTGGCCGAGGGGCACCGGATCGAGGGATACGCCTCGCTTTTCGGGGCGTGCGACCAGGGTGGCGACGTGGTGGCGCAGGGCGCCTATGCGCGCAGCCTTCAGCGGCTTCAGTCCGAGGGGCGGTCGGTCAAGATGCTCTGGCAGCACGACCCGGCCCAGCCCATCGGCATCTGGGAGGAGGTCCGCGAGGACGGTCGCGGGCTTTTCGTCAAGGGGCGGCTGCTTGAAGACGTGAGCCGCGCCCGCGAGGCGAAGGCGCTGATCGAGGCAGGGGCCATCGACGGCCTGTCGATTGGTTACCGCACTGTGAAATCACGCAAATCGGAGGCGGGTCACCGCGTCCTGACGGAACTGGAGCTCTGGGAAGTGTCGCTGGTGACCTTCCCGATGCTGCCCAGTGCGCGCGTGGCGGCCAAGGGCGACGCGCCCGAGGAAGTCATGCTGCGCGACCTGGCGAGTGTCCTCGAGGACGCGCGCCGCAACCTGGCGGACAGCTGACGCGCCGCCCATCGACATGGGGAATTTTGCCATGAGCACGACCGGGACCTCGTCTCGGACCGGGGAGGATCTGTCCCCGGCCGCCCGGGTGAGCGCCGCGATGGCGGGGCTGATCGGGGACTTCAAGGCCATGCAGGCAGACCTGCAGGGCAAGCTTCAGAAACAGGAAGAGCGACTGACCATGCTGGATCACAAGACCGCCCATCACGCGCGCCCGGCGCTGTCCACCGCGGCCGAACCCGACGCGCCGCATCAGAAGGCCTTCGACGCCTACCTTCGCAGTGGCGAGGATGACGGGCTGCGCGGGCTCGAACTCGAAAGCAAGGCGATGTCCACGGCGATCAACTCGGACGGCGGTTATCTTGTCGATCCGCAGACCGCCGAGACGATCCGCTCGACGCTTGCGAGCACGGCCTCGATCCGCAGCGTGGCGAGCATCGTGAACGTCGAGGCGGGCAGCTTCGACGTGCTGATCGACCGCAACGACGCAAGTGCCGGATGGGCGAACGAAACCGATGCGACCGCCGAGACCGGCACGCCGACCGTCGAGCGGATCTCGATCCCGCTTTACGAGCTGAACGCGCTGCCGAAGATCTCGCAACGCCTGCTGGACGACACGGCGTTTGACGTCGAGGCCTGGCTGGCCGGGCGCATCGCCGACAAGTTCGCCCGTGCCGAGGCGGTGGCCTTCGTGTCGGGTGACGGGCAGGACAAGCCGCGCGGCTTCCTGAACCATGCCACCGTGGACAATGAGGTCTGGACCTGGGGCAATATCGGCTACGTGCCCACCGGCATCGCCGACACCATCGGCAGCGGCGATACGCTGATCGACCTGGTGTATTCGCTGGGCGCGCAGTACCGGGCCAAGGCCACCTTCGTGCTGAATTCCCGCACGGCAGGCGAGCTGCGCAAGCTCAAGGACAACGACGGGCGCCATCTCTGGTCCGACGGCCTTGCCGCGGCCGAGCCGGCCCGTCTTCTGGGCTACCCGGTGCTGATCTCGGAGCAGATGCCGGACATCGACGCGGGAACGTACCCGATCGCATTCGGCGATTTCGGGGCGGGCTACACCATCGCCGAGCGGCCGGATCTGCGCGTCCTGCGGGACCCGTTCAGCGCCAAGCCGCACGTGCTCTTCTATGCCACCAAGCGTGTCGGCGGCGACGTGACCGATTTCGCCGCGATCAAGCTGCTGCGCTGCGCGGTGAGCTGAAGCTGAGCCGTCGGGAGGGTCTTCGACGGAGGCCCTCCCGTTTCGGGCCGGACCGGACCTTCGTGCCGGGATGGCCGCCCGAGCGGGAGACGAGACATGATGTTGGTGGAAGAAGGCCAAGTGCCCGAGGCGGCCCTTCCGGTCGATGCGCTGAAGGCGCATCTGCGGCTGGGAACGGGCTTTGACGAGGAAAGCGTTCAGGACGGGGTGCTTGGCTCTTTCCTGCGGGCGGCCATGGCGGCGGTCGAGGCCCGGACCTCCAAGGCGCTGATCACGCGCGGTTTCGTCCTGACTCTGAACGACTGGCGGGATCCCTGCGCGCAGGTCCTGCCGCTTGCCCCGGTCGAGAGCGTGACCGACGTGACGCTGGTGGACGGATACGGTGTGGCGACCACGGTCGATCCGGCGCTCTACCGGCTGCAACCCGACGCGCATGCGCCCCGCCTGCGCCCGCGCGGCGCGGCGCTGCCGCGGGTGGCCGGCGCCGGCGCGGTGGAGATCCGCTTTCGCGCGGGGTTCGGCGCGGCCTTCACGGATGTCCCTGCCGACCTCGCGCAGGCGGTGATGCTGCTGGCGGCGCACTATTACGAATACCGCGACGAGACCTCGCTTGGCGAAGGCTGCATGCCCTTCGGCGTGGCCTCGCTGGTGGCGCGCTATCGTCCGCTTCGGTTGGGGGCGGCGGGATGAGTGTGCCGCAGCTCAATCGCCGCCTGACCCTCGAGGCGCCGGAGCGCGTGGCCGACGGGGCCGGGGGGTTCGTGGAGATCTGGGTGCCGCTCGGCACGCTCTGGGCCGAGATCCAGCCGCGCACCGGGCGCGTCACCAGCGGAGAGGTCGGTTCGGTTTCCGTCGCGGCCTTCCGGATCGTCGTGCGGGCGGCGGTTCACGGATCGACGGCCCGACCCGTCGCAGGCCAGCGCTTTGCTATGGGGCCGCGGCGCTTCCTGATCGAGAGCGTGACCGAGGTCGAGCCGCGGGCTCTCTACTTCGTCTGCGATGCCGAAGAGGAGGTTGCCACGTGAGCTACGGGATTTCCGCCGCCCTGCAGGAGGCCGTCTACGCGCGCCTGCTTGGCAGTGCACAGCTGACGGAGATCGTCGGGAGTGCCGTCTATGACGAGCTGCCGCCGGGGCCGATGCCGTCGCTTTACGTCGCGCTGGGGCCCGAGAAGGTGCGCGATGCATCGGACGTGGCAACCGCCGCCGCCAGGCACGATTTCACAGTGTCGGTGGTGACCGAAAGCGCGGGGTTCCAGACCGCGAAGGCCGCCGCCGGGGCCGTGAGCGACGCGCTCAACGGCGCGGCGATGACGCTGGGGCGCGGCCACCTTGTGGGGCTGTGGTTCCGCCAAGCGCGGGCGACGCGCGAAAGCGGCGGGCTGCGCCGCATCGACATGACCTTCCGCGCGCATGTGGAAGACGACTGATTTCAGCAAGGAGACGGGACCATGAGTGCCCAGAACGGCAAGGATCTTCTGATCAAGATGGACGTGAGCGGTGCGGGCCAGTTCGAGACGCTGGCAGGGCTGCGGGCAAGCCGCATCGCCTTCAACGCCGAGACGGTGGATGTCACCTCTCTGGAAAGCCAGGGCGGCTGGCGCGAGCTGCTGGCCGGGGCCGGGGTGAAATCGGCGAGCCTGACCGGTGCGGGGGTCTTCAAGGATGCGCAGACCGATGCAAGGGCGCGCGAGGTCTTCTTCAACGCGCAGATGCCGGACTTCCAGGTGGTGATCCCCGATTTCGGCACCGTCGAGGGGCCGTTCCAGCTGACCGCCATCGAATATGCCGGCAATCACGACGGCGAGGCGACCTACGAATTGTCTCTGGCCTCGGCCGGCGCCCTGAGCTTCACGGCAGCCTGATGGCGAACCCCTGGCGAGGCGAGGTGCCGATGGTCATCGATGGCAAGCGCCGGATCATGCGGCTGACACTCGGCGCGCTGGCCGAGCTGGAGGCCGAGCTTGGCGAAGGATCGCTGGTGGATCTCGTGCAACGCTTCGAGGGCGGGCGCTACTGCGCGCGCGATGTGCTCGCACTGGTGGTGGCCGGCCTGCGCGGCGGCGGTTGGCGCGGTGATGCGGCAGACCTGCGCTGCGCCGAGATCGAGGGCGGGCCGCTGGCGGCGGCGCAGGCGGCAGCGACGCTGCTTGCCCGCGCCTTCGCGACGCCAGGACCGGAATGAGTGCCTTTGACTGGCCGGGACTGCTGCGCGCGGGGCTGCAGGAGCTTCGGATTCGACCCGAGCAGTTCTGGGCGCTCACCCCGGCAGAGCTTTCGCTGATGCTGGGGCAGCCGCAGGGCGGTGGTGCCATGGGGCGCGGTGCGCTGGAGCGGATGATGGCGGCCTATCCCGACCGGACGGAGGATGAGGGATGATGGATTTCGAAGATATCGGCGAGCTGGGCGACGAGATCGCGGCGCTCGAAACCTCGCTCGGCGGCGTGGCCGGCATGGCAGCGGCGTTCGATGCCGAGCTCAGGCGGGTGCATTCGTCGTTCGGTGCAACGGCACGCACGGCGGGATCGCTAGAACGCTCGCTCAGCCGCGGCGTGGCGCGGGCCATCGACGGGCTGGTGCTGGACGGGATCAGCCTGTCGGACGCGCTGCGCGGCGTCGCGGATTCCATGGTGAACGCGGCCTGGCGCGCGGCCGTGCGGCCCGTGGCGGACCACATCGGTGGTGCGGTCACATCGGGCATCGGCAGTCTCTTTGGCGCGGTCACGCCCTTCGCGAAGGGGGGCAGTTTCTCGCAAGGACGGGAGCGTGGCGTCGTCGGGGCGCCGACCGCCTTTCCGATGCGCCGAGGCCTCGGGCTCATGGGCGAGGCGGGCCCCGAGGCGGTGCTGCCGCTGTCGCGCGGAGCCGACGGGGCACTTGGCGTGCGGATGCAGGGGCAGGCGGCGCCTGCGCAGGTCGTCATCAATATCTCGACGCCCGATGTCGAGGGCTTCCGCCGCAGCCAGAGCCAGATCGCCGCGCAGATGGGCCGGGCGCTGAGCGCCGGCGCGCGCAACAGGTGAGGAGAGGGTCATGGGCTTTCACGAGGTGAGATTTCCCGCGAACCTGAGTTTCGGCGCGCTCGGCGGGCCGGAACGCAGGACCGATATCGTCACGCTGACCAGCGGTTTCGAAGAGCGAAACACACCCTGGGCCCATTCGCGCAGGCGGTGGGACGCGGGACTGGGGCTGCAGTCGCTCGACGATCTTGCGGCGCTGATCGCCTTCTTCGAGGCACGTCGCGGGCAATTGCACGGCTTCCGCTGGAAGGACTGGGCGGATCACAAGTCCTGTGCACCTTCGGGAGAGCCCGCCGCGGACGACCAGGTGATCGGCACCGGCGATGGCGCGACGGACGAGTTCTCGCTGACGAAAACCTATCGCTCGGGCGGCGCGGAGTATGTGCGTCCCATCGCCAAGCCGGTCGTGGGGTCGGTTCTGGTGGCCGTCGGTGGCGTCCTGCAGGTGCAGGGCGCGGACTTTGAGGTGGACGAAACCGAGGGCCTCGTGACGATGGCCTCGGCCCCGGCGGTGGGTGTTGCGGTGACCGCAGGGTTCGCCTTTGACGTGCCGGTGCGTTTCGACACCGACCGGATCGAGATCAGCGCCGCGACCTTCCAGGCGGGACAGGTGCCCAGCGTGCCGGTGGTGGAGCTGCGGGTCTGATGGCGGGCAGGGATGATCTGCACGCCCATCTTGCCGGCGGTTGCACGACGGTGGCGCGCTGCTGGGCGATCACCCGGCGCGACGGCGTGCGGCTCGGCTTCACCGATCACGACGCGGACCTTGCCTTTGACGGGCTCGTATTCCGGGTTGGGACGGGATTGACCGCGCGGGCGCTGGAAACCTCGACGGGGCTGTCGGTCGACAATTCCGAGGCCATGGGCGCGCTGAGCGATGCAGCGATCCGCGAGACGGACATCGCGGCGGGACGCTACGACGGGGCCGAGGTCGTTGCCTGGACGGTGAACTGGGCGGACGTTGCAGCGCGCAAGGTGATCTTCCGCGGCACACTGGGCGAGATCCGCCGTGGCGGCGGCGCCTTTCACGCCGAGCTGCGCGGCTTGAGCGAAGCTTTGAACCGGCCGTTCGGGCGCGTCTACCAGAAGGTCTGCGACGCCGTGCTCGGCGACAGCGCCTGCGGTGTCGATACCAGCGACAGCGCGTTTTCCTGGGAAGGGCCGGTCGAGGCGGCGGAAGAGGGCCGCAGGCTTTGGCTCGGGGCTGCGCATGCCGAGGGCTGGTTTACGCGCGGCAGCCTGACAGTGCTGACCGGCGAGGCAGCGGGTCTGAGCGAAGGCATCAAGCGTGACCTCGCCGATCCCGTCGGACGCCGGATCGACCTCTGGACGCCGGTGCGCGCCGAGATTGCCCCGGGCGACATGGTTCGGCTGGTGGCCGGATGCGACAAGCGGGTGGAGACCTGTCGCGAGAAGTTCGGAAATCTTCTGAATTTTCAGGGCTTTCCAGATATTCCTGAAGAAGACTGGATGACGGTTTCGCCCGCGCATGCCGCCCGCCGCGACGGGGGCAGCCGGAGATGAGCGCCTATGTAATCGCGGCGCGCGGCTGGATCGGCACGCCCTACCTCCACCAGGCCTCGTGCAAGACCGGCGGCTGCGATTGTCTCGGCCTGCTGCGCGGTGTCTGGCGCGAGGTGCTCGGGCCTGAGCCCGAGCTGCCGCCCGCCTACAGCCCGGACTGGTCCGAACCGCAGGGCGAAGAGCGGCTCTGGGCCGCGGCCCTGCGGCATCTGCAGCCGAAGCCCCTCACGCAGGAGCACGCTGGCGACGTCCTGCTGTTCCGCATGCGGTCGGGCGCCGTGGCCAAGCACCTCGGGCTTCAGGCGTGCGTCGGCCCGGAGGTCAGCTTCATCCATGCCTACAGCGGCCACGGCGTGATCGAGAGCGCGCTGACGGCCCCGTGGCGGCGGCGAATCGTGGCGCGCTTGGCCTTTCCCGAAAGGAGCGAATGATGGCAACACTGGTGCTTTCCGCCGCTGGCGCGGCGCTTGGCAGTTCCGTCGGAGGCACGGTCCTTGGCCTCTCGATGACGGCGGTGGGCCGCTTCGCGGGCGCGACGCTGGGGCGGATGATCGACCAGCGCGTTCTGGGGCGCGGGGCCGAGCCGGTCGAGACCGGCCGTATCGACCGCTTTCGCCTGAGCGGTGCGGGGGAGGGCGCGCCCGTGGCGCAGGTCTTCGGGCGCATGCGTGTGGGCGGGCACATCATCTGGGCGAGCAACTTCCGCGAGCACGCCTCGACCAGCGGTGGCGGCGGTGGCAAGGGGGCGCCCAGCCAGCCCGAAGTGCGCAGCTACAGCTACTCGGTCAGCCTCGCCCTCGCGCTCTGCGAGGGCGAGATCGCCGGCGTGAACCGCGCCTGGGCCGACGGGGCCGAAATCTCGGTGCCCGACCTGAACATGCGGGTCTATCGCGGCACGGCGGACCAGATGCCCGATCCCTGCATCGAGGCGGTGGAGGGCACCGGCAACGTGCCCGCCTACCGCGGCACGGCCTACTTGGTGATCGAGGATCTCAGGCTCGAGCGCTTTGGCAACCGCGTCCCGCAGTTCAGCTTCGAGGTGACGCGGCCCGAACTGGCGGATCCCGAGGACCTGACGCAGACGGTGCGAGGCGTCGCGCTCATTCCCGGCAGCGGCGAATATGCCCTGGCGACAGACAAGGTCTTCGTGGCCGGAAGCGACGGGACCCTTGCAGCGAACGTGAACTCCCCCTCCGAAAGGCCCGACATCGAGATCTCGCTCGACCAGCTCCGCGACGAGCTGCCGGCCTGCGGGGCCGTTTCGCTGGTGGTGAGCTGGTTCGGTGACGACCTGCGCTGCGGCGACTGCACGATCCGGCCCAAGTACGAACGCCCGGAGGCCGAAGCCGACGACATGCCGTGGTCTGTGGCGGGGCTCTCGCGCGCCACGGCGCAGCAGGTCCCGGTCGAGGACGAGCGCCCGGTCTACGGCGGCACGCCCTCGGACCGCTCGGTGGTGCAGGCGATCCGCCATGCCCGCGACCGCGGCCTCGAGGTTGTCTACTATCCCTTCATCCTGATGGACCAGATGTCGGGGAATGCTCTCCCCGACCCATATGGCGGCACCGAGCAGGCGCGGCTGCCCTGGCGCGGGCGGATCACCGCATCGCTGGCCCCGGGGCAGGTAGGAACACCCGACGGCACGGCGCAGGTCGATGCCGAGGTCGCGGATTTCTTCGGCACGGCCTCTGCTGGCGACTTCGTCGTGACCTCCGATGGCATCACCTACGGCGGCCCGGACGAGTGGCGCTATCGGCGCTACGTGCTGCACCAGGCCGCGCTTTGCGCACAGGCGAGCGGGGTGGAGGCCTTCTGCATCGGCTCCGAACTGCGCGGCCTCACGACGCTGCGCGGCACCACTGGTTTCCCGGCGGTACAGGCCCTGCGGGATCTCGCCGCCGAATGCCGGGCGATCCTCGGTCCCGACGTGAAGATCGGCTATGCCGCCGACTGGAGCGAGTATTTCGGCTATCACCCCTCCGATGCCCCGGGCGACGTGTTCTTCCACCTAGATCCCCTCTGGGCGGATGACACGATCGACTTCATCGGCATCGACAACTACATGCCGCTATCCGACTGGCGCGACGACGAGGATCAGGCCGACGCCGCCTGGGGGACCGTGCACAACGCCGACTACCTTGCGGCCAACGTGGCCGGGGGCGAGGGCTTCGCGTGGTACTATGCGTCTGAGGCCGATCGCGCCGCGCAGAAGCGCACGCCGATCACCGATGGTGCCTACAGCGAGCCGTGGGTCTGGCGTTACAAGGACATCCGCAGCTGGTGGGAGAATGCCCATCATGACCGCATCGGCGGCGTTCGGCAGGTCGCGCCCACCGACTGGCAGCCGCGCAGCAAACCGATCTGGTTCACGGAGCTCGGCTGCCCCGCCGTCGACAAGGGCACGAACCAGCCCAACGTTTTCGTCGATCCGAAATCCTCGGAATCCGCGCTGCCGCATTTCTCGGGCGGGCAGCGTGACGACCTGATCCAGCGGCAATACCTGCGGGCCATGTATCGCCATTGGGGCGAGGCCGCGCAGAATCCGGTGTCCCCGCACTACGGCGGTCCGATGGTGGACCTCTCGCGCAGCTTCGTCTGGGCCTGGGACGCGCGGCCCTATCCTTGGTTCCCGGGCAATACCGCGCTCTGGTCTGACGGGCCGAACTACCAGCGTGGCCACTGGATCAGCGGCCGGGCCTCGTCTCGCACCCTGGCTTCTGTGGTTGCGGAGATCTGCGCACGGGCAGGTGTGACCGATATTGATACTTCGGGACTGCATGGCATCGTTCGTGGCTTCACGCTTTCCGAGACCGGAACCGCGCGGCAGGCGCTGCAGCCGCTGATGCTGGCGCACGGGTTCGATGCGGTGGAGCGTGACGGCACGCTCGTGTTTCGCAGCCGCACGGGGCGCGGGGCCATTCCCCTGTCGCGTCAGGATCTCGCCGTGAGCGGGGATCTCGACGCCGACCTGATCGAAACCCGCGCGAGCGAGGCCGAGATGGCGGGCCGGGTGCGGGCGAGTTTTGTCCTCTCGGACGCCGATTTCCAGGTGGCGCAGGAAGAGGCCGTGCTGCCGGGCGGTGATCTTCCTTCCGTGTCGCAAAGCGAGCTTCCCCTGTCTCTGACCCGTGGCGACGGACGGCAGACCGTGGACCGCTGGCTGTCCGAGGCGCGGCTCGCGCGCGACAGCCTGCGCTTTGCGCTGCCGCCTTCGAAGGCGACTATCGGCGCCGGGGACGTCGTGTCGCTGCCGGGATCGTCGGGGCCGATCCTCGCACGCATCGACCGGCTTGAAGCGACTGAGCTTCTGCTGGCCGAGGCGGTGCGCCTCGATCCCGATCTCTACCGTCCGGCGCCGGAGGATCGCGCCGCTCCGGAGCTGGCGAGGGTCAGCCGGTCCGTTCCGGTGACCGCCCAGTTCCTCGACCTCCCTTTGATCTCGGGCGAGGAGGTGCCCCATGCACCGCATCTCGCGGTCACGGCACGGCCCTGGCCCGGCGAGGTCGCGGTGTTCGACGCGGCGACGGACGCAGACTACCGGTTGAACCAGCGGATCGGCACGCGTGCGACCATCGGTGCCACATTGACCCCGCTGCCAGCCGCGCCCGCAGGCGTTGTCGACCGGGGCGCTCCGCTGTGTATGTCGCTACCCGGCGGTGCGCTGCAATCGGTGAGCGCCGCGGCCTTCCTGTCCGGCGCGAACCTGATCGCCATCGGCGACGACTCCACTGGCCTTTGGGAGGTATTCCAGTTCCGCGACGCCACGCTTGTGGCGCCGGACACATGGGAGGTCAGCCACCGCCTGCGTGGTCAGTGTGGCTCCGACGCGGTCATGCCAACGGCCTGGCCGGTCGGATCCCGCATCGTCCTGCTCGACGGGGCGCCCGTGCAGATCGACCTCGCCCGCGCCCGTTGGCGGCAGGAGCGGCACTTCCGCATCGGCCCGGCGCAGCGGCCACACGATGACGCGACCTACCGGCATATGGTCGAGACCTTCGCTGGTAACGGCCTGAGGCCCTATCGGCCAGCGCATCTTGGCCATGTCGTTCAGGCCGGCGACGCGGTCTTTCGCTGGGTCCGCAGGACCCGGATCGGCGGCGACGACTGGGACGGCATCGAGGTCCCCCTGGGCGAGGAGCGCGAGAGCTACCTTGTCCGGGTGCTTGATGGCGGCGAGGTGCGGCGCGAGGTGCTGACCGACAGGACCGAGTTCACCTACACGGATGCGGAGCGCAGCGCCGACGGCATCGCGGGCGGCTACGCGCTGGAGGTGGCGCAGATCTCGGCGAGCTACGGGGCAGGGCCCTTCGCCCGGATCGAGGTCGGCGCATGAGGCCCTTTACCATCGGTGATGTGCTCTGCGCGGCGCGCTACCTCCTACTGTTCGAACCGGGGTCACGTCATGCGGCCGCTCGGAGCCTCGTGCAGCGCGCCACTGCCGCGGACCGCTGGCGGGCCCAGCGGGGCAGGGCGCATCGCTGCTGGGGCAACGGCACGCTCATGGCCGCGGCGGGACTGGCCCCTTTGCCGCCGACGCCGCCGCTTGGCGATCCGAGTTTTCTCGATGCGCTCTGCGTGATGCTCGGCACCCTGCGAGACAAGGCACCTCAGCCCGACGCGCAGGAGATGCAGCGGCGCGCTGTCGGGTCCAGTTCGAGCCGGCGCGCCGCGACCTCCTCGCCACACTCCTCGCAATAGCCGAACTCATCCTCGGCCAGGCGGTCCAGCGCCGCGTGCAGTGCATGGCGCTGGTTATCCCTGCGCGCCTGCGTGGCCTTGGCCATCGATTGACTGAGAAGCGCATCCTGACGGCTCAGCCGCCCCACGGCCTGCTGATCGAGCGCGACGGTGGACTGCCCCTCGCGGCCAAGCGCATCCTCGGCATCGAGCTCCGCCAGCCGCGTGGCGATCACGTCACGGAAACGCGCCGTTCTCTCATCATCATCCGGCATTCGATCCATCAAGGTTTTGCGTTTCTGCCCACAGACCCTATCTGCTATCCTGCCGCCGTCAAAGGAGTGACCCGTATGGCAGAGACACGCGCGAAGATTGCCCAGCTCGATCCCGTCTGGGGCCGGATCATATCCGAGGCGGAGCAGGCCGTGCTGGACGAGCCCCTGCTTGGCGGCATGGTGCATTACTCGATCCTGCACCACCAGACGATCGAACGGGCGCTGGCCTACCGGATCTCTCTGAAGCTTGCCAACGGCGAGATGAGCGAACAAATCCTGCGCGAGATCTGCGACGAGGCCTATGGCGCCGATGCCGAGCTTGCGTTGGCCGCGCGGGCGGACATCGTGGCCACCTACGAGCGCGATCCCGCCTGCCACCGATTCCTCCAGCCCATGCTCTTCTTCAAGGGCTTCCAGGCGGTGCAGTCCTACCGCGTCGCCAATTGGCTTTATCGCGAGGGCCGCAAGGATCTCGCCTTCTTCTTCCAGATGCGCAGCTCCGAGGTCTTCGGCGTCGATATCCATCCCGCGGCCCACATCGGACGCGGCATCATGATCGACCACGCCCACAGCATCGTCATCGGCGAAACCGCGGTGGTGGGCGACAACGTGTCGATGCTGCATTCGGTGACGCTCGGCGGCACCGGCAAGGAAGAGGAAGACCGCCACCCCAAGATTGGCAACGGCGTGCTGATCGGGGCCGGGGCCAAGGTACTGGGCAACATCCGTGTCGGCGACTGCTCGCGCGTGGCGGCAGGTTCGGTGGTGCTGGACGAGGTTCCGTCCTGCAAGACCGTGGCCGGCGTTCCGGCCCGGGTCGTGGGCGAGGCGGGCTGCGCGCAGCCCTCGATCAGCATGGATCACCTGATTTCCGGCGGCGCCTGAGGGCGCCGACCGTTCAGGCTAGCAGCCTCTGCGGGTCTTCGAGACCCGCTGCGATCTCCGACAACAGCGCCGCGCCAAGCGCGCCGTCCGTCACCCTGTGATCAACAGACAGCGACATCTGGATCGTACTGGCCGGCACGATACGATTCTGGTCATCGACCACGGGTTTCCTCAGGACACTGCCCACCGCGAGGATCGCCGAATGAGGCGGGGTCACGATGGCGTCGAAGGACTCCACCCCGTGCATCCCGAGGTTCGAGACGGCGAGGCTGCCACCCGCCAGATCCACCAATGACAAGCGCCCTGCGCGAGCCCGTGTCTTGAGTGTGGTGAGCTCGCGCGACAGCGCCTGAAGGCGCTTGGTCTCGGCATCGCGGATCACTGGCGCGACAAGGCCGCCCCCGGTCGCGATGGCGATGGAGAGGTCCGATCCACTCAGCCGCAGGATGCGGTCCCCCTGCCAGATCGCGTTGGCCTCGGGCACCTGTTGTAGGGCCAGCGCGCAGGCACTCAGCACGAAATCCGTGATCGAGAGCCGCGGGCCCTCAGGGCCGGTTCCCTCGTTGAGCGCATCCCGGGTGGCGAGCAGCCGGTCGGCAAGTATCTCGCGCCGAAGGCAGAACTGCGGCACGTCGCGGTTCGCCTCGGCCATGAGCGCGACGAAGGCCTTCCGCTTCTGGTCGATCGGCACATCAGAGGCCCGGCGCCTCCAGACCCGCTGGCCGGGCGCTTCGTCGCCCAACCTCCCGGCAAAACCCGGCGCCTCGAGATCCCGCGCGATGATACGGCCGGCGGGACCGCTGCCCGTTACCGCGCCAAGATCGATCCCTCGTTCCTTCGCCATGCTGCGGGCGCGGGGCGAGGCCGCGACCCGTGCACGCACCGGATCCCGCCGGGCGACATCTGGGTGCAGCTCGGCAATCGGCGTGTTGACCGCGACCCCGGCAGAGCCTTCCGCGATGAGGATCCGCCTGAGCGTGCCGGCCCGGTCGGCCTCGAACTCGAGCGTCGCCTTGTCGGTCTCGATCTCGGCGATCACGTCGCCGGGGGCGATCCGGTCTCCCTCGCCGACGCACCACCGAGCGAGCGTGCCGTCCTCCATAGTCGGAGACAGGGCCGGCATCAGGATCTGGTAGGGCATGTCGCGTTCCTCTCGGGCCCTCAGCTCTTCACAAGCGTAAGCGTATCGTAGGGCGGGCGGGGCACCTTGCCCGCCGCCAGCCGCGCGACGGCCCGCGTGAGCCGGCCACGATGGGCCGCGATCCACTCGTAGGCCTCCTGGTGGCTGGGCCGCTCCCCCGGACGCATGCCCTCCATCAGGTATTCGGGGACAAGCGCCTGTCCGTGCGCGGTCTCGATCCGGTAGGCCTCTGCCGCCACGTCCCGCCCCAGCACCTGCACGCGATCCCCTGACATGGCCGCTACCGGTAGCAGACCTGTCGCACCGCGGCCACGACCTCGTCCGTGGTGACGAGCGCGGCGCGCTCCAGCGCGGCAGCGTAGGGCAGCGGCACGTCCTTTCCGGTGACGGTCAGCACCGGCGCGTCAAGCCAGTCAAAGGCCTGCTGCATCAACAGCGTCGCGACCTGCTGGCCGATGGAGCCCGCCGGAAAACCCTCCTCCACGGTCACGCAGCGACCGGTCTTGCGCACCGAGGCCATCACCGTTTCGTTGTCGAGCGGACGCAGGCTGCGCAGGTCGATCACCTCGGCGGAAATCCCATCGGCAGCCAAGCGGTCCGCCGCATCAAGCGCATAGCTCATGCCGATCCCGAAGCTCACCAATGTGACGTCTTCCCCCTCGCGCCAGATCCGGGCGACGCCAAAGGGCACCGTGTGATCCTCGAGCTTCGGCACGTCGAAGGCGCGCCCGTAAAGGATCTCGTTTTCGAGAAAGATCACCGGTCCCGGATCGCGGATGGCGGATTTCAGCAGGCCTTTGGCGTCGCAGGCCGAGTAGGGCATCGCCACCTTCAGGCCAGGGATATGCGCGTACCATGCCGCGTAGTCCTGCGCGTGCTGGGCAGCGACGCGGGGCGACGCGCCGTTCGGCCCGCGAAAGACGATCGGGCAGGTCATTTCGCCGCCGGACATGTACCGCGTCTTGGCCGCCGAATTCACGATCTGGTCGACGGCCTGCATGGCGAAATTGAACGTCATGAACTCGACCACGGGGCGAAGACCCGCAAAGGCGGCGCCAACGCCAAGCCCGGCCATCGCGTGTTCCGTGATCGGCGTGTCCACCACGCGGCGGCGGCCGAATTCCTCGAGCAGCCCTTGGCTGATCTTGTAGGTGCCCTGGTAGTCCCCGACTTCCTCGCCGATGAGAAAGACATCCTCGTCGCGCCGCATCTCCTCGGCCAGCGCCTCGCGCAGTGCTTCGCGGACGGTCAGGCGGTGGGTTTGTGTCCCTTCGGGCCAGGGGAATGTCGCAGCGGCGGCCTTCGGCTCGGGCGTTTGCCTCGGCGTGGCGGGCAAGGCCGGCGCCGCGTCGGGTCGCGGGGCAGGGGGCTCCGGCAGCAGATCGGCAGGCTCGTCCTCGGCAAGCAGCAGCGCGATGGGGGTGTTCACCGCCACGTTGGCGCTGCCTTCCGGCACAAGGATACGCCCGAGCCGCCCCTCGACCTCGGCCTCGAAATCCATGGTGGCCTTGTCGGTCTCGATCTCGGCCAGAACGTCGCCGGAGGCGATCTCGTCGCCCTCTTTCACCAGCCAGCGGGCGAGGGTGCCCTCCTCCATGGTGGGGCTGAGAGCGGGCATGAGGATCTCGGTCGCCATGGCCCTACCTTCCCGCCGAAGGGGCCGCGTGGACATCCTGCAAAAGCATGTCCAGTCCCGGCTCCGGGCTTTGCCGGGCGAACTCTGCGGCCTCGTTCACGACGGCCTTGATGTCCCGGTCGATCAGCTTGAGGTCCTCTTCGTCGGCATGGCCGCCCGCAAGCAACCTGTCACGCACGAGTTCGATGGCATCGCGCTCTTCCTTGACCCGAGTCATTTCCTCGCGCGTGCGGTACTTGGCCGGATCCGACATGGAATGCCCGCGATACCGGTAGGTTCGGGCCTCGAGGATGCTGGGACCGCGACCGGCGCGGCAGCGCGCCACTGCCTTGCGACCGGCCTTGCGCACGGCCAGCACGTCCATCCCGTCGACCACCTCGCCGGGAATGCCGAAGCTCTCGCCGCGCGTGCAGAGATCTGGCGGCGGCACGTCCGAGACCTTCCGCGGCGTGGTGTCGTACTGGTTGTTCTCGATCACGAAGACCACTGGCAGCGACCAGCGCGCGGCCATGTTGAAACTCTCGTAGACCTGCCCCTGGCTCGCCGCGCCATCGCCGAAATAGCAGAATGTGACGCGGTCGGTCCCGCGATAGCGGTCGGCAAAAGACAGCCCCGCACCGATGGGCACCTGCGCGCCCACGATCCCGTGGCCGCCGTAGAACTGATGCTCGCTGCTGAACATGTGCATCGAGCCGCCCTTGCCGCCCGAATAGCCGTCCTCGCGTCCGGTCATCTCGGCCAGGATCCGCTTTGGGTCCATGCCGCAGGCCAGCATGAGCCCGTGGCTGCGGTAGGATGTGATGCGACGATCGCCGGGCTCGGCCACGGATTCCAGCCCGACCGCCACGGCCTCCTGCCCGATGTAGAGATGGCAGTAGCCGCCGATCAGGCCCATGCCGTAAAGCTGCCCGGCCTTCTCCTCGAACCGCCGGATCAGAAGCATGTCGCGGTAGAGCTGCGTCAGGGTCTCGCCGGATGGCTCCGATCCGGCGTCGGTCTTGCGGGCGGCCATGGTCATCCTTCGGGAAGATGGTTTAAGGCTGAACGGTCAGGCGAGAGTAGCGCCGGGCAGGGAAGGGGTAAAGGGAAGCCGTGGCGCGCAACCTGCAAGGCGCGCGGGGCGTTCCGACTAGAGATGACAGGATGCGAAAGGGGCGCTTCGATGGCCGAGATCACCGCCAAGCTGACCGACGAACTCAAGGCCTGGGTCGACGCCCAGGTGGGCACCGTTATATGGACGCCAGCGACTACATCCGGGATCTGATCCGGCACGATCAGGACCGCCAGAGCGCCGCCGGTGAGGCCATGGAGCCTTTCGAGGACGCGCTTGGCGACTACCTCGAGCCGCCCTTCGGGTCTGGCCGCTACTAGGCTCAGCGCACCACGATTTCGTCGGAGCGGATGTAGCCCAAGACGTCGCGGGCCTGCTGGTCCAGCAGGTCGATGTCGAGGAACTCGTCCGACAGGCGCCGGGTCAGGTTCTCGAAGCGGGAGACATCCTTTTCAAGCACCGCCAGTTCCGCGTCGAGCTGGTGTTGCTCGCCGAGGATCTCGGCGCGCCGGAAAATGCCGAAATCGCCCTGCACCGCGGCAAAGACGAAATACGCCGCCAGTCCGGAAGCGAGCGTGAAGTAGATCAGGACCCCGAGTGCGGGGCGGCTGCGTCGGCTTGTCATGGGGCTGTGGTCACTGCTGCCTCTGCCTGCACCTCTTGCGGGTGCACGTCCCGAGGATGCCACAGTCCGAAACGAAAGGGAATCCCGCAATCTTCCTTTTCGCATCCTGCTGCGTGAAGGGGCGCCCGGGCAATCTGCATCTCGACGCGGCATATCGGAACGCGCATTCATATGCACATGATGCGCCGCCTGACCTGCCTGATCATCCTCGTCGCGCTTGCCGGATGTACCCCGCGCGGCACGTTGCAGTACGCCGGCATTCTTTCCGTGCCCGGACAGTCGATCCGGCCGGTCTTTGTGGCCACCGACCGTCAGCCCGCACCCAGGGGCAACGACCCCCTCGCGCGGCAGCGCTTCGGGGCGGTGCGGGATGCACGGCTGCACTACGCGCGTCTCGACGTGAGCATTCCGCCGGACCACCGCGAGGGCCGCATCGAATGGCCTGACAAGACCGAAGCCGACCCGGCACGGCATTTCACCGTGGCGGATTCAGAACTCTACAGCGACCCGGCCCCATGGCTCGCCGCGATCGACGATCGGCAGCCACCCGGCGGCGAGGATGTCGTGCTCTTCGTCCCCGGCTACAACACCACGCACGCGAGGGCCGTCTACCGCACCGCCCAGATCGCCGAGGACTTCGATGCACCTCAGCCGATCATCGCCTACTCCTGGCCCTCTGCCGGGATGCCGGGGCGCTACGTCTACGACCGCGACAGCGTGATCTTCGCGCGTGACGGGCTCGAACAGCTTCTCGGAGACCTCACGCGCGGCGGCGACCGGACGGTCACGATCGTGGCGCATTCCATGGGCAGCCAGCTTGTGATGGAGACGCTGCGCCAGATCTCCATCGCGGGCGACCGGCAGACGCTGTCGCAGGTCTCGGCCGTGGCGCTGCTGTCCCCGGACATCGACGAGGATGTCTTCCTCGCCCAGGCGCGGCGGATCGATCCCTTTCCGCAGCCCTTCGTGCTGATGGTTTCCGCGCGGGACAGGGTCCTGGAACTGGCCGCCTGGCTTGTCGGCCGTCCGTCGCGGCTCGGATCCATCGAAGACCCGGGCCGGCTCGCGGGGCTGCCCGTCACGGTGGTCGACCTGACGGGCTTGGGCGAGGGCGGTCTGCCTGGCGGGCACAGCACCGCCTTCACGGCACCCGCCGCCATCGCCCTCATCCGCGACATGGCGCCCATCGACTGACGGGCGCCAGATGCGCTCAGCCGAGCGCTGCAACCCCCGGCAGCGTCTTGCCTTCCATCCATTCGAGGAAAGCACCGCCCGCGGTCGAAATGTAGCTGAAGCCCTCGGCGGCACCCGCCTTGTTCAACGCCGACACCGTGTCGCCGCCCCCGGCGACCGAGACGAGCTTGCCCTCGTTGGTGAGTTCCGCGGCATAGGCCGCCGCCGCGTTGGTTGCGGCGTCGAAGGGCTTGATCTCGAAGGCACCGAGCGGGCCGTTCCAGATCAGCGTATTTGCGCGGGCGATGGCTTCCTTCACGTGGGCCACGCTGTCGGGCCCGGCGTCGAGGATCATGGCGTCGGCGGGGACATCCTCGATCTTCACGACCTCGCTCTCGGCGCCGGCCTTGAATTCACGGGCGACCACCACGTCACGGGGCAGCAGCAGCTCGCAGCCGGTCTCCACGGCCTTCTCGGCCACTTTGAGTGCGGTATCGACCATGTCGTGCTCGCACAGCGACTTGCCCACGTCCACGCCGCGCGCGGCAAGGAAGGTATTGGCCATGCCGCCGCCGATTACGAGGATGTCCACCTTCTCGATGAGGTTCGACAGCAGGTCCAGCTTGGTCGACACCTTCGCGCCGCCCACCACGGCCAGAACCGGCCGCTCGGGGTTGCTCAGCGCGCCTTCCAGCGCCTCGAGCTCGGCCTGCATCAGGCGACCCGCACAGCAGGGCAGCAGCCGCGCCAGCGCCTCGGTCGAGGCATGGGCGCGGTGCGCCGCCGAAAAGGCGTCGTTGCAGTAGATGTCGCCGAGCTTCGCCATTTCCTTGGCAAAGCCTTCGTCGTTCTTTTCCTCTTCGGCGTGGAAGCGCGTGTTTTCCAGCAGGGCTACCTGGCCGTCCGTCAGCCCGTCGACCACGGTCTGCGCGGCGGGGCCGACGCAATCCGAGGCAAAGACCACCTCGACACCCAGCACCGATTCCAGCGCCGGGATCAGCGGCTGCAGGCTCATGTCGTCGCGCCGCTCGCCCTTGGGGCGGCCGAAGTGGGCCAGCAGCACGGGCTTGCCGCCCTTGTCGAGGATGTTCTGCACCGTCGCGGCGATCCGTTCGATCCGCGTGGCATCGGTTACCTTGCCGTCCTCGACCGGCACGTTGATGTCCACCCGGCAGAGCACGCGCTTGCCGCGCAATTCCATCTGGTCCAGCGTCTTCCAGGCCATAAGCCACCTCCACACTCGTCAGTTGCCCTGTCTGTGCCGCCTGAGCGCGGCGGCGTCAACGCCGTCTTGCCGTGCGGGTGGCCGCGGTTTAGGTGTCCTGCCCATGAAATTGGAGGACCAGATGGCCCAGATCGACGATCCCGAGAACACCATCGTGATGGAGCTGCCTGCCGGCACCGTCACCATCGCGCTCCTGCCCGACGTGGCACCCAAGCACGTGGAACGCATGAAGACCCTGGCCCGCGCCGGCGCCTATGACGGCGTGGTCTTTCACCGCGTGATCGAGGGCTTCATGGCCCAGACCGGCGATGTGGAGCACGGCAAGTCCGACGCCGACAACTTCAACATGCGCCGCGCCGGCACCGGCGGTTCGGACATGCCTGACCTGCCGGCGGAATTTTCGAAGCTGCCGCACGACCGTGGCACGATCGGCGCCGCGCGCTCGCAGAACCCGAACTCGGCGAACTCGCAGTTCTTCATCAACTTCAAGGACAACCACTTCCTCAACGGCCAGTACACCGTCTACGGTCGCGTGATCGAGGGGATGGAACACGTCGACGCCATCACCCGCGGCGAGCCGCCCGCGAACCCCGACACCATGGTCAGCGTCAAGGTGGCCGCCGATGCGTAAGCTGGCATTGCTGCTGAGCTGCCTGGCGGGGCCCGCCTTCGCCGCCGGGCTCGAGATCGACATCGCGGGCGAGGCCGAAGGCACCGTCGTTATCGACCTCTTCGAGGATGTGGCGCCCCAGCACGTGGAGCGCATCACCACGCTGGCCGAGCAGGGCGCCTATGACGGTGTCGTCTTCCACCGCGTGATCGACGGCTTCATGGCCCAGACCGGCGACGTGGAGTTCGGCAAG
Source organism: Allosediminivita pacifica (assembly GCF_003054175.1). GTDB lineage: Bacteria > Pseudomonadota > Alphaproteobacteria > Rhodobacterales > Rhodobacteraceae > Allosediminivita > Allosediminivita pacifica. The sequence continues at coordinate 109,038 of NZ_QBKN01000011.1, forward strand.
ACCGGCACCGACGCCTTTTCCATGGGCCGCGCCGGCACCGGCGGGTCCGACATGCCGAACCTGCCGGCCGAGTTCTCGGACCGGTCCTTCGATCGCGGCGTGCTCGGCATGGCTCGATCGCAGGATCCCGACAGCGCCAATTCGCAGTTCTTCATCATGTTCGCGCCCGCGCCACACCTGAACGGCGAGTACACCGTGGTGGGTGAAGTTGTCGAAGGCATGGACGTGGTCGACGCGATCAAGCGCGGCACCGGGCGCAATGGCGCTGTGACCGGCGAGCCCGACCGCATGGAAGAGGTCCGCGTGATCTCCGACTGATCCTCAGGCGGCGCCCCCGGGCGCCGTCTCCAGGCCCAGCATGTCGCGGATCTGCGCAGGCGTGCACCCCTCGGCGCGGAAGGTGGCAATGGCACGGTCGTTGTCGCGCTTGGCCAGCCGCCGCCCGGCTTCGTCCCGCACCAGCCTGTGATGATGGTAACGCGGCACCAGATAGCCCAGCAGATGCTGAAGCAGCACGTGGATCTGCGTTGCCTCGAACAGATCCTGCCCTCGCACGACATCACTGATTTCCTGCTGCGCGTCATCGACAACGACCGACAGGTGGTACGACCCTGGGAAATCCCGGCGCGACAGCACCACGTCGCCGACCCCCTCGATCAGCGCCTCGGGCGAGACCTCGATCAGCCCGCTCTCGCCATCCGGGCCGGCTCCCACTTCAAAGAAATTGATATCCTTTCCAACGACATCGAGCGCTCTCCTCATGTCGATCCTCAGCGCCTCATCTCGCGGCATCTGCCCTCTGGGCGGCGTCTCGGGTCGGCAGGTCCCGGGATAGACCAGCCCGTCCGGCCCCACCGCCGGTTCGCCCCCTTCCTGCGGGGCCGAAGCCGCCGCAACGATATCGCGCCGCCGGCAGGAGCAGGGATAGAGCAGCCCACGCGCCCAGAGATCCTCCAGCGCCGCCATGTAGGCGTCCGTATGGTCCGACTGCCGCCGGACCGGCTCCGGCCAGTCGAGCCCCAGCCAGTGCAGGTCCTCGTAGATCTGCGCCTCCCATTGCGCGCGCGCGCGCGTTCGGTCGATATCCTCGATGCGCAGCAGGAAGGTCCCGCCCGCCTCCCGCGCGAGGTCGAACGCCGTCAGCGCCGAAAACGCATGACCAAGGTGAAGCGGCCCGGTCGGCGACGGGGCAAACCGGGTCCGGAAATTCACGTCTTTTCGAGAACGTAAACGGTCGCGCCGATACCTTCGGCGGGCAGGTGGGGCCCATGCTCGCGGAACAGCTCCCGCACCACGCCGTCATCGATGTAGCGCTGCACGTGCGCCGCGTAGGCAGGGTCCTCAAGCGTATGATCATTGAACGAAAAGACGGTCTTCGCGCCCGGGATCAACGCCGCGATGATCTCGTCCAGCAGCGATAATGGCGCAGCGCCACTGCCCACCACGCCGATGGCCGCGATGGCGGCATAACCGGCGGGCAGCGGGGCGTTCGTATCCATGACCTCGACGTTGCGATAGACGCCCTTGGCCTTCGCCTCCGCGAGCATCTCGGCCGATGGGTCGAGCCCGTCGATGGTCGTGAAGCCCTCTGCCTTCAGCGCCTCACCGGAAAGCCCGGTGCCGCAGCCGAGATCGAGCACGGGCATGCCGAAATCCGTGGCCACCTGGTGCAGTGCCTTGGCGCAGCGTGCCGGCGTGGCGTAGCCCGAAGACGTCAATTCAGCGTCGTAAGACTTTGACCACTCCGCATAAATATTCTGTTTCGCCTCCTGATCGGGGGCGTCGTAGATCTTGTCCAGATATGTATCTTGCATGACCGCAGTATAGCTTACTCGGCGGCCCGAAGGTCAAGGCCCTGCGCCGTCAGCCACTCCTGCCAAGCCTCCTTGGCGCGATCCGTGTAGCCCTTGTAGCGCTCGCGGCGCCCCTTGCGGCCCCCGCGCAGCCCCTCGAGCGGTCGGAACAACCCGAAGTTCACGTTCATCGGTTGGAAGGTCTTCGCCTCGGCGCCGCCGGTGATGTGGTGGATCAGTGCCCCGTGGGCCGTGTCCTGCGGCACTGTCGGCATGGTCCGTCCCAGGATCTCGGCCGCGGCCATGCGCCCGGCCACAAGCCCCATGGCGGCGGATTCGACGTAGCCCTCGACGCCGGTCACCTGACCCGCAAAACGGATGTTCGGCTTCGACCGCAGGCGCATCCGATCATCGAGAAGCGTCGGCGAATTCAGGAAAGTGTTCCGGTGGATGCCGCCAAGCCGCGCAAAACTCGCGTCATGAAGCCCCGGAATCATCGAGAAAACAGCCTTCTGCGCGCCGTACTTCATCTTCGTCTGGAAGCCGACGATATTGTAGAGCGTACCCAGCTCGTTATCCCGGCGCAGCTGAACCACGGCATAGGGCTTGGTTTCGGGATCGTGTGGATTGGTCAGCCCGACAGGCTTCATGGGGCCGTGCCGCAGCGTTTCGCGGCCGCGCTCGGCCATGACCTCGATGGGCAGGCAGCCGTCGAAATAGCCTGCGGTCTCGCCCTCGTGGAACTCCGTCTTGTCGGCGGCCAGCAGTGCGTCGATGAAGGCCTCGTACTGGTCCTTCGTCATCGGGCAGTTGATATAGGCCTTCTGCTCTTCCTCGGTCTCGCCCTTGTCGTAGCGCGATTGCCGCCAGGCCACGTCCATGTCGATGCTCTCGGCATAGACGATAGGCGCGATGGCGTCGAAAAAGGCCAGCCTGTCGGTCCCGGTCTCGGCCTGGATCGCCCGGCCAAGGCCTTCCGACGTCAGCGGCCCTGTCGCGAAGATCCAGTGCCCTTCACCGGACAGCTCGGAAACTTCGTCGTGCGAAACCCGGATGTTGGGATGCGCAGTGATCGCGGCAGTCACCGTCTCGGCAAAGGCCTCGCGGTCGACCGCCAGAGCGCCGCCGGCAGGCAGCCGATGGGCGTAGGCGCTGTTCATGATCAGGCCGCCGGCCTGCTTCATCTCCCAGTGCAGAAGCCCCACGGCATTCTGTTCGTCATCGTCCGATCGGAACGAGTTAGAACAGACCATTTCCCCAAGATTTCCAGTATGATGCGCAAAGGTCTTCACTTCTGGTCGCATCTCGTGCAGCACGACCTGCACACCTGCTTCCGCGGCCTGAAAGGCCGCCTCGGAACCGGCCATTCCGCCGCCGACAATATGTAGCTCATCCGTCATGGGTGGCATTTAGCGATGGGCGACCGCGCTGCCAAGGGGCCTCGTCTTGCACGGGGTCGCACCGTCACGCTTGCCAGGCGATCGTCAGCCGTCACTTTGGGGCAAAAGCCAGGAGACAGGGGAAACCATGCTGAAATTTACGCTCAAGGAGATGCAGAGCTACCTGCCGGAGGTCTTTCCGCAGGTGCGGGGCATGTTCGCCATCGACCGCATGGACGAGGAGCTGCTGGTCATGCGCCTCGTGGCCGATGATCGGCACCTGCGCCCGGGCGGAACGGTCTCGGGGCCGGCCATGTTCGGCCTCGCCGACATCAGCGCCTATGTCGCGACCATGGCCCGGATCGGACCCGAGGCACTGACCGTCACCACGCATTGCTCGATCGACTTCATGCGCAAGCCGGCTTCGGGCGCCGACGTGCTGGCGCATGCGCGCGTACTCAAGCTTGGCAGATCACTCAGCGTCACCGACGTGCTGCTCTACAGCGAGGGCACGGAGGATCCCGTCGCCCATGCCTCGCTCACCTACGCGATCCCGCCCGCAAAGGGCTGACCAGCCGCTTCTTCTCGGAAAAAATATCCCGGGGAGCGCGAGGGGCAGCGCCCCTCGTTTCCTCCGCACGGCCAAATCCCTTCAGGGCATGAGTTTCGCGACATAGCCGGGGAGGGCGAAGGCGGCCTTGTGAACCTCGGGCGTGTAGTATTCTGGCGCCAACGCGCTGTTGTCGAACCGTTGTTGCAGCTCCGACAGCGCCACGTCGCGCGCGGCGCTGTCGGTACCCCAGCCAAAGGCCATCGGCCCGCCCGCATAGGTTGGCACCGTGGCGAGGTAGCAGGTCGCGTCGGAGAAGAGCGCCTTGAAGGCCCGCATGGTGTTGGTCAGTTCCTCGCCCTGCAGGAAGGGTACGCCGTTCTGGGTGACAAGGATGCCGCCCTCGGACAGCGCGCGTTTCGCGTGTCCATAGAAGGTGTCGGTGAACAGCACCTCGCCCGGGCCGACAGGATCGGTGGAATCGACGATGATCACGTCGAAGCCGCCTTCCGTCTCGCGGATGAACTGCGCGCCGTCCGCGATCACCAGGTTCAGCCGTGCATCATCAAAGGCCCCCTGGCTCAACTTCGGAAGGTATTCCTTCGAGAACTCCACCACGCCCGCGTCGATCTCAACCATCGTCACATGCTCGACGGATGCGTGTTTCAGCACCTCGCGCGCCATGCCGCCGTCGCCACCGCCGATGATGCAGACCCGCTTGGCGGCGCCATGGGCCAGGATCGGCACATGCGTCAGCATCTCGTGGTAGATGAAGTTGTCGCCCTCGGTCGTTTGGACCACGTCGTCGAGCGTCAGGACGCGCCCGAAGGTGCCATTCTCGAAGACACGCAGGCGCTGGTGCTCGGTTTCGCTGTCATAGAGCACGCGGCTCTCGCGCAGGGCCTGGGCGTGGTGATCGTGCAGCTTCTCGACGGTCCAGCCGTCGACCTTGAGATCGGACATGGGGCGGCTCCTTCCGGGGATCTGGGGCAGGTCATGGCAAAGCACGGCGGGCCTGTCTACCGAAGGCGCAGCCGCGGCAGCAAAAAGCCGCCCCGAAAGGCGGCTTTGCATGATTTCATGAAAGGCGTGGCTCAGGCGGCAATGCCGGCCTCTTCCACCACACCTTCACCCCGCTTGAGCTCCTTCACGCGGACGTCGGCAGTGCCGAAGGCGCGCGACAGGACGTCGACGGCGCGCCAGGGGCGGGCATCGCCGCACATGAACACGTCGAAGGCGCCGTAACCGATCTCGGGCCACGTGTGCACCGAGATGTGGCTTTCGGCCAGCACGGCCACGCCGCTCACGCCTTGGGGCGAGAACTTGTGCGTGTGGATGTGCAGCAGCGTCGCGCCACAGTCGTCCACGCAGTCGCGGAAAGCCTGCTGGATGCGCGCCTCGTCGTCGAGCCCGTGGCCGTTCACTACCTCGATAATGAGATGCGTGCCGGCAAAGACCGTCTCGCCATCACGGATGAAGTGATCGTCACGCGACTCGTCGAAGACGTCACGGCGCATGGTGTCGATTGCGGGGGTGTCTCCCCGGGTGAATTCTTCCTCTTGGGCGCCTGTCTCCAGACCGTACCCCAGTTGGAAGAGGTTGGCGTCTTTCATGGCGCTCCCCTTCTGACCAGTAGTTCGTTCCAGTCGGTTCCTTAGCGCCCCCCGAGGATGCTTCACCTGGGTTGGGATCGGTTCCGAAAGTGAGGCCCACCTACGAATGGACCCCGAGTCGTTCAAGGATTTTCTGCATGTGCGAGGCAGATTTTTTGCTCACCCGGCAACGACGTGCCGAAATCGCGTTTTTTAGCGTGCCAATAGGGGCTTGTCGGGCTTTCGGACAAAAAAAGGGCGTGGGATGGACCCACGCCCATAAGGTTTCCGGCGGGCCCAGGGATCAGCCCAGCCAGAAATGTCGGCGCGCCTCGGCTTGCGCGGCGTGCCGGTCCACTCCGATGTCGAACAGCAGCCGTTCGTCGAGCTGCGCGAGCGCGCGGCGAGAACGGCGGCGTTCGGACCAGCGGGTCAGGGCGGCCGCAGCTCGCAGCGTCATCCCGGCCAGCGGGGACAGCGAGGGCGCGGCCGACAGGTCTGCGAGTGCGATGCGTGTTGCGGTCTGTGCCATTTCCGTGGTCCTTCCAATTTGTATTGACACAATGTTTATTTGTCTCGTACTAGTCTGATACAATGTGTCACTCAAAAGGTCGATCTAAATTTTGTAATGGGTACAATTTCGGAGATTTATGAATCGGCTTCCGCCGATGGGCCCAAATACCGCGCCGTCGCCGACGCGATCCGCGGCGCCATCGGGGCGGGGACCCTTCAGCCCGGGGACAAGCTTCCGCCGGTGCGCGAACTTGCCTGGCAGCTGTCCATCACACCGGGAACCGTGGCGCGCGCCTACACCTGTCTGACCGACGACGGTATCGCCACGGCTTCGGTCGGGCGGGGCACCTTCGTTGCCGACCCCGAGGCAAACCGGCACGCGGCGCGCGACCGGCACTTCGCCCATGACAACACCGCCGAGGAAAGCGACCTGGTGAACCTCTTCTCGCCACGGTTGCCGGACATGGGGCAGGTTGCCCTGATCCACGACGCCTTCGCCCAGCTCTCGGAGCGACCGGCGCTCGACCTGCTCAACTATCCCACGCGTACCGGCTATGCCCCGGCGCGTCGGGCGGCGCTGCGTTGGCTTGCCGACAGCGATCTGGGCGAGGTCCGCGAAAAGCACGTCGTGCTGACGCACGGCGGCCAGTCGGGCGTCTCGCTGGTCATGCAGGCAGTGCTCAAGGGGCGCTGGCCCGTCATCCTGGTCGAGGAGCTGAGCTACCCGGGCTTCCGCCGCGCGGCCGAGCTTTTGCGAGCCGATGTCGTCGCCGTGCCCATGGACGAACACGGCATCATCCCGCAGGCGCTGGACGAGGCTGCGTCCCGTCACGAGGCACAATTGCTTTGTACCTCTCCCGAGGTGCACAATCCCACCGGCATCGTCACGCCGCCCGAGCGCCGCGAGGAGATCGCCGAGGTCGCCCGCCTGCGCGGATTCCACGTGCTCGAGGACGACTGCTACCGGCTGAGCCGCGCCAGCGGCCCCAGCTACCGCAAGCTTCTGCCGGGGCAGGGTTGGCACCTCTCGTCCGTGTCCAAGACCCTCAGCCCCGCGCTCCGCGTCGGCTTTGCCGTGGCGCCCGACGGGCTCGAAGGCCGGCTCCGCCGCGCGGCCGAGCACGGCTATTTCGGCCTTGCCCGCCCACTCACCGACCTGACCGAGGATCTTCTCACAAGGGACGAGACCTACCGCGTCCTCGATGGCGTGCGGAAGGAATACCAGCGCTACGTCCGCGCCGCGGTCGAGATCCTCGACTGCTCCGATCTCGTCTGGCACGAGGACATTCCCTTCCTGTGGCTGCCGCTGCCGCGTGGTTGGCGGGCCGGAGCCTTCGTGCGCGCGGCCGAGGCGCATGGCGTGCAGTTGCGCAGCGCCGACGATTTTGCCCTGCGCGACGGCTTCGCCCCCCATGCAGTGCGCCTTGCCATCAACGCGCAGGTTTCGCTCAAGAGCTTCGAGGCAGCCATGTGGCGCCTGCGCCGCCTGCTCGAGGACCTGCCCGACCAGATCGAGGTCTGAATGTGGGGTATATAAATACCATAATTACAAGTCATTGATATCGTGCCATAATTTGCCGTAGGTCGCGCTTGACCGCGTGGCTGGCACCTGTATAAGGCCGCAATCGGATTACGGGCCGGGCGCTGCTGCGCACGGCCCTTCTCACTCGAACGGGTCAACACGAACAGGACCGGATCATGAAAACATTTTCTGCACGTCCGGCGGATATCGAGAAGAGCTGGGTCGTCATCGACGCTGAAGGCGTCGTGCTCGGCCGGCTCGCATCGATCGTCGCCATGAGGCTGCGCGGCAAGCACAAGCCCAGCTTCACGCCCCATATGGACATGGGCGACAACGTCATCATCATCAACGCCGACAAGGTTCAGCTGACGGGCAAGAAGCGTCACGAGAACTTCTACTGGCACACCGGCTATCCCGGCGGGATCAAGGAACGCACCAAGGAGCAGATCCTCGAGGGTCCGTATCCGGAGCGCGTGGTTTTCCAAGCCGTCAAGCGGATGCTCCCCGGCAACCGCCTGTCGCGCAAGCAGCTGACCAACCTGCGCATCTACGCGGGCAGCGAGCATCCCCACGAGGCTCAGAGCCCCGAAGTCGTGGATGTGAAGTCCAGGAACTCCAAGAACACCCGGGTGGCGAAATAATGGCCGATCAGATCAATTCGCTGGAAGAGCTGGGCGAAGTCGCGGGCGATGCCGTCGCGATGGAAGCCGAAACCCCCCGTGAACCCGTCCGTGACGAGTTCGGCCGTTCCTACGCGACCGGCAAGCGGAAGGACGCCACCGCGCGCGTCTGGATCAAGCCGGGCTCCGGCAAGGTCACCGTCAACGGCAAGGAGATGGACAAGTACTTTGCCCGTCCCGTGCTGCAGATGATCCTGCGCCAGCCCTTCACCATCGCCGGTGTCGAGGGCGAGTTCGACGTCTACGCGACCGTCAAGGGCGGTGGCCTCTCCGGCCAGGCCGGCGCGGTCAAGCACGGCGTCTCCAAGGCACTGCAGCTTTATGATCCCTCGCTGCGTCCCGCGCTGAAGGCGGCAGGCTTCCTGACCCGCGACAGCCGCGTCGTCGAGCGCAAGAAGTACGGCCGCGCGAAAGCCCGCCGCAGCTTCCAGTTCTCGAAGCGTTAATCGCACGCGACAAAGTTTCGGAAAGGCCCGCTGGTTTCGGCGGGCCTTTTTGTGTGTCCGGGGCCCTGGTCGCGGTGCCGGGCATGACAGTTATGTGACGGAAGACTCTTGCCGGGCGGGAATACGCGCCGATATGAGTTGAATGTCATCTAACCGTCACAGAGTGCGCCGCCATGCCTGAACTGGCCACAGAAGCGCTTCATGCCTTTGCCTACGCGCTCCGCCGTGGATTCCCTTTCGAATCCTGGGGCGATGTCCTTGATCGCGTCAGGCGCGAAGCTGCCGCGGGGTTCCGTGGCAATCCCGCTGTCACGCGGATGAAGAAGCAGGGCAGCGCCAACCTGGGCCTCTACCTGCTCCGCTTCGGTGACGATCAGGTCCTGCAAAAGCGTGTGGTCTCGGTGGACGAATTCCGGATCGCCCGCAGCCTGCAGCAGGCGCATGCAGGCCTGTCGCTGGCGCAGATCGTCTCGGTCGCCCGGCGTGGCGCCGTCTTCCACATTTTCCAGGAGTACGTCCCCCACAAGGCGGATAAGCTCTCCGCGGTCGAGATGGCGCAGCTCGCCTACGACTTCTCGAGCGAAACGCAAGCTCCGCTGGAGCAGGTGGCCCCCTCGCATATGGGCATCTATCGCCCACTCCTGAAGCCGCGTTACGTGCAGAGGATCGCAAAACTGACCGGGGACACTCCGTCCTCCGTCCGGCACGGGCTTGGAACCATGATCGACCGTCCCGCCGCGATCCAGCACAACGACCAGCATCCGAGCAACCTGCGCAGGCGTGACGATGGGCGCACGGTCTTTGTCGACATGGGTTCGGTCGGCTGGAACCTCCCCGGCGCGGGCCTTCGCGGCTTTGCGGCCGACGGGCTGGCAGGCGCCGACCGCACGGCATTCGACGAGGCGACGGGCCATTTTGCCGGGCTCACCGGCATCGACGCCCGGGAAATCCGTCAGGCGGTCCTGCTGGCCGCGGCGGCGCGGCAACTTCGGCGCGCCCGGCGTCACCACGACCGTGATCGCGAAGAAAAGGCCATGCGCATCGCCGCCGAGGTGCTTTCGCTCGACTAGGCCAGCCGATCACGGGGGCAACGCCTTGGCGCCGCGGCGCTTTTGTGGTTCCTGTGCCGGGCAGCAGCGAAAGGATGGCCCATGGGCGTGCTCTCCCGCCTCGACGATGTCCGCTTCGGCAAGACGGACTGGCAGATGCGTCTCAAGGCGCGGCTCTGGCAACGGCGCAGGCCCACCTCGACCCCGTCGGACGAGGTCAAGGTGCTCTTCGCGATCCCGCTCGTTTCGCGCCGCCGGGCCGAAAGCTGGGACACCGTGGAAGCCAATCTTGCCGACACGCTCGCCTCCTTCCAGCGCCAGACCGACCCCAACTGGCAAGTGGTCATCTGCGGCCAGGACACCCCGACACTGCCCGACGATTCCCGCGTCCGTTTTGTCGAGGCCAAGATCTCGGACAAGTTCTACGACAAGGGCGACAAGCGACGCCGGCTGGTGGCCGAGATCGCGCAGGGCTTCCGCGGGGATGCCTACTACATGCAGTACGATGCCGACGACATCCTGCACCCCGACTTCGTGGCTTACGTCAGGACGGACAACAACGGACGGGGCTACGTGGTCGACAAGGGCTACTTCGTCAGCCTCTCGGCGTCGGGCATGGCACCGCTCGACCGTTTCAACCGCCACTGCGGATCGTCCAGCGCGGTCTACGTCGATTTCCGCGAAAGCCGGGCGCACGAGGCGCTGCTGGTCCAGCACCGCTCGCACATCAAGATCGCCGAGATCAGCGCGCTTTACGGGCAGCCGCTCGAACCGGTGCCGTTCCGTGCGGTGCTCTACATGACTGGCCACGGCCAGAACATGGTCAAGCGCCGGGGCAAGCTCGACGAAAGGACCGAGAAGTTCCTGCGACGTCAGCTTGCGCCCGAGGAGGCCGCCAGCGTCTGCGCCACCTTCGGGGTGCCCGAACTGGCAGTCAGCCTCACTCGTCCGGAGGAATAAGCCCCAGCCCCCGCAGGTAGACGCCGATCCCCGTCTCGAGAAGATCCTCGGGCGGGAAGGGCGCGCGCGTGCCGGGCGAGTTGCGCGCGAAAAGCTCCACGACGCCGTGGCTCAGTGCCCAGATGTGACTGGAAAACATCTGCGGCGGCGGGCGCTTTTCGGGCGGGATATGCTGCGACAGGTCCGTCGCGGCCTGTTCCAGCACACCACGTGCCCGCGCGGATACGGCGGCAAGCTCGGGCGAATGGTTCACGCTGATGCCGCTTTCGAACATCGCGATGTAATGCCCGGGGTACTTGCGCGCGAAGGCAAGATAGGCGCGTCCCGTCGCCTCGAACGCCGCCAGCGCCGAGGGCTGCCCGCTGTCGTAGGCGTATTTCATCACGTCGGCGAAGATCTCGTAGCCCTGCCGCGCCGCCTCGGCGATCAGGTCCTCGCGCCCCGAGAAGTGCCGGTAGACGGCGGCGGGTGTCACGCCGGCCTGCTTGGCCGCCTCGGACAGCGTGAAACCGGTCGGGCCCTTTTCCTCGATCAGGCTCAGCGCCGCCTCGACCAGCGCCTGCCGCAGGTTGCCGTGGTGATATCCGCGTTTAGGCATACCAGATCCCGGGGCCGCCGCAGATCGCCGGGTCGGGATGCCCGACCACGTCGCGGTCCTTGCGGTCGTAGCGCAGGTGGTGAAGCACATGCCGGATCGCCGCCAGCCGCGCGCGCTTCTTGTCGTCGGCACGGATCACCGTCCAGGGCGCGGCGATGCTGTGGGTGCGCTCCAGCGTCTCCGAGATCGCGGCGGAATAGTCGTCCCAGCGGCTTAGCCCGTCGACATCCACCTGGCTCAGTTTCCACTGCTTCAGGGGGTCTGTTTCGCGTTTCATGAACCGTCGAAGTTGTTCGGCCCGGCTGATGTTGAGCCAGAACTTGAAGAGGTGGATGCCGTCGTTGACGAGCATGTTCTCGAAATCCGGCACCTGGGTGAAAAACAGCGCCCGCTCGGCAGGCGTGCAGAAGCCGAATATATGTTCGACAACGGCTCGGTTGTACCAGGAGCGGTCGTAGAAGACGATTTCGCCCGGCGCGGGCAGGTGCAGGGCGTAGCGCTGGAAATACCACTGGCCGCGTTCGGTCTCGGTCGGGGCGGGCAGGGCGACAACGCGGGCGTTGCGTGGGTTCAGGTGCATCCGGAAACGCTGGATCGTTCCGCCCTTGCCGGCGGCATCGCGTCCCTCGAACAGGCAGACCACCCGCGTGCCCGTGGCCCGCGCCCAGGCCTGCATCTTCACCAGCTCGATCTGCAGGGCTTCCATCTCGCGGTCGTAGACCTTGCGCGGCATGGTCTCGATGTAGGGATAGCCCGGGTCGAGGATGTCGCCACGCCGCGAGCGCGCAATGGTCGCCCGCAGGCTGGCGGGGGCCTCTCGCTGGACATAGCGGCTGATCGCGCCGTCGAAGGGCAATGTCATGACGCTCTCTTGTGCAGTGCCGGACGACTATGAAGCGCCGCTGCGGTCAACGCAAACCTGCCCGCCGGGCCGCGCGGTGCACTGCTTCGACCACCGCGCCCTCGCGCGCGTGATGCGGCATGTGGCCGACGCCGGGCAGCACCGTCAGCTCGGCATCGGGCAGAACCTCGACGGCCGCGGCAGAGTGGATTTCCAGTCCGACGGTCGTGTCCGCGTCACCGTGAATCAGCTCGACGGGAATTTGCAGATCCTCGTAACGCTTTGACATTTCGACGAGATGCGGCCGAAGCCCGTTGACCTGTCGGGCATTGGCGCGCAGCGTCTCGCGTCGAAGAGTCAGACCCGGTCCCACATGTTCGAGGTAGCCCTCGGGCACCGACTGCGGCGCGAAGATCCCGGCCAGCACATCCTCGGTATTCATCGGATCCACGAAGGCGGTGGCGAATGGAGGCACCGCGGCGCCCCCCAGCGACGAGCCGAGGACCTTGTACTGTGCCCCGAGGCTTCCGGGCCAGGGCATGATCGCCCCCGAAACGCTGACGAGCGCCGCGGCCTCGTGATCCAGCCCCCAGGCCATGGCGACCGAGCCTCCATAGGAATGCCCCAGCACCACAGGCGACTCGACACCCAGCTGCCCGGCAGCTGCCGCCAGAAGATCCGCTTGCACCTGCGGGCTTTCGGCGCGGCTGTTGAAGGCACCGGTGTAGCGCGCGCCGGCGCGACCGGTGTAGCCCAGCCCCGGCCGATCGAAGGCGGTGACGCGGTAGTCCTCCGCCAGCCGCTCCATGAGCGAGAAGGTGAAATCCCGTAGGTTGCCGCCCGCGCCGTGGATCAGCACCAGATCCGGCCCACGGCCCGCCTGCACGAAATGCACGGGTGTCCCATCGACCTCCACGAACTGCCCGACGGGCGGCCAGCGACGCTCGGCCTCCGCCTCAGCGCGGCTCGCACGCTGGTCGATCAGCGCGCCGCAGCCGGCCAACACGATCAGGGCGGAAAACGCGATCCAGAGCTTGAAGGTCATTGCGCCCCGCTCAGCCAGCCATCGCGGTGGCGAAGGGCGATCCGATCATGCCCATCTCGTAGGGGGTCGTCTGGTAGATCCGGTTGATCCAGTTGCCGTAAAGCAGGTGCGCATGGCTCCGCCAGCGGTTGGTCGGCGTACGCGTGGGATCGTCGCCGGGATAGTAGTTCGCGGGGATGTTGATCGGCTTCCCCTCGGCCACATCGCGATCGTACTCTTCCTTCAGCGTCCCGCTGTCGTATTCGAGGTGGTTGAAGATGTAGAGCGCCCGGTGATCTGGGTCCTCGACAAGGCAGGGACCCGTCGTGTCGCTGTCGATCAGGATCGGAAGGCCCGCGCCAAGGATCTCCTCGCGCTTCAATTCGGTCCAGCGCGACACCGGGATCACCATGTCGTCGGCAAAACCGTTCAGGTAGGGCGAGCTCGGCTGCATGTTGCGGTGCCGCACGCAGCCAAAGGCCTTTTCCTCCAGCAGGTACTTCTGCACCCCGTGGAAGTGGTTGATCATCGCCATGCCGCCCCAGCAGACGCCGAAGGTCGAATGCACGTTGGTCTGCGTCCAGTCGAAGACCTGCCGCAGCTCGTCCCAATAGGTCACATCGTCAAAGGGCAGATGCTCGATCGGCGCGCCGGTCACGATCAGACCGTCGAACTTCTCGCCCGAGGCCGCGACCTCGGCGAAGGGCCGGTAAAAGGCTTCCATGTGCTCGGCGGCGGTGTTGCGCGTCTGATGCTCGGTCATCCGGATCAGCGAGAACTCGATCTGCAAGGGCGTCGCCCCGATCAGGCGCGCGAACTGCGTCTCGGTCTGGATCTTCTTGGGCATCAGGTTCAGCAACCCGATCCGGAGGGGCCGGATGTCCTGGCGGGCGGCCGCGTCCTCGGACATCACCATCACGCCTTCACGGTTGAGAATGGAGTAGGCGGGCAGATCCGAAGGAAGCTTGATCGGCATGAGTACTCTCTCGTTCCGGAAACGACAGATAGGGCAGGGCACCGGCTATCTCAAGCTGGCGGCCCGGGGCGCTTCATCTGTCGGACGTCAGGCTTGGTTTAGCCTTCCGGAAGGGCATTCGCAACGAGATCGATGAAATCCTGCGCACTTCGCAGATTGGCCATGTCCGAGGCATCCACCGTGACACCCCAGTTCTGTGCCATCTTCTCGTAAAGCGGCTGACGGTGCGCCAGCGCCTTGGCATAGGTCCAGCGGATGAAGGCATCGGGATCGACCTTGTCGGGCGCGCTGCCGGTCTCCTGCAAGTAGGCCTCCCAGCAATCCTCGAGGAAATCGGGCCGGTAGGCCATCGGCTTGGGCGCCCGGTCGAAACGGCGGATCAGCTCGGCGGTATGCGCCTCGGTCCCACGGATCCAGACCATCAGGGCGGCGCCGGACAGCGTGGACAGGATCGGGTCCTCGGGGTCCTCGGGGTCCACCCACTCGCAGATCGACCCGCCGGTATCGCAGACGAAATGCGGATAGTCGTAAAGCGTCTCGCCCCGGTCGATGAACCAGGGCGTGTCCAGAAGCGCCTCGCGCTCGGCGCGTTCGAACTGGGCCTGCCGCGCGCGGTAGGTGTCGATGGGCAACCCGCCCTTGTCCTTGTCCCCGGGCTTGCCGAGGTAGGCCGAGACGGGCGCGAGGTTGTGAAAGCTCAGGTTCGTGCCGATGAAGATCGAATCCGACCGCAGCATCTCGCGCAGGAAGGGTACCTTCATCGCCTCGCGCTTGGCGTTGTCGGCGATGTATTCGCCCATGTAGCGGGTGCCGATGCGGTAATCGACCGAGTAATGGAACCAGTCCCCACTGCCGCGCAGCAGGTTGGAGACATGGGTCTTTCCAAGCCCGGACATCGCAAAGAGAACGACTTTCTTGCGCGGCGCGTCACGCCATTCCTTCGCGGTCTGATAGATCATCGGGCAACCTTCCACAGAACTTCACCGGCCTGCCTTACGCGGGGCGGTCCGGGGCGTCAAACCGGCGCCTCGCTCCAGGTGCAAAAAGCGAAGGCGCCGCGGCTTTCCAGCCGCGACGCCTTGCAAAGGGCGGATCGATCGTGATCAGAACTTGAAGGCGATCTTCATGCCGACGCCCCAGGCGTCGTTGTCCTCGAAATCGGCTTGAGCTTGGTCCGGCGTGCCGGTTTCGGGCTTCGCATCGCCGAGCCAAGTGTAGCTCACGCCGCCCGACAGGGTGACCGTTTCGTTGATGTCGTAGGCGCCACCGACGGCGAGCTGCGTGAACCCTGTCGAGGGCGCAAGCGGCGAAACAAGCTCGTCGCCGGGTGCCTCGTAAGCCACGCTGACCGAGCCCGCCAATTTGTCGGTGAACTGCCGGCCCATGCCGAGGCGATATGTGACCGTATCCTCGAGATCGATCAGCCCGCCGCCGGTCACGGTCTCGAACTGCTCCGGGTCGACGCGGAACTGCGAGTGCTTGACCCAGCGGATCGAGCCGAAGACGAGCGTGCCCGGCGCGACGCCGGTCTGGGCTTCGAGGTTCCAGCTCTCGGGGGTTTTGACCTTGGTGTCCGAGGACCCGTTGAGAAGCGGCAAGGGAGGGAGCGGTCCGGCCCCATCGGGATCGACCAGCGGACCACTCTCGGACGTCGACATGCTGTGCTCGATTGCCGAATTGTAGGTGAGTGCGACGCGCAGGGCGATGTCGGGCCGCTCGTAGGCTGCGCCGAGGACGTAGCCATTGGCCGTGTCGCTGTCGAGTTCGACATTGTAGCCCGAAACGGGACCGTAGGCCGCCCCGCTAAGCGTGATCTCACCCTCGGCCTTCTGGGTGCGCAGGCCACCGTAGACGCTGAAGTTGTCGTTGATCTGATACTTGAGCAGGGAGGTCAGCGTCGAGGTCTGGGCAAAGGCATTGGTCCCGCCAAGGATCAGATCGTCGTCCGGGTAGGAAATGTCGGCGCCGAAAGGACGGTCAAAGATGAATGCCGCGGACCATGGGCCCGAGATGTCGATTTTCAGCGCAGCGCTCGGCAACGTGAAGTCTTGGGCGACATTGTCGATATCACTGCCAAACGGGCGGTTTGTCCCGCTGAGATCGGGCATCGCCTTGCCAAAGGACAGCTCGAAGTGGTTGCCCTCTTCGAAAAGCACCTGCGCCGACTGCGTCGTGCGCTCGATCCCGCCAGCGTGGGCGGCCGATGCCGCTAGGGCAAGCGCCGAGGCGCTGCAAGCGATTCGCTTCATGATTTCCTCCCTCCCGCAATATCGCGGTGTGTCTCCTGTCAAAAAAGCTACGTTCAGGCACGAAGACTGGTCAATCTTTGACCCTGCGTCACGAATTTGACAGGTAACGCGGCCCTCGCGACCGTTACATTCCGGCTACACGATGCCGGGTTTCGTGTAGGATATTGTAGTAGTTCGCGGCAAAGATCAGCGCCGCTCCCATCAACACGAAGGGGTCAAGCGGCTCGCTATAGACAACCACGCCCACCAGCGCGATCACGGGCAGGCGGGCAAAGTCGATGGGCATGACCACGCTTGCGGGTGCCAGCGCCAGCGCAGATGTCAGGCAGTAATGCGCCGTCACGCCCGCCAGCCCGATCAGCGCGACCCAGGGCCAGGCCGCGGCCGGCGGAAAGGCGATGTCCCCGTCGATGCCCGCGCAGATCAGCCCGAAAACCGCCTGCATCAGGGTCAGCCAGAACAGGATGCAGACCGTGCTCTCGGTCCGTGTCAGCCGCCGGGTAAAGACCGCCGATCCGGCAAAGCCGATGGCCGCCAGCGCCGCGGCAAGCTGGCCGGGGTGCACCGTGTCCGGCGTCGGGCGCGTGACGATCAGGATGCCGACGAAGCCCACGGCCGCCGCGATCCCGCGTGTCCGTGTCATACGCTCGCCTAGCACCAGCGGGCTCAGCACGATCACCCAGAGCGGCGAGGTGAATTCCAGCGCGAAGACCTGTGCCAGCGGGATCACCGCGATGGCATGGAACCACAGGTTCTGGCCCGAGAAATGAAACAGGTTGCGGATAAAGTGCACGCCCAGGCTCCGCCCTGTCACCTCGCCAAGGCGCCCGAAGGTCCGCGCGAAGATCAGGACAAGCGCCAGCCCGATCACCGAGCGGTACATCATGATCTCGAAGGTATCGAGATCCAGGCTGACTTCGCGCCCGGCCACGGCCATGGAGGTAAAGGCGCCAATTGCGCCGATCATCCAGAGACAGGCGCGCAAGGTATCGTTCATCTTGCCCCCGCGTTGCGACCCGGGCATCTGCCCAGATCGCAACACGAATGGCAAGGTGCGCTCAGCCGGCCATGCGGCCCCCGGCGCGCCGCGGCAACGCGCGCCAGCGGCGGGCCGGCGGCAGCGTCGCGTTGGCGGGTGCCGGCACGGTGGGCGCGGCGCTCTCCCAAATGCCCGCCGTGAGCGGCTGCCGCAGTGCACCCGGCTGCTGGATCGTGCGCCACAGGTCCGCCGCCGCGATCGCCAAGGATAGCATGTCGGGCGCGGCGATATAGAGCTTGCGCCAGCGCGGCGCGAAGGCGGTCTTGAAGCGCTCCAGCCCCTCGGCGCCCGGCGTGAAGCGCATCAGGCGGGCGTCGGGCAGGGCGGCCAGGTTGAACTCGTGGCATCCCTCGCGCCCTGCGGCCTCGACCGCGGCCACGATCAGCGCCTGCATGGTGCCCGCAGGCACGCCGTCCTCGTGGCGCATGATGTCGAGGCTCATGACCCCCGGCGCCGTCACGCAGGTGATGAAGGCAACCATGCGCCCGTCCTTGTAGGCGGCAAAGATCGGCTTGTCGGAGAGGAAGGCCGGGCAGAAGCGGCCCATGCTCAGCCCGCGCTCGCCGCCATGCGCCGCCGCCCAGCGGGCATTGATGCCGCTCATCTCGATCCAGTCGGGCGCACTCAGGCGGCGCGCCGTGATCCCGTCCTTCGCGGCCTTGCGCAGCGCACGGCGCAGCTGGCGCCGTTCGGGCGTGTCGAGCGTGAAGTCGCGCGGATCCAGCACCGCCTCGCGTGCCACCGGCACCGCGGACCAGCCGGCGCGGCGGGCCGCCACGGCATCGCGCCCCGTGATCTTGTAAAGGCAGGCGATCCGGTTCTCGCTACGCGCTGCGGCCCGCAGACCCGGTAGCAGCGGCCCCAGACGCCCTGTCTGGGCCCCGAGGAACAGCGTCATCGTCTGCGCGGTGGACAGCAAGGCCGCGCTATGCGGTCCGGTGACCAGCAGTCGGCTGTCGCTCTGGGCGACGAAGGCGTGCTCGGCGCGGGGGCCGCGGGCAGGGGCATGGCGCGGCGTCGGCACGGCGCTCGCCACAAGCGGACGGGCCAGCGTCGCGTAGAGCGCTGCGATCACGCAGGGCACCGCGTAGTAGATCAGGCGGTAGCCGATTAATGCCGCGGCCAGTGTTTCGGCGCCGACGGCGGGCAGCAGCAGGGCCAACCCCAGCTCGAAGGGGCCGACACCGCCCGGCGTGCCCAGCATCAGTCCGGCGCCAAGTGCCAGGGTGTAGGCCGCGATCAGCGTGAAGGGGGCAACGGTACCGGTCGGCATCAGCAGCCACAGCGCGAGCCCGGCGAAGATCAGGTCCAGCGCCGCCAGCGCGATCATGCGCCCGGCGGCCTGCAGGCTTGGCAGACGCAGGGTACGGCCAAGAAGACGGATCTCCGGCACCCGCCAGAGCCCATAGCCGACGGCGGGCAGGGCGACGGCCAGCAGAAGCGGCGCGAGCCAGGCAACCCCTCCGATCACCGGAAGCGCCACGGCGACCGCCAGTAGCGCCCAGGAGGCCATGAAGCTCAGCCCCACCAGCGCCGACAGGGCCAGCACGCCCCCGCGACCCAAGACCGGCAACAGCCGCCAGCGCACCGCGGCGCCGACCGCCGGACCGGCCCCGGTTACCTGCGCGATCGCAATCGACGCGGCGCCCGCGCGACGGGCGCGGCGCGGGTCCAGACCGGTCCCCATATGCCGGTGTCCGACCAGGTCGTATTCCGCCAGCACACGGAAGCTCGCCAGCGTGGCGAGACCTGCGGCGATCCAGCGCCAGGCCGGGATCTCGCCAAGGCTTGTCGCCACGGCGGGCAGGTCGAGCGTCGCCGCCTCCTGCCAGAGCAGCCAGAAGCAGACCGCGGCCAGTGAAAGCGGCAGGGCACGCCGCAGAAGTGGCCGCGCAGGCCGGTCGGATTGCAGTGTTTGCACCAGAACTGTCCCCTGATGATGATGTCGGTTGGATCATCGGCGACCATGCGGCTCAGAAGTTAATGCTGTCGTTGGGACCTGTGGTGATACGGCGACATATCCTTCAGGATAGTCCCAACGAAAAAGGCGCGCCCCGTCGCCGGAACGCGCCCTGAAAACAGAGACTTCGCGGGGCTCAGGCTTCCTTCAGAAGCTGGTCCTTGGCCACCACCAGAAGCTGGCTCATCTTGGTGCGGATCTCGTCATCGGTGGCCTTGTCGCCAAGGTCGCCCGAGACCTTGCGCACCACGTCCTCATGGCCCGCTTCCTCGAAATCGGCCTTCACCACCTCGCGGGCATAGGCCATGGCGTCTTCGCCGGTCTTGCCCATCAGCTCTGCTGCCCACAGGCCAAGCAGCTTGTTGCAGCGGGCCTGTGCGCGGAACTTCATCTCCTCGTCATGCGCGAACTTGTTCTCGAAGGCTTTTTCGCGATCGTCGAATGTGCTCATGGGCCGATCCCCCTTGGAAACTGAACGTTGCAACTTCTATGCTTGAGCGGGCAGGACCACGCAAGCCTTCGCGGGAAACCTCCGGGAAGCTTGCGACAATGGCGCCCATGCTCTAATGGTTCGCCACCTGAAGGACCCCGTGCAAGCGGGCGTCCCAATTCCTGACGATGATACGTTTCGTCCCCAACAACACAAAGGGGCCTCCGCAATGGCGCGGCGCAAGAAAATCTACGAAGGCAAGGCCAAGATCCTCTACGAAGGCCCCGAGCCAGGGACCATCGTTCAGTATTTCAAGGATGACGCCACCGCCTTCAATGCCGAGAAGAAGGACGTGATCGAGGGCAAGGGCGTTCTGAACAACCGCCTGTCCGAGTTCTTCATGACCGGGTTGAACAACATCGGCGTGCCCACCCATTTCCTCAAGCGCCTGAACATGCGCGAGCAACTGGTCCGCTCCTGCGAGATCGTTCCGCTCGAAATCATCGTGCGCAACTTCGCCGCCGGCAGCATGTCGAAGCGTCTGGGGCTGGAAGAGGGCATGGCGCTGCCCCGGCCCATTGTCGAATACTGCTACAAGGACGACAAGCTCGGCGATCCGCTTGTCACCGAAGAACACATCGCCGCCTTCGGCTGGGCCAGCCAACAGGACATGGACGACATCCTCAGCCTCTCGCTGCGGGTGAACGACTACCTCTCGGGCCTCATGTACGGTGTCGGCATCAAGCTCGTCGACTTCAAGATCGAGGTCGGGCGCGTCTACGACGGCGATTTCCAGCGCCTGATCGTCGCCGACGAGATCAGCCCCGACAGCATGCGGCTCTGGGACATCGAGACCGGCCAGAAGCTCGACAAGGACGTCTTCCGTCGCGATCTGGGCAGCCTGACCGACGCCTACACCGAAGTGGCCCGCCGCCTCGGCGTCATGCCCAAGCAGGCCACCCACATGGCCAAGCCCAAGCTCATCAACTGAGCCTGCGTCCGCGCAGGGGGCAGGTGGTGACCATAGATCAACGGAAAACGCCCTCGCGGATCGCCGCGGGGGCGTTGTCTTTCTGGTAGACATCCGATCCTATGAGATCGGCATTTCCGTTCTAAACCGGAAATCTAAGAGATGCAGCTCATGTGGTGGCGCTCGGCATCGCGACCGCGGCCCAGGATCTCAGTCCTTGGAAATTCGCATGCCGCTCGCGGTGAAGACGATGCTCTCGCCCTCGTGCAGGAAGCTTCCGATCCGCTGGGAGATCGCCTGCTCGGCGCGGTTCCGGCCACGCCGGATCGGGTCGCCATCGCGACGGGGGGCCGTGCCCGGACGGCGCGCCTCGGCCCAGAGAATGGGATGCAGCTCGGTCAGGTAATCGGCGATGATCCAGTCGAAACATCCGATGATCTGCCGCGTCACCGGCGTGTCGATCCCGGTCGAGGGAACGATCAGCCCGGTGAAGGCCGCAAAGATGTTGGCGTAATGCGGCGAGGGGAAGCGCGTCAGGATCTCGTACACGCCCTCGGCGAAAAGATCGCTGTCGATGTGGTTCAGGACTCCGGGGTCCATCTCCGTCGCGCCGGCCATGACGATGCTGTAGGCGCCGGTGCCCCAGACGTCGGAGGTCTGCCCGACGACGCGGCGGGCCTGCTGGTCGAGCAGGCCATAGCTGCCGAAGCGCGCGGGCAGAAGATCCCGACCCATGGCGCGCAGGTGGCCCGGGCAGCCGGGGTCGAGCTCGATGACATCCTCGTAGTCGTCCGCAACACGCTGCTCGGGCGCGGGATCGGCCGGCAGGACGCCACAGCGAACGGCAGCCCAGAGCGGGCTGTCGTTTGCAAAGGGGTCGAAACGGTCGACAAGCTGGTAGGCGGTCTCGAGCGCGCGGTCGTGGGTCTTCCGCAGATTCGGCGAAAGCTTTCCGAGCGATTGTCCGCCCGCGCAGATCTGGGCGAGATCGAGGTAGGCTGCGGCCACAACGTGCTTGACCGCGTGATCTCCGGGACAGCCTTCACGCAGGTCGTCGTGCAGCGCGATAAGCGCGTCGAAACCACCTGCGAT
Source organism: Allosediminivita pacifica (assembly GCF_003054175.1). GTDB lineage: Bacteria > Pseudomonadota > Alphaproteobacteria > Rhodobacterales > Rhodobacteraceae > Allosediminivita > Allosediminivita pacifica. Next base: position 130,701 of record NZ_QBKN01000011.1, read on the forward strand.
GTCGCCGACGAGGATCGCGTCTCGCGCGGCTTTCACAGCGTCATGTCGCGCACCGCGCGACAGCAGGGCGGCCACGGGCGTCCCGCCGCTCGTCAGCTCGCGCTTGGCCTCCGCGGCGCGGATCTCATGGGAAAGTCGGTCCCAAGCTTCCTGCCGGGCCAGGTGCATGCCCCGGTCGCGATGCATGACCCGTTCCTGTGTCTCGGGTGTCGGATGACGCATGGCGATGTCGATACGGGGTCGCAGGGGCGGCACCTTGGCGGCTGCATCGGTGCTATCAAGCTCGTCCTGCGACATACGCGAACCCCGTCGCCCCGGGTTGAGCGGAGAGAGGCGTGCGCCAATCCGGCGCATCGTCGGGAAGAGTTCGATTGCGGTCATGCTGGCCTTATCTGGTTCAACCTTGGCGAAAATTGGGCGGATTGCCGGGCTTACGCGGGCAAGAGATCGGTGTTTTTGGGTATTTCAAGCCGGCTTGGAAGTCTCATTGTTTGCCAGGATACGGCTTTGCAAGGGTTTTTCCGCCAAATCCCGCCGACGCTTGGAGGGGGCAAGGGTTGCGAAACGCTCCGGGCTGCGTCAGTGTCGTTTGTCATGTTACATACGCGATTGTGCGGCGCACTCCCGGGATTCGTGGCGCCTTTCCTGATTCATGTTCTGCTTTCGGCACCGGTTGCCGCGCAGATCGGGCCCGCCCCGCAGGAAACCGGGCCCACGCCTCAGGCGGTCACGGAATCGCTGCGCCCGAAGGCGCGTGTCCGCGAATTCGTCCTGCCCGAAGCCCGCTGGGGCAAGGCCCGGCGTAGTTGGACCCGCGCCGTCGTCTCCGCCCTGCGCAGCCATGCCCGCCAGCTTCCCCGGCTCGAGCCACGTGACATCGCGACCTGGTGCCCGGCCTATCTCACCGCCGACACCCGCCAGCGCGAGGCCTTCTGGGTCGGTCTCGTCTCCAGCCTCGCCTGGCACGAAAGCACCCATCGGCCCGGCGCGGTCGGCGGCGGCAACCAGTGGTTCGGCCTCGTGCAGATCTTCCCGCCCACGGCGCGGCACTATGGTTGCCGCGCGCGCAGCGGCGCGGCGCTCAAGGATCCCGAGGACAATCTCTCCTGCGGCCTGCGCATCATGGCCGAGACGGTGCCGCGGGACGGCGTGATCAGCGCCGGGATGCAGGGTGTGGCAGCCGACTGGGGCCCGTTCCATTCCCGCAGCAAGCGCGAGGACATGATCGCCTGGACCCGCGAGCAGGATTACTGCCGCCAGATCGGCCGCTCGCTGCGTCCGGTCAGCCGTCCCGCCGCGATCGAATTCGCCTATACCGAACGGCCGCACAGCCGCCCTGAGGGGCTCGCCCCCTTGGGTGTGAGCGATTCCCTTCCGCCCGATGCGCTGGTGAGCGAGGTGCCGGAGCAGGACGAGGCCGGCATGCCGCTGGCCGCGGCGGTGGCCGAGTTCATGGATCTCGCCGATCCAGAACTGTCCGAAGAAGGCGCTCTGAAAGAAGAAGAGCCCGGGCAGGTGCCCGAGCTCTCTGAAACGGAAGGCGACGATCCCGCCGCCGACGCCTCCTGATCCTTCTCAGGCCTTGAGCCAGGAGGGGCGGCGCGTCGCATCCACCAAGGATACCACCGGCGCCCGGTGCCCGCCAAGCGCCAGCGTCGCGCGGCGCAGCATAGCGATGCCTTCCTCGGATCGCGCAGGCAGGGCCGAGGGCGAAATCGGTTCGCCCACGGTGATCCTGTAGGGCTGGCGCGCCTTGTTCAGCGTTTCGTGGAAAAGCGTAATGTCGCGCAGCGTCGGGTGGATCAGGTCAAAAAGATAGAACAGGACCGAATTGCGCGCGCGCATGTGGATCGGGATGACTGGCACCTCGAACTTGCGCGCGATCATCGCGGCCGAGGCCATCCAAGGGCGCTCGTGCAGTCCCAGCCCGCGCCGCTTGGCGAGACGGCCTGCCGGGAAGATCACGCCAAGGCGGCCGTCGTCCACCGCCTTGCGGGTGTAGGCCATGGTCTCGCGCGTCTTGGCATGGCTGCGTTTTTCCTGCCGCCATTCGACGGGGGCGATCATCGTCTCCATCTGGGGGACGACGCGCAGGATGTCGTGGTTGGCAAAGTAGTATGCGTCGGGCCGCAGCCTGCTCAGAACGGAATGCAGCATGATCCCGTCGGCGATGCCGGTGGGGTGGTTGGCGACGACCAGCGCGGGGCCGTGGCGCGGGATGTTGGACAGGCCGGTCGCCTCGACGTCACGCGCCAGCAACTCGGCCATCTGGTCCATCAGCTCGTTCGCGGGCAGGTGTTCGACCGAGGAGGCGACCTCGAGGGTCTTCTCGTATCCAAGCATGCGGTTAAGCAGGGCCCGCGCGGGGCGAACCCCCGGACGATCCGAGAAAAGCCACGGTGCGCGCTCTTCAATCAGAGGGTCGATACGGTCCTTCATTCGGCTACCCTGACCAGTTCTCACAACATTCTAGTGACATCATAGGATGCCTTTCGGCCGCACTCCACCCCCACGAACCGCGTGGGTCAAGCATTGAGTAACGCTCGTGCCCGAGGAGCGGTTCCGTCACAAGAGCGAAAACGGATGGCGTTCACTGCGAAGCCCCGCCTTCGCGAGCGCGGTTTCCAGCGTCGCAAGCGGCGGAAGACTGTCCTGCGGTAGGGTGACGCGCCGCCCGTCCGGCAGCACCAGCCGCGCCCGCAGGCTGAGGTCGAACCGGCGCTCCAGCCGGACGTGGTCGATGGCGGACAGCCGCGCCTCGCCGCGATGGCCGCCACTCCACCAACGCATTGCGAGACAGTCGATCTCCAGCCCCGCCTGGCGTCCGGTGACAAGATCCCAGGCGGCCGGCAGGCTGAGCACGAGGAAGGGCAGCAGCACCCATTCCGCCGCCCCGAGCCAGCGCCAAGCCGCCAGCAGCGCTGCCCAGACAACAGCGAGCGCGACAGCCACAGCGGGCCGCCGCCCGCTGCGCTCGAACCGCCAGGCCAAGGCGCTCAGCCGAGCATGCGCGAGACCATTTCCGACATGTCCCGGCTCAGCCCCGGCTTGGCGGCGATCCGCTCAAGTTCGGCCTTCATCAGCGCCTGGCGGCCCTCGTCGTAGCGGGTCCAGGTCTGGAAGGCGACCGCCATGCGCGCCGCCGTCTGCGGGTTGCGCGAATCGAGGTCGATCAGGTGATCGGCCAGCAGCCGGTAGCCGTGCCCGTCCGCCCGGTGGAAGCCTGCATGATTGCCCGCCAGCGCCCCCAGCACCGCGCGGAAGCGATTGGGGTTCGATGCGTCGAACTGCGGATGCTTCACCAGCGCCTCGGTCCTCTCGACCGCCACATCCGGTCCCGCCAGCGCGATCTGCAGCCCGAACCACTTGTTCATGACCAGCTTGTCGTTCTTCCATTGCGCGTGGAAGGCCTCGAGCGCCTGCTTGTCCCGCCCCGCGCGGACAAGGCAGGACAAGGCCGCTAGCTGCTGCGTCATGTTGGTCGCCCCGTCAAAGGCTGCCAGCGCCGCCGCGCCCCCGTCGAGCCGCGTCTGCAGCGCCAGCACGGCACTGCCCAGCGCCCGCTTGCCCGACTGCTCGGCATCGGGCACATAATCCGCCTCGACCTTCGCCTCCTCGGCCAGCGCCGGCAGCATGCCTTCCCACCGCGCGGCCATGGTCTGCGCCAGCCGCTCCGACGCCGTCCAGATCGCCTCGGGATCGGGCGTCACGCCCTTTTCGTGCAGCGCGCGCGCCAGCTCCGCCTGCGCCGGCACACCCAGCATCAGCGCCCGGAACGCCGGTTCCAGACCGGTCTCCGACAGCACCTGTCCCAGTGCATCGAGCCAGGCGCCGTCGGGCTCGGCGCCCTCGGTCACGCTCGCCATCAGGCTTTCGCGCGCAAGGCTGCGCGAGGCCTCCCAGCGGTTGAAGGGATCGGTGTCATGGGCCAGCAGGAACAGCCGCGTCTCGCGCGGGATGTCGTTCTCCAGCACCACCGGCGCCGAGAACCCCCGCAGGACCGAGGGCACCGGCTGTGCCGAGAGCCCCTCGAAGCTGAAGCTCTGCTCCGCCTCGGTCACTTCCAGCACCCGCGTCTCGACCACCTCATCGCCGTTCGGCCCCAGCAGCCCGACCGCCACCGGGATCACCTGCGGCGCCTTTTCCTCCTGCCCGGGGGTGGGAGGCGTGTGCTGGTGGAAGGTCAGTGTGTAGGTCCCGTCGGCAAAGCTCTCCTCGTAGCGCAGCCGCGGCGTACCCGCCTGCGAATACCAGCGCTTGAACTGCGACAGATCCCGCCCCGTGGCATCCTCGAAGACGGCCAGCCAGTCCTCGATGGTGGCCGCATCGCCGTCGTGCCGCTCGAAGTAGAGATCCAGCGCCTTGAAGTAATCCTCGTCGCCCACCAGTCGCTTGAGCATGCCGATCACCTCGGCGCCCTTCTCGTAGACGGTGGCTGTGTAGAAGTTGTTGATCTCCTGGAAACTTTCCGGCCGCACCGGGTGTGCCAGCGGCCCCTGGTCCTCGGGGAACTGACGCGCGCGCAGCATCAGCACGTCGCTGATGCGCTTGACCGGCGCGCTGCGCAGGTCCGCGGTAAAGCTCTGGTCGCGGAAGACCGTCAGCCCCTCCTTCAGACACAGCTGGAACCAGTCGCGGCAGGTGATCCGGTTGCCGGTCCAGTTGTGGAAATACTCGTGCGCGATGATCGCCTCGATCCGCTCGAAATCCGCGTCGGTCGAGGTGTCGGGCGATGCGAGAACCGCCGAGGAGTTGAAGATGTTCAGCCCCTTGTTCTCCATCGCGCCCATGTTGAAATCGTCGACCGCCACGATGTTGAAGATGTCTAGATCGTATTCCCGCCCGTAGACATCCTCGTCCCAGCGCATGGAGGTCTTCAGCGACTCCATGGCAAAGGGGCACTTGTGTTCGTCACCGGGGCGCACCCAGACGTTAAGCTCCACATCGCGCCCGCCGCGCGTGGTGAACTGGCCGGCGTGGTTCACCAGCTCGCCCGCGACCAGCGCGAACAGGTAGGAGGGCTTCGGCCAGGGGTCATGCCACTCGGCAAAGCCCTCGCCGATCTCCACCTTGTCGCCGTTCGACAGCAGCACCGGCAGGTCGCTCTCGATGCGCACCTCGAAGGGGGCCATCACGTCGGGCCGGTCGGGGTAATAGGTGATCTTGCGGAAGCCTTCCGCCTCGCACTGGGTGCAGTACATGCCGTTCGACATGTAAAGCCCCTCGAGTGCGGTGTTTTTCGCCGGCGCGATCTCGACCTCGGCCTCGAACAGGAAGGGGCCGGAGGGGACCTCGCAGCGCAGTCCCTCGGGCGTGACCTCGGGTGTGATCTCCTCGCCATCGATGCTGGCCCGGATCAGTGTCAGCTCCTCGCCGTGCAGGAAGAAGTCCTGCGCCGGCGCGCCGGGGTTCGGCGCGAAATGCAACCGCGAGACGACGCGCGTCGCCTCGGGGGCAAGGCGAAACGTGAGGTGCGCGCTCTGCACCTGCCAGCCGAAGGGCGCGTAGTCCTGTAGGTAGATGGTCCGGGGGGCGGCGTCCTTCATGGGTGTCCTCGCTGGGAGTTGATCGAACATCTTGGCGTCCTAGACTGTTATGCCCTCGAGAGCAGAGCCGCAATGGCGGCCCCCGAAACGCAAGCAGAGGTAGGAACCATGTCCGATCCGGGCACAAATCTCGAAACCGAAAAACGCCGTCACAGACCCGCCTTGACGGGCATCGCCGTCGTGCTGGGCTTCGTCGCGATCATCACGGCGGTGTACTCCGTCATGGTGGTCGAACGCGCCCCGGGCCCTGACGGGGCTGAGGAACAGGTCGAAGTCGGCCCCGGCGGGGACCCCGAGGAATGAGCGGGCAGGGCGGCCGCATGCGGCGAAAGGGCGATCTTCCCACGAAGATCTGCGCCAGATGCGACCGACCCTTCACCTGGCGTCGGAAATGGGCCGCGGTGTGGGACGAAGTTCGCTATTGCTCGGACCGTTGCCGCCGCGCCCGCTGATCGCTTCTTCTTGGCAGAAATACTCCCGGGGGTGAACTGGCCGCAGGCCAGGAGGGGGCAGCGCCCCCTTACCCCGCCACCCTCAGCGCGACGCCGATTTCGGCGCAGCGTGCGGCGATCGCCTCGGGCGGAGACATATCCGTGAAGAAGGTGGCAAGATCCGAAAGCGCGGCCACGCGCACCGGCGCCTGCCTGCGGAACTTCGTGTGATCGGCCACGAGAAAGACCTGACGCGACTGCTCGATGATCGTGCGGGTCACACCGACTTCCTGCATGTCGAAATCGAGGATGTCGCCTTCCTCGTCCAGTGCCGAACATCCGATCACCGCGATATCGAACTTGAACTGGCGGATCGTGTGCTCGGTCAGCGCGCCGGTCAGCCCGCCGTCGGCACGTCGCAACGCGCCTGCCGTCACCACCACCTCGCAATCGCCGTTGCGCGCCAGCGTGCCCGCGATGTTGAGGTTGTTGGTCACCGCAAGGATGTTGCGGTGCGACAGGAGGTTTTCGGCCACGGCCTCTGTGCTCGTGCCGATGTTGAGAAAGACCGAACAGTCGTGCGGGATCGCCGCGGCACAGGCCCTCGCCATGGCGGCCTTGCCCTCGGCGTTGAGCCCTCGCCGGTCTTCGTAGCCGATGTTCGTGGTGCCCGACGGCAGCACCGCTCCACCATGCACGCGCTCCAGCCGCCCGGCCTCGGCCAGGTCGCTAAGATCGCGGCGAATGGTCTGCAGCGTGACCTCGAAATGTTCGGCCAGCCCCTCCACCGTGACCTTGCCCTCGCGTCGGGCAATCTCCAGTATCTCGGGGTGACGGATGGATTGTGACATGGCGCATCCCTTTCGCGCCAGTGTTCGCTTGTGTTCGTTTTTGTCAATGGCTTTCGTGGCGTGCGTCTTTCGCCGCCAGAGAAGATCAGTCTTTTCAGGTATTTTACGTTGTCCTCCTCGTTTCGTCGGCTCGTGCCGTAGCGGAATCGAATAGAAACGAAAATCCACGCTTCCAAAACGCGCCGGGACCCGCTACCAATCTAGGCGAGGATCTGAGCTTGGGAGGACTCGGCGATCGGGGAGGACACTTCAGCTTGCAGTACCGCTGTATCCGGCCGCGTCTTGCGCAGGGATGATCCCGCGCGCCGACCCGGTCCGGGTGGCTGCAGCCTCTCCTCGTCGGGTCTGCCGGGCGCAAGCACCGGCTGAGAATGGCGTGCCCTCGCGGTATGCATGGGCGGTCCGGCCCCAAGGTCGGATCGCGGGAGGAGACGAGCATGACTTTGACACTGGAAAACGTGTCGAAACTCGTGGGCGCGGAGACGCATATCCACCCCACGGACCTGACGCTCGAGCCCGGCACGATGAACGTGCTGCTGGGGCCGACGCTGTCGGGCAAGACATCGCTGATGCGTCTGATGGCGGGGCTCGACCAGCCCACCACGGGGCGCATCCTCTGGCAGGGGGACGACGTCACCGGCACTCGCGTGCAGGACCGCAAGGTGGCGATGGTCTACCAGCAGTTCATCAACTACCCCTCGATGACGGTCTACGACAACATCGCCTCGCCCATGCGGCTCCTGGGGCTGCAGGGGGACGAGATCGACCGCCGCGTGCGCGAGGCCGCCGACCTCATGCAGCTCTCGCCCATGCTCGACCGCAAGCCGCTGGAACTGTCGGGCGGCCAGCAGCAGCGCTGCGCGCTCGCCCGCGCGCTGGTCAAGAACGCAGGCCTCGTGCTGCTCGACGAACCCCTCGCCAACCTCGACTACAAGCTGCGCGAGGAACTGCGCGCCGAGATCCCGCGCATCTTCGAGGAATCCGGCGCCATCTTCGTCTACGCCACCACCGAACCCGAGGAAGCGCTTCTTCTCGGCGGCCAGTGCGCCACGCTCTGGCAGGGCCGCGTCACGCAGTTCGGCCCGACGCCCACCGTCTACCGCCGCCCCGCCGATGTCACCACGGCGCGCGTCTTCTCGGACCCGCCGATGAACTTCCTGCGCGTGGAAAAGCGCGGCGGCAGCTTCGCTTTCCCCGACGGCCAGTCCGTGCCCGCCGACCGCATCGCGGGCGAGGTGCCCGATGGCGTCTACACCGCAGGCTTCCGGCCCAACCACCTCGAGATCGAGGCCTTCCATGACATGACCATGAGCTTCGAGACCACGCTCAGCGTGACCGAGATCACCGGGTCGGAAACCTTCGTGCACCTCGACCACCACGGCGAGCGCTGGGTGGGCCTCATCCACGGCGTCCGCGCGCTCACCCCCGGCGACACGCTGACGGTCCACCTCGACCCCACGCATGTCTACCTCTTCGACGAGACGGGCGCCCTCGCGCAGGCCGCCCCCTATGCGGAGGCCGCCTGACATGGCCAAGATCACGCTCGACAATCTCGCCCATTCCTACCTGCCCAACCCCGGCTCCGAGGACGACTTCGCACTGAAGGAGCTGAACCACGACTGGAACGACGGCGAGGCCTATGCGCTGCTGGGTTCCTCCGGCTGCGGCAAGTCCACGCTCCTGAACATCATCTCCGGCCTGCTGCGCCCCAGCCACGGGCGGGTGCTGTTCGACGGGCAGGACGTGACCGACCAGGCCACGGCCGAGCGCAACATCGCGCAGGTCTTCCAGTTCCCGGTCGTCTACGACACCATGAGCGTGCGCGACAATCTCGCCTTCCCGCTGCGCAACCGCGGCCTGCCCGCCGACGAGATCCGCAAGCGCGTGCAGAAGGTCGGCGCCATGATCGGCATGGAGGCCGAGCTGAACCGCAAGGCGCGGGGCCTCACCGCCGACGCCAAGCAGAAGATCAGCCTTGGCCGCGGCATGGTGCGCGAGGACGTGAACGCGCTGCTTTTCGATGAACCGCTGACCGTGATCGACCCGCACATGAAGTGGGAACTGCGCACGCAGCTCAAGAAGCTGCACCAGGATTTCGGGCACACGATGATCTACGTGACCCACGACCAGACCGAGGCGCTGACCTTCGCCGACAAGGTGGTGGTCATGTACGATGGCCGCGTCGTCCAGATCGGCACCCCGCAAGAGCTGTTCGAGCGTCCCGCCCACACCTTCGTCGGCTACTTCATCGGCTCGCCCGGCATGAACGTCTTCGACGCGCAGCTTTCGGGCGCCGAGGCCCGCATCGGCGACACCGTGGTGCCGCTGCCCGGGACTTATGCCGCCACCACCGGCAAGGTGCAGCTGGGCGTGCGCCCCGAGTTCACCCGGCTGAGCGCGGGCGGCGAGGGGCTGCCCGTCACCATCCGCCGGATCGAGGACGTGGGCCGCCACAAGATCCTGCGGCTCGACTGGCAGGGGCAGGAGGTCAACGCTCTGCTGCCCGAAGGCACGCCCGTGCCCGCGGGCGCCGACCGCATCACCTTCGATCCCGAGGGCATCAACCTCTACGAGAACGACTGGCGCATCAGCCCGCAGGGGCGGAGGGAGGCCGCATGAACAAGACAGTCAACCAGAAGGCATGGTTTCTCGTGCTGCCGGTGCTCGTGCTGGTGGCCTTCTCGGCGGTGATCCCGCTGATGACCGTCGTCAACTACTCGGTGCAGGACACCTTCGGCCAGAACGTCTTTTTCTGGAACGGCATCATGTGGTTCGAGGAGATGCTGAACTCCGAGCGCATGTGGAACGCGCTTGGCCGTCAGGTGGTCTTTTCCGCCATCATCCTCGCCATCGAGGTGCCGCTTGGCGTCTTCGTGGCGCTCAACATGCCGAAAAAGGGCTTCTGGGCCTCGTTCTGCCTTGTGGTGATGTCGCTGCCGCTGCTGATCCCGTGGAACGTGGTGGGCACCATATGGCAGATCTTCGGCCGCGTCGACATCGGCCTTCTGGGCTACACGCTCGACGCCATCGGCATCGACTACAACTACACCCAAGGGTTCTTCGCCGCCTGGACCACGGTCATCGTCATGGATGTCTGGCACTGGACCTCGCTGGTGGCGCTGCTGGCCTATGCCGGGCTGCAGTCGATCCCCGACGCCTATTACCAGGCGGCCAAGATCGACCAGGCGAGCCGCTGGGCCGTCTTCCGCTACATCGAGCTGCCCAAGATGATGGGCGTGCTGATGATCGCGATCCTGCTGCGCTTCATGGACAGCTTCATGATCTACACCGAGCCCTTCGTGGTCACCGGCGGCGGGCCCGGCAACGCCACTACCTTCCTGTCGATCGACCTCGTGAAGATGGCGCTGGGGCAGTTCGACCTCGGCCCCGCGGCGGCCTTCTCGCTGATGTATTTCCTCGTGATCCTCGCGATCTCTTGGGTCTTCTACACCGTGATGGTCAACCTCGACAAAAGGGAGGGCCGCTGATGTCCGACACCACCTCGGCCCCGGGTGCCGCCGGCATTCCCGGCGACGTCTCCGCCGCCCGCAACACGGCCCGCACCGCGCGCCGCTTCCGCCCCAGCGGATCGGCGGTGGTCATGGCCCTCTACCTGCTCTTCCTGATGCTGCCGATCTACTGGCTCATCAACATGAGCCTGAAGACCAATACCGAGATCCTCGGCACCTTCTCGCTCTGGCCCCGGAACCTGACCTTCGAGAACTACGCCACCATCCTGACGGATGCCTCGTGGTACATGGGCTACGTCAACTCGCTGATCTACGTGGTGATGAACACGGCGATCTCGCTCGCCGTGGCGCTGCCCGCGGCCTACGCTTTCTCGCGCTACAGCTTCGTGGGCGACAAGCACCTGTTCTTCTGGCTGCTGACCAACCGCATGGCGCCGCCGGCCGTCTTCGCGCTGCCGTTCTTCCAGCTCTATTCCTCGGTGGGGCTCTTCGACACGCACATCGCCGTTGCGCTGGCGCACTGCCTCTTCAACGTTCCGCTGGCGGTCTGGATCCTCGAGGGCTTCATGCGCGGCGTCCCGCGCGAGATCGACGAAACCGCCTACATCGACGGCTACAGCTTCGGGCGCTTCTTCGTGAAGATCTTCATGCCCCTGATCGCGAGCGGCATTGGCGTGGCGGCCTTCTTCTGCTTCATGTTTTCGTGGGTCGAACTGCTGCTGTCGCGCACGCTGACCTCCGTGGACGCCAAGCCCATCGCCGCCACCATGACCCGCACGGTGGGTGCGGCGGGCATCGACTGGGGCGTCCTGGCTGCCGCGGGCGTGCTGACGATCATCCCCGGCGCTTTGGTGATCTACTTCGTGCGCAACTACATCGCCAAGGGCTTCGCCCTGGGGAGGGTGTGATGGAGGGTTTTGTTAACCATTCCGAGGTGATCATGGGGCGCGCCGACCGGGACCGCAGAACCGTCATCCTCGGGCTCGACCCGAGGACCTCCCTGCAACGAGCGCCCCGTGGCCAAGAGGTCCTCGCACTCGATGCGAGGATCTCCCCGCCAAAAGATCCTCGGGTCGAGCCCGAGGATGACGGTGGCAACTGCCCCGGCCATGAAGAAGGACCCACCCCCGCTGTTCGTCTACATCATGACAAACCGGCCACGGGGGACGCTCTACATCGGGGTCACGGGCGACATCGCGCGGCGGGCGTGGGAACACCGCACCCACGCGACCCCGGGCTTCACCGACCGCTACAACCTCGAACGGCTTGTGCACTTCGAGGTCTTCGAGGAACCCTCGGAAGCCATCCGCCGCGAGAAAGCGCTCAAACGCTGGCGCCGCGACTGGAAGATCGCGCTGATCGAGAAGGGCAACGCGGACTGGCGCGACCTCTGGGAGGAGATCACGCCGTAAGCGGAACGCCAGCCGTGACGCCCGTCATCCTCGGGCTCGACCCGAGGACCTCCCGGCCAACAGATCCCCGGGTCAAGCCCGGGGATGACACCGCGAAAATCACCGGAAGGACCCACTGACATGGCATGGATGGCATGGACCTGGCCGACGGCGGCCTTCTTCGCGGTGATCGCCGCGCTGCTGGTGATCTTCACCGTGCTCGCCGTGAAATTCCCCGAAACGCCCCGCCGGGGCGTGCTCGGGATCGAGACGACGCGGGGCGACCGGCTCTTCATTACGCTGCTCGCCTCGGCGTTCCTCAATCTCGCGTGGCTCGGCTTCGGCATCGCGCCGCAGCCCTACGCGCTCATCGCATGTCTCGTCCTCGCGGCCGGAATCTTCCGCTTCGTGTGACGCGCATACCAAGAACGTTCAAAATGGGAGGAGAACCAATATGAACACGACCCTGAGATCGACAACGGCGCTCGCCGTGGCGCTCGGCCTGCTGGGCGGCCCCGCGCTGGCGGACATGGAGGCCGCGCGCGCCTTCCTCGACGCCGAGATCGGCGACGTCTCGACCCTGACCCGCGAGGAGCAGGAAGCCGAGATGCAGTGGTTCATCGATGCCGCGCAGGAGCTGCAGGGCATGGACATCAACGTGGTCTCGGAAACGATCACCACGCATGAATACGAATCCCAGGTCCTCGCCCCCGCCTTCAGCGAGATCACCGGCATCAACATCACCCACGACCTCATCGGCGAAGGCGATGTGGTCGAACGCCTGCAGGTCCAGATGCAATCGGGCCAGAACGTCTACGACGCCTTCGTCAACGACAGCGACCTGATCGGCACCCACTGGCGCTACGGCCAGGCCCGCAACCTGACCGAATGGATGGCAGGCGAGGGCGCCGACGTCACCTCGCCTACCCTCGACCTCGAGGACTTCATCGGCACCCAGTTCACCACCGGGCCCGACGGCAACCTCTACCAGCTGCCCGACCAGCAGTTCGCCAACCTCTACTGGTTCCGCTACGACTGGTTCAACGACGACAAGAACAAGGCCGACTTCGAGGAGGAATACGGCTACGAGCTCGGCGTCCCGGTCAACTGGGCGGCCTACGAGGACATCGCCGAGTTCTTCACCGGCCGTGACCTGTCGCACATGGGCATCGACCAGGACATCTACGGCAACATGGACTACGGCAAGAAGGACCCCAGCCTCGGCTGGCGGTATACCGACGCCTGGATGTCCATGGCCGGCATGGGCGACACGGGCGAACCGAACGGCCTGCCGGTCGACGAATGGGGCATCCGCGTCAACGAGAACTCCCAGCCCGTGGGCGCCTGCATGGCGCGCGGCGGCGCCACCAACTCGCCCGCCGCGGTCTATGCCGTCGACAAGGCGATCGAGTGGCTGCAGAACTACTCGCCGCCCGCCGCCGCCGGCATGACCTTCTCCGAGGCCGGTCCCGTGCCGGGGCAGGGCAACATCGCCCAGCAGATGTTCCTCTACACCACCTTCGTGGCGCCCCTCGTGGACAGCCCCGCGGTGATGAACGAGGACGGCACGCCCAAGTGGCGCCTCGCCCCCAGCCCGCACGGCGTCTACTGGGAAGAGGGCATGAAGGTCGGCTACCAGGACGTGGGCTCGTGGACGATCCTCGACAGCACGCCCACCGACCGCGCCAAGGCCGCCTGGCTCTATGCGCAGTTCGTCACCTCCAAGACCGTGGACGTGAAGAAGTCCGACGTGGGCCTGACCTTCATCCGCGAGAGCACCATCAACTCCGACCACTTCACCGACCGCGCGCCCAAGCTCGGCGGCCTGGTCGAGTTCTACCGCTCGCCCGACCGCGTGCGCTGGTCGCCCACCGGCACCAACGTGCCCGACTACCCCAAGCTGGCGCAGCTCTGGTGGCAGAACATCGGCGACGCCATGTCCGGCGCCAAGACCTCCAAGGAGGCGCTCGACCAGCTCTGCGCCGACATGGAAAGCGTCATGTCCCGGCTTGAGCGCGCCGGCGTTCAGGGCGATCTCGGCCCGGTCCTGAACGAGGAACGCGACCCCGAGTACTGGCTCGAACAGCCCGGCGCGCCGAAGCCGGCACTCGAGAACGAGGACGAGGAACCCCAGACCGTCTCCTACGACGAGCTGGTCCAGTCCTGGCAGTAAGCCTCAGGGTTTGAGAGATGGAGCGCGCCGGGTGTTTGCCCGGCGCGTTTTTTTGGGGGGCGAAGCTAGTTGTCCCCGCCGACCAACACCCAATGCACAAGGATTGCATATTAGCGATTTCGGTCCACAACCGACCTCTGTGTCGAGTCCTATGAATTTCCAGCGTGGTTCAACACAATCCTTCTTGCCCACTTGACATCGTATACTACGGCCAACGAGATACACGTTCAGGTGTTACTTGAACTCCCCCACCTCGGAAAATTTCGCTAATCAGGGGTAATCAGAGACCACAAACGCCGCCTAGAAGACATCTGAAAAGCTGCGTCCAACCTCTGCCGGCCAATGAAAGACACAGTAGTGTTCCGGAGCAGCGCGATGTCTTGCGGTCAGCGAAAAGTCTCGTCAAAGTGACTTCGCACTTAGTGGCGACGGTATGGGGGCCAAATGGCGAGAGAAAGCTACTCAGCAGTATTGCTCACTCAGGGAGAACACCGCTTCTACCAGCTTGCGATGCCTAGCGATACTCTTGGAGAATGCACATTCGTGACGACCCGGGATAGCGACCCTGAAGCAGGTTTTCAACGTCTGTTGGATAAAAAAAGAGCTACAGAGATCGCCAAGTATATTGACTCTGGGCATGGAACTATCCCGACATCCGTTATCTTATCAGCACAGCAAATTTGCAATCTAGAGTATGAGTCGAGAAATAAGACAATTAGCTTTGAAATACTTCCTAGCTCATTTTTAATTCTGGATGGTCAGGGCTTTGTTGCGCAAAGGCGTATGTAGGATTCATCTCGTGAATCCAGCGTGGTAGCTGGGGCGGCATGAGCAGACCTCTCCCGCCGAGCTACAAAACCAA
>NZ_QBKN01000012.1 GCF_003054175.1 Allosediminivita pacifica
TGGTAATCTTTGACATGACCGCCTCCCATTAAGGATTGTTGCGATCCCACCTTGGCACAGCGATGCCGTCGGGGGGCGGTTACAGCATCAAAGCCACCTCGTCGTTGACGTCGCGACCGTCGCGCTCGGCTTCGACCAGATCAGAAAGCTGATCGCCCGACCTATGGAAGAGTTTCATCAGCTTCTCGTCAACGGCAAGCTCGTGCGATCGAACCTTGTCCATCACCGTTTCGAAGGTATGGGCAAAGTTCACGAGCCGGTCGAGCCCGAAGGCGCCAGCCCCGCCTTTGATCGAGTGCACCGCCCGAAAGACGGCGTTCACGACATCCATGTCCTCGGCGTTGGTCTCCATCGCCGAAAGTCCCTCGACAAGCGACTCGAGGAGCTCTTCGCATTCTTCGAAGAAGGTGTCCCGAATGGAGTTCATCGACATCAGCTCACGTGCCCCGTCGGTCGCTTCAGAACGGAAATCAGCGAAGTGTCGTCGAAAGGTTTGACGATCCATCCGGTGGCGCCGGCGTCCCGTGCACGCGCCTTGAGGTCATCCGAGCTTTCGGTGGTGAGAACGATGATTGGCACCGTGGTGCGCTGCGGTCCGCTGCGCAGCGTCTCGATCACGCCGTAGCCGTCCATGTTCGGCATGTTGATGTCGGTGATCACGACATCGGGTTCGACGTCGGGGAACATCTCGACCCCCTCGACACCGTCGCAGGCGGCGTGAAACTCGAATCCCGCCCCTTCGAGAGAGACGCGCAGTAGGTTCCGGATGGTCCGGGAATCGTCGATGGCCAGAATCTTGGTGCTCATTGCACGGGCTCCTTCTCGAAATGGTCGGCGTGCAAGCCGAGGCGTTCCAGCCCGGCGCGGAAGGAGTCCGACATCTCGGTGACCTGGAAGGGGACGCCTTCGGCGACCCATTGATTTTCGGCGACGAGCATCACCTGGAGGCGATGGGCATCGATGCGGTGAACATCTCGCGCCGAGATCGTGACCTGTCCGCCCCTGGCGCCCCGCAGGAACGGGACGAGAGGATCTTCTCCCGTGCGGGCGCGCGCCGGCCCGAGAGCATGGAAATGGACATCTGACATGTTTGACCCTTCACCCTCGCAGTCTTGGCGAATTTGGCTGACAGGGAGCTCTTCTGTCTCCCGACCGGGGCCAAGGGATACGGTCGCTGCATTAACAAACCGTTCTGAGTGTCGGATTTTCCGGTTCGCAGAGCATATCGATGACTGTCGTCCCGGTTCGTATCGCATGTCTTTCGCCTTGGAGCGCGAGGAAGCGCTGCTAGGATCCTCCTGAGAAAGAAAGGACTGCCATGACCGCCGCCGCGTCACTGGAAATGCTTAACGTCGTCGGGACCTTCGCTTTCGGTCTGAGCGGTGCAATGGTCGCGATTCGCCGTCGGCTGGATCTTTTCGGGATCATCGTTCTTGCGGTGGCCGCCGGGGTTGCCGGTGGCCTGTTACGGGACCTGCTCCTGCGCGAGGCGCCACCGGAGGTGCTGAGTACCCTCTGGCCCATGGCTGTGGCAGCGGCCGCAGGGCTCGGGGCCTTCTTTTTCGCGCCGTTTATCGACCGCCAGTGGCGACCGGTCATGGTGCTGGATGCCGTAGGACTCGGCGTCTTTGCCGTCGCGGGCTGCGACAAGGCGCTCGCCTTCGGACTGGACGCGCCGGGTGCGGTATTGCTTGGGGTGATGAGCGCGGTGGGTGGTGGCATGCTGCGCGACATGATGGCCGCTGAGGTGCCGCGAGTCCTGCACGAGGAGGTCTACGCGCTGGCCGCCCTCTGTGGCTCGGCCGCGTACGCCGGCCTCAGGGCTGCCGAGATCGCGGAAGGCCTCGCCGTCGCCCTGTCGATGTTGCTGGCTTTCGCGATCAGGCTGGCCAGCGTGCGCTACGGCTGGCGCCTGCCGCGGGCGCGCGGGTCTTGAGCGGGCTTCGTTCGGATCGAAAGCGGCCGCCCGGGAGGGCGGCCCCTGAATTGCCAGTTGTCAGCCGAGTACTTCGCGGACCGATTCGCCGAGTTTTCCGGCGATTTCGTCGGCCTCGGCGCGGGTGAGGCAGAAGGGCGGGGCGAAGCCCAGGATCTCGCCCTGGGGCATGGCACGCGAGATGACGCCGCGCGAAAGGAGTGCAGCGTTGACCTGGTAGGCGATCTTGTCGCCGGGGTCGAAATAGGTGCGGCTGTCGCGGTCCGACACGAACTCAACCGCGCAGAGCAGACCCTCGCCGCGGATCTCGCCCACGTTGGGGTGATCTCCAAGCTCTGCCTGGAGCGCCGCCTTGAAGTGCGCGCCTACGTCGCCCGCATTCTGGATTAGGCTCAGATCGTCGATGAGCTTAAGGTTGGCGATGCCTGCCGCCGCACCGATCGGGTGGGCCGAGTACGTCCAGCCATGGCCGATGGCGCCGTTCTCGTCAGTGCCCTGTTCGAGCACCTTCCACATCTTGTCGCCGACAATGCTGCCCGAAAGCGGCGCATAGGCCGAGGTCAGACCCTTGGCGATGGTGATGAGGTCGGGCTTGATGCCGTAATGGTCCGAGCCGAACATGGTGCCGAGGCGGCCGAAGCCGGTGACGACCTCGTCCGCGATCAGCAGGATGTCGTGACGGTCCAGCACCTCCTGGATCGCCTTCCAGTAGCCGGCCGGCGGCGGCACGAGGCCTCCGGTGCCAAGCGCCGGCTCGCCGATGAAGGCGGCGACGGTGTCGGGACCTTCGCGCTGGATCAGCGCCTCAAGCTCGTCCGCACAGTGCTGCACGAACTGCTCCTCGCTCATGGAGAGGTCGTCGCGGCGATAGTAGTATGGCGCCTCTGTGTGGACCACCTGGGTCAACGGGAGGTCGAACTTCTTGTGGAACAGCTCGAGACCCGTCAGCGAGCCGGTCACGAGGCCCGACCCGTGATAGCCGCGCCAGCGCGAGATGATCTTCTTCTTCTTCGGCAGGCCGCGGATGTTGTTGTAGTACCAGACCAGCTTGACGTTGGTTTCGTTCGCGTCCGAGCCGCCGAGGCCGAAGTAGACCTTGGACATGCCCTTGGGCGCGCGGTCGAGGATCATCTTGGACAGCGTGATGGAGGCCTCGGTGCCGTGGCCGACGTAGGCGTGGTAGTAGGCCAATTCCTTCGCCTGTTCGGCGATGGCCTCGGCGATCTCGGGGCGGCCGTAGCCGACGTTCACGCAGTAGAGGCCCGCGAAGCCGTCGAGCAGGCGGGTGCCGTCACGGTCCTCGATGTGACAGCCCGAGCCGCCGGTGATGATGCGGTTAGGAATCTCGCCGCGGGCGAACTGGGCGAGATGGGTCGAGGGGTGGAAGAAGTTCTCCCGGTCCCACTCGGAAAGCTTGTCGTTGGTCAGCATCGGCGTGCCTTTCTTCTTGTCGGTTTTTTCAGCTGTTCACGGCGCGGAGGGGACGGCCAGTGTCGTCCCAGTCGGCCCATCCGGGGAAGCGGAGGGGCGTATCGTCGTCAAGGTGTGTCAGTCGTTCGGCGAAGGCATTCTTCGCCTTTTCCATGTGATCGGCGAAGGCATCGTCGTCGGCATAGGCATAGCCGTGTCCCTGAACGCCGAAGGTGGCGTGCGGGGGCAGGACCGAAAAGCCCATGTAGTGCAGCGAGAACTGCGTCGACCAGAGGATCTGGTCGAGCCCGCCGCCGCGCCCGCCGGGCACGAATGTCTCGGCCGGCGCGCCCGAGGTGACCGAGCAGATCGCCCGGCGGCCCCGGAAGTAGCCTTCGTCATAGCGCATACGGCTCGTGTAGAGGCCTCCCGACACGAAGACCCGGTCGAACCAGCCCTTCAGCATGGCGGGCATGGCATGCCACCACACGGGAAACTGGAAGACCACGAGATCGGCGCGTTCGAGCCGGTCGATTTCACGCCGTACCTCAGGGCAAAGCGTGCCCTGCTTGTAGGCGTGGCGTTGTTCGGCGAGGGGCGCAAAGGTCCCTTCCTGCGCGCGCGGGGCATAGTTCTGCGCTTTCTCGACCGGGTCGAAGCCTTCGCCGTAGAGATCGGAGATCTCCACGCTGTGGCCCGCGGCGCGCATGGCCGCTGTGCCGGTATCGACGAGCGCGCCGTTGAAGGAGGCGCGCTCGGGGTGGGCGAGGACGAAGAGGACGTTCATTCGAGCCTCCTTTCCGGGATCAGCCCCAGTCGCGGCAGACGTATTTGACGTCCATGAATTCCTGCATGCCCATGCGGGCACCTTCGCGGCCGAGGCCCGACTGCTTGGTGCCGCCGAAGGGGATCGGCGCGCCGGTTACCTTGGTGCGGTTCACCGCCACCATGCCGAACTGGAGGGAGCGGCTGAGGCGGTAGATACGGCGCGGGTCGAGCGCGTGCACGTAGGCGACGAGACCGTATTCGGTGTCGTTCGCCCGCTTCACGATTTCCTCTTCGCTGTCGAAGGGGGTGATCGGGGCGACGGGACCGAAGGTCTCTTCCTTCAGGATGGCGGCGTCGTGGGGGACGTCGGTGAGGACCGTGGGCTCGTAGAAGAGCGGCCCGAGCTCGTGGCGCTTTCCGCCGCAGGCGAGCTTGGCGCCCTTGGAGAGCGCGTCGGAGACATGCGATTCCTGCTTGGCCACGGCCTTTTCGTTCATGAGCGGCCCGATGTCCGGGTCGTCCATGCCGCGTCCGACGCTGAGCGCCTTGGCGGCCTCGGTGAAGCGGCGGCAGAACTCGTCGTAGACGGGGCGTTCGACGTAGATGCGGTTGGCGCCAAGGCAGTCCTGACCGGAGGTGGCGAACTTGGCCTTCATGGTCTCGACCACGGCCTTGTCGAGGTCGGCGTCGGCGAAGACGATGACCGGGGCGTGGCCGCCCAGTTCCATGACCAGCTTCTTCACGGTGTCGGCGCTCTGGCGGTAAAGCAGGCGACCGACCTCGGTGGAGCCGGTGAAGGACAGGGCGCGGACGCGGCTGTCGGCGGTCCAGAGGGCCACGACGGTCGGCGCGTCACCGGTGACGAGGTTGAAGACGCCCGCCGGGAAACCGGCGCGTTCGGCGAGTTCGGCCAGCGCGGTGGCCGAGAAGGGCGTCTCGGCCGAGGGGTGCGCGACCACGGTGCAGCCGGCGGCGAGCGCCGCGGCGGCCTTGCGGGTCAGCATGGCCGAGGGGAAGTTCCAGGGGGTCACGAGGGCGGCGACGCCCACCGGCTCCATCCAGAGCTCGACCTCGGCATCGGGGAGGTGGCTGGTGACGCCTTCGACGTCGGGGCGCTTGGCTTCTTCGGCGTAGTACTCGACGAAGCTGGCGGCATAGGCGATTTCGCCGCGCGCCTCGGAGATGGGTTTGCCCTGCTCGGCCACCATGATGCGGGCGAGGTCCTCGGCGTTCTGGACCATCAGCTCGTACCAGCGGCGCAGCAGCGCACCGCGGTCCTGCGGCAAGCTGGTGGACCAGCTGGCGTAGGCCTCTTGCGCGGCATCCACGGCCTCCGTGCTTTCGGCGGCCGAAAGCTTGGCGATCTCGCCCACGGTGCTGCCGTCGGCGGGGTTGGTGACGGTGATGGTGGCGCCATCGCTGGCGCCGACCCACTTGCCGCCGATGTAGGAGAAGCTGCGGACGAGCTTGGGGTCGTCGACGCCGACGCCCGACTCGATGCGATCATGAAGCATGGTCTGCCCTTTCACGGCTGAATGAACTCTATGCGGCCTACCTAGAGGCTTGCGGGAGGAGTTTCCTGCCGAAGTTCGCGCGGAGGGCAGAGGATCTCTCTGCGCAGGACGGCCCGGGCAGAGACTTTTTCTGCCAGACCGCCGAGGCGTCAGGGATCGGGCACCGGGGGCGCCTCGGCCTTGACCGTGCGGGTGACGATATAGCCAAAATAGCGCCCGATGCCGATGTCCGCGTCGAGCAGGGAATCCATCAGACGCTGGTAGGCATCGACGTCGGACACGCTGAGGTGCAGGATGTAGTCCACGCCGCCGCCGAGCGCCCAGCAGCCCTGCACGCAGGGTTCGGCCTTCATGGCCTCTTCAAAGGTGCGGAAATCGGCGGCGCGGTGGCCGTCAAGGACGACCTCGACCAGCACCTCGGTCACGGGGGCGATCTTGCGGATGTCCACCTGCGCCCGGTAGCCAGTGATGAAGCCCGCGCTCTCCAGCTTCTTGAGACGTTCCCAGCAGGGGCTGGGCGAAAGGTTGACCGCCTCGGCCAGCGCGACCTTGGTCATGCGGCCGTTGCGCTGAAGCTCTCGCAGGATGGCAATGTCGTAGCTGTCGAGACGCGGAGTGGTCGCCATGGGCCTCGCTACCTCGGGAAGGGCGTGCCGGGGCCCTGTTCACGCAGGCGGGTGAGGGCGAGGCGGGCAATCGCCGTGTCCTGCACGCCGGTGCCGGTGAGATCGCAGATCGTGGTCTGCGCGTCGGCGGTGCGGCCGGTGGCCATGCCCCTGATGATCTGGCCCAGCTCGGGGGGCGTCACATCGCGCAGGTGGCCCGCCGCGCGCGCGCCGCGAAGCTCGCCCATGATCTCGCACTGGGCGACGCGGTCGCAGGCATAGAGGTCGGCGGCGGCGATCGCGTCGGGCGCGATCTCGGTCTTGCCCTCCTGGTCCGAGCCCATGGCGGTGATGTGCAGGTTGGAGTGCAGCCAGTCGGCCTGCACGATGGGATCCCTCGATGGGGTGGTGGTGACAACCAGCTGGCTTTCGCTGACCACTTCCTCGGGGCAGGTGGCGACAAGGACCTCGGCGCCGGTGGCCTGGGCGATGTCCTCGGCGCAGGCCTGCGCGTTCTCGTGTGTGGGCGACCAGACAAGAGCGCGGCTGTAGGGGCGTTCGAGGTGTGCGGCGATCATCTGCATCCGGCCCTGCATCCCGGACCCGATGACGCCAGCCGTCTGGACGGCAGGGGGCGCAAGGTGGCGCGCGGCCACCGCGCCCGCGGCGGCGGTGCGCACGTTGGTCAGATACCCGTTGTCGAGCAGCACCGCCTCCACCAGACCGGTCTTGGCCGAGAGGACCACCATGAGGCCGTTGAGGCTGGGCAGGCCGAGTTGAGGATTGTCGAAGAAGCCGGGGCTGACCTTGATGGCAAAGCTGTCGACGCCGGGCAGGTAGGCGGTTTTCACGTCGACCTCGCCGTTGGCGTCGGCGAAGTCCATCGACATGACCGGCGGCATGACCACGCCGGCCCCGGCGAGCGCGTCGAAGGCGGCCTCGACCACGTTCACGGCGTCATGGTCGAGCGCCACCTGCAGGCGCAGGTCGGTTTCGTTCACGATCAGGATGTCGTCCATCTCTCAGGCTCCTTCCAGGGTCACATCGCCCAGTTTCACAGGCTGTCCCGTCACAACGCGCGTGAACTGATCCATATCCACGTTGCGTCCCGTGATGATCGTGGCGGTGGGGCCGGTGAGCGTGACCTTGCCGGCGATGATCGCCGCGTGGCCCACGGCGCAGGCCCCCTCGGCCACGACCCGATCCTCGCGGTAGAGCGCCGCGAGGCCGCGGTAGATCTCCTGTTCGGTCAGCAGGACGACCTCGTCGAGGAGGTCGCGGCAGAGGGCAAAGGTGTGGCGGTTCTTCAGGCCTATGCCGCCGCCGAGGCTGTCGGCGAGGGAGGCGACCTCGGTCACCTCGACCGGGTGGCCGGCCTTGAGGCTTTCAGCCATGGCGGCGCCGCGGTCCATGCTGATGCCGACGAGCCGGATGGATGGCTTGATGGTCTTGGCCGCCACGGCGATGCCAGCGGCGAGCCCGCCGCCCGACAGGGGGATCAGCAGAGTTTCGAGGTTCGGCAACTCTTGCAGAAGCTCGAGCCCAATGGTGCCCTGACCCGCGATGACGTCCGGGTGATCGAAGGGGGGAATGTCGGTGCGACCGTCTTCCTCGACCATCTTGTCGGCGGCGCGCTGGGCGTCGTCCTGCGACCTGCCCTCACGGTGCACGGTCGCGCCCTGCGCCTCGATCGCGCGGACCTTCACATCGGGGACCAGCTCGGACAGGCAGACGGTGGCGGGGATGCCCATGCGGGCGGCGGCATAGGCCACGGCTGTGCCGTGATTGCCTGTGGAACAACAGACCACGCCGCGCTGCTGCTCTGCCTCGGTCAGTTGCGCCAGCGCATTTGCGGCGCCGCGCAGCTTGAAGGCGCCGCTGGGCTGGAGCATTTCGAGCTTAAGCCAGAGGGGCGCCTGCGGCGTCGAAAGCGCCGACCGGATGACCGGTGTTTCCACGGCAACGCCGCGAATGGCCTGCCGCGCGGCGAAGATGTCGGATAGATCGGGGTGCCGCTCTGTCATGACGTGCCTTTTTCCTCGGGGCCTTTGAGCAAAGTCGTAGACCACGTGCGGGCCGAGGCAAAGGGTTCGTCCGGAACAAGGTTCAGGCTCCGCGCGCCTTGTCGCTTTGGGCGACGAGATGATGACGGTCCTCTACGCTCGACAGCAGAACCGCCACAACGATGCCGACGCAGGCACCCAGCATCGTGTCGAGGACGCGCTCGGGTGCCATTTGCGCACCGGAGGCCCCGGGCAGCGCGATATAGCTCATGAGCAGGGCCGTCGGTGTCACGAAGAGCTGGCCGAGGGCATAGTTGGACCCGATCACCAGTTCAGTCGCGAGTTGCAGGGCGATGAGCGTGCCGATGGTCGCCCAGAGCGAGGGCTCCTGCACGAGGATCAGCCAGGCGAAGGCAGAGCCGACCAGCCCGCCGGCCATCCGTTGAAGCGCGCGATGCATGTTCGTGTGCAGCTGCGGGCCCTGCAGCACGACCATGGCGCCCATGGCCGCCCAGACCGGGTGGTCTGCCCCGAGCGCATGCGCGACAACTAGCGTCACCGCGGCGGCGACCACGATGCGCAGCGCGGCGATCACGCGATGTCCCACAGGTCGGCGTTGTTCGGTCGGGTATTCGGCGCCGCCGGGCAGATGCCTGAGGCGTTCGGTCACGATGCAGATGACAACGGCGAGCAGCCCCACGATGCCCGTGGCCGCCACCCGGGCAAGGACCTCGGCCCCGGAAGCGACGGGTGACAGTGCCGCGCCGCAGGCGAAGACGAACAATACGCCACCTGGCGGGCCGAACCGCCCCGTGACGGTGACAAAATAGATCGCTCCGCACACGAGAGAGATCAGCAGGATCTGGAGCGAAGGTGGCGCACCGTAAAGGCTTGCCATCGACATCCCCAAGACGACCAGGGTCTGCAAAAGCACCGCCATCACCACCACCAGGCTGCGCCCTCCGCGTGGCTGGAAGCGGCCGAAGAGGGCGGGAAGCGCACCGAGCGCAGCGAAGCCGATCAGGTCGGCACGCGGTGACAGCGTGACGACGGGCAAGGCGATCGCGACGGTTAGACCGGCCTGAAAGCCAGCAACCAGTGAGCTGCGAAGATAGGGCTGACGCGAGAGCGCGAGGCTGTCCCGCAGATTTCGAGGGTGGATAAGGTGGCGTGCGACGTCGATGCGGCCGGTGCCGTTCAGCGAGGGGGCGTTGTTGGGCTCGGAGGTCATGGTCACGTTTGCAGGTCTTCTCTTGCGTTGAGGTCGTCGAGCCGCTGCTCGATCCGCTCGAAGCGTTCCAGGATCTGGCCGATCTCGTTGTCGCTCAGGTCGGCCAAGAGCACGGCCTCGGCGCGGGTGAGCTCATCTCGGATCTGCGCAACGCGGGCCTGACCGTCCCGGGTCAGGTGAATGCGTCGCGTGCGACCGTCCGCGGGGTCGGGGCGGCGTTCGACAAGGTCCTGGCGCGCGAGGATGTCGATCACGCGTACGAGGCTCGATCCGTCGACACCGACCAACGCGGCGAGATCCTTCTGGCTGAGACCGCCGCCGGTTTCGTCAAGGTGCACAAGAGGCACCCAGGTGGCGTCGGTCAGCCCGGCCTCGGCCAGTCGCGCGTCGAGCGCGCGGCGCCATCGGCGGGCCAGGAGTGCGAAGCGAATCCCGAAACGGGCGCGGGGGGAGGGTGGCTGGGGCATCGGGGCGAGATACCTGATTTAAATTTGATTGCAATTCAAATTACATTGGAGTGTTATCTCCGGACCGGTTTCTGCGCTTTTGCCCTGTCGCAGCATCGGGCCGCGGGTGTAGGAAGGGCCGCAGTTTTTCAAGCGACCGACGTAGGGGCGTTGGGCCGTCGATGGTCCTGGCGATCCCCGCACGAACGAGGAATTCCATGACCTTCACCCGACGCACCGCACTGAAACTCGGCGTGGCTGCCACGGCTCTTGCCGCCGCGCCGCGCCTTGCCCTTGCTGCATTCGCGCCTCAGCCGAGCGGCTGGCGCCGGTTCGAACTGACGACGCGAGTCGCGGTTCCGCGCAACGGCAAGACGGTCGAGGTCTGGGTTCCGGTGCCCGCTGTCACTGCAGGGGACTGGATGCGCGCCGGCGAAACCAGCTGGGAGACGGACGCCGAAGAGGTCACGCTGCGCACCGACGAGGCCTCTGGCGCCCGCTACGTCCACGCGGTCTGGCCCGAGGGTGAGGGGGACGCCGTTCTGGAGGTGGTCTCGACCGCTGCCGCGCAGGACCGCTCGACCGATTTCAGTGCAACGGGCAACGTCGAGCCGCTGACGGAGGAGGAGCGGGCGCGCTTCACCTCGGCGACCGAACTTCTGCCGCTGGACGGGATCGTCCAGGAGACCGCGCAGAGCATCGTCGGCGATGTCGAGGACGACACCGAAAAGGCGCGGCTCATCTACGACTGGGTTGTGGAAAGCACCGAGCGCAACCCCGAGACGCGCGGCTGCGGTCTCGGCGATATCGCCTCGATGCTGCAGATGGGCGACCTGACCGGCAAGTGCGCGGATCTCAATGCGCTCTACGTCGGGCTTGCCCGGGCCGCCGGACTGCCGGCGCGTGACGTCTACGGCTTGCGGGTGGCGCCTTCGGAGTTTGGCTACAAGAGCCTTGGGGCAGGGTCTTCGGACGTCACAAAGGCGCAGCATTGCCGTGCCGAGGTCTACCTCGATGATCATGGCTGGATCCCGGTCGATCCGGCCGACGTGCGCAAGGTCGTGCTCGAAGAGCCGCCGAAGACGCTGCAGCTTGGCGATCCGGAGGTTCAGGCGGTGCGCGAAGGGCTGTTCGGTGCTTGGGAAGGCAACTGGATCGGCTACAACTTTGCTCACGACGTGTCGCTACAGGGTATGGAACGCGAGCAGATCCCGTTCCTGATGTACCCGATGGCCGAGGTCGGTGGGCAGGAGCTCGACGAACTCGACCCGCAGAACTTCGTCTACACCATCACGGCGCGAGAGTTGACCGCCTGACCGGCAAGACTGCCTCCAGGTAGTCAATCGACCGGTGGCCTTCGGGCCGCCGGTTTGCGTTTCCGGTCCTGCCAGATGACCTCACTAGTTTTTCCGCGACAAGCGCCGGGCGTTGGCGCGGGCGGTGGTCCCGATCGGGCGCATGCCTGCAAGCGTCGCGGCAGCAAGGCCCTGGTTGCGCATCAGCGCCATTGAGGACTTTTCGACCGCCCTTGCGAACGCCGCAGGTTTTTCGAGCATCATGCGGCTGGCTTCATCGGGTCTCATGGTTCCCATCGCCATCTGCATCATGCGGATCTGCATGACTGTTCCCGTGGCGACCATCATCTGCGTGCCGGTGAGGGCCGTTTTCTGCCAGACCTCGGCGGCACGGAACATCTCTTTGAACATTCGATCAGTTTCCCTCCGAAATCGCCGGGCAGAAAGACGCCCGCCGATGACAAGCATCGGCGGGCGGTCTAGGTTCCGCAATCCTGTTCGTTCCGTCGACAAGGCGCGTAGGTGCCCCTGCGGATCAGGACAGGTCGCGTACCCAGATGTTGCGATAGGCCACGTCCGCGTCGTGATCCTGAAGCATGATCGGCGCGCAACCGTGCGCCTCGTCGTAGCTCGGGGCGCCGATCCAGACGGTCTTGCCCTGGATTTCGACGTGGTTCTGGACGACGACGCCGTTGTGAAGGACCGTGACGTGAGCCGGTTCGCGCACGCGGTCGTCCGAGCCGAACTCGGGCGCGGTGTAGATGATGTCGTAGCTCTGCCATTCGCCCGGCGGGCGCGAGGCGTTCACGAGCGGGATGTGCTGCTTGTAGATAGAGGCGGCCTGGCCGTTGGCGTAGGTCGGGTTGTCGTAGCTGTCGAGCACCTGCACCTCGTAGCGCTCCTGCAGGAAGACGCCCGAGTTCCCGCGATCCTGCCCGTCGTAACCCTCGGTCTCGGAAGGAGCGCGCCATTCGATGTGGAGCTGTACATCGCAGAAATCCTGCGTGGTCCGGATCGCGCCGCTGCCGCGGTTCACACGCATGATCCCGTCCTCGACGGTCCATTCCGCGGGCCCGCCTTCGACGCTTTCCCATGCGTCGAGATTCTCGCCACCGAAGAGCACGGTGGCATCCGAGGGTACGCCCGCGGCAGGGGCCTCGATCCTGGCGGGCACAGGGCCGTCCAGTTCGGTCACCTGCGATCGCTGGGCGTCGGTCATTTCCTGGGCTGCGGCGGGCGTGGCAAGCGCCAGCGTGGCCAGAATGGTCATCGTCCGTCTCATGGTCTGTCTCCTCCCATTTTCAAGCAGGGGGCGCCGGTGGTCCAGCGCCCGGTCGGTTCAGGTCGCCCAGGCGGGCTCGCCGTTGTAGTCGACGTCGCCATCGAAGCGGCCCGGCACCTGAACGTAGCGAAGCACCTCGGTGCCGCCGACTTCGGAGGTGAAGAAGGCGAAGATGACGAGCTGCTTCATCATGGTGAACCAGTGCAGATCGCCGGGCCCCGCCTCTTCACCAGCCGAAGCCGCGACGATCTTGGCGGCCTGGTCGAGGTCATCGACGAAGGCGCGGCGCTGGCTGTCGGTGAGGTTCGCGAAATCGGTGCCGTAGACCATCTGGGTGCGTTCGCGCAGGTCCTTCAGGCCCTCGCGGAACAGCGCCTGCTGGTCGTCATCGTAGCAGTCGGACACGTACTGCGTGATGAACGGGCCGACGTCGGCATCCTTTGCGCCGGGCGTGTCCGTCGCGGGAAGGATCGTCTCGCCAAGCTCGTTCAGCAGGGCGCCATCTTCGGCGGTGAAGAGGTTCTTGCCGGTTTCGGTGGGCTCGTAGGCGCGAACGGTGCCGGCGATGAAAGCGGTCCCCGTTGCCGCCGCGATCATCTGGA
The DNA here is from genome assembly GCF_003054175.1 of Allosediminivita pacifica. Taxonomy (GTDB): domain Bacteria; phylum Pseudomonadota; class Alphaproteobacteria; order Rhodobacterales; family Rhodobacteraceae; genus Allosediminivita; species Allosediminivita pacifica. Next base: position 13,093 of record NZ_QBKN01000012.1, read on the forward strand.
GAAGCTGTCTGCGGTTCATCAGAGGTTTCCTTTCTTCAGTTCCGACACGGCGTAATCGGCGGCCCGCGCGGTCAGCGCCATGTATGTGAGCGAAGGATTCACGCAGGAGGACGACGTCATGCAGGCGCCGTCGGTGACGAAGACGTTCGGCGCGTCCCAGACCTGGTTGTGGGCGTTCAGCACGCTGGTTTCTGGGTCGCGCCCCATGCGCGCGGTGCCCATTTCGTGGATGCCCATGCCGGGCGCATAGCCCCAGTCGAAGCCTTGGACATCGGAGCCGCCCGCAGCCGAAAGCATCTCGACCGCGTCGGCGCGCATGTCCTTGCGCATCATCTCTTCATTCTCGCCGATCTCGACCGAGAACTTCAGGACCGGTAGCCCCCAGGCGTCGGTGACGTGGGGATCGAGTGCGATGTGGTTCTCGTGGGCGGGAAGCATCTCGCCGAAGGCGAGCATCATCATGCTCCATTGGCCGGGCTTGGAGAGGGCCTCTTTCAGGCCTTCCCCGGTGCCGAGTTCGGCGACGGATCGATCCCAGCCATCGCGGCTGGCCGAGCCCTGATAGCCGAAGCCGCGGACGTAGTCGCGCGTGTCGGCGCCCCAATTGCGGTAGCGGGGCATGTAGTAGCCCGTGGGACGGCGGCCAAAATAGTACTTGTCCTCGAAGCCCTCGATGGTGGCGGTGGCGCCGGTGCGGAAGTGGTGGTCCATCACGTTGTGGCCAAGCTCGCCCGAGGACGACCCGAGACCGCCCTCCCAGACATCGGTGGCGGAGTTCATGAGAATCCAGGTCGAATTGAAGGTCGACGCGTTCAGGAAGATCACGTCGGCGGTGTATTCATAGGTCTGGTTGGTCTCGGCATCGATGACCTCGACGCCGGTGGCGCGCTTGTTGTCGCGGTCGTACATGACCTGCCGCACGATCGAATGCGGGCGCAGGGTGAGGTTACCGGTGGCCATGGCGGCGGGCAGTGTCGAGGACTGGGTCGAGAAATAGGCGCCGTAGGGGCAGCCGAGCCAGCACTTGTCGCGATACTGGCAGGCGCTGCGGCCCTCGTCCGGCTTGGCCTCGGTCATGTTGGACATCCGCGCATTGATGAGATGGCGCGTGCCCTCGAACTCGCTGGCGAGCCGCTCGGAGACCGTCTTTTCCACGATGTTCAGCGGGATCGGGGGCTGGAAGTTGCCGTCGGGCAGCACGTCGAGCCCGTCCCGGTTGCCCGAGATGCCGGCATGGCCCTCGACGTAGTCGTACCATGGGGCAAGGTCGTCGTAGCGGATCGGCCAGTCGACGGCGATGCCCTCTTCGGCGTTTGCCTCGAAATCCTTCGGGTTCCAGCGATAGCTGTGCCGTCCCCAGAGCAGGGAACGCCCGCCCACGTGGTAGCCGCGGAACCAGTCGAAGCGCTTTTCCTCGGTGTAGGGGTTCTTCTGCTCGTCGGCCCACATGCCGTTGGTCGGCTCGTTGAGCGGGTAGTCGCGGCTGAGGGTCGGGTGCTTCTCGACCATCTCGCGGGTGGCTTCACCGCGGTGAGGGTAGTCCCAGGCCTCTTTCTGGGCGTTGGTATAGTCGGTGATGTGCTCGATGTTGCGGCCGCGTTCGAGCAGCAGCACCTTGAGCCCCTTCTCGGTCAGTTCCTTGGCGGCCCAGCCACCACTGATGCCGGACCCCACGACGATCGCGTCGTAGTGCATTTCGTCAGCCATTGTTGTCTCCTCCTCTGGCACAAAGCTGGATGTCTCAGACGGTGCAGATCTCCACCGCGTCGCGAAGCGCGTCGCCGGCTGTCTGCATGTCTGCTGCACTGGGAATGAATTCCTGCGCGAGGTAGCCGTCGAAGCCGGTCTCCTGGATCGCGCGCACGATGGCGGGATAGCGCAGCTCCTGGTCCTCGCCGATCTCGTGGCGGCCGGGAACGCCGGCGGTGTGATAGTGGCCGAAGCAGTCGCCATGATCCCGGATCGTACGGATCACGTCGCCCTCCATGATCTGCATGTGATAGATGTCGTAGAGCAGGCGGAAATTCTCGGAGCCGAGGCGGTTGCACAGCTCGACACCCCAGGGCGAGTTGTCCGCCATGTAGCCGGGGTGATCGACCTTGGAGTTCAGCAGCTCCATCTGCAGCACGACGCCGCGCTGTTCGGCCCGCCGGAGAATGCGCTTGATGCCCGCCTCCGCGTTGACGAGACCCTTGCCGGGATCGATGCCGCGGCCGTTGCCGCTGAACAGGATCAGGTTGCGGTAGCCTGCCTCTGCCACAAGGTCGATGTGGCGTTCGTAGCTCTGCACGAGGGCATCATGAAATTGCGGATCGGCAAAGCCGTCGGTGAGATTGGGTTCGGCGCTGTTGCACATGGAGCTGTCGAGCCCGGCGTTCCGGAGTACGTGCCAGTCCTCCGGTCCCACGAGGTCGATGGCCTGCATGCCGATGTCGCTGGCCAGATTGCACAGCTCGGGCAGTGGCATGTCCCCGAATGTCCACCGGGCGACGGAGTGCCTGACACGGTTGCCGGAGGGCCCCTCGGGCGACTGTGCTCTTGTGGCACCTGCCCGTGCCACCGCGACGCCGGCCAGTGTGCCCAAGGCAAGCTGGCGGCGCGTGATCGTTGACCTGTCCATGATGTCCTCCCTTGGTTGCCGGCGCACCTCCTCCGTGCACCGTCCCGAAAAGCGCGGGACGGCCGAAGCCGGCATTGTCGTGTCGGGGTGCAGGTCCCGCCCGGTGGCGGGACCGCGATCAGGGGATCAGTTGGAGGCCGCGTGGGCGGGCAGTTCCTCGCGCAGGAAATCCGCGCCCTCGGCGATCACGCCCGCGGCGTCGGCGGGCAGGTCGTGTTCGATGATGTACCATTCGACACCGACCTCTTGCGCGGCGTCGAGGATGCCTGGCCAATCCAGAGTGCCGGCTCCGACTGCCGCGAAACCGCGCTGGTCTTCGTTTTCGCCATCAGGCGCGTTGTCCTTGGCATGGACCGCAAAGACCCGGTCGCCGATGGTGCGCAGGTATTCGGCCGGATCATGCCCGCCACGATCCACCCAGGCGAGGTCGATCTGGGCAAGAACGTCGGGGCCTGCGGCCTCGAACATGATTTCGAGGGCGGTCTGACCGTCATAATCGACCATCTCGAAGTCGTGGTTGTGATAGCCGAGGCGCATGTCTTCTTCTGCGAGCTCCGCGGCAATGCCCCCGAGTTCCTCGCCCAGCTCCTGCCATCCTGCGGCGTCGGTCGGGCGCTGATCTTCGGGCAGGTATGGCACGGTGATCGTGTCGTTCCCGATCGCCTTGTTGAAAGCGACGGCCTCGTCGAGTTCGTCGCGAAGCGTGGCCAGTTGCACGTGGCTGGAAACGACTTCGATCCCATGCTCGTCGAGCATGCTGTTCAGGTCCTCTGCGGAGACGCCCTGCGTGCCAACGGTCTCGATGGCCGTCACGCCAGCGTCTTCGACAGCCTGCAACTGCTCTTCCAGCGTGCCGAGATCGCGCAGCGTGTACATCTGCACCGCGATGGGCTGTCCCTCCTGCGCAACGGCGGGAAAGGCGATGGCACCGGCAAGGATGGTTCCGAGTGCGGCGTTTTGAATGTGATGTGTCATGAGTCCTCCCTCTCAAAGTTTGCACGATCGTGTAATCGTTGTCATCAACTTAAGCGAGAATTTTACAGCTTTAGGTTGATTTCTTCCGATGGACAGATGGGCAGGGTGGGGGCCGCCTCCCGCGGCCCCCGGAGGATCAGTAAGGGCTGTCCTCGTAGTAGTACTGCTCGGCGTTCTCCTGCGTGATCAGCTCGGAGGAGAGGATGAACTCCCCCGACATCGGCACGCCCTCGGACATGACGCCAAGAGCCGTCAGCTCGATTGCCGTCGCAATCATGGCGGGCGGGTAGGTCACGTCCACGGGCACCATGTCGTCACCCTCCTGAACGCGGCGAACCATCTCCTTCATGCCGGCGCCGCCAACGACCCACATCTCGTCCTCGCGACCGGCCTGTTCGATCGCGCCGATGGCACCGACGGCCATGTCGTCGTCAGCCGCCCAGACCGCGTCGATCTCGGGATAGCGCGACAGGTAGTCCTGCATCACCGTGAAGGCGTCGTCGCGATTCCAGTTGCCGTGCTCCATGGCCAGGACCTCGACCCCGGAACCGTCGAGCGCAGCCTGGAAGGCTTCAACCCTCTCGTTGTCGATGCTGGTGGGGATGCCGCGCAGGACGACGACCTTGCTGCCTTCGTCCAGGTTCTCGACGAAGTAGTCCCCGGCGGTCTTGCCGAAGCTTTCGTTGTCACCGGCCACGTAGAGGTTCTCGATCCCCTCCTGAGACAGGCCGCGGTCCACCACGGTAACCCAGGTGCCGCTCTCGGCAATGCGCTGGATCGGGCCGGTCAGCGGTTCGGATTCGAAGGGCAGAACCACCAGCGCGTCGATGTTGCGCGTGGCGACCATGTCTTCGAGATCGCTGATCTGGGTGCCGGAATCCGGGGTGGTGGTCAGCACGAAATCGAGGTTCTCGTACTGCTTCTCCAGCCGCTCGACGGTCTGTTCGGCGTGGAAGTTCAGAGCGCCGGCCCAGCCGTGGGTGGCAGCGGGGATCGAGACTCCTATCGTTTCCGCGGCGGCGGGCAGCGCGAGGCTGCCGACGAGCGCGGTCGTGAGTGCCAGATGTTTCATGTTAGTCCTCCCTGGGGTTGAAAGATATCAGCGCGACGCCTTGCCTTTCCTCTGAAGCACGACGGCGAGGATGATGATGACGCCCTGGATCGCGCCGTTGAGATAGGGGCTCACCATGTCGGTCAGGTTCAGGATGTTGCCGATCAGGCTGAGGATCAGCACGCCGACCACCGTGCCCCAGACCCGGCCAAAGCCGCCCTTGAGCATGGTGCCCCCGATGATCACGGCCGCGATGGCCTCGAGCTCCCACAGAAGACCTGTCGAGGCCGAGGCCGAGCCGAGGCGCGGCACGTACATGACCACCGCGACGCCCACGAGGAGCCCGAGCAGCACGTAGGTTAGCGTCTTGACCCGCAGCACGGCGACGGTGGAATAGCGCGCAACCGTTTCGTTCGATCCGATGGCGGCGCAGTGGCGACCGAAGGCAGTGTGGCGCATGACGATCTCGCCGAGGATCGCGACGACGGCAAAGACGATGATCGGCCAGGAGATCCCGAGAATCCCGCCATAGTAGACCGGTCGGTAGAGTTCGCGCATGGCGTAGTCGAGCGAGAGAGTCCCGCCATCGGCCAGCCAGGTCACGAGGCTGCGGTAGATGCCCATGGTGCCGAGCGTGACGATGAAGGCCTCGATCCCGGCTCGGGTCACGAGAAGGCCGTTGATCGCCCCCGCGACAAGGCCCGCGGCCAGCGCGACCAGGACGCCGATCAGGATCACACCGAGGTTTTCGCCCATCCCGGGGATCAGAAGGTTCATGCAGAGGATCATGAGCCCTGCGATGAAGGCCGCCATTGAGCCGACCGAGAGGTCGAGCCCCCCGGCGGTGATGACGAAGGTCATGCCCACCGCGATGATCCCGATGAAGGCCGACCGCGCCAGCACGTTGGTGATGTTCGCGTAGCTGAGGAAGTTCGGATTCAGAAGGATGCCGATCAGGACCAGCGCGAGAAGCGCGAGGATCGGTCCCAGAACGGTCAGGTCTATCTTGAAACCGCGTGCCGCGGCGCCGTTGGTGCTTGCGGTGCTCATGCCGCGTCCTCCCTGTGTCCTCCAAGACCCGTGGCGAGCCGGATGACGTTGTCCTCTGTCACCTCCTTGCCCTGAAGCTCTCCGCTGATCCGGCCGCCGTGTATGACGTAGACGCGGTCGCAGAGGCCGATCAGTTCGGGCATTTCGGACGAGATGACGATGATGCTGCGCCCTTCCTCCGCGAGGCGGTGGATCAGGCGGTAGATCTGCTGCTTGGTGCCGATATCGATGCCGCGGGTAGGCTCGTCGATGACGACCACCTCGGGGTCGGCCAGCATGGTCTTGGCCAGCAGAAGTTTCTGCTGGTTGCCGCCGGACAGGTTGCCGACCTGCACGTCGCGCGAAGGCACGCGGATGTCGAAGTCCTTGATGGCTTGTTCAAGCGCCCTTGCCTCGGCTTTCCGGTCGATCAGCGGCTTGGCATAGCGGTGAAGGACCGAAAGCGTCAGGTTCTCGGTCAGGGACTTCTCCAGGAGGAGACCGGCGCCCTTTCGGTCCTCGGTCAGGTACACGAACCCGCGGCGGCGGGCCTCGGCCACGTCGCCGTCGGGCAGCGGCGTGTCCTTGAATTTCACTTCACCCGTGCGCGGACGCAGGCCGACAAGGCCCTCCATCAGTTCCGTCCGCCCCGCGCCGACCAGACCGCCGATGCCGAGGATCTCGCCCTTGCGCAGCGCCAGAGATGCGCCGGTCACGTGGCCGGGGACGTCTACATCCCGCGCTTCGAGGATCGTCTCGCCGCCGCCGGGGCGTTTTTCGGGGAAAAGGTCCGAAACCTCGCGCCCGACCATGGCGGTGGCCATCTTGTCCTGCGTGAAGTCGCTGATCGGGCCGTGCGCCACGACCGCCCCGTCCCGCAGCACCGTGACGCGGTCGGCGATCTCGCGCACCTCGTCGAGCTTGTGAGAGGTGAACAGGATGGCCGCGCCCTCGTCGCGCAGGCGGCGGACCTGCTTGAACAGCACGCGGGCCTCGGCACCGGTCAGCACTGCGGTCGGTTCGTCCATGATCAGGACGCGGACGTTGCGCGACAGGGCCTTGGCGATCTCGACCATCTGCTTCTCTGGGACCGAGATGTCGGACAGCCGGGTGGTGGGCGCAACATTCGCTTCGAGCGCCTGCATCAGCTCGCGCGACTTCGCTTGCATGGACCGGTGGTCCAGGAAGGGGCCACGTTTCAGTTCGCGCCCGAGGAAGATGTTCTGCTCGACGCTGAGGTGTTCGGCGAGGTTGAATTCCTGGTGGATCATGATGACCCCGGCCGCTTCGGCCTCGGCGCTTTCGGAAAACGCCACCGCCTTCCCGTCCAGCCGCACCTCGCCTTCCGTCGCGGAGAGGTAGCCGCCGAGGATCTTCATCATCGTGGACTTGCCTGCGCCGTTTTCACCGATCAGCGCGTGCACCTCTCCGGGGCGCAGGTCGAAGTCGACCCCATGCAGCACTTCGATCGGCCCGAAGCGCTTTGTCACTTCGTGAAGGGCGAGGGCAGGGGCCGTCATGACTTCAGTTCCACCCAGGCGGCGTCGCGGGACGACGAGCGCACGCAGGCCTCGACGAAGGCCACACCCTCGATACCGTCCTCAAGGCTCGGCAGGTCCACGCCCTCGGGGACCGGCTCGCCCCGCTGGTGCGCTCGTATGGCGAGCGCGGCATCGGTGTATATGTTCGCGAAGCCTTCGAGGTAGCCTTCCGGGTGGCCCGGCGGAATGCGGCTGACCCGCGCTGCCGCGTCCCCGGTGCCGGGGCCGTTGCGCGTCAGCCGGCGTGTCGGTTCCCCGTGGGTCGTGTGCCAGAGCTGGTTCGGAGTCTCCTGGAACCACTCGAGCGCGCCCTTGTCGCCGAAGACACGCAGACGCAGACCGTTTTCCTGCCCCGGCGCGACCTGGCTGCACCAGAGCATGCCCTTGGCGCCGCCCGCGAAGCGCATCATCACGTGCGCGTTGTCATCGAGCTGCCGTCCGGGCACGAAAGCCGCAAGATCTGCGGCCAGTTTTTCCAACGCCAGTCCCGTCACGAACCGGGCGAGGTGATAGGCATGCGTGCCGATGTCGCCGGTCGCACCGCCCAGGCCTGCGCGCTCGGGGTCGGCGCGCCATTCGGCTTGTTTCACACCCTGTTCTTCGACCGCATCGGTCATCCAGTCCTGCGGATATTCAACCTGGACCACACGGATGGCGCCAAGCGCGCCCGCGGCAACCATCTCCTTGGCCAGGCGGACCATCGGGTAGCCCGAATAGTTATGGGTCAGCACGAAAAGCGCGTCGGCCTTTTCCGCGGTCTGGCGCAGGCGCTTGGCCTCGGCCAGAGACGAGGACAGCGGCTTGTCGCAGATTACGTGGATGCCCCGCTTGAGGAACTCTCGTGCGACGGGGACGTGCAGATGGTTCGGTGTGCAGATCGCCACCGCCTCGATGCCGTCTTTCAGGCGCGCTTCGCGCTTGGCCATCTCGGTGTAGTCGGAATAGGTCCGGTCTTCGGCAAGGCCGACCGCGGCGCCGCTCTGCTCGGCCTTTTCGGGTGTCGAGCTCAACGCGCCGGCCACGAGGCGATATCGTCCGTCAATGCGGCTTGCGATGCGGTGCACGTCGCCGATGAAGGCGCCGGCGCCACCGCCGACCATGCCGAGCCGGATGGGAGTGTGACGCTCCATGTTCAGCCCTCCAGTCCGAGAAGTTTGCGGTTCGTCGCGTCGTCGGCGCCTGTGCCGGCGAAGTCGTCGAAGGCGCGATCGGTGACGCGGATGATGTGGTCGCGGGTGAAGGCTGCACCCTCGCGCGCGCCGTCCTCGGGGTGCTTCAGGGCGCATTCCCACTCGACCACCGCCCAGCCGTCGAAATCGATTGCGGCGAGCTTGGAGAACACCGCGCCGAAGTCCACCTGGCCGTCTCCGGGGCTGCGGAACCGGCCCGCACGGTCGACCCAGCCCTGGTATCCGCCGTAGACGCCCTGCCGCCCGTTGGGCCGGAACTCGGCGTCCTTGACGTGGAACATGGCGATCCGGTCGGCGTAGATGTCTATGAACTCGAGGTAGTCCATCGCCTGCAGCACGAAGTGCGAGGGATCGTAGAGGATGCGCGCGCGATTGTGCTGTTTCACCTTGTCGAGGAACATCTCGAAGGTGACGCCGTCATGCAGGTCCTCGCCCGGATGGAGCTCGAAGCAGACGTCGACGCCGCGTTCCTCCGCGTGGTCGAAGATCGGCAGCCAGCGCGCGGCGAGTTCGTCGAAGGCGGCGTCGATCAGGCCCGCCGGGCGCTGGGGCCAGGGGTAGACGAAGGGCCAGGCCAGTGCGCCAGAGAAGGCCGCGATCTTGGTCAGGCCCATGTTTGCGGCGGCGTCGATGGTCTTTTTTACCTGATCCACGGCCCATGCCTGTCGTGCCTTCGGGTCGCCGTGCACCGAGGCATCGGCAAAGCCGTCAAAGGCGAGGTCGTAGGCGGGATGTACGGCGACCAGCTGGCCCTGAAGGTGGGCAGAGAGCTCGGTGATCTCGACACCGGCCTCTGCGGCCCGACCCTTGAGGTCATCGCAGTAGTCGGTGGAGGTTGCTGCCTTGTCGAGATCCATGAGGCAGGTCTCGGCCGTTGGCACCTGTGCCCCGGCATAGCCGCATTCGGCAGCCCACCGGCTCAGACCGTCGAAGTTGTCGAACGGCGGCTCTGAGCCGACGAACTGGGCGAGAAACAGGCCGGGGCCCTTCATGGTCTTCATGCATCCTCCCTTGCCGCGTTTCAGGGCGTATCTCCGGGAGATTCACCTCTGTAATCGGTTTCATCAGGGGAGCACATCGTGTAAACCTTTACAAGTCCAGATTGTCCTGCTTCTTGCACCGGCTACTGGATGGAAGAGGTTCCCGACCATGAATGAGCACCGCACGCAAAGAACCGCACGCATCAAGGACGTGGCGCGGATCGCGGGTGTCTCGACGGCGACGGTGAGCCGAACCCTGTCCAATCCCGACATTGTCTCCGAAGGCACGCGCAGGGCCGTGCTCGAGGCGATCGAGGAGACCGGATATTCGGTCAATCTCAGCGCGCAGAACCTTCGCCGGCAGCGAACAGGCGGCATCCTCGCTCTCGCGCCGAACCTCGCCAACCCGTTCTTTTCCGAGATCCTTTCGGGAATTTCCGACGTTCTTCGGGGAGCCGGGCTCAACCTCATCGTTGGCGATACCGCGATCGGCGACGATGCGCGCCTCAGACTCGTCGATTACGCGAACCGGTCACGGTGCGACGGGCTTATCGTGCTCGACGGGAGCCTCGATCCGGAGGTCTTCATGCGAAGCCAGTGCCCGCCGGTCGTTCAGGTCTGCGAATGGATCCAGGGACTTGCCGCGCCCAAGGTCCTCGCCGACAACGAGCGTGGCGCAGGTCTGGCGGTCGATCACCTGGTGGGGCTCGGGCACGAGCGCATCGGGCGGCTTGCCGGGCCGGAGAAGAATACGCTGACCCAGGCGCGGGATTCGGGATTTGGTCGGGCGCTGGGGCGACATGGCCTTGTGCCCGACGTTGTTTATCGCGGCGACTTCTCGCTCGCTTCGGGACAGCGCGCAGCGGAGCAGCTCCTCGGAGCGCGCAACCGGCCCACGGCAATCTTCTGTGACAACGACGAAATGGCCTGCGGCATGATGGGAGCCCTCCGTCGCGCAGGGCTGCAGGTGCCCGAAGACCTGTCGATCGTCGGGTTCGACGATATCGAGTTGTCTAGGCACCTCACGCCGGCGCTGACGACGGTGCGCCAACCGCGCAAGGCGCTTGGTACGCGAGCGGCGCGAACGCTCCTCCAGCAGCTCGATGGGGTGGACGTTCCCAACGAGACGCGCGTGCCGGTCTCGCTCGAGGTGCGCGAAAGCACGGCGCCACCCGCGCGCTGATCCGCCCTCGCGCATGAGGGCGCTGCCGGTCTTTTCATGGCCGAAGTGTCGGCTGACACGCTTCGCCCGCTCGACCGGCGCCTGATATTTTTGACATCCGTGGTGCTAGGCGGAGGCCCTGTGGCCCGCCCGCGGCTTTGTTTCCGGCTTGCTGAAGCACGTGTTTTCAATTGTGGGCCAGGGCGCTCGCGGTCGTGTCAGGGCATTTGAGTGGCGTACCGACATTAGAGCATCTAAAACGTCGATTAACCTTGAGCTTTCCCGGCCGAAATGCAGGTTTGGGAAGAATTCGCATGCCAAATGTACCTTAGGAGTCCGCGTGTCCCTGTTCTTCATCGTTGCGCTGCCGTTCTTCGGTGCCCTGCTGCCGGGCCTCATGAATTCAGCCGGAAGATCGGCATGCTCTGGTGTGACATTCGTCGTTTCGCTTGCGGCCTTCCTCGGCCTGCTGACAAACTTGCCCTATGTGCTGGCAGGCGAAGTCGTCACGGCTCAGGTGGATTGGATGCCGGCGCTCGGGCTGAACTTCACGCTGATGCTGGACGGCCTCGGGTTTTTCTTCGCCCTGCTTATTCTGGGCATCGGTCTGCTCATCATCATCTACGCGCGCGGCTACCTCAGCCGCGACGACAATATGGGCGAGTTCTTCACCTACCTGCTGCTCTTCCAGGGGGCGATGGTGGGCATCGTCCTCAGCGACAACATCCTGCTCCTGCTGATTTTCTGGGAGCTTACCTCGCTCTCGTCCTTCCTTCTGATCGGCTACTGGAAGCATCTGCCGGAGGGGCGGCAAGGGGCGCGCATGGCCCTGACGGTGACCGGGATGGGCGGCCTTGCGATGATCGCGGGCATGCTGATCCTCGGCCAGATCGTGGGCAGCTACGACCTGAGCGTGATCCTGCAGAACCGCGACCTGATCCAGGCCGATCCGCTCTACGTGTCCGCCCTGCTGCTGATCCTGCTGGGCTGCTTCACCAAGTCGGCGCAGTTCCCCTTCCACTTCTGGCTGCCGCACGCCATGGCCGCGCCGACACCGGTCTCGGCCTACCTGCACTCGGCCACCATGGTGAAGGCGGGCATCTTCCTGATGGCGCGCATGTGGCCGGTGCTGTCGGGCACGCCGGAATGGGTGATGATCGTCACATCGGCGGGCCTCATCACCATGGTGCTCGGCGCGGTCATCGCCATCTTCAAGCATGACCTCAAGGCCCTGCTGGCCTTCTCGACCGTCAGCCACCTCGGGCTCATCACCATGCTGCTGGGCACCGGCACCGCCTTCGGGGCCATGGCCGCGGTCTTCCACATCCTGAACCACGCCACCTTCAAGGCCGCGCTCTTCATGTCGGCGGGCATCATCGACCACGAGGCCCACACCCGCGACATCCGCCGCCTCGGGGGCCTGCGCAAGCTCATGCCGGTGACCTTCGTGATCGCCACGCTCGCGGCGCTGTCGATGGCGGGCATCCCGCCGCTCAACGGCTTCCTGTCGAAAGAGATGATGCTGGAAGAGGCTAACCACACCGTGCTCTTCGGGATCGACTGGCTCGTCCCGGCGCTGGCCGTGGTGGGGGCGCTCTTCTCGGCGGCCTACTGCTTCCGGCTCATCTTCCACGTCTTCTTCGGCCCGGTGCGCGACGACTACCCGCACAAGCCGCACGATCCCGGCAAGGCCATGTGGCTGCCGCCCGCGATCCTCGTGGTGCTGGTCGTCCTGATCGGCGCGGCGCCCTTCCTCGCCGAACCCTTCGTGAAGCTCGTGACCTCCTCGTTGCTGGGCAGCGCGGGCGAGGTGCCCGACGCGCACATCAAGATCTGGCACGGTCTCGTCCCCGCGCTCTACATGTCCATCGCGGCGGTGGTCGGCGGCTTGCTTGTCATCGCGGCCTTCAAGCCACTGTCGCGCGCCTGGGATGCCGCCCCGCGCCCCGAGGCCAAGGTCATGTTCGATGCCGTCGTCGCAGCGGCGGCAGGTCTCGCCCAGCGGCTCATCCAGCCCTCGCACGACGGGTCGTTCACGCGCTCCGCCGCCATCGGCTCCGCCGCGATCATCGTCGCGGGCCTGCACGCCTGGAGCACCGGCACCGTCGAGGCCGCGACGCGGGCCATGCAGCCCGCGGGCCCCGTGGCCATCGCCGGCTGGGCCATGCTCGTCGCGGCCACGGTTGCGCTGCTCTTCGTGCACCGCAACCGCTTCATGGCGCTGATCCTGATCGGCATCGTGGGCCTCATGGTCTCGGTCGGCTTCGTCTTCTTCAGCGCGCCGGACCTCGCCATGACGCAGTTCACGGTCGAGGTGGTGACCATCATCCTGATGCTGCTCGCGCTGAACTTCCTGCCCAAGCGCACCCCGGTCGAAAGCACCACGCTGCGCCGGGTCCGCGACGGGGTGGTGGCGGTCGCCGGCGGCCTCGCGACCTTCGGCCTCTCCTACCACTTCCTGCTACGCGACACGGTCGCCGCGCCGATCTCGGAATTCCACCTCGCGAACTCCTACAAGGGCGGCGGCGGCACCAACGTGGTCAACGTGATCCTCGTCGACTTCCGGGGCTTCGACACCTTCGGCGAGATCATCGTGCTCGGCATCGCCGCGCTGCTGATCTATGCCCTGACCGAGGCGCTGCTCGACGGCCCGGTGCGCGCGCGCCTGCTCAACCGCACGCCCGACCAACCGCTCGCGGGCGACCGCCACCCGATGATGATGGTCGTGCTGACCCGCGTCATCATGCCGATCGTGCTCATGGTGGGCTTCTACATCTTCCTGCGCGGCCACAACGAACCGGGCGGCGGCTTCATCGCGGGCCTCATCGTCTCGATCGCCGTGGTCATGCAGTACATGGCCAGCGGCTTCTCCTGGACCTCGGCCCGCCTGAGATACCCCTACCACGGCGTCATCGGCGCGGGCGTGCTCGTCGCGGGCATGACCGGCATCGGTTCGTGGTTCGTGGGCAAGCCCTTCCTGACCTCCGACTACACCTACGTGCGCATCCCGCCCTTCCACGAGTTCGAGCTCGCCACGGCCATGTTCTTCGACCTCGGCGTCTTCCTCGCCGTCGTCGGGGCCGTCATGCTGTCGCTCGAGAGCTTCTCGCGCCTTGCGCGGCGCGCACACATGCCGGAAAGCGATTACCCGATGGATATCGACCCGTCCCGACACGACCCGCCGCCAGACGGCGCCCCCGGAGCCGCAAAGGAGGGGGTGTGACATGGAGCTTCTGTTCGCGTCCGCTATCGGCGTCATGACGGCCGGGGGGCTCTACCTCGTGCTGCGCCAGCGCACCTTCCCGGTCTTCCTCGGCATCTCGCTGCTGACCTATGCCGTCAACGTCTTCCTCTTCGGCTCGGGCCGCCTCACCACGGGCGCCCCGCCGATCCTGAGCGACGACGCCTCGACCTACACCGATCCGCTGCCGCAGGCGCTGGTCCTGACCGCCATCGTGATCTCGTTCGGCATGACCGCCGTGGTGGTGATGATCGGTCTCGGGGCCTTCCTCGGGTCCGACGACGACCACGTGGACGACCAGCCCGAGACCGGCGCCGAGACCCCGGAGGGCCGCACGTGACCCACTGGATCATCGCCCCCGTCGTCCTGCCGGCCATGCTGGCGCCCTTCATCGTGCTGGCCGCGCGCTACCACCTGCGCATCCAGCGTACCTTCTCGGTCGTGGGCGTGCTCGCGCTCATCGCCGTCGCGGCCTCCCTCGCGTGGGAGGTCTCGGACGGCGACGTCATCCTCTACCAGCTCAGCGACTGGGCCGCGCCCTTCGGCATCGTCCTTGTAGGCGACCGCCTGTCCACGCTCATGGTGCTGCTGACCGCGGTGCTGGCGCTCTTCGTGCTGCTCTACGCCATAGGCTCGGGCTGGGACGGGCGCGGACGGCACTTCCACGCGCTCTTCCAGTTCCAGCTCATGGGCATCATGGGCGCCTTCCTCACCGGTGACCTCTTCAACCTCTTCGTGTTCTTCGAGGTGCTGCTCATCGCCTCCTACGGGTTGATGATCCACGGCGGCGGCAACGACCGGCTGAGGGCAGGGGTGCAATACGTGCTCTTCAACCTCATCGGCTCCACCCTCTTCCTCTTCGCGCTGGGTTCGATCTACGCCGAGACGGGCACGCTCAACATGGCCGACCTCGCGCAGCGCGTGGCGCAGGTCTCGCCCGGGGAAACCGCGGGCATCCGCGTGGCCGCCGTTCTGCTGCTGCTGGTCTTCGCCATCAAGGCCGCGCTCGTGCCTCTGCACTTCTGGCTGCCCTCGGCCTATGCCGAGGCGCCAGCGCCCGTGGCCGCGCTTTTCGCGATCATGACCAAGGTGGGCGCCTACGCCATCATCCGCGTCTACACGCTGATCTTCCCGCCCGATCTGGAGGTGACGGCGGGCCTGCACGAGGTCTGGCTGCTGCCCGCGGCGCTGGTCTCGCTCGCGCTGGGGATGATCGGCGTGCTGGCCGCGCGCAAGCTCGACCGGCTCATCGCCTTCTCCATCGTCGGTTCGATGGGCATGGTGATGGTCGCGATCTCGCTCTTCACGCAGCAAAGCATCGCGGCGTCGCTCTACTACATGATCCACTCGACGCTGGCGGGCGCAATGCTCTTCCTGGTGGCCGACCTCGTCCGTACCAGCCGCCCCGATCTGGTCCTGGCGCCGCGTTCGCCTTTCGCGGGCACCGCGCTGACCTCGGCGCTCTTCTTCGTGGGGGCCATCGCCATGGCGGGCCTGCCACCGCTCTCGGGCTTTCTCGGCAAGTTGCTGGTGCTCGACGCGGCCTTCGATACGGACGCGATGGGCTGGATCTGGACGGTCGTGCTCCTGTCGAGCCTTGTCAGCATCCTGGGTTTCGCGCGCGCTGGCAGCATGGTGTTCTGGAAATCGCACGGTATCTCGCCGGATCCGGAGGCCAAGCCGATGCCACGGCCGACAGCGCTCAGCTACGTGGCGCCCGGGGGGCTCGTGGCCCTGCTGATCGCATTGACGGTCTTTGCCGGGCAGGTGCACGGCTATGCCGAAGATATCGCCGCGCAGCTTTTCGCGCCCGAGCCCTATGTCTCGACCGTGCTCGAGACGCCGGGCAAGCTCAGCGGGCCGACAAAGGAGGACCACTGACATGGGACGCGCCTTTCGCTGGCTGATACCGCACCCGCTTCTGACGCTTCTGCTGACCGTGGTCTGGATCCTGCTCCAGAACCAGCTTTCGGCCGGCATGCTGGTCTTCGGGATCATCCTCGGGATTCTCATTCCCTGGGGGACATCGATCTGGTGGCCCGATACGCCAAAGGGCTTTCGCGCGGGCAGGATGGTCTTCTACAGCGTGATCGTGATCTGGGACATTATCATCGCCAACATCCAGGTCGCCTGGATCGTGTTGACGGTGCCCAACGCAAAGCTGAAGCCCGCCTGGATCGTCGTGCCGCTGGAGCTGCGCCAGCCGGAGGCGATCACGCTGCTTGCTGGCACGATCACACTGACGCCGGGCACGGTTTCGGCAGACCTGTCGGACGATGGCCACGAGCTTCTGGTGCATGTGCTGCACACCGATGACCCCGATGCCGTTCGCGACGAGATCAAGACCCGTTACGAACGCCGCCTGAAGGAGATCTTCTCATGACAACAGCTTCGGGACTGATGGAAATCGCGATTGCCATCACCTTCGCCGCGCTCGCGCTGGGGCAGATCCTCTGCATGGCCCGTCTCGCGATCGGACCCACCTCGGGTGACCGCGTGCTCGCCCTGGACACAATGGTCATCAATTCGCTCGGCCTGATCGTGGTGCTGGGCATCCGACAGGGTGTGCAGATCTACTTCGAAGTGACCCTGCTGGTTGCGATGCTTGGTTTTGTCTCGACCGTCGCGCTGGCGCGTTTCATCTTGCGGGGGGACATCATCGAATGACACTCGAAGTGCTCGGCATCTACGCCACAGCGATTTTCCTTCTGATTGGCTCGGTCTTCGTCATCGTCGGCGTGATCGGGCTTCTGAAGTTCAGCGATCCGATGACGCGGCTGCACGCCCCGACCAAGGTCGGCACGCTCGGCATCGGCATGCTGCTGCTGGCCTCGATCACGCATTCCTTTGCCACGGGCGGAAGCTCGATCCACGAGCTGCTAATCATGGCCTTCCTTTTCGTGACGGCGCCGATTTCGGCAAACTTCATCGCCAAGGCGAATATCCACCGCGGGGTCTGCGCACCGCTGCCGGATCTGCCGGACGACGGCACCTGGTCGACCCTGACCCCGGTCGAGAACGAGCGCGCGCCGCGTGAGGAAGCCACCGAGGGCGGTCGCGCCTGACGCACAGCACCGGGATCTGAGCCGCCGAAGACGCCAACCGAGGGGTGGGAACGGGGGCGGGACCGATGCCCCGGAACTCCCCAAAGCCGGAGGATGCCATGACCACGAGACCATCCGCGACGGTCGACATCGAGGGCCTGCTGGACCAGCTGACGCTCGAAGAACAGGTGGCCCTCACGGCAGGGGCGGATTTCTGGCAGACGGTCCCGGTGCCCCGGTTGGGGATCCCGCAGGTCAAGGTATCCGACGGGCCGAACGGCGCCAGAGGGGCGGGCGGGTTGAACGCCGGCACGCCGGCGTCGGCCTTCCCATGCGGTGTCTGTCTTGGCGCAGGCTGGAACACCGGAGGAGCCCACGCCATGGGCGAGGCGCTTGCCGCCGAGGCGCGCTCCAAGGGTGCGCGCGTCCTGCTTGCACCGACTGTCAACATCCATCGGTCGGGGCTGAATGGGCGCAACTTCGAATGCTATTCGGAAGACCCGCATCTGACCTCTGCCTTGGCAGTGGCCTATATTCAGGGCCTGCAGGAGAATGGCGTCGGCGCGACCATCAAGCACTTCGTCGCAAATGATTCCGAGGTCGAAAGACAGACGATGTCCTCGGATGTCGACGAGCGCACCCTGCGCGAGATCTACCTCCCGCCTTTCGAAGCCGCCGTGAGGAAGGCCGGGGTCTGGGCCGTGATGACGGGTTACAACCGGCTGAACGGCGTGCATATGGACGCCCAATCCTGGGCCATGACCGACGTCATGCGTGGCGACTATGGCTATGACGGCATCTTCATGTCGGACTGGTTCGGCACGAATTCGACGGCAGAGTCGGTAAACGCTGGGCACGACCTCGAAATGCCGGGCCCGGCGCGCTTTCGCGGCGCAAAGCTGCTGGAAGGGGTCCGCAACGGGGAGGTGGAGGAAAAGACCATCCGGGCCTCATGCCGGCGACTGCTGCGGCTTTTTGAACGTGTCGGGGCATTCGCCTCTGACGGACCGGAGCCCGAGACGACACGCGAGGATCCCGAGACGCGGTCGCTGATACGTCGTCTTGGCGCGGACGGTGCGGTCCTGACGAAGAACGACAAGATCCTTCCTCTGGACGAAGGGTGCAGCGTGGCCGTGATCGGCCCGAATGCGGCGGTGCCGCGCATGATGGGGGGCGGGTCGGCACAGATCAACGCGCCGCACCGTGTCTCGCCGCTTGACGGTCTCGTCGAAGCGCTGGGGGCAGATCGGGTCACATATGCAAAAGGGTGCTCGAACAACCGCCTGATGGAGCTGGTCTCCACCGATCTCAAGGTCGAGTTCTTCAAAGGCCGTGCCTTCGAAGGGGCCCCGATCCACCGTGAGACCGAGCATGAAAGCAATTTCTTCTGGTTCGACGTCCCGGTCGAAGAGTTCGATCCTGATGATTTCTCCGCACGCGTCGAAGGACGTTTCACAGTCGAGGAAAGCGGGACCTACCGGGCGGGGCTGACAAACGCCGGTTTTGCGCGCGCCTATCTCGATGGCGAGCTGATCGTCGATGGCGAAACCGACTGGCAGAAGGGCATGAATTTCTTCGGCCTCGGCAACGACGAGCGCAGAGCCGATCTCGAACTCGAAGCGGGCCGGAGCTACGACCTGCGGATCGACTATGTTTCGCCGGACCAGCCAGACGAAGGGATCACGGTTCGCGCCCTCCGCTTCGGGATCGAACGCGTTCTCGGACAGGCGGAGATCGACGAGGCCGCCGCGGCCGCGGCAAAGCAGGACGTCGCCATACTGTGTGTGGGTCGAACGGCAGAATGGGACAGCGAAGGTCACGACCTTCCCCATATGGAGTTGCCGGGAGAACAGGTGAGCCTCATCGAGGCCGTGGCCAAGGCCAATCCGAACACCATCGTCGCGTTGCAGACCGGTGGTCCGGTCGAGATGGGCTGGGCTGACAAGGTGCGCGCCGTCGTGCAGTTCTGGTACCCCGGACAGGAAGTGGGTCACACGATGGCCGATGTTCTGATGGGCAAGGCCGCACCGGGTGGCCGTCTGCCCCAGTCATTTCCCGCTGCAGTGAAGGACAGCTCGGTCTGGACGGAAGATGCGCGCAGCTACCCCGGCATCGACGGGCATGTCAGTTACGAGGAAGGTGTCTTCGTCGGCTACAGGCACTTCGACCGTGAGACATCTCCCGATGCGGCCTATCCCTTCGGATTTGGTCTCGGCTACACGGAATTCGACTGGGGCGCGCCGGAGGTCTCTTCGCAGATCATGGGGGACGCCGGTGTCGATGTTGCGGTCGAAATCCGGAATGTCGGACGCAGGCCTGGGGCCGAGGTCGTGCAGCTTTACGTGCGCCAGCTTCGCCCCAGCGTCTGCCGTCCGGTGAAGGAGCTGCGCGCCTTTGCCAAGGTGTCGCTGGAGCCCGGCGAGACCGGCACCGCGCAGCTCAGGGTGGAGCCGCGAGACCTTGCCTGGTTCTGCACGACGCGGAGGGCATTCATTGCGGAAGCCGGGGACTACGAGCTTCTTGTCGCGGTGAATGCCAAGGATATTCGGCATACGATAAACGTGAGGCTGGACGAGACCCTGACGTTCGCGCCCTGAGACGTTGCGTTTGCCGTGGCGGTGGGATGCGGCCTCGATGGGGTCTCGATGCGAAGTCGAGGACTTTGGCCAAAGAATATCCAGTGGCCCTTTCATTTCTTATATTTCGGAAATAAGGAATTTTGGCCAGTGCCGGGTTGGCGCTTGCCAGGTACACGGAGGTGCTGTGCAATTGGCGCCTGTCCGGGTTGCCGTAACGGCGTTCGATTGAGTTTTCGGAGAAAGGAGCATGGATGGCCGAAAGGGAACGCGAGGCGCCGCAGGTGATGGGCGGTTTCGAGCGCTGGTTGAGCGTCTGGGTCGCGCTGGCAATGGTCGGCGGGATCGCCATCGGCCAGATGGCGCCGGGTCTTGTCGAGGCCATCGCTGCGGCGGAGGTCGCGCAGATCAATCTCGTCGTCGCGGTCCTGATCTGGGCCATGGTCTATCCGATGATGGTGGGCGTGGATTTCGGCGCGGTGTCCGGCGTCGCTCGGCAACCGAAAGGCCTCCTTGTGACCCTGACGGTCAACTGGCTGATCAAGCCCTTCACAATGGCAGGGCTCGCCGTTCTCTTCTTTGAGGTGGTCTTCGCCCCTTTCATCGCCCCCGAGGATGCCGCCCAATACGTCGCGGGCCTCATCCTGCTCGGGGCGGCGCCCTGTACCGCGATGGTCTTTGTCTGGTCGCAGCTGACGCGTGGAGACGAGACCTACACCCTCGTGCAGGTCTCGGTGAACGACCTCATCATGATCGTCGCTTTCGCGCCGATCGTGGCGCTGCTGCTCGGGGTGACCGAGATAGAGGTGCCATGGGAGACGCTCGTGCTCGCCACGATCCTTTACGTGGTGCTGCCGCTCGCCGCAGGGTTCGTCACGCGCAGGGTGTTGGGATCGACGGTGCGGATCGAGGCCTTCACCGCGCAGGTGAAGCCGGCGTCGGTCATCGGGCTTGTCGCGACGGTGGCAATCCTCTTCGGGCTTCAGGGCAGCGTGATCCTGAACCGGCCCCTGACGATCGTACTCATCGCCGTTCCGATCCTGATCCAGAGCTACGGCATCTTCGCGCTCGCCTACGGCGCGGCTTGGTGGCTGCGCGTGCCGCACAGGATCGCCGCACCCTGCGCGATGATCGGGACGTCGAATTTCTTCGAACTGGCAGTTGCCGTGGCAATCAGCCTCTTCGGCCTCAATTCCGGCGCCGCGCTCGCCACGGTTGTCGGTGTTCTCGTCGAAGTCCCGGTGATGCTGTCGCTCGTCTCCTTCGCCAACCGGAGTCGCCGCAGATTCCCCGAGAGCTGAGCCTTGGTAACGATCTTCCGTAGTCGGGGTGAGAGGTCGCGGGATATTATCATGATGAGTGGTCCGTCAGATGGGGTGCGCAAGGCTGATAGGTAGCTCGCTACACTTCATGGGCGAGAGCTTGAGAGTTTGGGGGAGGTTTGGAAGAGGACTAGTCAGTCCATTCGCCAGGTGAGATCGCAACCTCGACAAAACAGTCCGGGCCGGCTCACTCGCCCGTTAATGATTTCTTCGAATTCGGTACGGTAGCTATTCAGGATATCGTCGCTGCCGGAGCTTTCCCGATGATTTCCAGATGGTTCGCGCTTCTGCTGCTCCTATGCGGCGGCACCACGGCCCGGGCCGAAACCTGGCGGGTGGTTTACAACGAGTTTCCACCCTATTCGACCACCACGGACTCGGAGCAGCCGGTCGGGTTCGCCATTGATCTGCTCAGGGCAGCCGTCAGCGATCTTGATGTGGAACTCGTGTTCATTCTGGCCGACAACCCCGGCGCTGCTATGCAGATGCTCGCCGACGGTGACGCGGATCTGCATCCACACCTCGCGCCCAACTCGACGCGCGCCGAGGTTCTGAATTTCACCACGTCGATCAAATCAATCCAGGTGCGGGCTTACCAGAGGCGAGACCGTCCTGAGCCGGCCGACACTAGCCAACTTGCCGGACTCCGTATCGGGGTCGCCGCGGGCTCTCTGCCGGATTTCATCGCGTCACGCTATCAAGATGCGAGCGTCGTCCGATTGCAAGACAACAACGCGTTGTTCTTCGCGCTCGCAAAGGGGGACGTCGATCTTGCCTTTTATGCCGACAATGCCTTCGAAAGCATCGCTGTCGGGCTTGGTGTTGAAGGCGATTACAGGCCGGTCGGGCCCGTTCTTTCGACGCGTCAGGTGGCAATGGGGGTCCGTCGTGCGCGCCCCGATATCCTGCAGCCCTTGGATGGCAGACTTCGTGCCCTTGTCGATACGCCAGAATACTGGGCCATTCACGCGACCTGGTTCGGCGATGGCGAGTCGCGCTGGCACGCCTCTGAAATGGCTTGGATTGGAGCGCTCTTCGCAACCGCGACTGTCGGCGCGGCCATCTTCGCAGTTCTTGTGTGGCGGCGCAGTGCCAGCAGCGCTAGGGACCCTCATGCCGCTGCCGCTATCGTGGAGCGTGACGCTCTTCACCAGTTGCTGGAAAGCCAGAAGCACGAATACGAGGAGTATCTGGACGAGGCGCGCAAGCGGCTCCAAGGGGCTTCACACGCGCTAAAGTCGCCACTTGTGTCGATCTCTGGTTTTGCCCAGATGCTTTGCTAGGCCCGCCGAGAGCCGGATGCCGAGACCAGTGATCAAATGATGGATTCGGCGATAAAGCATATTCAGGCCCACGTCGAAGACATGCGCCGGATAACCGCGGAAATCGGCGACACGTTTACATTGGAGACCAGCCGTGCCGATTGTGCGCACTTTTCCCTTGACGAAATGGCGCTGGATATCCGCGCCCGCCTAGCCTCAAGGCTCTTGCAGCACGACTGCGAACTTGAACTGCGGCCACTTGGCGAAGGGTGGGGCGATCCGGAACTGATCAGCAAAGCCGTTCAGGCATTTGTCGAGCGCGCATTGACATCTGTTCCGCGCGAAGATCCTGCACGCATCCAACTCGTGAAAGAGGAGGGTGCGGAAGAGTGGTCGATCGGGGTGCGCTGTCAGTGGCCGCCAGCGCCGCATGGTCCGTCAAGCGTGATATCGGATATAGGCAAGGACCAAGGTGCGGACATCCGTCATTCGGCGCCGGGGCTCTCGATCTCACGGTGGATCGCCCGGCGCCACGGTGGCACAGTGCGGGTGGCCGAAGGCCGTGACGGCGGCGTCACCTTGTGGCTCACGGTGCCATGTGACCCGAGTGGTACATGGGGGCCTTCAGGGGTGGATGATGCAGCTTAAGCCTACTTTCATCTCCTGAATGTTGGTGCCGCTTGAACCCGCGAGGTTCAGGGGAGCTGTCGGCACGGGCAGATTTGCCTTTCCAGGCCGAATACAAGTGATTGAAGCTGGCTGGCAAAAATGCCTTAGGCGAGCTCGAGGCTCGTGCATTGAGTTAGCACTGGAAAAATCACTCCGGACACACAGTTTAAGGGGCCGGGGCGACAGCCTTTATCCAAACACCGGCGAGTTGGCCCTGAGGCCCTGCCGGAAATACCCGCATCCTGATAGGCCCACTAATGCGGATCAAGGGGCACAGGGGACCCGATGACGATAGCCCGAGAAAGTTCCGCGGCAGTGCAGCGCCGCTATATTGCCTGCCCGCATTGCGACACACTGCATGTGGAGGCGCTGATCCCGGAAGATTACACGGCCACTTGCCGGCATTGCGGCCATGTCCTTGCAGCACCACGCAGGAACTCGTACGCGCGCGTTCTATCGTTGGCCGTGACGGCCCTGATCCTGATGCTGGGGGCGCTGTTCTTCCCTTTCATTTCTCTTGAGGCCGCGGGGCTCTCCAACAGGACATCGGTGGTCGATGCGATGCTCGCGTTTTCCGATGGATTGATGCTTCCGCTCTCGATCGCAGTCGCGCTGCTGATCGCCCTGATCCCGGCAGCGCGTCTTTGTGCGATCGCCTATACCCTGGTGCCGCTGGTGTTTGGAGGGAGGCCCTACCGCCACGCCGAAACCGCGTTCCGGATGGCCGAGCGCCTTCGCCCCTGGTCGATGGCAGAGATATTCATCGTTGGTGTTGCGGTTGCCCTGGTCAAGGTATCGGGACTCGCCTCCGTCAGTTTCGGGCCGGCCTTCTGGGCCTTTGCCGCACTTGTCATTGTGACGGTGCTGCAGGACAACGCCATGTGCAGGTACACGATATGGAAATCTCTGGAAAATCAACGCCGCTGAGGACAGCGCGGCAGGCAGGGCTGGTGGCTTGCCAGCATTGCTACCTTGTCCACGAAACGGGCGCGGTGCGCTGCCAGCGTTGTGGCGGAAAGCTTGCAAGCCGCATGCCCGGCTCGCTGCAGCGCGTCTGGGCGTGGCTCTTTGCCGGGCTGATCGTCTACGTGCCTGCAAATGTCTATCCGATGCTGATCACCGACACGCTTGGCCAGCACGAGGAAAACACGATCGTCGGGGGGGCTGTCGAACTGTTCAATCACGGGTCTTATGGTATTGCCGCCGTGGTATTTGTTGCGAGCGTCATGATCCCGATCAGCAAGTTTCTTGCGATCGGGTATCTCGCGCTTGGGGTCCGCAGTACGGTCGCGATGCATCCGCATCGACGTCACCAGCTCTACGAGATTGTGGAGTTCATCGGCAGGTGGTCGATGATTGATGTCTTCGTAGTCGCGATCCTGGCTGCCCTTGTCCAGCTCGGGAACGTCGCTATCGTTCACCCTGGGATCGCAGCGGTGAGTTTTGCGCTGTCGGTCGCCTTCACGATGCTTTCCGCACAGAGCCTTGATCCGCGACTGATCTGGGACGCGGATGAGGAGATTAGATGAGCGAACAAAGCCCGGCGGAACCGGAGATCCGCCCGAAGTCTAAGGGCCTGTTGTCGGGGTTTTCTTTCGTCTGGTTCATTCCGGTTCTGGCGCTGGGGATTTCACTCTGGGTGGCATGGCAAAGCTACGCGGGCCGTGGCGTGCTGATCCAGATCTCCTTCGAAAGCGCTTCTGGGGTTGAGGCAGAGCGGACGGACCTCAAGTTCCGAGAGGTCACGGTTGGCACTGTGGAGCGTGTCGGCTTTTCCGAAGATCTCGGCCGCGTTGTTGCCCACGTTCGCGTCGATCGCGAAGTCGCGCCATACCTCGATGACGATGCAAGTTTCTGGATCGTCCAGCCTGAAGTGACCGTTCGCGGGATCAGCGGACTGAATACCGTGCTATCAGGCGTGTATATCGAGGGCAGTTGGGACAGCGAGGCTGGTGAGGCAAGGCATCAGTTCGAAGGGCTTGCCCGAGCGCCGTTGGCAAGGCCGGCGCGTGAAGGTACCCACTTGGTGCTGCGTGCGCGAGATGGACGCTCGATTGCCGCCGGAACGCCGATCCTTTACAAGGGGATCCGTGTGGGGGCGATCGAAGCACCGACGCTTTCCGAGAATGGTGACGGGGTCCTGATCGAAGCTTTTGTCGAAGCACCCTATGACCGTCTTCTGACGTCGAACACGCGGTTTTGGGATACCTCGGGGGTTTCTGTTTCCCTCGGTGCCGGCGGCGTTTCACTCGACTTTTCGTCGCTCGCCTCGCTTGTCGAAGGTGGAATCAGTTTCGGCACACTCGTTTCGGGGGGTGAAGCCGTCGAGGCCGGGCACTCATATCAGTTGTACTCCGACGAAGAGGACGCCCGTGCGAGCCTGATCAACGACCCGTCCGCGCGTAGCCTTCGCGTCTTGGCGGTGTTCGACGGGGCCGTCAGCGGGCTTAACGAGGGAACTGCGGTTCGCTTCCGTGGGCTGCCTGTCGGCGAAGTTTCGGATATCACCATGGTCGCCACTGATGAGGGCGGCCGGAAAGTCGTGACACTCAATGCGATGCTCGCGCTTTCACCCGCGCGACTGGGTCTTGGCGAGGATGCATCCACGGACGAAGCGCTCGGTCTGCTGAGCGATTATGTGGACCAAGGCTTGCGCGCGCGCCTGACGTCGGCCAGCATCCTGTCCGGCAACTTGGTGGTCGAGCTTGTGGAATTGCCCGATGCGGATCCGGCCTCCATTGTCACTGAGGAAGACGGCCCGCCACGGCTCCCGACCGCCGACTCGGAACTTTCCGACTTCAACGCGACGGCGGAGGGTGTCTTCAAGCGGATCAATGCGCTGCCGATCGAGGAGCTTCTGAGCTCCGGTCAGCGCCTGCTGAACTCGGTGACTGCTCTCGTCAACGACGAGGCGACCCGCGCCGCGATCCCGGAACTGACCGCCACGCTTTCCGAGGCGAGGACCGTGATGCCGGAACTCAGGGCCACACTCGAGGAGGCAAGGGCGACCCTTGCGGAAACCCGGCAGATTGCCGTGGAGCTTCGCGAGGGCGGTGCGACCGAGGCGGTAAACAGCGCGCTGGATTCAGCCGTCAACGCCGCTGACGCGGTCGAGACGGCCGCTGGTGCGCTGCCGCCCTTGGTGGATCGACTTGACGCACTGGCGACTCGGACCGAGGCCGTGGTCAGTGCCTACGGCGACAATTCACGTCTCGTGGCAGGGGTGCTTTCGACGCTGCGTGATGTCAGTGAAGCGTCCAACACGATACGATCGCTGGCAAGAATGCTGCAGCGCAATCCCAATTCGCTAATCATAGGGCGGTAACATGAAGATCCGAGCAATCTCGAGCATCCTGATGATCGCGGCTCTGTCCGCCTGCGGCGACGGGGGAGGGCCGCGCTATCTGGTCGAGTCTCCGCCCTCCGCTCTCAGTGTCCGGTCCGCGGTCGATACGCTTCTTGTCAGGACCGTCTCGCTGCCGGTCTATGCCGCCGACGAGGAAATCGCCTTTCAGGATGAAAGCGGGGTAATTCAGACGACGAATCTGGGCCTCTGGGCGGATGACCCGGAGCGCGCGACAACCCTGACGATCACTCGCCATCTAAATGCCATGTCTTCGGCGAAGGTCGCCTCCGAGCCTTGGCCGCTGCCGCAGCCGCCGGAAGGCGTCGCCGATGTTCGTATCGAGAACTTCATCGCGACCAATGCCGGCACCTTCCGGATCTCTGGTCAGTACTTCATGGGCTCCGAGCAGCCTCAACCAGAGATAAACTTCGAGAATCCTGACGAACAACCACGCCAGCTTCCGGCGCCCCTGCCGGACCGGGTCAAGATATTCGACATTTCGGTATCGCTTGTGGGGGAAGGCCCGGCTGCCATTGCGGCTGCACAGGCCGCCGCGCTGACAGAGCTCTCCGAACAGATGGCGCGTGATCTGGTGCGATAACTCGAGCAATTATTGCGCGTCTTCAATGGCCGCGAGAGAGGTCATAGTCGCACCTTGAATGCTTACCGAAACTGCTGGGAGAGGTATTCGTCGCTTTGATCCCTCCCGATGGCGTCACCGGCCCGTCATCGTGAGGCAGCCGGAAAAATCCAACTTCCGGCGGTCCAAGATTGGGGAGCAGTGCATCAACCTGCGGCTCTCCGAAAATCCGGAGGAGAGTCGGGGCTCAGGTCAGTCGGTTCGGGAATCCGCGATGCCGAAAGCGCCGCGGAGCGCTACGACGCGTAGGTGGCCAAGCAGGTCCGCCAGCTTGGATTGCCGAACTGGTAGTCCATTCCATGATCTTGAAAAGCCTGCGCCTACCATAGGCGCGGGCGTGGCAAGCTCGTTACGGGGTTTTCGAGTTATCCTCGCGCAGAGGGCCATGCGCGCTTGGGACCCAAGGCGTTTCCCTGTGACAACAGCCAATCCCTGAACGTCCGGGCCTTTTCCGGCGCTCGGGAATGGGTCGTCAGGAAGAAGCTCTCGGGGGACGGGATGCTCTCGGACACGAGCACTGAAAGTCGGCCCTGTTCGATCAGCGGTCGAACAAGGCCTTCCCAGCCAAGCACGGCGCCCGCGCTATCCTGGGCAAGTTGAAGCGCGATCATGTAGTTGTTGACCGGCAGGCGCCGTCCTGTCGGAGCAGCCAGGCCGAGGGTGCTGAACCAGTCGGTCCAGCCAGTCCAACGGGCTTCCTCTCCAGACAAGTGGATCAACGGCGCCCCAAGCAGATCGTCGGGGGTCATGATGCCCTGTCGCGCGGCGTAGCCGGGCGCACCGACCGCAAGGATCCGGTCACGGAAGAGCAGGCTGTGATCGCCGCCATCTTCGGGCAAGGTGCCGTACCGGATGGCCAAGTCAGGACGGCCCGAGGTCGTCGCGACATCGCTGACGATCTGCGACACGACGATGTCCGGATGGCTCTGCCAGAACGCGGAAAGCCGCGGTGTGAGCCAGAAGGCGCTCATCGCGGTGGTGGCCTGGATCGTCACGTCCGCGGCATCGGGTCGGCCCCGAAGCTCCTGCACGGCGTCGGAGATGGATTCCAGTCCCCGTTGCAGTGCCACGAAGAGCCAGGCCCCCGCCTCGGTCAGTTCGACGCCGCGGTACTGCCGCGTGAACAGCGAGGTGGAGAGTTCGGATTCGAGCGCCTTGATCTGGTGACTCACCGCCGCGGGGGTCACGTTCAGCTCTGACGCAGCGGACTTGAAGCTCAGATTCCGGGCAGCGGCCTCGAAGCAAAGCAGCGCTGTCATCGAGGGAAGGTCGTAGGGGCGGGGCATGGCGTCGCGTTTGCTCCGGCGAGAGTCGGAATTGGAATGAGTTTAGTTCATTTAATCCGAATTGAAAATTTGTGCCATTGCGCAGCGCATTAATGGCCCGCAATGCGTCAGGTCAAGTAATGCCTCTTGCCGGGAGCCTTCCCCCATGGACTTTTCCCTGACTGACCTGCTCGCGCGCCGCCAGCCCGGTTACTCGCTGGAGCGGCCCTTCTACACCGATCCCGATATCTATCAGCAGGACCTGGATCAGATATTCTATCGCGAATGGCTCTTCGCGATCCCGGCGGCGCAGCTGACCAAGACCGGTGCCTTTGCACGGCTTCAGATCGGCGCCTATAACGTGATCCTGGTCAAGGGGGCCGACGGCGAGATCCGTGGCTTCCACAACTCCTGCCGCCACCGCGGTTCGGTGCTGTGCCACAACAATTCGGGCCAGGTGGCCAAGCTTGTCTGCCCCTACCATCAGTGGACCTACGAGCTTGACGGGCGCCTGCTCTGGGCGCGTGACATGGGGCCCGACTTCGACGCATCCAAACACAATCTCCGCGCAATCCACGTGCGCGATCTTTGCGGACTGATCTACATCTGTCTGGCCGACGAGGCTCCGGATTTCGAACCCTTCGCGCAACTCGCGCGCCCCTATCTTGAGGTGCATGATCTGCACCGCGCCAAGGTGGCCTACAGCTCCTCGATCGTCGAGAACGGCAACTGGAAGCTGGTCTGGGAGAACAACCGCGAGTGCTATCACTGCGGCGGCTCGCATCCCGCGCTCTGTCGTTCCTTCCCGCTCGATCCCGAAGTGGGTGGCGTCACGGCGGACGGCGGCGCCTCACCGCGGCTTCAGGCCCATTTCGACCGATGCGAGGCAGCGGGGGCCCCGGCTCAGTTCGCGCTGGCCGGGCAGGGGCAGTACCGCCTGGCCCGCATGCCGCTGCAAGAAGGCGCGGTGAGCTACACAATGGACGGTAAGCCCGCCGTGAAGCGACAGCTCGGGCGGGTCGGCGTGCCGGATGCCGGATCGCTGCTGGTCTTCCACTATCCGACGACCTGGAACCACTTCCTGCCCGATCATTCCCTGACCTTCCGCGTCACGCCGATCAGCCCCACCCAGACCGAGGTCACGACCTGGTGGCTTGTCGACCGCGACGCGGTGGAAGGCGTGGACTACGACATGAAGCGCCTGACCGAGGTCTGGATCGCGACCAACGACGAAGACCGCGAGATCGTCGAATGGAACCAGCAGGGCATCAATTCGCCCGCCTATACCCCCGGGCCCTACAGCCCCGAGCAGGAAAGCGGCGTGATCCAGTTCGTCGACTGGTATGCCAACCACATGGAGCGGGCGCTCGGATCCCGTGCCGTCGCGGCGGAGTAAGAGCATGAACGCCAGCATCCAACCGACGCTCGCCTTCTGGTCCGACGACGAGCCGATCGAATGTGTGTCGCGCCTGCCCGAAGCTCAGGACGTGGTCACCTTCACGTTCCAGGCGCCCTCCGGCGCGCTCTTCCGCTACAAGCCCGGGCAGTTCGTGACGCTGGAACTGCCCGTCCCCGGCGGGCCGCTCTATCGGACCT
The DNA here is from genome assembly GCF_003054175.1 of Allosediminivita pacifica. Taxonomy (GTDB): domain Bacteria; phylum Pseudomonadota; class Alphaproteobacteria; order Rhodobacterales; family Rhodobacteraceae; genus Allosediminivita; species Allosediminivita pacifica. The sequence continues at coordinate 42,602 of NZ_QBKN01000012.1, forward strand.
ACACGATCTCGTCCTCACCCTCGCGGCCGACCTCTCTCACGATCACGGTGAAGGCACAGAATGCCTCGCTCGGGACACGGTGGATGCTCGACAACCTCGAGGCGGGGATGCGGCTCAAGGCGCTGGGGCCAGCCGGGCATTTTTCCTATCTGAACTACCCGGCGAAAAAGTATCTCTTCATCTCGGCAGGGTCGGGCGTCACGCCGATGATGTCGATGACCACGCACATGTACGACGCCGGGCGGGATCCCGATATCGTCATCATCAACTGCGCGCGCCGGCCTTCGGGCATCATCTTCCGGCAGCGGCTGGAGCACATGGCGTCGCGGATCACCGGGATCGAGCTGGCCTGGGTCGTGAAAGAGACCGACCGCTACCAGCCCTGGACCGGCTACCGCGGAAGGTTCAACCAGCTGCTGCTCGGCCTGACCACGCCCGATTACCTGGAACGTGAGGTGTTTTGCTGCGGCCCGGAGCCCTTCATGCAGGCCGTGCGCGAGGCCCTGGCAGGCCTCGGCTTCGACATGGATCACTACCACCAGGAGAGCTTCCACGCGGTCCCGGCCGAGGCCGAGGACGTGCCCGAGGATGTCACGCTCGACGAGGACGCGAAGGCCCAGGTGGAGTTTGCCACATCGGGCGTCAGCACCGAGTGTTCCGAAACGGAGACGATACTTGGTGCGGCGCGGGCCGCAGGGATCGTCATCCCCTCGGGCTGCACCTTCGGCGTCTGCGGGACCTGCCGCATCCGCAAGCTCGAAGGCGAGGTGCACATGGTCCACAACGGTGGCATCACCCAGGAGGATATCGATGACGGATACGTTCTGGCCTGTTGCTCCAATCCAATCGGTCGGGTGAAGCTCGAGGTCTGACCCAGCGCAAGCGAGAATAGCCGGCATGTCGAACGATCCGCTCTTTCAGCCCTATCAGCTCAAGCATCTGACGCTGAAGAACCGGCTCATGATCACGAGCCACGAGCCCGCCTATGCCGAGGATGGGATGGCCAAGGCCCGTTACCGCGCCTACCACGAGGAACGGGCGCGTGCGGGGGTGGCGCTGACCATGACGGCGGGGTCTGCCAGCGTGTCGCGGGACAGCCCGCCGGCCTTCAACAACATCCTCGCCTGGAAGGACGAGGTGGTCGGCTGGATGAAGGACCTCGCCGATGCCTGCCACGGGCATGGCTGCGCGGTGATGATCCAGTTGACCCACCTGGGGCGGCGCACGCGATGGGATACGGGCGACTGGCTTCCGGTCCTGTCCCCGGGCGCCGCGCGGGAACCGGCGCACCGCGCCTTTCCCAAGGTGGCCGAGGAGTGGGACATCGCCCGTGTCATCGAGGATTACGCCGATGCCGCCGAACGGATGCAGGCGGCGGGGCTCGACGGGATCGAGCTTGAATCCTACGGGCATCTGATGGACAGCTTCTGGTCGCCGATGCTCAACGAGCTCGACGGGCCGTATGGCGGGGACAGTCTCGACACCCGGATGCGCTTCAGCCTCGACGTGCTGCGGGCGATCCGGGCGCGCGTGGGGGAGGGGTTCATCGTCGGCATCCGCTACGCGGGAGACGAGATGCAGCCCGGCGGGATCACGCGGGACGAGGGGATGGAGATCTCGCGCCGGCTGAAGGCCAGCGGGCTGGTCGATTTCCTGAACGTGGTGCGCGGTCACATCGATACCGATGCGGCACTGACCGATGTGATCCCGGTGCAGGGCATGCGCAGCGCGCCGCATCTGGATTTCGCGGGCGAGGTGCGGGCCGAGACGCAGTTTCCGACCTTCCATGCCGCCAAGATCCAGGACGTGGCGACGGCGCGGCACGCGGTGGCGGCGGGCAAACTCGACATGGTGGGCATGACGCGGGCCCACATGGCGGACCCGCATATCGTGGCCAAGATCCTGCGCGGCGAGGAAGAGCGGATCCGGCCCTGTGTCGGCGCCAACTACTGCCTCGACCGCATCTACCAGGGGGGCATGGCGCTCTGCATCCACAACCCGGCGACGGGGCGCGAGCTGGAGCAGCCGCAGGAGGTGCCCGCGGGCGAGGGTGGTCGGCGCGTGGTGGTGATCGGTGCCGGGCCGGCGGGGCTCGAGGCTGCGCGGGTGGCGGCTATCCGGGGGCACGAGGTGATCGTGCACGAGGCGGCGCCGCAGGCGGGCGGGCAGATCATGCTCACGGCGCAGACGCCCCGACGGGCCGAGATGATGCAGATCATCGACTGGCGGCTGTCTGAGTGTGAGCGGCTGGGCGTGCGCTTCCGGTTCAACAGCTTCGCCGATGGCGAGACGGTGCTGGAAGACACGCCGGACGTGGTGATCGTGGCGACCGGCGGGCTGCCGGATACGGGTGTGCCGGGCGTGCCCGAGGATCTGGTGGTCTCGGCCTGGGACATCATCGCGGGGGACGCGCAGCCGGGGCGGGACGTACTCATCTTCGACGATGCCGGCGATTATCCCGCGCTTCAGGCGGCCGAGAAGATCGCGGCGACCGGGGCGAAGGTCGAGGTGGCGACGCGGGACAGGGGGATCTCGTCCGAGGTCATGTCCATGTCGCTGACCCCCGCCATGCGCGCGCTTCAGGGGAAGGATGTGACCTTCTCGATCACCTGGAAGCTGGTCGGGCTGCGGCGCGAGGGGAACGCGCTGGTGGCGACGCTGGGCAGCGACTTCAGCGCGGCGACGCGGGAGCGGCGGGTGGACCAGGTGGTGGTGAACCACGGGACCCGGCCGCTGGACGATGTCTATTTCGAGCTTCGGGACGGGTCGGTGAACCTGGGCGAGGTGGACTATGGCGCGCTGATCTCGGGCGCCCCGCAGGAGGTCGTCCGCAACCCGGATGGGGCCTATCGGCTCTATCGGATCGGGGATGCGGTTTCGGCCCGGAATACCCATGCGGCGATCTGTGACGCGCTGAGGCTGTGCAAGGCGATCTAGATGTCCCGGGCCGGGACATTTCGCGACGTCAATAAATTCAATGGGTTAGTGTTTCGGATTAACCGTCTGTTAGGGGTGTCCCGCGGTTTGTCCCTGCGGACAGGCACGCGGGATACCCACGAAAATCTCCTACGCTTCCCTTGTAATGCTGCAGCGCAGCATTACGTAAGGGTCACTCGCGCAGACAGCGCACAAGAAACTCATTCTTCTCAGAAGGGAGACCCGACATGGCCAAGCAGAACACCAAATCCGCCATCAACGACATCCAGAGCCTGTTCGACCCGCAAGGCTATCAGAACGCCTTTAAGACCTGGGCCCAGACGGGCGAGCACATGACGGCGATCACGACCGAAGCGGCCGTCCGCTCCACCGATATCGCGAGCGACTCCGCCAAGGAGGCGTTTACGAACCTTCGCGAGGTGAGCCAGGTCCGCGAACAGCCCGCCGACTACGGCAAGGCCTACACAGACTTCGTGCAGAAGCAGATGGATCTGTTCATGCGCACGGCAAAGGCCATGTCCGACGTGAGCCAGAAAACCGGCACCGAGGCCGGCGAACTGGCCACCAAAGCCACTGAGGACCTGAGCCAGAAGGTTTCGGCCAACGCGCAGGGCGCCGCCAACAAGGCAGCCTCCGCGGCCAGCAAAGCAGCCTGAGGTCAGGCCAGACCAATAAACAAGAGCAACAGCGGCGGGCCCCATCGGGCCCGCCGTTTTTTTGTCGCCCGGAGAAACCTGCGCCGCGTGGCACCCTGAGTGGGGCAGAGCCGCTGACGGCGTGCGCTGCGCAACGCGTGGGCTGGGCAAAGGCGGTGTGGCCGCTACATAAATTCCTCGTCCCTGTATCCGAGAGCCGCGAATGAGTGCACAACAGTACCGAGAGACCGTGCGCGATACCGCGCTGACCCATGGCATCGTCAGCGCCCGCCCGGAAGACCTGCTGGCTGGGACGGGCTGGCGCGTGCCGCTTGCGGTTTTTCGCGAGGCGGTCCTGCGGCTCTGGAGCGATGACGCCTTCGGGCTGGCGGGCAATGTGGCCTTCCGGATGTTGCTCGCGATCTTTCCGTTCCTGATCTTCACCAGTTCGCTGACGGCCTTCATCGGCACGCCGGCCATGGCCCAGGACCTCAATGACTTTCTGATCGCGATCGTGCCCCACGCGCTGGTCGATCCGATCGTCACCGAGGTCGAGAACGTGATGACGGTGCAGCGCGGCGGAATCCTCAGCCTCGGTATCCTGTTGACGATATGGTTCGCCGTGGGCGGCGCCGACGGTGTGCGCGTGGGGCTCAACCGGGCCTACGGCATTCGCGAGACGCGCTCGGCCTTCATGGTCTACCTCGTGCAGACCTCGATGGTGCTGTTCACCGGGCTTGTGCTGGTGCTGGTGGGCTATCTGCTGGTGCTGGCGCCGCGGGCAGGGTCCATGCTGCACCGGCTGCTGCCGGGCTTCGATCCGGCGTCGATCTCGGTCGGCCTGATCCGCTACCCGGCGGCGGGCTTCATGCTGTTGGCGTCACTCTTCGGGGCGCATGTCTTCCTCCCCGCGCGGCGCACGCGGTTTTCCAGCATCTGGCCGGGCGTGCTTTTCACGGTCATCGCATGGTCGCTGCTGACAGCGGCGTTTTCCTACTACCTGTCGAGCTTTGCCTCCTACGCGAGCTATTACGCCGGGCTCGCGGGGATCGTCGCCGCGCTCTACTTCATGTATCTCGCGGCGCTTGTGCTGATCTTCGGCGGCGAGCTGAACCGGGCGATCCGGATACGGCGGCTTGCACTTGCCCTGCGGCAAGATAATGAGGACTGAGGCGTTTGGCCGGGCCGGCGCCACCGCATATGCGGCGCCGGCCTGTCCGCGGAGCGGACTTAGCGACGCTCGTTTTCGAGCAGCGCGCGGCGGTTTTCGCCCTGACGTTCGAGCATCCAGCCGGGGTATTCGGCGGGCAGCTTCGTGACCGCGTCGAGCTTGGCCAGTTCGTCGTCGCTGAGCGAAACATCGGTCGCGCCGATGTTGTCCTGAAGCTGATCGACGCGCTTGGCGCCGACGATGACGCTGGTCACCACGTCCTGGTGCAGCAGCCAGGCGAGGGCCACTTGCGCCACGGAGCAGCCCTTGTTGTCGGCGATGCCGCGCATGACCTCGATCGCGTCGTAGGCGCGGTCCTTGTCGATGGGCGGGAAGTCGAATTCGGCCCGGCGGCCTTCGGAGGTCTTGCCCTCGCGGTCGTACTTGCCCGAGAGGAACCCGCCCGCGAGGGGGCTCCAGACCATGAGGCCGATGTCCTCAGCCCGCAGCATGGGCGCGATTTCGCGTTCGAGATCGCGACCCGCGAGCGTGTAGTAGGCCTGCAGCGACACGATGGGGGCGAGGCGGCGCGCCTCGGCGATGCCCACGGCGCGGGCGACCTGCCAGGCCGCCCAGTTCGACAGGCCCACGTAACGGACGTGATCGTGGCGCACCAGCTGGTCCAGCGCCTCGAGCGTCTCGGCGATGGGGGTGGCGGGGTCGAAGCCGTGGATCTGGTAGAGGTCGATGTGGTCGAGCTGCATGCGGTGCAGGCTTTTCTTCACGGCGCTGAGCAGGTTGCCGCGCGACGCGCCGCTGGTGTTCGGGCCCGCGCCCATCTGGCCGAAGGCCTTGGTGGCGATGACCACTTCGTCGCGGTCGACGCCGAGGTTCTTGAGCGACTGGCCGAGGATTTCCTCGGAGCGGCCCGAGGCGTAGACGTTGGCGGTGTCGATGAAGTTTATGCCCGCGTCGAGCGCGGTGCCCACGATCCTGTCGGCCTCGTCCTGCTGGAGCTGGCCGATCTTGCCCCACATGTCGTCGGAGCCGCCGAAGGTCATGGTGCCGAGGCAGAGCTCGGAAACGAAGAGGCCGCTGTGGCCGAGACGGCGATAGCGCATGGTATTTTCCCTTTTCGGTAGAAGGCCGGCCGGGGAGGTCGGCTGCCTTGGGTTCAATTCCGCGCGGGCGGGGCGGGTTCCTCTGCGGGTGATGCGGAACATCGCGGGGCGGCACCTGTTGGAGGCTGAAGGGCTTTCGTAACAGGAGTACAGAACGATGACCGAGCAGCAGAACATTCCCGGGCAGGTGCAGCCCAAGATGCCCGCCGACGAACACCGCATGGACCCGGCTCCGGACTATACCCCGCGCCATCCCGGCGTCGGCAAGCTGAAGGGCAAGCGCGCCATCGTGACCGGCGGCGACAGCGGCATCGGTCGCGCGGTTTCGGTGCTGTTTGCCCGCGAAGGCGCCAGCGTCGGGATCATCTACCTCGACGAGCACAAGGATGCGGAGGATACGCTGAAGCTGATCGCTGCCGAGGGGGCGGAGGGCTTTTCGGTGAGCGCCGATCTGGGCCGCCGGGACGAGGCCTTCCGCGCCGTGGGCGAGCTTGTGGGGCAGCTTGGCGGGCTGGACGTGCTGGTGAACAACGCCTCGATGCAGTTCGAGCAGACGGATCTTCGGGATATCACCGAAGAGCAGCTGCGCCGGACCATGGACAGCAACGTGATGAACTACTTCTTCACGACGCAGGCGGCGCTGGATCACCTGCCCGACGGGGCGGCGATCGTGAACACGGCGAGCGTCAACGCCTTCAAGGGGAACGACACGCTGGTGGATTACGCGACCTCGCGGGGGGCGGCCTCGGCCTTTTCGCGCAGCATCGCCAAGCAGCTTGCGCCGCGCGGCATCCGGGTGAACGCCGTGGCGCCGGGGCCGGTCTGGACGCCGTTCATCCCCGGCTCGCTGCCCGAGAACAAGGTGGAGGATTTCGGCAGTCACGTGCCCATGGGACGTGCAGGCCAGCCATGGGAGATCGCGACCTCCTACCTGTTCCTGGCGAGCGATGACGGCAACTACTTCACCGGCCAGACGCTGCACCCCAACGGCGGGACGATCGTGGGGTCGTGATGAGGGGCCGCTCCGCTGTAGCGCCCGGTGTCATTAGCGTTTGTCCGCCACGCGGTAGGCTCTAGCGTCGCGCCTTAGGTCAAGAGGTCGGCAGCTTGATTGTCGCGGCAGCAGCGCGACAGTCAGGTTATCCGAACCTCGGTTGCGGCTGGCAGGGATCGCCGACCCAAGTGCCACGCATTTTCGCCCAGATTCCCGACCTTTGACGCGGAGGGCCCGAAACAAGGGGCTTTAGCCCCGCCGGGCCAGCGCCGGACCGTCCCCGCGGTCTGGCGCTTTGGCAATTGCAGGGCATGGTTCAGAGGTCATCCGTGCGGGGCGCGCACAAAGCGCCGACCTCGGAGAGCGCAGCGCCAAACCACGGTCCGGCGTTGTCCCGGCTCGGTTGCACGAGCGGCAAGGGAGAGATGAGCTCGAAGCGGACTTTCTCAGTGCCTCGAGGAAATGGACGCTTGCATTGCCGGGGCGCGGCGATCTGCTGCGGCGAGCCGACGTGAGGAGTTGTACCTGATACCTGACAACACGCTGTGCCGGGACCTGTGCCCGCGCTGGCGCCTGACGCGTCCCTCTACATCATCCGGTCGCCGAGGTCGGCCATCACCCAGAGCGTGCCGAAGGCCATGATGGCGAGCAGCAGCACGGTGAAGAGCAGGAGTTGAAGATCTTCGCGCTTCTGATGGGTGAAGTCGATGTGCAGGAAGTAGCGCAGTTGCACCACGATTTGGGCGAGGGCCAGGACCACCAGCGCCGGGATGACCCAGGCAGAAGGCAGGATGCCCGTCATCACGCTCGCGAACGAGGCCACGGTGAGCACCACCGACAGGCCAAGGCCCAGCGTGTAGAAACCGCGTTCGCGGCGTTCTTCGGGTCCGGAGTGTTTCATGCGACCCCCGCAAGGAATACCAGTGAGAAGATGCCGATCCAGACGATGTCCAGGAAGTGCCAGTAGAGGCCGAGCCGGGTGATGCGGCTCTTGATCGTGTCTGTGAGGCCGAACTTGAGGATCTGGAGCGTGAGCACACCGATCCAGAGCAGTCCGCCCGCCACGTGCAGCCCATGCAGGCCCACGAGCGACCAGAAGGCGCTGAGGTAGCCTGAGCGCTGCGGCACGGCGCCGATCTCGATCAGGTGGTGGAAGTCGAGAAGTTCGAAGATCAGGAAACCCAGACCCGAGGTGGCGGCAACCGAGAACCAGATGAGGAAACGCCAGCGCCCGGCCTCGTACTTCATGGCGAGGCTGGCCCAGCTGAAGGCGAAGGAGGACAGCAGCAACAGGCCGGTCTGGATCGCGATGGAGCGCAGCTCGGTTACTTCGTGCGCACCGGGCCCGCCCGCCGTCGCGTTCCGCATGGTGCCGAAGATGGCGAAGACGAGTCCGAAGGTGACGAGGTCGCTCATCAGGAAGACCCAGAAGCCGAAGACCTTGCTTTCCTCGTGCTTGCCGCCGCCGACGTAGCCGAGGTTCAGTCCCGGGTGCATGTTCGTCTGTTGGTCACTCATGAGGCCACCACCATGTCGGTCGCGGCGCGGCCGCGGTTGCGGGAGTTGGTCTCGTCATCGCGTGTGACCCCCTCGTTCAGGGTGGCAGCCTCGACCCAGGCAGCGTGGTGGCGTTCCACCTCGACCGCGGGGATCGTGACCTCGGGATGTTCGCGGAAGCTGTGGACCACGTACCAGAGGATGAAGCCCAGGACCGAGGCGACGGCGAGCCACCAGATCCACCACGTCATGGCGAAGCCGAAGGCGGTGGTGGCGACCATGGCGATCAGGCCTGCGGAGGTGTTGGGCGGCAGGTGCACGTCCTCGTAGTACTCGGGCGTCACGTAGGGGCGTCCGTCGGCCTTTTCGCGGGCAAAAGCGTCGCGTTCCCCGATGTGGGGGATCATCGCGAAGTTCCAGGGCGGCGGCGGGGCCGAGGTGGCCCATTCCAGCGTGCGGCCGTCCCAGGGATCGCCCAGCGGCACGGCCAGTTCGTCGCGCTTGCGGATCGACACCCAGAGCGTGACGAAGAGCCCGGCAAAGGCCGCCATGAGCATCAGCGCGCCCAGCATGCAGACGATCATGTAGGGGAGGAACTCGGGGTTGTCGAAGGCCGCCGAGCGACGCGGGTAGCCCATCAGGCCAAGGAAATAGAGCGGCAGGAAGGTGAAGCAGAAGCCGACGATCCAGAGCCATGCGGTGATCTTGCCGGCGCGTTCGTCGAGGCGGAAGCCGAAGGCCTTCGGGAACCAGATGTGCACGCCCGCGAAGATCCCGAAGATCAGGCCCGGCAGCAGAACGTTGTGGAAATGCGCCACGATGAACTGCGTGTTGTGCACCTGCCAGTTGATGGCCGGGTTGGCGAGGATGATGCCCGAGAGGCCGCCGATCACGAAGAGAATGAAGAAGCCGGTCATGTAGACCATCGGGGCCGTGAACCGGATCCGACCGCCCCAGAGCGTCGCCATCCAGACGTAGACCTTCACACCCGTCGGAATTGCGATGATGCCGGTGGCGATGCCGAAGGCCGCATTGATCGTCGCGCTGTTGCCCATGGTGAAGAAATGGTGGAGCCAGACGCAGAAGCTGATGACGGAGATCGACATGGTGGCGATCACGAGGCTCGTGTAGCCGTAGAGCCGCTTGGCGGCGAACATCGAGGTCAGTTCCGAGAAGATCCCGTAGGCGGGCAGCACGAGGATGTAGACCTCGGGGTGGCCGAACATCCAGAACAGGTTGGCGTAGTTCATCATGTTGCCGCCGAGATCATTGGTGAAGAAGTGGAACCCGGCGAGGCGGTCGAGCGCCTGCATGAGGCAGGCCACGGTCAGCGGCGGCAGCGCGAAGACCAGCAGGATCGAGGTGCAGAGCGCGGTCCAGGTGAATACCGGCATCCTCAGGAAGTGCATCCCCGGCGCGCGCATCTTGTAGATGGTGACGGCGAAGTTCAGCCCCGAGAACATCGACCCGAAGCCCGAGAGCGCGATGGCCCAGACCCAGTAGTCGGGCCCCGGCCCGGGGTCGAAGTCGGCACCGGTGAAAGGCGGGTAGGCGGTCCAGCCGCCGGTCTCGAACGCGCCGACGACGAGGCTTATCATGGTGAGCGCCGCGCCGGTGGCGGTGAGCCCGAGGCTGATCTGGTTGAGCACCGGGAAGGCCATGTCCCGCGCGCCGATCTGGAGCGGGATCAGGTAGTTCATGAAGCCCGTGATGAAGGGCATGGCGACGAAGAAGATCATCACCGTGCCATGGGTCGAGAAGAGCTCGGCCCAGTGTTCGTTGCTGAGCACCCCGCCGTCGAGCGCGGTGGTCTGGTGGGCGCGCATCACCACGCCCTCGAAGACGCCGCGGGCCATCATGACGAAGCCGATCACCATGTACATGATGCCGATCTTCTTGTGATCGACGCTGGTGAGCCAGTCGTTCCAGAGCCAAGCCCAGCGGCGCGCCCATGTGATCCAGGCGATCACGGCGATCGCGGCGACCACGGTCATCCAGGCCGCGCCCGAGGCGACGGCGGTGTCGATGCTGGGGTCGTGGAAGAACTCCAGCAGCTTGAGTTCCTGCCATTCGAGACGGCCGAAGAGGTCGATCATCTGGACACCTCGGGCAATGGGGCCCGGTCGGGCCGGTAGAGGGGGCTGCCGGGCTGGGCCTCGGGCTCAACCGGTTCGCCACGCCGGTAACGCGCCACGATGCGGTCGAAGAGCCGCGGGTCCGCCAGCGAGAAGACCAGCGGGCCGTCACCGGGGCGGTCGAGATCTTCGCGGGCCTTGGCGACGTCGCCGCTGTGGGCGAGTACGGCATAGGTTTCGGCATCGAGCGCGGGGGCATCGCGGGCATTATCGAGCCAGCGGGCGTAGTCTTCGGGCGGCACGGCGCGGACGGGCGCGCGCTGGGCGGGAAAGCCGGTGCCGTTGTACTGGGTGTTCTCGCCGACCGTGGTGCCGGGGCGCTCTGCGATCATCTGCAGGCGCGTCACCATGCCGGCCATGGTGTAGATCTGTCCGGCAAGCCCTGGCGCCATGAAGCTCTGCATCACGGTGTCGGTGGTCAGGCGCATGGTGGCGGGACGACCGACGGGAATGACCATCTCGCCCACGCTCGCGATGCCTTCCTCGGGGTAGATGAAGAGCCATTTCCAGTCGAGGCCGACCACCTCGATTGCGACCGGAGCGCCCGTGATCTCGAAATTCATGCCCTGCGCCATCTCGGCGTCGATCTCGCGGTAGGGATCGAGACGAAAGACGGCCTGTGTCAGCCAGATCGAGAGGGCGATGATAATCAGGGTGGGACCGCCCCACATCAGGATCTCGAGTTTGGTGTCGAAATGCCACTGCGGGCGGTAGGTCGCCTTGGTGTTGCCGCGCCGGAACCACCACAGGATCAGGGGCGTGCCGACCAACACCGGAAGGATGGCGATCATCGTGATCGCCGTTGTCCAGATCAACTCGGTCCGCTGGGCTTCGGCGACCGGACCGAAGGGGACGAGGAAGCCGTCGACCTGCGCCATGGCAAGCGAGGGGGAGAGCAGAAAGGCAGCAAGGGCCGCCGGTCCGGCGGCTGCACGCGGAGCTTGTGCAGTACTCATGTCGGCATCGGGCGGTGACCCTTTCGTAGGTTCCGCAGACACAAGGAAGTGAACTGCGGCCGGGTTCCTCACTTTTTGCGGGAAAATGACCGGGTGTCGCAGCGGAACCGCAGGAGCTCGGCGCTGCATTCCGCCGATCGACTTGGAACAATCGGCGGTTGCTTGCTCTTCGGCGGGAGTGACTACGAAAGTGAGCCAGCCATGAGCCAGTTGACCCGGAGGGGTTTCCTCCTGGGTGTGTCGAGCGCAGCGCTCGCCGCGCCAGCATTGGCCCGAGAATACCAGGGCGGGATGCCCTGGCAGCCGGGCGAAGCGGTTCCACCAACAGCCTTTGATCCGGATGTGACCTTCTTTACCGAGGAAGAGCGCGCCTTCGTGACGGCCGCGGTGGACCGATTGATCCCCGCTGACGACTACCCTTCCGCCTCCGAGCTCGGGGTCGTGGATTTCATCGACCACCAGCTTGCCGGCGCCTACGGGCGTGGCGACATCTACTACATGAAGGGCCCGTTCAGGGACGGGCTGCCGACGCAGGGCTACCAGGCGCAGGCACCGGCGCTGCTCTACCGGCAGGCGATCGCGGACATCCGCGCCGGTCTTGCCCGCAACGACCTTGCCGATTTCACCGAGCTCGAACCCGAGGAGCAGGACAGGCTGCTGATGGGGCTTTCGGAGGGCGAGGACGAGCTGGAGCATACCGACGCCAAGACGTTCTTCGACACGCTCTGGCAGAACACGCTGGAGGGGTACTTCGGTGACCCCGTTCACGGCGGCAACCGCGACATGGAGGCTTGGAAGATGATCGGATTCCCCGGCGCGCGCTACGATTACAGGCCGTGGATCAACCACGGCGGCAACCCCGTGAAGCTGGAGCCGGTCTCGGTCGGCGGGAGGATGGTGCCATGAGCCGGATCCTTCCCGAACGCGAGGTGGTCATCGTCGGCTTCGGCTGGACCGGGGCGATCATGGCCGAGCAGCTGACCGAAGCGGGCATGGACGTGCTGGCGCTGGAGCGCGGCGTTTGGCGCGACACCTCGACCGACTACGCGGTGAACAATGCCCAGGACGAGGTGCGCTATCGCTATCGCGACGAGCTATTCGAGGACCTGAGCCGCGAGACGCTGACCTTCCGCAACACCTCGGATCAGCAGGCGCTGCCGATGCGGATGCTCGGGTCATTCCTGCCCGGCACAAACGTGGGCGGTTCGGGCGTGCACTGGAACGGCCAGACCTGGCGCTTCCTTCCTTCGGACTTCCAGGCGCGCAGCCACAACGTAGAGCGCTATGGCGAGGACGCAATCCAGGACGACATGACCATCCAGGATTGGGGCGTCACCTACGACGAGCTTGAGCCGCATTACGACTACTTCGAGAAGATCTGCGGGATCTCGGGCAAGGCCGGGAACCTGAACGGCGAGATCCAGGACGGCGGCAACCCGTTCGAGGGCTGGCGGTCGTCGGAGTATCCCAACCCCCCGATGGAGATGGTGGCAGCCCCCCTGAAGTTCCGGGATGCTGCGCGCGAGCTGGGTTACAACCCCTTTCCGGGCCCCTCGGCCAACATGAGCCAGGGCTACACCAACCCGCTTGGCGTGCAGCTTGCGCCGTGCACCTACTGCGGGTTCTGCGAGAAATACGCCTGCGGCAACTACTCCAAGGCGACGGCCACGACGACGATCCTGCCCGCGCTCATGCGGCGCGAGAACTTCACCCTGCGCACCGGCGCCATGGTGCTGCGCGTGGAGAAGGACAGCTCCAATTCGCGTGCGACGGGCGTGACTTACCTGAACACCGAGGGCGAAGAGTTCTTCCAGCCCGCGCAGATGGTCATCCTCGCGGGTTACATCACGCACAACGTGAACCTGCTGATGCAGTCGGGGATCGGCGAGATCTACAACCCCGAGACCGGCGAGGGGCAGGTGGGCCGCAACTACGCCTACCAGATCATGTCGGGCGCGAGCGTCTTTTACGACGACGATTTCGCGGTGAACCCCTTTGTCGGTGCGGGCGCGTTGGGCCAGGTGATCGACGAGTTCAACGGCGACAACTTCGACCACACGGGGCTCGGCTTCATCGGTGGCGGCTACATCGCCCAGTGGCAGACCAACGGTCGCCCGATCGAGAGCCACCCCGTGCCCGAGGGCACGCCCAAGTTCGGGGCCGGCTGGAAGAAGGCGGTGCGCGAGAGCTACAACCATACGGTGGGCGTGGGCGCCCACGGCGCGGTGATGAGCTTCCGCGGCAATTATCTCGATCTCGACCCGACCTATACCGACGCCTACGGGCGGCCGCTCATGCGGCTGACCTTCGACTTCAAGCAGAACGATATCCGCATGTCGAACTACCTGACGGGCAAGGTGGCCGAGATCGCCAACGCCATGGGCGGGCGCGAGGTCAGCGTGAGCCCCGTGAAGACGCCCTACGACATCGCCCCCTACCAGACCACGCACAACACAGGCGGGCACATCATGGGCGACAATCCCGGAAACAGCGTCACCAACAAGTACAACCAGAGTTGGGATCTGCCGAACCTGTTCCTGACCGGGGCGGGCAACTTCCCGCAGAACCCCGGCTACAACCCGACCGGCACGGTGGCGGCGCTGGCCTACCATTCGGCCAAGGCCATCCGCGAGCAGTACCTCCGCAACCCCGGACCGCTGGTGCAGGCATGAGACAGGTCATCGGAGCAATCATCCTGTCGGGCTGCGCCGGCGCCGCCTGGGCCCAGTCCGACGCGAATACCTGGTCGACACTGCAGCGGGGGCTCTACCTCACGCGGGTGGGGGACTGTGCCGCCTGCCACTCGGTCGAGGGCGAGGAACCCTATGCCGGTGGGCTTGGCCTGCCCACGCCCTTCGGCACGATCTACGCCGCCAACATCACGCCGGACAACGCCACAGGCCTGGGTGAGTGGAGCCAGGACGAGTTCTACGACGCGATGACCGAAGGGGTGCGTCCCGACGGCAAGCGGCTTTATCCGGCGTTTCCCTACACCCACTTCACCCACGTGACGCGAGAGGACAGCGACGCGATCTTCACCTATCTCAACACGCTCGATCCCGTTCGCAACGACGTGGAGTCGCCCGAGATCCCGTTTCCGCTCAACGTGCGGACGGCGATGCGGGGCTGGAACATGCTGTTCTTCGACGAGGGCAAGCTCGAGCCGGTGGAGGACAAGTCCGAGGCCTGGAACCGCGGGCGCTACCTGGCCGAGGGGCTGGCACACTGCGGGGCCTGCCACACGCCGCGCAACATGCTGGGCGCCGAGAAGGGCGGCAACGCCGCCTATACCGGCGGGGTCATCGAAGGCTGGTTCGCGCCTTCGCTGCGGGGCGGCCCCGGCGGCGAGGGGCTGGCCGACTGGTCCGAGGAGGATCTGGCCGAGTTCCTGCGCCACGGGCGGAACGGGCGCAGCGCCGCCTTCGGGCCGATGGCCGAGGTGGTGGAGAAATCCACGCGGTACCTGAGCGACGAGGACCTCGAGGCGATCGTCGCCTACTTCAAGGATCTGCCCTTCGGCGAGGTCGACGGAGAGGCGGCGGAGCCGGTGGCCGAGGACGATCCGGCGATGACTGCCGGGGCCGAGATCTACGCCACCCAGTGCTCGGCATGCCACGGACCCGAGGGCGAGGGCGTCGCGGGCCAGTTCGCGCCCATCGCGGGGTCGTCGCTGGCGCAGTCTTCCGATCCGACCACGGTGGTACGGATGATCCTCGAGGGCGCGCGCGCCGTGCCGACGGAGAAGTATCCCACGGCGCAGGCCATGCCGGCCTACCACTGGAAGCTCTCCGACGAGGAGGTCGCGCAGGTGGCGACCTATGTCCGGAACGCCTTCGGCAACGCCGCCCCGGCTGTGTCGGCGGGCACGGTGGCGGACCTGCGCTGAGGGTTGCCCGGCGCGGGGCCGAGTCCCCGGGACATCGCGGTGTCCTGGGGATGTCCCGGGCCGGGACAGCTTTCCGATCTATATGAATCAATGGCTTACAGAGACGGTTTAACCCTCTGTTAAGATTGTCCCGCGGCGGGCTAATTGAGGAAGCAGTTCTCGCTTGTTCGAAAGGCCTCCCGTCTCCGCTGCGACGATACATGCCCCCTATCAGGGGCAATCGCAGGAGGCTCTTGGGCGCTATCTTCTGAAGAGGCGGTTTACCATCTTCTACCATTCGACTTCGCGCAACGTGAACGGCTCGCCCCGCCACCGCTTCCAAGATGAGCGTGCGGAGTCGAGGATTTCAACCTATTGAAGAGTTTCGATGCCGATATTCTATGAAGAGTTCATTCTGCTTGTGTGGCGCCAATCTACATCTATTGTGGTGGCTGTTTTAAGGAGAAGAATTTTACATGTTATCTGCAAGCTGCGCACAGATTGAAGAGATAGAGAAATGCGATATTTACTGGTTCGAGGACGAGTTTGGTATCTCGCTCGATATGTCAGGAAGAACGCTCGGAACCTATCAAAGGACGAAGGATGGCCTGGCGGGTCAGCCGCGATGGACCCGGATACAGTTTGCTTTCGAGGATATCCGAAGCATCGAGGAGCTCGTCGGCAATCCAAAGACTTTTGAAGCGGGAGGGCTCTATCTGAATACCGTCCAGGGCGGCTTGAACCGCGTCGGCGATGAGATTGGCGCCATGGGGCGCAATGCATATGAGCGCCGGCAGGCTCGAATGAGGAACGGGATCGTATTTTCCCTTCGCTCGAGCGAGCTGCCAAAGTTCTTCATTCGTGTCAGCGAGGATGTGGATCGCAGGCAATTGCTTGAAATCCTGAGGCAAGTGCTCGAAGGGCGGAAGCCCGACGGGTTGAAGCGAAGGCTGCCCGAGGCGATTAAACGGGAAATCTATGCGACCAGCGATGAGGCGACGAAAAAGGCTGGTCAGCGACGCGATGCACGTGCTGACACCTTTCAACGTGTCGTTTTTGGCCTTTCTGGATTGATCGCGGTCTGTTTTGTGCTGTTGGTAGGGACCGTGCAGCTTGCGAAGGCGTACTACAAGCATTCTTTACTGGCAGGGAAGCCCGTCGCTGAGGCATCGGGATTGCGATGCCACTTTCTTTCAATCGGTGACACATTCCGGCCCGATCTGGTTTCTTCCGTGGCTCTTGAGGATTTCCAGGTTAGCGGAAATATCACCGATCTACCCGTCGAAATTCGAAATCGATATAGTCTATCCGAGACGGTAGAGTTTTCGCGAGGTGATTTCATCCTTGGGCCATTCGAGCGAGACGGTATCTGGCTTATCGGACACGGGGGCGAGAGGGGTCTTCCGAAGACACCGGTGGACCCTGAAGGCTTGCCGATCAGAGGGTGGGAATACACTACGTGTGGGTAACGTTAGACGGGCGGCATACCCGGATCGAAACACGGTTCGCTTCAATGGCCTGAAGGAAATTTCCGGAGCCGGGTTCCGAGACTGTGTTGCTCGGCTAGGGCGGCGCGCGGGTTGACCGCGTCACCGCCAGTATCGGGACAGTCACTGGCTATAATGTTGCCTCTCACGAGCCCCGCTCGTGGGGGGCTTTTGTTGTCGGTTCTGGCGGGGCAGGGTGTGGTTAATCTTGCGAGGGGCCGCCCCTTGGCGGTCCGAGGAAGGGGTGTGTTTGATGAGGAAGGCGATACTGATGGCGATGACGGGAGTGGCGTGCTCGGCCGGGCTGGCCATGGCGCAGCCGGTGGCAGAGACCGAGAGCGGCGCGGTGCGGGGCCGGCTTGAAAGTGGGGTCGAGAGCTTCAAGGGCATCCCCTTTGCCGCCCCGCCGGTCGGCGCGCTGCGCTGGCGGGCGCCTGTGCCGCCGGAGCCTTGGGAGGGCGAGCGGGACGCCACGGCCTTTGGCCACGACTGCATGCAGCTGCCATTCCCGAGCGACGCGGCGCCGCTGGGCACCGAGCCCGCCGAGGATTGCCTTGTCATGAATGTCTGGCGTCCCGAAGGGGCCCAGCCGGGCGACGACCTGCCGGTGATCCTGTGGATCTACGGCGGCGGCTTCGTGAATGGCGGCTCTTCGGCCAAGGTCTATGACGGGTCGGCATTTGCGGAGCGGGACGTGGTCTTCGTGTCCTTCAACTACCGCGTTGGGCGCTTCGGCTTCTTCGCGCACCCGGCGCTGAGCGCGGCGCGCGAGGGGCCGCTGGGCAACTACGGCTTGATGGACCAGCGCGCGGCGCTGGAGTGGGTGGCGCGCAACGTGGGCCGCTTTGGCGGGGATGCCGAGAACATCACGGTCATGGGCGAGTCCGCGGGCGGCATCTCGGTGCTGCACCTGCTGCGCGACCCGGAGGTGCGGACGCGCATCGCGCGGGCGGTGGTCATGTCGGGCGCGGGGCGGTCCGAGGGGGCCATGGCGCCGCGCGACATGGTGCAGGACCGCGAGGGGCGGCCCTCGGCCGAGACACTGGGCATGGCCTTTGCCGAGGACAAGGGGGTCGAGGGCACCGGGCCCGATGCGCTGGCGGCCCTGCGGGCGCTGCCCGCCGAGGAGGTGGTCTCGGGGCTGAACATGGCCGACATGCAGGGCAGCAGCTTTTCGCCCTATTTCCGCGAGAACCGTACGCATTTCAACGGCAACGAGGACATGTTCGCTGCCGGAAGCGCGCCCGACGACATCCCGGTGATGATCGGGGCGACGAGTGCCGACCTCGGCTTCATGGGGGGCGAGAGCAAGGACGAGATCTTTGCCGCTTTCGGCGCGCGGGCGGAGGAGGCGCGGCAGGCCTACGATCCCGACGGCGCGCTGGGCGTGGGCGAGTTGCGGGCGGCGATCGGGGGCGATCTGCTGATGATCGAGCCCGCGCGCTACGTGGCGCGCGGCTTTGCCGGGGCCGGGGCGCCGACCTATTATTACCGCTTTTCCTACGTGGCCGAGAGCGCGCAGGGGGCGGGCGCGCGCGGGGCGCCGCACGCCTCGGAGATCCCGTTCTTCTTCCGCACCATCGACGCGCGCTACGCGGAGGCCGTGACGGCGCAGGACCGTGCGGTGGCGGAACGGGTGAACGACTACGTGGTGAATTTTGCCCGGACGGGAGTGCCCGAGGCGGAAGATGCGCCGGAGTGGCCCGTGATCGGCGACGAGGACCGGATGCTGGATTTCGCGGCGGACGGCGGCGTCACCGTCGGGCCGGATCCCTGGCAGGACCGGCTGGATCTGGTCCGGGAACTGGTCGGGAACTGAGCCGCCGGGGCCGGAAAACGCCCCTGCGGGTGGCGCAGGGGCGTTCGGCCCGCCCGGTCACGCGATCACTCGAAAGGCAGGTCGGGGCGGCGCCTCAGATCGGCGCGGGTGAGGCCCACGTCGTCGAGCAGGTAGTCGGGCAACGTTTCGAGCTTGCGGCAGTCGCGGTTGTGGCGGTGCAGGTCGCGCAGGGCATTCCAGAGTGCGCTGAGCCCCGTGCGCAGGCCGCGGCGCCGGCGGGGGCCGAAGGCACTCATGCCGCCGGATGTGTTGATGTTGACCATCGGAAATTTCCTTTTTTGAAAGTTGGTTGCGGCGGGGTCAAGCCACGCGACTGCGCGGCCCGGTTCCCGGGTCGGCGAGGCGGTCGCAGCCCGCCGAGAGGCGGGGGGCGAGATCATCCGGCGCCGCCCCGAGCGCCGGGCGGGTGAGGGTCTCGGCCATGGAGACCTTCATCTGCGAGGGGTGCGTCGCGGCCGCGGCCGAAAGCGCGCGGACCGCGACCTGGATGCTGGGTTCGAAGGCGAGCAGGTGTTCGAAGCTGGCCCGGGTCAGGAAGCTCTCCTTGTCGGGCGTGGCGCCGCAGAGGCACAGCTCGCCCCCCGCCGCCTGCATCAGCTTGGCGCCGACGACCAGCCCGCGGATGCCAGCGCGCGTCAGCGTGTCGAGCGCCGAGAGATCGACCGCGACATGGCGCCAGCCTTCGCGGATCGCGGCGACCAGCGCATCGCAGAGGGGGCCGGTGGAGCGGGAGTCGAGCGTGCCGCGCGGGCCCACGACGAGGATGCCCTCCGAGACGTACATGGTGAAATTCATTGGACAATCCTTTGGTTGAAAATGGTTGGCGGCCGGGGCCGCCGGTCGTGAAACGGGGTGTCAACCGATGCGGACCTGCATCGCGGTGATCTGGCGGATGCCGCCGAAGCCGAGCATGCGCGGGGTGCGTTCGAGGGTGATCTGCGGCGCCGCGTCGAGCAGGGCGGCAAGGCCCTCTTCCATCTCGATGCGGGCGAGCATCTCGCCGATGCAGCGGTGCGCGCCCATGCCGAAGGCGAGGTGCAGCCGAGGGTGGTCGGTGCGGGTGATGTCGAAGCGGTCGGGGTCGGCGTACATGGCGGGATCGCGCATGGCCGAGAGCAGGCTGAGACGCAGCACCGAGCCCGCGGGCAGGTCATGGCCCGAGACCTGCAGGTCCTCGGTGGCGAGCAGCGTGAGGTTGCCGGCCACCGGCTCGTAGCGCAGGGCCTCGGCGACGGCGCCGGGGATCAGGCCGCGGTCGGCGCGCACGGCCTCCCAGTTACCGGGCGTCCTGAGCAGCAGCGCGACCAGCATCGAGAAGCTCGCACGGGTGGTGTCGCTGCCGGCGATGACGAGCCCGACGACCTGATGGACCAGAACTTCGAAGGTGACGGTGGGGTCCTGCTTCCAGTTGGTGACGAGTTCCGAGAGCATGTCGTCCTGCGGGCGCGACAGGCGGGCGCGCAGGTGGGCCTCGACGTAGGCGCAGAGGGCGCTGCAGGCGCGTTCGATGTCGGCGTGGTCCTCGACCGGGTAGACCGGCGAGACGGCGCGCGAGACCTGGTAGACCCACTGGGTGAAGACCGGCGCCTCGGAGGGCGGCAGACCCAGGAGCGCGGCGATCATGTGGGCGGGGACGCGGGCGGACATCAGGTCGGTGAAGTCGAAGCCTGCGCCGCGGGGCAGGTCGCCGACGATGCGGTTGGCGACGGCGCGGATGCGCGGGCGCTCGGCGGCGATGCGGCGGTGGGCGAAGCTGCGTGCGAAGAGCCCGCGCTTGGTGCGGTGGCCGCGGTCGTTGGCGAAAAGCATGAAGTCGGTGAGAAGCCGCGCGGTGACGCCCTCGGGGACGCCCGAGATACGAACGTATTCGTGCCCCTCGGCCTGGCGCGTGCCGCGGCCCTGGCGGGCCAGCAGGTCGAGCACGTCGCCCGCGCGCAGCGCCATGTAGACGTTCGGGCCCATGGCGATCACCCCGTGGTCGCGACGGAGCGCGGCGAGGGGCGCGAGGGGATCCTCGCGCAGGAGCGCGGGGTCGACGTGGGGCGGTCGGGGCGTAACGGTAGTGGCAGGGGTGGTCATGGCGGTCTCCGGTCGGGAATGGCGATGCGCCCATGCTGCCTGCCGCCGTCGGGGCGGGAGGGCGTGCCGGATCATCGCCGTGGCTGTCGCCGGAGCGTTTCGCGCCTCGGCGTTGTCGCCAGCGTTGTCATGGCGGTGGTAAAAGGATCTGAGGGCCGTTGTTTCGCCGTGGAGGGGGCGGTGCGGCTTGCGACGTTCCGGGGGCGTCGCTAGGGGAACGCAATTCGCCTGCCCCAAGGGAATGGCGGTTCGGTTATTAAGCTATAGGTTGCGGGGCCGGCCTGTCGGCGCCTGTGAGCTCATTCGGGAGGGAAGTGCATTGGCCGAACTCGAGATCTCTCTGATGGGGGAATTGCGCGTCTTCTCGGAGGGCGAGGAGATGCCGCTGCCGGCCTCGCGCAAGGCGCGGGCCCTGCTGGGATTCCTCGTGGCGACGGGCCGGCCGCACCGGCGGGAGAGGCTGTGCGAGCTGTTCTGGGACCTGCCCGACGATCCCAAGGCGGCGCTGCGCTGGTCGCTGTCGAAACTGCGCAAGGTGGTGGATGCGCCGGACCGGGTCTGCATCGTGTCGGATCGCGAGCGTGTGTCCTTCGCGCAGAACCGGGCGCGGGTGGACATCCACGAGATCCAGGCGGCTTTGCGGGATCGCGAGGGGCATTGCGGTTTCGAGGAGCTGGAGGAGATGGCGCGGTCGCTCGACGGGGTGATGCTCGACGGGCTGGACGGCGCCGGGGGCGAGGGGTTCTCGGCCTGGCTTACGGCAGAGCGCGAGGATGCGCAGGCCGCCTGGCTGACCGTGGTTCGGCTGCTGGCGACGCACCCGGAGGCCACGCCCGTGTCGGTCCGCAAGTGGAAGCGCATCTGGCAGGAGGCCGATCCCGAGGCCGCCGAGGCCCACGAGGAGGAGGCGGCGCGCCCGCTGCCGCCGCAGGTGCCGCGCCTGCCGGTGTCGCGTGCCCATGCGCAGCGCCCCGGCGGCGTGCGGGGTGCGCGCGGACTGCGGACACAGCGGATCGGCTTCTGCGAGGGGCCGGACCGCACCAAGATCGCCTATGCCACGGTGGGCGAGGGGCCGCCGCTGCTCAAGGCGGCGAACTGGCTGACGCATCTGGAGTTCGACTGGGCGGCGCCGATCTGGGGGCGCTGCTTTGCCGAGATCGCGCGGGCGCGGACGCTGATCCGCTACGACGAGCGCGGCTGCGGGCTGTCCGACTGGGACGTGGACGACCTGAGCTTCGACGCCTTCGTGGAGGATCTCGAGCTTGTGGCCGACAAGCTGGGGCTGGAGCGGTTCCCGCTGCTGGGCATTTCGCAGGGGGCGGCGGTGTCGGTGGAATACGCCGTGCGCCATCCCGAGCGGGTGTCGGGGCTGATCCTCGTGGGGGGCTACGCGGCGGGCTGGCGCCACCTTGCGAGTCCCGAGAAACAGGCGCGCCGCGAGGCGGTGCGCAACCTGACCGAGGTGGGCTGGGGCACGGACAACCCGGCCTATCGGCACATTTTCTCGCAGACCTTCATGCCGGAGGCGAGCGCCGAGGATCTCGACTGGTTCGACAATTTCCAGCGGCAGACGACCTCGGCCCGCAACGCGGCACGCTTCCAGGATGCCTTCGGCGATATCGACGTGCGGGACCGGCTGGGGCAGGTGCGGGCGCCGACCATCGTGCTGCATTCGCGCCACGACCAGCGCATCCCGGTCGAGATGGGGCGCGACATGGCGCGGGGCATCCCGGGGGCCGAGTTCGTGCCGCTGGAAAGCCGCAACCATGTTCTGGTGGACTACGAGCCCGCCTGGCAGGTCTGTCTTCAGACGGTGGCCGATTTCCTGTCCGAGCACGGGATCTGAGACGACATCCCCGGCGGTTGTTTCGGCCAAGGCCCGCTCATGCGGACAGGGGCCAGTGCCCCCGTCACGGTTTCGTGGTTTCAAGCTGTCCGGTACGGTTTGAAGCGGAGTGGCGGTTTTGGAACTTGTCCTGGGGATCGTTATCGGTGCGGTTGTCGTCTGGGTGCGCGGGATGGTGCAGCGGACGCAAGCCCGGGTCCGGGCGCGCCAGTGGGACACGACCGATGCCGGGAACCAGCTGCGGTTCCTGGAGGATGCCGAGCTCTACCCGCGCAAGCCGATCAACAAGGAGGCCTTCCGGACGGTCTTTTCTGTGGCCGAGCGGACCCTGTCGTCGCTGCCCGGCAAGACGCGGTACCGCCTTCTGGCCGAGGTCGCGATGGGCAGCTTCGTGGGGACCTCGGGCGGGATCGGCTCGCAGAAGGCGCAGGACCGGGCCTTTGCCTCGTTCAACAGCAAGCGGGTGGATTTCCTTGTCATCGACGCCTACGGCGAGCCGCGGCTGGTGATCGAGTACCAGGGCAGCGGCCATTACCAGAGCGACGCGGTGGCGCGCGATGCGGTGAAGCGGCTGGCGCTGGAGCAGGCGGGCATTCCGCTGCTGGAGATCCACGAGGGGGCGACGCCCGCCGAGGTCGCGAACAAGGTGCGCTATTGGCTGGGGGAGAGCCGGAGCGGGTGAGGCGCTGGTGTTTTCGCGCTTCGACCCGCCCGGCGGTTCAGGATGCCTGCGGAACCGCCTCCAGTGCCGCTTTCCAGCCTTCGGCGTAGCGGCGCAGGGCCTCTGGGTCTTGCGGCTTGGCCCGGGTGCCGGGGGTTTCGCGGTGGTCGGGGACGAAGAGCAGGGCGCTGCCGATGGCGGTGCCCGTGGCCGAGGTGGCGGATTCCACGCCGCCCGGGCGCAGGGCCGCGAGCATCTGCAGGAAGTCCGGGTTGCGGCCGAAGGGGCCCTCGACGATCACCGGGCCCTCGGCGGCGATGAGGTCTAGGCAGGTGTCGGTCATCATGGCGAGATACCACGAGAGGGCGAGCATGCGCTGGCCCTCGGTCCGGGGCTCGGAGGTGAAGCCTCCGGGGCGGCCCGGGAAGGGGCCGGAGTTCCGCTCGATGGCGGGCAGCAGGTAGAGCCCGTCGAGCACGGCGGCGCGGTCGGCCTCGGTGGGGGTGGCCTCGCGGCCCTCGCGGATCATCTCGTATTCGCGGCCGCCCATGAAGCGCGACGAGGGCACCGGATCGCCGTGGGCGTTCACGTTGACCAGCGTGTCGCGCTTCGGGTCGAGCGTGACCGAGGCGCCGCCGACCGCCATGCAGACCACCCAGGTGCCGGTCGAGACCACCGAGAAGGGCGCGGGGCGCCCGGCGAGGTGGGGGTAGAGCGAGGCGTTGCTGTCGTGGATGCCGCAGGCGACGGGGGTGTCGGGCGAAAGCCCGGTGCGGGCGGCGATCTCGGGGTGGACCGTGCCGAGGATGTCGGAGGAATGGCGCGCCGGGGCGAGCTTGTCGGCAAGGCCGAGCTTTTCGACCAGCGACGAGGGTTCACCCGTCCAGGGGTTCCAGAGGTCCGTGTGGCAGCCGAGCGAGGTCACGTCGCTGGCCCAGTTGCCGGTGAGCCGGTAGCCCCAGTATTGCGGGTAGGTCACCACGTGGGCGGTGCGGTCGCGCAGGGCGGGGTCGACCTCGAGCATCCAGTGAAGCTGCGCGCCGAGGTTGAGGCCCATGGGCAGGCGGGGCGTGCCGGTTTCCGCGAAGGGCGGGCGCAGGGCGTCGTAGGCCCCGGCCATGTCGTCGGGGCCGGTGTGCTCGTAATCGAGCATGGGGGCGGCCAGCGCGCCGTCCTCGTCCAGCAGCACGGCGGCGGCGCCGTGGGTGGTGACGGAGATGGCGTCGATGCCGTGGTCGGCCTGCATGTGCGTGAGCGCGCCCAGCAGGAAATCCCAGTGGCCGTCGAGATCGAAATGCGGCCAGGGCGGGCCGGGGCGCACCGTGTTGGGGCGCGTCTCGACGGCGATTTCCTCCATCCGGGTGGCGTCGACCAGCGCCAGCTTGGCGTTGGTCTTGCCGATGTCGATGACGGCGATGTGCTTGGGAGAGGTCATGGCAGGTGGAAGACCGTTTCCAGGGCGCGTTCGTAGGGCGAGGCGTCGGGCATCGTGACCATGATGTCGGCCATGTGGTCCCACCAACGTTTCATCACGGGGTGGGAGGGCAGGTCGGCCATCGTGTGCCCCTCGGCGCGCCAGAGCACGGCGAAAAGCGTCGATGTCTCGCGATCGAGGTGGATCGAGTAGTCGCTGACGCCGGCCTCGTTCAGGAGGGCGACGAGTTCGGGCCAGATCTCGTCGTGGCGGCGCTCGTACTCGGCCTCCTGCCCGGGGATCAGCTTCATGATAAAGGCGTGTTTCTCGCTCATGACGCGCGGCCCGTGCGGATCAGGGTGAAGAGACGCGGCAGGGCGATGACGGCGATCAGCAGGCCGCCGATGAAGATCGACATGACGATGCCGGGCACGTTCAGAAGGCCGAGGCCGAAGGTCACCATGCCCATGATGAGGGCGGCGATGACCACGCCGAGGATACTGCCCGCGCCGCCGAGGATCGACACGCCGCCGAGCACCACCATGGTGACCACCTCGAGTTCCCACGCGAAGGCGATGGAGGGGCGGGTGGAGCCGAGCCGCGAGGTCAGGCAGATGGCGGCGATGCCGGACATGACGCCGGTGAGCAGGAAGAGGATCATCTTCACGCGCTGCATGCGGATGCCCGAGAAGGTGGCCGCCGTGGGGTTGTTGCCGATGGCATAGACCTGCCGGCCGAAGTTGGTGGCGTGCAGGACGACGCCGTAGATCAGGGCGAAGATGAGGAAGAGCACCAGCTCGAACGAGATCACCCAGAAGACGTAGCCGCGCCCGAAGAAGGCGAAGTCGCTGGGGTAGCCGTTGAAGGCCTGGTCGCCGAGGACCACGTAGCTGAGGCCGCGGAAGAGGCTCATGGTGCCGATGGTCACGACGATGGAGGGCAGGCCGAGGCGCGTCACCAGCACGCCGTTGAAAGCGCCGCAGATCAGCCCCACGGCGAGGCCGATGGCCACCAGCCCCGGCGTGCCGACGCCGAACTGGAGCGCCCAGCCCATGGCGGTGGAGGCCAGGGCGATGATGCCCGCGACGCTCAGGTCGATTTCGCCCGAGATGATGAGCAGCGCCATGGCGAAGCCGATCATCGCCTTCTCGGTGAAGTTGAAGGTCGCGTCCGAGAGGTTCCAGGGGTCGAGGAAGTAGGGGCTGGCCTGCGTGTTGGCGATGAAGATCAGCACCGCGATGGCGGCCAGCAGCATTTCCCAGCTGCGCAGGACGCGCGTGCCCCGGTTGGTGAGACGGTCGGGCAGGTTGCGCGGGCGGGTTCCTTCGGCAAGGCTCATGAGTGTGCCTCCGCTTTCTTGAGAATGATGCGGCCCTTGCCGTGTTCGGAGCGGGCATTGAAGGCGACGGCGATGATGATCGCGGCGCCCGAGATGGCGAGCTGCCAGAAGGGCGAGATGCCGACCACGGGGAGCGCGTTCTTGATCGTGCCGAGGAAGAGCGCGCCCAGCACGGCGCCGGTCACGGTACCGAGGCCGCCGGCGATGGAGATGCCGCCGATCACGCAGGCCGCGACCACGTCGAGTTCGAACCCGCCGGCCACGTCGGTGTAGGCCACGGCGTAGCGCGAGACCCAGAGATAGCCGCAGAGGCCGGCGAGGCCGCCCGCGATGACGAAGGCCCAGAAGCGGGTCTTGCCCACGTTGATGCCGGTGTAGACCGCGGCCGAGGGGTTGCCGCCCACGGCGTAGAAGGCGCGGCCGAGCGCGGTGCGGTTCACGCCCACGGCGAAGGCCGCGATGACGGCGATGGCGATCCAGCTGAGCACCGGGAGCGAGAGGATCTCGAACCTCGGGATGGCCTTGTAGGCCTCGCTCATCTCGTGGCTGTTCACCCATGCGCCGCCGGAGACGACGAAGATGATGCCGCGGTAGATGGTGAGCGTCCCGAGCGTGACTACGATGGGCGGGATGTCGAGCTTCCACACGAGGATGCCGTTGAAGGCCCCCATGAGCAGGCCGAGCGCCACGGCGATGGCGATGAGCGCCACCACGGGTACTCCGGGCATGGCGCTGTTGATCATGGCGGTGACCATGCCGGTGAGCGCGAGGTTCGACGCGAGCGACAGGTCGATGCACCGGGTGAGGATCACCAGCGTCTGGCCGAGGGCCAGCATGATGAGGATCGAGGTGTCGTTGAAGACCCCGGCGAGGTTGCCGGGGGCGGCGAAGCCGGAGAAGCGGCTTTCCACGACGATGATCAGGAGGATCAGCGCGCCGGCGAGGATCGCCTCGCGCGATTTCAGGGCTTGGCCAATCATGCGGCACTCTCCTCGTAGCCGGCGGCGGCGCGCACCAGCGCTTCGGGGGTCAGCCCCTCGCCGTCGAAGCGCGCGGCGATGAGCCCGTCGCGCATGACGATGACGCGGTCGGACATGCCGAGGATCTCGGGGATCTCGGAGCTGACCATGATGACGGAAAGGCCCTCGGCGGCGAGTTCGGCCATGAACTCGTGCACGGCGGCCTTGGAACCCACGTCGATACCCTTGGTGGGCTCGTCGAGGATGATGACCTTGGGTTTCGTGGCCAGCCACTTGGCGATGACCACCTTCTGCTGGTTGCCGCCCGAGAGGTTGCCGACGTTCTGGTCGAGCGAGGCGGCGCGCAGGTCGAGCCGTTCGGTGTACTTGCGAGCCAGCGCGAATTCCTCGGCCATGCGGACGAAGCCACGGTTCGAGGTCTGGGCGAGCGAGGGCAGGGTGACGTTCTGGAAGATCGGCATGGCGGTGATGGCGCCCTGCTTGCCGCGGTCCTCTGGGACGTAGACGATGCCCTTCTCGATCGCCTCGGCGGGCGAGCGGATGGAGATTTCCTGTCCGTCGATGGTGACGCTGCCGCCCGAGGGCTTGGTGACGCCGAAGAGCGCCTGCATGAACTCGGACCGGCCCGCGCCGACGAGGCCATAGAACCCGAGGATCTCGCCCTGGCGGAGATCGAAGGAGATGTCCTCGAACTCGGTCGGGTGGCTGTAGCCGTCGACGGAAAGCACGGTGTCGCCGGGGGTGTGGTCGCGCTGCGGGAAGATGGCGTCCATGGAACGGCCGACCATCTTTTCCACGAGCTGGTCCTCGGTGACCTCGGCGATGAGGCCGGCATCCACCATCTCGCCGTCGCGGAAGACGGTGTAGCGGTCCGCGATGCGGAAGATCTCGTCGAACTTGTGGCTGATGAAGAGGATCGCCTTGCCCTCGGACTTCAGGCGCTCGACGAGCTCGTAGAGCTCTTCGATCTCGGCCTGGCTGAGGGCGGCGGTGGGTTCGTCCATGACGACCACGCGGGCATCGACGCTGAGCGCGCGGGCAATGGCGACGAGGTGCTTGGAGGCGATGCCGAGTTCGCGCAGGGGCGTGCGCGGGTCGATCTTGGCGCCGATCCGGTCGAGGATCTCGGTCGCGTCGGCGCGCATCTTGGCCCAGTCGACAAGGCCGAAGCGGCCGCGCGGGGCGTGGCCGAGGTAGATGTTCTCGGCTACCGAAAGCTCGTCGAAGAGGACGGTTTCCTGGTGGATGGCGGTGATGCCGGCGTCGGAGGCGTCGGTTGCGGTGGTGAAGCGGGTGGGCTGTTCGTCCACGAGGATCTGGCCCTCGTTGGGCACGTAGATGCCGGTGAGGATCTTCACGAGGGTCGATTTGCCTGCGCCGTTCTCGCCGACAAGGGCGGTGACCTGGCCGGGGTAGAGCGCGAGTTCGACCCCCGAGAGCGCGGTCACGCCTGGGAATGTCTTGGTAATGCCGCTGAGGCGGAGCACGGGGTCCGCGCTTGTGAGGGTCTCGATATCTGTCATGCGGTTCATCTTGTCCTCCGTCGGGCAGGGAGGGGCCCGGCAGGTCGCGCCGCCGGGCCCCGGGTCACGGAGTGACGATCAGAAGATGTCCTTGAACTCGTCGATGTTGGACGAGTCGTAGGTGAAGGGTTCGCTCATCGCGGCGGTGTTGGTGTCGTCCAGCGTGGCGGTGCCCATGCGGCCCATGGAGATCTCGGCGCCCGGCTCGGCCTCGGCCTGGTCGGTGGCGAGGTTGTAGGCGAGCATGGCGGTGGAGTAGCCCAGATCGACCGGGTTCCAGATCGCGAAGGACTTGGACGCGCCGGATTCGACGGCACCGGCCATCTCGGACGGCAGGCCGAGGCCGGTCACGTTGACTTCACCCACCTTGCCGGCGTCCTGCACCGCCTGCGCGGCGGCCACGATGCCCACCGAGGTCGGCGCGATGATCGCGTCGAGGTCGGGGTAGGTCTGCAGGAGACCCTGCGTTTCGCGGTAGGACTTGTCGGCGAGGTCGTCGCCGTAGACCGTCGCGACCAGCTCGATGTCGGGATACTGGTCCATCACCGACTTCATTTCCTCGATCCAGGTGTTCTGGTTGGTCGAGGTGGAGGTGGCCGAGAGCACGGCGACCTTGCCGCCATCGGGCAGTTGGTCGGCGGCGAGCTTGATGATCGTCTGGCCGATCAGCTCGTCCGACGACGGCGCGAGGTGCATTTCGCGGCCCTCGGGGGCGACACCCGAATCCCAGGAAATCACGGTGATGCCGCGCTGCATGGCCTTCTGCAGGGCAGGGACCACGGCGTCGGGGTCGTTGGCCGAGATCGCGATGGCGTCGACGCGCTGGGCGATCAGGCTGTTGATGACCTCGATCTGGCCCTCGGCGGTGGTGCTGGTGGGGCCGGTATAGATGATCTCGGCGTTGCCGACTTCCTCGGCGGCTTCCTCTGCGCCGCGGGCTGCGGCCTCGAAGAAGCCGTTGCCGAGCGACTTGGCGACCAGAGCGATGCGCACGTTGTCCTGTGCGAGCGCGGTGCTGCCCATGAGGCTTGCCGCCATGCCGGCGGCGACGCCGGTTGCGATTGCGAAACGTCTCGTGAAGCTCATGATGTCCTCCCTTTGAGCTTTAGAAGTCTACTCCGCCGCCGGCTGCGCCTCTTCGGTCTTGCCGGGGCTCGCGACGATCAGGTTGAGGCCACGGGCCTCGATCATCGCGGCATCCTTGTCCTCGATCCCGTCGTCGGTGATGAGGGTGTCGATCCGTTCCAGCGGGCAGAGCACCAGGCTGGAGCGGTTCCGGAATTTGGTGCTGTCGACCATCAGGACGACCTCGTCGGCCTGTCCGATGAGCTTGGTCTCGGCCTGGATGATGAGCGGATCCTGCTCCATCACGCCGAGTTTGCTGATGCCCGAGGCGCCGAGGAACATGCGGCGGGCCGCGAAGTTGCGGGTGCCGTCGTTGTCGAAGGGCGAAAGCACGATGTTCTGTTCGCGGTAGATGGTGCCGCCCGAGAGCATCACCGTGTTCTTCGACTGCTTGAGCAGGTGCTCGGCGATCGGGAAGGAATTGGTGAAGACGAGGCAGCGCCGGTTGGCGAGCGGGTGCACCATCTGGAACGTGGTGGTGCCACCGTTGATGATGATCGGTTCGCCGTCCTCGCAGAGATCCACCGCGGCCTGGGCGATGGCGCGTTTCTGCGCGATCTGGCGGGTGGCGTTCATCTCGAAGGGGCGGCCCGAGAGGCCGACGAACTGCGGCGGTGCGAGGCTTTCGACCCCGCCGCGCACCCGGCGGACCTTTTTCTTCATGTGCAGGGTGGCGATGTCGCGTCGGACCGTCGCCTCGGAGGCGTCCGTGAGTTCGACCAGCTCGGCCACGGTCACCACTGGCCGCGCCTGCACGGCGGACAGGATAACTCTGTGGCGTTCGCTCTCGATCATGGTGGTCCTCCCTCGGTGCCGCGAGGGTTTCGTTGAATCCGCGCAATGTCAATCATAATTTGTCATACTTGATCGTTTCTGCGGTGCAGAATGATTGAAGCTGATCGAAATCGATTGACAACAGGTGGTCTCGCGGCGAGGTTGCGCGCAAGCCAAGCGAATTTGCCTTGCGGGAGGACACCATGCTCAAGGACATCAGCAGCCGGATCGCCGACAAGTGGGACGACGGCACAGCCTCGGGAATGAGCGAGCCGGAAAAGCTGCTCTATCGCTCGAATCTTCTGGGATCGGATATGCGCGTCACCAACTACGGCGGGGGCAATACCTCGGCCAAGGTGATGATGCCGGACCCGCTGACCGGCGAAGAGGTCGAGGTGCTTTGGGTCAAGGGCTCGGGCGGTGACATCGGCTCGATCAAGATGGACGGCTTCTCGACGCTCTACATGGACAAGCTGCAGGCGCTGAAGGACAAGTACCGCGGCGTCGAGTTCGAGGACGAGATGGTCGGCTACCTGCCGCACTGCACGTTCAACCTGAACCCGCGGGCGGCCTCGATCGACACGCCGCTGCACGCCTATGTCCCCAAGAAGCACGTGGATCACGTTCACCCGGATTCGGTCATCGCCATCGCGGCGTCGGTGAATTCCAAGGAGCTGACGCAGGAGATCTACGGCGACGAGATCGGCTGGCTGCCGTGGAAGAAGCCGGGCTACGAGCTGGGCCTGTGGCTCGAGGACTTCTGCAAGAAGAACCCCGATGCCAAGGGCGTCGTGCTGGAAAGCCACGGGCTGTTCACCTGGGCGGACGACGCCAAGGAGTGCTACGAGCTGACGCTGCGGATCATCAACCGCGCCATCGAGTGGTTCGAGGAGAAGACCGAGGGCGTCGCGGCCTTTGGCGGTGAAGTGCACCCGACGCTGCCCGAGGCCGAGCGCCGCAAGGTGGCCGCGGCCCTGATGCCGGCGATCCGGGGCATGATCTCGGAAGGCAGCCACAAGGTCGGCCACTTCGACGACCAGGACGCGGTGCTGCAGTTCGTGGGCGCCAAGGACATGCCGGGCCTTGCCGCGCTGGGCACCTCCTGCCCGGACCACTTCCTGCGCACCAAGATCCGTCCGCTGGTGGTGGATTTCGACCCGTCGAACCCGGACATCGAGGGCACGCTCGACAAGCTCAAGGGCATGGTCGAGGACTACCGTGCCGATTACGCGGCCTACTACGACCGCTGCAAGCATGACGACAGCCCGGCGATGCGCGACCCCAACGCGGTGGTCTATCTCGTCCCCGGCGTCGGCATGATCACCTTCGCCAAGGACAAGGCGACGGCGCGGATCTCGGGCGAGTTCTACGTGAACGCCATCAACGTGATGCGCAACTCCGACGCGGTCAGCACCTACCAGGGCCTGCCCGAGCAGGAGGCTTTCGACATCGAGTACTGGCTGCTCGAGGAAGCCAAGCTGCAGCGGATGCCGAAGCCCAAGTCGCTGGCGGGGCGCATCGCCATCGTGACCGGCGGCGCGGGCGGTATCGGCGCAGCGACGGCCGAGAAGTACCTGTCCGAGGGCGCCTGCGTGGTGCTGGCCGACATCGATGCCGATGCGCTGGCCGCCACCAAGGACAACCTCGCGGGGCGCTATTCCAAGGACGTGGTGCGCACGGTCGAGATGAACGTGACCTCGGAAGAGGCGGTGATCGCGGCTTATGCCGAGATGGCGGTCGAGTTCGGCGGCGTCGACATCGTGGTGTCGAACGCGGGCATCGCGTCGTCGGCCAAGGTCGAGGACACGACGCTGGACCTGTGGAACAAGAACATGTCGATCCTGTCGACGGGCTACTTCCTCGTCTCTCGCGAGGCGTTCAAGCTGCTCAAGATGCAGGGCATCGGCGGGTCCATGGTCTTCGTCGCCTCGAAGAACGGTCTTGCGGCCAGCCCCGGCGCATCGGCCTACTGCACGGCCAAGGCCTCGGAAATCCATCTCGCGCGCTGCCTTGCGCTGGAAGGGGCGCCCGAGGGCATCCGCGTGAACGTGGTGAACCCCGACGCGGTGCTGCGCGGGTCGAAGATCTGGTCGGGCGAATGGCTGGACCAGCGCGCCTCGACCTACGGCACCGACAAGGAGGGCCTCGAGGAGATGTACCGCGAGCGCAGCCTGCTCAAGCGCAGCGTGCTGCCCGAGGACATCGCCGCCGGCTGCTACTTCTTCGCCTCGGAGCAGAGCGCCAAGTCGACCGGCAACATCCTGAACGTGGATGCCGGCAACGTGCAGGCCTTCACCCGCTGACCCGGGTTTCGGCCAAGCCATAGAGCGACATTGAGCGGGGTGCGCGACCGCGTGCGAGTGTGCGCGCGCCCCGGGACCAGGGAGGAATTCCATGATCGACAAGGACATGATCGGCAGCGCCAACCAGGCCGCCGAGGCCGATCTGCGCGCCGAATACGACGCGCTGGGCGAGACGCTCTCGCGCCGGGGCGTGGACATCGAGGCCATCAAGGGCAAGGTCGCCGATTACGGCGTGGCGGTCCCGTCCTGGGGCGTCGGCACCGGCGGCACGCGCTTCGCGCGCTTCCCCGGGCAGGGCGAACCGGCGGGCATCTTCGACAAGCTCGACGATTGCGGCGTGATCCACCAGCTGACGGGCGCGACGCCGCGCGTGTCGCTGCACATCCCGTGGGACGATGCCGACCCCGCGGACCTGAACGCCAAGGCCAGGGAGCTGGGGCTGGGGTTCGACGCGATGAACTCCAACACCTTCCAGGACCAGGAAGGGCAGGCGCTGAGCTACAAGTACGGCTCGCTCAGCCACACCGACAAGGCGGTGCGCGAGCAGGCGGTGGAGCACAACCTCTACTGCGTGGAGCTGGGCAAGAAGATCGGCAGCACCGCGCTGACCGTCTGGATCGGCGACGGGTCGAACTTTCCGGGCCAGAGCCACTTCACCCGCCAGTTCGAGCGTTACCTCGACAGCGCCAAGGCGATCTATGCCGGGCTGCCCGACGACTGGCGCCTGCTGACCGAGCACAAGATCTTCGAGCCTGCGTTCTACTCCACCGTCGTGCAGGACTGGGGCACCAACTACATGATCGCCAAGGAGCTGGGCGACAAGGCGCAGTGCCTTGTCGACCTCGGCCACCACGCGCCGACGGTGAACATCGAGATGATCGTGGCGCGGCTGATCCAGTTCGGCAAGCTGGGCGGCTTCCACTTCAACGACAGCAAGTACGGCGACGACGATCTCGATACCGCGTCGATCGATCCCTACCGGCTGTTCCTCGTCTTCAACGAGCTTGTCGACGCGGGCGACACGCCCGGGTTCGACCCGGCGCATATGCTGGACCAGAGCCACAACGTGACCGACCCGATCGAGAGCCTGATGAACTCGGCCATGGAGGTGCAGCGCGCGTATGCGCAGGCGCTGATCGTGGATCGCGCGGCGCTGTCGGGCTACCAGGACGGCAACGACGCGCTGATGGCCTCGGAGACGCTGAAGGCGGCCTTCCGGACCGACGTGACGCCGATCCTGCAGATGGCGCGACTGGAAAAGGGCTGTGCCATCGACCCGATCGCGGCCTACCGCAAGGCGGGTTACCGCGCCAAGGTGGCTGCGGAACGCCCAGAAAGCGGCGCGGGCGGCGGCGGCATCGTCTGAACCTCTCGCCAGGCAGAAGGCATGACGGGCGCGGAGAGATCCGCGCCCGTTGTCGTTCAGTCGTTCACGATCAGGACGTTGAGATCAAGCTCGTCCATGTGCGCCGTCACCCGGTCGAAGGAGAAGGGCGCGGGATCGGTCGGGAAGACATGCGCCTCGGTCGGTTGGCCGAGGTAGTGGAAGAAGGGTTCGAACACGCCGGGGACCAGCCAGCCGAAGAAGCGGGTGTAGGGGCTGTCCATCCGGTAGCTGTGGACCGTGTTCGGCGGCACCATGCAGTAGTCGCCGGGGTGCAGGGTGACTTCCTGACCGTTCAACCACATCGTCATGATCCCTTCGAGGCAGAAGAAGTTCTCGGTGTGGTGCTGGTGGTAGTGCCAGGGGACCGGGGCCCCGGTCGGCCCCTCGGTCAGCACGGAAAAGAACGTGTCGTCGTTCGATGCGGTGGTCTGGGTGAACGAGAAAAGCTGATCGGCGGCGAGAAGGCGTTCGCCCTCGCCATCCTGCAGGACATAGGGCTGGCGGCTGTCGGGAATGCCCCGCGCGGTGACGAGCGTCGCCTGTCCCTCGGGCAGGTCGCCGAGGAACGTCACGTCGCTGGCGGCGCTTGCCTTCTGCAGCTGCGCCTCGGTCAGGATGGTGTCGGCCCCGTCGGGCTGAACCGCTCGGGAATAGGGCGTGCCGAGCGCGGGGTAGAAGCCCGCCAGACCGCTGCCGATGGACCATGTCAGCACGCGGGTGCGCCAGCCCTGCATACGGTATCCGTGCGGGGTGCCGGCAGGGATGTAGGCATAATCGCCCTCGGTCAGCATGTGGACGGCGCCGTCCATGTGCAGCTCGAGCCGCCCGGAGAGGAGGAAGAAGACCTCGTCGGTCTCCGCGTGGCGGTGCAGCGGCAGGCCCGCGCCCTTGCCGCCGGTCAGGATCGCGGCGGTGTACTCGCCGCCGGTTTCGGAGGTACGCGCGATCAGCGTGGCGACATGCCCGCCCACAAGGTGATGTTCGCCTTCGCCGTTGCGCAGCGCGTAGAGGTCGGGTTTGCCGGGCAGCGTGCCGCCGGTTCCGAGGGGCGGAAGCTGGCCCAGCGGCGTCGCGGCCATCACCGTATCGGCGGCCACTGCGGCGGCCACGCCGCCCACCGCGACGCGACCGAAGAAATCTCTGCGGGAAAGTCCCATGGTGCACCTGTTCATTGCTCGGGTGCGAAACCGTCTAGCGAGGGTCTATGATAATGTTTAATAGGGTTTTCTGACCAATCAATCAGGAATGATGATCAATGGAACTGCGCCACCTGCGCTATTTCGTGACCTTGGCCGAGCAGCTTCATTTCGGCCGCGCGGCGGAGCTTCTGAACATCGTTCAGCCCGCGCTCAGCATGCAGATCAAGGCGCTGGAAGAGGAACTGGGCGTGGCCCTTTTCGAGCGGGCGCACCGGCGGGTCAGCCTGACAGACGCCGGGCGGCTTTTCCTGCCCGAGGCCGAGCGGACGCTGGCGCAGGCGGCGCAGGCCCGGCACGTGGCGCGGCTGGCGGCGCTGGGCACGGTGGGGCGGGTGAGGCTGGGCTTCACGTCGGGTGCGGCGCATTCGGGCGAACTGGCGGCGCTGGCGCGGGACCTGCGCGAGAAGGCGCCGGAGCTTCTGATCGAGCCCCTGGAATGCCATCCGGCCGAACTGCTCGATCTGCTGGGGCGCGACGATCTCGATCTCGGGATCGGGCTGATCTGGCGCGAGACGGTGCCCGAGGGCGTGGCGCTGAGGGCGCTCTCGTCGCGCCCCGCGCAGGTCGCCCTCCCGGAAGGCGATCCGCTGGCGGCGAGGGCGACGGTCTCCGTGGCGGACCTCGAAGGGCGGCCCTTCATCGGCTACCGGGGGCCGGGCGACGTCGAGGGCGTTGCGCTGACGCGCGGCGTGCTGGGGTTTTCGCCCGAGATTTCCTGCGTCGCGGAGAACCCCGCCACCGCGGTCTGCCTTGCCGGAGCGGGCTTCGGCGTCGCCATCGTGCACGGGGCCTTGGGCGCCGGGGCACCCGGCGTGGTCCTACGCGAGATCGCCGACGGCGCCATGGCGCTCGAGATCAACCTGCTGTGGCGGGCGGGCTCGGAGCGGGGGCGCCGGCTGGCGGCGCTGCACGGCCCGTCCTAGGAGGGCGGGCGCGGGAAGACGCGCCCGTCGAAAAGCTTGCGCGCGGTGCGCAGGGTGCCGGCGGCGGTGACGTGGCCGGCATTGTCGCGTCTGAGCAGGACCTCCGCCGCGCCGCCGGGGTGTTCCACGGCGAAGGTCTTGCCCCCGGGCAGGGTGGCCAGCCGGGCCGCGGGGGTGTCGGGCATGGTGCAGGCCGTAGCCACGCTGACGGCGGCAAAGACGCCCACGGTGGCGTGCACGCGGTGCGGGATGAAGCTGCGGGTCATGATGACGCCGCCCGACTGCGGCGGCGAGACGAGGAACATCTTGGGCACGCTCTTGTCGGTGACATCGCCGAGGGTCATCATCGGGCCTGCCGCCAGTCGGATGGCCTCGATCCTTTGGCGCAGGGCGTCGTTGCCCTCCAGCGCCTCGCGGCTCTCTGTGCCCTCGATGCCAAGGTCCGCCGCGGCCATGACCACGCAGGGCATGCCCATGTCGATGAGCGTGCAGGCGACACCCTCCACCTCGTCCACCGGGCTGCCCGTGGGAAGCAGCGCCCCGCACATGCTGCCGGCCAGCCCCTCGAACAGGAGCGGCACGGGCGCGTGATGCCCCGGCACGCCGTCGATGCGGGCAGAGCCCTCGTAGCTGACGCGGCTCTCCGGGGTGGCGACGGTGGCCTGCGCCACCTCGCCGGTGTTGAGCATGTGGATGCGCACGTGCGTCTCGCCCGCCTGCGCCGCGACCAGCCCGCGCTCGATGGCGGCGGGGCCGACACCGGCCAGGATGTTGCCGCAGGCCTGGGCGTCCGTCACCACGGGCCTGTCGGGCATGACCTGCAGGAACAGGTAATCCACGTCGGCATCCGTGCGCGAGGGCGGCGACAGCACCGCCACCTTCGAGGTCAGCGGATCGGCGCCGCCGATGCCGTCGATCTGCGCGGGATCGGGAGAGCCCATGACACGCAGCAGCAACGCGTCGCGCGCCGCCTCGTCATCCGGCAGGTCGGAGGCGAGGAAATAGGCCCCCTTCGACGTGCCGCCCCGCATCCAGAGGCAGGGAATACCGTCCCGCTCGACACTCATAAGGAACGCACATAGCGCAGGCCCTTGGCGTCGAGCCGCCCGCGCATGTCGTAGATGTCGAGCCCCAGCTCGCCCGCGGCGAGGCGCTTGCGCTTTTCTTCCTCGCGGGCGAGCCGCGCATCGGCATTGTCGGCGGTGGCCCCCGCCTCGGACCGCGGCACCACGCAGACACCGTCGTCATCGGCCACGATCACGTCGCCCGGCATCACCTGCGCGCCCGCGCAGACCACCGGCACGTTCACCGATCCCAGGGTCTCCTTCACCGTGCCCTGCGCCGAGATGGCCGTCGACCAGACGGCGAACCCCATGGACCGCAGGTCGCGCGTGTCGCGCACGCCCGCGTCGATCACCAACGCCCGGCAGCCGCGCGACATGGCCGAGGTGGCCAGAAG
The DNA here is from genome assembly GCF_003054175.1 of Allosediminivita pacifica. GTDB lineage: Bacteria > Pseudomonadota > Alphaproteobacteria > Rhodobacterales > Rhodobacteraceae > Allosediminivita > Allosediminivita pacifica. The sequence continues at coordinate 80,231 of NZ_QBKN01000012.1, forward strand.
GTCGCCGAAATAGCCCATGTCGCAGGGCGCGGTCGGGGCGAGCACGAGGATGTCGCCCTCCTCCAGCTGCTCGATGGCCACGTGGATCATCCAGTTGTCGCCCGGCGCCGCGCTGATCGTGACCGCCGACCCGGCAATGCCGAAATCCTGCTGGATCGGCCGCATCTTCGCGGACATGAGCCCGGTGCGGCCCTGCGCCTCGTGCACGGTGGCGACCCCGGCCCTTCCCAGCCGGGCGATCACCTCGTCCGAGGCGCGGGGGATGGACTGGACGACGACGGGCATGGGCAAGATCCTTTTGTGCTTCTTCTTGGCTCAAATATTCCGGGGGAGTCCCGAAGGGACGGGGGCAGAGCCCCCTAGTCCCCCACCGGCGGCGTGCCGTGGGTGTGGAAGGTCTCGATGGTCTTGAGACCCCAGGCCTGCCCCTTTTTGCGGTCGGCCTCGGTCCAGCAGACCGGTTCCCAGTCGGGGGCGAGGATCAGCCGCGCGCCGGCATTGGCGAGTTCCACCCGGTTGCCCGCCGGTTCCCACACATAGAGGAAGAAGGTGCCCTGGATGGCGTGCTTGTGGGGGCCGGTCTCAATGTGCACGCCGTTCTCGAGGAATATGTCGGCGGCGCGCAGGATGTCCTCGCGCTGGTCGGTGGCATAGGTCACGTGGTGCAGGCGGCCCTCGCCGCCGCCGTGTTCCTCGGTGCAGGCAAGGTCGTAGGTCTTGTTGTTGATGGTGAACCAGCAGCCGCCGATGCGGCCGTTGTCGAGCTGGATGTACTCGGTCACGCGGCTGCCCAGAACGGTTTCCATGAAGCGGCGGAACTCGCCCACATCCTCGGCCAGCAGGTTGAGGTGGTCGATCCGGCGGGGGCAGACGCCCTGCGCGTGGAACTTCGAGGCCATGTTCTTGAGCGCGGGCCGATCCTCGGGGGCGAGCACCGGGCGGTTGGTGTCGTAGTAGAGCTCGAAGACATGGCCGAAGGGATCCTCGACGCGGTAGGCGGGCCCGTGGCCGAGATCGCCCTCGACCCAGCCGAGGGCCTTGTAGTCCGAGGCCTCGATCACCGCGATGCGCCGTTCCAGCGCCTCGGGGCTGGCGCAGCGGTAGCCGATGTGGCCGACACCGGTGGTGTGGTGCTTCGTGAGCTTCAGCGAGTGGAACTCGTAATCCTCCCACGCCCGCAGGTAGGCGCTGGTTTCATCCTGCGCCGAGAGCTTCAGCCCGTAGACCCGGGTGAAGAAGTCGAGGCTTTCCTCGAACTTGTCGGTGTAGACCTCCACATGCCCGAGGTGGGCCACGTCGAAGGCGGGGTTCGTCGGTGTGGTCGTCATATGTCTTGTCCTCCCCGGGGCGCGCATGGCCCCTCGTCGCGGGCCTGTCGCCCGCCGTCGTTTCGTGGCCGTGGCTCAGAGTTCATCCACCGTGCGCGGGAAGATCGACTGGAAGCCCTCGGCATACTTGCAGTCGCGCCCCCCGGACTGGCCGCCGGAGTTGCGCTTGAAGTGGTTCGCGCGCTGTTGGGCGACGCGGGTGTAATACTCCCACAGGTGTTCCTGTCCCTGCATGCACTCGATGGCGGCACGCTTCTTTTCCCAGACGGGCGTGATGTCGAGGAAGGTGTCGGGCTTCCAGCCCATCTGCTCGGTCTGGTGCGGTTCGAAGAGGTAGAGTTGCGGGGCGCCGAGCACCTTTTCGCCGGGGTTGTGGCCCCAGGCCTGCGCGATCATCCGGCATTCCAGCGCGACCTGCGTCGTGTTCATGTGGTCGGTGTTGTAGGGGTCGTATTGCGAGTGCGAGAGCATGAAGACGGGCTGCACCTTCCGGATCACGTCGACGATCCGCATCTTGTTCTCGCGACTGAAATCGAGCGGGTAGTCGCCCATGTCGAGGCAGACGAGGTCATGCACGCCGAGTGCCTCCGCCGCGTTCTGCGCCTCCTCGTGCCGGACCTGCTTCACCCGGTCGAGGGTCATGCCCTCCTGCTTCCAGAGCTTGGCGCTTTCGCCGCGTTCGCCGAAGGAGAGGCAGAGCACGGTGACGTCGTAGCCCTTCTCGGCATGCAGCGCGATGGCGCCGCCGCAGCGCCAGACGAAATCGGCGGCATGGGCCGAGATCACGAGGGCCGTCTTGCTGTCTGACATGGGTCTTCCTTCTCCTCCACCTCGGGGTGCAGGGTTTCGCAAGCGGGGCGGTTTGGCAATTTCGAAATGGGTGCGTGGGTATAAGTTTCGGCTATAGAGGCTGGAGCCGCGCGGTGCGCTGTGCCAGCCTTGGGCCGTTTTCAGGGAGGAGCTTGCCATGTCCGATGTGCAGCAGACGGCCGGTGCGATAGCCTTCGTGGGCTTCGGCGAGGCGGCGCGGGCCTTCGTGTCGGGCTGGGGGCCGGGGGCGCCTGCGGGGCTGCGCGCCTTCGACGTGAAGATGCGCGACCCGGCGGCGCGTGAGGCGATGCTGGAGGCCTGCGCGGCGCATGGCGTGCACGGGGAGGCCGAGGTGCGTGGCGCGCTGGAAGGCGCCCCCGCCGTGTTCTGTCTTGTCACCGCGGACCGCGCGCTGGAGGCGGCGGAGGCCTGCGAAGGGCTTGCGCCGGGGGCGCTCTGGCTCGACGGGAATTCCTGCGCGCCCGAGACCAAGCGGCAGGCGGAGGAGGTGATCGCGGCCAAGGGCGGGCGCTACGTGGACGTGGCGATCATGGCGCCCGTGCACCCGAAGAAGCATCGCGTGCCGCTGCTGCTGTCGGGGCCGCATGCGGAGGCTGCGGCAGAGGTGCTGTCGGCGCTGGGGATGTCGCCGCGCGTGGCGGGGGAGGAGGTCGGCGCGGCCTCGACCATCAAGATGCTGCGGTCGGTGATGATAAAGGGAATGGAGGCGCTGAGCGCGGAATGCCTGCTTGCGGCGCGCCGGGCGGGCGTGGACGACGCGGTGCTGGGATCTCTCGCTGCGTCGAACCCGGAGGTCGACTGGGAGGGGCGCGGGACCTATCACCTTGGCCGGATGATCGAGCACGGCGAGAGACGCGCCGCCGAGATGCGGGAGGTTGTGCGCACGGTCGAGGGGCTTGGCCTGCCCGCCGACATGGCGCGGGCGGTGGTGCTTTGGCAGGCGCGGGTCGCCGGGGCCGGGGCCGAGCTGGGGGAGGAGGCCTTTGGGCCGCGCGCCGACCGGCTGCTGGACCGGCTGTGATCCCGCGCAACCTGCGCCATTTGCGGGCCTTTCACGCCGCCGTCACCCGCGGATCGCTGAGCGGCGCAGCGCAGGTCGCGGGCGTGTCGCAGCCTGCCGTGACCCAGAGCCTGCGCAAGCTGGAAGAGGCCGCGGGCGGGGCGCTGTTGTCGCGGACGGGGCAGGGGGTTCTGCCGACCGAGCGGGGCGAGGTGCTGGCGGCGCGCGTCGCGCGGGCCTTCGCGCGGCTGGACCCGGCGCTGGCGGAGATCGCGCCGAAGCTGCCGGGGCGGGTGACGCTGGCGCAGTTGCGGGCGCTGATGGCGCTGGGCGAGACGGAGAACTTCACGCTGGCGGCGGGGCAGCTGGGGCTGTCGCAGCCCTCGGTGCACCGGGCGGTGACGCGGCTCGAGCAGGAGGCGGGGCAGGCGCTGCTGGAACGGCGCAGCCACGGGATCGTCCTGCGTCGTCCGGCGCGGGCGCTGGTGCAGGCGGCGCGGCTGGCGCTGGCGGAGCTCGACCAGGCGGAGGCGGATTTGGCGGCGCTGGACGGTCGCGCGGCGGGACAGATCGTGGTGGGCGCGCTGCCGCTGGCGCGATCGGCGCTGCTGCCCACGGCGTTGGCCCGGTTCCGCGAGGAACACCCGGGGCAGAGCCTGAAGGTGATCGACGGACCTTACGACACGCTTCTGGCGGGGCTGAGGCGGGGCGACATCGACCTGATCCTGGGGGCGCTGCGCGACCCGGCGCCCATCGGCGACGTGGTGCAGGAGCGGTTGTTCGACGACCGGCTGTGCATGCTGGCGGGGCGGGAGCATGCGCTGGTCGGGCAGGCGGGGCTGACGGCGGAGGGGCTGCGGGACCATCCCTGGATCGTGCCGCGCGCGGGCACCCCGGCGCGGGACCAGTTCAATGCCTTCTTCGCCGGGGTCGGCGCGCCGGAGCGGATCATCGAATCCGGCTCCGTCCTGCTCATGCGCGAGCTGCTGCGGGGCAGTGGGCACCTGGGGTGCATCTCGGCGATGCAGGCCGAGGCCGAGGTGCAGCACGGGCTGTTGGTGACGCTCGACGTGGCGGTCGACTGGCCCGCGCGGCCCATCGGGTTGAGTTGTCGCGCCGACTGGGTGCCGACGCGGGCGCAGGCGCTGCTTCTGACGATTCTTCGCGAAACCGCTGCCGGCTGAGCGGGCGAAGGGCTGTCTGGTGCATCGAATGCCGCTTCAAGCGTCGCCATGGCGGCGGGAATAGGAGACTTGACAGGTGGATTCGTGCAATTTCCGAAACAAATTTTTGGGCGAACGGCCGAACTGGGTTAAGGTTTACCATACGTCATTCGACTCGGTGCTTTTCCATGAAACTCATTTCAGCCTCTTTCCTGGCGATTCTGATTGCTCTTCCCCTCACGGGTGCCGCACGGGCCCAGGTCATCGATCCCGAAGTCATGGTTGAAAAGGTTGCGCAGGAGCGCAACGGGCCGCTTGTCACGGCGCTGAAGGAACAGGGCGCTCTGACCATGACGCCCGACCAGCGCCTGCCGCCCTCGTTCGATTTCGCCTCCATGGACGTGGGCGTCGCCTTCGATGGTGACAGCCATCTTCTGACCACGCAGGGGATGAAGGCGCTGCGCTCGGTCGCGGCCGCGCTGGGGGATGCGCGGCTGTCGCGTCAGAACTTCCAGGTGGCGGCACACATGGCCGCAAACGGGCGGGCCGACACGGCCCGGGTTTCGGCCAAGCGGGCGCAGGCCGTGGTCGATCACCTCGTCTACTTCTACGGCATCCCGCGTGACCGGCTGGTGCCGGTCGGCTACGGGGACAGCGCGCCGCGCAATGCCGGCAATCCTGCCTTCCTGGAGAACACCCGCATCGCCTTTGTCAACGTCACCGGGCTCTGAGCCCGCGCCTCTTCCACGCTGCCAGCGAGGTACAAGACATGCTCAAGAGACTCATCATCCTGACGTTCGCCACCGTCTTCGGCCTTGCCGGGGCCGCGCAGGCCGAGAAACGGGTGGCCCTGGTGATCGGCAACAGCCAGTACCAGGCGACCGCACCGCTCAAGAACCCCGAGAACGACGCCAAGGCGGTGGCCGCCAAGCTGGGCGGGCTCGGGTTCGACGTGGTCGAGGGCTACAACCTGTCCTACGATGCCATGCGCGACAAGGTGCGCGACTTTGCTCGCGAGGCGAGTGACGCGGACCTGACGATCTTCTACTACGCGGGCCACGGCATCGCGGTGGACAGCACCAACTACATGGTGCCGATCGACGCACGGATGGACGACCCCATCGACTGGGAGTTCGAGGTTTTTGCGCTCACCGACGTGCTGCGGCACTTCGAGCGGTCCTCCGGGCCGAGCCTGGTGTTCCTCGATGCCTGCCGCGACAATCCCATGGCGCAGCAGCTGGCCGCGCTGAACGGGCTTGGGACGCGGTCGTTGTCGACGCGGGGGCTGAGTCCGATTTCGACGCAGCACCTGGGCACCCGGGGGTCGGTTATCGCCTACGCGACCGAGCCGGGGCAGGTGGCGCAAGATGGCACAGGGCGCAATTCGCCCTTCACCACGGCGCTGCTCGAGCACATCGGGACGACCAACACGGATTTCGCCTCGCTGACCTCGCGGATCACGCGGGACGTGCTGGCCGCGACCGACAACCAGCAGCGGCCGCGTTTCGACGTGTCGCTGACCGGGCCGCTGATCCTGAACGCGGTGCATACGCCCGAGGCCGCGGCGGAGCCGCAATTGGCCCTGGCCGCGGCTGTCACGCCACTCTCGCCCGGCGGCGTGAGCTCCGGGGGCGGGAAACAGGCGGGCGGCAGCGGTGGCGGTTCGGCCTTCGAGATCGAGAAGATCGTCTTCGAGACCGCCAAGGAGAGCGGCGACGCGGCGGACTACCAGGCCTATCTCGACGCCTATCCGAACGGGGTTTTCGCGACGCTGGCGCGCAACGCGATCTCGCGGCTCGAGGAGGACCTTGAGGAGCCCGCGGTGGTGGCCTCGGCCACGGGGGCGGCGCCGGCTATCCCGGTATCGACCACGCGGGTGATCGACGCGCCGCTGCGGCTGCGTCCGACGCCCGAAGGCCTGGCGCAGCCCGCCTCGCAGGTCAGCGAGGCCTGGCTGGGCCTGACGCGGGACCAGCGGCGCGAGGTGCAGGGCCGGCTGAACGTCGCGGGCCACAATGTCGGCGGGGTCGACGGGATCTTCGGCAACGGCACGCGCCGGGGTGTCAGCTCGTGGCAGGCGGCCAACGGTTTCCCGGCGACCGGGTATCTCAACACCATCCAGCACCAGATGCTGGTGGCCAATACCGAGGCCGACTACAGGGTCTACCTGGCGACACGGCCTGCACCGGCGCCCAAGGCCTCGGGCGGGTCGGGGCGCAGCTCCTCGGCCAGCACGCGGTCGCGCACGAGCAGCGTGTCGACCAGCAGCCGACGGGCCCCTGCGGCGCAGCGCAGCAACTCGGCTGCGGCGGATGCGGCGGCGGCGGCGATCTTCGGAGCAGCAGTCGGAGCGATCCTGAGCCGGCGCTGATCGCACCCGACCCTGATGATCTGATGCAAGGCGGCGCCCCGGCGCCGCCCTTGTCATGCCGGGCCCATGCGGGCGGCGGTGGTGAAGTCATGGAGTGGAAAAAACGAAACGGCGCGGTCCGTTGCCTTCGCCGCGAGGCCGTCGGTGTGAGGGCAACATGGATGATGACGAGAAGCGTCAATCCGCCGAAATGCGGGTTTGCCGGGCTCCGCTGGCACACGAGCGAAAATCCGCTGCCACATTTCCTTCGTTGGCTGGTGCTCCACGGGCGTGATAGCTATCACGTGGATATCCGTAAAAGGTTCATCAGAGAGTTCGATTTGCCGGAGGTCAGCTTTGCCGAAAGGTAAGACCACAACCTCGCCCAAGACGCTCATCGTGGAAGACAACGCGCTGCTTGCGGCCGAGCTTCACGAGGTTCTGACCGACGCCGGGCTGGCGCCTTTCGAGCCGTGCTCGAACTACCGCGATGCGATGAGCCTGCTGGCGCAGGACTTTCCGGAATACTGCGTTCTTGATCTCGATCTCAGCGGGAACCGGGCCTGGCACGAGCCGCTCGGCACCGAGGGGCGGCGGCTGCTTTCGGTGCTGGCCAACCACGGAAGCCGGACGGTGATCTACAGCGGGCTGCGAGTGCCGGTGCACGACCTTCTGGCGCTCGACACGGATGTCGAGGTCGTCAGCAAGAGCGATCCCGTCGAAGCGGTCGTGGCCGCACTCAGGCGCAGAGCCGACGACACGGCCAGCCTATAAGATCTTCGAAATGGCGCTCTGGAGCTGTTTGAAGTCCACCGGCTTGCCGAGGCGCGGGACGTCGGGGCGCTTGTGTTCGGCGAGCGCGCGGTCGGGATTGTACCCGGTCAGGAAGACATAGGGTACGTCGAGGGCATCCAGCGCATCGGCCACGGGGACGCTGGTCTGGTCGTTGCCGAGGTTCAGGTCGAGAATGGCCATGTCGGGGGGCGACAGCCGGATGGCGTCGAGCGCGGCATCGCGAGACACGTGCGGCCCGTCGGGATCGAAACCCGTTTCCTCGAGGTACATGACGAGATCGAGGCCGACGATTGCCTCGTCTTCGACCACGAGGATTCTCGGCTTGTGATCTGCAGTCCGTTCGCGCGTTTCCTGGGGCGCCGTGTCATCGTTCATCTTCTTGGGTCTTGCCTTTCATTTCGATCGTGCAGAGGAGCCCTTCTGGACGGAAGTCCATGGTGACCGCTGCGTGCAATTGGCGTTCGAGCAGCGTTCCGATCAGGAACGAGCCGAAGCCGGTGTGATCCGGCGTCTCGACACGAGGACCGTCGCATTCGGTCCAGACCATCTTGTCGATTTTTCCGTCCCGCTCGGTCACGTCGAGAATGACCCGGCCCTCGTCCGAGGAGAAGGCGCCGTGCTTGGCGGCGTTCGTCGAGAGCTCGTGCAGGGCGAGGCCGAGGGACATGGCCTCGGAGGGCGAGAGCTCGATCCCGGGGCCGCGGTAGGTGAAGCGGCCCTGGTCCTGACCGACGAAGGGAGAGGTCTCGGCGATGGCAAGATCACGCAGGTCGTAGCCGACCCAGTCGCCCGCCGTGAGGACCTCGTGGGTGCGTGCGATGGCCGAGAGGCGGCTCATCAGCCGGGTGACCATCTCCTTCTTGTCGGGCGCGGTGCGGCCGGTGAAGCGGGTGATCGACTGCACCACTGCGAGCGTGTTCTTCACGCGGTGCTCGAGTTCGGCCAGGAGCACGTCCTTGCGTTCCTCGGCCATGGCGCGTTCGGTGACGTCGACGGCCGAGGCGACGATTTCGGTCACGCGGCCGGTTTCGTCCACGGCCGGCGTCAGCTGGAAGTCGATGAGGATACGGGTGTCCCCCTCGGTGCGCACACTCACGTCGTAGCGCAATGTCTCGCCCACGGCGGCGCGGCGGACAGCGTCCCTGAGGCGGTCCTGTGACCCCGTGTTGAACGACCACCAGTAGGTGTCCCAGAATTTCCGCCCGACCACGTCTTCGCGGGTCACCCCGCCGCGGCGCAGGGCCGTTGCATTGGCTTCGAGCAGCGTGCCGTCCGGCGATACGAGCCCGACGAAGGCAAAGAGACCGTCTAGCAGTTTCTGCAGTCGGCGGGCGGCGGCGCGGGCTTCCTTGCGGGCCTCGACCTGGGGGGTGATGTCGAGGTTGAAGGTCATGGTGCCTGCGACTGTGCCGGCGGTATTGTACCAGGGCTGGATGATCTGCTGGTAGTAGCGGGTGGTGATGCCTTCCTGCGCGCCACGGTAGACGGAGGCCTGGAGTTCTTCGGAGACATAGGGCTGCCCCGTCGCGAAGACCTGGTCGAACCTCTCGAAGATGCCCTGGCCTTCGATCTCGGGGATGGCCTCGCGCAGGGGCAGACCGAGCAGTTCGCGGTGGCCGAGAACCGCGTCGTGGCGCGGGTTGGAGTAGATGAAGCGCTGTTCGGGGCCCTCGAAGATCGCGATGGCAGCGGGGGCCTGGTCGAAGAGACGGCGCAGCCGCTCCTCGCTTTCGCGCAGGTCTTCGGCGAGGGCGGTTTCGCGCGAGATATCCCGCACTGCAGCGCCGACGGCGAAGACATTGCCCTCGGTGACGACTGGGAAGAAGTCGCAGATGTAGTTGCTGCGCTCTCCGGTCGTCGCGCCGCCGGGGCCGCGCACTTCGATCCCGTAGCTTGGCTCGCCCGTCTCGAAGACCCGGCGGATGTGCGGGCGGACTTCGGCGGCCATTTCAGGCATGACCTGCTGGAGAGTCCGGCCGGCGTGCTGGTCGGCGGGCAGATCGTTGATGTCCGCGAGCTTGGGGTTCGTGCGGATCCAGCGTTCCTCGCGGTCGACGAGCGCGAGACCGATGGGGATGCCGTCGTAGATGGCCTGGATCTCGTTGCGGTTGCGAACGAGGTTGGTGATGTCGAAGGCAAAGCTCATGACACCGCCGACCGACCCGGTGGCCGTGAACCATGGCTGAAGCTCGATGTGGCGGTATTCGAACGGCGCCTCCGGCCGGCGGTTGATGTCGTTGCGGATCTCGGGGAGCACCACCGGTTTCGCGGTGGTGTAGACCTCTTCGAAGCCCTTGTAGATATCGCCCTCGGTGATGCCGGGATAGGCCTCGGCCAGGGGGCGGCCCGTGAGCACGCGTTCGCCCGTGACGGCCTTGGCGGCGGCGTTCAGGTAGGTGTTGCGATGCTCGGGGCCTTCGAAGACGCCGATCTGCGCAGGCACGGCGTCGAAGAGGCGCTGGAGCTGCGCCTGGCTTTCCAGTGCCTCACTTTCGAGGCGGTATTCGCGGGTGACATCGCGCACGCTGATACCGACCGCGAAGATGCTGCCCTCTGCCTTGAGGGGGAAGAAGTCGCAGAGATGGTTGCGGGGCGTGCCGGGTTCGACGGCGCTTTCGGCGGAGATGCGGATGCTGGTGCGCGCCGTACCGTCGTCGAGGACGTCGCGGACGTGCGGGACCAGGCTGGCCCCGAAGTCGGGCATCAGTTCTTCGGCGGGGCGGCCGATATGGGCCTCGGGTGCGTGGCCGGAAAACTCGGCCATGGCGTGGTTGACGCGAATCCAGCGCATGTCGGGATCGATCAGGCTGAGCCCGATGGGGATACCGTCGTAGACTGCGCCGAGCTCGATGTTCTGGGTTTCGAGCTGGCCGGCGTAGACCTTCAGTTCGCGCTCGCTGCGCTTGCGCTCGGTTACGTCGACGAAGGCGATGACGACGCCGTCGATGCGGTTGTCGATGGTCCGGTAGGGACGGACGTAGGCCTGGAAGGTCTCGTCGGTGTCCTTGATGTGCAACTCGCGCTCGAGCGGCTGGAGCGTCCGGCGTACCTGCTCGGCGTCCTGTGCGAGCTGGGGATAGTCCACGTGGGCGGCGAGTTCGTGGATCGGGCGGCCGATGTCGCGTTCCTGGATGCCGAAGAGCCGCGACAGCGCCGGGGTGAAGAGCCGGACGCAATCGACGGTATCGAGGAACAGGGTCGCGATCTCGGTCGCTTCGAGCAGGTTCTTGAGGTCGCTGTTGGCGCGGACGAGTTGGCGATTGTTCTCGGAGAGCTCCGCGTTGATGGTCTCGAGCTCTTCGTTGATCGACTGGAGTTCCTCGCGCGAGGTTTCGAGTTCCTCGTTTGAGCTTTGCAGTTCCTCGTTCATCGAGAGGAGTTCTTCGTTGGTGCTGCGCAGTTCCTGTTCTGCGCCCTCGAATTCGCGCTGGACGGCATCGAGCCGCTTGCGGGTGAGCGCCAGTTCCCTCTCGCTGCGTTCCGCGCGGCCGTCGCCGGGATCTGTTTCGCCGAGTTCGCCGGACCGGACCTCGGCGAGCGACAGAAGGATAAGCTCCTGGTCGGTGTCGAAGGGGATCGCTGAGACGTCGAAGAGATGCCGCGTGCCGTCCAGTTCGACAACGATATCCGTGGCGTGGGCGGAGGCGCCCGTTTCGCGCGCTTCGGCGAGGACGGAATGGGCGGGCAGGCGCAGTTCGGGGGTCAGCAGGTCGTCGACGCTTGTGCCCACTGCCCCGCGCGAGGGCCGCACGAAGCGGGTCATCGACTCCGAAAGGTAGAGCACACTGTTGTCGCGGTTGATGGTGGCGAAGGGGGGCGCGAGCCGCTGCAGGAAGAGTTGCTCGGTCTGTGTCTCGAGCGTGTCGACCCTGGAGGGGCCGGCCGGCGCGACCTGTCCGGGGGCGATCGGCGTCGCCGGCGGTGGGCGCCGGGCCGAGCCGCTGACCGCGGAATAGCTGGCGCTGCGGGTGTCGTCGCGCTGGAAGAGGCGTGCCGAGCGGTCGAGGGTCCGGAAGAGGTTCTCGTTCTTGCCGAGGGTCTCGGAGGGGCCGAGAAAGAGGAAGCCGCCGGGATTGAGCGCGTAGTGGAAGCGGGGCACGAGCTGTCCCTGGCTGCCCGCGTCAAGGTAGATCATCACGTTGCGGCAGGAGATCAGGTCGAGCCGGGAGAAGGGCGGGTCCTGCAGGAGGTTCTGCGGGGCGAAGACGCACATCTCCCGCAGGCGGGACACGATTTGCCAGTGATCGTTCTCGTGCACGAAGAAGCGGTCGAGCCTTTCCTGGCTGACGCCTTCGATGGAGGTGGCAGAGAAGCGTCCACTGCGGGCGCTGCGGAGCGCGTCGAGGTCGATGTCGGTGCCGAAGAGCTTCCAGGGCCTGCGGTCGTCGCGTTCCTCCATCAACTCGGCCACCAGGATGGCGAGGCTGTAGACCTCTTCCCCGGTCGCGCAGCCCGGGACCCAGATCCTGAAGCTCTCCTGGTCCTTGTCAAAGAGCTTGGTGAGCGCCCGGGTCTGCAGCGTGGCAAAGGCCTCGGGGTCGCGGAAGAACTCGGTGACGCTGATCAGGAAGTCGTTGGCCAGAAGGTCGCGTTCGTCGGGATGATGTTCGAGGTGAATCAGGTAGTCCTCGACTGAAGACTTGCGCAGCAGAGCCATGCGTCGGGCGATGCGCCGGACGAGGGTGCCGGGCTTGTATCCGGAAAAGGAGGCGCGGTTGCCGTCCTCGAGCTTGCCCAGGACGCTGTCGAGATGGGCCGAGACGGTGTCGAGCAGGCCCTGACGGCTTTCGCTTTCGAGGGACATTCGATGGTCGAGGATCTCGAGGATGCGCCGGGGCATGTCGGAAGGACGCAGGACCATGTCGACAAGACCGGTGGCCGAGGCATTCTCGGGCATGGCCGCGAACCGGGCGCTGGTGCTTTCCTGCACGATGGCAAAGCCGCCGTGGGACTTGATCGAGCGGACGCCGGTCGTGCCGTCGGACCCCGTTCCCGAGAGAACCACGGCGAAGGCGTTGCGCCCGTACTGTTCGGCAAGCGAGGTGAAGAAGCGGTCGATTGGCGTCCTGACGCCAAGTTCGGGGGCGTGATCGACCAGGCGGAAGCGCCCCTGCGAGATCTCGAGAAAGCTGCCGGGTGGAATGACGAAGATGTGGTCGGCGGCGACCTGATCCCCGTCTTCGATCCGGCGCACCGGCAGGGCGGCATGGGCGCCGAGAAGCTTCGCCATGAGAGAGGGCTGATCCGCGGCGAGGTGCTGCACGATGACGTAGCAAAGGCCCGAGTCGGCGGGGATCGCCTGCACGAAGCCTTGCAGCGCCTCCAGCCCGCCGGCTGAAGCTCCGATGCCGACAACAGCTGGACCGTCCGTCATGTTCAACATGCCCCCCAGGATCAAACAGACATTGCATCTTTCGCGGCGTCTCACAACAGCGCGCTGAGGTGTCGTGTGCCGGCCGCGGACCGGGCGGCCGGGCGGTACGTGGGGCAATGCGGCGGAAACGGGCAGCTGACGTAATGTCGCCTTGCGCGTCGATCGGTGGCGGCGCGCGACGAACGCTCGCAGCTTGAAAATCCCCCTCGGCGGCCTAGGATCATAGTTCATGATGCATAGTGCCGAACTCGCCGGCGTATCGAGGAAATCCGGAAGTTGAACAGCGGGGGTCAGCCCATCAAAGTTTCGCCATCACGTCCATCCGCGCGCCCCTATGGCAGGCTCGCCGTCCTCGGGGCGGGCGCCTGGGGCACAGCCCTTGCCATCGTGCTGGCCCGCAACGGGCGCGAAGTGGCGCTCTGGGCCCGGCGCGAGGCGCTTGCGCAGCAGATCAACGAGACGCGCGAAAACCACGACTATCTTCCCGGCATCGCCATACCCGACAGGCTGACGGCCTCGGCGGATCTCGAGACGGTTCTTTCCGGGGTGGAGGCACTTCTGATCGTCACGCCGTCGTCGTCCCTGCGAGAAATGTGCGCCGCCATCGCGCCGCATGTGCCGGCGGGCATTCCCATCGCGCTGGGCTGCAAGGGCGTCGAGCGCACCACGGGGCTGCTGCTTTCCGAGGTGGTGGCCGAGGAGCTGAAGGGCCACCAGGTGGGCGCCGTGTCGGGGCCGACCTTCGCGCGCGAGACGGCGTTGGAGCACCCGACGGCGGCGACCGTGGCCTTTCCCTTTAGCTACAAGGACCGGCTCGAACCCGAAAAGAGCCCCGCCGCGCGGCTGGCGGTCTCGCTTTCGGGCGGCGGCTTCCGGCCCTACGTCTCGGACGACATCGTGGGGGTCGAGGTCGGCGGCGCGGTCAAGAACGTGATCGCCATCGCCTGCGGGATGATGTCGGGCGCGGGCTTTGCCGAGAACACGCGCGCGGCGCTGATCACGCGCGGCATCGACGAGATGAAGCGGCTGGCGCAGGCGCTGGGCGGACGGCGCGAAACCGTGACGGGCCTTTCGGGCGCGGGCGACCTGACGCTGACCTGTTCGTCGACCACCTCGCGCAACATGTCGCTGGGCTACCAGCTGGGGCAGGGGATCGCGCGCGACGACTGCTTCGACGGCAAGCCTGTCGTGGTCGAGGGCGAAGTCAACGCCGTGTCGGTCTGCGACCTGGCCCACCGCATCCGTGTTCCCATGCCGATCTGCGAGACGGTGAATGCCGTCCTGCACCATGGCGCCGACCTGCAGGAGAGCTTTTCTGCTCTCTGGGCGCGCCCGCTCGAGTCCGAGCCGCAGACGCTCGATCTGTCGCTCGAGCATCCCTCACCTGACCTGCCGCTGCCATTCGGAGCTGACTGAGAATGAACGTTCACGCATCCCCCCGCCCGGCCATGGCCGAGCGGCGCATGACGCTTGCCACCGACCTGGACGGAACCTTCCTCGGAGGGACCGACGCCGACAGGAAGCGTCTTTACGACTGGATCGAGGAGAACCGCGACAGCGTGGGCCTCGTCTTCGTCACCGGGCGTGATCCCGAATTCATCATGCAGATGTGCCGGGACCGGCATCTGCCTTGGCCGGAATACGTGGTGGGCGACGTGGGCACGACCATCGCCGAGGTTGAGCCGGACGGCTCCATCGCGCCGATCGAGCCGCTGGAAGAGGACATCTCGCATCGCTGGAGCGGCAAGGGCGGCGTCGTGCGTGCGGCGCTCGAGGGGCACCCGGGTCTGAAACTGCAGCCGACGGAGTTCCGCTACCGGGTGAGCTATGACCTGTTCCCCGACGATTTCGATCCCTCTGCCAAGGAAAAGGTGGACGAGCTGGGCCTCGACTGGCTGATCTCGGACAACAAGTATTTCGACGTGCTGCCGAAGGGGGTGTCCAAGGGGCCCTCGCTGAAGCGGCTGATCGCGCATCTGGGAATTCCGGAAAAGCGCGTGCTCGCCGCAGGCGACACGATGAACGATTTTTCCATGCTTGCCTCGGGGCTTCAGGCCGTCGCGGTGGGGAACTCGGAACAACCGCTTGTTTCAGCGCTTGAGGGTAAGGACTCCGTCTACCACGCGAGCGCCTTCGGCGCGGCCGGCATCCTCGAGGCGATCGACGCCTTTGACCTTCACGATATCCCGAAAGGAGACTGACATGTCTTCAAACCTCGTCATCGTCTATCACCGCCAGCCCTACGAAGAGGTCGAGGTCGACGGAAAGATCGAGTACCGGGAGAACAAGAGCCCCAACGGCATCGTCCCCACGCTCAAGAGCTTTTTCGGCCGTTTCGAGAAGGGCGCCTGGGTCGCCTGGAAAGAGGCCGAGGACCCCGCGAACCCCGAGTTCGAACGTGTCATCGAGATCGAGGACCAGTACGGGCGCTACAACGTCTCGCGCCTGCCGCTGACCAAGGAGCAGGTGAGCAGCTTCTACCACATCTCGTCGAAAGAAGCCTTCTGGCCGATCCTTCACGGCTTCAAGGAACGCTACAACTACGACCCCGTGGACTGGCCGACCTTCCGGGAAGTGAACTGGAACTTCGCCGAGGCGGCGGCGGCTGAGGCGGCGGAAGGCGCCGTGGTCTGGGTGCACGACTACAACCTGTGGCTTGTCCCGGGATACCTGCGCCGGCTGCGTCCGGACGTGAAGATCAGTTTCTTCCACCACACACCGTTCCCCAGCGCGGACATGTTCAACGTGCTGCCGTGGCGCAAGGAGATCCTCGAGAGCCTGCTGGCCTGCGACGTGGTGGGCTTCCACATCCCGCGCTACGTGAACAACTTCGTGTCGGCGGCGCGGTCGCTGCTCGAGGTCGAGGTGGAGAAGCGCGAGAAGGTGAGCCCCGATCTCGCTTCGCAGATCTCGGCCCTGTCCGAGCAGAGCGTGGCGACGGAGCTGGCCTACGAGGGGCGCAAGATCTACCTTCAGGCGAGTCCGGTGGGCGTCGACGTGGACTATATCGAGAAGGTCGCGGCGACGGAGGAAACCGCCACGCGTGCCAAGGAGATCAAGGAGGAGCTGGGCGATGCGCAGCTTGTCCTGTCGGTTGGCCGGACGGACTACACCAAGGGCGGTGCGGCGCAGCTGCAGAGCTTCGAGCGGCTGCTGGAAAGCCATCCCAAGCTGGTGGGCAAGGTGCGGCTGCTGCACGTTTCGGTCGCGGCGAACCGCAACATGGTGGCCTACGAGGAAATCCAGAACGACCTTGAACAAGTGGCGGGCAAGATCAATGGGCGGTTTGGCAGTCTCGATTGGCAGCCCATCGCGCTCGTGTCCCGCGCGATCCCCTTTACCGAGCTGGTGGCCTATTACCACGCCGCCGACGTGGCGTGGATCACGCCGCTGGCCGACGGGATGAACCTTGTCTGCAAGGAATACTGCGCGGCGCGCACCGATGGCGACGGGGTGCTGGTCCTGTCCGAATTCGCGGGCGCGGTCGTAGAGCTGGAATCCGCGGTCATCACCAACCCCTTCTCGCACCGGTCCATGGACAGCGCGATCCTGCACGCGCTGGGCATGGAGGAAGAGGAGCGCCGCACCCGGATGGAGGCCATGCGCCGCATGGTGCGCAAGCATGACATCCGCTTCTGGGCCGAAGACCAGATGAAGGCGCTGGGCGACTGGGAAAAGACCGGCGACGCCGCCAAGGAGCCGGCGACCGCCGATTGAAGCTGTTCTGCCGGGCTACCAGAGCCCCGGCAGAGCCAGCACCAGAGAGGGCATCGCGATGATCAGAACGGTCACCGCGATGTCCGCCAGGAAGAAGGGCAGCACGCCCGCGAAGATCTGGGTCGTGCTCACGTAGTCTGTCGCCACGTTTCGTATGACGAAGACGTTCAGCCCGACCGGTGGCGTGATCATCCCGATCTCCAGCAACTTGACCACGAGCACGCCGAACCAGACGAGGCTGATGCCTTCGGCGTTGAGTAGCGGCAGGAAGACGGGCAGCGTGACCAGCATGGCGCCGAAGGGCTCCATCACCATGCCCAGCAGAAGGTAGACCACCACGATCATGAACATGAGCTGCACGTAGCTCACGTCGGCGCCGCCGATGGTGCGCGAGATGAAGCCCGATAGCCCGGTGATGCCCAGGAAGCGAGTGAACATCATGGCGCCGATGCCGATGATCAGCAGCGAGGCCGTGGTCTGGAGGGTTTCCAGCAGGGAGTCCTTCATGACCTTGCGGTTCAGCGTGCCCACGGCCGCGGCGCAGAGGATCGCGCCACCGGCGCCGACGGCGCCCGCCTCGGTGGCGGTGAAATAGCCCGAGAAAAGCCCGCCGAAGACCAGCAGGATCAGTACGAGCACCGGCCAGACCTTGCGCAGTGCCGTGCCGATGGAGAGCTGGTTGCCCTCGAGCCGGCCGCGCGGGATGAGGTCGGGGCGGGTCCAGGCGAGGATGAGCACGATGACCGCGTAGCTGAGGGCGGTGATGATGCCCACGGTGACACCGCCGAGGAAGACGTCGGTGATCGAGGTCTCGGAGAAGACGCCGTAGAGGATCATCAGGATCGAAGGCGGGATCAGCGCGCCGATGGTGCCGCCCGCGGCGATCGAGCCCGCCGAGATGGCGGGCGAATAGCCCGCACGGACCATTTCGGGGATGGCGATGCGGCCCATGGAGGCCGCGGTGGCAAGCGACGAGCCGCAGACCGCCGCGAAGCCGGAACAGGCGAAGATCGACGAGACGGCCAGCGCCCCCGGCACCCGCCAGAGCAGGGCCTTGGCCGCGTCGAAGAGGCCTTCGGTCAGGCGGGCGTGGAAGGCGACGAAGCCCATCAGGAGGAACATGGGCACGGCGCTCATCGTCCAGCTGGCGACGAAGGAGTAGGGCGTGTTCGACAGGATGCCAAAGGCCGGTTTCAGCCCCAGCAGCGATACGATCCCGCCGAAGGACACCGCGATCAGCGAGAGCGCGACGGGCACGCGCAGCAGCAGCAGCGCGAATAGGATGCCGACACCCCAGAAGCCGGTTTCGACGCTCATCTCATGGTCTCCGTGCGATCTGGATGCCGCGCAGCGCCGTGACGAGGGCGGCGAGCAGGAAGCCCGCGGGCGGCAGGAAGTAGGTGGGCCAGACGGGCAGGGCGTGGCCCAGGACGTCGACGAAGGTGCCCGCGGCGTAGTTCTTTACCGCGTCGCCCCAGGTGACCCAGGCGATGGCGGCGTAGATCACGCAGGCGATCACCGCCACGAGGATGTCCGACAGGCGCAGTAGCGGCGAGGGGAGGAAGGAGTCGAGGATCTCGACCGAGATCATGGCGCGGCTTCTTTCAACCCATGCCAGCGGCAGGAAGGCGATCAGCACCATGTAGTAGCGCGAGACGATCTCGTTGGTGGCCGGTATCGGTCGGTCCAGAAGGTTCCGGGCCAGCACCTCGGCGGCCACGTGCAGGAGAAGGGCCATGAGGCCAATGGCGCCGACCAGGGCGAGCCCCTGTGCCACGCGGTCGGCCGCGCGCTCGATGGAATTCATCGTCACACCCCGTTTGCCT
Source organism: Allosediminivita pacifica (assembly GCF_003054175.1). Taxonomy (GTDB): domain Bacteria; phylum Pseudomonadota; class Alphaproteobacteria; order Rhodobacterales; family Rhodobacteraceae; genus Allosediminivita; species Allosediminivita pacifica. The sequence goes on from NZ_QBKN01000012.1 coordinate 98,615, forward strand.
GTATCGGAAGGGCTGAGGCGGCCCGGAGGGCCGCCCCGGTCTTTCAGAGCCCGTAGGACGAGACGTCGACCTTGGACCAGATTTCTTCCCACATGCGGTCGATCATGGCGTCGCGGTCGTGGTCGACTTCTTCGGAGATGCCTTCCCACTTCTCGAAGAGGGAGACGAACTCATCGACCCGCGAGGGCGCGTCATCCATTCCGAAGCGTTCGGCCGAGACCTCGGCGGCCGTCTCGCGGTCGTCGAGGGCGAACTGGCGTGCGGCCTCGGTGAAGGCCTCGTCGGCGTCGAGGAACTCGATGCCGGCTTCCTCGGCCGCCTCGCGGGCGATGGCGGCGAAGTCGTAGCCCCAGCGCTGCGAGAAGTCGGCGTTGGCGCGGTTGGCGGCGCGCATGAGTGCGGCGCGCTCGTCCTCGGACATCGACTGCCAGGTGGTGGCGGCAGTGGTGAAGTTCGAGGTCGAGAAGTAGGTGCCGAGTGGCACGGGGGTCGCGTACTCGACAAGTTCGACAAGGCGGAAGGCGAGCAGGTCGCCGATCGAGGCCATGGAGCCGTCGATCGTGCCCTGGCTCATCGCCTCGAAGGTTTCGAGCACGCTGATGGAAACCGGGACCGCGCCGAAGTTCTCGGCCCAGCGGGAGTAGGGCGCGCCGCCCGAGCGCAGGCGCAGGCCCTGAAGGTCCTCGGCGGTCTCGACCGGCTCCTTGGTCAGGAGCATGTAGGGATCGGACGAGCCGGAGCCGAGGAAGACCATGCCGGCGTCGGATAGCTCCTGCTGGCACTCGGCGCAGTTGACCGTGTACTCGGTGAGGGCGGCGGCCATCGCGTAGGGATCGCGCCCCGAGAGCGAGAGTTCACCGGCGAGCGCGAAGTTCGGCAGGTCAGCGGGGAAGTAGAGCGGCAGCAGGTTGCCGACATCGACGAGTCCGGTCTGAAGCGCGTCCTTCATGCCGCCGAGGCCCACGACCTCGGGGCCGAGAGGGATGGCCCCCATCTCGCCGTCGGATTCCTCGGGAAGGTATTCGGCCAGCTTCTCGTAGAGGTGGCTGGTCGAGGGGTGGGCCGGGGGCGCACCCGACGCGATGCGCAGGTCCCGCGCATCCGCGGTGGCCGGCAGCGCCAGCATCAGGGCCGCGGTGGCGGCGGTCGTCCATCTAGCAAGTGTCATGAGTCTCCTCCCTGAATTGTCATGACGTCACATTTTCAGAAGCCGCCTCGCATTCTCCTTAAGTATCAGCGGCTTCACCTCCTCCTTGAGATCGAGCCCGTCGAAATCGGACAACCAGCGGTCCGGCGTGATCGCCGGCCAGTCGGAGCCGAACAGCATCTTCTTCTTCAGGATCGAATTCGCGTAGTGCACGAAGATCGGCGGGAAGTACTTCGGCGACCATCCGGACATGTCGATGTAGACGTTGGGTTTGTGCTGGGCGACCATCAGGCCCTCTTCCGTCCAGGGGAAGGAGGGGTGGGCCAGCACGATGGGCGTGTCGGGAAAATCGACGGCGACATCGTCGATGTGCACCGGATTGGAATACTTCAGCCGCATCCCCATGCCGCCGCGCATCCCTGAGCCGACGCCGGTCTGGCCGGTGTGGAAGAGCATGATGGCGCCTTCATCGGCGATGGCCTCGTAGAGCGGGTAGGCCATGCGATCGTTGGGCCAGAAGCCCTGCAGCGTGGGGTGGAACTTGAAACCTTTCACGCCGAACTCGCGCACGAGGCGACGCGCCTCGCGGGCGCCGGCCTTGCCCTTGGCCGGGTCGATGCTGGCGAAAGGGATCAGGATGTCGTCGTTCTCGGCGGCGATCTGCGCGACTTCCTCGTTGGAATAGCGGCGGAAGCCGGTTTCGCGCTCGGAATCGACGGGGAAGATCACGGCGCCGATGCGTCGTTCGCGGAAGTATTCGGCCGTCTGCTGGACCGATGGCAGCATGCCCTGCGCGCCCGCCGGATTTTTGAAATACTTCGCCATGGCGGCCTGGAAGTCGTCGTAGCCGTCGTCGCGTGGGCCGCAGCAGGGCTCTTCCGCGTGGGTGTGGAAGTCGATGGCGATCAGGTCGTCGATGTTCATGCGATACGGCCCCCGTCCTCGATCCTGAGATACTTGCGCAGAAGGGTGCGCAGTTGTTCTGCCTCGGCCGGTGTCAGCCCGCTGACATCGCTCGCCTCGTGGCGGTCGAAGGCGGGACGGAGTTCGGCGAGGTGCGCCTCGCCCTTCTCGGTCAGACGCAGCTCCATCGCCCGCTTGTCGTCTTCCGGCACGCTGCGGGCGATGAGCCCCGCATCCTCGAGCGTGCGGGCCATCTTGGCCATGTGGGCGCGCTTGATGTCGAGCGCGCGTGCGACGACGCCCTGCCGGATGCCGGGGTTGTCATGGATGACGAGCATGACCGACATCTCGCCCGGGCGGACGTCCTTGTCAGAGAGATTCGCGAAGAAGTCCTCGAAGCTGCGCAACTGGGCGAGGCGCAGCAGGAAACCGAGCGATTCCGCCAGCGGGCCGAGTCGGATCGACTGTCCCTCCCGGGTGGTTTCGAGCGCCTCACCCATTGCCGGGCGCCTGTACCTTGGCGGCGCGCTTTTCGAGGAAGTCGCGCAGGCGCTGCTTGGCCTCGGGCGTCATGGTGGCCAGCGAGGCGACCATCGATTCCGTGAACAGACCGTCCTCGGAAGACATGTCCGCGATGCGGGGCAGGGCGTTGAGGATGGCGTAGTTGGTGAACTCGGCGTTGGTGGCGGTGCGGGCGGCGATCTCGACCGCGCGGGTCAGCGCCTCACCCTCGGGGACGACGTAGCTGACGCCGCCCCAGCGTTCCATTTCCTCGGCCCCGAGCGTGCGCCCGGTCAGCATCATGTCCCCCATTCGGGGCGCGCCGATCAGGCGGGCGACGCGGACCGATCCGCCGCCGCCGACGAAGATGCCGCGCTGGCCTTCGGGGAGGGCGAAGAAGGCGCTGGTGTCGGCCACGCGCAGTTGTGTCGAGGCGGCGAGTTCGAAGCCGCCGCCGACCACGGCACCGCTGAGGGCCGAGACGAAGGGGATCAGGCCGCGTTCGATCATGTCGAAGATGCGGTGCCACTGGCGGGAGCCCTTCACGGCTTCGAACAGTGGCTTTTCCGAGTGTTCGGAGAGATCCAGCCCGGCGCAGAAGTGCGGGCCGTGGCCGTGGATGACTCCGGCCTTGGCCTCGTCCGTGGCCCGCGTGACGGCGGCGCCGATGGCCTGCACGAACCTGTCGGAGATGGCGTTGCGCTTGTCGGGGCGGTTCAGCCCGATGAGGGCGACGTCGCCGCGCAATTCGTAGGTGACAAGGCCTTCGGCCCCGCTCGATCCATCGGTCAAGTGCCTTCCTCCCGGCGCCTCTCCGGACGCTCAATTCTGTTTCCTTGTAGACAAAACGGATGATTCGAGTCAACGTTATCTTAACCGTGGGCGGGAAGAGGAGCCTGCCCCGCGGCCAAGGCATGCAGGAGGAGACATGACCGAAGCGAAGGTCGAAGTCCCGCTTTGGGACTCGAAAGTGCGATCCGGGACACGTCCCGACGGAAGCATCCTGGTCTGGCAGGAAGACCCCCTGGAGCCCTATCCCGACCGGATTACCGAGCCGCTTTTCGACTGGGCTGAAACCGACCCCGACCGGACATGGATGGCCGAGCGCGGTCCCGGTCGCGAATGGATCAGGCTGAGCTACGGCGAGGCTGCGACATGCATCCGTGCGATCGCGAGCGCGCTGGTGGCGCGTGGGCTGTCGCAGGATCGCCCGGTCCTGATCCTCTCGGGCAATTCCATCGCGCATGCCCTCATGGCGCTGGCAGCACAGCACGTCGGCGTGCCATCGGCGGCGCTGGCGCCGGCCTACGCGCTGGCGGGCGGCGACTTTGCCAAGCTGCGCGACATCGCCGAGCAGCTTTCCCCGGGGCTGATCTTTGCCGAGGATGTCACGAAATTCGTGTCCGGCATCGACGCGGTCTTTGGCAAGGAGGTGCCGGTTGTTTGCCGAGAGGGCGAGGTGCCGGGGCGCGAGACGATTTCGTTGGAAAGCCTGCTGGCCACCCCGCCCAGCGACGAGATGCAGGCCGCACATGAGGCGGTCACCTCCGATACGGTCGCCAAGTTCCTGTTCACCTCGGGGACGACGGGCACCCCCAAGGCGGTGATCCAGACCAACGGGATGCTCTGCTCGAACCAGCAGATCATCCGGCAGTGCTTTACCTTCATGCAGGAGACCCCGCCCGTCGTTGTCGACTGGGCGCCCTGGAACCACACGGCCAGCGGCAACAAGGTCTTCAACATGATCTTCTACAACGGCGGGACCTACTACATCGATGACGGGCGCCCGACGCCGGAGGGGATCGACCGGACGATCGAGAACCTGCGCGATATCTCGCCCACCTGGTATTTCAACGTCCCGCTGGGCTTTCAGATGTTGCTGGATGCGTTCGAGACGGATCACGCCCTGCGCGAGACCTTCTTCAAGCGGTTGCAGATGCTGTTCTACGCGGGTGCGGGCATGAGCCAGCCGGTCTGGGACCGCATCACGCGTGTCGCCAACGACATGGTGCCGGGTGGCGTATTGCTGACGACCGGGTTCGGGGCCACCGAGACGGGGCCCTTCTCGCTGATCTGTACCGAGCGGCAGGAGCATGCGGGCAACCTCGGCGTGCCGGCGCACGGGGTGGTGCTGAAACTGGTGCCGCAGGGCGACAAGCTGGAGGGGCGGGTGAAGAGCCCCTCGGTCACGCCGGGCTACTGGGGTAACGCCGAACTGACGGCAGAGGCCTTCGACGAGGAGGGTTTCTACAGCTTCGGAGACGCTTTCAGGTTTGCGGTGCCCGGGGACCCCTCGAAAGGGTTCGTCTTCGACGGACGGCTGGCCGAGAACTTCAAGCTGGCCTCCGGCACCTGGGTGGCGGTCGGTCCGTTGCGGGCGCAGCTGACCAACCAGCTTGGCGGGCTTGCATCGGACGTGGTGATCGCGGGCGAGGGGCATATCGAGCTGGGCGCGCTGGTGGTGCCGAACTGGGACGCGCTGCGGGATCTGACTGGGACGAGCCTGCGCGGCGAGGCGCTTCTGAACCATCCCAAGGTGCGCCACGAGGCGGCGCAGCGGCTTGCGGCGCATGCCGCGGCGGCCACGGGATCGTCCAGTCGGGTGACCCGCATGATGTTCTTGTCGGTGCCGCTCGACTTCGACAAGGGCGAGGTGACCGACAAGGGATCGATCAATCAGCGCGCAGTGCTGCGGCACCGCTCGGACCTTGTCGATGCGCTTTGGAGCGAAGATCCGCGGGTGATCGCGCTGGAGCACGCATGAGCGCAGGACTGATTGCAGCGGTGCTGGCCCGGACACCGGGCTGGGCGGAGCAGGCCGAGGCGGCTGGGCTCGATGATGTCGCGCTGTCCCAGATCCTCGAGGCGGCAGAGGTGCGGGCGCGCAACGATCTTGCGCCGCTTGCCGCACGGGCCGATGCCGCGGGGTGCCGCCTCGAGGGCGGGCGCGTGATCGTGCCCGGGGGCTACAAGGCGGCCTACAGGGCACTGGCATACGATGGCTGGATCGGCACTGACCTGTCGCCCGATCTTGGCGGAATGGGCTTGCCATTGCCGGTGCACGTTGCCGCGACCCTGCCGATGGAAGGTGCCGCGCTTCCGTTCATGATGGCGCTCGGATCCTCGCGGGCCGGGGCGCACCTGCTGGCCGGCGCCGCACCGGAACTGGCCGCCGAGTGGGCTCCCCGGATCGCATCCGGAGAGTGGACGGCGACGATCTGCATCTCGGAGCCCGACGCGGGGTCCGACGTCGGGCGGATCCGGACGCGGGCCCGCCGCGAGGGGGAGCGCTGGGTCATCGAGGGCACCAAGTGCTGGATCAGCTTCGGCGACCACGACATGGCCGACCGGATCGGACATCTGCTGCTCGCGCGGACCGGGACGCCTGAGGAAGGATCACGCGGCCTGTCGCTTTTTCTCGTCCCGGACCTGCACGAGAACGGGGCGCGTAACGGGATTTCCGTCGAGCGGATCGAGGAAAAGCTGGGTCTGCATGGCTCGCCCACCTGCGTTCTGCGGTTCGACGGCGCCGAGGCCACGCTGATCGGTGCGCCGGGGCGGGGGCTGTCACAGCTTTTCGGGATGATCGAGCTGATGCGGCTTCAGGTGGGCACGCAAGGCGCCGGGATCGCGATGGAATGCGCGCGGCTTGCCCGGGACTATGCCTCGGAACGCCGACAGGGCGGGGACCCGTCCGGGCCGCCGACGCCGATCGAGGCCCACCCGGACGTGCAGCGACAGCTTGCCGTGCTCGATGCCCACGCGGTGCTGCTGACGGCGCTGGTACTGGAAACCGCCGTGACGCTGGAGCAGGCGCACCGGGGTGATGACGGCGCCACGGCCCGGGCGGCGTTTCTTCTGCCTCTGGTCAAGACCTTTGGCGGAGAGCTGGGGACGGCCAGCACGAGCGGCGCGATACAGGTCTTCGCGGGTGCGGGGTATACACGGGAATGGCCGGTGGAGCGGCACTACCGCGATGCGCGCATCATGACGATCTACGAGGGCACGACAGGCATGCAGGCCCAGGATTTCCTGTTGCGGCGGCTGATCAAGGAAGAGGGCCGCGGACTGGAGGGTTTTGCCGCAAGGGCAGCCGCGGAGTTGTCGCGGGATGCCCTGACGAAGGAGATGATGGAGCGGCTGCGCGCCGTGGCGGCGCGCTTGCGCGATGCATCGCCAGAGGCAAGGCTGCACGCGGCAGACGGGGCGCTGCGAGCCGGGTGGTGTGCCGTAAGCGCCACGCTCGCCGCCCGGATGACGGGGCACGATGTCCGCACGGACCGCGCCATGGCGCAGTGGCGGGCCCTGCTTCCCGCGCGCATGGCCGAGGCGGAGGCGCGGATCGCCTTCGGGCTGGGCTTGGCGGATGTTAAACAATCCTAAACGGGGGGCGTGCGATAGAAGTGCGGGAACCTTACGTCTTTCAGGATCTGGAACGCATGAACACCGATGCCGAACGCTGCCTGATCGTCGAGGATACAGAAACGGATCGCGCGATGATGCGCCGCGTCGTCACCCGGCAATGCGAGGGGCAGAACTTCATCTTTGCCAAGTCGCTCCGCGAGGCGCGCGAGATACTGAAAACGCGCGCCATCTTTTTCGTCTTCCTGGACAATACGCTTCCCGACGGGCGCGGGGCCGATTTCGTGGCCGAACTCGCGGCGCATCCCGAGTGGAAGCGGCTGCCGGTTGTCATCGTCAGCGACTGGCCTTCGCCCTTTCTCTACGCCAAGGCAAAGGCTTGCAACGTGCTGGAGATCTGGACCAAGAACGATTTCAAGGGACCCGAGATCCTGCGCGTCCTCGGGGCGAAATCAAGAGCCTTCTGAACGCGCGGGGCCTTCTTCAGGCCGCTGCGGGCCGGGCCGCGTCTTCGGCCAGCGGCAGGATGATCACGAAGCAGGTTCCCCTCTCGCCCGCCACCGAGCGCACCGTGATCTCGCCCCCGGCGAGCTTGACGTGCTTGCGTGCGATGGCGAGCCCCATGCCGCTGCCCTCGATCTCGTCGCGGGCGCGAAGCGTCTGGAACATGCCAAAGATCCGGTCGTGGTAGGCCGGGTCGATGCCGGGACCGTCGTCCGTCACGCGGACCTCGGCCATGGTGCCGGAAACACGCGCTTCCACGCGGACGCAGCCCTGATCGAGATCGTGATGCTTGAGGGCGTTCGAAATGACGTTCAGCAGAACGAGCTGGAGCGGAAGCCGGCAAATGCGGAGCCCGCGGAAACCCTCATCGAATGTCAGCTCGAAACCGTCCGGCACGGTGAGAAGCGTGCGAAGTTCCTCTTCGAGATCGGCGCCGGTCACAAGTTCGGAGGGCGTGTCCCCACGCTTGCGGCCGATGCGGGCGTGCTCGAACAGGGCATCCAGAAGCTTTTGCATACGGTCCGCGCGACTGCGCAGGATCTCGAGGTTCTCGAGCATTTCCTCATTCGGAGTGCCGTCGAGATCCTCCTCGATCCAGTCCGCGGCGTTGTGGATCACCCGCAGCGGTGCCTTGAGGTCGTGAGAGGCGACGTAGGCAAAGGTGTCGAGTTCGCTGTTCGAGGCCTGGAGGTCGGCGATCAGCTTCGCGCGTTCGGCTTCCTCGGCCTTGCGGTCCGTGATGTCGCGCATGATGCAGATGCGGCGCTTGCGGCCGCCGGTCTCGATCGTGCTGGCCGAGATCTCCATCGGGAAGTGCTCGCCGTTCCGCCGGATGGCCTCGAGTTCGAAGAAGCTGCTGTTCCGATGCGCCCCGTCGATGGTCCCCTGGCAGGGCCCGAAGCGTCCGGCGCATGACTCGCATGCAGCCGGGGGGCGACCCGTATTCACCAGGAGCGTGCAGAAGCTGGTGCCCACCAGATCGTCCCGAGGGCGGCCGAAGAGCCGTGTCGCCGCCTGGTTCGCGTCTTCGATCGTGTTGTCCGCGCCGATCACCAGCACGCTGTCGCGGACTTCGTCGAAGACGGTGCGCGCAGGTTGGTTCTGCTCGGAGATGCGGGCCAGGAGGCGGCCGAAGCTTCGGGCAAGCTGCCCGATTTCGTCCGCGCGGTCCCTGGGCAGGTCCGGTCGGCGCATCGCGGCCTCGGCGGCCCGTATCTCGGAATTCAAGGCAAGCAGGGGGCGCAGTTGCCGGTTGGTGACGAGATGCGCCAGACCGGCGGCCACCAGCGTCGTGGCGATACCCGCGAGCAGGATGATGGTGGAGGTACGGCGCGCGCCGATGGCAAATTCACGGGCGTCCGTCATGAGGGCGAGGTGCAGCGTGGAGCCGCCGGGCCGCACCCGGTCAAGGGTGGTTGCGGCGAGAATCTTGCCGTCGGCATGCCTGATCTGGGGCGTGGCGCTTGCGTGCTCGATCGCCTCGAGGATGGACGGGCTGAATGGAGGTAGCCTGTCGATCAGAATCTGTGTGCCACGGCCACCCGGTTCCTGGATGAAGCCGCCTCCGTTCCCGTCGAGTAGCAGCACCGTGCGCCCCGGCGGCACGGACCGCGTGATCTTCTGGATCATGTGACCGGCCGAGACATTGATGACGACCATGCCGAAGCGCTTTCCGTCGGCGTCGAAGACCGGCAGCACGTAGCGGATCACCGCGATCCGCGGATCCGTGACTCGGCCGTTTTCGCGGTTCCATTCGACTGACGTGACATGGATCTCGCCGGGGGCCAGTCGGGCGCCGACACGGACGTAGTCCCGGCCTGCCTTCTGCTGAAGCTCGGCCTCAGGGATCCTGACGATCGTACTGCCGCGCTTGTCGACCCGCACGAGCTCGCGCCCGCCATCGGTCAGGCCGATGAGCCGGAGCTGGACATACTCAGGGCGTACCTCGTGGACCGACGTGAAGATCGCGGCGAGGCGCGACTTCCAGTCCGCGGCGGTGGAGCTTCCGTCCGCCGGATCGACCGGATCGCCGGAGAGCGTGCGGGCAAGTCCCTGAACCGGTGGAACGTTCGCAAGAAGGATCATCTCTTGCAGAATCCTCGTCATCTCCGCGTCGAACTGGGCGCGGATCCGGTCGAGCCGCCGCTCCAGTTCAAGCTCGAGGTGACGTTGTTCCACGTCGCGCGTCATCAGATAGCTCGCTGCACCGAGACAGATGACCGACAGAGCCGAGATCAGTACGGCAAGAGCCACCATGCGGGCCCGAAGCGAGGCGGTGCCGAGACGATTGGATCTGATCTTTGTCATCGGGGGAAACACTCCGCTCGGGCCGGCAGTATAGCCGCTCGCGCGGTTTGCGGAGATGCAAAAATACGACGCATTCTAAGGGTTTGGCTCCTCTCCGTAGGTCGTCCTAAGCGTCCGCTTAACCCCTTCGGGCTAGCACTGGGAGCGTAGTGGACAAGACGGGCCCCGTTCTCAGGGGACGGGGGTGACATGAGCGACGAAGGGCGTAGATCAGCGGAGCTGACCCCGGATATCCCGGGGACTGCCCTCGTCGTGCTGGTGCTCGAAGACGACGAGACCGACCGGCGGAGGCTGATCAAGTTTATCAATCGGGCCGGGCTGCAAGCGGATTTCCACGAGGCGCAGGATCTGGAGGGCCTTGCCGCCAACCTGTCGGCAAGGCGGTTCGATCTGATCTATGTGGACTATCACCTTGGCCTTGCCACGGGCCGGGAAGCTCTGGACCTCATCTTCGCCCGCCCCGACCAGGAGGGGGCCATTGCGATCATGGTCACCAGCGTCGAGACGCCCGAGATAATGGCGGCCACGATCCGGGCGGGGTGCGCGGACTATCTGGTCAAGGATCGGATTCGCCCTGAAAGCCTCGGACAGTCACTGATCAATTCACTGGAACGGCAGCTGCTCCTCTCGAGCCTCGATTGCGGGGAGCGGCGCCGCGACAGGCTCCGCCAGCTTGTCAGGCGCCTTGATACCGCCATGAGCCCGCCGCTCCGGCTGATGACCTGTGCCATGCTGCGCCGTACGCTGAAGCTTTGCTCCGATCCGGAGGTCGCTGTGACCGGGGCGCGGGCCGTACTCGAAAGTTTCTGCCTGGAACTCGTGGCCTTTTTCGAGAGGGCGTCGGTTGTCACCGGGCTCCAAAACGAGGAGGGCGCGATATGAGCTCTCGCGAATTCGGGCTGATCTTCAATCAGGATAATACGGAGGCCCTCATGCAGCCTCGCCCAGAGCTGTTGCTGATCGAGGACGACGATGGCGATGCCAGGGCGTTGCGACGGGCGCTCGGCAAGGCAGACATCGGCGCGCCGCTGGTACGCGTGAAGGACGGGGTGCAGGCGCTGGATTTTCTGCGTAGCACGGAAGCCCGGGACCGGCGATTCCTGCTCCTGCTCGACGTGAACATGCCGCGTATGAACGGGCACGAGTTCCTTGCCGAGCTCCGATCCGATCCGCGGATCCGGCGGACTGTCGTCTTCGTGCTGACGACCTCGGGGAACCAGTTCGACGTGAATTGCGCCTATGACAGGAACGTCGCCGGGTATATTCGCAAGGATGCCGTCGGACGCGGGTTCCACAAGCTGATCGAGGCGCTCGAGCGCTATTCCGAGATCGTGGTCCTGCCAAAGGTCGTGGGCGGGACCGGGGGGTGACCATGGCGGAGGCATGCATCCTTGTCCTTGACGACGATCTGGGAGACCGCAAGTTCGTGCGGCGGCTCCTGGGAAGGGTGCTGCCACAAGTCTCGGTGCGCGAAGCGGCGGATGCATCCGAGCTGCTCGGCTGGGAAGGGAAGCCGCCGGATATCGTGATGGTTGATTATATGCTGCCCACGAGCAATGGGTTGGAGCTTCTGCCCCGTCTCAGAGACAGCTGGCCGGACGCGGGCATCATCATGCTCACCGGGAAGGGGGACGAGGAGATCGCGAAAAGTGCGATCCAGGGCGGCGCCGCCGACTACATCCCCAAGCAGTCACTGAGCGTCGCGTCGCTGCATCGGATCGTGTGGCGCACGCTGGAGAAGGTGCGGTTGCAGGCACGTATTCGAGCGCAGCGCGAAGAACTGGAGGTCTTCGCAAGCGTGCTCGTACACGATCTCAAGGCGCCGATCCGGGCCGTCAATTTCCTGTCGGGCGAACTTGCCGAGGATATCGCGTCGGGCGAAATGGCGGAGGTCGGGGAAACGCTTCGGTTGCTTCAGAAGTCCGCCGAAAAGATGCGGAACATGGTGGATTCTCTTGCGGCGCACATCCAGATTGATCGGGGCGTGGAACTCGAAAAAACGGATATTTCCGATGTTGTCGATACCGCGCTGCTGGCCCTGCGGGAAGAGATAGCTCAAAGCGGCTGCGTGATTTCGCAGGAGCTGCGCGGGCACCGAGTCGAAGGAAGCGCACCGCAGCTTGCGCAACTGCTGCAGAACCTCGTTTCGAACGCGATCAAGTACGCTGGGGATGCCCCGCCGGATGTGGCGATCTCGGCGCAAGCCGATGGCGAGGCGCATGTCCTGATTTCCGTGAGCGACCATGGCATCGGCATCCCGCCGGACTTCGTCGACCGGGTCTTCGAACCCTTCCGCCGGGCTCCGACGACCCAGGGGGTCGAGGGGACGGGGTTGGGCCTCGCGACCTGCCGCAAGATCGTCGAGCGCCACCACGGGCGGATCTGGTGCGAGTCCGAGCCTGGTGCCGGAACGACGATCCGGATCCGGCTTCCGCTGGCGCAGCCCGAAGCCGATCCGCTGGGCTTTGCCCTCGCGGGGTCGAGCCCCACCGAGCGACCGACGACCGTGTCCCAGGTCGACGCCAGACCGAGTTGATCCGCACGAGGTGTCCAGATGGAAGTGCCCAGCAAGAAAATCCGCATCCTGATCGTCGAGGACGACATGATCGACAGGCTTCAGGTGAGCCGCGCCATCGAGAAGACGCGCCTTGATGTCGAACTGGACGAGGCGCTGACCCTGCTCCAGGCGCGCGAGGCACTGCGCATGAAGGATTTTGACGTGGTGATCCTCGACAATCATTTGCCGGACGGCTACGGCGCGCAGCTGGCTGACGAGATGATGACGACCGGGCTTGGCCAGGGGGCCCGGATCGTGATGCTGACCGGAGACCCGACGGTCATTGAGCGTTTGTCGGCGGAGCCGCTGGAGGGACGCAGCGTCCTCGACAAAGATGAATTCTCGGCACGGCGCCTGCGCGAGATCCTTCAGGGTGACGGGGCAGAGAATACAAGGCACCCTCATGCCAGCTCGGAAGAATGCACCAAGCTCTTCATGATGCTGGCGGAAGAGAACCTGCCTGAGGCGCTGGATACGCTGGAGACCGTCTACCAGGATGTCTGGAGCCGGGTCAGCGGTGCCGGCACCTGAGGCGCACTCATGCCTGTTCGACAAGTTGCACGATCTCGGACCGTTGGGCCTGCATCAGCTGGAAGATCCGGAAATCGCGGGCGTACTGCCGGTCGGCGGCCCGATCGGGCGTGAAGCTGACCGTCGTCCCCGTCATCCGGCGGACGGTTTCTTCCAGAGAGGTGCCCGGCTGCATCGCGCAGAAGGCCGCGCTGGCGGTGCCAAGAAGCACCGGATCGCGGTCCGCATGGCAGAGCACGCGTCGGCCCGTCACGTCCGCGAAAAGCTGCGTCAGCAGGGTGCTACGCGCGAAGCCTCCCGTCATGGCGATGGGATCTTCGGGGGTGCTGCATCCCATGTGGCCGAGGATCTGCCGCACGCCGAGCGCAAGGGAAACGGCTGCCCGCCAGTAGAGCGTGCAGAGCGCGTCGAAGCCGCGATCAAGTGTCAGACCGCTGATGACCCCACGGGCGAGCGGGTCCGAGCGCGGGGCACGGTTTCCCGCGAGGTCGGGAAGGATGTGGATCTCTTCGCCGAGTCGGGGACCGTGGCGTGCCAGCAGCGTTTCGAGATGGTCGAGAACGGGCGCATGTTCGTGGTCTCCGCCGGGCCAGGTGGCGAGGATGTGGTCGAGCAACGCGCCAGCCGCCGACTGGCCGCCCTCGCTGACCCTCAGGTCGGGCAGGATGGCGCCGGGATAGGGGCCCCAGATGCCGGCTCGCGACTCGGGGCCGGCGCCGAGTGCCATGAGACAGCTCGACGTGCCGGTGACAAGCGTGCACTGGCCCGCAGCTGCTTCGCGATCGAAAAGCCCGACAGCGCCAAGCCCGCCCGCGAAGGCGTCGATGAGCCCGACGGCCACGGGGATGCCTGCTGCCAGGCCCGTCTCGGAGGCGGCCTGCGCGGTAAGCTGACCGGCCGAGGTGCCGACCGCGGAAGGCGTGCACAGGCCCGCGCGCCCGGGCATGTCCTGCAGGTCGAGCTGTGCGAGGAAACCCTTCTGCCAGCCGCTGTCGGACCGCCATGGCCACTTGGCCGATGCGGCGCAAAGCGAGCGGGTCGCCTGGCCGGTGGCGCGAAGGGCAAGCCAGTCGCACAGATCTCCGGCATATGCGAGGTCGCGCCAGAGGTCGGGGCGGTGGCGCTTGAGCCAGAGCAGTTTCGGCGTCTGCATTTCGGGCGACATGGCGCCGCCCTGGATTTCGATCACCCGGCCGCCTGCGGCGGTGCAGGCCGCGGCTTCCTCGATTGCGCGATGGTCGAACCAAGCGATGGTGTCGCTTCCCTCGGGACCAAGCGGCAAGGGACTGCCGTCGGCGCGCCGGAGCACGAGGCTGCAGGTCGCGTCGAAGGCCAGGGCGCCGATGGCATCGGGGGCGAGGTCAGCGGTCTTCCAAGCCGCCCGGATCGCGGTGCAGATTGCCTCCCAGATCTGGGAGGCGCTGTATTCCCCACGCTGTCTCGGACCCTCGTGCAGCGACAATGGCGCTATTTCGCGCGCGTGCATCGTGCCGTCGCTTGCGAAGATCCCGGCGCGCGCGCTGCGCGTGCCGACATCGACGGCGCAGACAAATTCGGCCATTGGCTTACCCCGTTCCGGCCGAGGCCCGACGCAGAAGCGCGGGTAACTCCTCCATGTCCGCGATCATGGCCATGGGGCCGAGATTTGCAACCGCCTCTCTCAGGCCGGCGGGGCCGGCGTGCGCCCCACCGAGAAAGCCGACGACACGCATCCCCGCGGCCCTGGCCGCCTTGATTCCGGCGGGGCTGTCTTCAATGACGACGCAGTCCTCGGGCGGGACGCCCATTTTGCGGGCGGCGTGAAGGAAGAGATCTGGCGCGGGTTTGCCGCGGGGCACCATGGTCGCACTGAAGAGATGCGGGGCGAAGAGCGGAAGCAGACCCGTCACCTCGAGCGAGCGGGCGATGCGTTCGGGCTGGCTTGAAGAGGCGACGCAGACGGGCCAGGGAAGGGCGGAGACCGTGTCGGCCACATGTGGGATCGGGGCGAGCTCCGTACCAAAGCGCGCCAGCAGGCGTTCCCGCATCGAAAAGAGATCCTGCTCGGTCAGTTCGACCTGCCGCTCGTCGCGCAGCCAGGCGGCGATCGTGCCAAGCGACCGGCCGAGAAGGTGGGCGTAACCCTCCTTCTCGGTCAAGCGGCAGCCGCGTTCGCTCAGGACTTCGCGTGTCACGGCAAGCGAGATCGGTTCGCTGTCGACCAGCACGCCGTCGCAATCGAAGATCACGAGGCCGATGGGCCGCGCGCCGGTCATCGCCTCAGTCCTGCTCCAAGTAGTCTGTCAGAGTCCTGGCGGTGCCGTCGGACCAGAGCTTGCCCAGCCATTTGGCGAAGGGTTCGGCGAAGCGCGGTTCCTGGCCGAGGGCTCCGTAGATGGCCTTCTGGTCGAGCCAGGCTTGCGGGTTGTCTTTCGCCGTCAGCGCGACCTCTTGCAGGGCGTCCCAGTTGGGGTCGTTGGGCGCGATCTCGGCACCGCTGTCGCTTTTGCCGGCGCAGTAGCGGCACCAGAGCGCGCTTTCGAGGGCAAGCCCCGAGACGGGTTTGTCGGCCTTCAGCGCGTCGCGGATGACCGGGACGATGAACTTGGGCTGCCGGTTGGAGCCGTCGAGGCAGAGACGTCGGACTGTATCGCCGATCTTGGGGTTCGAGAAGCGGCGTTCGATCAGGTCGAAATACTCGGAGGTGTCGGTGTCGGGGACAGGCGGCACCGTGGGGATAATCTCGGTCTCTTCCAGCTTGCGCAGGAAGGCGCGGATCAGCGGGTGTTCCATGGCCTCGTGCACGAAGTGGATGTCGAGCAGGCCGCCGGGGTAGGCGATGGTGGCGTGCCCGCCGTTGAGGATGCGTAGCTTCATGATCTCGAAGGGGGTCACGTCGTTGACGAACTGGGCGCCGGCCTCTTCGAGCGGCGGGCGGCCGAGGGGGAAATTGTCTTCGAGCACCCACTGGGTGAAGTCTTCGCAGAAGACGGGCCAGCCGTCCTCGACGCCGAACTCGTCGCGCAGCATGGCGCGTTCGCGGTCGCTGGTCGCGGGCGTGATGCGGTCGACCATGGCGTTGGGGAAGGCGACGTTCTCGGTGATCCAGTCGGCGAAGTCCGGGTCGGAAAGGCGGGCAAGGCCAGTCAGGGTGCGGCGGGTCACGTCGCCGTTGTGGGGGACGTTGTCGCAGCACATGACGGTGAAGGGCGCGAGGCCCGCCTCGCGCCGTGCCTGAAGGCCGAGGAGGATCATGCCGAAGACGGTTTCAGGGGTCTCGGGCTCCTGCGCGTCGGCCACGATCATCGGGTGGGTCGGGTCGAAGTTGTCGTCGGAGTCGAGGAAGTAGCCACCCTCGGTGATGGTGAGCGAGACGATGCGGATGTCGGGCTGCACCATGCGCGCGACGATGGCCCGGGCGTCGGCGGGTTCGACGTAGTCGACCATGCTGCCGAGGACGCGCGCGGTGCTGCTGTCGGCCTCCTGCTCGACAAGTGTGGTCAGCCAGTCCTGCTTCTGCAGGACCTCGCGGCCCTTGCGCTCACCCTCGAAGACACCGGCGCCGATGAGGGCCCAATCGTAGGCGCGGCCCGCGTTCATGAGGCGGTCGAGGTACATGGCCTGGTGGGCGCGGTGGAAGTTGCCGACGCCGAAATGCAGGATTCCCGGGCTCAGGTCGCTGCGCTGGTAGAGCGGGCGCGCGACCCGGTCGGGAAGCTGGTCGAGGGTGTCGAGTGAAAGCTTGATGGCCATCGGTCGTGCCTTCTGTTCGGTGAACGTCCCCCTCACCCCGGCCCTCTCCCCCGCGGGGAGAGGGAGTCGCCGGTTGCCGGCGGGGCGAGGGATTGCCTCAGCGGTGCCTGTGTCCGGGGCTCACGCGATGCGCAGCCCCGACGCGTCGAAACGGTGCAGCATGTCCGGTCGCGGCGTCATATGGATGCGGTCGCCGTGCTTGTAGCCCACTTCGCCCGATGCGCGGACGGTCATGACGTCGGCGAGGCCGGTGTCGTGGACGTGGAAGAAGGTGTCCGACCCGAGGTGCTCGGAGACGCCCACGGTGCCGCTCCATTCGCCGGTCTCGGTGATGTCGATGTGCTCGGGGCGGATGCCGATGGTCTCGGCGCCGTGCTGCTTGGCGGCGTTGCCCTCGATGAAGTTCATCTTGGGCGAGCCGATGAAGCCCGCGACGAAGCGGTTGCGCGGGGTGCGGTAGAGGTCGAGCGGGCTGCCGACCTGCTCGATCTCGCCGGCCTGCAGCACCACGATCTTGTCGGCCATGGTCATGGCCTCGACCTGGTCGTGGGTCACGTAGATCATCGTGGTCTTGAGCCGTTCGTGCAGTTCCGAGATCTCGAGCCGCATGCCGACGCGCAGGGCCGCGTCGAGGTTCGAGAGCGGTTCATCGAAGAGGAAGGCCGCGGGTTCGCGAACGATGGCGCGGCCGATGGCGACGCGCTGGCGCTGGCCTCCCGAGAGCTGCCCCGGCCGGCGGTCGAGGTAGTCGGTGAGGTTGAGCACGCGGGCGGCCTCTTCCACGCGACGGTCCTGTTCGGCCTTGTCGAGCTTGGCCATGCGCATGGGGAAGGCGATGTTCTTGCGCACGGTCATGTGCGGGTAGAGCGCGTAGCTCTGGAACACCATCGCCAGCCGGCGCTTGGCGGGTGGCAGGTCGGTGGCGTCCTCGCCGTCGATGCGGATGTGGCCGCTTGTGGTGTCCTCGAGCCCGGCGATCAGGCGCAGGAGGGTGGACTTGCCGCAGCCGGAGGGGCCGACGAAGACGACGAATTCCCCTTCCTCGATGGAGAGGTCCAGCGGCGGAATGACCTGAACCTCACCGAAGCTCTTGGTCACCTTGTCGAGCGTGATGCGTCCCATGTGTCGTGTTCCTTACTTCACCGCGCCGAAGGTCAGGCCGCGGACGAGTTGTTTCTGGCTGAACCAGCCCATGATGAGGATCGGCGCGATGGCCATGGTGCTGGCGGCCGAGAGCTTGGCGTAGAAGAGCCCTTCGGGGCTGGAGTAGCTGGCGATGAAGGCCGTGAGCGGCGCCGAGTTGGCGGCGGTCAGGTTCAGCGTCCAGAAAGCCTCGTTCCAGGCGAGGATGATGTTGAGCAGCAGCGTCGAGGCGATGCCGGGCACGGCCATGGGCAGCAGCACGAAGAGCACCTCTTCCTTCAGGGCCGCGCCGTCCATGCGCGCGGCCTCGAGGATATCGCCGGGGATCTCTCGGAAGTAGGTGTAGAGCATCCAGATGATGATGGGCAGGTTGATCATCATGAGGATCAGCGTGAGCGCGATGCGCGTGTCGAGCAGGCCGAGGCTCTGGCAGATCAGGTAGATCGGCATCAGCACGCCCACCGGCGGCAGCATCTTGGTCGAGAGCATCCACATCAGAACGTTCTTGGTCTGCTTGCCCGGCACGAAGGCCATGGCCCAGGCGGAGGGCACCGCGATGACAAGGCCGAGCACGGTAGATCCCACGGAGAGGATCACCGAGTTCCAGAAGTGGTGGAAATAGTCGGAGCGTTCCTGCACGACGCTGTAGCTGTCGAAAGTCCAGCCTGAGGTGAGCACGCCCAGCGGCGTGCGGATCGCGTCCCCCTCGGTCTTGAAGGAGAGGATCACGATCCAGAGGATCGGGAAGAAGATCAGCAGGCCGATGATCCAGGCAACGGCGGTGTTGAGCATCTTGCGGCGGGGGGTGACGGCGCGGGCCATGGTCAGATGTCTCGCTTTGCTGGGAGGGCGCGGGCCTTGCGGGCCGCGGGGGCCTCCGGCGGGAGTATTTGGGCCAAGAAGAAGCTGCGAATGGGATCAGGCATCGAGGTTCTTCCCGATCATGCGCATCAGGAAGATGGCGACGATGTTGGCGAGGATGATAGCGATCACGCCGCCGGCGCTGCCGGTGCCCACGTCGAAGCTGAGCAGGCTTTCCTGGTAGATGAGGTAGGTCAGGTTGGTCGAGGCATCGCCCGGGCCGCCGCTGGTGGTCACGAAGATCTCGGCAAAGATCGAGAGCAGGAAGATGGTCTGGATCAGGATCACCACGGTGATGGCGCGCGCGAGGTGCGGCAGCATGATGAAGACGAAGCGATTGACCGGGTCCGCGCCGTCCATCTCGGCGGCCTCGAGCTGTTCGCTGTCGAGCGACTGCAGCGCGGTCAGCAGGATGAGCGTCGCGAAGGGCAGCCATTGCCAGCTCACGATGCCGATGATCGAGGCGAGCGGCGCCTGGCTGAGGAAGTCGAAGGGGGTGAGGCCGAGGGCCTTGGCGATGTGCCCGAAGAGGCCGTTCACCGGGTTGAAGAACATGTTCTTCCAGACCAGCGCCGAGACGGTGGGCATGACGAAGAAGGGCGCGATGACCATGATGCGCACGACGCCCTGGCCCCACATGGGCATGTCGAGAAGCAGCGCCAGGAGGATGCCGCCCACCACGGTGATGAGCAGCACGCCCCCCACGAGCAGCAGCGTGTTCCAGATCGCCGTCGCGAAGGCGGGGTCGGTGACGAAGTAGGTGTAATTCTCCCATCCCACGAAGGGATTGTTGCCCGGCATCAGCAGGTTGTAGCGGAGCGTGGAGAAGTAGATCGTCATCAGCAGGGGAATGAGCATCCATCCCAGCAGCAGGATCACGGAAGGTGAGATCATCGCCCGCGCGGCGGCGCGGGAGGCCTTGGTTGCCATGGGATGGCCCCTTGTCTGGTCGTCGGGTCGGAAATGGCGGGCGCGTTGGAGCGCGCCCCCGCGCTGGTTGGACGGGACGGACGTGCCGTCCCGTCGTCTGGCGATCAGTCGGTGTAGCCGGCCCGATCGATTTCACGCTGGGTCGCGCGCTGCGCGTTCGAGAGCGCGGTTTCCGCGTCGGTCTGGCCCGCGAGAGCTGCCGAGAACTGCTGGCCGACGGCGGTGCCGATGCCCTGGAACTCGGGGATCGCGACGAACTGGGCGCCGGTGTAGGGGATTTCCTGCACCGAGGGCTTCTTCGTGTCGACGGCGTTGATCTGGTTCAGCGTCATCTCGGCGAAGGGCGCGGCCTCCTGGTACTCCGCGTTCTCGTAGAGCGAGGTGCGCGTTCCCGGAGGTGCGGCGGCCCAGCCTTCTTCCTCGGCCACGAGCTCGGTGTAGCCCTTGGATGTCGCCCAGGCGACGAAGGTCTTGGCGGCTTCGGTCGCGTCGCTCGAGGCGGGGATGGCGAGGTTCCAGGACCAGAGCCAGTTGCCGCGGTTGTCGACGCCTTCCTTGTTTGGGAACTGCGCAAAGCCGACGCTGTCGGCGACGGTGGACTCGTCTTCGTCGGTCACGAAGGAGGCCGCCACGGTGGCGTCGATCCACATGCCGCACTTGCCCTGTTGGAAGAGCGAGAGGTTCTCGTTGAAGCCGTTGGAGGAGGCGCCCGGAGGACCGTAGTTGGTCATCAGGTCGAGGTAGTCGGTAAGGGTGGCTTCCCACTCGGGGCTGTCGAACTGCGCCTGCCAGTCCATGTCAAACCAGCGTGCGCCGTAGGAGTTCGACATGGCGGTGATGAGGGCCATGTTCTCGCCCCAGCCGGCCTTGCCGCGCAGGCAGATGCCGTAGATCTCGTTCTCCTCGTCCGTCATCGCCTCGGCGGCGGTCTTGATGTCGGCCCAGGTCGGCTGGTCCGGGATCTCGACGCCCGCTTCCTCGGCGAGGTCCGTGCGGTACATGACCATCGCCGATTCACCGTAGAAGGGCGCGGCGTAGAGCGTGCCGTCGACGGAGAGGCCGCCCGCGATGGCGGGCAGTATGTCGTTGGCATCGTAGCCCTCGGGCATGTTCTCGAGCGGCGTGAGCCAGCCCTGGTTGGCCCAGATCGGCACTTCGTAGTTGCCAATGGTCATGACGTCGAACTGGCCGCCGCCGGTGGCGATGTCCTGCGTCACGCGCTGGCGCAGCACGTTCTCTTCCAGCGTGACCCACTCGAGGTCGATGTCGGGGTGCTGCTCGGTGAAGTCCTGCGTCAGGCCCTGCATGCGGATCATGTCGCCGTTGTTCACGGTGGCGATGGTCACGGTCTGCGCCTGCGCGGCGGCGGCAACGGCCGTCAGCGCGGTAGCACCCAGAAGGGCGCGGAAAGTCGGTTGCATTGTAGTCCTCCCGTTTGAGCAAATGCCAAGCTCATGCGCAATTACTCATATCCGGTAAGGCTTGGTCAACCAAATTCGTCTCTGCCCTGCAGCATTGGCCGCGGAGAGTCCGATACCTTTTTGATTCCGAAGCGACTTCAGGGGATCAGACGAGAAGCGCCTCGGCCGTCCGTTCGTCGGTGATGAGGCCGGTGATCCTGCGGCCGCGGAGGGCCCCCTGAATCGCCGCGATCTTGGCGGGGCCGTTGGCGGCGGCGATGGTCTGGGCGGGTGGATCGCTTGGCATCTCGACGCTGCTGACGCGGGTGTTGATCTCGTCGTCGAGGAGGGCGCCGTGGGCATCGAAGACGTGGCCGACGATCTCGCCCACGGCGCCCTTGCTCTGGAGGCGGTCCAGATCGTCCTGGGTGATGAAGCCGTCGACGAGCAGGGGGGCGGCGTCGCCCATGGGGCCGATGCCGACGAAGCGGACGTCGGTCCGCAGCGAGAGGGCGCGGGTGGTGGCGAGGGTCTTCTGGTTCAGCAGGGCATCGCGTTCGGCGGCGCTGGCGGCGATGACCGGCAGGGGCATGGGATAGGTGGCGGCGCGGACCTTGTCGGCGATCGTGAAAAGGACGTTGAAGAAGGCCGTGGAGCCGTCGGGGGAGATGTTGCCCGTGAGGGAGACGATCTTGCACTGGCCGCCGTCGAGGTGGGGCATGTGCTCGACCGCCGCGCGGAGGGTCCGGCCGGTGCCGAGGCCGATGATGAGGGGTTCGTCGCGCGAGAGGTGGGCCTCGATCAGGTCGCCGGTGGCGTGGGAGACGGCGAGGCCCGAGGCTTCGGGCGACTGCAGCGAGGGGACGACGCGGCAGAGGGAGAGGCCGAAGCGGGCCTCGATCCGGGCGGCGAGATCCATGCAGCGGGCGACGGGGTGGTCGATGCGGACCTTGACCAGCCCGGCCGCCATGGCCTGCGAGACGAGGCGCTGGGCGGACTGGCGGGAGATGCCCATGATCCGGGCGATCTCGTCCTGCTTGAGCCCGCCGATATAGGCCAGCCAAGCGGCGCGGGCCGCGTCGTCCAGTCTGCTTTCGGTCATGGGATCTCCGAGCGCCTCCTGCCGCCAGCTTTATCGGCTGGGGGACCGGTTGCAAGCGATCTCGGGGACGGAAGGCCGCCGGGGCACTTCAGGTGTCCCGGGCCGGGACATTTTTCGATCCCTTTTCTTTCAAGAGGTTAGCTTCCAAGGTTTACCGAAAATTAGGAATGCCCCGCGCGGGACGGCTTGGGAAGGGGGCATTTGAAAGGTGGCGTTTGGGCTGGGGAGGTGGCAGGTGTTCGGCGTGGCGTTCGGCCCGGGTGAGGGGAGCGAAGGGGTGCCAGGCGGTGGCAATTTAGGGCGATAGGTGACTCCATCGCCTGATGAAATCAGCAGAATCCGTTTCAACGCCCCTCAGTTCTAGTTCTAGAGTTACGAGGGGCCCGCTCAAACGGCGAAGCATCTGACGCCGGCTTTCACCCGTTTCAGCATCTTCATTCGAGACCTGACGAACCGTGGCCACGGCCGATATCCAGCTCTCCAGCGCCGCCTCGAAGCTACCAAATGCGGGGCGACGCCCTTGAGTATCGTACACGTTTTCCGTCAAACGCGTTTCGATTATCTGCTTCCTAGTTTCTTCAGCGACATGCGAGAAGGACTCCAGTTCTCCGTCGACTAGCTCTTCGTCTCGGTTCACTGTAGAATCCAGTAGCTGTACGACATTCCCGTGTGCGACACTTGCTGCACTCTGCACTTGCTGAGCTTGGACCAAGGCACCGTGTACCTGAAATTTCATCATTTCTAGGTGCTGGTCTGAGGCTGTTGAGATTTGACGGGATATCATCGAGACCGAGATTACGGCAGCAGCGAGCGCTGCCAGCGCACCCGCGTATCCACCAAACGCTGAAAGCCATTCTCTCAGGTCCCGCGATATTCCAGGTGCCGCTAAGGCAACTTTCGGATCAACCAGAAGCTTGAGAGAAAGGAGGTAGATCATCAAAAAGGCGACGATCAAAATCAGGCAGGTGCAAATCCAGAATACCGACGCGTTGGACAAATTTTCCTCCCGCTTTTAATTCGCAATTTAATGATGTGACCACCCAGAGGTCACGCAGAGTAACCTTACTCTTTGGGCATCACCACGAGAAACTCGCCTTGAAGTGAGCGCGTTGCCCCAGTTGCGCGATGCGTTCGGGCGGGCATCCGAAGGGCGGAGGCAAGCTGGGACCAGCCAAGTCATGCGCCGGGTCCACATGTCCGCATAAGGCCGGGATCGGGCATGCCTCGTACCAAGCTTGAGCGTCGACTAAGGCCCGTCGTAGGTCATCTGTCGAGTCTGAGACGAAGGTCTGCACCGGATTCCAAGCGATCGGTTAAACGCGAAGCCCCGGCGCGGAATCAAGGCACGCAGTGCCGCCGCGCATCGCAGCCGCGCCCCCAAGCGGCGGCGATTTGGTGACGCTGAGTGCCTCGTGTCGAAGTCGTCCTGACCTTGCGAGCATAAACCAAGAGGATCCGCTGTCCGGATCGCCACCGCGCGCGGCCGCCATGCGCGGCTCTGAACCGGGATCCTTCCGTGAGCTTAGTCCGCAGTGCTGACTGGCTTCGGCAGCCGGTCAAAACCCGGGCGCATGGCCTCTCGCGACGTCGCCTGCGCTCCACCCCCTCTGGATTTCCTCGCCCGCCCCTCGCAGTATCCGTCCAAACACCGGACACGAAGGAGCCTGTCATGCCTATCCGCAACCGTCTTGCCGAGATGCACGAGGAGATCACCGGGTGGCGCCGGGATCTGCATCGGATGCCGGAGCTGCTTTACGAGACGCACAGGACCGCCGCCTTCGTGGCCGAGAAGCTGCGGGAGTTCGGCTGTGACGAGGTGGTGGAAGGTATCGGGCGCACGGGGGTCGTGGGGCTCATCAAGGGCAGGGCCGAGGGCCGGACGGTGGGGCTTCGGGCGGACATGGACGCGCTGCCGATCCACGAGGCGACCGGCAAGCCCTATGCCTCGGAAACGCCGGGTGTCATGCATGCCTGTGGCCACGACGGGCATACGGCGATGCTGCTGGGGGCTGCCAAGTACCTGGCGGAGAGCCGGAATTTCGCGGGCAGCGTCGCGGTGATCTTTCAGCCCGCCGAGGAGGGCGGTGGCGGTGGCGATGCCATGGTCAAGGACGGCATGATGGAGCGCTTCGACATCGCCGAGGTCTACGGGATGCACAACGCGCCGGGCAAGCCGGTGGGGAGTTTCTCGATCAACCCCGGGCCGATGTACGCGGCGGTGGATACCTTCGACATCACGGTCAAGGGGCGTGGCGGGCACGCGGCGCGGCCGCACGAGTGCATCGACCCGACGCTGGCGGCCTCGGGCATCGTGATGAGCCTGCAGAGCATGGTGTCGCGCAGCGCCGATCCGCTGAAGTCGCTGGTGGTGTCGGTGTGCAGCTTTCGCACGGCGACGGATGCCTACAACGTGATCCCCGAGACGGTGACGCTGCGCGGCACGGTGCGGAGTTTCGATCCGGAGCTGCGCAAGCTGACCGAGGGGCGGATCCGCGAGATCGTGTCGAACGGGGCGGCGGTCTACGGGGCGGAGGCGGTGATCGAGTATCACAACGGCTATCCGGCGACGGTGAACTACGCCGAGGAGGCGGGATTCGCGGCGGAGGCGGCCAAACGGATCACCCCTGAGGTGGAGACGGACAGCCCGCCGCTGATGGCGGGCGAGGATTTCGCCTACATGCTGCTGGCGCGGCGGGGGGCCTATATCCAGGTCGGCAACGGCGGGGGCGCGAGCGTTCACCACCCGGAGTACGATTTCAACGACGAGGCGATCCCGGCGGGCTGTTCCTACTGGGTGGAACTGGTGGAGAGCCGGCTGCCGGTGGGGGCATGAGCGCGTACCTGGCGGCGGGCGCGGAGAGCTGCGCCTGGGGGTTCTTCGACGCGGCGCGGGCCCCGGTGCTGGAGGTGGGCAGCGGCGATGTCGTGGTGATCGACACGGTCTCGGGGGCGCCGGAGGTGCTGCCGCCCGCGGGGTTCCACGTGCCTCCGGAGCTTTACGATGTGCATGCGCGGGCCGAGCGGGCCATGGGCGGGCATATCGTGACGGGGCCGGTGGCGGTGCGCGGGGCGCGGCAGGGGGACGTGCTGCAGGTGGATATCCTCGACGTGGCGCTGCGGCAGGACTGGGGGTACAATGTGATCCGCCCGCTGGCGGGGACGCTGCGCGAGGAGTTCGACGAGGGCCGCTGCGTGACCATTCCGCTGGATGCTGAGGCGGGTGTGGCGCGGCTGTCCTGGGGGCTGGAGCTGCCATTGCGGCCCTTCTTCGGGGTGATGGCCGTGGCGCCGCCTGCGAGCTGGGGGCGCGTGTCGACGATCCAGCCGCGACGGTTCGGCGGCAATCTCGACAACAAGGAGCTGGTGGCGGGCAGTACGCTGTTCCTGCCGGTGCAGGCGGAGGGCGCGCTGTTTTCCTGCGGTGACGGACACGGGGCGCAGGGCGATGGCGAGGTCTGCATCACCGCGATCGAGACGGCGCTGCGCGGGACCTTCCGCCTGACGGTGCGGAGCGATCTGCCTTGGGCGTATCCCAGGGCCGAGACGCCGGGGCACCTGATCACGATGGGGATGCATCCCTCGCTCGACATCTGCGCCGAGATGGCACTGCGGGACATGATCGGCTGGATCGTGGATCTGACGGGGCTGAGCCGGGAGGACGCCTACATGCTCTGTTCTCTGGCGGGGGATCTGCGGGTGACGCAGACGGTGAACGGCAACAAGGGCGTGCACATGATGATGGCCAAGGAGCTGGTGGGGCAGGCGTAGGCCGCTCGCCCGACGGGGCTGACGCCCCTCGTTCCGGGCGGGAGAGCGCGGAGTCCCTGCGCGGGATCAAGGCTGAAGGCCGCCGCGCAATGTCATGCTGGAAGCATGCCTCCGGAATGACCGCGTCCCCACGCGGCGGCGATTTGGTTAAGCTGGGTGCGTCGTGTCGAGGTCTTTTGGACTTGGCTGCCATGAAGCGAGATGATCATCGGTCGGGATCGCCACCACGCGCGGCTGCGATGCGCGGCTCTGCGCTTTTCCCAGTATCATGTGCTTTTAGCCCGACATGAAAACGCCCCCGCAGTGTCCTGCGGGGGCGCGTTTGTTTCAGCGGTGTGGCGAGAAGGCTCAGCCGCGGAGGTCTTCGGGCAGGAGCGCCTCGGGCATGTTCTGGTAGCAGACCGGCCGCAGGAAGCGGCGGATGGCCAGGGTGCCCACGGAGGTTGCGCCGAAGTTGGTCGTGGCGGGGTAGGGGCCGCCGTGGACCATGCTGTCGGCCACCTCGACGCCCGTCGGGAAGCCGTTGACCAGCAGGCGGCCGGCCTTGCGCTCCAGCACGGGAACCAGCGGTTTCGCGGTGTCCACGTCGCTGTCGTCCATCTGCAGGGTGCAGGTGAGTTGGCCGTGGAGTTCTTTCGCGATCTGCATCACCTCGTCGGCGGAGGCGGCGCGGATGACGATGCCGGCGGGGCCGAACATTTCCTCGGAGAGCTCGGGGTGGGCAAGCCAGTCCTTGCCGGAGACCTCGAACATCGCGGGGGCGCCCTGACGGTCGGAGCAGTCCTTGCGCAGGTGCTCCTTGACCGCCGAGACGCTGGCGATGCCCTCGACGCCCTTGCGGTAGCCCGAGGCGACGCCATCGGTGAGCATGGGCTGCGGGCCGACCTCTTCGAGGGCTGCGCGGGCCGCGTCGACGAAGGCATCGGCGCCGTCACCGGGGTGCAGCACCACGATGCCGGGGTTGGTGCAGAACTGGCCCACGCCCATGGTGAGCGAGCCCGCCCATGCGGTGCCGATATCGCCGCCGCGGGCGCCTTGGGCCGCGGGCATGACGAAGACCGGGTTGATCGCGCCGAGTTCCCCGAAGAAGGGGATCGGCTCGGGGCGCGACATGGCCAGATCGAAGAGCGCCTTGCCGCCGCGGAACGAGCCGGTGAAGCCCACCGCGCGGGTCAGCGGATGGGTGACGAGCGCCTCGCCCGCCTCGGTCGTGTTGGACTGGACGAAGCCGAAGGTGCCCTTGGGCATGCCGGTCTTTTCGATGGCGGCGCGGATGGCGTCGGCCACGATCTCGCCCGTTGCCGGGTGGCCGGGGTGGCCCTTGTAGACCACGGGGCAGCCGGCTGCGAGCGCGGAGGCGGTGTCGCCGCCCGCGGTCGAGAAGGCCAGCGGGAAGTTCGAGGCGCCGAAGACGCCCACCGGGCCCATGGGGCGCTCGATCATGCGCAGATCGGGGCGAGGCGCGGGCTGACGGTCGGGCAGGGCCTCGTCATGGCGACGGTCGAGATAGGCGCCGTCGCGGATGTGGCTTGCGAACAGCTTGAGCTGGCCGGTGGTGCGGCCGCGTTCGCCGTTGAGCCGCGCCTCGGGCAGGCCGGTCTCGGAGGTGCCGGCGGCGGTCAGGGCCTCGCCGCGTGCCTCGATCTCGTCCGCGATGGCCTCGAGGAACTTGGCGCGCTCTTCGCGCGAGGTCCAGCCGTAGGTCAGGAAGGCCTCTTCCGCGGCCTTCATGGCGGCGTCGACTTCGGCCTTGCCGCCGCAGTGGACGGTGACGGGGTCCCCGGTCACGGGGGCGGACTGGAAGGTTTCCCCGCCGGCGGTCCATTCGCCTGCAATCAGGTGGCGTCCGGTCAAATCGGTCATGTCATGTCCTTCTGGTCACTCGTTGAACGGCTCGACCACCAGGCGGCGGCCGAGGAGGAACGCATCGGCGACGTGGATCAGCGGGGTCGCATCGACATCGCGCGCGCCCCCCTCGATCAGATCGCCGAAGCGGTGGTAGAGGTCGGGGTACTCGCCCCGACCGTGAACGGTTTGTTCGCTGTCATCAAGGAAGAGGCGCGCGCCGCCCTCGATGAGGCGCAGGGTGCCTGCCGTGGTCTCGACCGCGATCTGCCAGATCTCGCCGCCCTCCTGCCGCCAGTCGAATGCGGCTTCGGCGATGAAGCCGGGCCCGGCAAAGGTGAGGTCGGCGGCGATGGGCGCCGCGCGGTTTTCCGGGAACGACAGTTCCGCGCCGGTGAGGTGCAGGGGGACCTGCACGATCTCGGTCAGGATCGAGAGCGCGTTGATGCCCGGGTCGAAGACGCCGAGGTTGCCGGGCTCCCAGATCCAGTCCTGGCCGGGGTGCCACTTGCGCACGTCTTCCTTCCAGTCGATCCGCAGGGCGGTGATGGTCTTGTCGGCCAGCCAAGCCTTGGCGGCGGCGACGCCTTCGGCATGGCGCGAATGCCAGGTGGCGAAGAGCGTGACGCCCGCCTCCTCGGCCATACGGGCGAGGTCGAGCACCTCGGCCACGGTGGCGCCGGGGGGCTTTTCGAGCATGGTCTGCTTGCCCGCGGCGATGGCCTCGGCCGCCGCTTCGTAGCGCACGGAGGGCGGCATGCAGAGCGAGACCGCCGGGATGTCGGGGCGGGCCGCGATCAGCTCGGACAGGGTCGCGAAGTTTTCCACCCCGTCGAGGCCGCCGGAGCGGCTGACGGTGGCGGCCAGTTCGAACCGCGGGTCGGCGGCGATGGCCGGGATGTGCTGGTCGCGGGCAATCTTGCCCACGCCCATGATGGCGATCTTAGTGGCTGTCACGTGGGACCTCCCGTCCGCGGCATCCTTGCAGGAAGTCGAAGTCGGCCCCGGTATCTGCCCCCTGCACGTGATCGTGGAAGAGCTTGTCATAGCCCGAGGCGGGCGGTTCGGCCGCGGGTTTCCAGTCGGCGAGCCGCTTCTTCAGCTCCTCGTCGGAGATGTCGAGGTGCAGGCGGCGTTCTGCCACGTCGAGTTCGATCATGTCCCCGTTGCGCACCACGGCCAGCGGCCCGCCGACGGCGGCCTCGGGCGAGGTGTGCAGGACCACGGTGCCGTAGGCGGTGCCCGACATGCGCGCGTCCGAGATCCGGACCATGTCGGTGATGCCCTTCTTCAGCACCTTGGGGGGCAGGCCCATGTTGCCGACCTCGGACATGCCGGGGTAGCCCTTGGGGCCGCAGTTCTTGAGAACCATGATGCAGGTCTCGTCGATGTCGAGGGCGTCGTCGGCGATCTTGGCCTTGTAGTCGTCGATGTCCTCGAAGACCACGGCGCGGCCGCGGTGCTTCATCAGCTTTTCCGAGGCGGCGGAGGGTTTCAGCACGGCGCCGTTGGGAGCGAGGTTGCCCTTGAGGACCGCGATGCCGCCCGAGGACGTGAGCGCCTTTTCGACGGGGAGGATGACATCCTCGTTCCAGTTGCGGACGTCCTTGACCTCGTCCCAGACGGTTTCGCCGGAGACCGTGAGCGCGTCCTTGTTCAGCATGCCGCCTTCGCCGAGGCGTTTCAGCACGACGGGCAGGCCGCCGGCGTAGAAGAACTCCTCCATCAGGTACTTGCCCGAGGGCATGAGGTTCACGATGGTCGGCACGTCGCGGCCCAAGCGGTCCCAGTCGTCGAGCGTGAGGTCCACGCCGCAGCGCCCGGCCATGGCCAGCAGGTGCACGACCGCGTTGGTCGAGCCGCCGATGGCGCCGTTGGTGCGGATGGCGTTTTCGAATGCCTGCTTGGTCATCACGTCCGAGGGTTTGAGGTCGTCCTTCACCATCTGAACGATCCGGCGGCCGGAGAGTTGCGCCATGACCCGGCGGCGGGCGTCGACGGCGGGGATCGCGGCGTTGCCCGAGAGCGCCATGCCGAGCGCCTCGGCCATGGAGGCCATGGTGGAGGCGGTGCCCATGGTGTTGCAGGTCCCCGAGGAACGGGACATGGCCTGTTCGGCCTCGAGGAAATCCTCCTGCGTCATCTTCCCGGCCTTGATGTCCTCGGACATCTGCCAGAGCGCGGTGCCGGAGCCCACGCGTTCACCGCGGAACCAGCCGTTGAGCATCGGCCCGCCGGTGACGACAATGGAGGGGATATCGGTCGAGGCCGCGCCCATGAGCAGGCTGGGGGTGGTCTTGTCGCAGCCCACCAGCAGCACGGCGCCGTCGATGGGCTGGGCGCGCATGGTTTCCTCGACCGCCATGGCGGCGAGGTTGCGGTACATCATCGCCGTGGGGCGGAAGGTATTTTCCGAGGCCGAGAAGACGGGCACCTCGAGCGGGAAGCCACCGGCCTCCCAGATGCCGGCCTTCACCTTTTCGGCAAGCTCGCGCAGGTGGCCGTTGCAGGGCGTCAGGTCCGACCAGGTGTTGAGGATGCCGATCACCGGGCGTCCGTCGAAAAGGTCGTGAGGGTAGCCCTGGTTCTTGAGCCAGCCGCGGTGGTAGATGTTGTCCCGCGAGGTGCCGCCGTACCATTCCTGCGAGCGAAGTTTGCGCGGCCATTCTGCCGGTTTGAAAGTCATTGTTACCTCACATCGCGCGGATTTCGGTCCGCGGCTCCGGTTTGGGGCCCGGCTGGAAGGCGAGCGGATTGCGCAGGGGCAGGCCGAAGGGCGCTGCTTCGATCTCGAACACGTCGCCGTCCTGCGGGGAGATGCCCTCGGCGAAGGACAGTGTCGCGGTCCCGAACATGTGCACGTGCACGTCGCCCGGCTGACAGAAGAGCTGATACTTGAAGTGGTGGTGTTCAAGGTTGGCGATGGTGTGGGACATGTTCGCCTCGCCCGAGAGGAAGGGCTTTTCGAAGATCACCTCGTTGCCGCGGCGGATGCGGCTGGTGCCCTCGACGCTGTCGGGCAACTCGCCCACGAGGATCTCGGGGCCGACCGAGCAGGGGCGCAGCTTGGAGTGCGCGAGGTAGAGGTAGTTCTGCCGTTCGGTGACGTGGTCGGAAAACTCGTTGGCCACGGCAAAGCCGACCCGGACGGGGGTGCCGTCGGGGGCGATGACGTAGAGGCCCGCAAGCTCGGGCTCTTCTCCACCGTCCTCGGCGAAGGCGGGGCTTTGCAGGGGCGCGCCGGGGGCCACGAGCGCGTGGCCGGTGCCCTTGTAGAACCATTCGGGCTGGACGCCGGCGTGGCCGTTGGCGGGCTTGCCGCCCTCGATGCCCATGCGGAACATCTTCATCGAGTCGGTCTCGTCCTCGGGCTTGGTGCTGGCGTGCATGGCCGCGCGGGTCGAGGCCGAGCCGAGGTGGGTGAGGCCGGTGCCCGTCAGGTGCAGGTGCGCAGGGTCCGGGTGGGTGAGGGGCGGCAGGAGCCGCCCTTCGGCGTAGAGCCGGTTGAGGTCCACCGCCTCGCCCAGGCCCAGCGAGAGGACGTGGGCCTGAAGGCCCTCGCCGCTCTTGGCGCAGTGCATGGCGAGGTCGTAGAGGCTGGCCTCGGTGCGGACGTCGTAGGCTTCGGTGCCTTCGCGGGCGACGACCTGGGGCCGGCCGCTGTCGGTGCGGTATTGCGAAAGAAGCATCGGGATCAGCCTTTCTGCTTGTTCATGACGTCGAAAATCACTGCGGCGAGGAGGACGAGGCCCTTGATGACCTGCTGCCAGTCGATGCCGATGCCGAGGATCGACATGCCGTTGTTCATCACGCCCATGATGAAGGCGCCGACCACGGCCCCGACCACGGTGCCCACGCCGCCCGACATCGACGCCCCGCCAATGAAGACGGCCGCGATCACGTCGAGCTCGAAGGTGGCGCCGGCCTTGGGCGTGGCGGTGTTGAGGCGGGCGGCGAAGACGAGGCCCGCGAGGGCTGCCAGCATGCCCATGTTGGCGAAGGTGAAGAAGGTCAGGCGCTTGGAGTTGATGCCCGAGAGGGTCGCGGCCTTTTCATTGCCGCCGATGGCGTAGATGCGGCGGCCGACCGTGGTGCGGGCGGTGACGAAGGAGTAGATCGCGATCAGCAGCGCCATGACGATGAAGACGTTGGGCAGTCCGCGGAAATCGGCCATGAGATAGCTCATGTAGATGATCGCCACGAAGATCAGCGCGTTCTTGGCCGCGAAGAAGGCGAAGGGTTCGGCGGGTGCGCCTGTCTTGGCCTGGCTCTGGCGGCTGCGGATGCTCAGGACCAGCAGGCCCACGGCGAGCGCGATGCCGATCAGCAGCGACAGCAGGTTGAAGCCGTCCATGCCGAAGGGATCGGCGAGGAAGCCCGAGGAGATGAGCTGGAACTGCGAGGGGAAGGGGCCGACGGACTGGCCTGCGAGCAGCCAGAGGGTGAGGCCCTTGAAGACCAGCATGCCCGCGAGCGTCACGATGAAGGACGGGATGCGGAAGTAGGCGATCCAGAAGCCCTGCGCCATGCCGATGACGGCGCCCGCGGCGAGGCAGATGATGCCCGCGAGCAGGTAGGGCACGTCCCAGTTGACGATCATCACGGCGGCGAGCGCCCCGATGAAGCCCAGCACCGAGCCCACCGAGAGGTCGATGTGGCCCGCCACGATGACCAGCAGCATGCCGATGGCCATGATGACGATGTAGGAGTTCTGCAGGATCAGGTTGGTCAGGTTGACCGGTTTGAGCAGGATGCCCCCGGTGGCGATCTGGAAGAAGGCCATGATCGCGATGAGGGCAAAGAGGATGCCGTATTCGCGCAGGTGGCCCTTGAGGAAGCGCCAGCTTGCCTTGGCCTGCTCGCCAGCGGGCGCGGAAGCGCCGGTGTTGGTGGTATCGCTCATGTGCGGTCCCCTGACTTGATGATGGTCGACATGATCCGTTCCTGGCTGGCCTCACTGGTGGGCATTTCGCCCACGAAGCGGCCTTCGTTCATGACGTAAAGACGGTCGGTGATGCCCAGCAGCTCGGGCATCTCGGAGGAAATGACGATCACGGCCTTGCCGGATGCGGCGAGGTCACGGATGACGGTGTAGATCTCGAACTTGGCGCCCACGTCGATGCCGCGGGTGGGCTCGTCGAGGATCAGGATGTCGGGATCGGCGAAGAGCCATTTCGACAGCACCACCTTCTGCTGGTTGCCGCCCGAGAGGTTCACCGTCTCCTGCTCGATGGAGCTGGACTTGATGTTGAGACGCTTGCGGTAGCGTTCGGCGACCTCGGCCTCGCGCGACTTGTTCACGACGAGCCCGTCGGCCACGGCGTCGAGCTTGGCCAGCGGCACGTTGCGCCGGATGGTCTGGTCAAGCACGAGGCCGTAGGTCTTGCGGTCCTCGGTGACATAGGCGAGGCCGGCGTTGATCGCGCGGCGGACGCTCGAGAGGTCGACGGGCTGGCCGTTGATGCTGGCCTCGCCCGAGATGTCGCGACCGTAGCTGCGGCCGAAGAGGCTCATGGCGAGTTCGGTCCGGCCCGCGCCCATGAGGCCCGCGATGCCCAGCACCTCGCCCCGCTTGACGTGGAAGCTGACGTTCTCGACCACCTTGCGTTCGGGGTGCAGTGGGTGGTGGACGGTCCAGTTGGCGACTTCCATCGCCACGTCGTCCTTGGTGTGGTCCACCTTGGGCGGGTAGCGGTCGTCGAGCGAGCGGCCCACCATGTCGCGGATGATGTCGTCTTCGCTGATGCCGCCCTTGCAGTCGAGCCGGGCCACGGTGGAGCCGTCGCGCAGTACGGTGATCGTGTCGGCGACGCGCGAAATCTCGTTGAGCTTGTGCGAGATGAGGATGGAGGTCATCCCCTTCTTCTTGAACTCGAGCAGGAGGTCGAGAAGCTTTTCGCTGTCCTGTTCGTTGAGCGAGGAGGTCGGCTCGTCCAGGATCATCAGGCGCACGTCCTTGGACAGCGCCTTGGCGATCTCGACCAGCTGCTGCTTGCCGAGGCCGAGGTCGTCGACGACGGTCCGCGGGGTTTCCTTCAGGCCGACGCGTTCGATCAGCTCGGCCGCGCGGCGTTCGGTTTCGCGCCAGTCGATGATGCCGCCGTTGGCGCGTTCGTTGCCCAGGAAGATGTTCTCGGCGATCGACAGCAGCGGGATCAGCGCGAGTTCCTGGTGGATGATGATGATGCCGACGTCTTCGCTGTCGGTGATGCCGCGAAAGGCCTTCACGTCGCCGTCGTAGACGATGTCGCCCTCGTAGCTGCCGTGGGCGTAGACGCCCGACAGGACTTTCATCAGGGTCGACTTGCCGGCGCCGTTCTCACCGACGAGGGCGTGGATCTCGCCTTCCTCGACCTTCATGTTGACGTTGTCGAGCGCCTTCACGCCGGGAAATGTCTTGGTGATCCCGCGCATCTCGAGAAGGGTGGCCATCTCTCGTGCCTCCGGTAAGCGTGGATTTTGGGTGGGCCCGGCGTGTGGCGACCGGGCCCGGTGCGCGCGCCGCGAGGGGCGCGCGCGGGGAGGCTCAGTTGATCTGGTCTTCGGTGTAGTAGCCGCTCTCGATCAGCACCTCTTCCCAGTTCTCTTCCGTCACCGGCTGGGGTTCGAGAAGGTAGGAGGGGACGACCTTGACGCCGTTGTCGTAGGTCTCGGTGTCGTTGATCTCGGGCTCGCCGCCCTGCAGGAGTGCGTCGACCATGCCCACGGCCACGTCGGCAAGCTTGCGGGTGTCCTTGAAGATGGTCGAGTACTGGTCGCCGCGCAGGATGGCCTTGACCGAGGGGATCTCGGCGTCCTGGCCGGTGACGATGGGCATGGGCATGTCGCCCGAGCCGTAGCCGACGCCGCGCAGCGACGAGATGATGCCGATGGACAGGCCGTCGTAGGGCGAGAGCACGCCGTGGATGGTCTTGTCGGTGTAGTTGGCCGAGAGCAGGTTATCCATGCGGGCCTGGGCGACGGAGCCGTCCCAGCGTAGGGTGCCGACGGTGTCCATGCCCATCTGGCCCGAGACGATCTCGATGCTGCCGTCCTCGATCAGCGGGTCGAGCACCGACATGGCGCCATCGTAGAAGAAGTAGGCGTTGTTGTCGTCGGGGCTGCCGCCGAAGAGTTCGACGTTCCACGTCTCGGCGTCGGGGAAGCGTTCCTCGAGGCCCTCGACGAGGGTGGTGGCCTGCTGCACGCCGACCTGGAAGTTGTCGAAGGTGGCGTAGTAGCTCACGTCGCCGGAATCGCGGATCAGGCGGTCGTAGGCGACGACGGGAACATCCATCGCGGCGGCGTTGGCCAGCGCGTTGGTGAGCGTGGTGCCGTCGATGGCCGCGATCACGAGGGCGTCGACGCCCTTGGTGATCATGTTCTCGATCTGCGCCAGCTGGTTGGGGATGTCGTCTTCGGCGTACTGGAGATCGGTTTCGTAGCCGGCATCCTGGAACTGCTGCACCATGTTCTCGCCGTCGGCGATCCAGCGGGCCGAGGACTTGGTCGGCATGGCGATGCCGATGGTGCCCTTGTCCTGGGCGTATGCGGGCAGTGCGACAAGCGCAGCGAGAGCGGTCGCGCCGAGGGCGCGTCTGGTGAATTTCATGCTGTCCTCCCTTCGCGGCGGACCTGTGTGTCCGCCTTTGAGGCCCCGCTCGAGGGGGCGTCTCCTACGCCCGCCCGGCAGGACGTGCGCACTGTTGTCAGCTCGGGGTATATCGGTCAAATTCGGAAAATGGTTTGCAATATACCAAAGTGAGCATAACGCATGTCGGATAAGGCCGATTACCGCACCAGCAACGCCCTTGTCCGCAAGGGGCTGAAGTTTTCGCAGTTGCGGCTGCTGGTGGCGCTGCGTGACCTTGGCCAGATCGGGGCCGCCGCCCATCAGGTGGGGCTGACGCAGCCCGCCGCCTCGCGTCTGATGGCGCAGCTCGAGGAGCTGTCGGGCGTGGCGCTTTACACCCGTCACGCGCGCGGCGTGGTGCTGACCGAGGCCGGGCGGGTGCTGGCGCAGCAGGCGGCGAGCACGCTGCAGGGGCTGGACCTTGCCAACGAGCGGATCGGGCAACTGGTGCGGGGCGCAAGGGGCCTGGTGCGCGTGGGGTCGGTGACCGGCCCTTCGCTGGAGCTGCTTCTGCCGGTGCTGCGCGAGGCGCGTCTTGCCTACCCGGAGATCGAACTGGCGGTGGAGGTCGGCACCTCGGACCGGTTGTCGGATCTGCTGCTGAACCGCGAGCTGGATTTCTACATCGGGCGCATCCCCGAGCGCGCCGACGCGGGGGTCTACGAACTCGACGTGATCGGGCCGGAGCCGATCTCGCTTGTGGTGCGGCTTGGGCATCCGCTGGTGCGGCAGGACCGCCTGCAGCTTCGCGATTGCCTGGACTACGACTGGGTGACGCAGCCGCCGGGCGGGCTGCTGCGGCGGACGGCCGAGACCTTTATCCTCAAGCAGGGGCTGCCGCTGCCCAAGCGGGTTCTGGGCACCTCGTCCACGCTGTTCACGCTGGCGATGCTGAACGAGACCAATGCCATCGCGCCGCTGGCGCGGGCGGTGGCGGACTTTTTCATCGCGCGGGGGGCGCTGGGCAGCCGGCTGGCGCGGCTGCCGGTGGCCGAGGACATGCAGGTGGGGGATTTCGGGCTGGTGCGCCGCGCGGGCGAGGCAGTGAGCCCGGCGACGGAACGGCTGCTGGAGATGCTGCGCGGCCGGGTCGCGGCCGCGCAGAAGCAGTGATCGGTCAGCGGGCGCCGATGGCCTTGCCGGCCTGATCGGGGCGGGGCAGGGCGGCGTGCGCCTCGGCAAAGGCCAGCAGCGCCTCGGCCACGTCGGGCGCGGGTGGGCAGGAGCGGCGGGTGGTGAGGTCGACGTGGAGCAGGAAGGTTTCCATGGTCGCCGCGACCTCGCCGTCCTTGGTGATGCGGTGGAAGAGGTGCATCTTCTTGCCCTCGCCCTGGAGCACCTGCGTGGTGACCACCAGTTCCTCGCCCGCGAGCACCTCGCCCAGGTAGCAGAGGTGGTTTTCGACGGTGAAGTAGGACAGGCCGCCCGCGATGTAGGTGGGTCCCGCGCCGACCATCTCCATGAAGCTGTCGGTCGCCTGCGCGCCGATCTCGAGGTAATGCGCCTCGTTCATGTGGCCGTTGTAGTCGGTCCAGCTTTGCGGGACGTCGCGGCGGACGGTTTCGACCGGGGCGGGTTCGGGCGTGGGCATGGCCTTGGGCAGGCTCGCCTCGTGATCGGCGATGACCTTGCCCGCGGCGGAGCCTGTCTTGCGCAGGGCGCGCATCATGCCGACGAGGTTATCGTCGCGGATGCGTTCGAGATCGCGGATGGAGTGCTGGCCCGACTGGGCGTCGGACTGGCCCGCGATCAGGTCGACAAGCTCGGGCGTGTAGTCGGGCACGTCCATGAGCTTGGTCCAGGGCCATTCCAGCGCGGGGCCGAACTGGTCGAGGAAGTGGCGCATGCCCGCCTCGCCCCCGGCGATGCGGTAGGTCTCGAAGATGCCCATCTGCGCCCAGCGGAGGCCGAAGCCCATGCGGATGGCCTCGTCGATTTCCTCGGTGGTGGCGACGCCGTCGCTGACCAGCCAGAGGCATTCGCGCCAGACGGCTTCCAGCAGGCGGTCGGCGATGTGGGCATCGATCTCCTTGCGGGCGGTGAGGGGATACATGCCTATGGCGCGCAGGATTTCCGACGCCGTGGTGCAGGTGCCCGCGTCGCCCACGAGTTCCACCAGCGGCAGCAGGTAGACCGGGTTGAAGGGGTGGGCCACGATGGCGCGCGCGCCCTCTGCCGTCAGTTCGGAGGGTTTGAAGCCCGAGGTGGAGGAGCCGACGACGGCGCTTGCCGGGGCGGCTGCGGTGATCTCGGCCAGCACCCGGTGCTTGAGGTCGAGCCGTTCGGGCACGCTTTCCTGCACCCAGTCGGCGCCTTCCACGGCATCGGCGAGCGCGTCGTGGAAGGTGAGGCTGCCCTCGGGGGGCAGGGCTCGGTCGTAGAGGCCGGGCAGGGCGCGCCGGGCGCCGTCGATGACTTCGCCGATCTTGCGCTGTGCTTGCGGGTCGGGGTCGAAGACCGCCACGTCCCAGCCGTTGAGCAGGAAGCGTGCGGCCCAGCCGCCGCCGATGACGCCGCCGCCGACGACGGCGGCCTTGCGTGTCTTGGTCATGGCACCAGTGTCTCCGTATGGCCGTCTATGGAAAGCGCCTGCCCACTGATCTTGCGGGCGGCGGGGGAGGCGAGAAAGAGCGCGGCGTCGGCCACTTCGTCCGCGGTGACCCAGCTGCGGAGCGAGACGCCCTTGACGTAGCGGGTCCGGATCTCGTCGTGGGTCGCGCCGGTGGCCTCGGCCTCGGCGGCGACGACGCGGTCCATGCGGGGGCCTTCGACCGCGGCGGGGCAGAGCGCGTTGACGCGCACGCCGTGGGGGCCGAGCTCCATCGCGAGGGTCTTCATCAGGCCGATGACGCCCCACTTGGAGGTCGCGTAGGGGCTGCGGCCCGGGTAGCCGAAGAGGCCCGCGTTGGAGGAGGTGAGCAGCAGGAGGCCGGAGCCCTGCGCCTTCATCACGCGCGCGGCCCAGCGGCAGGTGAGGAAGGCGCCGAGGAGGTTCACCTCGAGACAGGCGCGCCAGGCGTCGAAATTGAGCGTCTCGATCGGGCCCGCGGGGCCGCCGGTGCCTGCGTTCGAGCAGACCACGTCGGCGCCGTGCCATTCGCGTTCCACGCGGTCGAGGAAGGCGCCCATCTCGGTGTCGTTGGCGGCGTCGGCCTTTTCGACGATGGCGTCGGGCATCTCCTCGCGCAGGGCGGCGAGGGCGGTGTCGTCCACGTCGCAGACCGCGATCCTCGCGCCCTCGGCGGCGAAGCGGCGGGCGAGGACAAGCCCGATCCCCGCCGCGCCGCCGGTGATGACAACACGTTGACGGTCGCTCACGACTTGGGCGCCCGCTTGGTGAGGCCCAGCTTTTCGCGCACCTGCTGGGGGCCGATGACCTTGGCGCCGAGGTTCTCGACGATGGTCACGGCCTTTTCCACGAGCTGCGCGTTGGTGGCGAGCACGCCCTTTTCGAGCATCAGGTTGTCCTCGAGACCGACACGGACGTGGCCACCGGCGAGCGTGGCCGCGCCGACGTAGGGCATCTGGTCCCGACCGAGCGAGAAGGCGGACCATGTCCAGTCCTCGGGGATGTTGTTGACCATCGCCATGAAGGTGTTGAGGTCGTTCGGCGCGCCCCAGGGGACGCCCATGCAGAGCTGCACGAGGGCGGGGGCGTCGAGCACGCCGTCCTTGACCAGCTGCTTGGCGAGCCAGAGGTGGCCGGTGTCGAATGCCTCAATCTCGGGCTTCACGCCGAGGTGGGTGATCATGCGACCCATCGCCTCGAGCATGCCGGGCGTGTTGGTCATCACGTAGTCGGCCTCGGCGAAGTTCATGGTGCCGCAGTCGAGGGTGCAGATCTCGGGGAGGCATTCGGCGATGTGTTCGACACGCGCGGCGGCGCCGATCATGTCGGTGCCCTCTTCGTTCAGCGGCAGGGGCGCCTCGGAGGGGCCGAAGACGAGATCGCCACCCATGCCGGTGGTCAGGTTCAGGACCGCGTCGACCTCGGATTCGCGGATGCGCTCGGTTACCTCGCGGTAGAGCTTCAGGTCACGCGAGGGGGCGCCGGTTTCGGGGTCGCGGACGTGGCAGTGCACGATGGCGGCCCCGGCGCGGGCGGCGTCGATGGCGCTTTCGGCGATTTCCTTGGGGCTGCGCGGGACGTGGGGGCTGCGGTCCTGGGTGGAGCCGGATCCGGTCACGGCACAGGTGATGAAGACCTCGCGGGTCGGGTTCAACGGCATGTCGACGTTCCTCTGTTGTTGCGGGGCGCGCGCGCGTCGCCCCGGATTTGGCTGCAACAAAGACCAGCGGCGATGGAACCACAAGGTCCTGCCCCGGGAAACGCCGGGACAGGGCGGTGGCGCTGAGCCAATGCGCGCGGGGTCCGGCGCTGGACGTGGGGTCCGGGCCCGCCGCCCCTTTGAATCCGGGGCGCGCGGGCCTATCGGTGCGGGATGGATGACGACCTGTTTCAGCGACTTGCCCGCTCGCGCTTTCGCAGCCGGTTCCGGCTCGGGGTGAAGGAGCAGGACTATCTGGCGGCGAAAGGGCGCGAGGTGATCGCCTCGCATGCTGCGGATTTCGTGGCACAGAGGCTGGCGCCCGCGGCGCCCCGGAACGATGGCAAGCAGACGCCGATGCGCGGGCATCCCGCATTTATCGCCCAGCATGCGACGGCGACCTGCTGCCGGTCCTGCCTTGCCAAATGGCACGGCATTCCGGCGGGCCGGGAGATGAGTCCCGAGGAACAGGTCCGCGTCGTTCGGGTGATCATGACGTGGGTCGATCGGCAAAGCCGGTGAGGCGCATGCGCCCTTGCAGAGCCCGCCGCATTCGCGACACTCTGCGGTCGACTG
The DNA here is from genome assembly GCF_003054175.1 of Allosediminivita pacifica. Taxonomy (GTDB): domain Bacteria; phylum Pseudomonadota; class Alphaproteobacteria; order Rhodobacterales; family Rhodobacteraceae; genus Allosediminivita; species Allosediminivita pacifica. The sequence continues at coordinate 138,664 of NZ_QBKN01000012.1, forward strand.
GAAGGAAACCGCTCACGTGACGACCCGATGAATATCCTCTGGACTGCGGGAACAGGTCTTCTTGCCATCGGCATCGTGGCGTTCTGCATCTGGCGGGCGCTGGGAACCGTGCGGACGCCGCAGGGGGCGGCCGCTTGGGTCATCTTCCTGCTGAGCGCGCCATGGTTCGCGGTTCCGGCCTATGCGGTCTTCGGCGGCCACCGGATCCGCAGCTACACCCGCTCGCGGCAACGCAGCCGGGCGTTGACCTCAGAGCAGAAGAAGAGCGCGCGCTACTGCCCGCCGGACTCCGGGGCGGCGGCGCGGCTCGCGGTCTTCGAGCGGATCGTGAACCTGCCGGTGGTGGGCGGCAACTCCGGGGAGCTGCTGATCGACGGCGAGGCCAGTTTCGCCGCCATGTTCGAAGCCATTGACGGCGCCCGACACACCGTCTGCGTTCAGTTCTACACCATCGTTGACGACGCGACCGGGCAGGCCTTTGCCGAGCGGCTGATCGCGGCGGCCCGGCGGGGGGTGGCCGTCCGGCTGCTGTTCGACGGGGTGGGGAGCTACGGGCTGTCCCGGGCCTACCGCGGTCGGCTTTCCGAGGCGGGGATCCAGGTGGTCGAGCCGCGCGGGGCGCGCGGGCCGACTTCGCGGCTGAACATCAATTTCAGGAATCATCGCAAGACCCTTGTGGTCGACGGGGTGACCGGCTTCGTGGGCGGGCACAACGTCTCGGACACCTACGTCGGGCGCAATCCGCGGTACGGACACTGGCGGGACACGCATCTGCGGCTGCAGGGGCCGATCGTGGCGCAGCTTCAGCTGATCTTCACCGAGGACTGGCACTGGGGCACCGGCGAGCTTCTGACGCAGGAGCTGAACTGGGATCCGGGCACGCACGAGGATGACATGACGGCGGTGCTGCTGCCGACCGGGCCCGCCGACGCGATGGAGACGGGCACGCAGACCTTCTTTGCGACGATCACCGCGGCGCGGAAGCGGCTCTGGATCGCGTCGCCCTATTTCGTGCCCGACGCCAGCATCCAGTCCGCCCTGAGCAACGCGGCCCTCAAGGGGGTCGACGTGCGGGTGATCCTCACGGGGACCGTCGATCACTACCTTCCCTGGCTTGCCGCGCATGCCTTCTTCGACGAGATCCGGTCGGATGGCGTGCAGATCTACCATTACAAGGCGGGCTTCATGCACCAGAAGATCGTTTTGTGCGACGAGGATGTCGCCCTGGTCGGCACCGCGAATTGCGATGTCAGGTCGTTTCGCCTGAACTTCGAGACCATGGCGGCCTTTGCCGATACGCGGTTCGCCGGGGCGGTCGCGCGGATGCTCGAAGACGATCTCGCCGTCTCGGAGCGGTACGAGACGCCGCTGGAAGAGGAGCCCTTGTGGATTCGGACCGGCGCCAAGCTTGCGCGGTTGCTGGCGCCGGTGCTGTGATGCGGTTGCGAGTGGCGAGCTACAACATGCGCAAGGCGCTGGGCATCGACCGGCGGCGGAGCCCGGAGCGGATCCTGTCGGTGATCAACGCGATCGGGGCTGATGTCGTGCTTCTGCAGGAGGCCGATCTGCGGCTCGGGCCGCGCCGGGCGGCGCTGCCCCGTTCGCTGGTCGAGCGCGAAAGCGACTATGTCGTTGCCGATCTTGCCCGCAACGAGGTGAGCCTTGGCTGGCACGGCAACGCGGTGCTGGTGCGCGAGGGGCTTGCGATCACGGCGACCGAGCATTTCGATCTGCCGGGCCTCGAGCCGCGCGGGGCGGTCATGGTGGGCGTCGAGGGGATGCACATCGTGGGCACGCATCTCGGGTTGATCCGGCGTTGGCGGCAGTTGCAGATGACGGCGATCCTCGAACACCTGGGCGCGCGCATCGAGACCTGCCTGGTGGGCGGGGACTTCAACGAATGGTCGCGGCGGGCGGGGTTCGATCCCTGGCTGGAGGAGTTGACCCTGGTCACGCCGGGGCCGAGCTTTCACAGCGCCCGGCCCGTCGCGCGGCTCGACAGGTTCGCGCATGGCCCGCGCTTGAGCCTGCCCGAAACGGGTGTCGTGCACCATGGCGCCGCGCTGCGGGCCTCGGACCACCTGCCGGTCTGGTGCGAGGCGACGCTGCGGCCGCCGGAGGCGTGACGGCGGGCGCAGGGCGGTCCTGCGCGTGGCCGAAGCGGCCGCGATGCCTGCGGGGGAGGCGCCGCGCGTTGCGCTTCACAGCTTTGGCCTCGCATCTCTCTCACCGCAATTGAACATCGTACAATTGGTCGCTACGACTGGTCGCCGATCCAGATTGCAGCGCCCGCCCATGTTCGATGCCTCCTTGTTTCCCATCCTCGTGCCTATGCTTGCGGCGGGCATGGCCACGGGCCGTCGGTCGGGCCTGGTCGAGATCGGACGGGGCTTCCCTCCGCTGCCAGCCTTTGTCCTGTTCCTTATCCTCGCTGCGATCAAGATGCAGCGCACGGCCCTCTTCTGAAGGAGACGTTTCTCTTGGCCCAGACCATCCCCACCGATCCCGCCGACCTTGGCGCCGCCCCGGCGCGTCGCCTGATTGCCCGCAAGGCGCTCTCCGCCAGCGAACTGGCCGAGGCCTGCATCGCGCGGGTCGAGACGGTGGACCATGCGGTAAATGCCCTTGTCGCGCGCGACTTCGACGGGCTGCGCAGGGGCGCGAAAGCCGCCGATGACGCCGTGGCGTCGGGGGACGAGCTTGGGCCTTTGCACGGGCTTCCCTTCGGTGTGAAGGACATGATCGACGTGGCGGGCCTGCCGACCACCTTCGGGTCGGAACTCTTCCGCGACAACATCGCCACCAAAGACGACGCCATCGTCGCCGCCATGCGTGCGGCAGGGGCACTGCCCATGGGCAAGACCAACAACCCCGAATGGAGCGCGGGCGGCAATACCCGCAACCGGGTCTACGGCGCGACGGCGAACCCGCACGATCTGACGCGCAGCTGCGCGGGCTCCTCGGGCGGTTCGGCGGCGGGGCTGTCGGCGGGGTATTTCCCGCTGGCCACGGGGTCGGACACCGGCGGGTCGCTGCGCAACCCGGCGGCCTTCTGTGGTGTCGTGGGCTACCGGCCCTCGCCGGGGGTGGTGCCGGGCAACACGCGCGGCATCGGGTATTTCCCGCTCTCGACTTCGGGCCCGATGGGGCGCACCGTCGAGGACACCGCGCTGATGCTGTTGGTGCTGGCGCGTCCCGACATGCGCGACCCCTATACCGCCGTGGTGGACGGCCGCACCGCCTGGGATCCGGCCCGCTTTGCACGGCTGCCGCGGCGCGACCTGAGCGCGCTGCGGGTGGCCTTCACCGAAGACTACGGGTTTGCTCCGACCGAGGGGATCGTGCGCGATCACTTCCGCCGCATCGTGCCCCAGCTGGCGCCGCTTTTCGCAAGCGGGGAGGAGGGCACACCCGACTGCAGCGACGCCGACCGGATCTTCTCGGTGCTGCGCGGAATCCTCTTCGTGGGCCAGCACGGCAAGCATCTGGATGACCACCCCGAGCAGGTGGGCCCCAACGTGACCGAGAACGTCCACGAGGGCCGCAGCTTCAGCCCCGACGATATCGCCGAGGCCCTGTCGATGCAGGGCGCCTTTCACCAGCGCTGGCAGACCTGGTTCGAGACGCATGACTTCGTGATCTCGCCCGCCGTCACGATCAGCCCGCGCGACTGGCACGAGCTTTACCCGACCGAGATCGACGGGGTAGCGACCAAGAGCTACTACCACTGGCTGGCGATGGCCTATGCCTCGACCATCGCGGGGCATCCGTCGATCACCATTCCCTGCGGGACCGACGCCAACGGTATGCCCTTCGGGCTGCAGATTGTCGGGCGCCGTTACGACGACCTGGGCGTGCTGGCGGTGGCCGCCGAACTGGAAGCGGTGATCGCCGGCATCTCGGACCTCGCGCCGCGCGGACCGGACATCGCCGCCCTCAAGGCCGCGGGTCCCCTGTCGGAGGCCGAGGGCTTCCTGAGCCTGTGAGGCTTGCCGGGAGTTGAGGAATGGAAGCGCCGGTCCCTGGGGTCCGGCGTTTTCGTTTGGCGGGCCGGAGGGGCCGAAGCTGCGGTGTTCCGTGTGTCACGACCGTTGCAGGTGACTTTTGCAGTTGTAGTGAAGGTCGGCTTGGAGTCCTCACAGGATACTCAAATTCGAGTTACTCCGGAGGATGGTGCGCCATTCCACGTTGTTTTGAAACCGATAGTCTCTTAGTGGGCGATAAATTAGTTCAAATGGGCATTCAGTTGGAACACAATATTACGTTCGCCAGATTGACCGCGGTGGACCCGGCCGAGCTCAGAGCTCACATGTCCGATCCACGTGTCGCAGAGCATATGCCCCTTCTGACCTTCGAATGGGATGAAGACGCGACCGCGAAATTTGTCGCCGACAAGGAGTCCTGCTGGGACAGGGATGGGCTCGGCCACTGGGCTTTGATGCTGTAACCGCCCCCCGACGGCATCGCTGTGCCAAGGTGGGATCGCAACAATCCTTAATGGGAGGCGGTCATGTCAAAGATTACCA